>NZ_UZWD01000041.1 GCF_900631955.1 Devosia equisanguinis | reverse complement strand
TGGGGGGGGTGGGCCGGGGTGGGGGTGGTTCAGTGATCCACTGATGGACCCCCTCCCTCGGTCCCTCCCCTCAAGGGGGAGGGAGGCGAAAGCGCCGTGAACCCACCTCAGTTTGAAATGGTCTGGGGTCGCAATACAATTTGGCCGGAGAGATTATCCTGGGCGCCCTTGGCCTGGCATTCGGGGCCGGGCTGGGCTTTACCAACCCGCGAAGCGTGCTCAGCGGGCTTGCTCAGATGATCGGTAGCTAAGCCCGGCCAGACCGAGCCAAAAACTACTCCCGCGCTTCACCACGGCGGGCGAATTCCTTGTTGACCCGGGCGATGGCCGACTGGATCAGTCCGGCCTTTTCGCGATTGCCGCGCTCGGCGTCACCGGCCTTGTCGCTGCCCTTGGCGGCGCGATTGCCCTTGCGGACGGCGCGCGTGGCCTTATCGCGCCGCTCACGCAGCGAGCGCGCCAGCTTGCGCAGGTCATCGGCCTGCATTTCCGACAATTCAGGGTGGCGGGCACCGGCAACGAGCTTCTGCTCATCGGCATCGAGAAGTCGCTCTTCACTGCGGCGGGTGGCGGCCATGGCTATCTCCTTGCTCTTAGTAACAGCAGGGTAACGCGCCACGGGCGGCTCGGGTTCGCCCTATTCGTCGGCCTGCCCGTCCTCGCCCTCTGTCCGCCCCTTGAACCCCTTCGCCACCAGATAGGCCTCGGCCGAATCCTTGCGGCTCGAGGGCGGCTTGACGTGAAAGGTGGTGTTGAAGTGGCGCTTGAGCATGTGCAGCAGCTCATGCTCGGTGCCGCCCTGGAACACCTTCGCCACGAAGGACCCGCCCGGCCGCAGCACCTGGATGGCGAAATCGGCGGCGATCTCGATGAGATGCACGATGCGCAGGTGATCGGTGGCGCGGTGGCCGGTGGTGGGCCAGGCCATATCGCTCATCACCACATCGGCCCCCTGCCCGCCCATGGCTTCGATCAACATCGCCGGCGCGTCTTCCTCGGTGAAATCCTTCTTGAGCAGGATAACGCCGGGAATAGGGTCCATATCGAGATAGTCGATGCCCACGACCAGCGGCTTTTCCACCGTCGAACCCACGGCGGCGGCGGCCACCTGTGACCAGCCGCCGGGGGCCGCGCCCAGATCGACGACGCGCATGCCCTTCCTGAAGAATTTATGCTTTTCGTCGATCTCCTTGATCTTGAAGGCCGCGCGCGAGCGATAGCCTTCGGCGCGGGCGCGCGCGACATAGGGATCGTTGAGCTGGCGTTGCAGCCATTTGGTCGAGGCCACGGTGCGACCCTTGGCGGTCTTCACCCGGATCTTGAGATCCTTGTCCGACTTGCGGCCGCCAGTGCCAAGCGCCTTGTTATTGGCCATTGCCAGTCCTCCGTCCGGGTCGGTTCGGCCGTTTATAGGGCCGGTCCGCATCCATAAGCGATATCAGAATGCCTTCGCGCAGGCCACGATCGGCGACGCGCACCCGATCGGTCGACCATTCGCGCCGAATGGCCTCGAAAATGGCACAGCCAGGCAGAACCAGGTCGGCGCGATCCTTGCCGATACAGGAATGGGCCACGCGCCGCTCGAACGGCATGCTCAGCAGCGCCCGCATGGTGTCGTCCACCTCGTCGCGGCGCATCCACAGCCCGTCCACCTTCTGCCGCTCATAGCGCTCGAGCCCCAGATGCAGCCCGGCCAGCGTCGTCACCGTGCCCGACGTGCCAATCAGGTGCACCGGATGGGTGGTGATCATCTGCCGCAGCTTTTCACGGCCGCGAAACTGGCGCAGATGCTCGGCGACATAAGCCACCATGGCCTCGAACACCTCGGGCGTCACATTCACGCCGCCGAATTTTTCTGCAATCGACACCACGCCAACCGGCAGCGACTGCCAGGAGCGGATCGAGGCCGCCATGCGCCCCTGCGAGCGCGGGCGGCCGCCGCGAAAATCCAGCCAGGCCAGTTCCGAGGAGCCGCCACCGATGTCGAACATCAAGGCGCCCTGGGCACTGCTGTCGATCAGGTCGGCGCAGCCGGTGACCGCCAGTTCGGCCTCGGTGCGACGATCGACGATTTCAAGCTCGATCCCCAGCTCATCCTTGACCCGGGCCAGGAAAGCGGGACCATTTTCCGCCGCCCGGCAGGCTTCGGTGGCGATGAGGCGCATGCGCGTCGGCTGATGGTCGCGCAGTTTATTGCGGCAATGGCGCAGCGCGTCCATGGTGCGTTCCATGGCCGCGTCCGAGAGCCGCCCGGTGACCGAGACGCCCTCGCCCAGCCGGACGATGCGGGTAAAGCCGTCGAGCACGCGAAAACCGTGGTCATGCGGCTTGGCGATCAGGAGGCGACAATTATTGGTGCCAAGGTCAAGCGCCGCATAGAGCGGCCCGCGATAGCGCCGTGGGGTGGGTGATGGCCCTGACCGTGGTTCCGCGCTCGAAGAGGACAAGCCTCCCCGCTCTGCCCGGCCGGAACCGGACGGTGCACGAACCCCTGCCTCGGCCCGGGGGGCTGAAGCCACGGCGGACCGACGAGAATCGGTCACTGTCGTCTCCTTGGCATGCACGGTCGCTGGTCCAGAAAGCTGGGCCGCGCCCGAACGCACGCATTTGCGTTGTTGAAAACCAAGGTAGTGCAAGGGGAAGCGAAGCGCAATGCACACGATCTCCACGCAAACCTGTGTTCAGGCGCTTGCAATCCGCTGCGGCATTGTCTATGCACACCTCGCGCCGCCAAGCAGCCCCGCTGCCCAAGCCGCCAGCCAGCAGGCTCTGCTGGGGAATAGTTCAATGGTAGAACAGCGGACTCTGACTCCGTCGATCTTGGTTCGAATCCAGGTTCCCCAGCCAAACTCCTTATCCACCTCAACATAGCTTCCAATCCAGCGCCGCAGCCGGTCTCAGCGCCTTCTGCTCCAGCGTGCCGCCGATACAGCTGCGCCGTGTCGCGCCAGGGGTGGCCGGTCAAGTTTTCCGCGCGCCTATCCCTCCACTTTCCCCCTGCCCGCACCGAGATTTGTGATTTGTTCTCATCCATATGAATGATGGGCTCGTTGGGCTTGGGCGCTAGGGTTGAGGTGCGGGGTGCTTCAGGGTTGGAAGAGCATCGATGGACAAGCTCGAAGATCTCAAGACCAGCTTCTACCAGGCGGCACTCGGGGAGGAAGATTGGACGGCGGCCGCCCGCGGCGTGCGCGGGATGCTGGATGCCGATCTCATTGCGGTGTCGACCCTCGACGCAGCGAGCGGTCAGGACCGGCTGCTCTATGGCGATTGTGGCGTCCATTACAGCGAGCTCTATCGCCGCCTTCAGGCCGCCAACCCGTTCGTGCCTGCGGTCAGGACGCTGCGACTGGGGCAGATTGTCACCGATACCTGCCTGCTCGAGCGGCGAAACTTTCGGCGCACGACCTTCTTCGACGAGTGGATGCGGCCGCAGCACCAGCATAGCGCCGCCGTCATGAATCTGTGCTGGAGCGGGGCGACCGGCAGCTATCTCATGATCTCCCGCGGCGGCAGAATCGAGCGCTTTGGCGAGGCGGACATGGAAGTGCTCAATGCCATCCAGCCCACCATGCGCCATGCCATGGACCTGCATATCCGCCTGGCCCGCAGCCGGCTGCAGCAGACCGGCGCGGTGCTCGATGGCCAGGCCATCGGTTGGCTGGCGGTCGAGAAGAATGGCCGGATATCCTGGGCCAACCAGACGGCGGACGCTATTCTCGCGGGGCCCGATGGAGCGTTGAGTGCCCGTCACTCCATGCTGCGTGCCTTTGACCCCGCGCAGTCCCAGCGCCTGCTGAGCGCGCTACGCGCCGCCATGGGCGAGTTTCCCGCCCCCGGGCAGGGCAGCAATCTCATCTTCCGCAATCCCGAGAGCGGCGCCGCCATCGCCGCCTCGTTCATTCCGGGTCACCACCTGTTCGTGAAAGGGCTGCCGGAGATCAATGGCGCCTATCTGGCCCTGCAGGACCTGGCCATGCGTCTGCCGCCCGATCTGGCGGCGCGCGTCGGCACCATGTTCAACCTCACTGTGCGGGAGACCGAGCTCGCCGTGGCGCTGATCGAGGGCAAGTCACCCGCCGAATCGGCGTTGGCGCGCGGTCTGTCGCTGCCAACGGTGCGCACGCAGCTGGCGCAATTGTTGCGCAAGACCGGCACGGCACGGCAAAGCCAGTTGGTCGCCCTGCTGCTCTCGACGCTGCCGGTGCCCTTCGCCGGCTAGTTGCTGCCGACAAAGGTGCCCCAAGGCTATTGCGAGGCTGGGGGCGCCGATCCCTCCGTGTCATCCTTCATCCGCTGAAGCGGGAAATCCATCGAGGTCACCGTGTCTGCATCGACAATGACATAGGTGGATTGCGAGCTGCTGGAATAGCTGCCGCCATTTTCGAGTGTGCCCTCGATGGCCATGCTCACCGCGCAGGTGCCAGCGTCTTCGCCGGACTGGGCAGTCCACGCTCCCTCCATGGTCTGCTCCTGCCAATCCTGCCCCTTATGCTGGAACCGGTAAGCGGTCTTGAAGGTACCATCCGCGTCCAGGATCAGCGTGTTGTCGACGTTGATGATCTGGCCGAAATTACTGACCTCGCCGACCCCCACCCACTTGCCTGTCATGAAGTCGGTGCAGTCGATATCCTCTGCCAGCGCTGGTCCGGCGAGCGGCAAGAGGAGGGCAAAAACAAGCCTGCGAATGTTGGGCTGCATGATATGGCTCCGCTCAAGTGGCCAGCCTCCCACGCCACGCGAAAGGCCGCCGACCGACCGATACTGGCACGCAAAAAATCGGTCTCATCATTCAAACGAATGGTGCATCGCCGGCTGCAAACCGCGATTTTGGGAGCGTGACCAATCGGACGCCACCGCCATGCGCCGCGCTATCCTGACCGCAGCCACCCTGCTCCTGGCAGGCCCGTCTTCGACCGCCATCTTGGCTGCCGACCTCACTTGCAGCTGTCAAAGGGCGACGGTCTGCGGCGCCGACGAATGCGCAGACATGCCCTTCGACATGTGCTCGGTCACCACGATCGGGCTTTCCATCGACACACCATTCATCCGGCTGTGTTCGTCGTCCAGCTGTCTCGAGGGGGCCGCCAAACGCACCGACATTTCCGAGGCTGCGGTGGCGCTCGAGGGAAACTATTTGCCACAGGGTGGGAAGGACAGTGCCCCGGTGCACCTGTTGTCGCTTTACGACAAGGAAACCGGCATCGGTGTCATTCAAACCAGCGACGAGCAGGCGGTCATTCAGTTCGCCATGATCTGTCAGGCCGCCGACTGATCCGTCAGGGTTCGATCTCCTCGGGCGGCGACACGGCCGAGGGTCGAATGCGGGCTTGGGTGCCGTGATGCATCAGGAATCGGACCTCGCCGTCGAAGGCGAGGGTGCAGAACTGCCCGACCTCAAATGGCGCCCGCAGATCCTCGCCGATTTCGGGGTCGACCCCAAAGCCGTGCAGATATCGCAGCACCCCGCTTTCGTCCTCGATGCCGAATTTGAGCATGTTCGGCGAGGCGGGACAGGCCGTGCCGTCGTCGAGCGCCCCATAATAGTGCAGCGTGAACGAGCCTCTCTCGCCCCAGCTGGAGGCGTGTGGATCGGGCGTTGGCACCGGAAAGGTTTCCCCCAGGCCCACCGAGGACGTCAGGGCAAGCGCCAGAATGACAAAGGCGGATGTCCTCACGATGCGCTCCCTAGGAAATCGGCGGCGGCGATGGGCTTTTCGGCGCCTTCGACAGCGGCGAAGAACGGCGGCAGACCCGTCACGCCGGCAAGGCGGGCCACCAATGGGCCGGGGAAGGTTTCAGTGACATTGCGCAACCCGTTGACCGCACTGTTGTAGAAGCGGCGCGCGGCGGCAATGTTGTTCTCGACCTCGCGATAGCTGCGCTGGGCTTCCATCATTGGCCCGCTCGAGGTGAGCTCGGGATAATTCTCGGCCAGGGCAAACAGTCGGGTCATGTCCGCCCCGAGCCGTGCCTCGATTTCGAACTTGGTGCCGATCTTGGTGAAATCACGTTCCCCCAGGCTCGGCTCCGCCCTGGCGCGCAAGGCGGTGATTTCCTCGAGCAAGCTTTTTTCATGTTCAAGGAAACGTCGGGCGATGGTGAGGACATTGGGGATCAGATCGTGCCGCTGCTGCAATTGCGCGTCGATCGCGCCCAGCGCCTCGCCCACTTTGTTGCGAGCCCGCACGGTAGCGACGTACCAGAAGTAGAGCAGCGCCGGTATGGCGAGAACGGTGACCAGCAGAATTTCCATAAACGCCTCCAGGGTCAGGGCAGATCGGTGGGGGAGAAGCCGGTGGCAGGGGTAGCCAGTGTGTCGGCCACCTCGACCAGCGTGTCCAGAATCGCGAACAGTTGCGCCAGGTCGCGGTCGATGACCTGGACATGGGTGGCCATGTCGGCGGTTCTGACGCTGGCGGGCTCGAACAGGTCGCGCTCGTTATAGGTGACGAGAAACAGCTGCAGCTTGTTGCCCTGCGCCAACAGCGTCGGCGGCATGAAGTCGTGCCCATCGGCCGCCTCGACCAGGCGTCGCATCACCGCCGGCGTCAGCAGCGCCCGTCCCCCGATCTGGTCGGTCGCATAGACGTGATAGACCGAGGCAAACACCACGTCTTCCAGCTCCAGCCGCTCATAGGACGAACCGGGCGCAGCAAAATAGTCACGGTTGCGCTTGGCGTCGACAACGGCGGTGGTCGCGGGCACGGACCGACCAAGGTCGAGCGTGATCGCCAGCACCCGGTGCTGGGTCTTGCGCGGGCCGCGCCGATCCTCTTCACTCCTGGGGACCAGCAGGACTGCATCGGCAATCTCGACCCCATGACCGGCATGCATGCCGCTGAACACGTCGTCGAACAATACTTCGCCATGGCGGGCAACCACACCCATCTCTGCGGCGGGGGTGAAGCGGGTCAGGGCTTCTGATCGACGTTGCAACGTGCCGTGGCGCTGCAGCAAGATCGGCAGCACCTGGCTTTTGAAAACCTCGCGGAACTGCTGCTCGAACGGCCGGGAAATGAGAAAAAATCCGAGCAAAACCGGCAATCCCGTCACCAGAGCAACGGCCAGCGGATTGAAGCCGGAGCTGCTGCTGACCACCCAGACGGCAAGCGCGCCGGCAATCAGGCAGACAATTGGCATGCCCTGGAGCAGGGCCGCCTTCTGCTGCGCAGCGAGTTTGTCGCGGACTGTTTTCAGCTCGGCCAGCACCGGCGCAAGGCTGGGGTCGTCGGGCAAATCGCCGACCATTGCGGCAGCCGGTT
Source organism: Devosia equisanguinis (assembly GCF_900631955.1). Taxonomy (GTDB): domain Bacteria; phylum Pseudomonadota; class Alphaproteobacteria; order Rhizobiales; family Devosiaceae; genus Devosia; species Devosia equisanguinis. The sequence continues at coordinate 9,499 of NZ_UZWD01000041.1, read as the reverse complement.
GCGGCGGTGCCGGGGTCATCCCCTGTTGAATGGTGCGGATCACCATGTAGACGATGGCGCCGGCAGCGACCACGGGCAAGGCCACCCAGGCCAGCAGGCCCAGCGCCAGCAGCGGCACACCGAGAATCCAGAGATAATTGTTCCAGCCGAAGCCGATCAGCGCAAAGCCCACCAGCGGCGAAAACAGAAACACCAATACGGCGATCTGGATGCGCGTCTGTATCGAGCTCAGCTGCAGCCGCTTGGCCACTGCGCTCTTGGAGGCCCAGCTCTCGGCCCATCCGGGCTTGGTCGGGTTGGGGGCGGCGCTCATCTCGGCACCCGCCCTCTGCGTGCTCCGGGCAGGGTCAATAGCAAGACTGGCCCTTTCTGTCATAGATGCACACCGTGCCATCGCCACTGCTGGTCAGCCCGGCGATGACCGATGGATTGCCATTGGTGTCGGCCAGCGTCAGCTTGCCGCCGGAATTGGACGCATTGGGTTCGAGCTTGGCCACTTCCGAACCGCCCAGGCTGATGCCGACGGCCGCGGCCGCATTGGCCAGGGAAACAAGGAAGCCCGTCATCTTGCCGGCGCTATCGTTGACATAGACGGCCCCTGCCCCGCCATTGCTGCGGTTCGAGCCGATCTGCACCGCCATGGCGCCGCTTGGGCTGGCAATGCGCAAGGCGGCATTGGTCGAGGCCTTGCTGCCCATGTCGACCACCCTCGCGCCCTGCGCCTCCATCACGAAACTCTGTTCGCTGGTGTCGGTGATCATGCGCGTGACGCGATTGCCATGCACCACGTTCACCGACACCTCATTGGGGGTCGCGAACAGGTTGATGACATTGTTGCCCGACGAGGAGAGGTTGAGGATGGTTCCATCGGCCGTCGTCTCCAGCCGGGCCCCGGTATTGCCCGGCCCGAACAGGGTGAGCATGACACCGGCATTGGACTCCTCGATCTTGAGGATAGGACTGCCCGAGGCGCCAATCACCTGAAAGGGCGCATGCACGCTATTGCCCTGGTTCTGCGCCTGCACCATCAGCGGCGCGAAGAACAGCGCCATGGTCATCGTGCCGGCGAGGCACCCGAAAAAGAAGCGGGACATGAACATCTCCTTGCCTGGCCCGGGCACGCCCGCTCCAGTTGAGCAGGCGGCCGGTGCAGAGCGATCATTTCATCAGGTTGCAGAAGATCGAGAAGGACGAGACCTTGTCGTTCAGCCCCCATCTGTCGAGATTGATCATCCCCATGCCGCCCCAGAAGATCGCTTCGCCGCCGCGACGATCGCGATCGGGATAGACCGCCACCGAGCAATGGACCTTGTCGCTGTCGTCGCAGGTGAGCGAGGAGATGCGGTCGTTCCACCAGTCGCCGGTATAGGTCACCACCTCGGCATAGGAGGTCTGGTCCGAATATTTGGCCGCCACCCAGCCCACTGCCTTGTGCCAGCGTTCGCCGCCGCCGTTCTTGTGCTCATAGAAGGTGCAGCCCTTGCCGATGATTTGGACCGGCAGCGGACCCGGCAATGCCTTGATGATGGTCGGGTCGATCTTGATGGCGCCGTTCATCTGCAGGTCGAGCGCCTGCGCCTGCGCCCCGGCAAGCGCCAAAAGACCCAGTGCAGCACAGAGGCGCCTGATCCTGGCGGCGAAGCGCCCGGACCGTGCCGAAGCTCCGGGCATGCTCGAGGCTGCGATTGCGGTGATCGGTCGGCTTGGGTGAGCGTGCAGTGTCGTCATCTTGGATACTCCTCAAGCCCCCCGGCCGGAGAATACTGTCACAGCGGGGCGGCGCCGAAATCATCCAAATGAATGAGCGTCGCCCTGCCCGTCAGCACAGCAACTGTCGATAGGCGCGCACGGCCGGCTCGATGAACGATGCCGCGGACCCCGTCAGCGGCTCGGTCTCGGTCTGGCTGAATTCGCCTGAGGCGCAGTCGAGGTCGATGGCAGCGGTGCCCACTTCCTTGCCTTCCACCACGAGGTCGAAGCGCTGATGATCCCCGCTCTCCTCGACATTGTAGGCGACCAGCTCATAAAAATAGGGCGTGTCGATATAGACCCGCAGCAGCGGCAGGCCATCACCTTGGGCAAGGGCTGGCGAGGCAAGCAGCAGAGCCAGCACTGGCAGGGCAGCTTTCATGGTGGCAAATCTCCTTGTGCGGTTCATGGCGACGACAATCCTGCCCTCATATGCAGATGCTGTGAACCTTCCTTGGCTGCAGGTTGTTGGGAAACTGCCGTTTCGCCACATTCTCGGCGCCGGCGAGGCTTTCGCTGCTGCCGCCGCGGAAATAATGCCGGCCATTGGCGACTGCGGCATAGAGGGCGACGCAGCGGGCGAATTTAGACAGCGCCTCATAGCAACCGGTCCGGCGGCAACCATTGCGCGCATCATTATAGGCCGCCTGCTGGGAGGGCCTGCCCACCGCGAAGCCCCAGGCGCCGGTCTGGCTGTTGACCGAATAGGACGCCCACAGATCGGCAGACTGTGCCTGTGCCGGCAGCGGGCACAGCAATAAAAGGGCAATTGCAGCGGTTGCGAGCTTCATCGTGTGGTCCTCCGAACCATTGCGACGGGCTCGATCTAAAACCGGGCGCTGCCGCCTGGCTTCCTTCAAATGAATGAAGCGAGATGGATAAGCGGCTTCAGCCCCGCGCCAGAATGGCCCGGGCGCGAGCGATGACCGGCGCATCGACCATGCGGCCATCGATCTGGAAGGCGCCCTGCCCCTTGGCGGCTTCAAGCACCACCCGTTCGGCCCAGTCGCGTTGCGCAGAGCTGGGCGCGAAATGCTCGTTGAGCACCGGCACCAGCGCCGGATGGACGCAGGTGGCGCCGTCAAAGCCATGGGCCCGGGCTTCGCGCGCCGCTGCGGCCACCCCGTCAGTGTCCGAATAGTCGGCGGTGGAGCGAAGCATGCCGATGGAGAGCAGGCCGCGTTCCTTGGCAGCGTAATGCACCAGCAATTTTGGCAATCGCAGCACTTCGGGCGTCGGTTCCGCACCGAGCGACAGCGCCAGGTCCTCACCGCCCACGCTCATGCCGACCAATCTCGGCGCGGTGGCGATGGCGCGCGCATCCTGCACGGCGCCGATATCCTCGAGCAGGGCGACGAAGCCCATGGGCTCACGCCCCCTCTCGCCTTCAACGGATTCCAGCGCGCTCGCCAGCGCTGCCAGTGCCTCGGGCCGCTGCACCTTGGGCACATAGAGCAGATCCGCTCCGGCGCGACAGGCCGCCAGTGCGTCCACGTCCTGCCGGCCCCCGGCATTGATGCGCACCACCACCTTGCCACCGCCGCGGCGCACCGAGGCCACGGCCTCGGCCAGCCCGTTCCGCGCCGCATCCTTGTCCGCTTCTGGCACCGAATCCTCGAGGTCGAGAATGACAGCGTCGGCGCCGCGCTCATGCGCCTTGGCGAGAAAGCGCTCGGAATGGGCCGGCACGTAAAGCAGCGACCGCATCAGCCATCTTCTCCCGCCAGCGTTTCCGGATCAAGGCCCGCCTCGCGCAGCACCGTATCGGTATGCTCCCCAAGCTCCGGCGCCGGCAAGCGCCACTGGCCCGGTGTCGCCGAAAGGCGCGGCACGATATTGTGCATGGGCAGGGTCCCGAACCTGTCATCGGCGGCATCGACGATGATTTCCCGCTCCTGAAAATGCGCATCTTCCATGGCATCGGCAATATTATAGACCGGGCCAACGGTGGCGCCGGCCGCGCGCATCGTGGCCAGCGCGTCGGCACTGTCGCGGGTGGCAAACCAGCCGCCGATGGCCTCATCCACCAGCGCCCGGTTTTTCACGCGATCGGAATTGGTGGCAAAGCGCGGATCATCATTCATGGCGGGGCAACCGATGATCTCGAAAATGCGCTTTGCCACCGCCGGCGTCGAGCCGGATAGGGCAAGATATTTGCCGTCGGCGCATTGGTAGACATTGCGCGGTGAGGCGGTATTGGAGGCGCTGCCGACACGCTGCTTGATCTTGCCAGTGACGGCATGGATCGCCGCCTCCGGCCCCAGCACGGAAAACATGGGCTCGAGCAGGCTCAGATCGATCACCTGCCCGCGCGCCATCCCCACCTGGCGCGCATAAAGCGCCATCATGGTCGAGGAGGCGCCATAGATGCCGGCGATCATGTCGGCCAGCGCCAGCGGCGGCAGCACCGGCTCCCGATCAGGAAAACCGGTGCGATCGGCAAAGCCGCTCATCGCCTCGACAATGGTGCCGAACCCCGGCAGATGCGCATAGGGCCCGGTCTGGCCGAAGCCGGAAATGCGCACCACGATCAGGTCGGGATTGCGCTGCAGCAATTTTTCCGGCGCCAGCCCCATCTTTTCCAGCGTGCCGGGACGGAAATTTTCGATGAACACATCCGCCGTCTCGACCAGCACCCAAAGCGCCGCCATGGCTTGCGGCTGGCGCAGATTGAGCATCACCGATCGCTTGTTGCGCCCATAGGTCTTCCAGAACAGCGAGTGGCCATCATCCTTCCAGTCCCGCAACGGATCGCCCTCAGGCGGCTCGATCTTGATGACATCGGCCCCAAAGTCAGCCAGCTGCAGGCTGAGCATATTCCCCGCCATCAGCCGGGAGAGATCCAGCACACGAATGCCATTGAGCGGACCGGTGGCGGTGGAATCGAAGGTTTTTGGGGCGAAGGTCATAGGCACCCCCACCTAACCTCCCCCTGATAGGGGGAGGGACCGATCGCGTTTGCCGCGATTGTCCAACATGAACCGGCAGATCCCTCCCCCTTCTGCAGGGGGAGGTTAGGTGGGGGCACATGGAAGTGAGACATCACCGCAGCCTCAGTCCAGACGCCTTGTCGAACACAAAAATCCGGGCAGGGTCGATCACCAGCTGCACGGTCTGACCCGCACTCAGCAAAGCGTGGTCGCGGACGACGATGGAGATATCCTCCCCGCCAATCCGCGCCAGCACTTCCTGCGCATCGCCGGTAGGCTCAACTACCAGCACCTCGGCCGGCACGCCCTCGGTGCCCAGCGTGATGTGCTGCGGGCGCACCCCATAGACGATCTCGGTTCCGGCCGGCACATCGAGCGCCATGCCCAGCGGCAGCGCCTGGCCACCGGCAATGGCGACACTGGTGCCGCCTTCATAGCGCGCGTCGAACAGGTTCATCTCGGGCGAGCCGATGAAGCCGGCGACGAACAGGTTGGCCGGGTTGTTGTAGAGATCGAGTGGCGCGCCGGCCTGCTCGATGCGGCCGCCATTGAGCACCACGATCTTGTCGGCCATGGTCATGGCTTCAGTCTGGTCGTGGGTCACATAGACCATGGTCTTGCCCAGCCGCTGATGCAGCCGCTTGATCTCGCCGCGCATTTTTACGCGCAGCTTGGCGTCGAGGTTCGACAGGGGCTCATCGAAAAGGAAGGCGCGCGGATTGCGCACGATGGCACGACCCATGGCGACGCGCTGCCGCTGGCCGCCCGAGAGTTCGCGTGGCAGCCGCTCGAGCAAGTTTTCGAGGCCGAGGATTTCAGCCGCCTCCGCCACCCGCGCCTTGATCTCGGCTTTGGGCGTGCCGGCAAGACGCAGCGAGAAGCTCATATTGTCCGCCACCTTCATATGCGGATAGAGCGCATAGGATTGGAACACCATGGCGATGTCCCGCTCCTTGGCCGGCATGTTGTTGACGACCTTGCCGGCAATGGTGATCTGGCCGGAGGTGATATCCTCCAGCCCCGCGATCATCCGCAACAGCGTGGACTTGCCGCAGCCCGAGGGCCCGACCAGCACGACGAATTCGCCATCGGCCATGTCGAGCGAGATGTCGTTGAGCACCTGCACGCTGCCATAGCTCTTGCCGACATGCTTGAGTTCGATTTCCGCCATGCTTTTCTCCTCTGGCTTAGGCTCTCCTCTTGACCTCTCCCTCTGGGGGAGAGGTCGACGCGCAGCGTCGGTTGAGGGGGCCCTGCCCTATGCTCAGCTTTCCACAATCTCGAAACGGCCCAGGCTGAGCCGTCCGACCGAAGCCAGCCTGATGCCGGCCATGCCATAGGCATAGGCGCCGTCCGTGGCGCTGATGAGATCCTGCCCATCAACGGCAAAACTCAGCCGGTCACCCTTCACCGTGAAGGCGAACTGGTAGCTGCGCCCCGTCTCCGGCTTGAACGGCGCCCGCGCCAGCACGGTCGTGCCGAAATCCTCCTTGAGGATTACCACTTCGTCACCCTCGAAGCCGGCGGCATAGAAGCGGCCGGTGCCCTGCACGCGGGCCGTGACCAGTTGCGAAGCGCCGGAGAGACGCTGCACATCGGCCGAGACCACCACGTCGCGGGCATAGTAATGCCCGGTCCACATATCGGCATCGCTGGCAGTGTGCCCCTGGATACGGCCAAAGCTCTTGGTCCAGTGGCCGCGATTGAAGGTGAAGCGGGTAATGGCGCCCCATTCCTGCACCTCGGTCTCCGGCTCGATGACGGTGTGACCCGGGCCTTCGACCTTGAAATCGGCCAGGAACAGCCGGCCGAGGAATTTCAGCCGCCCGAAATATTCGATAGAAATGCCGATCTCGTCCACGGCCTCGACGCCCTCGGGCACCACGAAACTATAGTCCTGCCAGCCGTCCGAAGACGGAACGTCCCAGGCACTGGTTTCCTCGATCGTGCCGCTCATGGTGCGGCGCACATAGGTGGCGAGGCGCAGATTGCCGTCACCATTCCAGGGGTCGAGCCAGAGCTTGAACGACACTGTCTGCCCGGCATCGACCACCGGGGTGAACATCGGACGATAGCGCTCGTCGTCGAAATCGCTGCGGCGATAGAAGGGCTTCCAGAACACGCGCCCACCCTGCCCGCGCTCAAGCCGGTCGAGCTGGATTTCGAGCGAGCCGCGCGACCCCTCGACATGGCGCTCGTCGGAGTGCTTCAGCGTGATCTGGTTGAAGCCCTCGGTGCGGAAGCCATGGGTCGAGCCCGGCAGGTCGAAGTCGAAGCGCAGGCCGCGGCGGGTGAAATCCTCGAGCCACAGCTTTGGCACGTCGCGACCGGCCAGTTGCAGCGCCAGCACCGTCAGTTCACGTGCAAAGCTCGGGATATCGACGATATTGATCGAACCAACAATCCCAGATGCGACCAGGAAATCATTGATCGGCTTGCGATACTTGCCCCAACCCTCGTCCAGCCCCTGGAAGGTGGCGACGATGGCGGCGGCATTGCCGGCATTACAGTCGGTATCCCAGCCGGCCATGGTGGCGATCTCGGCCGTCCGCGGCAGATCGCCCTCGCCATAAAGGATCGCCATGGTGGTCACCCCGGCATTGGGGATGATGTGGCAGACGCCCGGATAGCGGTCATAGCCCCAATCGGCGGTCAGCATGTCGCGGCAGGCGCGCCAGTCGGTGGGATTGGCCTTGTGGAAGTCGATCACCGCGCGACACACCTTGGCATAGGTCGAACTGGCATCGATGGTGCCCATGGCGGTCTCGACGATCTCGTCGATGCTTTTCGCCTCGAACGCCGCCGCAATCGCCGCCGCACAGAACCGCGCGCCATTGAGCCCGTCGCCGTCATGCGCCACGCTGGCCGCCATGGCCGACATGTCGGCGGCGCGCTGCGGATTGCCCGGGTTTACCCAGCCCCAGCTATCGATGAAAATCTGCCCGCCGATCTGCTCGGCGACGGTGGTGCCGTTCTGGGCAATCGAGCCCGACTGCGGCGCAGGAATGCCGGCGCGCAAATTGCGATAGGCAGTGTGCTCGGTGGAAACACCGAACCCGCCCCACCAATACATGCCGTGCTCTTCGGCAGCATAGTTGAGCCAGGTCTTGCCGACATCCTCGGCTGTGGCGCCCAGCCCGTAGTCGCGCAGCGCGCGGATGAAATAGACGGGCCCATTGGTGTCGTCATCAGCCGCGAAGTTCTTGAAATCGCGCAGATATTGGGTGACCTCGCCATAGGTCTTGCGGATGCGGTCATAGCTCCAGATGGTGGGCTCGACCGGGGCGCCGAGGCGCACGCCGATGGCCTTGCCGATGAAGCCGGCATAGATCTTTTCGAGGATTTGGGTTTCGGACAGCATGTTCGTCTTTCGCAAATTCGTCTTCAGGTGACCGCGCCCCAGAGGCTGCGGCCGGGCATTCGGCGCTCTCGATCTCAGATCAAACCCAGTTCCGCTCTCGCCACCGAGCGCGCCTCCATCAGGTCCCGATCCGCCGCGAGCATGTCGCGCACGGTGTTGGTAAAGCCATCCGCCGATGCGGTGAGATCGAGCCGGTTGGCGCTATCGATCTGGCGTGCATCCTCGGCATCGATCACCGCCTCGCCATGCATGGCGCCCAGAATGGCCCCGGCCATGACGCCGATGGAGTCGGTGTCGCGGCCCGAATTGATCCCATCCACGATCGAGGCGCGGAAATCCCCCTCGTTGAGCAGACAGAAGCCCAGCGCCAGCGGCAGCTCCTCGATGGCCATCAGCCGGCTCGGCCGATAGGCATCGGTCAGCCGCCCGACCTTTTCGGGCATGTGGTTGACGTCATCACCCATCACCGAATAGCGCCCGATCGCCTGGTGAAAGGCGGCATAGACCGCCTGATGCTCATGCCGCCGCGGCCGCATGGCGCGGGCCACCTCGGCAATATCGGCAATGGCCGCCCGCGTGCCATCCTTGGCCAGTCGCAGCACCGTGTCCACAATACGGTCGATCGTGGTCCCGGGCACGAAGGCGGCGGCGACGGCAGCGGCCATCACCCCGGCCGCTTCCAGTCCATAGCTCTCCTGGTGCCCGGAGGCGAAGGCGATGGCTTCGTCATAGGCGGCCTTGGGGTCGGCGGCATTCACAGCGCCCACCGGCGCGATATACATAGCGGCCCCGCAGTTCACCATATTGCCGATGCCGCCCTGACGGGGATCGCAATTGGCGAGTTGGTGGCGCTGGAAAATCCACTTCTCGGGATAGAACAGCCGGTCGATCAGCATCGCCTCGCGGCCCAGCTCCGGCACCCAGCGCGGCTTCCAGGCGATCTGGCGCACCATGCCGTCGGCCATGTCCCAGGCGTCGAGATGGCGTTTGGTCTCGCCATAAATATCCATCAGCGCCAGTGTCATCAGCGTGTCGTCGGTCACCACCCCGTCGCCGCGCACCCGGTGGTTCCGCGCCGCCGGGGGAAGGTCCATCTTGTGCCAGCGGGTCATCACCGACGTCACCCGCCCATAGCGCTCGCGGATCTGGTTGGCGGAGAGCTTCTCCACCGGCGCGCCCAGCGCATCGCCCAGCGCGATACCGTGCAGCATGCCGCGAATGCGGGAGTTGAGGGATGGGGTCATTGTGTTCTCGTCATTCATCGTGGCCAAGGGGACGCTTGCCCCGATCTATCAGTCGACACCTCCCCCCGTGCGGAGGCGGCTCTTATTTGGGCGGATTGAGAACCGGTCTCGGCGCTCTTTCGCCTCCCTCCCCCTTGAGGGGAGGGATTGAGGGAGGGGGTCCATCAGTGAATGGCTGGTGGACCCCCTCCCCGGCCCTCCCCTCAAGGGGGAGG
>NZ_UZWD01000040.1 GCF_900631955.1 Devosia equisanguinis | reverse complement strand
GGGCAGGGGCGAGGCGACAAATTGGGGGAGATGACATTTTCTTTTGGGGTTCATGCTCTTGGGTGTTGACACTCTTGCGACAGCCCACCATAAACCGCCCGACGAAACGCACAGCGCTTCGTTTCCTGCCCGGAAATGTGGAGGGGTGGGAGAGTGGTTAAATCCATCAGACTGTAAATCTGACGCCTTAGGCTACACTGGTTCGAATCCAGTCCCCTCCACCACCCGCCCCGGGGCATGCGTCAAACAAGGCGCCAAGGCATGAGCCGCAACAAGTTCCCCCCAAAGCCGAAATACGATCCCGATACCGGGCCGGTCTATCTCTATGGCCTGCACACGGTGCGCGCCGCGCTGGATAATCCATTGCGCATCAAGAAGGCGCTGCTGGCCACGCCCAACGGGCTCAATCGCCTCAAGGAAGGCGGCGAGATCGGCAAGGTCAAGGTCACCGAAACCACCCCCAAGGAGCTTGATCGCCTGCTTGGCGGCGAAGCCGTGCATCAGGGCGTGGCGCTGGAGGTTGATCCGGTCAGCCGCTTCGGCCTCGACGATATCGCCCAGCCCAAGCTCGTGGTGGTGCTCGACCAGCTCACCGATCCGCACAATGTCGGCGCCATCCTGCGCACCGCCTGTGCCTTCGGCGCCGATGCGGTGATCACCACAGCCCGCCATTCGCCGCGCGAGACCGGCGTCATGGCCAAGGCCGCCTCCGGCGCGCTCGATCTTGTGCCGATGATCGAGGTGCGCAATCTGGGCAATGCGCTCGAGACACTCAAGGCCCGCGGCATGACCGTGCTCGGCTTTGATTCCGAGGCCAGCGAGCAGTTGCGTCCGCGCACCGATGACCGGCCGATGGTGGTGGTGATGGGGGCCGAGGGCAAAGGCCTGCGCCAGCGCACGCGTGAGCTTTGCGACGAAATGGTGCGGCTCGACATGCCGGGCCCAATCAAGTCGCTCAATGTTTCCAATGCGGCTGCCATTGCGCTCTTCGCCGCCACAGCGGGACGCGTCTCATGAGCCAGTTCGAGCCCTTCGCCATTGCCCTGCGCCTGTCCGGCGTTACCGTCGACCAGCATGCCCTCGATACCGCCCTCAAGCAATTGAGCGTGCGTTATGAGCCCGAGGATGCCGACAACAGCTTCTATGCCCAGGTCGACGTGCCGGTGAACAATCCCGTCCGCGCCATTCTCGAGCTCGCCGATCGCTCCGGCCCGGCGCTGGCCGCCATGCTCGAGGATCGCCGCATCGGCCGCGCCGTGCTCGATATCGCCTTCGACTATCCCAGCGAAGGCGAATCCATGTCCGCCCGCCTCCCGGCCCACGCCGCCGCCGCCATAGCCACGCTCGGTGTCGATATCGAATTCTCGGTCTATCTGGTCGATGTCGAGGATGACGACGACGACGCCTGAGCGTGCCGCGGGCCGTTTCGCCCGCTGCCGAGACTCATCTCGAATATGGTATTGGTCAGGGCGCGTTGGCGCCCTGAGTTTTTATGAGGCCAGCAGGTCCAGAGCCGACCGCGCATAGGCAGCCCGCGCCGTCCGGGCGATAGCCAGCCGCGCCTCGAGTTCGGCGATTTCCTGGTCCGTTGCCTGCAGCGATGCCTTGAGCTCCATGATTCTGGCATCGTGCGGTTGCGCTTTCGGAGCTCCCGTCTGGATCGGCTTCAGCCGCGTGGCCTCGGCAATCCATTTGAGAGATATGGTCTCGTTGGCATACCAGCGCTTGGCGCGGTATTTGCGGCATTTCTCGATGCCCGCGCGTCGTCCGGCCTCGATGCTGGCCGCCGGCGCGCAGTTCTGCGCCGCCAGCCCGGCGGCGAGCAAGCGGAACAGCGGTTCGGGCATGGCCGGCTCCGCCAGGATCGCTTGGGCCGAGGCGAAGCGGTCGCCGCGGGTCATGGCCACCATGTAGTCGGTGGGCTCGCGGACCGAGGCTATGCCGAACTCGTTGATGTGAATCACCGGGCAATAGGGGGCGAGCTCGGGCAGCAGATGGTTGGGATAGGTCCTCCCGCCCCAATAGAGCTGCACGATTTCCCGGAAATGGCCGAAATCGCGGATGGCGTTGAGGTCGGCCTCCGCAAAGGGCAGGATTTCCACCTTGGGCTTGGTCGGGGTCACCGTGTCGTTGGAAACGTCGACATAGAGCGTGCCGAGCTGAAAGGCGTTCTGGAAGAACTTGCCGCGCAGATCCCCCCAGACACGCCGGAACACGCCGCCGGCGGCCATATAGTTCACATAGGCGCGGCGGCCCTCGCCGGCCAGGCCGTCGAAATGCGGCTGGCTTCTGTCGCGCACTGCGTGTTCGGCAGCGCGGGCGATTTCAAGGCATTGGCCGAGCGGGTAGGGCTTGCCCAGCTTACTCGGTTGCCGCGCCTCCATGATCGGGTCCAGCGACAGGCGAACAGCCAGGAAATAGGCTACGAGGGCAGGCAAGGCCGGCTCCAGGAAGCGCTGCGACAACTCGATCTGTAAGGGTGAGGTTACCGGTCTTGGTTCGCTGGGATAAAGCGGACGGCGCGGCGCTGGACGATCCATGACCGCCGCGGCGCCCGAACGTGCTGGAGAGAGCATTTAGTTGGTCACGTCGCCCTGTGTCGGTGTCGCTTGTGCCATGGAGTCCTGCAGGGCCCGGGCATAGGCGGCGCGCGCCGTCTGTGCAATGGCCAGGCGCATCTGCAGTCGGGCGATTTCCTGGTCGGTCACCTGCACATTGTTGATCTGTTCGCGTGCGGCAGCCGGCAGATCGGCAAGCGCGTAGCTACGGCCGTCGATAGTGATTGTTTCAGTCATGGTCCTCTTCTTTTCGCTGGGGCTTTTGGGGCCGAACTTAGGGGGATGCTGGGTCCTTGGCCATGCAAAGCCCGGTGAAAGCTGAGGAAAACACGGCGCGCGTGCCGGCGGCCGCTCATCTTCAACCGGTTTTGCGCAGATCGGTTGACGGAGCCTCTTGCATCAATCCGGCTTTGCCAGTAGACACGGCCTCGCCTGAAGGGGTTTAGCTCAGTTGGTAGAGCATCGGTCTCCAAAACCGAGGGTCGTGGGTTCGAGTCCCCCAGCCCCTGCCAGGCAATTTTCCAGACATCTGTGGTCTTGATGTGACGTCTATCTGCGCAGAACTTGGCGTGGACAGTCGCTGCTGAACTTGCCAGCTTTATGCCCTGGGTCGAATCAGGGGGGGGCGCCGGTGCAGGCCATATTGTCTTTGCCATTCGTGGCTTATCTGGCCGTCTTGTTTGCATTCGCGCTGATCTGCCTCGGCCTTGGCCTGCTGGTGATCCGCGGCATCCGCACCTATTCGCCCAACGTCACAGAGCAGGTGCCTATCGCCGCCTTTCTGGGCATGGTCTCCACCGCATGGGCACTATCGCTGGGTTTTGCAGCCTCCGATATCTGGGCCCTCAATGCCCGCGCCGACCATGTGGCCCTGTCAGAGCGCTCGGCGATCACCAGGCTGATGGGTGTGTCGGAACCCGGGGCGCTGGACCTGCCGGAGATTTATCAATCCGCGAAGGACTATGCGCACGCGGCGATGCAGTTGGAATGGATCGATGGGCATAACCGCGCCGCCAATCCAACCGTGGACAAGGCAGTGCAGTCCATCCGCCTGGCCATCATCCAGATGACGCGGGACGGCGCCAACAGTGCCTTGATCGCCAAGATCGTGCGGGACTTCGACGAGTTACAGGACGCCCGCAATGAGCGCTTGGCCATCGGGCAAAGCGTCGTTGACGAGACGAAGTGGTATCTGGTCATCAGCCTCACCATCCTCGCCACCATCAATATCGCGCTTACTCATGCCGCGGTGCCCAAGGCCGGGCGCAATGCGTTGATGCTGTTCTCGGTGGTGGTGTTCGTGAGCCTCGCCATATTGGGTCTGCATTCCGACCCGTTCCTGGGGGTCAAATTGCAGCTGAGCTCCTCCATCATCGGGGAGACGCCGATCTAGGGTTTTCAGGTTTTTGGCGGGACAGGCGCCACGATCCCCATTCCGCCCTCGGGCTCGACCCGAGTGCCCGTCGGCGAGCCACCGCTGTATTCGCGCGCATGGAGCATGGCCCTGGGGCAAGCCCGAGGGCGGCACGGTGCGGGGGAGGCAGTGTGCTGACTGGCGGCCCCCACGCGCGCGCTGCCTTAAGGGGGAGGCGCAACAGAGCCGCATCAGCCACAGCGTGAACTTATCGAGCGGATATGAAGCACGGGGAAGCTCCGCTCATGATCGAGCAGGGTTCCCTAAGCCATCGCCTGTTGAGGCCGCCTATTCGGCTGCGACCGGGACCTTGTCCTGGTGACGGGCCTTGAGCCTATTGAGCTGGTGGGCGGCGTGGGAGAGCAGGGCGGTGCGCACCTGGTCGGAGGTGACACGGCCGCAATCGGCCTTGACCTTGAGATCGAGCGCGTATTCCATGCGATTGCCCATGAAGGTTTCGCGGATTCGCACGCGAACCAGACCGCGCACCCGGTTCGGCAATGCCGCATCCGGGCCGTAGTGCATGAGCTGGCAGCCGATGACCTCAAACGACATGGCGTCCTCCGTGCCACGATTTCGTCGCATTTCAATCCAAATGCAACGCGGTCCGACACGCAAGGACTTTCCACATACTTTTGCACTTATCGTTAAGGGCGGTGGAAAAGCCTCACGCGGCGCGGCGCGCAGAATCTGGGCGAGGGCTGTTGCATTGTGCGGTCAAAGTCTCTAGATACGCCCCAATCTCCAGCCGTGCGGGATTCCTGCGCGGCCTTTGGTTTTGCACCAAAACACCCAAGAGTTGATTTGCCCATGGCCCGTCCGAACCCAGTCCAGTTTCTTCAACAGGTTCGCTCGGAAGTCAGCAAGGTCACCTGGCCGGGCCGCAGCGAAGTCGTGATCTCGACGATCATGGTTCTCGTTCTGGTTGCCTTTGCCAGCCTGTTCTTCCTGGCGGCTGACCAGATCATCTCCTGGCTTGTGTCTTTGATGCTGTCGATCCGCTAGTCGGGTCTTTTTCAGGTTTTTTGGGAGCGGCGACCCTTTCATGGCCAAGCGCTGGTATATCGTTCAGGCGTATTCGAACTTCGAGCGCAAGGTGGCGGAAGACATCCGTCAGAAGGTTGCGCAGAAGAAGCTCGACCACCTGTTTGAAGATGTGATCGTGCCGACCGAAAAGGTCGTCGAGATCCGTCGCGGCCGCAAGGTCGACACGGAGCGCAAGTTCTTTCCCGGCTATGTGCTGGTGAAGATGGACATGACCGACGAGGCGTTCCATCTGATCAAGAACACGCCCAAGGTCACCGGCTTCCTCGGTGCCGACAACAAGCCCATGCCGATTTCCGAGCGTGAGGCGATGTCGATCCTGCAGCAGGTGCAGGAGGGCGTGGATCACCCCAAGCCGTCCGTCAGCTTCGAGGTCGGCGAGAATGTCCGCGTGTCGGATGGCCCCTTCGCCAGCTTCAACGGCGTCGTCGAAGAGGTGGACGAGGAGCGTTCGCGCCTCAAGGTCGAGGTGTCGATCTTCGGTCGCCCCACTCCGGTGGAGCTCGAATACGGTCAGGTCGAAAAGATCTGATCCCAGCGTTTTTGGCGTCAGCCAAAAATCGCACCCGGCCTTTTGGTGCAAGCCAAAATGGTCCAGCGGTTTTGGCGTTAGCCTGAAATCGCAACAGAATTCCGGCGTGAGCCGGAGACTGTCGGGTTCGCCCGGCAAAACCCGTGGAAGGGGATGGCGGTCGCCAAGCCGCCTATGCACTCCGAACCACGGCCTTATCGGTCGCTTGTGACCACTGAGAGGATAAAATGGCAAAGAAAATCACTGGCTATGTCAAGCTGCAGGTGCCGGCCGGTTCGGCCACACCGTCCCCGCCGATCGGCCCCGCGCTGGGTCAGCGCGGTCTGAACATCATGGAATTCTGCAAGGCCTTCAACGCGGCTACGCAGGAAATGGAAAAGGGTTCGCCCATTCCGGTGGTGATCACCGCCTATGCGGACAAGAGCTTCACGTTCGAGATGAAGCAGCCGCCCGTCACCTACTTCATCAAGAAGGCCGTCAACCTCAAGTCCGGTTCGAAGAACCCGGGCAAGGAATCGGCCGGCACCATCACGACGGCTCAGCTGCGTGACATTGCCGAGAAGAAGATGAAGGATCTCAATGCCGACAATATCGACGCCGCCGTGTCGATGATTGCCGGTTCCGCCCGTTCCATGGGCATCCAGGTCGAGGGCTGATAACAATGGCAAAGATCGCAAAGAAGGTCGCCGCCGGCCGTGAAGGCATCGACCGCACCAAGCTCTATTCGCTTCAGGACGCCGTCAAGCTGGTGAAGTCCAAGGCTTCCGCCAAGTTCGACGAGACCGTCGAGATCGCGATGAATCTGGGCGTCGACCCGCGTCACGCCGACCAGATGGTCCGTGGCGTCGTCAACCTGCCCAACGGCACTGGCAAGACCGTCCGCGTCGCCGTGTTCGCCCGTGGCGCCAAGGCTGACGAAGCGAAGGCCGCTGGTGCTGACATCGTCGGCGCCGAAGACCTGCTCGAGACCATCCAGGGCGGCAAGCTCGATTTCGATCGCTGCATTGCCACGCCGGACATGATGCCGCTGGTTGGCCGTCTCGGTAAGATCCTGGGCCCGCGCAACCTGATGCCGAACCCCAAGGTCGGCACCGTGACCATGGACGTCAAGGGTGCTGTCGGTGCTGCCAAGGGTGGCGCTGTCGAGTACCGCGTCGAGAAGGCTGGTATCATCCATGCCGGTATCGGCAAGGTCTCGTTCTCCGAAGACGCACTGCTGGAAAACATCAAGGCGTTCACCGACGCCGTCGTGAAGTCCAAGCCGGCTGGCGCCAAGGGCACCTATGTCAAGAAGGTCGCCGTTTCCTCGACCATGGGCCCAGGCGTCCATGTCGAACCCGGCACGGCCATCTAAGCCGCATTGCTCTGAACGCAGCATGAGCCGCCCTCGGGCTTGACCCGGGGGCAATTCATGGCTAAGTGCCGCGCTCAGACTTGCCCTTGGATGCAATCCGGGGCCGCATGGTGGGTGACATCATCTCACGCACCACAAAATTCCGGGCGGTTCGCCGTCCGGTGTTTCAGCCGCGGGCTTCGGCCCAGAGTTGAAAAGTCCTGTCCGAGACTGCCGGTCGGCGTCATGCCGTTAATTCCAGATGGAGCCAGCAATAGACGGGGTGAGCACCGATCTCAGGCCGCAAGGCCCTTTCGGTTCGAACCTAAGCCAGTTGCCCCCTGGGGCACTCGGTTGGCAGGCACCTAACCGTTGTTCCCCGGTCCGATGAGGGCAGGGGGCAGCAATTGGCAATGGTCCCTGCATGCTCTCGGGCATTCTGGGCCTAGTCTAGTGGAGACTAGCATGGAAAAAGCGGAAAAGCGCGAAGTCGTAGCGTCGCTCCAGGAAGCCCTCGCGGGCGCTGGATCGATCGTCGTCGCGCAGAACGTTGGTCTTTCCGTTGCTGCGTTCACTGATCTGCGCGTGCAGGTCAAGAAGGCAGGCGGCAAGGTCAAAGTCGCCAAGAACCGCCTTGCCAAGCTCGCTCTTAAGGAAGTCGATGTCGCGGACATCTCGGGCCTGTTTACCGGCCCGACCGTGATTGCCTACGCAGAAGATCCGATCGTTGCGCCGAAAATCGCAGCGGCATTCGCCGATAAGAACCAAAAGTTCGTTATCCTCGGCGGTGCAATGGGTCCGACGGTTCTCGACGCTGCTGGCGTCAAGACCCTGGCCACTCTGCCCTCGCTCGACGAACTGCGCGCGAAGCTCGCAGGTCTGGTCAAGCAGCCGGCAACCAACATCGCTTCCATTCTCGTGCAGCCGGGCGCGGGCATTGCTCGCGTTCTCAAGGCTCACGCCGAAAAGAGCGAAGCGGCATAAGCCGTTCCGACCAAACAACCCTGTTCGAACTGAACTCAAATCTGAAAAGAGTATAAAATGGCCGATCTCGCCAAGCTCGTTGATGACCTCTCTGCCCTGACCGTTCTGGAAGCTTCCGAACTGTCCAAGATGCTCGAAGAAAAGTGGGGCGTTTCCGCCGCTGCTCCGGTTGCTGTTGCTGCCGCTGCTGGTCCGGCTGCTGCCGCCGCTGAAGAAAAGACCGAATTTGACGTGATCCTCGCCTCCTTCGGCGACAACAAGATCAACGTCATCAAGGAAGTCCGCGCCATCACCGGCCTGGGTCTCGGCGAAGCCAAGGCCCTGGTTGAAGGTGCTCCGAAGGCTGTCAAGGAAGGTGTCACCAAGGCTGAAGCCGAAGACATCAAGAAGAAGCTGGAAGACGCTGGCGCCAAGGTCGAACTCAAGTAAGTTCGTCTTTTGCCTTGAAAAATGCGAAATGGCGCTTTATGTGCCATTTCGCTTCTTCGTTTCTACGGAAGCGATTCGTCGGGCCGATTGGATGGGTCTGACGCCAATTTGCGGAAATATATGACGATTTTT
Organism: Devosia equisanguinis; assembly: GCF_900631955.1. Taxonomy (GTDB): domain Bacteria; phylum Pseudomonadota; class Alphaproteobacteria; order Rhizobiales; family Devosiaceae; genus Devosia; species Devosia equisanguinis. The sequence continues at coordinate 79,744 of NZ_UZWD01000040.1, read as the reverse complement.
GATGTCACGGGCACGTGCAAGCCTCTGATGCCTCGCTGTGGGACTGTCCTGCTGCGGGGAGTTAGCTGCTGATCACGTCGTTGTGATCTCACTCCCCGGGCTCGGGGTGGGATTTTTTGTGCCATCGGATTGAGCCCGACGACGAATAGACCGGGCATATAACCCGATATCCGACGGCTGATTGTCGGGTCTTTGGTTATCTGCCTCCGAGACAAGCGTATTGGGCCATCCTTGTGCTGCGAGCCGTGAGGTTCGGGGCAGGGGTGGTTCGAGCAATTTCAAGCAGGAGCTTTCATGGCTACCACGTTCAACGGCCGCCGCAAGGTTCGCAAGTCCTTCGGGTCCATCCGCGAAGTCACGGACATGCCCAACCTGATCGAAGTCCAAAAGGCTTCCTATGATCAGTTTCTGATGGTCAACGAGCCCAAGGGCGGTCGTTCCGATGAGGGACTGCAGTCCGTGTTCCGCTCGGTGTTCCCCATCACCGACTTCTCGAACACTGCCAGCCTCGAATTCGTGCGTTACGAATTCGAACAGCCTAAATATGACATCGAAGAGTGCCGTGCGCGCGACATCACGTTTGCTGCCCCGCTCAAGGTGACGCTGCGGCTGATCGTGTTCGAAGTGGACGAGGAAACCGGCGCCCGTTCGGTCAAGGACATCAAGGAGCAGGACGTCTATATGGGCGACATGCCCTTCATGACGTCGAATGGCACCTTCATCGTCAATGGCACCGAGCGCGTCATCGTTTCGCAGATGCACCGTTCGCCTGGCGTGTTCTTTGACCACGACAAGGGCAAGACCCATTCCTCGGGCAAGCTGCTGTTCGCTGGCCGCATCATTCCCTATCGCGGTTCCTGGCTCGATATCGAATTCGACGCCAAGGACATCGTCTATGCGCGTATCGACCGTCGCCGCAAGATTCCGGTCACCTCGCTGCTCAAGGCGCTTGGCATGGACGCCGAGGAAATCCTCGCGACCTATTACAACACCCTGCAGTACGAAAAGACCGAGAAGGGCTGGCGCGTTCCCTACGATGCCGAGAAGTGGAAGGGCGCCAAGCCGACCCACGACCTGATCGACGCCACCACTGGCGACGTCGTGCATGAGGGTGGCAAGAAGCTCTCCGCTCGCCAGGCCAAGAAGTTGGCCGAGAACGGCCTTACCCACCTCTTGGCCGTCGATGCCGACCTCTTCGGCATGTATCTGGCCGAAGACCTGGTCAACCTCAAGACCGGTGAGATCTACGCCGAAGCCGGCGACGAGATCGACGAGAAGCTGCTTACCAAGCTGGTCGATATGGGCTTTGACGAGCTGCCGCTGCTCGACATCGACCACATCACCATTGGCGCCTATATCCGCAACACGCTGGCCGTGGACAAGAATGAGAGCCGCGAAGACGCTCTGTTCGACATCTACCGCGTCATGCGTCCGGGTGAGCCGCCGACCGTCGAAACTGCCGAAGCCATGTTCCAGTCGCTGTTCTTCGACAGCGAGCGCTATGACCTGTCTGCGGTCGGCCGCGTCAAGATGAACATGCGCCTTGAGCTCGACGCTCCGGACACCATGCGCACGCTGCGCAAGGAAGACATTGTCGAAGTCGTCCGTACCTTGGTCGACCTCCGCGATGGGCGTGGCGAAATCGACGACATTGACAATCTCGGCAACCGCCGCGTTCGTTCGGTCGGCGAACTCATGGAAAACTCCTATCGCCTTGGCCTGCTCCGCATGGAGCGCGCCATCAAGGAGCGCATGAGTTCGGTCGAAATCGACACGGTGATGCCGCAGGACCTGATCAACGCCAAGCCGGCTGCTGCCGCCGTGCGCGAGTTCTTCGGCTCCTCGCAGCTGTCGCAGTTCATGGACCAGACCAATCCGCTCTCGGAAATCACCCATAAGCGTCGTCTTTCGGCGCTTGGACCTGGTGGTCTCACCCGTGAGCGTGCGGGCTTTGAAGTCCGCGACGTGCATCCGACCCATTACGGCCGTATCTGCCCGATCGAGACGCCGGAAGGCCCGAATATCGGCCTGATCAACTCGCTCTCGACCTTTGCCCGCGTCAACAAGTACGGTTTCATCGAGACTCCGTACCGCAAGATCGTCGACGGCAAGCTGACCGAGGATGTGGTCTATCTCTCCGCCATGGAAGAGGCCAAGCACTACGTCGCCCAGGCCAACGTGCAGTTCAACGCTGACGGCACGCTGAAGGACGACCTGGTCGTGGCGCGCCATGCTGGTGACAACGGCCTGACGCCCAAGGAAAATGTCGACCTGATGGACGTTTCTCCCAAGCAGATGGTGTCGGTTGCCGCCTCGCTGATCCCGTTCCTTGAAAACGACGACGCCAACCGCGCTCTGATGGGCTCGAACATGCAGCGTCAGGCCGTGCCGCTGCTGCGCGCCGAAGCTCCGTTCGTGGGCACCGGCATGGAGCCCGTCGTGGCCCGTGACTCCGGCGCCGCTATCGTGGCCAAGCGGACCGGTATCGTGGACCAGGTGGACGCGACCCGTATCGTTATTCGTGCAACGGAAGAAACCGATGCATCGAAGTCGGGCGTCGACATCTACAACCTGATGAAGTTCCAGCGTTCGAACCAGTCGACCTGTATCAACCAGCGTCCGCTGGTTGTGGTGGGTGACCACATCAATGCCGGCGACATCATTGCCGACGGCCCGTCGACGGAACTGGGCGATCTCGCTCTGGGCCGCAACGTGCTCGTCGCCTTCATGCCCTGGAACGGCTACAACTTCGAAGACTCCATCCTGCTTTCCGAGAAGATCGCGATGCAGGACGTCTTCACCTCGATCCATATCGAGGAATATGAAGTCATGGCCCGCGACACCAAGCTTGGTCCGGAAGAAATCACGCGCGACATTCCGAACGTCTCGGAAGAAGCTCTGAAGAACCTCGACGAAGCCGGTATCGTCCATATCGGTGCCGAGGTCATGCCGGGCGACATTCTGGTCGGCAAGATCACCCCCAAGGGTGAATCGCCGATGACGCCGGAAGAAAAGCTCCTCCGCGCCATCTTCGGCGAAAAGGCTTCCGACGTTCGCGACACCTCACTCCGCGTGCCCCCGGGCGATGCTGGTACTGTCGTTGAAGTGCGCGTGTTCAATCGCCACGGCATCGACAAGGACGAGCGCGCCATGGCCATCGAGCGCGAGGAAATCGAACGCCTCGCCAAGGACCGTGACGACGAACAGTCGATCCTCGACCGTAACGTCTATGCACGTCTGAAGGAAATGCTGTTCGGCAAGGCCGCGACCGCAGGCCCGAAGGGCTATGTCGTCGGCACCAAGCTCAATGACTCCATCTTCGAAGCGCAGCCGCGGTCGAAGTGGTGGCAGTTCGCGGTCGATGACGACAAGGTCATGACCGAGATGGAAGCCCTTCATGCTCAGTATGAAGAGAGCCGTCGTCTGCTCGAACAGCGTTTCATCGACAAGGTCGACAAGCTGCAGCGCGGTGACGAACTTCCGCCGGGCGTGATGAAGATGGTCAAGGTCTTCATCGCCACCAAGCGCAAGATCCAGCCGGGCGACAAGATGGCCGGCCGTCACGGCAACAAGGGCGTTGTTTCGCGTATCGTGCCGGTGGAAGACATGCCGTACCTGGAAGACGGTACGTCGGTTGACATCGTGCTCAACCCGCTGGGCGTGCCGTCGCGCATGAATGTGGGTCAGATCCTCGAGACACATCTGGGCTGGGCTTGCGCCGGCATGGGCAAGAAGATCGACCAGATGGTTCGCGCCTATCACGCTAAGGGCGATCTCAAGCCGCTGCGCGCCGAGATCAAGGAGCTGTTTGCCAATGACGAGGCCATTACCGACCTCGACGATGACGGCATGCTGCGCCTGGGCGAACACCTCTCCAAGGGTGTGCCGATCGCGACGCCTGTGTTCGATGGGGCCAAGGAAGCCGACATCGTGGTCATGCTCGAGCGGGCAGGGCTGAAGCCGTCGGGTCAGTCGACTGTCTTCGACGGCCGTACTGGTGAGCAGTTCGACCGTCAGGTGACGGTGGGCTACATCTACATGCTCAAGCTCGACCACCTGGTGGACAACAAGATCCACGCCCGTTCCATCGGTCCTTACTCGCTCGTTACCCAGCAGCCGCTGGGCGGCAAGGCGCAGTTCGGTGGCCAGCGCTTCGGCGAGATGGAGGTGTGGGCCCTCGAAGCATATGGCGCCGCCTATACGCTGCAGGAAATGCTCACCATCAAGTCAGACGACGTGGCCGGCCGTACCAAGGTCTACGAAGCCATCGTGCGTGGCGACGACACCTTCGAGGCGGGTATCCCCGAGAGCTTCAACGTTCTCGTCAAGGAAATCCGCTCGCTGGGTCTCAATGTCGAGCTGGACAATCGGGAGCTTGCGGCTCCGCAGAGCGAGGCCGAAGGCGAACTCGCTCCTCCTCAGGAAGCGGCGGAATAATCCGGCACTTCCAACCCCATTCACCTTCCGTTCAGAATGCGGTCATACTCGCGTTCTGGGCGGATAGAGGAGAGAACTGATGAATCATCATTCCCACGTCATGGACCCGTTCAACCCGGCCGTCCCCGTCCAGACTTTCGATCAGATGAAGATCTCGATCGCCAGCCCGGAAAAGATCCTTTCCTGGTCCTATGGCGAGATCAAGAAGCCCGAGACCATCAACTATCGTACGTTCAAGCCTGAGCGCGATGGTCTGTTCTGCGCGCGCATCTTTGGCCCCGTGAAGGACTACGAATGCTTGTGCGGCAAGTACAAGCGCATGAAGTTCAAGGGTGTCATCTGCGAAAAGTGCGGCGTCGAAGTCACGCTGAGCCGCGTTCGTCGTGAGCGCATGGGCCATATTGAGCTCGCCGCTCCGGTTGCTCACATCTGGTTCCTGAAGTCTTTGCCGAGCCGCATTGCCCTGCTGCTCGACATGACGCTTAAGGATATCGAGCGTATCCTTTACTTCGAAAACTATGTCGTTCTCGATCCAGGTCTTACCCCGTTCACCCAGAACGAGCTCCTGACCGAAGAGCAGTTCCTCGACGCCCAGGACGAATACGGTGCCGACACCTTCACCGCCAAGATCGGCGCTGAAGCCATTCGCGACATCCTGCTCGGGCTCGACCTCGAAAAGATCGCCGCCGATCTGCGCGTCGAAATTGCCGAGGCCACGACTGAACTTAAGCCCAAGAAGCTCGCCAAGCGCCTGAAGATCGTCGAACAGTTCATCGTATCGGGCAACAAGCCCGAATGGATGATCATGACCGTCATTCCGGTCATTCCGCCCGAGCTGCGCCCGCTGGTGCCGCTGGATGGTGGCCGCTTTGCCACGTCCGATCTCAACGACCTCTATCGTCGCGTCATCAACCGCAACAACCGCCTGAAGCGCCTGATCGAGCTCCGCGCCCCGGACATCATCATCCGCAACGAAAAGCGCATGCTGCAGGAAGCCGTTGACGCTCTGTTCGACAACGGCCGCCGTGGCCGCACCATCACCGGTGCCAACAAGCGTCCGCTGAAGTCGCTCTCCGACATGCTCAAGGGCAAGCAGGGCCGCTTCCGCCAGAACCTGCTCGGTAAGCGCGTCGACTATTCCGGTCGTTCGGTCATCACTGTGGGTCCCTACCTCAAGCTGCACCAGTGCGGCCTGCCCAAGAAGATGGCGCTCGAGCTGTTCAAGCCGTTCATCTACTCGCGCCTCGAGGCCAAGGGCTTCTCCTCAACGGTGAAGCAGGCCAAGAAGCTGGTGGAAAAGGAAAAGCCGGAAGTCTGGGATATCCTGGACGAGGTCATCCGCGAGCACCCGGTGCTGCTGAACCGCGCCCCGACGCTGCACCGTCTGGGCATCCAGGCGTTCGAGCCGATCCTGATCGAAGGCAAGGCCATCCGCCTGCACCCGCTCGTCTGCTCGGCCTTCAATGCCGACTTCGACGGTGATCAGATGGCTGTCCACGTCCCGCTGTCGCTCGAGGCGCAGCTGGAAGCCCGCGTGCTGATGATGTCGACCAACAACATCCTGCACCCGGCCAACGGCCAGCCGATCATCGTCCCCAGCCAGGACATCGTTCTGGGTCTCTACTACCTGTCGTTGATGAGCGAAGGTGAGCCGGGTGAAGGCATGGCGTTCGCGTCCTATGCCGAGCTCGAGCACGCGCTCGACAACAAGGTCGTGACCCTGCACACCAAGATCAAGGCACGCGTGCCGGCCTGGGACAAGGACGGCAACGAGATCACCGAGATCGTGGAAACGACCCCGGGCCGTATGCTCATCGGGCAGATCCTGCCCAAGAGCCCGACGGTGCCGTTCGCAACGGCGAACCAGCTGATGACCAAGAAGATGATCTCCAAGATGATCGACACGGTTTACCGTGGCTGCGGTCAGAAGGAGACCGTGATCTTCTGCGACCGCGTCATGCAGCTCGGTTTCAAGAATGCTTGTGATGCCGGCATTTCGTTCGGCAAGGACGACATGGTTATCCCGGCGTCCAAGTACACCATTGTCGAAGACACCCGTAAGCTGGTCGAGGAATTCGAGCAGCAGTACAATGACGGCCTGATCACCCAGGGCGAAAAGTACAACAAGGTCGTCGACGCCTGGGCCAAGTGCGGTGACAAGATCGCCGAAGAAATGATGAAGGGCATCGCTGCCGTTCAGTTCGACAAGGAAACGGGTCGTCAGAAGCCGATCAACTCGGTCTATATGATGAGCCATTCCGGTGCTCGTGGTTCACCGGCACAGATGAAGCAGCTCGCCGGCATGCGCGGTCTCATGGCCAAGCCGGACGGCTCGATCATCGAAACGCCGATCACCGCGAACTTCAAGGAAGGCCTCAACGTTCTCGAGTACTTCAACTCGACCCACGGTGCCCGCAAGGGTCTGGCCGATACCGCTCTGAAGACCGCAAACTCGGGTTACCTGACCCGCCGTCTCGTTGACGTGGCGCAGGACGCCATCATCATCGAGGTGGATTGCGGTACCGAACGCGGCCTCACCATGGAGCCGATCGTGGACGCAGGCCAGATCGTGGCCTCGCTCGGTCAGCGCGTTCTCGGCCGTACGACTGCCGACGACGTGTTCCACCCCTTGACGGGTGACCTGATCGCGCCGAAGGGCACTCTGCTCGAAGAAAAGCATGTCGACGTCATCGAAGAGGCTCGCATCCAGTCGATCCGCATTCGCTCGCCGCTGACCTGCGATCTCCGCCAGGGCTGCTGCGCGGCTTGCTATGGTCGCGACCTGGCTCGTGGTACCCCGGTCAATATCGGTGAAGCTGTCGGCGTTATCGCCGCGCAGTCCATCGGTGAACCCGGCACCCAGCTCACCATGCGTACCTTCCATATCGGTGGTACCGCTCAGGTGGTCGACTCCTCGTTCCTCGAAGCTGGCGCTGAAGGCACGATCGAAGTTCGCAACCCGAACCTCGCCAATGTCGAAGGTGGCAAGCAGGTCGTCATGGCCCGTAACGTTGCTCTCGTCATCCTGGATGGCGAAGGCAAGGAACGTGCGACCCACAAGGTGACCTACGGCTCCAAGCTCCTCGTCAAGGCTGGCGACACCGTTCGTCGCGGCCAGCGTCTGGCTGAATGGGATCCGTACACCCGTCCGATCCTGGCCGAAGTCGAAGGCGAGGTCCTGTTCGAGGATCTGGTCGACGGTGCTTCGGTTGCGGAAAACACCGACGAGGCCACTGGCTTCACAAAGCGCGTGGTCATCGACTGGCGCGGCAACCAGCGTGGTGAGGGCCTCAAGCCCGCACTCGCCATTGCCCGCGGCGGTGCGGTTGCCAAGGTCGAACGTGGTGGCGATGCCCGTTACCTGCTCTCCGTCGACGCGGTTATCAACGTCGAGCCGGGCGAGAAGGTCGCTCCGGGTGATATTCTCGCTCGTATCCCGCTCGAAAGCGCCAAGACCAAGGACATCACCGGCGGTCTGCCGCGTGTGGCCGAGCTGTTCGAAGCCCGTCGTCCGAAGGATCACGCCATCATCGCCGAGATCGATGGCACCATCCGCTTCGGTCGCGACTACAAGAACAAGCGCCGTGTCATCATCGAGCCGACCGAAGAGGGTGCCGATCCGGTCGAGTACTTGATCCCGAAGGGCAAGCCGTTCCACCTCCAGGAAGGCGACACCATCGAGAAGGGCGAATACATCCTGGACGGCAATCCCGCTCCGCATGACATCCTTGCCATCAAGGGCGTTGAGGAACTGGCGCGCTACCTCGTCAACGAGATCCAGGAAGTCTATCGCCTGCAGGGCGTGTTGATTAACGACAAGCACATCGAGGTGATCGTTCGCCAGATGCTGCAGAAGGTCGAGATCGTGGATCCAGGTGAGTCTGGCCTGCTCAAGGACGAGCAGCTCGACAAGCTGGACTTCGACGAGCTCAACGATGCTCTGGTGGCCGAAGGCAAGAAGCCGGCGACTGCCAACCCGGTGCTGCTCGGCATCACCAAGGCGTCGCTGCAGACCCGCTCGTTCGTGTCCGCCGCGTCGTTCCAGGAAACCACCCGCGTGCTCACCGAAGCTGCCGTTTCCGGCAAGGCCGACCTGCTCGAAGGCCTCAAGGAAAACGTCATCGTCGGCCGCCTGATCCCGGCGGGTACCGGTGCCGGCCAGACCAAGGCCAAGCAGATCGCGTCCAAGCGCGATGACCTGATCCTGGAAGAGCGCCGTCGTCAGGCCGAGACCGCCGCTATCCCGGCGCCGGCCGCCGAGTAAGCGATCTACTGATCGAGATTGGAAAAGGGGCCTCCGGGCCCCTTTTCTTTGGCGTCGATTCTGCGTTCACTCATTCATCGCTCTGGCGACAACAGTGGGAGGCGGAGCATGAAGTTCACAACAATGGTGGTTCTGGACGGCAATAATACCGGCATCGAAGTTCCATCCGAGGTGCTTGACGCGCTTGGGGGCGGCAAGCGTCCGGCGGTGGTGCTGACGGCGGGTGCGCTCACCTATCGGTCGACGGTCGGGTCAATGGGTGGTCGGGCTCTGATCCCTTTGAGTGCGGCGCGTCGAGTCGAGGCTGGGCTCGTCGGTGGTGAAACCATCGAAGTCGAGATCGCGCTCGATACAGCGCCGCGCGAGGTGCAGGTGCCTGAAGACCTTGCCCGCGAGCTGGCAATGGATGAGGGCGCGCTGGCCTTCTTCCAAAGTCTCTCCTATAGCAACCAAAACAGGCATGTGCTTTCGGTGACCGATGCGAAATCGGAGGAGACCCGCGCCAGGCGCATCGCCAAGGTGGTGGATGCTATGAAGGCACGGCAGAAGTAGCTGCGAGGGCAGGGGGCTTCCGAACGGATTTGCAAAACTCCGTCCAGTTGCAGCCGGGGGCGCTAAAATGGCCTTAGCGTCCAAACGCATGGCTGTGCCTCGGTTTTTCCACGAAAGAATCCTTGACGGAACGAGTCATCGGTTCTAAACAGCGCCTACCTAAGCGGTCGGTCGTGATTGTCACACCGGGTCCCTGCCATCTTGAGCGGGAATCCAGGACGATCAAACACACTGTCGGGTAACTAGACGACGCAAATCCTTGTGCGCATGACTGCTGCCGAAAGGCGGGTGGTCCGCTGCAACTGAGGCGCCGCCGTATCCTTGTCGGGTGCGGGCGAGCGCCGCTTTGGTTTGCTTGTGTAGACCACCGTAGCGCTCCCTGGGGCGTGAGATTGAAGTACTGGGGCTTCTCGCCAGCGAGCGGCTTCGAATTTTGGACAATGGAAAGAGCGCAATGCCCACCATTAATCAGCTGATCCGCAAGCCACGCGCCAGCAAGCCAAAGCGGAACAAAGTTCCGGCCATGGAAGCCAATCCGCAGAAGCGCGGCGTTTGTTCCCGTGTGTACACGACGACCCCGAAGAAGCCGAACTCGGCTCTGCGCAAGGTGGCCAAGGTTCGCCTGACCAACCAGCGCGAAGTGATTTCGTACATCCCGGGCGAAGGTCACAACCTTCAGGAGCACTCCGTTGTGCTCATCCGCGGCGGCCGCGTTCGCGACCTGCCGGGTGTTCGCTATCACGTGCTCCGCGGCGTCCTCGACACGCAGAGCGTGAAGGATCGCAAGCAGCGTCGTTCGAAGTACGGCGCGAAGCGTCCGAAGTAAGGAGATCGAGATATGTCCCGTCGTCACCGCGCAGAAAAACGCGACGTTATTCCTGATCCCAAGTTCGGCGATCTGGTTGTCACCAAGTTCATGAATTCCCTGATGAAGGACGGCAAGAAGTCGGCCGCTGAAGGTATCGTCTATGGCGCTTTCGACATCGTCGAAGCCAAGACCAAGCAGGACCCGATCACCGTGTTCCACGGCGCCCTGGACAATATCCGTCCGGCCGTCGAAGTGCGTTCGCGCCGCGTTGGTGGTGCAACCTACCAGGTTCCGGTCGAAGTCCGTGCTGACCGTCAGCAGGCCCTCGCCATCCGTTGGCTCATCGATTCCGCCCGCAAGCGCGGCGAGAACACCATGCGTGAACGCCTCTCCGGCGAGCTCATGGATGCGATGAATGGCCGCGGCCAGGCCGTCAAGAAACGCGAAGACACGCACCGTATGGCTGATGCCAACCGTGCCTTCTCGCACTACCGCTGGTAGTAGGAGCGCCCAATGGCACGCGAATACCCGATTAATCTCTATCGTAACTTCGGCATCATGGCCCACATCGATGCTGGCAAGACCACGACGACAGAGCGCATCCTCTACTACACCGGCAAGTCCCATAAGATCGGCGAAGTCCATGACGGCGCCGCGACCATGGACTGGATGGAGCAGGAGCAGGAACGCGGCATCACCATCACTTCGGCTGCGACCACCACCTTCTGGAAGTCGCGCGAAGGCGTGATGCACCGCTTCAACATCATCGACACTCCCGGCCACGTGGACTTCACCATCGAAGTCGAACGTTCGCTGCGCGTGCTCGACGGTGCCGTTGCGCTGCTCGACGCCAATGCGGGCGTTGAGCCGCAGACGGAGACTGTCTGGCGCCAGGCCGACAAGTACCACGTTCCGCGTCTGATCTTTGTCAACAAGATGGACAAGATCGGTGCCGACTTCTACCGCTGCGTGGAGATGGTTGGTTCGCGTCTGGGCGCCAAGGGCGTCCCGGTCCAGCTGCCGATCGGCGCTGAGAACGAGTTCAAGGGCGTCGTCGACCTGATCGAGATGAACGCTCTGGTCTGGCGCAACGAAGAGCTCGGTGCGCAGTGGGATGTCGTCGAGATTCCGGCCGACCTCAAGGAAAAGGCCGAGAAGTATCGCGAAGCCATGATCGAAGCTGCCGTCGAAATGGACGATGCAGCCATGGAAGCTTATCTTGAAGGCAACCTGCCGAACAACGACACCATTCGTCGTCTGCTCCGCAAGGGCGTCATCGAGACCAAGTTCTTCCTGATCTTCGCTGGCTCGGCCTTCAAGAACAAGGGCGTGCAGCCCCTGCTGAACGGCGTCATCGACTTCCTGCCGTCGCCCATCGACGTCCCTGCCATCCAGGGTATCGATGCCAAGACCGAAGAGCCGATTGAGCGTCATGCCGACGACAACGAGCCACTCTCGATGCTGGCCTTCAAGATCGCCAACGACCCGCATATGGGTTCGCTGACCTTCTGCCGCATCTATTCGGGTCACCTCGAAGCCGGCATCAGCCTGGAAAACACCGTGAAGGGCAAGCGCGAGCGTGTTGGCCGCATGTTCCAGATGCATGCCAATTCCCGCGAGCAGATCACGGAAGCCTTCGCAGGCGACATCGTGGCTATCGTTGGTCTCAAGGACACCACCACTGGTGACACCCTGGCGCCGACCAACTCGCAGGTTATCCTCGAGCGCATGATCTTCCCGGATCCGGTTATCGACATCTCCGTCGAGCCGAAGTCCAAGGCCGACCAGGAAAAGATGGGCCTCGCCCTCAACCGCCTGGCCGCCGAAGATCCGTCCTTCCGCGTCAAGACCGACGAAGAATCCGGCCAGACCATCATCTCGGGCATGGGTGAACTTCACCTCGACATTCTCGTCGACCGCATGCGTCGTGAGTTCAAGGTCGAAGCCAATATCGGTCAGCCGCAGGTGGCCTATCGCGAAACCATCACGCGCAAGACCGACAAGGACTACACGCACAAGAAGCAGTCCGGTGGTTCGGGTCAGTTCGCCCGTATCAAGATCACGGTCGAGCCGGGTGAAGTCGGCAAGGGTCTGCAGTTCGTCAACGCCATCGTTGGTGGCGCTGTGCCGAAGGAATACGTCCCGGGCGTTCTCAAGGGTGTCGAATCGGTCATGGGCGCAGGCCCGCTGATCGGCTTCCCGGTTGTGGACGTTAAGGTCACCCTCACCGACGGCGCCTACCACGACGTCGACTCCTCGGTCCTGGCCTTCGAAATCGCTGGTCGTGCAGGCTTCCGCGAAGCCCTGCGTGAAGCGGGCCCGAAGATCCTCGAGCCGATCATGAAGGTTGAAGTTGTCACGCCGGAAGATTACATGGGCGACGTCATCGGCGACCTCAACTCGCGTCGTGGGCAGATCCAGGGCACTGAAAGCCGTGGTGTGGTCCAGGTCGTGAATGCGTTCGTGCCGCTTGCAAACATGTTCGGTTACGTGAACTCGCTGCGCTCCATGAGCCAGGGTCGTGCACAGTACACCATGGTGTTCGATCACTACGAACAGGTTCCGCAGGCTGTCGCCGACGAAGTCCAGGCCAAATACGCCTAACAACAGCGCAAGCTACTAAACTCAACTGAATGTCGGCGATTGCGCTGACGAATTTGGAGAAAAGCGATGGCGAAGGAAAAGTTTTCCCGCAGCAAGCCGCACGTTAACATCGGCACCATCGGTCACGTTGACCATGGCAAGACCTCGCTGACCGCAGCGATCACCAAGGTTCTGGCTGAGACCGGCGGCGCCACCTTCAAGGCGTATGACCAGATCGACGCTGCTCCGGAAGAGAAGGCCCGCGGCATCACCATCAACACTGCCCACGTCGAGTACGAGACGGCCAACCGTCACTACGCTCACGTGGACTGCCCCGGCCACGCCGACTATGTGAAGAACATGATCACCGGCGCTGCCCAGATGGACGGCGGTATCCTCGTGGTGTCCGCTGCTGACGGCCCGATGCCCCAGACCCGTGAGCACATCCTGCTCGCCCGTCAGGTCGGCGTGCCGGCTCTGGTCGTGTTCCTGAACAAGGTCGACCTGGTCGACGATCCGGAACTGCTCGAGCTCGTCGAACTCGAAGTTCGCGAACTGCTGTCCTCGTACGACTTCCCTGGCGATGACATCCCGGTCGTCAAGGGTTCGGCTCTCGCCGCCCTCGAAGATCGCGATCCGAAGATCGGCCACGACGCCGTTCTCGAGCTGATGCGCAATGTCGACGAATACATCCCGCAGCCGGAACGTCCGGTCGACCAGCCCTTCCTGCTGCCGATCGAAGACGTGTTCTCGATCTCGGGTCGTGGTACCGTGGTGACCGGTCGCGTTGAGCGCGGCATCGTCAAGGTCGGCGAAGAAGTCGAAATCGTCGGCATCAAGGCCACCCAGAAGACCACCGTCACCGGCGTGGAAATGTTCCGCAAGCTGCTCGACTCGGGTGAGGCTGGCGACAACATCGGCGCTCTGATCCGTGGTATCGACCGCACCCAGGTGGAGCGCGGCCAGGTTCTCTGCAAGCCCGGTTCCGTGACCCCGCACACCGACTTCACGGCTGAGGTTTACATCCTCACCAAGGAAGAAGGTGGCCGTCACACCCCGTTTTTTGCGAACTACCGTCCGCAGTTCTACTTCCGCACCACCGACGTGACCGGTATCGTGACGCTGCCGGAAGGCACCGAAATGGTGATGCCGGGCGACAACCTGAACATCAACGTTCAGCTGATCGTGCCGATCGCTATGGAAGAAAAGCTCCGCTTCGCTATCCGTGAAGGCGGCCGTACCGTGGGTTCGGGCGTCGTCGCCAAGATCCTGAAGTAATCAATCTAAAGATATTCGCGGCGCGCGATTGAGCGCGCCGCGAACCTTTTATGTCAGGATTGTGAAGATGAACGGTCAGAATATCCGCATCCGCCTCAAGGCGTTTGACCATCGCGTACTCGACACCTCGACCCGCGAGATCGTCAATACCGCCAAGCGTACGGGTGCACAGGTTCGCGGTCCTATCCCGCTGCCGACCCGCATCGACAAATTCACCGTGAACCGCTCGCCGCATATCGATAAGAAGGCACGTGAGCAGTTCGAGATTCGGACCCACAAGCGTTTGCTTGACATTGTGGACCCGACTCCCCAAACGGTCGATGCGCTGATGAAGCTCGATCTCGCCGCCGGCGTCGACGTCGAAATCAAGCTGTAAGACGAACAAAAGTTTCCGCGCCTGCCGCAAAAAGGGTCCTCTGAAACCATGACCCGGCAGAGCGCCAAAGAGAAGGTAAAACCGATGCGTTCTGGATTGATCGCACAGAAGCTGGGTATGACCCGCATCTTCGCCGAGGACGGCTCGCACGTCCCCGTGACGGTGCTTAGCCTGCAGAATTGCCAGGTGGTGGGCCAGCGGACCGTTGACAAGGACGGTTATACAGCGCTGCAGCTCGGCGCTGGCCAGGCAAAGGCCAAGAATGTTTCCAAGGCCGAGCGTGGGCAGTATGCCGTCGCCAAGGTCGAACCCAAGCGTCACGTCGCAGAATTCCGCGTCGATGCCGAGAACCTGATCGAAGTTGGCGCCACTCTGAAGGCCGACCACTTCTCCGAAGGTCAGCTGGTCGACGTGACCGGAACATCCATCGGTAAGGGTTTTGCCGGCGGTATGAAGCGTTGGAACTTCGGTGGTCTGCGCGCCTCGCACGGTGTGTCCGTCTCCCACCGCTCGATCGGTTCGACCGGTCAGCGTCAGGATCCGGGCAAGACCTTCAAGAACAAGAAGATGCCGGGCCACATGGGCGATCGTCGCATCACCACGCAGAACGTCAAGGTCGTCAAGACCGACGTCGAGCGCGGCCTGATCCTGATCCAGGGTTCGGTTCCGGGCGCCAAGGGCGCGTGGATTATGGTCAAGGACGCCGTCAAGAAGCCGGCTCCCGCGAACGCTGCCCTGCCGGGTTCGTTCGAGGCCGCAGCTGCGGGAGAAGCGAAGTAAATGGAACTCAAGGTAACCACTCTCGACGGCAAGGCCGCCGGTACGGTCGATCTCAAGGACGATGTGTTCGGCCTTGAAGTCCGCCCGGATATCCTCCACCGCATGGTTCGCTACCAGCAGCTCAAGGCCATGGCCGGCACGCATGACGTGAAGAACCGGTCGGAAGGCGTGCGCACGGGCAAGAAGTTCGTGAAGCAGAAGGGTTCTGGCGGCGCTCGTCACGGCGATCGCAAGGCTCCGCAGTTCCGTGGTGGTGGCCGTGCATTCGGTCCGACCCCGCGCAGCCACGCCATCGACCTTCCCAAGAAGGTTCGCGTCCTGGCTCTGAAGCATGCTCTGTCGTCCAAGGCCCAGGCTGGCTCGCTGATCGTCATCGACAGCGTCGCCCAGAAGGAAGCCAAGACTGCAGCTCTGCGGACGGCATTCGGCAAGCTCGACTGGGCAAACGTGCTGATCATCGACGGCGCTGATGTCGACCAGAACTTTGCTCTGGCCGCCCGCAACATCCCGAATATCGACGTGCTGCCGATCCAGGGGATCAACGTTGTGTCGATCCTGAAGCGCGACAAGCTCGTCCTCACCAAGGCAGCGCTCGAAGCGCTCGAAGCGAGGTTCGCATGAACAAGCTTGACGCATACGACATCATTCGTAACCCCGTCGTGACGGAAAAGTCGACCATGGCTTCTGAAGCCAACCAGGTTGTCTTCGACGTTGCCATCGACGCCAACAAGACCGACATCAAGGCCGCCGTCGAGCAGCTGTTTTCGGTCAAGGTCAAGGCAGTGAACACCCTCGTCCGCAAGGGCAAGGTGAAGCGCTTCCGTGGTCGCGTCGGTGTTCGCAACGACGTCAAGAAGGCGATCGTGACCCTCGTCGACGGCCAGTCGATCGATATTTCGACCGGCCTCTAAGGGAAGAGACAGAACAAAATGGCTCTAAAGACTTACAATCCCACCTCCGAAGGCCGTCGTACCCTGATCACGACCGACCGTTCGGAACTGTGGAAGGGCGCCCCGGTCAAGGCTTTGACCGAAGGCCTCAACAAGACCGGTGGTCGTAACAACCGTGGCCGCATCACTGCCTATCACCGTGGTGGTGGTCACAAGCGCAGCTACCGCACCATCGACTTCAAGCGCGTGAAGTTCGACGCAGTCGGGACCGTAGAACGTCTCGAATACGATCCGAACCGCACCGCCTGGATCGCGCTGATCAAGTACGAAGATGGCGAGCTCGCCTATATCGTTGCGCCCCAGCGCCTGACTGCCGGCGACAAGGTCATCTCTTCGATGAACACTGTCGACGTGAAGCCGGGCAATGCCATGCCGCTCGAGCGCATGCCGGTCGGTACCATCGTGCACAACATCGAGCTCAAGCCCCGCAAGGGCGGCCAGGTCGCTCGCTCTGCCGGTGCCTATGCCCAGTATGTGGGTCGCGACCATGGTTGGGCCATTCTGCGCCTCAACTCCGGTGAGCAGCGCCGCGTGCATGGCACGTGTCTGGCGACCGTTGGTGCCGTGTCCAACCAGGACCATGCCAACACCTCGCTCGGCAAGGCCGGTCGCAACCGCTGGCTCGGCAAGAAGCCGGTCAACCGCGGCGTGACCATGAACCCGGTCGACCACCCGCATGGTGGTGGTGAAGGCCGTACCTCGGGTGGCCGTCACCCGGTGAGCCCGTGGGGCAAGCCGACCAAGGGCAAGCGTACCCGCAGCAACAAGGCAACGGACCAGTTCATCGTTCGCAGCCGTCACGTGAAGAAGGGCAGGTAAGACATGACCCGTTCGATTTGGAAGGGGCCGTTCGTCGACGGCTATCTGCTCAAGAAGGCCGAGAAGGCCCAGTCCTCTGGCCGCAGCGATGTGGTCAAGATCTGGTCCCGTCGTTCGACCATCCTGCCGCAGTTCGTCGGCATCACGTTCGGCGTGCACAATGGTCAGAAGCATGTTCCGGTGAACGTCACCGAAGACATGATCGGCCACAAGTTTGGTGAGTTCGCTCCGACCCGTACCTATTACGGGCACGCGGCCGACAAGAAGGCCAAGAGGAAGTAAGATGGGCAAGCCAAAGACTGAGCGCGCTCTCAAGGATAACGAGGCCAAGGCTGTGCTGCGCATGCTGCGCATCAGCCCTCAGAAGCTGAACCTCGTCGCGCAGTTGATCCGTGGCAAGAAGGTCGAACGTGCTCTGGCCGATCTCGAATTCAGCCACAAGCGTATCTCCGGCCAGGTGAAGAAGGTGTTGGAAAGCGCCATCGCCAACGCCGAGAACAACCATGGCCTGGACACCGACGCTCTCGTCGTCGCCGAAGCCTTCGTTGGTAATTCGCTTGTCATGAAGCGTTTCACCGCCCGCGGTCGCGGCAAGTCGGCACGTATCGAGAAGCCGTTCTCGCATCTGACGATCGTCGTCCGGCAAGTTGAGGAGGCCGCATAATGGGCCAGAAAATCAATCCGATCGGCTTCCGCCTCGGCATCAACCGCACCTGGGACAGCCGCTGGTACGCCAATAAGGGCGAATACGGCACGCTGCTGCAGGAAGACCTGAAGATCCGTACGGCTCTGATGGAAGACCTGAAGGCCGCTGCGGTTTCCAAGATCGTCATCGAGCGTCCGCACCGCAAGTGCCGCGTGTCGATCCACACTGCCCGTCCGGGCATCGTGATCGGCAAGAAGGGCGCTGACATCGACAAGATCCGCGCCAAGGTGAAGAAGTTCACCGACAGCGAAGTGCACATCAACATCGTTGAAGTGCGCAAGCCGGAAACCGATGCGACGCTGGTTGCCCAGGGCATTGCCCAGCAGCTGGAACGTCGTGTGGCATTCCGTCGCGCCATGAAGCGCGCCGTGCAGACCGCAATCCGCATGGGCGCCGGTGGTATCCGCGTCAATGTCGGTGGTCGTCTCGGTGGTGCCGACATCGCTCGTACCGAATGGTACCGCGAAGGCCGCGTGCCGCTGCACACCCTGCGTGCTGACATCGACTATGGTACCGCCGAAGCCGAAACCACTTACGGCATCATCGGTATCAAGGTCTGGATCTTCAAGGGCGAAGTCCTCGAGCATGATCCGTCGGCCCATGAACGTCGCGCTACCGAAGGTAGTGAAGGTGGTCAGCGTAGCGAGCGCGAACCGCGCCGTGAACGCGGCGACCGCGACCGCGAACGCGCATAAGAAGGTTAGTTCATTATGCTGCAACCGAAGAGAACTAAGTTCCGCAAGGCCCATAAGGGTCGCATCCATGGCCTGGCCAAGGGTGGTACCGATCTGGCTTTCGGCCAGTACGCACTCAAGGCCACCGAGCCGGAACGCGTGACTGCCCGCCAGATCGAAGCTGCCCGCCGCGCGATCACTCGCGAAATGAAGCGTCAGGGCCGCGTGTGGATCCGGATTTTCCCGGATCTGCCGGTTTCCAAGAAGCCTACCGAAGTCCGTATGGGTAAGGGTAAGGGTTCCGTCGAGTACTGGGCCGCACGCGTAAAACCGGGTCGTATCGTTTTTGAGATTGACGGGGTGCCCGAAGACGTTGCAAAGGAGGCGCTTCGCCTCGGTGCAATGAAGTTGCCGATCACCACGCGTATCATTACGCGTATTGCTGACTAAGGAACACGAGCATGAAAGCCAGTGATGTGCGGGCCAAGACCGCAGACGAACTGAAAGATCAGCTCGTCGACCTGAAGAAAGAACAGTTCAACCTGCGTTTCCAGCGCGCTACCCAGCAGTTGGAAAAGCCGGCCCGGGTCAAGGAAGTCCGTCGCGATATCGCGCGGATCAAGACGATCCTGACCCAGAAGAACGCAGCTAAGTAAGGAATAAAACCCATGCCAAAGCGCGTTTTGCAGGGGACTGTGGTCTCCGACGCCAATGACAAGACCATCGTGGTTCGCGTCGAGCGCCGTTTCACTCATCCGCTTCTGAAGAAGACCGTGCGTCGTTCCAAGAAGTACCACGCCCATGATGAAAATAATGTGGCAAAGGTCGGTCAGACCGTGTGGATCGAGGAAACCGCGCCGATCAGTAAGAACAAGCGCTGGGCGCTTGTTCCGTCTGCGTAAGAGAAACAATTCAGGTCGGCGCGCCGGATGACGGTGCAGCCGGTCCAACTAGAAGGCATCCAGTCATGATCCAGATGCAGTCCAATCTCGACGTCGCCGATAATTCCGGCGCCAAGCGAGTCATGTGCATCAAGGTGCTGGGCGGTTCGCATCGTAAATACGCCTCGGTCGGCGACATTATCGTCGTTTCGGTCAAGGACGCTATTCCGCGCGGCCGCGTTAAGAAGGGCCAGGTGATGAAGGCTGTTGTGGTTCGCACCGCAACCGACATCCGCCGGGCCGATGGCACCGTCATTCGTTTCGACAAGAACGCCGCCGTTCTTCTGAACAATCAGAAGGAGCCGATCGGCACCCGTATCTTCGGACCGGTTCCGCGCGAACTCCGCGCCAAGAACCACATGAAGATCATCTCGCTTGCCCCAGAGGTGCTGTAATGGCCGCCAAGATTAAGAAGGGCGACAAGGTCGTCGTCCTGGCCGGCAAGGACAAGGGCAAGACCGGTCAGGTCCTGTCCGTCATCCCGACCGAAACCCGCGCGATCGTCCAGGGTATCAACCTGGTCCGTCGTCACCAGAAGCAGACTGCATCACAGGACGCCGGCATCTTCACCAAGGAAGCGCCGATCCACCTGTCGAACCTGGCAGTTGCCGACGCTCAGGGCAAGCCGACCCGCGTCGGTTTCCAGATCAAGGACGGCGTGAAGTCCCGCGTCGCCAAGACCACCGGAGATCAGATCGATGGCTGAGACCGCTTACGTTCCGCGTCTCCGGACCGAATACGACCAGACGATCAAGGCGGCCCTGCGTGAGCAGTTTGCCTACAAGAACGTCATGGAATTGCCGCGCCTGGACAAGATCGTCCTGAACATCGGCGTTGGTGAAGCTGTCAACGACACCAAGAAGGTGAAGTCGGCTGCTGACGAGCTGCAGAAGATTGCGGGCCAGAAGCCCGTTATCACCCATGCGCGCAAGTCCATCGCAGGCTTCAAGGTTCGCGAGAACATGCCGCTGGGTGTCAAGGTGACCCTGCGCAAGGCCCGTATGTATGAATTCCTGGACCGCCTGGTGAACATCGCCCTGCCGCGCGTCCGCGACTTCCGTGGCCTCAACCCGAACGCCTTTGACGGCCGTGGCAACTATGCCTTCGGCATCAAGGAACACATCATCTTCCCCGAAATCAACTACGATCAGATCGATCAGGTTTGGGGCATGGACATCGTGGTTGCCACGACGGCCAAGAACGATGATGAGGCGCGTGCGCTTCTCAAGGCTTTCAACTTCCCCTTCCGCCAGTAAGCGGATAGGGAAGGGATAAAGGATCAGGATATGGCAAAGACCAGCTCCATCGAAAAGAACAAGAAGCGTGCCGCCCTGGCGAAGCAGTTTGGCGACAAGCGCGCTGCTCTCAAGGCCACCATCAAGAACCAGGAAGCGCCGATCGAAGAGCGCTTCAAGGCCAGCCTCAAGCTGGCTGAGCTGCCGCGCAACTCGGCCAAGGTCCGCATTCGCAACCGTTGCGAAGTGTCGGGTCGTCCGCGTGGTTACTATCGCAAGCTCAAGATGAGCCGTATTGCCCTGCGTCAGCTGGGCAACCTGGGTTTGATCCCGGGTCTGGTGAAGTCGAGCTGGTAAGGAGAAACTAGAGATGAGCTTTTCCGATCCCATCGGCGATATGCTGACTCGCATCCGCAACGCTCAGGAGCGTCGCAAGAATTCCGTTACGACGCCGGCGTCGACCCTTCGTGGTCGTGTGCTGGATGTTCTCCAGTCCGAGGGTTTCATCCGCGGCTATTCGGAGACCAAGTTCGAGAACGGTGCTGCCGAGTACGAAATCGAACTTAAGTATTCGGAAAATGAAGGCGTGATCCGCACCATCGAGCGCGTTTCCCGTCCCGGCCGCCGCGTCTATGCGTCGGTGAAGAATATTCCACAGGTTGCCAATGGTCTGGGTGTGTCGATCCTGTCTACGCCGAAGGGCGTGATGGCCGACCACGAAGCCAAGGCTGCCAATGTGGGTGGCGAGGTACTCTGCCGCGTCTTCTAAGCCACCCGGCTTAGAAGATCGGCAAGACGATTACTCAAGGAATCAATATGTCACGTACTGGCAAGAAACCGGTGGCCCCGGTAAATGGCGTTACGGTCACGATCAATGGTCGTGTCGTGAGCGCCAAGGGCCCGAAGGGCGAACTGAGCCTCACGCTCATGGATATCGTCAATGTAGAGCAGGGCGCCGATGGCATCGTCATCACCCCTGCCAACGACACCCGTGAGGCTCGCGCTGCCTGGGGCACCACCCGCGCGCTGATCCAGAATCTGGTCACCGGGGTGAGCGCCGGCTTCGAGAAGAAGCTCGCCATCCAGGGCGTCGGTTACCGCGCTGCAATGCAGGGCAAGGACGTCAAGCTGTCGCTGGGCTTCAGCCATGAAGTGATCTATCAGGCTCCTCAGGGTATCACCCTCGCTGTGCCCGTGCCGACTGAGATCGTCGTTACCGGCACCGATAAGCAGCAGGTCGGTCAGGTTGCGGCCGAGATCCGCAGCTGGCGTCCCCCCGAGCCCTACAAGGGCAAGGGCGTGCGTTACGCGGGCGAGCAGGTCTTCCGCAAAGAAGGCAAGAAGAAGTAAGGAGCGCCGGAAATGGCAATTTCTGCAAAGGGCGCGGAGCGCCGCAAGGCCCGTGTCCGCAAGGCGCTCAAGGCTCGTGCCTTTGGTCGTCCCCGTCTGTCGGTTTTCCGTTCGGACAAGAATATTTACGCCCAGATCATCGACGACGCATCCGGCCGTACGCTGGCTGCCGCTTCGACCCTGGACAAGGATCTGCGCACCGCTCTCAAGAGTGGTTCGAACGCCGAGGCCGCCAGTGCCGTTGGCAAGTTGATTGCCGAGCGCGGCGTCAAGGCCGGCGTGGGTGAAGTGGTCTTCGACCGTGGCGCCTATATCTATCATGGCCGTGTCAAGGCCCTTGCAGATGCTGCCCGCGAGGGCGGTCTGCAGTTCTAACCACGGCGAGGAAGAAGAATTATGAGCAGAGACGTTCAAGAGCGCGAAAGCGAGTTCGTCGATCGCCTGGTCCACATCAATCGTGTGGCCAAGGTTGTGAAGGGCGGCCGTCGCTTTGGTTTTGCCGCCCTCGTCGTTGTCGGTGACCAGAAGGGTCGCGTCGGTTTCGGTCACGGCAAGGCCCGTGAAGTTCCTGAGGCTATCCGCAAGGCAACCGAGCAGGCCAAGCGCCAGATGATCCGCGTGCCGCTTCGCGATGCCCGCACCCTTCACCACGACGTGGCCGGTCGCCACGGCGCCGGTAAGGTGATCCTGCGTGCCGCCGTTCCGGGTACCGGTATCATCGCCGGTGGTCCGATGCGCGCCGTCTTCGAGACGCTGGGCATCAACGACATCGTCGCCAAGTCCCAGGGCACGGCAAATCCCTACAACATGGTTCGCGCCACCTTCGATGCGCTCAAGCGCGTTGACAGCCCCCGTTCGGTGGCTGCCCGTCGCGGCCTCAAGGTTTCCGAACTGCAGGCTCGCCGCGGCGAGGCTGCCGTCGAAGCCTGATAGCAGGCTCGGAGAAGCATTATGGCAAAGAACAAGACGATCGTCGTCAAGCAGATCGGTTCGCCGATCCGCCGCGAAAAGAGCCAGCGCGCGACCCTTATCGGTCTCGGGCTGAACAAGATGAACAAAGAGCGCGAGCTCGTTGATACGCCGGAAGTTCGCGGCATGATCAACAAGATCCCGCACCTCGTCCGCGTCGTCGGCGAGTAAGGGAGCCAGACCAATGACCCGTTTGAACGAACTTCGTGACAATCCCGGCGCCAACAAGGTCCGCGTCCGCATCGGCCGTGGCATTGGTTCGGGTGTCGGCAAGACCGGTGGTCGCGGCGGCAAGGGCCAGACGGCCCGTGCCGGTGTCGCCATCAACGGCTTCGAAGGCGGCCAGATGCCCCTTCACATGCGTATGCCGAAGCGTGGCTTCAATGCTTGGAACCCCAAGGATTGGAACCAGGTCCGCATCGACCGCGTCCAGGCCTATATCGACAGCGGCAAGCTGGATGCCAAGGGCGTCATCGACGCTGCGGCTCTGGTTGCAGCTGGCGTGATCCGTCGTCCCAAGGACGGCGTGCGCCTGATCGGTTCGGAAGGCTTCTCGGCCAAGAAGGTTACCTTCAAGGTCGACTACGTGACCAAGGGCGCTGCCGCTGCCATCGAGGCTGCCGGCGGTAAGGTCGATCTCATCCCGGTCAAAGAGACCTGGAAGAAGACCCCCTACGCCAAGTAATTGACTCGGCAGGGCGCACGCGGTCATCCCGACCGGGTGCGCTCTTTTGGTTTGTTGCGTCTGGGTGGCACATATCCCATATATGCTCCTCCGGCGCTCCGAGCGCACCTGGCATCCTGGCCATAGGAGCGATGTAAATGGCGTCCGCAGCCGAACAGCTCGCACGTAATCTTTCTTTCTCGACCTTTTCGAAGGCGAAAGCCCTGCAGCAGCGCATCTGGTTCACACTGGGCGCGCTGCTTATTTATCGTTTGGGCACATATATCCCGCTGCCAGGCATCGATCCGGACGCGTTCCGCGCGACGTTCGAGCAGAGCCAGCAGGGTATTCTGGGCATGTTCAACATGTTCGCCGGCGGTGCCGTCGAGCGTATGGCCATTTTTGCCCTCAACCTCATTCCCTACATTACCGCGTCCATCGTGGTGCAGGTGATCGCGACGGCGTCGCCCAAGCTGGAAGCCCTCAAGAAAGAGGGTGAAGCCGGTCGTCGCAAGATGAACCAATACACCCGCTACCTGGCCGTGGTGTTCTGTGCCGTTCAGGCCTATGGCATCGCTGTCGGTCTAGAGGCGAGCCAGGGCGTGGTGCTCAATCCGGGCTGGTTCTTCCGCATTTCGACCGTGATCACCCTGGTTGGTGGCACGATGTTCCTGATGTGGCTGGGTGAGCAGATCACCGCCCGTGGTGTTGGCAACGGCATTTCGCTGATTATTTTCGCCGGTATCGTGGCAAACCTGCCGGCGACGATTGCGCAGACCCTCGAATTGGCCCGTACTGGCGCCATTCCGGGCTTTGCCGGCATCGGCATGATTGTGCTGGCACTGGTGGTGATCGCGGTGATCGTGTTCTTCGAACGCGCTCAGCGCCGCTTGCTGATCCAGTACCCGAAGCGTCAGGTCGGCAACAAGATGTTCCAGGGTGACACCTCGCATCTGCCGCTCAAGCTCAACACCTCGGGCGTGATCCCGGTGATCTTTGGCTCGTCGCTGCTGCTGCTGCCGGCAACCATCGCGCAGTTTGCGGCGCAGGGTAATGCTCCGGCATGGCTGACCACGATCACGGCCCTGCTGGGTCGCGGACAGCCGCTCTATCTGGCGCTGTTTGCCTTCTTCATCATCTTCTTCGCGTTCTTCTATACGGCCATCGTGTTCAATCCGCAGGAAACGGCGGACAATCTGAAGCGGTCTGGTGGTTTCATTCCGGGCATTCGTCCGGGTGAGCGGACGGCGCAGCACATCGATTACGTGTTGACCCGTATTACCGTGATCGGCGCGATTTACCTGACCGTGGTGGCCCTGATCCCGGAAGTGATGTTCAGCCAGCTGGCCGTGAGCCAGTTCATCGGCGGCACGTCGCTCCTGATCATGGTGACCGTGACCCTGGATACTGTCACGCAGATCCAGAGCCATCTGGTGGCCCAGCAATATGAAGGGCTGCTGAAGAAATCCCGTCTTGGAGGAGGCAAGCGTCGATGAGGTTGATCCTGTTGGGCCCGCCGGGGGCGGGGAAGGGTACACAGGCAAAAATCTTGGTGGAGGCCTATGGCATCCCCCAATTGTCCACCGGTGACATCCTTCGTGCGGCCATTGCAGCCAAGACGCCGCTGGGCGTCGAGGCCAAGGCTATCGTCGACAGGGGTGACCTGGTTTCGGACGTGATTGTCAACGGCATCGTGTCGGAGCGTCTGGACGCAGAGGATTGCAAGCCGGGTTTCATCCTGGACGGCTTTCCGCGCACCATTGCCCAGGCCGAAGCGCTTGATCGCATGCTGGCGGACAAGGGCATTGCCCTCGATGCCGTCATCGAGATCAAGGCCGAGGCTGACGAGCTGGTCAAGCGCGTCATCAATCGGGCCAAGGAATCGGGTGGGGCCCGCGCCGATGACAACGAGGAAGTGCTGCGCAAGCGCCTCGGTGTCTATTCGGAGCAGACGGCTCCCCTGGTCGCCTACTACACGACCAAGGGCCTGCTGAAGCCCGTCGACGGCATGGCGCCGGTCGGCGAGGTGACGGGCGCGATCAAGAGCGCGCTTGCAGGCTAAGTCGAGCCGGGCAGGGCTGTTGACTCTGCTTGGTCGAGTCTTTAAGGAACCGCACCAGTCTCATGGATCATTGGGCTGGATTCGGTTCCCCAATTCGTTGGGGTCGAATTCGGTCCCTTGTTGTTTAAGGGCACCCGCCGGGATGGCGCGTGCTGAATGAAGGAGAGCAGACGTGGCTCGTATTGCTGGCGTCAATATCCCGACGAACAAGCGCGTGGTTATCGCGCTGCAGTATATTCACGGGATCGGCGACAAGTTCGCTGAGGATATCTGCACCAAGGTTGGCATTCCGGCCGAACGTCGCGTGAACGAGCTGACTGACGCTGAAGTCATTCAGATCCGCGAGACCATCGACCGTGACTATGTCGTGGAAGGTGATCTTCGCCGCAATGTGGCGATGAACATCAAGCGCCTGATGGACCTTGGTAACTATCGCGGTCTTCGTCACCGCCGTGGTCTGCCGGTTCGCGGTCAGCGTACCCACACCAATGCTCGTACCCGCAAGGGTCCGGCAAAGCCGATCGCTGGCAAGAAGAAGTAATTCTGTTCCCGCCTGGCGCGGGACAGGTTTTTGACTGGATTTGGCGGGGCAGGGCTTTTCGGTGGCTCGACAGAGTTGCTGAAGGGGCTTGAACCGCTAAATCCGTGGTGGAGCTGCTGGTATTACGGCAGCGCCGATATCCTAGAGGATAAGAATGGCTAAGGCTGAAGTCGCACGCGTTCGTCGTAAAGAGCGCAAGAATATCACTTCCGGCGTCGCACATGTGAACGCCTCCTTCAACAACACCATGATCACCATCGCCGACATGCAGGGCAACACGATCTCCTGGTCGTCCTCGGGCGTGATGGGTTTCAAGGGCTCGCGTAAGTCGACCCCTTATGCCGCTCAGGTTGCGGCCGAAGATGCTGCCAAGAAGGCGCAGGAACACGGCATGAAGACCCTTGAGGTCGAAGTGCGCGGTCCTGGTTCGGGCCGTGAGTCCGCGCTGCGTGCCCTGCAGGCCGCTGGCTTCAACGTCACCTCGATCCGTGACGTCACGTCGATTCCGCACAATGGCTGCCGTCCGCGCAAGCGGCGCCGCGTCTAACAAGACCATTATACGCTCCCGGCCGATTGAATGGGTCGGGAGTCCTATTGTGTTTGCGGCGGGCGGCCTGCTTGGGGCCGCGATTTTGAAAGGACAATACCGTGACGATCCAGAGGAACTGGCAGGAACTTATCAAGCCGACCAAACTGGAGATTGTTTCGGGCAGCGACGACGCGCGAGTGGCTTCGGTTATCGCCGAGCCGCTGGAGCGCGGCTATGGTCTTACCCTGGGCAATGCCCTGCGTCGCGTGCTGCTGTCGTCGCTTCAGGGCGCGGCAGTCACCGCAATCCAGATTGACGGCATTCTGCACGAATTCTCGTCGCTTCCGGGCGTGCGCGAAGACATCACCGACCTGGTGCTGAACGTCAAGGAAATCGCCATCAAGACGGGTGGCGAAGGCCCGAAGCGTCTGACTCTGACCCGTCAGGGTCCGGGTGCCGTTACTGCCGGCGACATCAAGGTTTCCGGTGACATCGAAGTGCTCAATCCCGAGTTGGTGATCTGCCACCTCGACGATGGCGCCGAGATCAATATCGAGTTCACCGTCAATACCGGCAAGGGCTATGTCCCGGCTGACAAGAACCGTCCTGAAGACGCCCCGATCGGCTATATTCCGGTCGATGCGCTGTTCTCGCCGGTTCGCCGCGTGAGCTACAAGGTCGATGCGACCCGTGCGGGCGAAAGCCTCGACAAGGACAAGCTGACCCTGCAGGTCGAAACCAACGGCGCGATCTCGCCTGAGGATGCCGTGGCCTATGCCGCGCGCATTCTGCAGGACCAGCTGTCGGTGTTCGTGAACTTCGAAGAGCCCAGCAAGGAAAAGGCACAGGATTCCGTGCCCGAGCTGGCCTTCAACCCGGCCCTGCTCAAGAAGGTCGACGAACTGGAGCTTTCCGTCCGTTCGGCCAACTGCCTCAAGAACGACAACATCGTCTATATCGGCGACCTTATCCAGAAGACGGAAGCCGAGATGCTGCGGACCCCGAATTTTGGCCGCAAGTCGCTCAACGAAATCAAGGAAGTCCTGGCACAGATGGGGCTTCATCTCGGGATGGACGTCAACAATTGGCCGCCCGAGAATATCGATGACCTCGCCAAGCGCTACGAAGATCACTACTGATCCCGCGCTGCCAAGATTTTAGGAGACTACCATGCGCCACGCCAATCGCGGCCGCAAGTTCAGCCGAACCGCTTCTCACCGTAAGGCTATGTTTGCCAACATGTCCGCCGCGCTGATCAAGCACGAGCAGATCGTTACCACGCTTCCCAAGGCCAAGGACCTGCGTCCGATCGTCGAGAAGCTCATCACCCTGGGCAAGCGCGGGGACCTGCACGCTCGCCGCCAGGCCATCGCACAGATCCGTGACGAGGCCCAGGTTGCCAAGCTCTTCGCCGTGCTCGGCCCGCGTTATGCCGAACGGCAGGGCGGTTACATCCGCATCCTGAAGGCCGGCTTCCGCTATGGCGACAATGCCCCGCTGGCCGTGATCGAGTTCGTTGATCGTGACGTCAATGCCAAGGGCCAGGATTCGGGTCCGGTGCAGTACACCGAAGACGAAGCCGAAGCGGCGTAAGTCGACACTATCTGCGAATTTTTCAACGGCTCCGGTTTCCGGGGCCGTTTCTTTTTGTCGAGAAATATTCAGCGTTCGTTTGCGCTCTGTGGCTAATCTGTGCACGGCAGATTGTGGGGTCGCGATGTTGGGATATTGGTTATTCGGCTCTCCGAGCATTTTATCCAATTTTCGGATTGACCAGATATTGTTGGGTTTTGGGGCCTTGTTCATGGTCGTGGGGGCTGGGTTGTTTTACTTCGGCACCATCGGTGAGGACTGGCCGACGGTAAATGCCCGAATTATGTCCGTTGAAAAGAAGTGTGAGCTGACGAGCGGTGGCGGTTATCGTCAGGCCTTGAGGCGGATTACGATACCCTGTGATCATGTGGATCAGTTCTTTTCCGACAATGGATCTGATCGTTGGTCGTTGTCGGAGCGGTGCCGGGGCAAGGTGCAGCTGCTTGGGGACAAGCAAACCACTCTTGTCATATTGGATTTGCCTGGCGGAAGTTCGGGTGCTGTTGTCGGAGGAGAATTCTCGATTTTGCAAAACCCCGAGAACCCGGCTCAGACGAGACGCATCGGTGACGGCATGACGTTTAAGGTCTCTGGTGGGCTACTCATGGCGCTTGGGGCGTTTTTGCTCGCCAATGTCTTTCTATGGCTTTAGGCGATCCCGAATAGGCAGGGGGTGTGATTGAAGCGCATTCTGGTCACCGGTGCTTCGGGGTTCGTCGCAAAGCATCTCATCGGACAGCTGCTTGCCGCCGGCTATTCGGTGCGTGGTACGGTGCGGGGGCAGGGTAAGGTGCCTGGGATTTGGTCCTCGGTCGCCGATCTCGCGCCTGGCCACGGTGGGCAGCTGGAGCTGGTCGACGCCGATCTTCTTTCCGAGGCGGGTTGGTCCGCAGCCATGGCAGACGTCGATGCGGTCATGCATGTCGCCGCGACAATCGTCGCTGAGGAGCCGCGTGACCCGGCCGTGGTGGTCCGGCCTGCGGTTGAGGGGACCGAGCGAGTGCTGCGTTTTGCTCATGCCGCCGGTATCACGCGCGTCATCATGACGTCGCCGATCGCTACCGTGGGTTATGGACACGGTCACGATCGTGGCATTCGGACCTATAGCGAAGCCGATTTCACCGATCTCGATGGCATGAAACGCTCCTGGGCCTATTGCATCGGCAAGACCCGCGCCGAGCGCGCTGCCTGGGCCTTTGCCGAGGCAAATGCGATGGCGCTGACCACGATCCATCCCGGCGCCATTCTCGGGCCCGCTACCGACGCCGACACCTCCATTTCCTTGGGCATGGTCACGGGCCTGCTCGATGGTTCGACGCCGGCCATGCCCAATATTGGCTTTGCCGTCAGCGATGTGCGCGATGTGGCGGCGATGCATGTGGCGGCGCTGCAAAAGCCGGAGAGCATCGGCCAGCGCTATCTGTGCACCTCGCCTTACACGCACTTCAAAGAGGTCGCGGTCATTTTGCGGCGGGCCTATCCCGACTACCCCGTGACGCTGAAGACGGTGCCCGATTGGATCGTTCGGCTTTTAGCCTTGTCCGGCGGTCCGGTCCGTCAAATCATCAATGATGTCGGCAACGAGAAGCACTATGACGGGCGCAAGGGCGCGGCGCTGCTTGGCCGATCCTATCGCAGTCCGGAAGAGGCCATTCTTGCCGCCGCGGAAAGCGCTATCCGGCTGGGCCTGGTCAAGCGAAAGGGTGCTTGAGACTCCAGGTGTCGTAGAGTGCGTTCAGTTCGCGCGTGCTACTGGCAAATACGGTGGGTTTTCCCGAGGCTGTGGCCATGTCACGATATTTGGCCACCGAATTGCGGGTGTGCCAGAGCCAGTGCAGCATTTTCCAGTTTACGCGGTCCTCGCCACCTTCGAGCCCGCCGGCGCGTTGCCGCTGGATCAATGTGCGGATGAAATAGCGGCGATAGCGGGTGAGGAGGGTGTCGGTGACGACGATAATTCCCGTGGCGCGTTCAATGCGCTGTGGCATGAGGCGGGTATAGTTGCCGTCCATGACCCAACCATCTCCCGTGATGGCCGCGTCATGCAGGGCCTGGAAATCCGCATCCGACCGCTCCTGCCAATTGGTGTTGGGCAAATGCTTGAGCTGGTCGAGATGGATGGCTGGCACGCCGAGTTTGTCGGATAGCGCCAGGGCGAGCGTCGACTTGCCGGCATTGGTCAGGCCCAGGATCATGATCCGGTGGCCGAGCGTTGCGAGGGGAGGAATGGTCTGCATTGTAGGCTCCCGCGCTTTGAGGTGGGCGGCGTTCATAGCGCCGTATTGTCTCGGTTGGAAGACGGGGCAGGGGGTGGCACATTGCGCCGCCTTGACGCTGGCCGCGGCGCCGTCCAAGGATGCGGCATGACGGCAAGGCCAGCAACCTACAGATGACAGCTTCGCAAAGTGACTGGCTCGACCAGCCTGCGGCGCCCGCAGCCGATGAGATCCTGCTTGTCGATGTCGGAGGCTATGAAGGTCCGCTGGACCTGCTGCTCGACCTGGCGCGGCGGCAGAAGGTCGATCTCGCCTCCATCTCCGTGCTCGCCCTGGCCGAGCAATATCTGCGCTTCATCGAAACAGTGCGTGAGCGACGAATCGAGGTGGCCGCCGACTATCTGGTAATGGCTGCCTGGCTGGCCTATCTCAAGAGCCGGCTGATGGTGCCGCAGGCCCCCAGCGACGACGAGCCGAGCGGCGAGATGCTCGCCGCCATGCTGCAATTCCGCCTCAAGCGCCTCGAGGCCATGCGCGATGCTGCCGCGCAATTGGTCAACCTGCCGCGCCTTGGTCGCGACGTGCATGCGAGGGGCGCCCCCGAAGGGATCAGCATTGCCCGCCGTGCCGTGTGGGAGGCCAGCCTCTATGACCTGCTCAAGGCCTATTCCAGCCAGCGCGAGCGCGGCATTGTCGCCGAATACACGCCTTTCGTGCGCAATGTCTGGTCCCTGCAGGAGGCGCGCGACCTGCTGCAACGGCTGATCGGCGACAGCCTCGAATGGGTTTCTCTGGACACGTATCTCATTCAATATCTCGCCAAGCCCAGCGAGCGCGCCACAGTCCGGGCTTCAACCTTCGCTTCCAGCCTCGAACTGGTGCGCCAGGGGGAGATCGACATCCGCCAGACCGAAACATTTGGGCCTATCCTGATGCGCCGACGCAGAAGCGAAGCGCCATGAGCCGGATGGATGACGACGAGGGTTGCTCGGTCCGCATGCGGCAATTGCGCATTGTCGAGGCACTGCTTTTTGCGTCGGCCGAGCCGATCTCCATTTCCGATATTGCCCCCTATCTTGGGGACGGTGCGGATGTGCGGGGTATTCTGGCCGAACTCGCTGAGCATTATGCCGGGCGCGGCGTCAATCTGGTGCGCCGGGGTGATGGCTGGGCGTTCCGAACGGCACAGGACCTCGGTTTCATCCTGCGCCGCGAAGAGCAGGAGACGCGGCCACTGTCCCGCGCCGCGCTCGAAACCCTGGCGATCATCGCCTATCACCAGCCCACCACCCGCGCCGAAATCGAAGAGGTGCGCGGGGTCAGTACGGGCAAGGGTACGCTCGACCTGTTGATGGAAGCCGGCTGGGTGCGCATGCGCGGCCGCCGTCGCACGCCGGGCCGACCGGTCACCTACGGCACGACAGAGGCCTTTCTCGACCACTTCGGGCTCGAGCGGCTGGGTGATCTGCCGGGGTTGGAAGATTTGAAGGGGGCAGGGCTGTTGTCCGGACGCCTGCCGCCCGATCTGCAGATACCCTTGCCCTTCGAAGGGGCGCTGCGCGAGGATGAAGACCCGCTCGATCCTGCCGATATCGGCGATATCGAGGATGAAGACGACGAAGAAGAACAGGAAGAGCACGAGTGAGCGCACAATCGTCCATGGTGGGGGAACTGCAGAGCTGGGGCACACGCGGTACGGCGGGCGTTTCCTTCGCGGCCACACTGGCCTTCGAGAATGTCTCGGTCGATCTCGGTGAGCGGCGCGTACTCGATGGCTTCGACCTCACGCTGCGGCCCGGCGAAATCGTCTGCCTCCTGGGAGAATCGGGTTCAGGCAAATCCACCGCCTTGCGCGTCGCCGCCGGCATCCAGCCGATTTCGAGCGGCGCGGTGCGCATCAATGGCGAGGTGATGTCGGTTCCCGGTCGCACCCTGCCGCCCAATCGGCGCGGCATCGGCCTGATGTTCCAGGATTTTGCGCTGTTTCCGCATCTGACGCTGCTGCAGAACGTGTTGTTCGGCCTGCGCCGGCTCGGCAAGGATGCAGCAGTGGCTCAAGCGCGACAGGCCCTGCGTCGCGTGGGCCTCGACGGGCGGGAAAGCGACTATCCACACCAGCTTTCCGGTGGCCAGCAGCAGCGCCTTGCCTTGGCGCGCAGCGTCGCCCCGCGACCCGGCGTGCTGCTGCTCGATGAACCCTTTTCCAGCCTCGATGCAAGGCTGCGTGAAACGGTCCGCGACGAAACCCTGGCGGTTCTGCGCGAGACTCGCGCCACGAGTCTCGTCGTTACGCACGACCCCGAAGAGGCCATGGTGATGGGCGACCGTGTGGCCCTCTTGCGCAAGGGCCGCATCGTGCAGATCGGCACCGCTGCTGAAATTTATCGTCATCCTGTCGATCTGGGCGCGGCACGCTTCTTCTCCCCCCTGGGTGAAATTGACGCAGAGGTGCGGAGCGGCGCTGCGCTCACCCCGCTGGGGCCGGTGACCACCGAGGGTTATGCCGATGGCGCCAGAGTCACCGTCGCCATCCGGCCCGCAGGCGGCGCCGATATCCGAGCCTCAGGGCCCGGAACGCCGGGGCGTATCGTCAGCAAGCGGGATGCCATCGGCATCGATATCTGTGAGGTCAAGGTTGCGGGCCTCGACGTGCCGATCGGGGTGCGTCAGCCGGCGGACAGTACTTTGGCTGTGGGCCAAGACGTGTTCGTGAGCTTGAATCGGGAACACGTTCTTGTGTTTGGACGAGATTAAACCTATTTCTCGGTCTATCTATCGCGTGTAACGCGTACCAAGAGTTTCAGGGAGATCACCATGCACGCGCCATCGATTTGGGGCATCCTCGTCGTTGCAGTCGTAGTCATTCTGCTTTTCGGCCGGGGCAAGATTTCCGGCATGATGGGTGAAGTGGCGTCTGGCATCAAAGCCTTCCAGAAGGGCATGCGCGACGACGACAAGCCGGCCGAGCGGGTCACCACCACTGCCGATATCGACGCGCGCGAAGTGGACAAGAGCAAGGACGCCTGAGCGCGCCCTTCTTCGTAACCTGAACTAACGGGCGGTTCGTCGCCCATCGGAGACCACTGCGATGCTCGGCCTAGGCTGGACAGAGATGCTGGTGATCGGCGTCGTCGCGCTGATCTTCATTGGCCCCAAGGACCTGCCCGTGGTCATGGGACGCATCGGCAAGGTCATGGGGCAGATCCGGCGCATGGGCAATGAGTTCCAGCGCGAGATCAACCGCACGACAGGGCTCGATGAAGTGCGCAATCTGCGCTCGTCCATTACCGATCCGCTGAAGAAAACCGCCGACGAGATCCGGCGCGAGTTCAACGCCATGACCCCGCAGGGCCCCAAGCCCACCGGCGTGTTGAAACAATCCGATCCCGAGGTCGAAAGCGTCGTGGATGATATCCTCGACAAGGCCGGTATGCCGCCGGCCAAGAAGACCAATGACGAGATCGCCGCCGAAGCCGGTTTCAAGCCGACCAAGGTTGCTGCCGAGCCGGTAAAGGCCGCGCGCACTACGCCACCGACCTTCCAGGATACTGCAACCGCCAAGGCTGCCAGCCCGAAGCCGGCAAAGCCTGCCGATGCGCCCAAGCCCGCCCGGAGGAAAGCGGCGCCCAAGGCCGTTACCGCCGAGGCCAAGCTGGTTGAGGCAAAGTCAGTAGCCGAAAAGCCTGCTGCTGCTGTCAAGGCTGAACCCAAGCGCGCTGCGCCACGCAAGAAGGCTGTTGCTGCTGACGTGCCGCCCGCCGAGACTGTCGCCACTCCGGCCAAGACGCCGCGCGCGCCGCGCAAGAAGCCCGCTGACGCGGCCGAAAAGAGCTGATCATGGCCGACATCACGCCCAAGCTTGAAGACAAGAGCAAGATCGATTCGGAAGACGAGCTGGCCGGCAGCGAAGCGCCGCTGCTCGAGCATTTGATCGAGCTGCGCAAGCGGTTGATCAACAGCGCCATCGCTATCGTGGTGCTGATGGTGATCTGCTTCCTGCTGGCTGGAAACATCTTTGATATCCTGCTCAACCCCTATCGTTCCATCTATGCGAATCCGGGCGACATGGAGCTGATCTACACGGCTCCGCAGGAATTCTTCTTCACCCAGCTGAACCTGGCCTTCTTTGGCGCCATTTTCCTCGGCTTTCCCTATATCGCCACGCAGATCTACGGCTTCGTTGCGCCCGGCCTTTACAAGCATGAGCGCAAGGCCCTGGTGCCTTACCTGATCGCGACCCCGATCTTCTTCCTGCTCGGCGCCGCGATGGTCTATTTCGTCGTGCTGCCCATGGCGCTCAATTTCTTCGCCGGCATGCAGACTGATGAGATCAAGCTTCTGGCCAAGGTGTCAGAATATCTCGGGTTGGCCATGACGCTGATCCTGGCCTTTGGCATCTGTTTCCAGTTGCCGGTGGTGCTGACCCTGCTGGCCCAGATCGATCTCGTCAATGTCGATCAGCTCAAGAAGGGCCGCCGCTACGCTATTGTCGGCATCTTGATTGTCGCCGCCTTCATCACCCCGCCCGACCCGATCTCCCAGATCGGCCTTGCCTTGCCGATGTATGGCCTCTACGAACTGTCCATTATTTCGGTGCGCTGGGTCCAGCGGCGGCGGGAAAAGGCGCTTGCCGCCGAAGCTGCTGCGTCTGGTACATCTTCCGAATAAGAGTGTGTCACGCTGCGGCGGGGCACAGTCCATGTGCTCGCGGCGCTGGCAGGCGTGCCCCGGGCATTATCCGAAGAGCCTGCGTCCAACCAGAGGCGGGCAGGGGCCCGTGACACACAATGTTCGATATCAAGTGGATCAGAGCTAACGCCGATGCTTTCGACGCTGCCATGGGGCGGCGCAAGAATGTGTCCGTCCGGTCCTCCGATCTCTTGGCTATCGATGATCGTCGCCGGGAAATCATTTCGCGGCTGAACGAGGCGCAGGAAAAGCGGAACACGCTCTCCAAGCAGGTTGGGCAGGCCAAGGCGCAGAAGGATGAGGCCAAGGCCGCCGAGCTGATGGCCGAAGTCGCGCGCCTCAAGGAATTCATTCCATCGGGCGAAGCCGAGGAACGCGCTGTCGAAAAAGAGTTGCGCGATGTGCTCTCGGCTATTCCCAACATGGCCTTTGAGGATGTGCCGGTCGGCGACGACGAAAGCGGCAATGTCGAATATTTCGGCCCCAATGGCTCGCCGGCGACGGCTGCACAGCAGCGTCCGGCCAAGCCGAGCTTCAGCTTCGCGCCCAAGGAGCATTTCGATATCGGCGTCGCCGAAAAGAACATGGACTTCGAGGCTGCCGCAAAGCTTTCGGGCAGCCGTTTCGTGGTGCTCAAGGGTCAGATCGCCCGGCTGGAACGCGCGCTTGGCCAGTTCATGCTCGACCTGCACACCACCGAATTCGGCTTCACCGAGGTGCAGCCCCCGGTGCTGGTGCGCGACGAGGCCATGTATGGCACCGGCCAGTTGCCCAAGTTCGATGGCGACTTCTTCTTTACCGAGCATGGCGACAGCCGGCTGGCGCTGATCCCCACTGCCGAAGTGCCGATGACCAATCTGGTGCGCGAATCCATTCTCGCCGAAGAAGAACTGCCGCTGCGCTTCACCGCGCTGACCCCGTGCTTCCGTTCGGAGGCCGGTTCTGCCGGGCGCGACACCCGCGGCATGCTGCGCCAGCATCAGTTCAACAAGGTCGAGCTTGTCGCCATCACCACGCCCGAGGAAGCGGTCAACGAGCATGAGCGCATGTTGCTGGCCGCCGAGACCGTGTTGCAGCGGCTGGGTCTGCATTACCGCGTCATGACCCTGTGCACCGGGGATCTCGGCTTCGGCGCCCGCAAGACCTATGACATCGAGGTCTGGCTGCCGGGGCAGGACACCTATCGCGAGATCTCCTCGGTTTCGGTTTGTGGGGATTTCCAGGCTCGTCGCATGGAGGCACGCTATCGCCCGTCCGGCGAAAAGCAGGCGCCGCGTTATGTGCACACGCTCAACGGTTCCGGCACCGCAGTCGGCCGCTGCCTGATCGCAGTGCTTGAAAACTACCAGCAGGAAGATGGCTCGGTGGTGATACCCGAGGCGCTGCGTCCCTATATGGGTGGCCTGACTTCCATCGGCGGTCGCTGACATGTCCCTGCGCATCCTCCTCACCAATGACGATGGCGTGGATGCGCCCGGTCTTGCCGTCATGCTCGAGATCGCCCGGGCGCTCTCAGACGATGTGTGGATCGTTGCTCCGGACGGCAATCAGTCCGGGGCAGGGCATCGCTTTACTTTTGGGCGCGAATTGTCGCTCGATGAGCGCGGGCCGCGTCGCTTTGCCGTGGTCGGTGGTTCTCCCGCCGACTGCGTTGTTGCCGGCATGACCCATGTTCTGGGCGACCGGCCCGCTGATCTCGTGCTCTCCGGGGTCAATGCCGGGCAGAATCTGGGCGATATCGTCAATTGCTCTGGAACGGCGGCCGGCGCGCGCGAAGGCGTGTTGCAGGGGGCCATCGGCATCGCCATGAGCCAGTCGATGGATTTCGAGGTCAGCCACACGCCGAACTGGTCGAATGCGCGGCGCTTTGGGGCTGAGGTGGTGCAAGCCATTCTCGCGGCCAAGCTCGAGGACGACGTGTTCTTCAACGTCAATTTCCCCTTCTGCGCCGAGACCGAGGTCACCGGCCTTGCCGCCGTAGCGCATCAGCGCTTTTCGCGGTCGCCGATCCGGCATTATCCCAGCGACAATGCGGGAAAATTCTTCATGGCGATTCCCGAGACCCCAATGCCGCTCGATCCGGCCGCCGATTTCGAAGTCTTGCGTCGCGGCAATGCCATCACGGTGACACCTTTTGCCTTGCAGCAAACCCACCAGGCCGCCTTGGCGCGCCTCGGCACGATCGCTCTCAAGGGCCAGTAAAGCGGCCTTGCATGGGGAAGGGCGGCGACCGGTGAATTTTTAACCTTACCTGCCGGTGAATCTACCCCTCGCGAATTTGCTCAAATCGCATCGGCTTTAAACTCGTCTTTACCTTACCGGCCTACTCTCACAATCAGTTGTTGAGTACCTGCGTACGAGTAAGCCGATGAGTATTCGCGCGTCCCTTAGGACATCCAGAAATGCTGTCGCGATGGCGGGTCTTGTCGTCGCTGCTGTTGGACTTTCGGGCTGTACCAGCCTGGGCAGTCGCACCTTCGGCGATAGTACGGTCACCAATTCGGTGGGCCAGTCGGCGCCGGCCACGCTCAATCAGCCCATGCCGCCCAGTCTGGGGGCACAGAATTCCACCCAGGTCGCTGAGCAGCGCTTCCTGCCTCCCGCCAGTGTTGGCGGCGGTTGGAACTCTCCGCCCATGCAGACAATGGCTCCGGCTCAGCCGGGCTTTGCGCAGCCCGTTGGGGCCGCGTCTCCGATCGCGCTGGGGGCGACCACGCCCTCCGTCCAGTCCCAGGATCTTCCTGTATTGAGTCCGTCCTCCTCGGGAACCCAAGCCATGCCCGCACAGCAGACCTTTGCCCCCTCCGCCCCCGCCCCGGCGATTGCAGCGCTGGGCGCCAATGCCGCCAGTTCGTCCCTGCCGGTCAACAGCAGCGTGCCGGTGGCCGCGATGCCGAATGCCGCCACGGCGGCCGGCTACACGCACACCATCGCCGGTGGCGAGTCGCTCTACACCATCGCCCGCAAATATGATGTGACCACTCAGTCCATTGTGCAGGCCAATGGCCTGAGTTCGCCCGACAAGATCGTGGTAGGTCAGCAGATCATCATTCCGGGCCGTTCGGACCTGATCCGCACGCCCGACAAGCCGGCCGCCGCCCCTGTCACCCAGGTTGCCAACGCCGGCACGCTTGCGGCGCCGACGCCGCTGGCAAAGCCGCAGAACAATGGCGCTTCCGCGCTGCAGACCGCCGCGACACCGGCGCCGGCCACGGTGCCTGTGGCGACGCCGCAGCCCACCGCTGCTCCGACCCAGGTTGCCAATACGCCGGCTGCCGAACCGGCCATGTCGGGGAATGACAAGTTCCGCTGGCCCGCCAGCGGCCGTGTGATCGTGGATTTTGCAGCCTCGCGTGGCACCGGTATCAATATCGATGTGCCGGAAGGGTCGACCGTCAAGGCGGCTGAGAATGGCACCGTCATCTATGTCGGCTCGGGCGTCGAGGGTTACGGCAACCTCATCCTCATCCGCCACCCGAACGGCTATGTCTCTGCCTATGCCCACCTCAAGGCGATGAGTGTCGCCAAGGGCGCGGTGGTCAATCGCGGCGATGCTATCGGCACGGTCGGCATGACCGGCTCGGTCTCCAAGCCGCAGCTCCACTTCGAACTGCGCAAGGGCGCCACTCCCGTCGACCCAATGCCGCTGCTCGCCAGCTGACCTTACGACCTCCAGAATGCAAAAAGGCCGGGCGTGGTGCCCCGGCCTTTTTTGTTTTTGGTGCGTGCGAAAGAATACCCCAACCTAACCTCCCCCTGCAGAAGGGGGAGAGACTGATCGAGTGCGCTGTACTCTAAATGAAACGCCTCTGCTCCTCCCCCTCCTATAGGGGGGAGGCCGCGTGGGGGCTTCTTGCAGCGCGTTAATTTGCCCTCGCCTAGACCACTTTTCCCTCTTCGCCCGCCAGCGTCCGCACCAGCTGAATAGCCACGCGACCCGAGCGCGAGCCGCGTGTCGCCGCCCATTCGATGGCGCGGGCGCGTAGCGTTTCGGCGTCGATGGCAAGCTCATAGAAGTCGGCATAGCCGGAGACCATCTCGAGATAGGTGTCCTGGCTCGAATTGTGGAAACCCAGCCACAGCCCGAAACGGTCGGAGAGCGATACCTTTTCCTCCACCGCCTCGCCGGGATTGATCGCCGTCGATTTCTCGTTCTCGATCATGTCGCGCGGCATCAGATGACGCCGATTTGATGTGGCGTAGAACAGCACATTGTCCGGCCGCCCTTCGAGCCCACCATCGAGAATGGTCTTGAGCGATTTGTAGCTGGTTTCGCCGGCATCGAAGCTGAGATCGTCGCAGAAGATGACGAAGCGCGCCGGCAGTCCCGCGATGATGCGCATCAATGCGGGGAGCGTCTCGAGGTCCTCGCGGGCGATCTCGATCAGCACCAGCCGTTCGAACCCCTCGCGCTGCTCGATGTCGGCATGGATGGCCTTGACCAGCGAACTCTTGCCCATGCCCCGGGCGCCCCAGAGCAAGGCGTTGTTGGCGCCATGGCCGCGCGCGAACTGCTCGGTATTCTTGAGCAGGATGTCTCGCACCGACTCAATTCCGCGCAGCATGTTGAGCGGCACGCGGCTGACTTTGGGGACCGGAAGCAGGGTGCCGCTTTCGCCTTGCCAGTGATAGGCATTGGCTTCCGCCAATGAAAACCTCTCGTTCTCTTGTTCCGACAACGCCAATGTAGCGGCGATTTCCTCAAGCGCATCGGCGATCCTGGCGAGGTAATCCTTGGTCTTCACCTGTGTCGTTCTCCCGTCTGGCGCGACATTTTCGCTGTCCCGATTGGCTTTGCAATCAGCAATGCCCAACTGTATAGTCCGCGCGATTTTGGCCGGGGTGCAAGTGCACGAGACCCTAATTGCGTCCAGTGCGCTTTGACGACGATGCCCACCGGCGCGTCAATTCTCCACATGTAAGAAGAACCGATAAGGAGTCCGCCTGATGTTTGTAACGCCCGCTTTTGCGCAGGATGGTGCCGCAGCTCCGGGAGGTATGGCGGATATTTTCATCCAGCTGATGCCGATCGCGCTGCTCGTGCTGATTTTCTGGCTGCTGATTTTCCGTCCGCAGCAGAAGCGCCTCAAGGCACAGCAGGCCATGCTCGGCGCCATCCGTCGCGGCGACACCGTGGTGACCACCGGCGGCATCGTCGGCAAGGTGACCAAGGCAGTCGATGGTGAAGATCTTGAAGTCGAGGTCTCCCAGGGCGTCAAGGTCAAGGTGGTGCGCGGCATGATTGCCGATGTGCGCTCCAAGTCCGAGCCGGTCAACGATAACAAGCCGGCTTGATCCCGCTTCGGCCGGGGCCCATACCGGGCTCCGGCTTTCTGCCTTTTAGGACGCCTTTTCGATGCATCAGTCGCCGTTCCGCGTATTCATCATCCTGTTTGTCGCGATCGCGGGTATTCTCCTTGCCGCTCCAAACTTCCTGCCCAAATCGGTTCAGGATGCCCTTCCTGGCTGGCTGCCCAAGCCGGGTCTGGTGCTCGGTCTCGA
Source organism: Devosia equisanguinis (assembly GCF_900631955.1). GTDB lineage: Bacteria > Pseudomonadota > Alphaproteobacteria > Rhizobiales > Devosiaceae > Devosia > Devosia equisanguinis. The sequence goes on along the minus strand of NZ_UZWD01000040.1, from coordinate 39,226 downwards.
TTTGCAGGGCGGTTCGCACTTGCTGCTCGAAGTCAACCGGCAGGGGATCGTTACCCAGCGGCTGAGCGATGTGCGTCGTGATGCGCGCAATGTCCTGGCGACGCAGAATGGCATCGGCAACATCATCACCACCGATGTCGCCAGCAATACCATCACCATCGAGCTGACCGATCCGAACCAGAAGGCTCAGGCCGAGACCGCCATTCGCGGTCTCCAGAACACGCTGAGCAATAACATCTTCGGTGCCGGCACCGGCGTTGACGAACTGAGCTTCGGTGAAACGCCCGATGGCAAGCTGACCGTTACCCTTACGCCCGAAGGCATCACCCAGCGCATGAGCTCGCTGGTGGCGCAGTCGATGGAAGTCATCCGTTCCCGCATCGACGAACTGGGCACCACCGAACCCACCATCCAGCGCCAGGGCGATACCCGCGTCATGGTGCAGGTGCCGGGCTTTGGCGACAGCGAGCGCCTCAAGAACATCATTTCCCAGACCGCGCGCCTGACCTTCCATATGGTCTATCCCGGTCTCTCTGCCGCACAGGCCGAGGCCCAGGGCCTGCCGGTCGGCACCATGATCCTGCCTAGCCAGGATGGTGGCCGCGAACTGCTTTACGAAGATGTCGCCATCGGCGGCGAATCCCTGGTCGATGCGCAGCCGGCCTATGACCAGCAGCGCGGCATTCCCGTCGTCAGCTTCAAGTTCGACACGCGTGGCGCCATCACCTTCGGCGAGCTGACCTCGAAAAATGTCGGTCAGCGCTTCGCCATCGTCCTCGACGACACCGTCATCACCGCGCCCGTCATCCAGCAGCCGATTACCGGTGGTTCCGGCCAGATCAGCGGCAGCTTTACCACTGCCTCGGCCAATGACCTTGCCGTGCTGTTGCGTGCCGGTGCACTGCCGGCCAGCCTTGACGTGATCGAGGAACGCACGGTCGATGCCAGCCTCGGTGCCGACTCCATCCAGGCCGGCTTCACCGCCGGTGTCGTCGCCGCGGTGCTCGTTCTCGCCTTCATGGTCGCCGCCTATGGCGTCTGGGGCGTGTTCGCCAATGTCTCGCTGATCCTCAACATCATCCTGATCTTCGCCGCGCTGTCGACCCTCGGGGCGACGCTGACCCTGCCGGGTATTGCCGGTATCGTTCTGACCATCGGCATGGCGGTGGACGCCAACGTGCTGATTTACGAACGCATGCGAGAGGAACAGGCATCCGGAAAGTCGCCGCTGCAGGCGATCAATGCCGGTTTCGAGCGTGCCTGGGGCACCATCATCGACTCGCACCTGACGCAGCTTGTTGCCGCCGTGGTGCTCTATTTCATGGGCTCCGGCCCGATCCAGGGCTTTGCGGTCACACTGGGCCTCGGCATCCTGACCTCGCTCTTTACCTCCTACACGGTTACCTCCTACCAGGTGAACCTCTGGTACAAGCGCGTTCGTCCCAAGAAGCTCAAGATCCAGCATTTCCGCTTCATTCCCGACGGCACCAAGATCCCGTTCATGAAGATTTCGCGCGTCGTCATCGCGCTGTCGATCATCATGACGCTGGTTTCCCTCGGCTCCGCCTTCACCAAGGGCTTCAATCTGGGCATCGACTTTGTCGGTGGCACCGCCATCGAAGTGCAGCATGTTGGCGGTCCGGCCGATGTCGGCCAGGTCCGCGAGCGGCTGAGCGGGTTGTCGCTGGGCGAAATCCAGGTGCAGGGCTTTGGAACGCCGCAAGACGTTCTTGTTCGCGTGCAGGCGCAGGAGGGCGGCCAGTCGGCTGACCAGGCAGCGGTGCAGCAGGTGCAGCAAGCCTTGGCCTCGGACAATTACGAGGTGCGCCGCGTCGAGGCTGTGAGCGGTACCGTGTCGGGTGAACTCGCCTGGACCGGCACCATCGCCGTGATCATCGCGCTGGTCTGTATCCTCATCTACATCTGGTTCCGCTTCGAGTGGCAGTTCGCGCTGGCCGCCGTGACGACGACCTCGCACGACTTGATCATGACGATCGGCCTGTTCTCGTTGACTGGAATGGAGTTCAACCTCAGTTCCATCGCTGCGGTGCTGACGCTGGTCGGTATCTCGCTCAACGAAACCGTGGTGGTCTCCGACCGTATTCGTGAAAATCTGCGCAAACACCGCAAGATGCCACTGCCTGATCTGATCGATCTTTCGATCAACCAGACGATCGTGCGTACGTCCTTGACGCAGTTCACACTGCTTCTGGCGCTGCTGCCGCTGGTGTTCTTCGGCGGCGAGGCGCTCCGCAGCTTCACCATCGCCATGACCTTCGGTTCGCTGGTCGGCATGTATTCGTCGGTCATCATCAACGGTCCCATCCTCATCAATTTCGGCCTCAAGCAGAAATCTGAAGAGGAAGAGCAGGCCCAAACCGACAAGAAGAAAAAGCCCATGGATGGCGCCTCGGTCTAGCGCCGAGCCGTCCTGTCTGGACGGCTGCTGTCGTCTCCCCCGCTGCTCGTCGCTCCCGGGTCTGAACTGAGAGCGCTTGCGATGCCAACCGCGAAAACAGAACCCTCGGGCCAGGCCCGGGGGTGACGCGCGGCGTGAGTTTGCTTACGAGGTGAAGTCAAATGCACGTTGATCCTGACCAATCCCCGTCCTTCGGCAAATTTCCCCAACAGGTGGGCATTGACGCCTATGGCAATGGCGGCTTTCGCTTTGCCGACATGTCGCACAAGGGCTCGCTGCTCTGCCTGCCGACCGGCATGATCGCCTGGCCTGTGCATTCCGCCGCCGCGTTGACGCTGGACGCGTTGCAGCCGGTTCTCGATCAGGCCGATGACATCAACGTGCTGCTGATTGGTCTCGGAACCGACATCGTCGCCATCGACCCCACCATTCGAGCTGCTTTGCGCGAGCGCGGCATTATTGTTGAAGCCACCCAGACCGGTGGCGCCATTCGCACCTATAATGTGCTGCTGGCGGAAGACCGCGCGGTGGCCGCCGCTTTGATCGCGGTCGAAAAGGCGCGCTGATGCCCACCAGCCACGATTTCGCGCTGGATGCCCTGCGTCAGTCCGACCACGACCGCTATCTCGCCGCGCTCGTTCTGCCCGCCGAGGCGCGGCCGCATGTCGCCGCCATCCTGGCTTTCGCTGCTGATGTCGCCGCCATTCGTGAACGGGTGTCCGGCCCGCAGCCAGGCGAAATCCGGCTGCAATGGTGGAATGATGCGCTGAGCGGGCAGGGGCATGGCGAAGTCAGGCAAAATCCGCTCGCCGATGCGCTGCTCGATACCATGGCGCGCTACAAATTGCCCGCAGGCACACTGCAGCGCCTGATCGGCGCACGTCGGTTCGATCTTTATGACGACCCCATGCCCGACCTCGAGAGTTTCGAGGGCTATGCCGGTGAAACCGCTTCGACCCTGTTGCAGCTTTCCGCCATGATCCTCAATGGCGGCGAGCCGGTGGAGCCGGGCGATGCGGCTGGCCATCTCGGCGTCGCTCAGGCCATGGTCGGTCATCTGCGTGCCTTCGGCTATATCGCGGCCCAAGGGCGCATCATGCTGCCCTGGTCCATTCTCGCCGCCAATGGCGTGCAGGAAGGCGAAGTATTCTCCGGCCTGGAGAGCGAGGGCCTGCATGCCGCCCTGAGCCAGATTGCCGAACTGGCCGAAGAGCATCTGCAGAAGGCCCGGATCGCCATTGCGGCGCTATCGCCCAAATTGCGGCCTGCCTTTGCCGGGATCGTCATTACCGAGCGGCAGCTGGCCCGCTGGAAGGCGGAGGGCAGGGCCTTCATGCCGCCGCCGGGCGATGCCGACTGGCGCAAGATCGCCGGCCTGTTCTGGTGGACTTTGCGCCAGCGCTGAGGCTGCTGACACATCCTGTCGGTAGCCTTGCTTATCCCGGCTTGACCGAATCCTTATCGTTCTGGTTATGTTCCTGAACCTGTCTCCAGCGGTGAGTTGACTTGCAGCATGGGGGTGGGGAGCATATCTGTGTGACTTCGCCAGCCGTCTGTCCCGCGGCGCGAGCAATTGGACCAAATATGACCGAAAAGCCGAGCCTCAACCGCGAAATCGTCGTGCGCGGTGCCCGTGAGCACAATCTCAAAGGCATCGACGTCAGATTGCCGCGCGACAGCCTGATCGTGATGACGGGGCTTTCCGGCTCGGGCAAGTCTTCGCTCGCCTTCGACACCATCTATGCCGAGGGTCAGCGCCGCTATGTGGAGTCGCTCTCTGCCTATGCGCGCCAGTTTCTCGAAATGATGCAGAAGCCTGATGTCGAGCACATCGAAGGCCTCTCGCCCGCCATTTCCATCGAGCAGAAGACGACCAGCCGCAATCCGCGCTCCACCGTGGGTACTGTCACCGAAATCTACGACTATCTGCGCCTGCTTTATGCGCGCGTCGGCATTCCCTATTCGCCGGCCACCGGCCTGCCGATCGAAAGCCAGACCGTGTCGCAAATGGTGGATCGCACCCTGGGGCTGCCGGAGGGCACACGGCTCTATCTGCTGGCCCCCATCGCGCGCGGCCGCAAGGGCGAGTTCAAGAAGGAACTGGCCGACCTGATGCGCAAGGGCTTCCAGCGCGTCAAGATCGATGGCGAATATCACGAGATCGAAGACGCTCCGGCGCTCGACAAGAAGTACAAGCATGACATTGAGGTGGTGGTCGACCGCCTCGTCGTGTCTCCCGACATTTCCGGTCGCCTCGCCGAAAGCTTCGAAACCGCGCTGAAGCTTGCCGAGGGTATCGCCCTGGTCGAATTTGCCGATGAACAGAACGAGGATGGCACGCCGCGCCAGATCACCTTCTCGGAAAAGTTCGCCTGTCCGGTCTCCGGCTTCACCATTGCCGAAATCGAACCGCGGCTGTTCTCGTTCAACAATCCGTTCGGCGCCTGCCCGGTCTGTGATGGTCTCGGCACCGAGCAGAAGATCGACCCTGACCAGATCGTGCCCGATCCTACGCTCTCGCTGCGTGACGGCGCCATCCTGCCCTGGTCCAAGACCAGCGCTCCATACTACCAGCAGACCCTCTCGGCTGTGGTGAAGTATTACGGTGCTTCGACCGGCACCGCCTGGAACCAGCTACCCTTCGAGGTGCAACACGCCGTGCTCTACGGCACCGACAAGACCAAGATCGACTTCGTCTATGACGATGGCCTGCGCCAGTACAAGACCTCAAAGGTCTTTGAAGGCGTCATCGGCAACCTTGAGCGCCGCTACAAGGAAACCGAAAGCGCCGGCATGCGCGAAGAGATCGAAAAATACATGTCGGCCAAACCCTGCGTGGCCTGCGGTGGCTATCGCCTCAAGCCGGAATCGCTCGCAGTCAAGATCGATGGTCTCCATATCGGCCAGGTCACCGAGATGTCGATCCGCAATGCCAGTACGTGGTTCAACGAGCTCTCGGCCAAGCTCAACGCCACCCAGAGCCAGATCGGCGAGCGCATCCTCAAGGAAATCCGCGAGCGGCTGAAGTTCCTCAACGACGTGGGCCTTGAATACCTGTCCATGTCGCGCAATTCCGGCACGCTCTCGGGTGGCGAAAGCCAGCGCATTCGCTTGGCCAGCCAGATCGGTTCGGGCCTCACCGGCGTGCTTTATGTGCTCGACGAGCCTTCCATCGGCCTGCATCAGCGCGACAATTCCCGCCTGCTCGAAACGCTGCAGCGCCTGCGTGACCTCGGCAATACTGTCATCGTCGTCGAGCACGACGAGGACGCGATCCTCACCGCCGATTATGTGCTCGATATCGGCCCGGGCGCCGGCGTCAATGGCGGTAATATCGTTGCCGAGGGCACGCCGCAGGATATTCTCAATCACCCGGACTCGCTCACCGGCAAATATCTCTCCGGTCGCATGGGTATTCCGGTGCCGGCCGAACGGCGCGAAGGCAAGAAGGGCAAGGCGCTCTCCATCAAGGGCGCGACGGGTAACAATCTGAAAAATGTCTCGGTCGATGTGCCGCTCGGCCTGTTCGTCGCTATTACCGGCGTCAGCGGCGGCGGCAAGTCGACGCTGATGATCGACACCATGTACCAGGCCATCGCCCGCCGTCTGAACGGCGCGCGCGTCGTGCCGGCGCCACATGAATCGCTCACCGGCCTCGAATTCCTCGACAAGGTCATCGATATCGACCAGTCGCCGATTGGCCGCACGCCGCGCTCCAATCCGGCCACCTATACCGGCGCCTTCACCCCGCTACGCGAGTGGTTTGCCGGCCTGCCGGAAGCCAAGACGCGCGGCTATGGGCCGGGTCGCTTCTCCTTCAACGTCAAGGGCGGCCGCTGCGAAAAATGCGAGGGCGATGGCGTCCTCAAGATCGAAATGCACTTCCTGCCCGACGTTTACGTCACCTGCGATGTCTGCAAGGGCAAGCGCTACAATCGCGAGACGCTGGAAGTCCAGTTCAAGGGCAAGTCGATCTCCGACGTGCTCGACATGACCATCGACGAAGGCGTCGAGTTCTTCTCGGCCGTGCCGGTCATCCGCGACAAGTTCGCCACGCTGCAGCGCGTCGGCCTTGGCTATGTCAAGGTCGGGCAACCGGCCACCACCCTATCGGGCGGCGAGGCGCAGCGCGTCAAACTCTCCAAGGAACTCAGCAAACGGGCTACCGGGCGCACGCTCTACATGCTGGACGAGCCGACCACGGGCCTGCATTTCCACGACGTGGCCAAGCTGCTCGAGGTGCTGCATGAGTTGGTCGAGGGCGGCAATACCGTGGTCGTCATCGAGCACAATCTCGAAGTCATCAAGACCGCCGATTGGATCATCGATCTCGGTCCCGAAGGCGGCGATGGCGGCGGCGAGATCGTGGCGATCGGCACGCCCGAAGAGGTCGCCGCTAATCCGCGCTCGCATACCGGCACCTATCTCAAGGAAGTCATGGACCGCCGCCCGCACTTTGCGACCCGCGCGGCGGAGTAGGGGTGTCCGCCGAGGCCTGAACTTGCTTCGGCAATAGCGGGGCCTTCCCTCACGAACGCCTTTCGTCACCCTCGGGCTTGACCCGAGGGGTCTGCACTTGTGCGCAGCCTGGACATTCAACCTGACCTTTCGCTCACCTCGGCCAAACCACCACCGTTTGCGTCACTCTGATGAAAACTGCCATGCGCAGAACGCATGTTGCGCTTGACGTATACGGCATAGCGCCGCTGGCCAAATCGGCTCATCTTGCCATCGTGCTGCAATAGCCATCAGGGAATAGACCCATGTTTGTACGTGCTGTCTGGCGGATCAAGCGTCTCGTCGACATCAAGCAGACGTTGCGGGAAATGGACGTTCCCTCGACGCGAGACGCCGATATGCTTGGCATTTCGGGCCCGGACTTCTCCAGAATGACCCGGTCTCTGTTCGATCGCTGATCGCTAAACTTTCCAAACGAGCCAATGGCCGCTGGATCGCCATCCAGCGGCCATTGCTTTGCCACGAGCCTTAACCGAAGCTGAACGGCCATCCTTAATGGCCTGCATTTCATGCATGGCTCGATTGACCAATCTCCATCTGCTCAGTTTCTGCGGCTCGGCCTATATCTCTTCTCGTAAACGAAAGGAGACTTCCAATGGACATCCGCAAGACTTTCAAGAAGTGGGCCGCTTATCAGCAGACCGTGCGTGAACTTGCTGCCCTCGACAACCGTCAGCTGAACGATCTGGGCATCTCGCGCACCGATATCAATCGCATCGCCCGCGATCATGCCAACACCCTCTAATATTGTTGGCTGCACTTCACTGATCCGAACGCTCGCCTCTCTCTGAGACGCGGGCGTTTTTCTTTTTGGGCGACGACGGTTCGCCGCCACCGATCTTCGTTGCGCTGCGACGTGGCCCTTGGTATCTCGCTGGCCATGTCGAACGAACCCATTCATATCATCGGCGGCGGGCTGGCCGGCTCGGAAGCCGCCTGGCAGGCCGCGGAAGCTGGCGCCACCGTCATTGTCCACGAGATGCGCGGCGTCAAAGGCACGGACGCACACCAGACCGACGATTTCGCCGAACTCGTCTGCTCCAACAGTTTCCGCTCGGACGATCACGAGCAGAACGCCGTGGGCCTGCTGCACGAGGAAATGCGGCGCTGCAATTCCCTGATCATGCGCGCAGCAGACCAGCACAAGCTGCCCGCCGGCGGCGCGCTGGCGGTAGATCGCCACGGCTTCTCCGCCGCCGTGACCGCAGCTATCGCGGCCCATCCCAACATCACTATCGTGCGCGAAGAGATCGCCGGCTGGCCGCCAGAGGCCTGGAAGCACGTGATCATCGCCACCGGTCCGCTGACGTCTCCAGCGCTGGCCGAGGCCGTGCTGGAAAAGACCGGCGAGGATTCGTTGGCCTTCTTCGACGCTATTGCGCCCATTGTCCATTATGACAGCATCGATCACGACATCGCCTGGAAGCAGTCGCGATACGACAAGGTCGGCCCCGGGGGTACCGGCGCCGATTATCTCAACCTGCCGATGGACAAGGACCAGTACTATGCCTTCGTCGAGGCGCTGAAGACGGCGCCGCTGCACGAGTTCAAGGACTGGGAAAAGGTGCCCTATTTCGATGGCTGCCTGCCCATCGAGGTCATGGCCGAGCGCGGCCCCGAAACCCTCCGCCACGGACCGATGAAGCCGGTTGGGCTCACCAATCCGCGTAATCCCACGGTAAAGCCCTATGCCATCGTGCAACTACGGCAGGACAATGCGCTGGGCACCTTGTGGAACATGGTCGGCTTCCAGACCAAGATGCGCTACGGCATCCAGGCCGAGATCTTCCGCATGATCCCCGGGCTCGAAAACGCGCAATTCGCGCGGCTGGGCGGCTTGCACCGCAACACGTTCATCAACTCTCCCAAGGTCTTGTCCGCCGATCTTCGCCTCAAGATCGATCCGCGCATTCGCTTTGCCGGACAGGTGACCGGGGTCGAGGGTTATGTGGAGAGCGCCGCCTGCGGGTTGATCACCGGCCGGCTGACCGCCTCCGATGCGCTGGGGGCCACCATGGCGCTGCCGCCCGTCACCACGGCACTGGGCGCGCTCATCGGCCATATTACCGGTGGGCATCTCGAGGCCGAAAGCTATAGCGGCGCCCGCAGCTTCCAGCCGATGAACGTCAATTTCGGCCTCTTCCCGGAAGTGACCATCACCAAGCCGGAAGGCGTCAAGCGCTGGCGCGGCCCGGAAAAGACCATTGCCAAGCGTCGCGCCATCACCAGCCGCGCACTGGACGATCTCAAGGCCTGGGCATGAGCGCCGCGGCGCTCGAAGCCTATCTGCATGCCAATATCCCGCTGACACGCGCCATGGCCGTGTCGGCGGTCTCAGCCCACGCCGAGAGCGTGACGCTTTCGGCGCCGCTCGATCCCAATATCAATGTCCATGGCACCGCCTTTGGTGGCAGCGTCTCGACGCTGGGCGTGCTCGCCGCCTGGTCGGTGGTGCATCTGCGGCTCGAAGCCGAAGCCGTGGATGCGCAATTGGTGATCCACAGGAACGAAACCGAGTTTCTGGCGCCGATCACCGGCCGCTTCGAGGCCTTTGCCCGTATCGAGCCTCAGGCCTGGACCGATTTCCGCACCGTGTTCGACCGGCGCGGCAAGGCCCGGTTGAGCGTCGTGGCTGAATTGCTGTTCGAGGGTAGGGTGGCCGCCCGCATGATCGGCGAATTCGTCGCCCTCCGCGACCGCAGCTAGGCTCCGGATTCTTTCCACGCACCGTCCGCTGTCGGATTTGTTCCGAGGGTGCGCTAGAGTGTTTCACGTTCTGGTTGATGCGGCCCCATCGCCCCCTCCCCCTTGCGGGCTTTGACCTGTCCCGAAGGGCAAATCTCTCCAGCGGAGAGATTTGAAGTGAAGAGGCCGGGGTGGGGGGCGTTTAGCGAGCCCCTGATGGACCCCCTCAATCCCTCCCCTCAAGGGGGAGGGAGGCGAAGGTGCCCAGAGTCCATCTCAGTATGAAATGATCTAGCGCCCATCCCAAACACCAATGACGCCACAAACATCGTTGCGGCGCCAAATTTTTCAGCAATTTCAGGGAGAAAGAAAATGGCTCCGCGAGCTGGACTCGAACCAGCGACCATTCGATTAACAGTCGAACGCTCTACCAACTGAGCTATCGCGGAACACTTTCGTGCGCCTTCTTGTCGAAGGCGAGGTCCGTGTACCTAATCTGATCCGGCTTGCCAAGCCCCCAATGTGCAAGCCTGTGAATAACTTGTCATTTTGCGGCGTCGCGGGCGCGTCGACCGAGGAAAATCAGCTCCTCCAGCGTGTTGCAATTGGCAAAGGGATTTTCGCCGCTGCTGTCGCTCCACTCGACCGGGGCGGCGCCAAGGGCAGCCAGCAGGCTTTTGGGGCCATTTGGTCGCGAATCCATGGGCAGCGCTCTGAGATGATTCCGCACTTCTGCAATTCGGAAGGCGGCATTGGTCGGGTAATCGGTGCCATTCCAGCGCGCGAAGGCGGCCGTGTGTCCAGCGGCGAGCGGTTCTGTCAGGCGCGCGACGTAGTTTTCCGGCAGGAAGGGGGTGTCCACAGCCGCCACGATCAACACAGATTGCTCGTCGACCTCCTCGCCGAGATAATCCAGCGCTGCGTAAATCCCCGCCATCGGGCCGGAGCGGGTCGGTAGCGCATCTGGCAAGGGGATGGCGCCATCAAGTGCGAGATGCTGCTCCTGGGCGATGGACACCAGAATAGGTGTCTCCAGCGCAGAGAAGCGAGCAGCGACGCGCTCGATCAGCCTGATGCCACCGATCCTGAGATCGGCCTTGCGGACATGGCCCAGCCGTTCGCCCTGGCCACCGGCCAGAATCAGGCCGTATCGCCTCACGGCCGGGGTGCCCAGCGCAGCATCAGCAGCAGCACGATGCCGCCCACCAGCCCCCAGAACGGGGCGCCGATGCCCATAATGGTGATGCCCGAAGCCGTGGCGACAAAGGTCAGGATCGCTGGCAGGCGCTGCTCTTCATTGGCCAAGGCGGCCGCTAGCGACGACGCAAGGCTGGAGAGCAAAGCAAGGCCGGCCACCGCCTGGATCAGGATTGGCGGTGCGGCGGCGACGAAGGCGGCGGCAAGGCTCGCAGCCGGCGCCAGTATGCCATAGGCCACACCAGCAGCAATCGGAGCGGGCCAGCGCTTGTTGCGGTCCGGATGCGCCTCGGGGCCGGCGCAGATGGCGGCAGTGATGGCGGCCAGATTGGCGGGAATGCCGCCGAAAAAGCCGATAATACCGCTGGCCATGCCGGTGATAACGAAAATCGGCGCCGGCTGGATGGGAAAATCATTGGCCTTCATCACCGCGATTCCAGGCAGGTTTTGCGAGGCCATGGTGACGACGTAAAGCGGCAGCGAGATGCGAATGATGGCGTCGAGACTGAATGTCGGCATGACCGGCACGAGGCTGGGCCAGGCGCCGTCCAGCGCGCCCGGTGGCAAATGTGTGGTCGTGGCGAGCACCACAATGGTCACCAGCACCGCGATCGGCACGGCATAGCGGCGGGCGAAGGCGAAGCCCAGCATCCAGGCGACGAGAATCGGTAGCGCCAGGGTCGGCACTTCCGACACCGCCTTGATCGGCGCCAGGCATAGCGTCAGCAGGATGCCTGCGAGCATGGCATTGGCCAGTGCCTGGGGAATGGCGGCCACGGCGCGGGCCAGTGGCTTGATCAGCCCGGTGAGCACGATAAGCAGCGCCGTGACCAGGAACGCCCCAGCAACGGCCGCGAAGCCGCCCTCGGGCGGCGCGGCCAAAGTCAGCAAGAATGCCGCGCCCGGCGTCGACCAAGCGAAGCTGATTGGTACGCGGACCCGCGCCGCCACCACGATATTGAGCACCGCCATGGCCAGGCATACGGCGAACAGGCCCGACCCCGCCTGTTGCGGTGTGGCGCCGGCCGCGCTCAGTGCCGCCAGCACCAGCGTGAAGGTGCTGGCATAGCCGACAGCCGCCGCCAGTGTGCCGGCCACGATAGGCTGGACCAGATCGCGCTTTTCCATAGCGGCCTGCGGCTCGGTCATGGCGATTCCCCCGTTTGAACCTCGGCCAAGCTAGTCGCTTGGACTATTCCGGCAAAGTGTCGATCTGGACCTGCACCCGATTGGCGGAAAATCGCGTCACGCCATATTCCACCGGTCGTCCCGCGAGATCGACATTGATGGCATCGAGGCACAGCACAGGCGTCATGCGGGCGAGGCGCAGGTGATGCATTTCATGCGCGTCGGGCAAGCGAGCGGTAATGCTGGTTGATTTGCGCTGATAGTCGGCGACGCCCAGGCGTTCGAGCATCTGGGTGATGCGGCCTGTTGCGGTATGAACCTCGAACAGGGTTGGGAAGCGCAGCAGCGAAAAATGATGCGCACCCAGGCTGATCGGCTGGCCGTCGGCCATGCCCAGAGATTCGATCAGCGCGACGGGCGATCCCGGTTCCACTGCCAGCGCCTCGGCCATGGCGCTATCGGCCGGAATGGTGGCCGTTCGGATCAATGTTCCGGATGGGGTCTTGGCCTGGCGCGCCACGATTTCGGAAAAACGGGTGCGGGCCGACAGCGGATAGTCGACGATATCCTCCTGCACGAAAGTGCCGCGTCCCTGTTCGATGCGCACCAGCCCGCGGTCCTGCAAGGAGGCGATGGCGCGCCGGATCGTGTGGCGATTTACCGCGAAGCGCTCCGCCAGCTGCAACTCGGTCGGCAGTTGCGCGCCGGCTGGCATTATGCCGGTTTCGATCTCCTGGGCGACGCTGTCGGCGATCCCTTGCCATAGCGATGTGCCGGGACGATGCATGCTCATGGGTGTTTGCTGGCTCTTATTCTAGGGTTGTGTGTCATCGCTGCGTCATGCTTTCTTGCCATAAGCGACGGGAAAGCGGGTCGACCCTAACCTGTCGACATTGAAACGTCTAGACGTATAGATGAATAGGTCTATGGATGACGACGACAGCTCACGACATAGCCGATCGGCAGCGCTGGATGGCCATACTTGCCCGCGCCAGCAGCGCCGAGCTTGAGGCCGCCTGGGACAGCCTGGCCGCTCCACCCGCCTATCAGGTGCTGCGCAAGCCCGAGATTGGCCTCGCCATGGTGCGGGGGCGGGCAGGGGGCACTGGCAATCCCTTCAACCTGGGTGAAATGACCGTCACCCGCTGCGCTATTCGCCTCGACAGCGGCGTCACCGGCCATTGCTATGCCGCAGGCCGCGACCGGAAAAAGGTCGAACTGGCCGCCGTCTTCGATGCGCTGCTGCAAGCCGATCCGGCCGCACCATTCCTCAACGAGCTTATCGATACCCTTGCCGCCCGACAGGCGGCCGACCGCGACCGCACCAGCCGCAAGGCTGCCGCGACCAAGGTCGAGTTCTTCACCATGGTGCGCGGAGAGAACCCGAAATGAGCGTGACCGATCTGCCGGCGCTGCAGCCGGGATTTGCCGATGCCGTGTTCGAAGGGCAGGCCAGTTTCCGCGCCTTGCTTGATGCCATGTCCTATCCCGGCCGAATTCAGGCTCTGGGCGTCGCTCTCAACCCGCCCACGCCGCTCGATCCGGCCATGGCGGCTCTGGCGCTCACAGTGCTCGATTTCGACACCCCGGTCTGGCTCGATCCGCTGGCCGCCGCCACCACCGACTGGCTGCGCTTTCATGCCGGCAGCCCGGTGGTCACAGACCCCGGCCGCGCCCAATTCGCGTTGATTGCTGACGCCGCCAACATGCCCCCGCTCGATGCCTTCGCCATCGGCGAGGATCAGTATCCGGATCGCTCGGCCACCCTGTTTATCCAGGTGTCGGCGCTGGGCAGCGGCCAGCGCACGCGCTGGACCGGGCCGGGCATCAATGGCGCCATCGAGGTATGGATCGACGGCCTGCCCGCAGCCTTCTGGCAGCAATTCCAGCTCAATGCCGAACTCTTCCCGCTCGGCGTCGATGTCGTCTTCGTCTCAGGCCGCGACATTGTCGGCCTGCCGCGCAGCATCAGGGTGGAGGTCTAGCCATGTATGTCGCCGTAAAGGGTGGCGAACGCGCCATTCTCAACTCGCACGAGCTGATCGCCGAGACCCGCCGCGGTGATCCCGCCGTGCCCGAACTCACCACCGACCAGATCGCCAACCAGCTTGGTCTCGCGGTGGACCGCGTCATGGCCGAAGGGTCGATCTGTGATCGCGACCTCGCGGCGCTGGCCATCAAGCAGGCACAGGGCGATCTGGTCGAAGCCATTTTCCTGCTCCGCGCCTACCGCACCACATTGCCGCGCCTCGCCGTCACCCAGCCCATCGACACCGCCGACATGCTGGTGCGCCGCCGTGTCTCCGCTGCCTATAAGGACATTCCGGGTGGTCAGGTGCTGGGCCCGACCTATGACTATACCCATCGCCTGCTCGACTTCGCGCTGATGGCCGAAGGGAATGTGCCTGAGGCGCCGATGGGTGAAACGGCACTGGATGCGGGCATGCCGCATGTCGCCGACATCCTCGATCATGAAGGCCTGATCGAACAGGAAATCCCGGACGATGACGCCCCCGAGCCCTTCGATCTCACTCGCGAACCCATGAGCTTTCCCGCCGGCCGCGACCAGCGCCTGCAGAACCTGGCGCGGGGTGATGAGGGCTATGTGCTGGCGCTTGCCTATTCGACCCAGCGCGGTTTCGGCAACAACCACCCCTTTGCCGGGGAGATCCGCATGGGCGATGTCCGTGTCGAGATCGTGCCTGAGGAATTGGGTTTTGCCCTCGATATCGGCGATATCACCGTGTCCGAGTGCCACATGATCAACCAGTTCCAGGGCTCGGCCGAAAAGGCGCCGCAGTTCACTCGCGGCTATGGCCTGTCCTTCGGCCATAACGAGCGCAAGGTCATGGCCATGTCCATGGTCGACCGCGCCCTACGCGCCAAGGAGTTGGGCGAGATCGTCCGCTATCCGGCCCAGGATGAGGAATTCGTCCTCTACCATGCCGACAATGTCGAGGCGGCCGGCTTCGTCTCGCACCTCAAGCTGCCGCACTATGTCGATTTCCAGGGCGAACTGGGCCTGTTGCGCAAGCTGCGCGACGAGCATGACCAGCGCCAGCTCAAGGAGGCTGCCGAATGAGCGCCGCCATGCACCAGCCGCCCCAATGGAACACGGCCTACAATTTTGCCTATCTCGACGAACAGACCAAGCGGATGATCCGCCGCGCCATCCTGAAAGCCATCGCCGTACCCGGCTATCAGGTGCCCTTTGGCGGCCGCGAAATGCCACTGGCCTATGGATGGGGTACGGGCGGCATCCAGGTCACGGCCAGCATTCTGGGGCCCGATGACACGCTGAAGGTCATCGACCAGGGCGCTGACGACACCACCAATGCCGTCTCCATCCGTCGCTTTTTCGAGCGCGTGGCCGGTATTGCCACCACCGAGGCGACCGAAGACGCCGATATCATCCAGACCCGCCACCGCGTTCCCGAGCGCGGTCTCCAGGAAGGCCAGGTCATCGTCTACCAGGTGCCCTTGCCCGAGCCCTTGCGCAAGCTCGAGCCGCGCGAAACCGAAACGCGGAAAATGCACGGCTATGCCGAATATGGCATCAAGCATGTGCAGCTCTACGAGGACATTGCCCGCTACGGCCACATCGCCACCACCTATGACTACCCGGTGCTGGTCAACGAGCGCTATCTCATGGCCCCGTCGCCCATTCCCAAATTCGACAATCCCAAGATGCACCATATGAAGGCGCTGCAATTGTTCGGCGCCGGGCGCGAAAAGCGCATTTATGCCGTGCCGCCCTATACAAATGTGCGCAGCCTCGATTTCGAGGATCACCCCTTTACCGTGCAGAGCTGGGACCAGTGCTGCGCCCTTTGCGGTGCCGAAAACTCCTATCTCGACGAGGTCATTCTCGATGACCGCGGTGGCAAGATGTTCGTCTGCTCGGACACCCACTATTGCGGTGAGCGCCGCGTCGCCGGCCATGTCGGGCCCCTGGGCGTCGCCAATGCGGAGGCGGAACAATGAGCGCGGCAATGTCCCTTTCGTCCTTCAATGAGCGCCGCCCGCTGCTGCGCGTCGAAAATGTCGGCAAAAGCTACGGCAAGACCATTGGCTGCCGCGATGTCAGCTTTACCCTCTATCCCGGCGAGGTCATCGGCATTGTCGGGGAATCCGGCTCCGGCAAATCGACGCTGCTCAACCTGCTCTCGGCGCAGCTGACGCCCGATAGCGGCCGCGTCGATTACGACATGGAAGGGCAGGGGCTGCGCAATATCTATGATCTGTCCGAGCCCGAACGCCGTCGCCTCGTGCGCACCGATTGGGGCATCGTGCATCAGAACCCGCGCGATGGGCTACGCATGGACGTTTCTGCCGGCGGCAATGTCGGCGAGCGGCTGATGGCGGTGGGCCAGCGCCACTATGGCAATATCCGCGCCGAGGGGCTCGATTGGCTGTCCAAGGTCGAGCTCGATGCCTCTCGAGTCGATCATCTGCCCAAGACTTTCTCCGGCGGCATGCAGCAGCGCCTGCAGATCGCCCGCAATCTGGTCACCCGGCCGCGCCTCGTCTTCATGGACGAACCCACCGGCGGTCTCGACGTCTCGGTGCAGGCGCGCCTGCTCGATCTATTGCGCGGCCTGGTGCGCGAGCTGGGCATTGCCGCCATCGTCGTCACCCATGACCTGGCCGTGGTACGGCTCCTCGCCGACCGGTTGATGGTGATGTGGAAGGGCAATGTGGTTGAGGAAGGTCTAACCGACCAGGTGCTGGACGATCCGCATCACCCCTACACGCAGCTGCTTGTTTCTTCCGTCCTGCAGGTTTGACCCGGCACTGCCCCGAACACCCTTCTCCCCTTGCGGGAGAAGGTGCCCCAAGGGGGACGGATGAAGGGGCCACCTTCCAGACTTCCGTCAAGGAAACCTAAAATGACCATGATGATTTCCGTTTCCGGCCTCAGCAAGGATTTCGTGCTGCACACCCAGGGCGGCGTGCGCATTCCGGTATTTGCCGGGCTCGATCTCGATGTCCATGCCGGCGAGTGCGTGTGCCTGCATGGTCCCTCCGGCGCCGGCAAGTCGACGCTGCTGCGCTCGCTCTATGCCAATTACAAGCCCAGCGCCGGCCATGTGCGGGTGCTGCATGACGGCGGCATGGTGGATCTCACCAGCGCTGAACCCTGGCAGGTGGTCGAGGTGCGCCGCCGCTCGGTGGGCTATGTCAGCCAGTTCCTCAGCGTCATTCCGCGCGTTCCGGCATTGGAGGTGGTGGCCGAGCCGGCCCGCCTCCTGGGTGCCGATGCCGAAACTGCCCGCGACCGCGCGCGTGAGCTGCTGCGCCGCCTCAACATCCCCGAACGCCTCTGGGCCGTGGCCCCGGCCACCTTTTCCGGCGGCGAACAGCAGCGCGTCAACATCGCCCGCGGCTTCATCGCCAACTATCCGATCATGCTGCTCGACGAGCCTACGGCCTCGCTCGATGCCGGCAATCGGCAGGTTGTGGTCGAGCTGATCGGTGAGGCCAAGGCACGCGGCGCCGCCATTGTCGGCATATTCCACGATGCCGAAGTGCGCGCTGCCGTCGCCGACCGTCTGTTCGAAGTCAATTCTTTCCAGAGGAGCGCCGCATGAGCCGCTTCAGCATCGCCAATGCCCGCATCGTCACCCGCGACGCCGTCGTCGATGGCACACTTGCGATAGAGGGTTCCGACATTACCCGGCTGGACGAGGGCCAGGCAGCGCCTGCCGATGCGCTGGATTTCGAAGGCGATTTCCTCTTGCCCGGTTTTGTCGAGCTGCACACCGACAATCTCGAAAAACACCTGCAGCCGCGTCCCGGCGTCATGTGGCCATCCAGCATGGCGGCCGTGCTCTCCCACGATGTGCAGGTGGTCGGCGCTGGGATCACCACCGTGTTCGACGCCGTTTCGGTGGGCGAATATTCCGCCGCCAGCGCCAGGCGGAAGATGATCGCCTCGACTGTAGAAACCCTCTCGGACACCTCCGTCCGTGCCGTCATGCGCGCCGAGCATTTCCTGCATCTGCGCTGCGAACTGGCCGATCCGGCGGTCCTCGATATCTATCAGCCGCTTGCCGGCAATGAATATGTGCGGCTGGTCTCGCTCATGGACCACACACCCGGCCAGCGCCAATGGCACGACCTCGACAAGTGGCGCCAGTTCAACCGCGACAAGAAATGGACCGATGACGAGTTCAACGCCATGGTCAGCGAGCGCCGGGAGTCGCAGGCGCGCCATGCCGCGTTCCACCGCCGCTCGGTGGTGGCGCTGGCCCAGCATCATGGCACCGTGCTGGCCAGCCATGATGACACGACGCGCGAACATGTCGAAGAAGCCGCCGAGATCGGCATCGCCATCTCCGAATTCCCCACCACGCTCGGCGCTGCCGGCCACGCCCACAAGCGAGGCATGAAAGTGGTCATGGGGGCGCCCAATGTGGTGCGCAACGGCTCCCATTCGGGCAATGTCTCGGCCCAGGAGCTGGCGCGCCACGGCTTTCTCGACGCGCTCTCCTCGGATTATGTGCCGGCCAGCCTCATGCAAGCCATTTTCCACCTCAACGCCCACGACCAGATCGCGCTGCCCGAAGCCGTGGCCATGGTCTCCGCCACCCCCGCCGCCATGGTTGGGCTCGATGACCGCGGCAGCATAGCTCCAGGCAAACGCGCCGACTTCAGCCGCGTACGCCTGGTCAACGACACCCCAGTCGTCCTCGGCGTCTGGCGCGCCGGCCAACGCGTGAGCTGATTCCGGGTTTAACTAAGATGGGTGGCCAATATTTTGCAGATAATTTCGAAGTAGGTGTGTCCAGTCGCGCCCTAAGTCTTGTCTGCTATACCGCTCCTGCTGCGTCAGCCTGGGCAGATAACTCCGCCGCTCTGCGTCCAATCCGGGTGGTTGTTTTTTTCATAAGGCTCAGCAAGCCCCTTCATCTGACTGCTATCAAATGAAGGGCGAGCAGTAGGCATGCTTGGGGGCCTTGCTTGCTACTTAGGTGGCAGCGGTTTCACGATGAACACCGCGTTAACGCGGCAGTGCAAACACTCGCAAATTCAATAATTTGCGCTAAATGCGTCGTGGTTATGTTCGCCTCTGGCTGCAGAATGCAGTTTTTGAGGGATTTGAGTATGCTCACTATTAAGACGTTCAATGGCTTCGCGCTGGATTTCGACAATCCGAATGCCATGGAGCCCGGCCGGCCGATGTACAATGTGGTCGTCACTGGAACGTCGGCCATTGTGCCCATGAGTTCAGGCGGACGTTTTGAACTGTACGGGACCGATTTCACTTATGACCCGATCGCCATGCACGCGACCGGCAATGTCAACAAGATCCTGTATTTCCGCAACGACGTGCTGATGGCAGAAGCCAGCAACGCCAATATCGATGCTGCAACTGTCTTCAATCTGGCCAAAATGCCTTATGGTGGTGGTCAAGTGTTGAACTACCTGTTGCAGGGGTCCGACCGTTTCGAGCTGGGATCCGGCAACGACAATGTCTGGAACAGTGCTGGCGCCGATTATATCGATGGCGGCGAGGGTTATGACAGCGTCCGCTATTTCGACAGCAAGTCCGGCTACACGCTGACGCGCGACAGCGACGGCATCGTTTATGTCAAGAACGCCGCTGGTGTAGTCGATACGCTGAAGAATATCGAGCGCATCGATTTTGGCGACGGCAGCATCACGACCGACCAGATTGCCCAGCCAGCCAATCCCGGCGGCCTCTTGCTTGGCGGCGATGGCTCCACCATCGAGGGCAAGGGCACCCTTGATACGGTGACTTATAGCGCTGCCAAGGGGAACTATTCATTCGCCCGCAATGGCGACAGCATCACGGTCTCCGACAGCAATGGCGTCGCCAACGTCCTGGTCAATGTCGAGCGCCTGAGCTTTTCCGATGGCGTTCTGGCCCTCGATATCGATGGCAATGCCGGCATGGCCTATCGCCTTTACCAGGCTGCTCTCGAGCGTACTCCCGACAATGACGGCCTCAAATATTGGATCGGTCGTCTCGATTCCGGCGACACGAATCTTGCCGCCCTGGCCGACAGCTTCATCAACTCGCCCGAGTTCAAGTCGACCTATGGCGACGAGCGAAGCGTCTCCAACAGCAAGTTCGTCGAACTGCTCTACACCCATACGCTCGGCCGCAACTATGACCAGGACGGCTACAATTATTGGGTTAGCAAGCTCAACGGCAACGAAACCAACCGCCGCGATCTCCTGGCTTTCTTTTCGGAGAGCAATGAGAACAAGGCGCAGGTTCATGACGCCATCAGCGACGGCATCTGGCTCACCTAATTTTTGATAGACCGAGCGCCTCGCGGCGCCATTGGCGCCCCGGACAGGATCCGGGGCGCTTTCAGTTTGGTCTTCAGCCTGAATATTTACCGACGAATGCCTCAGCGCTCAGCCGGCGCATATCCGGCAGCCTTTCGCCTAAAGTGTCATGATCCCAATCCCACCAGGCCAGTGCATCCATGCGTGCTGCCAGGTCTTCGGGAAAACGGCGTTTGATCGGCCGGGCAGGGACCCCGACGACGATGGTATAGGGCGCCACGTCTTTGGTCACCACAGCCGATGAGCCGACCACGGCGCCGTTGCCGATGCTCACGCCTGGCATGATCACCGCACCATGGCCGATCCACACATCGTGCCCGATGCGCACCGCATTGCTGCGCCGCCAGTCGAAGAACGCCGCATCATCGCCGAGGTCAAAGCCATATAGCGCCGAGCGCTAGGTGAAATGGTGCTGGCTGGCGCGCCAGGTGGCGTGGTTGCCGGGATTGATCCGCACGAATGCGGCGATGGAACAGAACTTGCCGATATCGGCGTAAATCGCAGAGGCATCATGCACGATATAGCTGTAGTCGCCGAAGCGGGTTTCGCTCATCTCGGTGCGGGCGCCGATCTCGGTATATCGCCCCAGCTGGCAATCGCGAATGGTGGCGTTGGGATCGATCAGCGGCTCTGATGCCATCTGCTTTTTTGGCATTGCGCTTCTCCTGGGCAGTCTTGCCCCCATAGCGCAATCCGATGACAGTTCTGCGTGGCCCAAACGAAAGGGCCACCGCACGGCATGCGGTGGCCCCAGGTTTGTCCAGGCGATCGCCGGGTTTAAGCGAACAGCGTGTCCTCGGCCGTACCGATCAGGCGGACATGGTCAACCGTAACGGTGCCGGCCTCATCGGAAACCGCGAAGCTGGTGGCGATGTCCAGGCGATTGATGCCGGCCTCGATACGACCCATCCAGTAGCTGGCGCCGCTTTCGTCGGCGCTGCGACCCAGAATATGGGTGTAGAGCAGGTCGATAAAGGCAGAGTTGGAAAGGCTTGCGCTGAGGCCGGAGAACTCGTCGCTCGCGGAGAACGAGGCGGCGATGTCGTCGACCCCGGCACCCTCAGCGGCGCGTCCGATCCAATAAGCCAAACCGTCGAAATCCGCGGCGCGGCCCAGCACAAGGTCGTAAAGCCGGGCCACCTGCGCCTCGACTGCGCTCGCCGTCAGCACCAGCACATCGGCGGGATTATTGGCGAATGAGAAGAACTGAACATTGCTCGCGGTGATCAGGTCGCCGGAGTCCTTATGCGTGAGCTGCACAGTGGCGCTCCCAGCGTCGAGTGCATATTGCGCCGACGTGTCGGACAGTACGATGCGATCGAATCCGGCACCGCCATTGATGGTGCCGGTGCTGGTCACCACCACGGTGTCGTTGCCGCGGCCCATATTGGCGAAACCACCCGCGCTGGACAGCGTAACGAGGTCGGCGCCGTCACCGGCAAACACCGCGCCCACCTTGGTATCCGCCGTGATAGTCACATCAACGCCGGCAATGTTTGCTGCGCCGGTCGCCAGATTGACCACAACTGCATCCGAGATGGCCGCCAGGTTCAGCGTATGGTTGCCGGTGCTGTTGGCCAGCGTGGTGCGCGCGGCATCGGTCCCCGCCACCGTGGCGAAGTCGTTGGTATAAATATAGGTGCGGTCGGCGCTGGCGTTGGAGCCATAGGCCCGCAGCTCGAAACCCTGCAGGCTGCCGACATTGCCCAGCTTTTCGTCGGTGACCACCACGGTCCATGTCCCGCCACTGGTCTCGCCCATGAACTCGTTGCTGGTAAGCGTGTGGATCAGCTTTGTGGGATCGAAGGTGCCCGGTCCGTCGCCCATAATGGCCTTCGTGATTTCGGTGACGCGGCCGTCGCTGGGGCGATAGAGCAGGGTGGATTCTGTGCCGTTCGGTGAAATGAGGGTGAGCGTCAGGTCCCCGATTTCCTCGTGGACGAGGCTGAGATCGAGCTCCATGGTCTCGATGCTGACGCCATCGGCCAATTCGAAGGTGAACTGAATGGCGCCGCCATCGGGAATAGCGACGTTATCGAGGGAAAGGTCGGTGCCGACATAGACTTCGTTGCTATAGACGCTTTGCTTGGTCCAGGTTTCGGCAAGGCGTACTGCCGCGGTCGCATCGACCATGCCGAAGCCATAGTTGTAATTGCTGAGCAGCCCGCCGCCATTGTGGTTCGTGGCTCCATTGACCATCCAGGCGGGTTCCTCCGGATCGATATGGCGCGCCGAATAGGCCAGGATTTCCTTGACGTCACGATAGCCCAGGAGGGGATTGGCCTCCAGCATCAGCGCCACGATGCCAGATACCACCGGCGTCGCGAAGGAGGTGCCGGACGATGTGTAGTCGTCGCCAGGACCGTATCCGTCCGGTCCCCTGATATCGGTCGAGGTCACATTGGTGCCTGGGGCGGACACCAGCACGGCGGCGCCCGGCGTGGTGTATCCATAGTCATCGCCCGGCTCCGAATAGGTGCCATCGTGGTCAACCGAGCCAACGGTGATGATGAAACGCGAATTCTGCAGGCTGTCGGTGTTCACGTCGGCGAATGGCGACTGGCCGGTCCAGGTAAACCCATGTTCGGCGAATATGCGCGAATAGGAATAGCTGTTGCCTGCTGCAAAAAGAATATTCAGGCCCAGTCCATCACGTCCGGTCGAAACGGCATGGGTGAGATTGTCCAGCAGGCTGGGGTCGTTGTGGAACGTGGCAACGAAGGGGATGGTGTATCCCCAGCTGTTGTTCATGACGTCGAAGCCGGCGTCGGCCGCGCGGCTGAAGGCTGTCGAGGATTCATTGGTGCCGAAATTGGCATAGGCGGTGAATTTCGCGCCAAAGGCCACACCGATGACCCCGGTGCCCGAGCCATCCGCGGCGATCAGTCCGGAGACGAATGTGCCATGCGCTTCATAGGGCTTAACGTGAAGATATGATCCATCCGTGGTCCCGGTGGTGTATTCATAGCTCAGTTCCGGCAGGTAGTTGCCGATCAGGTCGGGGTGGCCGGTGTCGATGCCGCTGTCGAAGACGACGACCTTGACGCCGTTGCCGGTATAGTCTTCCCAGACCGGCAGGACGTTGATGTCGATTCCAGCCGTACCCCCGGTCTGGCCCTGGTTCGACAAATGCCACTGGTCCGGTCGAAGCGAAAAATCTGCCGGCAACTTCGTCATGAAAATAACCCCCTGATAGCGCGCGAAAAATGCGTCGGGGAGAACCTATGCCAGGCTTTGTAAACAAGCTCTGGACATGGCTGCAGGTTTTTGCGGCGAGTTGACGATTGTGAACGCGGCCGTGTCGGCGTCAGCCATGCAGAGAGAGCGGCCGTGGCCGCTCTCCCTTTTGCTTGAAAAGACTAGAGGTACCAGAGGGGCTGCTCTGGTGTGTCCCCGATCAATGCACTGGTCTCGTCGCTTGCCGCAAAGGACAATACGATATCCTCGCGATGCACGCCGCGGCCCAGTTCGGCCAGCCAGTAGTTCATGCCATCGGTATCCGGTGCGCGGTGGAAGGCCTGTTCGTAGAGCGCCACCAGGAACTGCTCGTTGGTTCCGCCATCGGGGCCCGGCAACCGACCGAACTCGTCCGACGCGAGGAAGGAGCGGGTGATGTCGACAAGGCTGGTATTGCCTGCGAGCTTGCTGACCCAATAGTCGAGCCCGCCCTGATCCGCAGGACGACCGAATATGGTTTGGTAGAGCTTGTAGAGCGTCCCCTGGTCCCCCGACAGGTCGATCGTGGTGTATGAGACAGTGCCGTTCTGGAACACGATATGCTCGATACTGTCGAGCGTGTCGGTACCTTCGGGGCCCGAGACAACCAGCTGGCCGAGGCTGTTGCGGTGGATTTGCACCGTCTCGAACGTGCCCTCGTAGAGAGCCTTGTCGTAACCGGCGCCACCCGATAGGAAATCATCACCCGGGCCACCAAACAGCGTGTCATTGCCATCGTCACCGAACAGGCGATCATTGCCGCCGACCGAGCCGATGGTGTCGTCGCCGGCACCGCCATGCAGTTCGTCGTCGTCTGCACCGAGCACGATATATTGGCTGCCGCCATCGGCGAAGACCGTCTGCGAGCCCGCACCACCGGTGATCGTGGCATTGCCGACCACCACGGCGAACGAGACATTGTCGAACTGCAGCACCGCGCCGGGAGGCAGTCCCTTCGTGTCGACAATCAGCATCGTCTGTGTCGAGCCGTTGCCCACAGCGCCGGAGATGATGATCGGGCTCGACAGGGCATCCACCCCCGGTGCGACAGTCGGCACGATTGTCTGGACGATCACGGGGGTGCCGGTGGGCAGGTTGGAGAGGTATTGCTGGCCACCAGCCAAAAGTGTCGGATCGACTGAGGTGCCGCCTTGTGATCCCAGCTGCGCGGTGAATTGCGTTGTCGAGCTGGTGCTGGTGGTTGGCGTAACCGTCCCCGATACAGTCAGCCCGACACCGGGGGGAACGTCGACAGACAGCACCGTGCCGCCATTGCTGCCAGTCACCAGCGGAATCTTGACAGGCGTCGTCGTGCTCCCGGAAATGACGGGGATCGTCACCACATGGGTTTTGGACCCGTCCGGCTGCGTCGTGGTCGATGTCGTGACCGTGACGCCCCCGATTGTCTCCGTTTCGGTAGTCTGTGTCGGCTGCGTCGGGGTGACCGGCGCTGCTGTAACCGTCATCGCAAAGGTCTGACCGTGGATCGCGAGCGAATTGTCTTCGCCGCCATCGGCAAGCGAGAATGCAAATTGCTGCTGCCCAGCGCTGCTGCCGGCCATATAGGTCAGCCGCCCCTGGTTCACGTCGTCCTGGGTGAAGGTGTCGTTTGCCTGCAGCACCGTGTTGCCCAGCCGAAGCTGGCCGCCGGTCGGAAGGCTGCCGATCGTATAGGTCAGCCCAGAGGGCAGATCGTCGGCATCGGCGGCAGTGAGCATCGCTGCAGTGATCGTGAGCGTCGCGCCAGCGGTTACCGACGCGCCTGCATTGACCGTGAGCGTTGGAGCGTCATTGCGGCCGGTGACTGTGACACTGGCCGACGATGTCGATGTATTTCCGGCGCTGTCAGTGATGGTGAAGTCAACCGACGTTAGTGCCGTGTCGCCGGATGCCAGGCCGACGAAAGCGGTCTGCGGATCAAAACTCAGCGTGCCGTCTGCCTGCAGCACGAAGCTGCCGCCATTGCTGCCGGCGACGGCATTGCCTACAGCCACCGCATGGCCACCCACGGCCTGGACGGCAATCGCCCCCGTGTCATTGCTGAGCACATTGAGCAGGACTGCTACGCCGTTGCGCAAGTCCAGGCTTGCCGTGTCGGCAACCGCCGTCGGCGGTGTCGTGTCGATTGTGACGGTGCTCGTCTGGCTGACGAAGCTGTTGTCCACGGCGTCGAAATACTCGGCATGAACGGTATGGTTACCTTCGGCCATGGTCACTGTCGTGATTGACCAAGAACCACCGACTACGGTGCCCGTTCCCAGGGCAAGATGGTTGGCGTCGAACAGCTTGACCGTCGCGCCGTCTTCACCGGTGCCGGTAAATGTCAGCGCTGTGCTGGCGGTGATCCCATCGGCACTGGAGAGGCCAGTGTCGGATGCGGCGGCCAGGGTCGGTGCCGATCCCGTCGGGCGGACGCTGTCGATAAGGTCATCGGTATTGGCAAGAGCGGTCGTATAGGCGTCCGATACGTTTCCTGCCGCGTCGCGGAGCTGGATCGAGACCGGAATGTCCTGGTTGGCCGCGATGGACGGGTGGCCCTCCGCCACGGTGTAAATAGCGGTGTAGATGCCGCCGCCAAGGTCCGTAAAGCTGGTGAGGGCCTGTCCATTGACCGAGCCGGCCTGCAGCGACAATCCAGCTTCACCTGCATTTATGGTGACGAGCAGAGTGCTGCCGATACCGAGCGGCGCATCTGGAGCGGAAATCGACGTAATGACGGGTTTCACGTCATCGCCCACGGTAACCGTAAAGGCCTTTTCCAGGAACAGACCGTCGGCATCGATTGTTTTCAGCCGCACATTATAGGTGCCTGCCTCAAGCGCCGAGACGGCGCGCAATTCGTTGCCGACAATGGTGAAACGGCCATTTTGCCCATCGCCGGCGCCCGCAACCAATTCATAGGTGAAGGTGTCACCGCTGTCGGGATCCGTCGTCAAGAGCGTGGCGACCGTCGCATTCGCGCCGGAGCTACTCTGGTTTGTGGACAGGGCGCTCAGTGCAAGGTTGGTCGGCTTCTCGTTTACGTCATTGAGCGTAATCGTCACGGTGCCCGTCGCATCGACTATGGTGTCGCCATCTTCGTCGTCAACGCCGACGAGGAGGCTGAAGGCGGCATTGTGCTCGAAATCGAGCTTGCTGCTGTCCGCCACCGTGATCGCTCCGGTCGCCGCGTTGATCGCGAACGCGCCGCTCTCGTTGCCGGAGATGATGGAATATGTCAGGCCATTATTGTCGCCGAAGGCCACGAGCGTAACCACTGGCGTGCCAGCCGTGGCGTTTTCATTAATGCTGGCCTGTATGGACGGCAGAACCGGCTTTACGTCAGCAACTGACAACGACAATTGCGCGGTTTTTGTTGCGCTTCCGTCACCAGTAGACACCGACAGCGTCACCGGGCCAGTATAGTTTGCGGTGGGGGCGAAGCTCAACGATGCCAGGGCTGCATTGATGTTTGCCAGGGAGCCGGAAAAGCTCAGCGTACCGTCGAAACCGTTCGGGTCAGAAAAACTCAACCCTGCCGTTGTTGAAAGAGCGAGGGCCCCGTGGTTGACGTTGAGGGTAACGGTTTGTGCGTCTCCATCCACGTCCGCTATCGAAATGCCGCTGAGCGCCACCGAGGAATTTTCCAGGATGGATGGTGCAGACGGCAGGTTGATGGTGGGGGCGGAGTTGACGCCCGTCACCGCGATGGACGCCGTGCCGACATCGGTCAGGCCAGTTGAATCGGCAATGGTGTACTGAAACGATGTGGTGCGGGTGACGCCGCGGGCAAGGTCGGTAAAGTCGCCGTCTTCGCGGAACTGCAGCTGGCCGCTGCTGCTGACCTTGATCTGGCCGCCCCCCTGCAAGTCGATCCACTGATTGGGATTGAGGTTCACACCATTGATCTTGGTCACTGTCGAAATGTCGACAATCCCGAAATTGCCGAGATTATCGAGGTCGGTGTCATTGGCCAGAATGTTTGCCCCTGACAGGGTCTGGCCCACATTGATGGCGAAGCTGTCGTCGACGGCCACCGGGGCGTCGTCCAGCATGTTGTCATAGAACACCGTCTGGTTGATCACCGTGCCGGGCTGGAAGCCGAGCAGGAACCAGTTCAACTCCAACACCTTGGTCGAGGCGGTGTAGGTCGGCGCATAAACGGTATTCACGCCGTTCATCTGCCCCGCCATTTCGACCGTGCCAGGGGCGGCTCCCGTGGGCGCCAGGTTCTCGATCTTGATCTTGATGCCCGTCGGCTGCGCCTGGCCGCTGAACTGGGCAAAGACCTGATTGCCGGAAATGTCGACCTTCAACCAGCCGTCGAGCAGGCCGTTGGGGCCCTGCACCGGCTCGATGGTGCCGTTGCCATCGGTATCCGAGAGGATGCGGGAGGAGAAATACTGGTTCAGCTCGATTCCAGATCCCACCGTCACCGAATTGACCGTGATCGGCACGGTGGTTTCAAACCACCCTTGCAGTTCAAGCGAAATCTTGACCTGAATACCTTCAAGGCTGGCCGACATGTCCGTAATTCTCCCTACGAGTAATTACGGATTATCATTGCCCGAATCAGAAGTCAGTGGGGCGGCCTGGTAACATTTCGCTAACCATTGAGTTTCGTTAACGGCCAAGGTCTCGAGGGCGAGTTTCGGCACTGCCCTCAGGCCCCTCTACCCCGATTTTCTCCGCTACAGGTGAAAGTCGCCTGCCGATTCCGGTTGGTAGATCACCCGGTCGATGCGGATGCGTCGTGTGCGCTCCGACACCGTCCAGTCAATGGCGTCGCCTTCCTGGTAACCGAGCAGGGCGGCGCCGATTTCGGAGAGGACGGACAGCTTGCCAGCGCGGTCGTCGGCCTCGTGCGGATAGACCAGCGCCACTTCCAGAGCTTCGTCGTCGAGGTGCAGCAACACCCTGGAATTCATCGTCACCACGTCTGGCGCGACTTCTTTAGGCTCGACGACAATCGCGCGTTCGATTTCATGCTCGAGGTCGGCAATCACCGCACCTTGTTCGCAGGCAATTAGGTCTTCGAGCCGCTCTTTGTCCATTTCGGTTATAAAGATGTCGCCTGTATCGGCAAGCGCGCCGCTGCGCAGCAGCTGCCGGTAGCGGCCGGCCGTCAACGACAGGGATTGCAGCGTCGGCGTCTCGTGGTGGAGCGCAAAGCCGCACCGCTCGAACGCCTTGAGCGAACCGATATTGTCGGGGTGGATCCTGGCGATGACGGTGCGCGCGCGCATGTCGAGAAAGGCCAGCTTCAGCCCCTCGCGAATGCTGCTGGCGCCCAGGCTGCGGCCCCAATTGTCGTGGTCGCCGATAACCAGCACGATCTCGCAATCCCCACCGGTCTTGACCAGGCGCACGAAGCCCACCGGACGATCGTTTCGGTCATAGGTCATGAAGAAGCGGCCGCCCTGGTTGAACAGATGCGTCAGGATCGGCAATTGGGTCCGGTCTATGGCCTCGGCGATGAAGCGCGAGACGCTGCGTGAATCGCTGAGATAGCGGGTGACCCGCTCATCCTCCAGCCAGTCCATCAGGATCAGGGCATGCGTGCGGGTGATTTCCGGACGCAACGAAACAAAAGGCTTGCTCATCTTCGCCACCTTGGTCGCTCAAATGAAAGCCTGTCACGGCATTGCCATGCTGGTTCTTTCGGCTCGGCGCGCGACGCGCCAAACCTCTCCATAGCAAGAAGTCGCCGGATAAGGCCAGGGAAGGGATGCGGGCAGGGGACATATGGGAAGAAATGTCTCCCACCTCTCCAATCCTCTTGCATCTTTCGCGCCTGCCCCCTAGAAACCGCCCTCGTGAGGCCGCGTGGCGGAGTGGTTACGCAGCGGATTGCAAATCCGTGTATTCCGGTTCGATTCCGGACGCGGCCTCCATTCAGTTTTCCCATATCGTTGATCGTATCGTTCCGGCGGCGCCATGGCCCGCGTCCATTTGGCGCGGCTGGTTGGAACAACCGGCGGGTTCGCGGGTTGGCTAGGGGTAAACAGGGAGACTTTGCCCATGGCCAGACCCACCAAAGACAGCGTCAATGACAGCACTCCGGCGCCGCTGGAAACCGGGGAAGGTGAGCAAAAGGACGACAATATCGACGATCTTGGCCACCGGCCGGATGGAAAGACCCAGGACCAGCCCGTCGACAACCACGCGCCGGCCGACAAGCCAAAAAAATCGGTTGGCCCGTAGCAGGTTTTCCCCAGCGCGGCATTTTTATGGCCCGGTGAGGCGGTCACGGGCTTGTGTCGGACAAGCGTGATGGATATTCACGTCCAGCATATGCCCTTGGCTGTGAATGGACCAGATCGCAAATGGTGGATTATGCCCGCGCCCGGCGCGCCATGGTGGACAGCCAGTTGAGCACCAGCGGCGTCTATGATCGCCGCCTGCTTTCGGCGATGGGTCGCCTGCCGCGTGAGATGTTCGTGCCCGAACCGCGCAAAGCCATCGCCTATATCGATGAACCGCATCTGATGCGGGAAGGGTCGGGACGTTTCCTGGCCGCACCGGCTGTCTTTGCACGCCTGGTGGAACTGGCTGACATCGGTGAGCAGGACGAGGTGCTCGATCTGGGCGCCGGCAGCGGCTATTCGACCGCAGTGCTGGCCTGTCTTTCGGCGCATGTGCTGGGGCTGGAGGCCGATGCAGCGCTGGTGGACGAGGCCAATGCGCGTCTGGCAGCCCTGGGTCTTGATACGGCGCGGGTGGTGTTTGGCGACGAACACAGCCTCAATGCCGAAATGTTCGATGTCATCATCGTCGAAGGGGCTTTGCCCGATGCGCCCGCCGATCTCATAGCGCGGCTGCGACCCGGAGGGAGGCTGGTCGCACTGATCCGACAGGGCGGCGTTGGCGTAGCAACCGTTTATCTGAACGGCGTCGACGGAGTCACGGCTCGTACAGAATTCAATGCTAGTCTGCATGATCTGCGCCCCGCTGCGGCGGGCGAGCGCTTCGTTTTTTGAGATTCTCTTGGTCTGTTGCCGTGGCGACACGGTGAAAGATGAAGAACAGGTTAATGATTGTCAGGGATTGCCTGGGTCCGTTGTAAACCCCATGTGCCGGGCGGTATGTGTCTTGGGGTCTGGAGGCCGTTGATGAAGTTTCAGAGCGTATTTGGGGCGAGCGTGCTCGCCATCGCGCTGTCCTGGGGTGGTGCGGGTGCCGCTTCGGCCCAGTCCATTTCCGATGCGCTGACGGCGGCCTACCAGCATGCGCCGGACCTGCAGGCGGCTCTGCTCAACGCCAAGGCCTCGGCTGAAAATATCGTGCAGGCCCAGTCGCGCAAGCTGCCGACCATCGGCGCTTCCATCGGCGGCAACCAGAACTATTCGCTCAATGGCGGCAACTGGTCGCGCGGCAGCACGCTGACCGCCGGGATCAGCTACAACCAAACCATTTTCGATAATTTCCAGACCGAGGCGCAGATCGAAGCGGCTCGTGCCGGCGCGGAAGCTGCCGAATACCAGATCCGCAATGCCGAGCAGAACGTGCTGCTCAATGTCATTCAGGCCTATATGGCGGTGCTGAGCGGCCGGCAATTGGTGGCGCTGCGCGAGGAAAATATCCAGTTCTTCCAGGCGCAGCTGCAGTCGGCGCGCGACCGTCTCGATGTCGGCGAGGGTACGCGTATCGACGTGGCTCAGGCCGAGGCGCGTCTGGCCCAGGGCCAGGCGGCATTGCGTGCCGCCACCAGCAACCTCGAAGTCAGCCAGGCAACCTTCCAGCGCTATGTTGGCGCCCGGCCGCAGGGCCTGGGCACGGCGCATAATTTCGGCAAGCTGATCCCGGCTTCCCTCGACACCGCAATTGCAGAGGCCGAGGTCGGGCATCCGGCCATCCTCATGGCCAAGGCCGCTATTCGGGCCGCCCAGGCCAGCACCGATGCAGCCCAGGCGGCCTTCGGTCCCACGGCCTCGGTCACTGGGCAGGTCGGCACGCGCTGGACCGGTCCATCCGGCAATCCCCAGGCTGACGGCATCAGCGCCTCGGTTGGCTTCCAGATCACCGTACCGATCTATGCTGGCGGCGCCATCGGCTCCAGCGTGCGCAAGGCCAATCTCAACCAGATCAAGTCTGAAGTCGACGCCATGTCGGCCTATGACCAGATCCGCGAGGCGGTTATCTCCGCCTGGGCCGGCATCCAGAGCGCCGATGCGCAGAGCCAGGCGGCGCAGGCCGCCGTTACCGCCAGCACCACGGTGCTCGATGGCGTGATCCAGGAACGCGATCTGGGCACCCGCACCACGCTCGACGTGCTCAATGCCCAGGCCGAGCTGACCAGCGCCCGCGAGGCAGTGATCAACGCTGCCAACAATAAGGTGGTGGCCACCTTCTCGCTGCTCGCCGCCATGGGGCGCCTGACCGCTGCCGATCTCGGTCTGCCGGTCACCATCAAGACGGCCGTTCCCTATACGCAGACTGTTCAGGACGTGTGGCAGGAGCTGCGCACCGTCCAAGACTGACGCTTTCTAACCTATTTCGCGTATCCCTTGTGGCCAGGCTCGTCCTGGCCACAAGTTTTTGTGGGAGAAGTCCGACTTGCCCTGATGTGGCGATTCCACAGCGGCGACCCAGAAGGTAAGGTGTTATTTACGAATCAGGGCGAAGCCAGTTGCGGGGTTGTCGCTACTATCGGGTCATGAGTAAGAGGCACTGATGAACAAGCCGGCACCCAAAGAACCGTCCATGGACGAGATTCTGTCCTCCATTCGGCAGATCATCGCGGACGACGATGCGGCCGCTGTGCCTCGCCGCCCTGCGGCCCTGCATGCCGCCCCGCCGATGGAAGCCGCGCCCGCCCGTCTCGTCAGCGACAATGCCGATCGCGACCTCTCAGATATGCTCGACGATATCGAGCCGCTGGCTTTGTCGCCTGCCCAGATCGTCGAGGACGAGGACGACGAGGTTGGTGGCTTCAGTTTCGACTCCCTGCTTGCCGACACGGAAGGAGACGTGGCCGAGGAGCCGAGCGCCGCTCTGGTCGAAGCAGAGGATATCACCTTCGAGCCCGCGGAAGAGCTGCCTTCATTCGATCCGCCAGCGATGAATTTCGACCCGGAGCCGGAGTTTTCGCCCGAACCCGAGCCGGTCGTTGCCTTCGCGCCGCCGCCCATGCCAGAGCCCGAGCCGGCCCCGATGGCTGCGGCGCAGCCCAAGGCCAGTCTTGCCGAAGTGGCGCCCTTGCCCGATCCGACATTGACCAGCGACATGGCCAATGAACTGCTGGAGCCGGCCACCAAGGCGGCGGTGCGCAGTTCGATTGGCAAGCTCAATGCGCTGGGCATTGGCAATCCCGGCCTCACCATCGAGGCCATGATGCGCGAAATGCTGCGCCCCATGCTCAAGGAATGGCTGGACGAGAACCTGCCATCCGTGGTCGAGCGCATGGTGGAAAAGGAAATCTCCCGCATTTCCCGCGGTGAGTAAGGTTTCGGGGTTGCGTCGCTGTTGACCCCGTCCACCGCATTTGCTTGAAGTCTGCCAACCTTTTTTCGACCCGCCACGGTCTCTCCGGGCGGGTCGCTGCTGTTGCGAGTGACGTGATGCTTGAAAAGACCTATGAACCCGCCGCCGTCGAAAAGCGCATTTTCGACGCCTGGATCGCTGCCGACGCCTTCAAGGCCGGGGCAGGGGCCAAGCCCGGCGCGGAGCCCTTCACCATCGTCATTCCGCCGCCCAATGTGACCGGGTCGCTGCATATCGGCCACGCGCTCAACAACACCGTTCAGGACATTCTCGTCCGCTTCAACCGCATGCTGAAGAAGGACGTGCTCTGGCAGCCCGGCATGGACCATGCCGGCATCGCCACCCAGATGATTGTCGAGCGTCAGCTGATGGAGCGCCAGCAGCCGGGCCGTCGTGAAATGGGCCGCCAGAAATTCGTCGAACGCGTCTGGGAGTGGAAGGGCGAGAGCGGCGGCACGATCATGAATCAATTGAAGCGCTTGGGCGCTTCTGCCGATTTTTCGCGTGAACGTTTCACCATGGGCGCAGCAGGCGAGCCGGACGACCAGATGGTCCGTGCCGTCATCAAGGTGTTCGTCGAGCTGCACAAGCGCGGTCTGATCTATCGCGCCAAGCGCCTGGTGAACTGGCATCCGGGCCTCGAAACCGCCATCTCCGACCTCGAAGTGGAGAACATCGAGGTCAAGGGCCATATGTGGCACCTGCGCTATCCGCTGGCCGATGGCGTGACCTACGAGTTCCCCGTCAAGGACGAAGAGGGCAACGTCACCGGCACCGAGACGCGCGACTACATCATCGTCGCTACCACCCGCCCGGAAACCATGCTGGGCGACGTCGCCGTCGCCGTGCATCCGGAAGACGAGCGCTATGCCGGTCTTGTCGGCAAGTTCATCGAGCTGCCGCTGGTTGGTCGCCGTATTCCCGTTGTTGCCGATGAGTATGCCGACCCGACCCTGGGCACCGGCGCGGTGAAGATTACCCCGGCGCATGATTTCAACGACTTTGAAGTCGGCGTCCGCGCCGGCGTCGAGCCGATCAATGTCTTCACCACCCGCGGCGCCATCATCGATGCCGATTTCGTGCCCGCAAAATATCGCGGCATGGACCGGTTCGACGCCCGCAAGGCTATCGTTGCCGATCTCAGCGCGCTGGCCGAAGAAAACCCGACGCGCGGCCTCGATCACATCGAAGACAAGAAGATCATGGTGCCGCATGACGAGAAGAGCAAACTCGTCGTCATCGAGCCCTTCCTGACCGACCAGTGGTGGGTCAAGGCCGATGTGCTGGCCCAGCCGGCGCTGGCTTCGGTGCGCGAAGGCCGCACCAAGTTCGTGCCGCAACAATACGAAAACACCTATTTCGCCTGGCTCGAAAACATCAAGCCCTGGTGCATTTCGCGCCAGCTCTGGTGGGGCCACCAGATTCCGGCCTGGTATGGTCCCGATGGCGAAGCCTTTGTCGCCTCCGACGAGGCCGAGGCTCTGGCCGCAGCCGAAAAGCACTATGGCAAGCCGGTGGAGCTCACCCGCGATCCCGACGTGCTCGACACCTGGTTCTCCTCCGCCCTCTGGCCGTTCTCGACCCTGGGCTGGCCGGACGAGACGGCCGAGCTCAAGCGCTATTACCCGACCAGCGTGTTGGTCACCGGTTTCGACATCATCTTCTTCTGGGTCGCCCGCATGATGATGATGGGCCTCGAATTCCTCGACGAGGAACCGTTCCACACCGTCTACATGCATGCTCTGGTCCGCGACGAGAAGGGCCAGAAGATGAGCAAGACCAAGGGGAACGTCATCGATCCCCTCAAACTCATCGACGAATATGGCGCCGATGCCACCCGCTTCACGCTTGCCGCCATGGCCGCGCAGGGGCGTGACCTCAAGCTCGCCATTTCGCGCGTCGAGGGCTATCGCAACTTCGTCACCAAGATCTGGAACGCCGCACGCTTCCTCGAGATGAACGAGTGCCGCCGCGTCGAGGGTTATGATCCCAAGGCCAACACGCTGCCGCTCAATCGCTGGATTGTCGGCGCCACCGCCCGTGGCCTGGCCGCCGTGCGCGCCGGCATCGAGGACTACAAGTTCAACGAAGCCGCCAATAGCGCCTATGATTTCGTCTGGGGCACGTTCTGCGACTGGTATGTGGAGTTCGCCAAGCCCGTCTTCATGGGCGAGGACGAGGCCGCCAAGGCCGAGACCCGCGCCACAGCCGCCTGGGCGCTCGACCAGATCCTGGTCATGCTGCACCCGATGATGCCCTTCGTCACCGAAGAGCTCTGGGAAAAGACCGGGGAATTCGGCCCCAGGCGCGAGAACCTGCTCGTGCTCACCGAATGGCCCGATCTCTCCGGCCTCGAAGATGCGGCCGCGGATGCGGAACTGGCCTGGCTGATCGATGTCATTTCCAATGTCCGCTCGGTGCGCGCCGAGATGAACGTTCCGGCTAGCGCCAAGCTGCAGCTGGTGGTCACAGGGGCAGGGGAGGAGACCCTGCGTCGCCTCGTTGCCGGCACCTCGCTGATTTCTCGTCTGGCGCGCCTCGAAGAGATCACGCCCAGCAATGACGTGCCCGGCGAGTCCGCCCAGTTCGTGGTGGGCGAAGCCACCTATGCGCTGCCGCTGGCCGGCGTTATCGACATCGCCGTCGAAAAGGCCCGCCTCGAAAAGGAAGTCGGAAAACTCGACGGCGAAATCGCCCAGATCGACAAGAAACTCGGCAATGAGCAATTCGTCGCCAAGGCGCCCGAAGAGGTGATCGAAGAGCAAAAGGCCCGCCGCGACGCCGCCCTCGAGCGCCGCAGCAAAATCCGCGAAGCACTCCAGCGCTTGAGCTGATCAAACGGCCCGGCAGCAATGCCGGGCCTTTTTTGTAAGTCCTAAATCCGCCCTCCAATCGCATGCAGCCCGGCATAAACCCCGCCCGCCGCCATCAGCGCCTCATGGGTGCCGTCCTCGACGATTCCCTCCTCCGTCAGCACAAGGATGCGGTCGGCATGC
Source organism: Devosia equisanguinis (assembly GCF_900631955.1). Lineage (GTDB taxonomy): Bacteria > Pseudomonadota > Alphaproteobacteria > Rhizobiales > Devosiaceae > Devosia > Devosia equisanguinis. The sequence goes on along the minus strand of NZ_UZWD01000040.1, from coordinate 3,283 downwards.
CTTATGGTGGAGAGCCGGTGGGCGATCACCAGCATGGTGCGCCCCTTGGCCAGCTCAAGCAGCGCCGCCTGCACCGCTCGCTCGCTTTCATTGTCGAGCGCGCTGGTGGCTTCATCGAAGATCAGAATGGGCGGGTTTTTGAGGAAGGCGCGGGCGATGGTCAGCCTTTGCTTCTGCCCGCCCGACAGCTTCACTCCGCGCTGGCCGATATCAGTGCCATAGCCGTCCGGTAGGCCCATGATGAAATCATGCGCATTGGCGGCGCGGGCGGCGGCCACGATCTCGTCTTCGGTGGCGTCCGGACGGCCATAGCGCAGGTTGTCGGCCACCGAGCCGGCAAAGAGATAGACGTCCTGCTGTACCAGCCCGACCTGCCGCCGCAGGCTGGCCAGGCTTAAACCCCGCACATCCACCCCCTCTACGCTGATGCTGCCGCCCTGCACGTCATAGAAGCGCGGGATGAGGCTGCAGAGCGTGGTCTTGCCCACGCCCGAAGGGCCCACCAGCGCCACGAATTGCCCTGGCATGATGTCGAAGGTCAGCCGGTCGAACACCGGCCGCGCCGCGCCCTCATAGCCAAAGCGCACATCCTTGAAACTGATGGCCCCGCGTACCGGCTCCAGGGTAATCGCGCCGGGCCGATCGACAATATCGGGCTCGATCTCGAGCAACTCCATGGCCCTCGTGAAGCCGGTAAAACCCTCCTGCCAGAGGCGGATGAAGTTATCGAGCCGCTTGATGGGATCGAGAAACACTCCGATGCACAGCAGCAGCGTCAGCAGATCGCCGGCCGACAGGTTGGCGGTCAGGATGCGGTGCGCCCCGAGCACAATCACCACGATGGTGACCAGCTGCCCAAAGCCGTCCATGCCGCTCCAGAGCAGGGCCTCACTGCGATAGCCGTCCTCGCGACTCCGCACGAAGCGCTGGTTTTCTACGTCGAACCGACCCAGTTCCGCCGCCTCGGTGCCGAAGGATTGCACCACGCGAATGCCGCCCAGCGCATCCTCAACCTGCTCGTTCACCCCGGCAATGCGCTCCTTGCTGCGGGTCATCGCCAGCCTCATGCGATTGTTGAAATGCAGCGCATAAGCGATTGCTAAAGGCAGGAGAGCCAGGATCGCCAGCGCGACGATTGGATCGATAAGCGCGATGATGGTCAGGGCACCGATAAACTTCAGCACCGCGATGGTGAGGTCTTCGGGTCCGTGGTGGAACAGCTCGCCCAGCCACAACGAGTCATTGCTGATGCGGCTCATCAGCTGGCCGGTGCGCTGCCTGTCATAGAAGGTGAATGAGAGTTTTTGGCAGTGCTCGAACAGGTCGCGTCGCACCTGTGCCTCGATCTTGGCGCCCATGGCATGGCCGCGATAATCGACGAAATAGGTCGCAACCGCCTGCACGATGAACACAGCGACCATAGACGCGCCTATGGCCAGCAGCTGCCAGGTGGCGTCAGGCGCGTCCTGCAGATGCTGTAGCTGCGAGACGATGGAATTGGCCAGCAAGGGCAGGGTGATGGCCGTGCCAGCCACCAGCACGGCAGCCGAAAGCACTGCTGCCAGCAGTTTTATGTGCGGCCGATAATAGCCCAGGAAGCGGGCAAAGCGTGTGGGTTTGCGCGCAGCGTGCTGCGGCGCTTCGGTCGATCCGAAAAAGCGGAGGAAAAGCGGGTTACGGCGTCGGTTGGCTGGCCGCGCTCCCCGGGAACAAGTCCGATGCATGAGAGATCATGTCCGATTGGAAATGGGAAAGGGTCGTGCTGGACATGATCTTTTTCATTTCGGTCTCCCGGTCGCGCATCGCGATAACGCCGCAACTATCGCCAGCGAGGAGAGTGTGGGCAATCGCGGATCCGTGATTGGACGGGGAAACCGGTGTGGCTGTGACGATTCGGCAACATGGATGGTGAATCCGGTTTCAGCGGCGAGACGGCAAGGAATTGGCGATGTTTGTCGCCACAATCTCATCTTAAACGAGACGCCAAGGCATTCGGGGGCGGGTGCTGGCGACGATGATGGGGTGCCATGTTCGGGCCCTTGGTCTGTCGTGCTCTGCTCCCTTTGCCACGGAATGGGCGGGACTCCGCCGGATTATGGTGAGCATGTGCGTGACCTTGCGTTTTTGACTGCAGAGCGGACCCCGGCCCGATGGGCGGCATTCGCAAAGCGCGCGCTTGTGATGGGCATGGCTGAAATGCTGTCACAATGCCGGTTTACCCAAAATTCATACTTTGCTTTTTCCGCGCGGTTTTGCGGTGCAAGCTTGATACGAGAAATTCCGGGCATGGCCACAGGCCTGCCCACGGCAGTTCTGGAAGGCCCAGCTGCCGATCTGTCATCTGCCCAGCTTCCGGCGGGCAAAAGGAGAATCATGCGGACCATACGGGAACACTCCCTGGCTTCCGCTGCGGCTGGCTTCGCCCTTGCCTTTTTGGCAGCGGTGATCCCCGCCCAGGCCCAGACGGCAGCCGATGCCGCGCTCGATCTGGCAAATATGCTGGACGGCGCTGGCGGCGGTGTGTCGGGCGATGCTTATATTTCGGCGCTCGAAAACGCCGCCGAGGCCGGGCAGCCGCTCGCTCTCTGGCAGCTTGGCACCATGTATGAAAACGGCGAAGGCGTGGACAAGGACCCGGCGCGCGCCTTCGGCTATTTCGCCCAGATCGCCAATCAGCATGCCGATGCGGCGCCCAAGGGCGTCGAGGCTGATATCGTCGCCCAGTCTTTCGTCAAGGTCGGCGACTATTACCGCGAAGGCGTGCCCGATGCTGGCATTCCCGCGGATATCGATCGCTCGCATGCGCTGCTGCTGCATGCCGCCACCTATTTCGGCGATGCCGATGCCCAATATCGCGTTGGGCTACTCTATACCGAAGAAGGCGGGCTTGGCGTCAACGCCATTCAGAGCGCCCGCTGGTTCTCGCTGGCTGCCCGCAAGGGCCATTGCCTGGCCCAGGCCCGTCTCGGCGACATGCTGTTCAATGGCGTGCAGGGCATCGAGGCGCAGCCGGTGGAAGGGCTGATGTGGCTCAACCTCTCCCATATTCGCTGCCAGGGCACGGTGGATCAGGCACAGGTCGATGACCTCCTCAACCGCGCCAGCTCCATAGCGCTTCCCGAAGACCGCACCAACGCCGCGGCCCTCGCCGAATCCATCGCGCCGCAGTTCGCCAATTTCTGAGGGGCGGTGGCGCAGCGTGCTGTCCTCCGGGGTGTTCCCTACCTTTCGCCCACCCACCAGCCGTCACCCTCCCCACCGGCCGTCACCCTCGGGCCTGACC
>NZ_UZWD01000037.1 GCF_900631955.1 Devosia equisanguinis | reverse complement strand
GTGGTTCAGTGGCCCACGATGGACCCCCACCCTCATTCCCTCCCCTCAAGGGGGGAGGGAGGCGACAGCCCCCGAGTCCGTCGCAGTTTGAAGTCCTCTAGTTGCCTTCGGCCGCCACGGCGGCGCGGGCGGCGTCGAGCAGGGCCTGGCCATCAACGCCAGCGGCGGTCATGTCGGCGACCCACTGGTCGATGGTCGGCTGGGCGGCAGCGATCCAGCGGGCGGTCTCGGCTTCGTCGAGCTGGACGATATTGTTGCCCGCCTTGACCGCAATGGCCAGGCCACCGGCATCGCCATTGTCCATGACGCGGCCGAACTGGCGCGAGACTTCGAGGCCCGAATGGGCGTCGATCACCGCCTTCAGGTCGTCGGGCAGGTTGTTATAGCTGTCCTGGTTCATGAAGAAGCCGAAGGTCTGGCTGTAAAGGCCATGGTCGCTGGTGAAGCCGGTATGGTTCTTGACCAGTTCGGATATGCGCAGCGACGGCGTCACTTCCCACGGCACGGTGGTGGCGTCGATCACGCCCTTGGACAGCGCCTCTGGGGTCTGCGTCACCGGCATGCCGACCGGCTCGGCGCCAAGCTGGGCCAGCATGTTGGAGATGATGCGCGAGCCGCCGCGCACCTTCATGCCCTGCAGGTCCTCGAGCTTGGTGATCGGCTCCTTGGAGTGGAACAGGCCCGGGCCATGGGTGTGCAGCGCCAGAACCTTGATGCCCTCATATTCGTCGGCAGCGTTGTCCATGACGTAGTTGTAGAAAGCGGCCGAGGACTTTTCGCCATTGGTGATCAGGAACGGCAGTTCGAACACTTCCGACTTGGGGAAGCGGCCGGGCGTATAGCCCATGATGGTCCAGACGATGTCGACCACGCCGTCCTTGGCCTGGTCGTAGAGATCGGCCGGAGCGCCGCCCAGCTGCATGGCCGGGTAGAGTTCGAAGGCGATGCGGCCGCCCGAGGCTTCGGTGACCATCTGGGCCCAGGGCTCGATGGCCTGGGCCGGAATGGTGGCCTGGGCCGGCAGCATCTGATGAATGCGCAGCGTGACTTCCTGAGCGAAGGCGGTGCTGGCCATGGCCAGAGCGGCCAGTGCGCCCAGGACGAAAGTTTTGGTCTTCATTGGGTTTCCCTCCCTTGAGATGCCGGCCGTGTGGCCGGTTTTTTGGTTTTCCTGCCCGGCTTCCTCCAGAAAGCCGGGCAGGGTCGTATTGTCCTAGTAGAACCACCACACGAGACAGAGCGTGATCGATGGGAATGCTACGAGGATTATGGTCCGGATGATGTCACTGAGAACGAAGGGCATCACCCCGCGATAGGTCTCCGACAGTTTGGTGCCGGGCGACATGGAATTGATGATGAAGAGATTCATGCCCACCGGCGGGGTGATCAGGCCGACCTCCACGGCGATCAGCACCAGAATGCCGAACCAGATGCCGAACTCATCGGGGGTCATGCCGAAATCGAGCACCATCATCATCGGATAAAGGATCGGGATGGTCAGCAGGATCATGGACAGCGAATCCATGACGCAGCCCAGGACCAGGTAGAACACCAGCACGATGGCCAGCACGATCCAGGGGTTGTAGCCCTGTTCGCCGATCCAGCCGGCCGCCACCTGCGGCAGTTGCGACAGGGCCAGGAAGCTGTTGAGCACGGCGGCGCCGAAGACGATGAGGAAGATCATCGCCGTCGACACCGCGGTCGAAAGCAGCGCGTCGCGGACGTTCTCCCAGGTGAGGCTGCGATAGGCGAGGGCGATCACGAAAGTGCCAGCCGCGCCGATGGCCGCTGCCTCGGTCGGGGTGAAGATGCCGGTATAGATGCCGCCGATGACAAGCACGAAGACCAGCAGGACCGGCCAGATATCGGCCAGGGCCTTGAAGCGTTCCATATAGGGCACACGCTCCAGCCGGCCGCCGGCTTCGGGGCGGACACGCACATAGATGGCGATGACGACCAGATAGCCGACCGCCGCCAGAATGCCGGGAAGGAAGGCGCCCATGAACAGCTTGGCGATGTTCTGTTCGGTCAGCACCGCGAAGATCACGAGGATCACCGAGGGCGGAATGAGAATGCCCAGCGTGCCGCCAGCGGCCACGGCGCCGGTGGAGAGGGCATTGGAATAGCCGTATTTCTTGAGCTCGGGCAGGGCGACTTTGCCCATGGTGGCAGCGGTGGCAAGGGAAGAGCCGACGATGGAGCCGAAGCCGGCGCTGGCGCCGATGGCGGCCATGGCCACGCCGCCCTGGCGATGGCCCAGCCACGCCGTCGCCGCCTTGAAGATCTTGGTCGACAGCCCGCTCAGCGTGGCGAACTGGCCCATGAGCAGGAAGAGCGGCACCACCGACAGGGAATGGGAGGCGAAGGTCGAATAGCTCAGCGTCTTGAACTGGGCCATCACCGGATTGAAGTTCTTGGTGATCATCCAGGTGCCGAAAATGCCGATTGCCATCATGGCAAGGCCGATGGGCACGCGCAGGAAGACCAGCACCAGAACCGCCGGAATGCCCAGAAGGCCGAGGAGTAGATTGGTGGTCAATGCTCGCTCCCCACATGCTTGGGCGGCGCCTTGCCGGCGAGCGCGTCCTGAATGGAGCGGCCGAAGACGAAAATGGAAACCAGGACCATGGCGATGGCGCCGACCAGCCCGGCCATGAAGGCCCAGCTCAGCGGCAGGCCCAGAAGAATGGTGGTTTCCCGATAGGCGAACTTGTCCATCATGCCGAAATAGAGCCGCCAGGCGATGAAAGCCGAGGCCACCAGCATCATGAAGTCGGTAACCACCAGGATCCAGGCGTTGACGCGGTCGCTGAAGGTGTCGGTCAGGAGCGACACCAGTGCATGGCCACGCATCAGATGCGCCCAGGGCAGGAAGGCGAAGACAGCAAAGCCCATGCCCACCGAAATCAATTCATAATCGCCCAGAATGGGCTTGAGGCCGGCCCAGATAAAGGCTCGACCAATCACACTCAACACCACGACCACGATCATGGCCAGAAGGACGATGCCGCCGGCAATGGCCATCCATTTGGCCAAGCCATGCATTGCCCGTCCCAACAAGGAACTATCACTGAACACGGATTTCCTCCCCCGCTTCATACCGATTTAACGCCGCCCGGACTCGTCTTGTAAAATGACAAATTTCGCCCTTATGATAACCCTGAGATTATCGATTGAAGCGAAATGCGGGTCTGATTGCGGCTGCCCCGTCAAATCGATAACTTTTGCGACGCGGTTCCTCGTCCGGGCGCATGGCAATAAGGTTATACTGGATAACCAAATGCCGCCAGTGGTAGAAGCGGGGCATTTGGCGAGCCAACAGGGAAAGTGACGCGAACATGCGGCGCGAACAGCCTTCGACACAGGAAGCTGCCGACGACAGGACCGATGCGTTACGCACCGAGGCCACCAGCAGCATAGTCGGTTATCGGCTGCGACGCGCCCAGCTCAGCGTGTTCCAGCGCTTCCTGACCGTGTTCGAAAGCCTGGCCTTGCGGCCGGTGGAATATACCGTGCTGGTGCTGATCGCTGACAATCCCGGGCGCAAGCAGACCGAGATCGCCGAAGTGCTGGGGGTCAAGCGTGCCAATTTCGTGCCACTGGTGCATGGGCTGGAACAGCGTGGCCTGGTCGAGCGGGTGCCGTCCGATTTCGACAAGCGCGCCAATGCCTTGCATCTGACCCAAGAGGGCGAGGCCTTCCTCGCGCATGCACGGCAGGTGCACGAGGATATGGAACAGGAGCTGGTGGCGCGGCTGGGCGGTGAGAAGGCCCGCAAGACCCTCATCGAGCTGCTCGACCGCCTCACCTAGAGCGTTTCACGTTCTGGTTGATGCGGCTTCATCGCCCCCTCCCCCTTGAGGGGAGGGCCGGGGAGGGGGTCATTTAGCGATCCACTGATGGACCCCCTCCCTCAATCCCTCCCCTCAAGGGGGAGGGAGGCAAAAGCGCCCAGAATCCACCTTAAGTTGAAATAATCTAAGGCTTACTTGAACACCGGCGGGCGTTTTTCGAGGAAGGCGCGCAGGCCCTCTTCGGCGTCCGGGCCGGTCTGGCTCAGTGCTGCCGTCAGGCTTTCGGCATAGAGCCCGGCCTCGGGCGGCATGGAGCCGATCTGGGCGATGGCCTGGATGATGAAGCCATTGATCGTTGGCGAGTTCTTCGCAATGCGCTCGGCCAGTTCGAAGGCTTTTTCCAGTGCACCGCCTTCGGGCACCAGGTGATGGGCCAGGCCCAGGCGCTCCCCTTCGATGCCCGAATAGGTGCGACCGGTCAGCATCATTTCGGTCAGCCGGTCCGGCCCGATCAGCCGCGTGATCCGCACCGAGCCGCCACCCCCGACGAAAATGCCGCGCAGGCCCTCGGGCATCTGGAAGCGCACGGTTTCCTCGGCGACGCGGACATGGCAGGCCGCGCCAAATTCGAGCCCCCCGCCCATCACCGCGCCACTCATGGCCGCGATGGCGGGAATGGGCGAATTGGCCACCTGCGCCATGACGCGGTGCCAGTTGCGCGAATGCGCCATCACCTCGAGCGGCTGGCGTGCGACATGCTGGGACAGGTCGAGGCCGGACGAGAAATGCCCGCCTTCGCCGGAGATGACTATCGCGCGGGTGCCTTCGGGCACGGCGGAAAAGAAAGCGTCGAGTGCGGCGACCAGATCATCGTTGAGCGCATTGCGCTTTTCCGGGCGGTTGAGACGCAGATGGGCAATCGGCCCCCGCTGCTCGATGATCAAGGCGTCAGTCATGGATTGTCCTTTGGCATGGGCGTTCATTGGGCACCCAGAAGTTTGCGCACCTCGTCGGGCAGCGCGGCGGAGCGAATGCCGCCATTGTCGTCGCGCACAACCCAGACGCGCTTTTCATGCGCTTCGATGGCCAGGTCGCCATCGCGCAGCAGGCTGTGTTTCACCCCAAAGCTGGAGCGACCCAGTTCGGTGATTTCGGAACTGATTTCGACGACATCGCCGAAGCTCGACGGCTTGATGAAGCGCGCGCCGGTATCGACCATGGGGATGCCGGCAATGCCGTAATGGTCGAGCCAGTTGCGCTTGTGCATGGCAAAGGCGGCCGAGAGCATGGCGGCGGTGGCATTGTCGAAAAAGCGGAAATAGTTGGGGTAGTAGACGATCCCCGCCGGGTCGCAGTCGCCGAACTGGATCTCGACCTTGATGGTGTGGGTGAACATGGAAAATCCTATTTCGCCGCCATGCGCAGGGCGCCGTCGAGCCGCACCACTTCGCCATTGAGATAGTCATTTTCGACCATGCTTCTGACCAGCGCCGCAAACTCGCTCGGCTTGCCGAGGCGCGACGGATTGGGAATGGCCGAAGCCAGTCCGTCCTGCACCTCCTGCGGCAGTTCCGCGAGCAGCGGCGTCAGGAACAGGCCGGGCGCGATGGTCAAGACGCGAATGCCGAAGCGGGCCAGTTCGCGCGCCGCCGGCAGGGTCAAGGCCACGATGCCGCCCTTGGACGCGGCATAGGCCGCTTGGCCGATCTGCCCGTCATAGGCGGCGACCGAGGCGGTGGAAATGATGACGCCGCGCTGGCCATTGGCATCGGGTTCGGCCAGCGACATGGTATGGGCGCAGAGCCGCATCATGTTGAAGCTGCCGATGAGGTTGACGTTGATGACGCGCGAAAAGGCATCGAGCGCCATCGGGCCTTCGCGGCCGACAATGCGGGCGGCGGTGCCGATGCCGGCGCAATTGACCAGCACCGAGGGTGGGCCAAGGGCGTCGACAGCTGCGTTCACCGCTGCCTCGGCGCTATCTGCACTCGAGACGTCGACGGCAAAGAACTTGCCGCCCAGCTCTGCGGCAACGGCCTCGCCTTTTTCCGCATCCCGATCAAAAACCGCCGCGCGGGCACCTGCCCCCGAAAGTGCCCGCGCGGTCTCGGCGCCCAGCCCGGAGGCGGCGCCGGTAACGAAAACTGTCTTGCCCGAAACATCCATTATGCGGCCTCTGGGTTTTCAATGAGCAAAGCAATGCCCTGGCCGCCGCCGATACAGGCGGAGGCAATGCCATAGCGCGTGCCCGAGCGCTTGAGTTCGAGCGCCAAGGTGAGGCCCAGGCGGATGCCGGTGACCCCCAGCGGATGGCCGATGGCGATCGCTCCGCCATTGACGTTGAGCTTGTCCTCATCGAGCCCGAGTTCATCGGCGCAGGCTAGGATCTGCGCACCAAAGGCTTCGTTGATCTCGACGCGGTCAATCTGATCGAGCGTCATCCCGGCGGTTTCGAGCACGGCGCGGATGGCGGGTGCGGGGCCGATACCCATGATCTGCGGTGGCACGCCGACGGCTGCGCTGGCGACAATACGGGCGAGCGGCTTATGGCCGTTGGCCTTGGCATAGGCCGAGGACGCGACCAGCACGGCGCCGGCACCATCGACGATGGCCGAGGAATTGCCGCCGGTCTGCACGCCGCCAAAGGCCGGGCGCAGCTTGGCCAGGACTTCGTAGGGCGAGGGGCGGATATGTGAATCCGTATCGACGCTCTCGACGCCGCGCGGCAGCTTGATGGCGCGCTTGTCGAGCGTCTCGATCTCGAACGTCTCGTTTGTGACCGCGACAATCTCTTCGGCCAGAATGCCGGCATCGCGCGCGGCAATGGCGCGGTTGAAACTGCGCTCGGCAAAACGGTCCACGCGCTCGCGCCCGATATTGTATTGCTTGGCCAGGTTTTCTGCGGTGTCGCCCATATTGACGCAACCGGCCGGGTCGTAAAGCGCTTCCCACAGAAAGTCCTTGAACTCCACCTTGCCCATGGTGAAGCCATTGCGATGGGTATAGGCGGCGATGGGGTTGCGGCTCATCGATTCACAGCCGGCACCCAGCGCCAGATCGACACGTCCGAGCGACACCGAATCCGCCGCCTGCGCAATGACTTCGAGCCCGGTGCCGCAAATGCGCTGCACCAGATGGGCTGGCGCCTCGATGGGCGCTCCGGCATAAAGCCCGATATGGCGCGGGGTGACATAGGCATCGAACGAGGCCTGTGCCATGGAGCCGGCAATGGTGTGGCCGATATCGGCGGCTTTGACGCCAGTCTTTTCGATGGCGGCGCGGGCGGCCTTGATACCGAGATCGATGGGCGAGATTTCGGCGAAGGCGCCGCGATAATCCACGAAGGGCGTGCGGGCGCCACCCAGCAACCACGCGTCATCGAAGGTGAGGCGAAGGCCTTTGCTCATGGGTCAGGCGCCTTTCCGGGGGCAGAGAATGATGGTGTCGCCGGGGGTCTCGGCATAAAGCGCCTCGACCAGATGGGCCCGGTGGGTGCGCACGGCGCGCTGGTTGATTGAGCCTTTGTCCGTCACTTCGCCCTTGTCGATATCGGGCAGCTCCGCCATCAGCAGTGCCCGTGCGACGTGGTTGGAACTGCCGGTGGACTTTTGCGCCAGCGCCACAAGGCTCTGCTCGAATTTCTGTCGCACGGCGGGGTGAGCAAGAATGGTCTCGGCATCGGTGTCGCTGGGCAGGCCGGCGTGACGGGCGCAGGCGGCCATATCCGGGAAGATCATGGCGCCAATAGAGTTGAGGTCCAGACCGGTCAGCACCACGTCGCGGATCAGTGGCGCGCAGGCGCTGATGATCGAGGTGCGCACGGCGGCGAAATTGACCCAGGTGCCGGTCGAGAGCTTGAAATCCTCGGTGACGCGGCCATCGAAGACCAGGCCCTTGGACAGGTCGGCGGGATCGGCAAAGCGCACGGCGTCGCCGATCTTGTAGAAGCCTTCCTCATCGAAGGCCTCTGCGGTCTTTTCGGCGTCGCGCCAATAGCCGGGGGTGACGTTCGGCCCCTTCATCCGCAGCTCGGTCTTGTCGCCATTGGGCACCAGCTTGACTGTCATTCCCGCCGCCGGCAGGCCGATATGGCCGGCCTCGGACACCGCCCAGGTGGTGGTGAAGGCGAAGGGCGCGGTTTCGGTGGAGCCATAGCCGGTGATGATCATTACATGCTGGCCCGTCTCCTCGCGCGCCGCCTTGTCGAGCCCGTCGAAGACATGCTGCGACAGGCCGGCACCGGCATATTGCAACAGCTTCAACCGGGCGAAAAGGTTGCGCCGCGCCTCGGGATGCTCGTCGAAAGCGGCGACGAGGAATTCATAGGCCTTGGGCACATTGGTGAAAAAGGTCGGCTGGACGGTCTTGAGGTTTTCCAGAGTGCGTCCAAAACGGGCCGGCGTCGGCTGGCCATCGTCGATATAGAAGCTGCCGCCATTATAGATCGCCATGCCGGTATTGTGGCTGCCGCCGGCCACGTGGTTCCACGGCATCCAGTCGAGCAGCACGGGCGGCTCGTCCGCGACGAAGGCCAGCGCGGTGCGGATCATTTCCTGGTTGCAGGCCATCATCCGATTGGTGGTGATCACGCCCTTGGGCAGGCCGGTTGAGCCGGAGGTGAACAGCACCTTTGCCACCGTATCGGGCGTGATTGCGTCATGGGCAGCCGCCACGGCCGGGGTGACCGGCGTTTGCAGCAGGTCGGCGAAGAGATGGTTTTGTCTCCCGTCGACGGGATTGCTGCGCACGACCAGGGGAATGTCGGCGGCAAAGGTCGATGTAATGGCCGGCGCGAACTTGGCCCCATCGCTGGCATAGACCATGCCGGGGGTCAGGAGGCCGGCAATATGCTTGAGCTTCCCGTAAGCGGTGGAGACGAGCGAATAGGCGGGCGAGATCGGGGCATATGGAATGCCAACCCAGATGGCCGCCATGCCCAGTAGGAAATGCTCGACCTCATTGCCCGAGATGATCATCAGCGGGCGTTCGGCGGAAAGGCCGGCATCCAGCAGTGCCTGGGCCAATGGCGGGATGGCCGCGAGCACCTGGCCAAAGCTCCATTCGCGCCAGCCGTCGGCCTGGCGATCGGCGATCAGCACCGCGTCAGGGGTCTTGTGCGCCCAGCTCTTGAGCGCATCGACGATGGCGCGCGGATAGGGTCCGAGCGTCTCGATCGAGCGAATGATGGTGGTGCCATCGGGGCGCCGTTCTGCGGCCGCAGCCATATTGCCCAGCCGCACGGGGCGGATGGGCGTTGCCGAAAAATCCATGAGTTCCTCCCTCACGGATATAGTTATGTATTATAACTATTATCGACGCAAGAGCCTCAGGCGCGATAGCCGATATCGATCACGGCGCGCCCCTCGCTGAGACGCGAGACGCAGGCGCACATGCGATGGTTCTCAGCCTTTTCCTCGGGGCTGAAAAACACATCGCGATGGTCGATCTCGGCCTCCTTTTCCAGCACCTTGACGGCGCAGAGGCCGCATTCGCCGCGCTGGCAATCATAGATCATCTCCACCCCGGCCCCGATCAGGGCTTCGAGCAGAGTCTGGTCAGAGCGTACCGGCACCGAGATGTCGCGATTGAGTACGTCGACCACGAAGGGCTTTTCGGCAAAGAGGCCGGAATCGCCGAACACCTCGTAGCGCAGGCGGCTGATCGGGCGGCCCGCGTCGGCCCAGGCCGCCTTTGCAGCTTCGAGCATGCCGATGGGGCCGCAGAGATAGCATTCGGCATCCGGGGGCAGGGCGGCGAATTCGGCAGCGAGATCGACATGCTCGCCAATCGAATTGTCGCGCAGCACCAGTTGCCCGCCGAGCAGGTCCTGCAAGTCTTCGGCAAAGGCCATGAGCCCCCGTGAGCGGGCGGCATAGACGACGCGGAGCGATGCACCGCGTGCCATCAGGGCCCGTGCCATGCCATAGATCGGGGTGATGCCGATGCCGCCGGCCAGCAGCAGGTAGTGCGGCGCGCGCCAGCTCAATTCGAAGCGGTTTTCCGGCAGGGTGAGCCGCACCGCCGCGCCGTGTTCCAGCGCCCACATGAAACGCGATCCGCCCCGGCTTTGCGGGTGCAGCTTGACCGCCACGGCGATCTGGCCCGACGGCGCGGGAATGATCGTATAGGTGCGGTTGGCCGGCTGGCCGTTGATCTCGACGCGGAAATTGCTGTGCGAGCCCGGATCGAAGCGCGGCACGACGCCGTCGACTGCAAAGGCGATATAGCGGACGTCATCGGCAATCTGCCTGACCTCGGCGACGGTGGCATCGCGCCATTCGACACGGTTGCGCATATGGTTTTCCTCCCAGAAAAGTTTGGCACTGTCGCCCCCTCCCCCCTTGAGGGGGAGGGCCGGGGTGGGGGGTGGTTCAGTGATTCACTGATGGACCCCCACCCTCAATCCCTCCCCTCAAGGGGGAGGGAGGCGAAAGCGCCCTGAGTCCACCTTAGTTGGAAATGGTCTAGGGCAGCCGCGCCAGGCGCTCGGTGAGCAGGGCGAAGAAGCCTTCGGCATCGGCCGAACGCAGATAGTTGGCGTTGCGGGGGCGGTCGGTGACGTGCCAGTAGTCGACCACGGTCATGCCCACGGTCAGCTCGCTGGCCGTTTCGATTGCGACATTGCAGACGCGTCCGGCGAACAGTTCGGGCTTGAGCAGATAGGCGATGACGGTGGGGTCGTGCAGCGGGGCGCCGTCCCAGCCATATTTCTTGAGGTCGAACCCCTCAGAGAAGGTCAGCATGTCATAGACCGCCTGGCCGCTCTTGTTGCCCAACCCCTTGATGGCGTCGAGCCGCGGCTTGGTGGATTGCACCATATGGGTGACGTCGAGCGGCAGGATGGTGATCGGCGCGCCGCAGCGCATGACGATATCGGCGGCTTCCGGGTCCACATAGATGTTGAATTCGGCCGCCGGGGTGATGTTGCCGACCTCGAAATAAGCACCGCCCATCAAGACGATTTCCTGGATACGCTCGGCGATGCGGGGCTCCTTGACCAGCGCCATGGCGACATTGGTCAGCGGGCCCAGTGCGCAGATGGTGATGGTCTTGGGCTCGGCGCTCATCAGCGTTTCGATGAGGTAGTCGACGCCGTGCTGGGCCTGAAGCGGAATGATGGGATCGGGCAGGACCGGGCCGTTGAGTCCAGTATCGCCATGCACATGCTCGGCGGTCACTAGGGTGCGGCGCATCGGGCGGGAGCAGCCGGCATAGACGGGCACTTCGCGACGGCCGGAGAGCTCGACCACCTTGCGCGCATTATTGGCATTGTGGTGCAGGCCGACATTGCCGGCCACGGCGACGACTGCCAGCACGTCGATCTCCGCGGGTGAGGCAAGCGCCAGAAGAATGGCGACGGCATCGTCCTGGCCGGGATCGGTGTCGATGATGATTTTGCGCGACATGAAGCACTCTTCGAATCTGGTCTCTAACCCATCAAGTCTAGCCAAGCGCCGGGCTCAGGTCGACGGGGTGCGCGGTCTCGGAACGAAAGCGTTGAGCGAACGTTAATGGCCATCTGCACAGCACCAGGACCTGAAATGAGCCGCACCCCGGCACGCCCGCTTGCCAGCGACATGGACGAAAGCCAGTTCGAGCGTGTGCTCAACAATATCGCCCGACTGGCATTGGTGTTTATCGGCGTCGCTGTGCTGCTGGTTATGCTGCAATTGGGGCAGGTGTTTCTGGCGCCGGTGACGCTGGCCGTGGTTGTCGGCTTGATGTTCGGCCCGGTGGCAGATCGCGTCGAAGGATGGGGCGTGCCGCCGGCTTTATCGGCGGCAGTGGTGGTGCTCCTCCTGCTCGGCGTCATCTTCAGTTTCGCGGTGCTGTTCGCCGTGCCGCTCAGCGAATGGGTGGCCCGGGCGCCGTTGATCTGGTCGAAGCTGCAGGGGCAGCTGGCCAATTTCCGCGAGCCGCTGCAGGCGATCAGTGATTTTCAGTCGCAGGTCGGCGAAGTGCTGGGCTCAGGTTCGGCCATGGCGGTCACCGTCGAGGATGGCAGTACCGTCACCAGCGTCGCCATGCTCGCCCCGGCCATGCTGGCCCAGGGGCTGATCTTTCTCGCCAGCCTCTATTTCTTCGTCGCCACCCGCGACCACATTCGCATCTCGGTGCTGTCGCTCTGCGTCACCCGTCGCATGCGCTGGCGCACGGCGCATGTCTTCCGTGATGTCGAACAGAAGGTCAGCCGGTTCCTGCTGTCCATCACCATGATCAACTTCTGCGTCGGCTGTGCAGTGACGCTGGCCATGTGGATCATCGGCATGCCCTCGCCGCTGCTGTGGGGCGCCATGGCGGCAGTGTTGAACTACATCCCCTATGTGGGGCAGGGCATCATGATCCTGGTGCTGGTGGCGGTTGGCCTGGGCACCCAGACCAATATCGAGCAGATCGTGCTGCCGGCGCTCTGCTATATGGGCATCAACTTTGTCGAGGGGCAGATCGTTACGCCGCATTTCATCGGCCGCACGCTGACCCTCAATCCCTTCATCATTTTTCTGTCCATCACCTTCTGGCTCTGGGCCTGGGGTCCGGTGGGCGGCTTGATCGCCGTGCCGACCCTGCTCATCGCCACCTCGATCATTTCCCATGCTTTGCCCAGCAAGCCGGTGACGCCCAAGCGCCCGGTGCGGCGCACCCGCGGCATGACTGCGCGCCAGGAATTGCTGGCCAATGCGGCGCAGGCGATCAAGGAGCAGAAGCAGGAGGAAGAGGCCGATCCGCGCAAGAAGGAGCGCTTGGCGCCGCCAGAGGGCACCGCGCCCACTGGTGTCGAACCCGCCTGACACTTGCCTGTCTGCCATGCCCTCGTGCCGCTTGACGATTACGGGGCGGTGCGAGCACTCTCACATCCCGATTTCTGAGGATGTTGTCTATGGCAGGCGAAGTTGCAGTGCATGTGGCGGAGGCCGCGCATGGCGGCATCGACCTTATCCCGGTGGTGGCGCTGCTTGCCGCCGGCGTTGTGGCGGTGCCTATCTTCAAGCGGCTGGGTCTGGGTTCGGTGCTGGGCTATCTCGCCGCCGGCCTGCTGCTCGGCCCCTCTGGGATCGGGCTGATCACGGATCCGGCTTCGGTGCTGCATCTGGCCGAGCTGGGTGTGGTGATGTTCCTGTTCATCATCGGCCTCGAAATGGAGCCGTCCAAGCTCTGGGCGCTGCGCAAGCAGATATTCGGGCTCGGCGTGGTGCAGGTGAGCATATGCGGCGCACTGCTGACTGGCGTCGGCGTTCTGCTCGGCTTCACCCCGGTAGTGGCGTTCGTGTTCGGCATGGGCTTTGTGCTCACCTCCACCGCCATCGTCATGCAGATCCTGGGCGAACGCGGCGAACTGGCCAGCGATAGCGGCCAGAAAATGGTGTCGATCCTGTTGCTCGAAGACCTCGCCATCGTGCCGCTTCTGGCTGTGGTGGCGCTGCTCGCGCCTTCAACCGGCGATGCGAGCCTTCTGACGCGTCTTGCCGGTTTCGGCGGCGCCATCGGTGCCATTCTACTGCTGATCTTCCTCGGACGACGCATCATGAACCCGTTCTTCGGGCTTTTGGCGCAGGCCCGGGTCCGTGAAGTGATGACGGCGGCGGCATTGCTGGTGGTGCTGGGGGCGGCACTGTTGTTCCAGATCAGCGGGCTGTCCATGGCCATGGGTGCGTTTCTCGCCGGCGTGCTGCTCTCCACCTCTACCTTCCGCCACCAGCTCGAGGCCGATGTCGAGCCATTTCGCGGGCTGCTGCTCGGCCTTTTCTTCCTCGCCGTGGGCATGTCGCTGGAACTCGATATCGTTGCCGCCAACTGGCAGGTGATCGCGCTGGCCGTCGTTGCTTTCATGCTGGTCAAGGCATTGGCCATCTATGTCATCGCCCGGCTGCTGAAGTCCGATCATGGCGAAGCGCTGGAGCGGGCCGTGCTGATGGGGCAGGGCGGCGAATTCGCCTTCGTGCTCTACACCACTGCCGTGTCTTCCGGGCTCATCGACGGACCCTCCAATGCCATCTTCACGGCGACCGTCATCCTCTCAATGGTGATCACGCCATTCGCGCTGATTCCGATGCGCCGGCTGATGCCCAAGAAGGTGCAGTCACTCGATGGCGTCGATGTCGCCGAGGGCCTGGAGGAACGGGTGCTGCTGATCGGCTTTGGCCGCTTCGGGCAGATCGCCAGCCAGGCGCTGCTGGGGCAAGGGCATGGGATCTCGATCATCGACAATGATGTGGAGATGATCCAGGCTGCCGCCACTTTCGGCTTCAAGGTCTATTATGGCGACGGTACGCGGCTCGATATTCTGCATGCCGCCGGTGCGGCCCATGCAGAGCTGGTGCTCATTTGCGTCAACGACAAGACCGCCTCCAGCCGGATTGCAGAGCTGATGCGCCACGAGTTCCCGCTGGCCAAGGTCATGGTTCGCTCCTTCGACCGCGGCCATGCGCTGGAGCTGCGCGAGATCGGCGTCGAGTATGAGCTGCGCGAAACCTTCGAATCCGCCATCGCCTTCGGCTCGCAGGCCATTCGCATCATGGGCGCAGACGAGTTGGAAATCGAACAGGCGGTAGAAGGACTTCGGCAGCGCGACCGCATGCGATTCGAAGCGCAATTGCTGGGTGGATTGCAGGCCGGACGCGATCTGCTGCTCTCCAACGCGGTCGATCAGGCACGCGAAAGTGGCGTGGCTGTCGATCCCGCCGCGACCGAGGCGCGCGCCCAGGCCAGTGTCAGCAAGGCAACGCAGAACTGAAGTGGACGCATTTTGCGCCGGGAGAGCCCTTTCGACATGGGCAATGCGAGGGGGCTTTTCCGTGCACAAATAAAGTGCAAGACTAGCCGTATTCTGAGGGGAATATCGTTATGAACACTGGATCGCGTGATGCCGCAAAAGCCGATCGTCTACGATGCCCCTACGCCCGAACGCCGTGCGACGACTGTTGAGGCCATCCAGGCCGAAATCCTCGAACGGCTGATCTATTCGGTCGGCAAGGATCCCATTGTCGCCCGTCCGCATGACTGGTTGCGCGCCACCATCCTGGCCGTGCGCGATCGCATCATGGACCGCTGGATGGAGTCGTCGCGCGAAACCTGGCGGACGTCGCATAAGCGCGTCTATTACCTCAGCCTCGAATTCCTGATCGGCCGGCTCATGCGCGATGCGATGAGCAATGTGGGCCTGATGGAGCCGGTGCAGCAGGCGCTCAAGAACCTCAATGTCGATCTGGGTGACCTGATCAACATGGAGCCCGATGCGGCGCTGGGCAATGGCGGCCTCGGCCGTCTGGCCGCCTGCTTTCTCGAATCCATGTCCTCGGTCGGTATTCCCGCCTATGGCTATGGCATCCGTTATGTCCACGGCCTGTTCCGCCAGGAAATGAGCGAAGGCTGGCAGGTCGAACTGCCGGAAGACTGGCTCGCCCACGGCAATCCCTGGGAGTTCGAACGCCGCGAAAGCGCCTATGAGGTCGGCTTTGGCGGTCATGTCGAGCCGGTCACCGATCCCGATGGAGAGGTGCGCCAGGAATGGCAGCCCAATGAGCACCTGCTCGCGGTCGCCTATGACACACCGATCGTGGGCTGGCGCGGTGCGCGGGTGAACACCCTGCGCCTCTGGAGCGCGCAGCCCATCGACCCCATCCTGCTCGACAAGTTCAATTCGGGCGACCATATCGGCGCGCTGGAGGAAAGCTCCAAGGCCGAAGCGATCACTCGCGTGCTCTATCCGGCCGATTCCACCCCTGCGGGTCAGGAATTGCGCCTGCGCCAGGAGTTCTTCTTCTCCTCGGCCTCGCTGCAGGACATCGTGCGCCGGCATTTGCAGCAATATGGCGATCTGGGCTCGCTGCCCGACAAGGTGGCCATCCAGCTCAACGATACTCATCCGGCGATCTCGGTGGCCGAACTGATGCGCATCCTCATCGATGAGCATGGCCTCAAATGGGATTATGCCTGGAAGCTCACCAAGGGCACGTTCGGCTACACCAACCACACGCTCCTGCCAGAGGCCCTCGAGAGCTGGCCTGTGGCGCTGCTGGAGCGGCTTTTGCCGCGCCACATGCAGATCGTCTATCAGATCAATGCCGAAGTTCTGACCGAGGCGCGCACCCGCGTCGGCTTCACCGATCAGCAGATTGCCGCGGTGTCGCTGATCGACGAAAACGGTGGCCGCCGCGTGCGTATGGGCCAGCTGGCCTTTGTCGGCTCGCATTCGATCAATGGCGTTTCGGCGCTGCATACCGAGTTGATGAAGCAGACGGTTTTTGCCGACCTGCACAAGCTCTACCCCGAGCGCATCAACAACAAGACCAATGGCATCACGCCGCGCCGCTGGCTGATGCAGTGCAATCCCAGCCTCACCAAGCTGATCAGCGAGCGGATCGGTCCCGATTTCCTCGACGACACCGACAAGCTCAAGGGCCTGTTGCCCAGCGCCGAGGACCCCGGCTTCCAGCAGCAATTCGCTGCCATCAAGCTCGAGAACAAGCGGCGCCTGGCGCGGCTGATCAAGGATCGCGTCAATATCACGGTGTCGCCCGAGGCGCTGTTCGATGTGCAGATCAAGCGCATCCATGAATACAAGCGGCAGCTGCTCAACGTGCTGCATGCGGTGGCGCTCTATGACGACATCCGCGCGCATCCGGAACGGGAATGGGTGCCGCGCGTCAAGATTTTCGCCGGCAAGGCGGCGCCCAGCTATTGGAATGCCAAGCTGATCATCAAGCTGATCAACGACGTGGCGCGGGTCATCAACAATGATCCGGCCGTGCGCGGCCTGCTCAAGGTGGTGTTCCTACCGAACTACAATGTGAGCCTGGCGGAAATCATCGTTCCGGGTGCCGATCTCTCCGAGCAAATTTCCACGGCGGGCATGGAAGCCTCGGGCACCGGCAACATGAAGTTCATGGCCAATGGCGCGCTTACCATCGGTACCATGGACGGCGCCAATGTGGAGATGCACAAGGAAGTGGGGGCCGACAATATCGTCATCTTCGGCCTCTCCACCGAAGAGGTCGAAGAGCGGCGTGGCCGGTCGGAAGTGCCGCGTTCGGTGATCGATGCCTCGCCGCGCCTGCGCGAAGTGCTCGATTCCATCGCCTCGGGCGTGTTCTCGCCGGACGATCCGCATCGCTATCGCGATCTGGTGGGCGGGCTTTACGACCATGACTGGTTCATGGTGGCCCGCGATTTCGACGCTTACTGCGCCGCTCAGGCCAAGGTGGACGCCATCTGGCGCGATCGGTCCAAGTGGAACGCCATCGCGATCCGCAACACCGCCAGCGTCGGTTTCTTCTCGTCCGATCGCACCATCCGGCAATATGCGGCCGATATCTGGAACGTGCCGACAGCGTAAAATGAGCAGGGTGTGCGGGCAGAGGCTGACACGAGAAATCAGGCCCGCCACCGAGCATCTGTATGAGGGTCTGAGGCGTTACGCCTGACAGGCCACAGGGGGAGTATAGGCGTGAGCAAGGAAAACTGGCAGGCCGAGGGCTGGGAAGTCGAGGCAGTGGTGGCGGGGCGCCACCCCAATGCCTTCGCCTTTCTCGGACTGCATCAAGTCGATGGCGTCTGGGTGCTGCGGGCCTTCGTGCCGCATGCCGAAACGCTGACGGCCTTTACGCTCGACGGCAAGGAACTGGGCCATCTCTATCCGCGCCATGCCGCCGGCTTCTTCGAAGGCAAGGTGGCGGTCGACCAGCCCCAGCCCATTCGCTATCGCGCCGGCAATGCCGGTGGCGACTGGGATGTCTTCGATCCCTATTCCTTCGGGCCGGTGCTCGGGCCCATGGATGACTACTATATCGGTGAAGGCAGTCATCTGCGCCTGTTCGACAAGCTGGGCGCCCACGAAATGGAATTCGAGGGCATCCACGGCACCCATTTCGCCGTCTGGGCGCCCAATGCCCAGCGCGTCTCGGTCGTCGGGCCCTGGAACAACTGGGATGGCCGCCGCCATCCGATGCGCAACCGACAGGGCATCTGGGAAGTGTTCATTCCGGTGCTGGGCACCGGCACCATCTACAAATACGAAATCGTCGGGCCCAACGGCCAGGTCCTGCCGCTCAAGGCCGACCCCTTTGCCCGCCAGGCCGAGCTGCGGCCACGCACGGCCTCGATCGTGCCCGATCCCACGCCCTTCACCTGGACCGACCAGAAATATATGGAAGAGCGCGCCACCCATGATTGGCGGCGCACGCCGATGTCCATCTACGAGGTGCATCTGGGCTCCTGGCGCCGCCGGCCGGATGGCTCGTTCCTGAGCTACGACCAGCTTGCCGAACAGCTGGTGCCCTATGTCGCCGACATGGGCTATACCCATCTCGAATTCCTTCCCATTTCCGAGCATCCTTTCGATCCGAGCTGGGGTTACCAGCCCACCGGTCTGTTTGCGCCCACCGCGCGTTTCGGCGATCCGGCCGGCTTTGCCCGGCTGGTCAATGCCGCGCATGAGGCCGGTCTTGGCGTCATCCTCGACTGGGTGCCGGCACATTTCCCAACCGATGCCCATGGCCTCAGCCATTTCGACGGTACCGCGCTCTACGAGCATGCCGATCCGCGCCAGGGGTTCCACCCCGACTGGAATACCGCGATCTACAATTTCGGGCGCAAGGAAGTCTCGTCCTTCCTCACCAATAATGCGCTGTTCTGGTTCGAGAAATTCCATATCGACGGGCTACGCGTCGATGCGGTGGCCTCGATGCTCTATCTCGACTATTCCCGCCAGCCGGGGGAATGGGTGCCCAACAAGCATGGCGGCAACCAGAACCTGGAAGCGGTGGCGTTCCTGCAGCGTGTCAATGCCGAGGTCTATGCGCAGTTTCCCGGCGCCTTCATGATCGCCGAGGAATCCACCTCCTGGCCCGGCGTCAGCGCCCCCACCTTTGCAGGCGGGCTGGGCTTCGGGTTCAAGTGGAACATGGGCTTCATGAACGACACGCTGCGTTACATGAGCCGTAATCCGATCCATCGTCGCTTCCACCACAACGACCTGACCTTCGGCATGGTCTATGCCTATAGCGAAAACTTCGTGCTGCCGCTCAGCCATGACGAGGTGGTGCACGGCAAGGGTTCGCTGCTCAACAAGATGCCGGGCGACGACTGGCAGCAATTCGCCAATCTGCGCGCTTATCTCGCCTTTATGTGGGGTTATCCGGGCAAGAAACTGTTGTTCATGGGCCAGGAATTCGCCCAGCGCGAGGAATGGGCCGAGGGCAAGGCGCTCGACTGGTGGCTGCTGGATTCGGCGCCCCATGAAGGCATGCGGCGGCTGGTCTCCGATCTCAACGCCGCCTATCGCAGCCTGCCGGCCCTGCATGAACGCGATTGCGAGCCGGATGGGTTCGAATGGGTCAATGCCAATGACCACGCCAATTCGGTGCTGGCCTGGCTGCGCAAGGCGCCGGGTGCCGATCCGGTGCTCGTCATCACCAATCTCACCCCTGTGCCGCGCAGCGGCTACAAGGTGCCCATGCCATTGGCGGGGCGCTGGGTGGAACGCATCAATACCGATGCCGGCTGGTATGCCGGCGGGAACACCGGGAACCAGGGTGCAGTTGTGGCCAAGGCCGTTGAGGGGCGGCATTGGTCGGCGGAGGCAGAGATCTACCTGCCGCCGCTGGCAACGCTGTTTCTCAAATTTGAGCCGGAATGACCGGCTCGGGCGCATACGTTCCGGTTCAATCCGGACAGTAGTGGAGGGAACTTAAATGGCAGATTATCGTGTACCATCGCCGCTGGCGCGTGAGGCAATGGCCTATGTGCTGGCCGGTGGCCGCGGCACGCGGCTGATGGAACTGACCGACCGGCGCGCCAAGCCGGCCGTCTATTTCGGCGGCAAGTCGCGCATCATCGACTTTGCTTTGTCCAATGCCATCAATTCGGGCATTCGACGTATTTCCGTGGCGACCCAATATCAGGCGCACAGTCTTATCCGTCACCTGTCGCGCGGCTGGAACTTTCTGCGCCAGGAGCGTAACGAGAGCTTTGACGTGCTGCCCGCCTCCCAGCGCGTGGCCGAGGATATGTGGTATGCTGGCACTGCCGACGCCGTGTACCAGAACATGGACATCATCGAGGATTACGGCGCCCGCTATATCGTCATCCTGGCGGGCGACCATATCTACAAGATGGACTACGAAATCATGCTCCGCCAGCATGTCGACACCGGCGCCGACGTGACCATCGGGTGTCTGGAAGTGCCCCGCATGGAAGCAACCGGCTTCGGCGTCATGCATGTGGATGGACGCGACCGGGTGATCGATTTCGTCGAGAAGCCCAAGGACCCGCCGGGCATCCCCGACAAGCCGGAAATGGCGCTGGCCTCGATGGGCATCTATGTGTTCGAGACGCGCTTCCTCATGGAACAGCTGCGCCGCGACGCTGCCACCGAAGGCTCCAGCCGCGATTTCGGCAAGGACATCATTCCCTATATCGTCAAGAACGGCACCGCCTGGGCGCATCGGTTCACCCGCTCCTGCGTCCGCTCCAGCAATGAAACCGTCGCCTATTGGCGCGACGTGGGCACGGTCGATGCCTATTGGAAGGCCAATATCGACCTGACCGACATCAATCCGCAGCTCGATCTCTATGACCGCGACTGGCCGATTTGGACCTATGCCGAGATCACCCCGCCGGCCAAGTTCGTGCACGATTTCGACGGACGCCGCGGCTCCGCCGTGAACTCGCTGGTCTCGGGCGATTGCATCATCTCGGGCGGCCATCTGCAGCGCACGCTGCTCTCGACGGGCAGCCGTGTGCATTCCTATTCGGTGCTCGAAGAGGCAGTGGTGCTGCCCTATTGCGATATCGGGCGCAATGCGCGGCTCAAGAAGGTGGTGATCGATCGCGGTGTCTCCATCCCTGAGGGGCTGGTGGTGGGCGAGGATCCTGAATTCGACGCCAAGTGGTTCCGCCGCACCGAAGAGGGGGTGACGCTCATCACCCAGGCCATGGTCAATCGCTACCTGGCCGACCGATGATCGAAGTCCTTTCCGTAACCTCGGAAGTCTATCCACTGATCAAGACCGGGGGCCTGGCCGATGTGGCCGGGGCCCTACCGGGCGCGCTGAGCGGCTCCGGGGTGACCATGCGCACGCTGGTTCCCGGTTATCCCGCGGTCATGGCCAGGCTCAGCGGCGGCCGCGAGGTTGCCAGCTTTGCCGATCTCTTCGGCGTTCGGGGCCGGCTGGTCGCCGGCCGGGTGGATGGGCTCGACCTCATCGTGCTCGATGCGCCCGCGCTTTATGACCGGCCCGGCAATCCCTATGTGGGGCCAGAAGGCTGGGACTGGCCTGACAATTGGAAGCGGTTTGCGGCCCTGTCCTGGGTGGCGTCGGAATTGGGGCTTGGCCTCGTCGAAGGCTATCGCCCGCAGGTCATCCACGCCCATGACTGGCAGGCAGGGCTGGTGCCGGCCTATGTCAAATACGGCCCTTCATCCACGCTCAAGACGGTGATGACCGTCCACAACATGGCGTTCCAGGGCACGTTCGGGGCCGAGATTTTCGGCCAGCTGCGCTTGCCCGAGCACGCCTTTTCGGTTGAGGGCGTCGAATATTACGGTGGCGTCGGCTATCTCAAGGCCGGCGTCGAATGCGCCGATGTGGTGACCACCGTGTCGCCAAGCTATGCCGGTGAAATCCGCACTCCCGCCTTCGGCATGGGGCTCGAGGGCCTGCTCAACAACCGCTCGGCCACCGTCTTCGGCGTGCTGAATGGCATCGACATGGATGCCTGGAATCCGGCCACCGACACGGCACTGGCCCAGACCTATTCGGCCAGCACCATCCAGAACCGGCTCGCCAACAAGCGTGCCGTTCAGGAGGCGTTCGGGCTCGACCCGGCCGATGGTCCGCTCTTTGCGGTGGTCAGTCGCCTCACCTGGCAGAAGGGCATCGACCTTCTTGCCGCCAATATCGACCTCATGGTCGCCGAAGGCGCGCAGCTGGCGGTACTGGGATCGGGCGACGCCGAGCTCGAAAATGCGGTGCGCAGCGCCACCATGCGCCATCCCGGCAGGGTGGGGCTGGTCACCGGCTATAATGAAAAGCTCAGCCATCTCGTCCAGGGCGGCGCCGATGTGATGATGGTGCCCTCGCGCTTCGAACCCTGCGGTCTCACCCAGCTCTACGCCCTGCGCTATGGTTGCGTGCCGCTGGTCAGTCGCGTCGGCGGCCTCAACGACACGGTGATCGACGCCAATGTGGCAGCGCTGCAGGCCGAGGTTGCAACTGGCGTGCAATTCGCTCCGCCCAGCGAAACCGCCTTGGCGGACGCCATCAGGCGCACGCTGGCGCTCTATGCGGACGAGAAATCCTGGAAAAAAATGCAGAGGCGCGGGATGAAGTCGGATGTTAGCTGGGCAACCAGCGCGGCCCGCTATGCCCAGCTCTATGCCTCATTGATCGGACTTTCGACAGATGACAGTGCAGACGATTAACACCACCCCCTTCTCTGACCAGAAACCCGGTACGTCGGGCCTGCGCAAGCGCGTCACCGTCTGGCAGCAGCCCAATTATGTCGAGAACTACATCCAGGCGATCTTCGATAGCCTCGAAGGCTTTGCCGGGCAGACGCTGGTGATCGGCGGCGATGGGCGCTTCTACAACGATGTCGCCATCCAGAAGGCCATCCGCATTGCCGCCGCCAATGGCTTCGGCAGGGTGCTGGTGGGGCAGGGCGGCCTGCTCTCGACGCCGGCGGCCAGCAATATAATCCGCCACTACCAGGCCTTTGGCGGATTGGTGCTCTCAGCCAGCCACAATCCCGGCGGCCCGGACGGCGATTTCGGCATCAAGTACAATATCGGCAATGGCGGCCCGGCGCCGGAAAAGATCACCGACGCCGTCTTTGCCCGCTCCAAGGTGATCGATAGCTATAAGAGCGAGGACACGCCCGACATCGATCTGGGCACCATCGGCACCCAGAAGGTCGGTGATATGACCGTCGAGGTCATCGACCCGGTCACCGATTATGCGGCGCTGATGCAGACGCTGTTCGATTTCGACGCCATTCGCGCGCTGTTCGCGGGTGGTTTCCGAATGACCTTCGACGCCATGCACGCCGTGACCGGCCCCTATGCGCATGCCATTCTCGAGGGCATTTTGGGCGCACCCAAGGGCACGGTGATCAATGGCGTGCCTTCGCCCAGCTTCAATGACGGCCATCCCGATCCGAACCTAGTCTATTGCAAGGACATGTTCGACCTGCTGATGACCGAGGCCGGTCCAGATTTCGGCGCGGCCTCGGATGGCGATGGCGACCGCAACCTGATTATCGGCAAGAACCGGTTCGTCACGCCCTCGGACTCGCTGGCGCTGCTTGCGGCCAATGCGCATCTGGCGCCTGGCTACAAGGGTGGCATTGCCGGTATCGCCCGCTCCATGCCCACCAGCGCTGCCGCCGATCGCGTGGCCGAAAAACTCGGCATCGAAATGCACGAGACGCCCACCGGCTGGAAGTTCTTCGGCAATCTGCTCGATGCCGGCCGCGTCACCATTTGTGGCGAGGAAAGCGCCGGCACCGGTTCCGACCATGTGCGCGAAAAGGATGGCCTCTGGGCCGTGCTGCTCTGGCTCAATATCCTCGCCGTGCGCAAGCAGGGCGTCGATCAGATCGTGCGCGAACATTGGGCGACCTATGGGCGAAATTACTATACGCGCCACGACTATGAGGAAGTAGACGCGGCCATTGCCAATGCCCTGGTCGATGATCTGCGCGGGCGCCTGGCGAGCCTGCCCGGTCAGGTGTTCGACGGACTCGAAGTCGCCTATGCCGACGACTTTACCTATCACGACCCGGTGGACGGCTCGACCAGCGCCAAACAGGGCATTCGCATCGGCTTTACCGATGGCTCGCGAATAGTCCTGCGCCTGTCTGGAACCGGCACTGTGGGCGCCACGTTGCGGCTCTACCTCGAACGATATGAGCCCGCCGATGGAAACCACGATCTCGACACCCAGTCAGCCCTCCAACCTCTCATCGAGCTTTGCGAGCGGCTTGCCGGGGTCAAGGCACGAACCCAACGCACCGAGCCCAGCGTCATTACCTAGATCGGCCCTGTCTATGAAACCTGAACTGGTCCCGCATGCCGGACGCACCGAAAACCTCGGTGCGACGGTGACGCCCGATGGCGTCAATTTTGCCGTCTACTCGGAAAGCGCGACCGCTATCTGGGTCTGCATCTTCGACGATCTCGACCAGGAAATTGGCCGGTTCGAGCTCGACGTGCATGAGGACAATATACATGCCGGGCTCGTCGCCAATGTCGGCGCCGGCGCGCGCTATGGCCTGCGCGCCGATGGTCCCTATGATCCAGACCAGGGCTTTTTCTTCGATCCGAACAAGCTTCTGGTCGATCCCTATGCCCGTCATCTCGACCGCGTCTTCGTCCGCTCGCCGCGTCTGCGGCTGAGCCGCGAAGAGGCCGTCGATACGGCGCCGCTGGTGCCCAAGGCCATCGTTCCCGGCGCGGCCAATGAGCCGATCCTGCCCCGTAAGAAGGCTCCGGGCCTGTTCTACGAGGTCAATGTCCGCGGCTTCACCATGCGCCACCCTTCGGTGCAGGGTCCGCTGCGCGGCACCATCGCCGGCATGACCACGAAATGGGTGGTCGACCACTTCAAGCATCTCGGCGTCGACACGGTCCAGTTGATGCCCACGGCCGCATGGATCGACGAAGGCCATCTGCCGGCGCTCGGGCTGACCAATGCCTGGGGCTATAATCCGGTCGCCTATTTCGCCGTCGATCCGCGCCTGGCCCCGCGCGGCCCGCAGGAATTGCGGGTGATGACTGACACCTATCGCAAGGCCGGTATCTCGGTGATCCTCGACGTGGTCTACAATCACACCGGCGAAGGCGATGCGCAGGGCCCGATCCTCTCGATGATGGGCCTCGACCCGCAGACCTATTACCGCTTTGTCGAAGTCGACGGGAAGAAGTTCCTGGTCAACGATACCGGCACCGGCAACACCCTGCGCTGCGACCATCCGGCGGTGCAGCGCCTCGTCATCGACAGCCTGCGCTACTATGTCGAAGAGCTCGGCGTCTCCGGCTTCCGCTTCGATCTCGCCACAGTGCTCGGCCGCGATCCCGGTTTCAATCCGGAAGCTGAGATGCTCCAGAAGATCAAGGCCGATCCGGTGCTGAGCAAGGCGATCCTGGTCGCCGAGCCCTGGGATCCGGGTCCGGGCGGCTATGCCCTGGGCAAGTTCGGTCAGGAGTTCCAGGAGCACAACGACACCTATCGCGACGAAATCCGCGCCTTCTGGAAGGGCGAGCCGGCCAAGATCGGTGCCTTGGCGGGCAAGGTTGCCGGCTCCGCTGAGATTTTCGACGTGGCCGGCCGCAAGCCCAGCCATGGCGTCAACATGCTGGCCGTGCATGACGGGTTCACCCTGCGCGATCTCGTCAGCTACAACGACAAGCACAATGACGCCAATGGCGAGAACAATCGCGATGGCCATAACCACAATTCCTCCTGGAATTGCGGCGTCGAAGGCGAGACCGACGACAAGGGCATCAACACCGCCCGCAAGCGCGACGTTCGCGCCATGCTGGCCACCCTGTTCCTGTCGCGCGGCACGCCGCTGATTCAGCAGGGCGACGAGCTCTACCGGACGCAGCAGGGCAATAACAATGCCTATGCTCAGGACAACGAGATCACCTGGGTGGACTGGGACAATGCCGATGGCGACCTGGTCAATTTTGTCGCCGCCCTCAATGTGTTCCGCCACGAGCATCCGGCCCTCATCCACGATCACTTCCTGAGCGGGCAGGACCGCAACGGGGCGCGCGATGTGGTGTGGCTGCATCCGGATGGTCGCGAGATGAACGAGGGCGACTGGAACGATGCCAGTGCCTCGGTGCTCGGAATGCTCCTGCACCACAAGGACGATGAAGTGCTCATCTGGTTTAACCGCCGCATCGAACCGGTGGTGGTACGCTTGCCGGAAGGCGACTGGGCCGTTGGTATCCAGTCCGACCCAAACGCCGAGATTGCCTTTACCGAAGGCACGGCGACGCTGTCACCGCGGTCGGTGGTCGCCTTGGTGCGTCCGCAGCCATGATCGTCAGGCCGGGGCGGGGTGACATCGGTTTGGGGCCAGTTCAGTTCAACGCTGAAACGCTCCATGCCGTTTGAAACTGAGGTGGACTCTGGACGTTGCCTCCCTCTGCCTCAAGAGGGAGAGAGATCAGGAGTCGAAGCATAGAGCGTTTTATGTTCTGGTTGTCGCGGCTCCATCGCCCCCTCCCCCTTGAGGGGAGGGCCGGGGTGGGGGTGGTTCAGTGATCCACTGATGGACCCCCTCCCTCAATCCCTCTCCTCAAGGGGGAGGGAGGCGAAAGCGCTGAGAGTAAATATTGCCCCCTTAATGAGAGGGCCGGGGTGCACGGCGAGAGCCCAATAACGAAGTACCGGATTTCAAACTTGTTTTGACACAACCGAAAAGCCCTACTGCCGAAGCAGCGGGGCTTTCGTCATTGAAGCCACCTCTACTCCGCCGCCTGCGCTGCGAACCCGCCGTGCTTTTCGATGAAGCCGATAATCTCATCGAGGCTTTCACGCCGCAGCAGGTCAGTGAACACATAGGGCCGCCCGTCGCGCACCTTCTGGGTGTCGCTTTCCATGACCTCAAGGCTCGCGCCGACATAGGGCGCGAGGTCGGCATGGGTGATCACCAGCAGGTCGGAGCGGGAAATGGCCGGCCCGCCCTTGCGGGGGATTTTTTCGCCCTGGGCCACCGAGATCACATAGATGGTGATATCGGCCAGATCCGGCGAAAAAGTCGCCGCCAGATTGTCGCCGCCGCTCTCGATCAGAATGATATCGAGATCGGGGAATTTGCGGTTGAGCTCGTCGATGGCAGCGAGGTTGAGCGAGGCGTCCTCCCGAATGGCGGTATGCGGACAACCCCCGGTCTCCACCCCGACAATGCGATCCTCGGAGATCGCCTGGACCCGTGCGAGGATCAGCGCGTCCTCACGGGTATAGATGTCATTGGTGACCACGGCCATGGAATAGCGGTCGCGCATGGTCTTGAGCAGCATTTCGCATAAGGTCGTCTTGCCCGACCCGACGGGGCCGCCAATGCCGATGCGCAGGGGACCGTTGAGGCTTTTGGGCATGATCACTTCCTGTCCTAGATGAGACGCATGATGGAAAGGGCGGCAAAGCCCAGGCCGATGGCGATGCAGAGCGGGGAATAGACCCGCCGGTCGTTGAGGCGGAAATTGGGTTCCGGCGTCTGCGCCGCCCACCAGGCAGTATAGCCGACGATGCCGCGCGCCAGGAACAATAGCGCGAAGCCGAAGCCGCCCACGGTCATCAGTTCGGCGCCGCTGTCATGGTCGGCCAGCGCCAGCGCATAGATGCCGGTGCCCAGTGTGAACAGCGAAACGCCGAACGAGGCCCAGCGCGGCGGCATGCGTTCGATCCCGGCTGTGCCCACCACGGTCTGGGCCAGCAGCTTTTCGCCGCGGATCGGCCAGGTGCGGCCCAGCGACCAGATGAAATGGGCAAAGGACACCGCGAACAGGGCAATGAAGAGCATGGACGAGATGAACATGTTCATGAGCGGAATATCCTTGTGGGCAGCGTTTCGTGCTGCATTTGTGCGATATCGGCGCCATAGGCTACGCTGCCGATATCGTCCAGTGTGGCATGCTGGCACAGATCGACGAGCGCGGCCACCTGCGGCTCCAGCGCCGCCATGATGGCGAGGCCATCGGTCTGTCCGATGGGCACGAGCCGCACTGCCACCGAGACCTGGCTATGCACGGTGGCCGTGAGGAAGGCGATCAGCGTGTCGCGCGTGTCTATATGATGGGCACCGGCCAACGCCCCCACCGCCACCGAGTATGGGCAGGGTTTTGGCAGCGTCAGCGGCCTGTCGGTCGGCCAGGCGGCGCTGGCGAGAACGAAGGCATTGCCGGTCAAAACCGTTTCGGCATGGCGTTCGCGCGCCGGGGCAAGCGCGAGGCAGAGATCGGCCAGGTCAGTCAGCCGCGCCTGATCGTTATGGCCGGCATGGGCGTGGGCCAGAAGGATGGCATCGGTCTTGAGCCCGCCATGCAGCAGCGTGCCCGCAATCCAGTCCTGGGCGCTGGCGCGGTCGTGCACGCGTCCATCGACAATGGCGGTTTCGAGGCCCGCGGACCAGGCGAATGCGCCCACTGGAAAGGCGGGTGACAACCAGGTCAGCAGTTTTTGCAGCGCGGCGCTCAACGGCGATTCAGCAAAGCGTGGCTGGTGTCGCCATGGGCATGGGCATAGGCGCCATGCTCGGCGAAGAAAGGCTCGGTGACAGTCTCGACCGTCGCGCCCAGCCCTTCGAGCATGGTCTTGAGCACATGGTCGCGCTTGATGAGAATGCGGTTGGGATCGAGCTGCGCCGGGGTATGGCGATTGCCGATATGCCAGGCCAGCCGCAGCAGATGCCCAGCATCATTGGCGCGGACAGCATAGAGCAGTTCTTCGGCGGCGATCACCTGCACCAGCCTTCCATCTTCCAGCCTGAGCAGGCTCTCATGCTCGAGGCTTACGGTTTGCGGCAAATCCAGTAGAATCTCGCTACCACCGGAGAGGCGCAGCACCTTGCGGCGCAGGCGGCGTTGGTCGTGGTCGAGGCGGATGGTGTCAAAGGCATCTTTGGCCTCGTTGCCAGGCGGCAAAATTTCACTGACCCGTGGCGGCATGGCGATTACCCGTAGAAATATCGTGAGACAAGGAAGAGTTGGTAGACATAGTGCACGCAGACAATGGTTAAGTGCACCGCCCGGCTCCTGCTGTTCCAGCCAAGAATGCACACCAGAATGCCGCCCAACGGCTGCGCGAGATAGCTCGGTCCCATGCGCTCAAACCGTTCGGGCCCCTTGATGAGGGTGTCGATCACGTCAAGGACGGCCACTGCAGCAAAAAAGCCAAAGAACCATTTCCTGCGGCTGAGAAAGTAGTGTTCGTAGCTGTCATATTCGGCAATGCTGTCCGGTGAGAGCAGGGCACACAGGAAGAACAGCATCATCGCATAGGTGACGAGGAAGATCGTGACGCCGAAGGTCCAGGTCTCGATCCGGACAAGCGCCAATTGCCACCACCAGAACAGCACCAGCTCGATGATCAGCGAGCCGACCCAGAGCAGGTGCAGCAGCGATGGCGGATTTTTGTCCGGATGCTGCACGAAGCCTGCCAGCTTCATCAGCAGGCGCGTCAGGCCAAGGCCAATGACGGTGCCCAGCAGAATACGAATATGCGGAAAAACTTCTGCTGCGGAGAAATGGTCCATGGCCGTGTATTAGGGCGTCGAACCGGTTTCGGTGCAGCTGGCGAGCGGAGCGGCGTTTTCGTCCTGCATCAGGTCGCGCAGCGTGCCTTCGCCCTGGTGGCTCCACCATTCATAGGGGCCGGAGACATAGCGGGCGCCGGAGCCGGAAATGGTGGTGGCAAAGACATGGTTCTGCCCGTCCACCGGCACGATGGCGAGGAAATTGGGGGCGGCATTGATATATTGCACGGTGAGCGCCGTGCCGTTCTCGCACTGATAGACGACGATATTGCGCTCGATATCGCCCGTGCTTTCAAGCGTCAGCGTCAGGGCGGCCGAGGCCGTCGCCGGCGCAGCGATCGGGGCCGGCGTTTCACTGGTGGCCGGTGCGACGGGGGTTTCGCTCTGCGCCAAAGCAGGGGCGGCGCCAAGCAGCGTAGAGAACGTGGCGGCGAGCAGAAGTCTGGTCTTGGTCATGGCGATCTCCAGGGGACGAAAATGGGCGAAGCGCCCAGATTCGACCCTCCCCACAATCATGGCGATTGCGAGGTCTGGCAAGGCTTTGCGCCTCTAGAACAGGAAGTAACGCTGCGCCATGGGCAGGACCGTGGCCGGCTCGCAGGTCAGCAGCACCCCATCGGCGCGCACCTCGTAGGTTTCGGGGTGCACGTCGATGACAGGAGTGGCGGTGTTGAGTTTCATGGCCGCCTTGCCGATGCCGGAACGGGTATTGCTCACCGGCAGCAATTGCTTGTCGACCCCCAGCCGCCCGCGCAGGCCGGCATTTTGGGCCGCTTGCGAGATGAACACCACCGACGAGCGGCTGACCAGCTTGCCATAGGCGCCGAACATCGGCCGGTAATGCATGGGCTGCGGCGTGGGGATCGAGGCATTGGGGTCGCCCATCGGCGCGGCAGCGATGGAACCGCCCAGCAGCACCATATCCGGCTTCACGCCAAAGAAGGCGGGGTTCCACAGGACGAGGTCGGCGCGCTTTCCCACTTCCACCGAGCCGATATGCTGGCTCATGCCATGGGCGATGGCTGGATTGATGGTGTATTTGGCGATGTAGCGGCGCACGCGATAGTTGTCGTTGTTGCCGCTTTCCTCCGGTAGGCGACCACGCTGACGCTTCATCTTGTCGGCGGTCTGCCAGGTGCGGATCAGCACTTCGCCGACGCGGCCCATGGCCTGGCTGTCCGACGAAATCACCGACAGCGCCCCCATGTCATGAAGAATGTCTTCCGCCGCGATGGTTTCCTTGCGGATGCGGCTTTCGGCAAAGGCCACGTCTTCGGGGATGGACTGGTCGAGATGGTGGCAGACCATGAGCATGTCGAGATGTTCGGCAATGGTGTTCTGCGTGTAGGGTCGGGTCGGATTGGTCGAGGAGGGGATGACGTTGGGCAGCCCCGCGACCTTCAGGATATCCGGCGCATGGCCGCCACCGGCGCCTTCGGTGTGGAAGGCATGGATGGTGCGCCCCTTGAAGGCACCCACCGTGTCCTCGACAAAGCCGCTTTCATTGAGCGTGTCAGTGTGGATCATCACCTGCACGTCATAATCGTCGGCGACCGAGAGGCAATTGTCGATAGCGGAGGGGGTGGTCCCCCAATCCTCGTGCAGCTTGAGGCAGGAGGCGCCAGCGAGGATCATTTCTTCCAGCGGGGCAGGGACAGAAGCATTGCCCTTGCCGGCCAGCGCCAGGTTCATCGGGAAAGCATCGAAACTCTCGATCATCCGCTCGATATGCCAAGCACCAGTGCAAGTGGTGGCCAGCGTGCCATGGGCCGGGCCCGAGCCGCCGCCAAGCATGGTGGTGACCCCGCTCATCAGCGCTTCCTCGATCTGCTGGGGGCAGATGAAATGGATATGGGCATCCATGCCGCCGGCGGTGATGATCTTGCCTTCGCCGGCAATGGCCTCGGTGGAGGGCCCGATGATGATGTCGATACCCGGCTGCGTATCGGGATTGCCGGCCTTGCCGATGCCGACGATCACGCCGTTCTTGAGCCCGATATCGGCCTTGTAGATGCCGGTGTGATCAACGATCAGCGCATTGGTGATGACGGTATCGACCGCGCCCTCGGCGCGCGTGCGCTGCGATTGGCCCATGCCGTCGCGGATCACCTTGCCGCCGCCGAACTTCACCTCCTCGCCATAGATGGTGAAATCCTTCTCCACCTCGATGAAGAGTTCGGTATCGGCCAGGCGCACCTTGTCGCCGGTGGTCGGGCCATACATATCGGCATAGGTGGCGCGGGAAATGCGGGCGGGCATGGGATGGCTCCGGGTCAGGCTGGGACGGTGGGAAGGACCGGCGCGACGCCGGTTCCTGCAACAAATCTGAGGTCTATATTCAAATATACGGCCATCTGTTTCGGCCCTATTCTTGCTCCCGTTTCGGAGGGAGAGAGGCTGAAATGACCTTGAGGGTATTCGCGACAATTGTCTGTGCCGGCTTTCTTGCCGGAAGTGCTGCCATGGCCGCCGAGCCGAGCGTCGAGCGCGGCGACTATATCGTCAACTCCATCGGTGCCTGCGGCAGCTGCCACACCCCGTTCGGTCCGAATGGGCCGGATATGAGCAAGGCGCTGGGCGGGCGCGTCGTGGAGGACAGCGAGGCTTTCACCGCCATTGCGCCCAATATCACCCCCGGGGGCGAAATCGCCGGCTGGAGCGATGAGGAACTGGGCCGGGCCATTCGCGAAGGCGTCCGCCCCGATGGCTCGATCATCGGGCCGCCCATGCCGTTCGAGGTCTATCACGGCATTTCCGACACTGATCTGGCGTCGATCGTGATGTATCTGCGCAGCATCCCGGCGGTCGAAAACGATCCCGGCAAGTCCGAATATCGCATTCCCTTGCCGCCGGCCTGGGGTCCACCGGTGACCAGCGTCGCCGATGTGCCCGCTGGCGTAACCGTCGAATACGGTGCCTATCTCGCCGGGCCGCTGGGCCATTGCACGGTTTGCCACACGCCCTTTGGCCCCAATGGCGCGCCGCAGTTCGAGACGCTGCTGGGGGCCGGCGGCAATGAATTCCACGGGCCGTGGGGCACCTCGGTTTCCGCCAATATCACCCCGACCGAGCTGGCCCAGTTCAGCGACGCAGAGGTGGAAACCATGATCCGCAAGGGCATGCGTCCAGGCGACGTGGCGATGTTCCCGCCCATGTCCTACCCGCATTACGACCGGATGAGCGCCGACGATATGGCCGCGCTGATCCTCTATCTCCGCAGCCTCGAACCCAAGCCGTTCCAGTAGGCGGCAGATCGCAGCGGCTTCCGTCGCTCCGCCCTCGGGCTCTATCGCCTCCCTCCCCCTTGAGGGGAGGGACCGAGGGAGGGGGTCCATCAGTGGATCGCTAAACGACCCCCCACC
>NZ_UZWD01000023.1 GCF_900631955.1 Devosia equisanguinis | reverse complement strand
GATGGACCCCCACCCTCAATCCCTCCCCTCAAGGGGGAGGGAGGCGAAAGCGCCCAGAGTCCACCTCAGTTTGAAATGATCTAGTGGGTGGGACGCAGCGGGACACCATCCCCACCCCAAACGCGATGCAACTCCGCCCCCTTCTTCAGGGGGAGGCCGGGAGGGGGTGTGCAGCACGCTCAAACCCAAATGCTACAAACCCATCCTTGGCAGGACGGGTGCCCCCCCACGCAATCAGGCGCTTTGTTTGAGAGCGACGCCGGCCTGTTCGAGATGGGTCTTGAGCTCGCCCGACTGGAACATTTCGCGGGTGATGTCGGCGCCGCCGATAAACTCGCCCTTGACGTAGAGCTGGGGAATGGTCGGCCAGTTGGTATAGGCCTTGATGCCGTCGCGCAGCTCTTCGCTTTCCAGCACATTGGCGCTGTCGAACTCAACGCCGAGATAGTTCAGGATCTGCACGACCTGACCGGAAAAGCCACACTGGGGAAAATCGGGCGTGCCCTTCATGAACAGGAACACGTCGTTATTCTTCACCTTATCGTCGATGAAGGCATTGATATCGAACATGGGAGGAGCCTTTCAATAATTCCGGTTTCAAGGGCCGGCTGAAGCTGGCCTCTAAATAGGATAGCTTTGCGGCGCTGTCGAGGTGAGCGATGTCACTGCATGGCCTCACTGCGTGGCGCTGCAGCGGCTCTCCCCGGTCTTGGCGATCGCGCCGGTAGCAACTTCGAAAATACGCTCTTCGGCGATCACCGCGCCCAGCCCATTGGCTTGATATTCGGCAAATTCCGGGCAGGTCTTGTCGGTGCCCTCGGCCACGCGCTCCCAATAGACCACGCGATCTTCGTCCACCGCGAGGTCGTCGTCGGCGGCCACGTCGACCACCTTGCTGCGGCTGTCGAGGTCATAGATCACCACGTCGCCATCCGGTCCGGTCGAGCGGGTCAGCGCCAGGTATTTGCCAGCCAGCCCCGCATACCACAGCGGGTCATCGGGATTGCCGATGCTGAAATCGCCTTCGGCCTCGACGAATTCGCATTTGATCTTCCCCTTGGCGGGCGCCCGCACCAGGAAATCGGTGCCGACATCGTCGGTGCGTTCCTGGGAGATCACCAGATAATGCTCGTTCTGGAAGCATTGGGCCTCCTGGGCCTGGGCGGAGACGGCAAAACCCAGAAGGGCGAGGGTCGAAATCAGCAGGGCTGCTCTCATTGGTCTGTTCCTGAGCGTCGATATGGCGCGGTGACCACACGCATAGCGCGGGCGCGGGCCAATGCAAATGGTCAGATGCGCCGCGCGATGAAAGGATGGCTGGTCACATCGGCATTGCCGGTGAACAGCACCGTCTCCCAGCCGGCCTTGCTGGCGACATCGAGCACTTTTTGCGTATCGTCGAAAAACAGCGGCGGCTCGTCGAAGGCGATCATCCGACCCTCGGCCATGCCGAAGAACTTCTTGTCATATTTGGTCCGCCCGAAGCGGGCCGAATAGAACATGTCGGCGAAAAAGCGCTGCAGCCCGATGCTTTGCCACAGAAACTGGGCTCTCGAATGGTCCTGATTGGTGGCTAGGTAGAGCACCACATCGTCCCGGCGCTGCAACCGGGCGATGACCTCGAGCAGCGCAGTATTGGGATTGCAGTCAAAGCTCAGCCACAGATCGAGAATCGCCATGGTCGGACCCTTGTAACCAAAGGCTTTCAGGCGCTTGTCCAAAGCCTCGACCATCGGCACCTCGCCGATCAGCACCCGCTTGAGAAAAATGTCGAAGATGAATTCGCGCTGGAAGCGATCGGCATTGATGCCACGCTCCTGCAAGGCCGCGTCCCAGGCGTCCCGCTGGTCCGGCGTCGCGTGATAGCCATGCACCAGCACGCCATCGACATCGAAAACCAGCGCCCGTTTCATTGATCCAATCCCCACATTGGTGTTCTCATAACCCGCCTTATGCCGACGCCCTCATTGGGTTCTCCCGCAAAGCGTGGGTTGATGTGCAGATGGGTGTGAAAGACATGCTGTCCGCCCGCCGCGCCCACATTCCATCCCAATGTGTAGCCATCGGGGCGGTGATGCGAGAAATACGCCTTTGCCGTGGCCAATGCGGTGCCGAAATCGGTCCACTCTTCCGGCAGCAGGCCGAACGGGTCGTCACTATGACGTTTGGGAATGACCATGCCGGCCAGAGGGACCATTGGGTCGATGCTCCCGAGCATATAGAAGTGCCCAGTCTCGAAAATGGGTTCGTCCAAAAGCAGTTCGTTTTTGAGGCAAAAGCGGCACCCCGGTCGCGCCGCCATTACTTGCGTCCCGGCGCCACGATCCCAAGTCCGGCAAGCACTTCGCCTGGGATTTTGAGATCTTGAATCACTTCGGTGTGGCGGCGGAAGCCAATCAGTTCGCGCTGCACGAAATAGCACCAGACTGCGTCGCGCGCCTCGGCCAGCCATTGCTCGCGCTCCGTGCCGGAGGCGAGGCCGGCCACGGCCTTGATGACGCGCGTTTCGGCTGCGCCCAGCGAATTGGCGCGTTCGGCGAGGATTTCATGTTCAATGGCTGCGGTGCCGGCCTCGGGCCGGACCATCCGGATCAGGTCGAGGGAATCGCGCAGCCCGGCCATTAGTCCGGCGCGTTGGTCTGCAGCGCCAGGGCATGCAGGGCGCCGCCCATGTCACCCTGCAGAGCCGCGTAAACCAGCTGGTGCTGCTGCACGCGGCTCTTGCCGCGGAACTGCTCGGAAATCACGGTAGCGGCATAGTGGTCGCCGTCGCCGGCAAGGTCGCGGATTTCGATCTGGGCGTCAGGCAGGGCGGCCTTGATGCGGCGCTCGATCTCGGTGGCGTCCATGGGCATGTCCGGTCTCCATTGCTTGATTCACCGGACGGGGCCCGGCACCTGCTCCTGATATGGCATGCAGGTGGGGCAGGTTCAACATCGTCGGCCTATTGAGCCGGCTCGGCGGCCGGTTCTTCCACAGTGGCACCGACGCAGCAATCGGCATCCGAACGGGTGGCAAAATTGGCGATGATGAAATCGACGATCGGCCGCGCCTGCTCCGTCACTTCGGTGGCGAACAGGCAATCGAGCGAATAGCCACGGCCATTCGACACGGTTTCGGTATGCACCAGCGTCAGCGGCACACCCATGGTGGATTCGGGGCTGGTGCCGTCATAGAAAAGCGCCTTGGCGTCCTGATAGGCGGTGGTGCCCTTGGTGCCCAGGGTGAAACCGGGCATGGTGCCCGCCCAGGCGGTCACGACGCTGGCGTCGTCGAGTTCGGCCAGCGCCTCCTCGGCGGTCCAGTCGGTATCCTCGACAGGGATCACCTGCAGATTGCACTGCAGCGGCGCATTCGGGTGGTTGATCACCAGCGGTTCGCCGGCGCCGCCACTGGCCAGCATGGTGTCGGGATAGATCAGCGTGTAGGGCTGGTCGGGCAGGATGGAGCGGGTGAGGTTGACGCTCTGGGCGAATGCCACGGCGGGGAGAAATCCCGTGCTCAGGCTTGCGGCAATCGCCAGGGTTCGAAACAGCATCATCATCCTCTCCAAGCTCGCGACTGCCGCAGTAGCATGCAGCTAAGCATCCCAAACCGCGGCAATCATAAGGCAGCACCCACGAGGGTGCATCTCACTTGTTCATAATCCGTTCATTATGCGGTCATGAACGAGGGGAACCAGGACTCGTGAGCCTGGGTCAGGGTGGCCACGGCGACCGGTTCGGCATTGCCCAGAATGAGGCTATTGCCACCGGTGGTGCCGATCCAGGGCGCGTGAATATCCAGCGCCTTGGCCTCTTCCCAGAGCGCCGCAATGGCGTCGCCCTGCGGGTCGAGGTTCAGGGTCACGAGGTAGCGCCCCTGGTCTTCGCCAAAGAATTGCGTAACGGAATCAACGCCTTCCGCTTCCGTCACCCGCGCGCCGATGCCGCCGGCAATGGCCATTTCAGCCAGCGCCACGCCCAGGCCACCATCGCTGAGATCGTGGCAGGCGGTCACGACGCCGGAGCGGATCAGCTTGCGCACGAAGTCGCCGGTCTTCTTTTCAGCCGCCAGATCGACATGGGGCGCATCGCCTTCGCAACGGTCGAACAGATCACGCAGATAGATCGACTGCCCCAGGTGCGTCCCCCGCTCAGCCGGTCCGCCGATGAGGAGGATAGGTTGATTTTCCTCAACGAAACCAATGCCTACGCTCTTGTTCCACTCCGGCAGCAGGCCTACGCCACCGATGGTCGGTGTCGGCAAGATGCCCCGGCCATTGGTCTCGTTATAGAGGCTGACATTGCCCGAAACGATCGGGAATTCCAGCACCCGGCACGCCTCGCCAATGCCCTGAACGGCCTTGACGAACTGCCCCATGATCTCCGGCCGCTCGGGATTGCCGAAGTTGAGATTGTCGGTCGCGGCCAGCGGTTCTGCACCGGTCGCGGTCAGGTTGCGCCAGGCTTCAGCGACCGCCTGCTTGCCGCCCTCGAACGGATTTGCCTCGCAATAACGGGGGTTTACGTCCGACGTGAACGCCAGGCCCTTGGTCTCTGCGCCATCGACGCGGATCACGCCGGCATCGCCGCCAGGGCGCTGCATGGTATTGCCCTGGATGAGGGTGTCGTACTGCTCATAGACCCAGCGCCGCGACGAGCACTGATGCCCGCCGACCAGCTTGATCAGGGCCTCGGCCACATTCATCTTGGGCACATCGGCCGCTGCGAGAGCCGCAGGAATCCTGGGTTCTACCCATGGCCGATCATATTCGGGCGCCTCGTCGCCGAGCTCCTTGATCGGCAGATTGGCGACTTCCTCGCCCTGCCAGAGCACGCGGAAACGCAGGTCGTCCGTGGTCTTGCCCACAGTGGCAAAGTCCAGTTCCCACTTCTCGAAGACCTTGCGGGCCTCGGGCTCCTTTTCCGGATGCAGCACCATGAGCATGCGCTCCTGGCTTTCCGACAGCATCATCTCATAGGCTGTCATGCGCTCTTCGCGAACCGGCACCTTGTCGAGATCGAGCTCGATGCCGAGGTCGCCCTTGGCGCCCATTTCGACGGCCGAGCAGGTAAGGCCCGCAGCCCCCATGTCCTGGATGGCGATCACTGCGCCGGTGGCCATGAGCTCGAGGCAGGCTTCCAGCAGGCGCTTTTCAGTGAAAGGGTCCCCGACCTGCACGGTGGGGCGCTTTTCCTCGATATCGTCGCCGAACTCGGCCGAGGCCATCGTGGCGCCGCCGACGCCGTCGCGCCCGGTCTTGGCGCCGAGGTAAACCACTGGCAGGCCTACGCCTTCCGCCTTGGAATAGAAAATCTTGTCGGTATCGGCGAGGCCGGCGGCGAAGGCATTGACCAGGTTATTGCCATTGTAGCGGGCATCGAATTCGACTTCACCTGCGACGGTGGGCACGCCAAAGGCATTGCCATAGCCGCCGACGCCCGCGACGACGCCGGAGACCAGGTGGCGGGTCTTTTCATGCTCGGGCGCGCCGAAGCGCAGCGCGTTCATTGCCGCGACCGGACGGGCGCCCATGGTGAAGACGTCACGCAGAATGCCGCCGACCCCGGTCGCCGCACCCTGGTAGGGCTCGATGAAGCTCGGATGGTTGTGCGATTCCATCTTGAAGACGACCGCCTGGCCATCGCCGATATCGACGACGCCTGCATTTTCGCCCGGACCCTGAATGACGCGTGGGCCGGTGGTCGGCAGGGTGCGCAGCCACTT
Organism: Devosia equisanguinis; assembly: GCF_900631955.1. Lineage (GTDB taxonomy): Bacteria > Pseudomonadota > Alphaproteobacteria > Rhizobiales > Devosiaceae > Devosia > Devosia equisanguinis. The sequence continues at coordinate 282,080 of NZ_UZWD01000023.1, read as the reverse complement.
CTTCGAGCTCTTGTAGGAGCAGTGTTCGTTCCACATGGCCGAGAAGATGCCGAGCTCTGTATAGGTCGGCTCGCGGCCGATCAGGTCGAGAATCTTCTGGTACTCATCCGGCTTGAGACCGTGGTTGGCGACCAGTTCGGGTGTGATGGCGATGTCGTTACGAAGGGTCATGGAGAAACTGTCCGGGAGGTTCGGGCAAGAAGCATGTCGGCCGCGATGACGGCGAGCGCCAGCGCTGCCAGAAACGCGGTCATGTAGAGGGCGTTGATGCCGACCTGGGCATAACCCAGCTTGGCGGCATTGAGGATGGGGTATGGGTATTCCTGAACCCAGGCGCCGCGCGCCATGGCGTAGAAGAAGTATACCAGCGTCGGAACGATCATCACCGGTAGTTTCGCCCAGCGCAGCAGGCCGTGGCGCTGGGTGATGGCCCACCACAGCACATAGACGACCGGCGCGACGTAGTGCAGCAGGCTGTCGGCCAGAACAAAAAGACCCTCCAGCGACTGCAGGAAACGCAGCACGAAGAAGACGTAGAGCCCGACCAGCGCAATATTGGCCGCCACGATGCCACGCACAAGCGGCGTGCGGAAAGGCGCCAGCCATCCCCAAGCCGTCAGGGCCGACAGATAGACCAGCACGACGGCGATATTGTTGAGGATGGTGTAGTAGGAAAAGAAATGCCCGAGTGCGCCGGGCAGGTCACGGCCAGAGGCAAGCAGCGCCTGCATCGAGATGGCGAATTGCAGGCCCAGGCCCGCTGCGCCGATCAGCAGACCCAGCCAGGTCAGCGCGCGGCGCAGGTCCATCACGCCACCTGCTTGAGCACGGTAGCAAACAGCGCCCGGCCATCGTCGCCGCCATGGGCGGCCTCGATCAGGTTTTCCGGGTGCGGCATCAGGCCCAGCACGTTCTTTTCGGCGTTGAATATGCCGGCAATGTCGTTGAGCGAGCCATTGGGGTTGGTGCCCTTGGCATAGCGGAACGCCACCTGGCCATTACCTTCAATGCGCGCCAGTGTTTCGGCATCGGTGAAGTAGTTGCCGTCATGATGCGCAACCGGGCAGCGGATGATCTGGCCCTTGGAATAGCCGCGGGTGAAGTCGGTATCGGCGTTGGAAACCTCGAGCTTGACTTCGCGACAGACGAACTTCAGCGAGGTATTGCGCATCAGGGCGCCGGGCAGCAGGCCCGCTTCGATCAGGATCTGGAAGCCATTGCAGACGCCTAGAACCTTGACGCCGCGCGCGGCGCGTTCGCGAACCTTGTCCATGATCGGCGAGCGGGCGGCGATGGCGCCACAGCGCAGATAGTCGCCATAGGAAAATCCGCCCGGGATGACGATCAGGTCGGCGTCAGGAATATCGGCATCCTGGTGCCAGACCACGGCGGGCTTGCTGCCCCCGATCTTGGTCAACGCCGCGATCATGTCGCGGTCGCGATTGAGTCCCGGAAACACGATGACGGCGGCCTTCATCGCTCGATCCTTTGTCACTGAGGGGTGTGCGAGGCCCTTGTGGTGAGTCTTGCTCGAAAAGGCAAGCCTTTCCGCCATGCGACATCATCTCTGGGATGGCCTGCTCCCACATGGAGAGAACTCGGCGCGGGGCGCGGGCACACCCGATCCGCCAGCCGTGTTGACGAATTGGTGAAATCTGTCGAATAAGACTGGGTCATACCACGATGGCCTCGTGGCGGAGAGTTACGCGGTGGATTGCAACTCCACTTACCCTTGGTTCAAGTCCAGGGCGAGGCCTCCATCCCCCCGGCGAAATAGGGGTTGGGATGATTTTGGTTTTCAGGACGCTTTAGTGTTTTTTGGTGACAGTTTTGCTGTCTTTGTGCTCATCTGCGGTCAGCCAATGGTTGGCCTTGGGGCTCGAAGCGTCGCAATTTGAAATTATTACTTCCAGACTGCGGCCTATTCCGCGGGAATTGCCTTTCTGCGGGGTGAGCCATTTGTCCCCGGCAGGTGGGCCCAGGACGGGCGCTCGAACAGGAACTTGCCCAGTCCGGTCACCTGCGTCAGCCACCACAGCACCAATGGCGCTGTAATGGCGACGATCATGGTCAGAAGGCTCACAATGTTGGGCTCGTGGACGCCGAGGGCGAGCAGTAGGGTGCGGGCGATGCCCATGGGAAGCACGAAGGCCACATAGATGACCAGCGACTTGCTGCCCAGCCAGCGCAGCCAGTCCATCCAGGCAATGGTCGACAACAGTGCCGCGCCGATCACAATGGCAGTCGCACCGGCAAATGCGAGGATCATGTGCAGGATGGGCAGGGCGCCCCATCCTATCTGGATGTGAACCGGGTCCATGCGGAAGCCGGGCGAAAACACCATGACCGCATTGATAGCGGCCCAGGCCGCCAGCACGCCGAGTGCCGCTCGTGTGTTGGCGCTGCTCCAACTGGCCAGTGCGAAAAGGTGCGGCGCGAAAACGTAGCCACCATAGAAGTAGACGAAATAGGCGGCGAACTGGTCGATCAGATAGCTGCCGGTATGGATGCTGGCGATCTGCAGACCGGCCGCGACCAACAAGACTGCCCAGTGCGGCACCTTGCCCTGGTGCAGCAGTTTGCTGACCAGCCCGAAAATGCCCAGCATGTAGATGAACCACAGCACGCCATAGGGTTCGACAATAGCGAAGGCGAGCGCGCCAAGCGCGCCACCTGGATCGCGGCCGATCAGGGCAATTTTGAAGACGATGTGGATGACGGCCCAGAGGGCGTAGAAATACAAGTAGTGCACGATGCGGCGATCGGCATAAGCGCGCCAGGGCCGGTCGATCACCTGCGACAGGAAAAGGCCCGACAGCATGAAGAATTCCGGCATGCGGAACGGCATGGCGAAGGCGATGGTCCAGTGCAGGAACCCGGTCTGCCCGGTATCCTCCCCCACGCTGGCGGCGCAATACATGATGACGACAAGGAAAATGGACAGGCCCTTGGCCATATCCACCCAGTCCAGACGCTTGCGTGTGTCGCTCATGTAACGCTCCGAATTTCGCAGCAGCATCCTAGAGCGCTCGCGCCACCGCTTTGATAACGCCGGTGCCATTGCAGCGCCAAAATCCGAAAATGGTAAGTAGTCGGCTAAAAGACTGGGTCTAATTGTTGAGGGAGAGCGACATGGGCGGTTCCATCAGGCGCTCCGGAGTGATTTTAGAGGAATTTAACAGCTGTCCGCCTAGACATTGACAAGATCTGGGGGATGGGCCGTGACCACAAGACTGCGCTTTCCGGCTGCTTTCAGGGCAGAGTTAGCCCGTAGCGTTCGCAGCGACTGGCCTCTCTATGCCCTCAGCGCCGGCTTTTTCCTGTTTGGATTGATCCACGCCGTCGGGCGCGACTATTCGATCATCGGCATGATCGATCAGTATGCGGTGAAGTGGACTGTAAACTTCATGATCATCGGGCCGTTTTTCGCTTTCGTGGTGGGTGTAGTCCACATTGCCTGGCGCATGAAGGGGCGGAAGCGTTTGTCCTATCGCACCATGGTTGCGCCGCGCCGCCTGGCACGCCTTTTTGCCGGAACATTGTTTTTGCTGACCGGCGGGCTGGTATTCACCAGCGCCTTTTCGGCTATCAAGACCTCATTTCCCCAGGGCCAAGGCTTCGTCTACGACCACCTTCACGCCGATATCGACAACGCCATGCATTTCGGCGTCGATCCCTTCCATCATCTCTATGCTTTCGGCCAGCATGACTGGCTGTTGCGGATTGTCGAGCTGAACTACGGTATCCTCTGGTTCATCATCTGCTATTTCTCGCTTTATGTGGTCATGACCTCGCCGCGGATGGAGAAGATCCGGCTGCGCTTTGCGCTGACCTGGCTGGGGAGCTGGGTTGTCGTTGGGACGGCAATGGCCAGCACCTGGCTTTCCGCGGGGCCGGTCTATTATGGGCGAGTCACGGGCGATACCGCGCGGTTTGCCGAGCAGGCCGCGTTTTTATCCAGCACATCGTCTGAATCGGCTTCGGCGCACATGTTCCAGGAATATCTCTGGACGCTTTATCAAAGCGGGACGATCGGGCTGGGCTCTGGCATTTCCGCATTTCCCTCGATGCATGTGGCGCTGGCCACGGTGGTCGCGCTCTATGCCTGGGAATGGTCACGCAAGCTTGGCTTTGTTGCCTGGGTCTATGTCGCCTTCATCGTCTGCAGTTCGGTTTATCTCGGCTGGCATTACGCCATCGATGGCTATGCATCGATCGTCGTGGTTAGCGGCCTTTACTGGGCATTGCGGGTACTGATGCCCAATCTTGGGCGTCTGCGCTGGGGCTTGTCCGCTCGCGCTCTCCCCGAGGCTTTGACAGCACAAATAGAAAAACGGGCCTGAGCCCGTTTCCAAGATAATCCAGAACTGTCGGAAATCTTGCGAATCCCGGCCGTATGAGCGCGGGATTCGGGAGGCGATCCGGCGTTGCTGAAATCAGCGTCGCCGGAATCGGCTCGTCACATCGGTACCGAGGCATAGGCCGCGAAGAGCAGGCCGAGCGAGGCGACGAACATGACGGAGAGAGCGATGGTTTTGCGCATGATGGTAGGGTCCTGCGCCAGGGTACGCGGCGCGATGGAAAGGATTGCCACGAAGGCGTTAATTTGAAATTTCGATCGCGAAGTTTTCGATGACAGTGTTGGCGAGCAGCTTTTCACACATCGCTGTGATCTGTGAACGCGCTGCTTCCACATCGGTTCCCTCGATATCCAGGTCAAAAACCTTGCCCTGGCGGACCCCATGGACCCCGCCAAAACCCAGGCTGGCCAGCGAGCCTTCGATGGCCTGGCCCTGAGGATCGAGAACGCCGTTTTTCAGCGTGACGATGACGCGCGCTTTCATCAGCTCTCTCCGCTTTGCTTACTGGACGAGACGCGGACCAGTGGTCAGCGCATTGTCGTTTTCAACAAGGATGCCAAGGCGCTGGGCGACTTCGCGGTAGCTTTCGACCAGGCCGCCGAGGTTCTCGCGGAAGCGGTCCTTGTCGAGCTTGTTGCGGGTCTTGATGTCCCACAGGCGGCAATTGTCCGGGCTGATTTCGTCGGCCAGCACGATGCGCATGAGGTCGCCTTCATAGAGGCGGCCACATTCGATCTTGAAATCGACGAGCTGGATGCCGACGCCCATGAAGAGGCCAGTGAGGAAGTCGTTGATGCGGACCGCCAGGCTCATGATGTCATCGAGTTCGGCCGGGTTGGCCCACCCGAAGGCGGTGATGTGCTCTTCGGAGACCATCGGGTCGCCAAGCGCATCGTCCTTGTAGCAGAATTCGATGATCGAGCGTGGCAGGCGGGTGCCTGGCTCGAGGCCGAGGCGCTTGGCCAGCGAGCCGGCCGCGTAATTGCGCACGATGATCTCGAGCGGGATGATCTCGACTTCCTTGATCAGTTGCTCGCGCATGTTGATGCGGCGCAGGAAGTGGGTCGGGATGCCCAGATCGTTCAACTTGGAGAAGATGAACTCGGAAATCCGATTGTTCAGCACGCCCTTGCCGTCGATGACCTCATGACGAGCGCCGTTGCCGGCTGTCGCATCGTCCTTGAAGTACTGAACCAAAGTGCCCGGCTCGGGACCCTCGAACAGGATCTTGGCCTTGCCCTCATAGATTTTACGTCGACGGTTCATGAACGAATCCGCTGTCATGGAGAGGAGGGGTGGATTTGGCCGCTTCATGCGCCAGAACGAGGCCAAAAAGCAAGGCCTTTCCGATGATGGGCTTAACGCGGGGGCATGGGGTCGCACCGACCGGCCCGAAGTTGATTTGAGGGCGAAGAGCGCTTATGTCCAAGGCGATAGCCGGTTAGGCGGCGCACAGAGCCATTTGGGAGAGACCATGAGCCAGTTTGAAGATCGGCAGAAGGGCCAGGAAGCCAAGTTTGCTTTCGACGCCGAAAAGAAGTTCAAGGCCGAGGCACGCCGGAACAAGCTTCTGGGTCTGTGGGTTGCCGAATTGCTGGGTCTGAGCGGCGATGCCGCCAATGCCTATGCCGCAGAAGTGGTTGCGGCCGATTTCGCCAAGCCGGGCGATGAGGACGTGTTCGAAAAGGTCTCGGGCGATCTCAAGGCCAAGGGCGTCAATATCGACGACGCCGCCATTCGCGCCAAGATGAGCCAGCTGGTGGCCGTTGCCAATGAGCAGGTCGCTTCAGAGGGCTGACCGACCCGCCATGCAGTTCAGAAATGAAAAGGGAGCCGGCACTGCCGGCTCCCTTTTTGTTGGCCCGGTTATCCGAGCGTGATGGCGGTTACGTCATGGGCGGTGCCGTTCATCTTCCACTTCACGGTCACCTTGTCGCCGGCCTTCAGGTTGGCGGGTGCGTTGAAACCGGCTGGCAGCACATAACTGCTACCATCGGCCAGCTGCAGCGAGCGCGCCTTCAGGTCGATCTGCTTGACCGTGCCCGAGATGGACTGCTCCGCCTGCGTCGAGACGGCGGCTGCGGTGGTGGATGCCGCGAATGCCGCTCCGGCAGGAGCCATTGCGACCAAAGCGAGGAATGCGGGAACAAGAATTTTGCGCATGATACGTCTCCGTAAGTCCGCGCGGACCAGCTTAGCTGGCCCTCGATAGCCGGTTTTCAGGGGTCGTCGCGTCGCGAGATCATTCGTTCTCGCCGGCGGCTCCAAACCGACGAGGACTGGTTTAGGCCCGTCCAAACGCCTTTTCAAATTAAGAAGATTTAATTCCGATCGCGGCGAAAGTGCCGCAATTCCTGACACTTGCGGCGGATTTCAGGCATTTCCCGGTCGGTCTGGAACCACTCCAAACTGGGCGTGGCTCAAGACCCTTTGGGCACAAGCATGGCCATGCCGATCGAGGCTGGCATGACCGGCTCAAAGCCATATTTGGCGTAGAGATGCTTGGCGTCCCCATCGGCGATGAGGCTGACATAGGCGCCTGCCGGCGCGTGGGCGGTCAGGTGATCCATCAGCGCAGTCATGATGGCCTTGCCGAGGCCCTTGCCGTGATGGGCGGGCATCAGCGCGATGTCGACAATCTGGAAGGCGGTGCCGCCGTCGCCGATGATCCGGCCCATGCCGATGGCGTGGCCCTTGTGCTCGACCGTCACGCCAAACCAGCTATTTGGCAGGCCCTTTTCGGCCTGTTCGAGCGTCTTGGCACTGAGCCCTGCCTCCACCCGCAAGCGCACATAGTCGGCGACTTCGGGCGTGCGCGCGACGATGGTGTAACCCGCCGTCACAGCCGCTGCATCAGCCGGGTGAACATCAAAAGGCCCTCGGGCCAGGGGCCGTGGCCGGAATCGACATTGATGTGGCCTGCCTCACCGGCCTGATGGAAGTCGGAGCCCCAGCAACTGGCAAATTCCGCGGCCCGCTCCAAGGTCACATAGGGATCGTTGCTGGAGGCGACGAGCATGGATGGAAAGGGCAGGGGATCGCGCGGGATCGGGCGGAAAACATGGATAGCCTCGGGCGCCGCCGAGCTTTCCTCAACATCGGTCGGCGCGACGAGGAAGGCACCGCGCACATTGTCGGGCAGGCGCGGTGCGGCATGAACCAGCGCCGAAACCGATGTCGAATGCGCCACGAACACCACCGGCCGTTCGGTCAATTCGGCGGCCTTGACGATGGTGTCGACCCAGTCGTCGGCATTGGGCTCCCACCAGTCGGCCTGCTCGACGATGGCGGCAGTATTCATCTTTTCCGCCCAGCGCGTCTGCCAGTGGCCCGGCTTGATGCCGCCGAGCCCTGGCAGGATCAGAATGTCCGCTTCCGCAATCCTCATGCGCCAAAGACCCGGTTGAAGATCGTGTCGACATGCTTGAGGTGATAGGCGTCGTCGAACATGGCGTCGATTTGCGCGTCGCTCAGAGTCACTTGCGCATCGTCCTTGAGGTTCTGCGCAAACAGACCGGTGCGGTCGCCGCGGTGCTCCCAGACCTTCATGGCATTGCGCTGTACGGCAGCATAGCTGTCCTCGCGGCTGTAGCCGGCCTGGGTCAGCGCCAGGAGCATGCGCTGGGAATTATGCAACCCGCCCAGCAGGTCAAGATTTTTGCGCATGTTTTCAGGATAGACGACCAGCTTGTCGATGACGCTGGTGAGGCGGGCCAGGGCGAAGTCGAGGGTGATGGTGGCGTCCGGGCCGATCATGCGCTCGACCGAGGAATGCGAGATGTCGCGCTCGTGCCACAGCGCCACGTTTTCCAGCGCCGGGGTGACCATGCCGCGCACGAGGCGTGCGAGGCCGGTGAGGTTCTCGGTCAGCACCGGATTGCGCTTGTGCGGCATGGCCGATGAGCCCTTCTGACCGGGGGAGAAATACTCTTCGGCTTCCAGGACTTCGGTGCGCTGCAGGTGACGGATTTCGACGGCGACGCGTTCGATGGACGAGGCGATGACGCCCAGCGTTGCAAAGAACATGGCGTGGCGGTCGCGTGGGATCACCTGGGTGGAGACCGGCTCGATCGAGAGGCCGAGCTTTTCGGCGACATATTCTTCCACCTGCGGATCGATATTAGCAAAGGTGCCAATGGCACCGGAAATGGCCGCCGTTGCGATCTCGTCGCGGGCGGCGACGAGGCGGGCGCGGTTCCGGCTGAATTCGGCATAGGCCTCCGCCAACTTGACGCCGAAGGTGGTGGGTTCGGCATGGATGCCGTGGCTGCGGCCGATGGTGATGGTGTTCTTGTGCTCATAGGCGCGCTTCTTGAGCGCGGCCAGCAGGGCGTCGATATCGGCCAGCAGGATATCGGCCGCGTTCTTGAGCTGCACCGAAAGCGTGGTGTCGAGAATGTCGGAAGAGGTCATGCCCTGGTGCACGAAGCGGGCATCGGGACCGACGATTTCGGAGAGGTGCGTCAGGAAGGCGATGACGTCGTGCTTGGTGGTGCGCTCGATTTCATCGATGCGTTCGACGTCGAAGCCGTAATTGCCCAGCTCGGCCTTGCGGGCATTCATGACCTCCCAGATCTTGTCGGCGCTTTCCTTGGGCACGACACCCAGTTCTGCGAGCTTGGAGGTGGCGTGCGCCTCGATCTCGAACCAGATGGCAAAGCGGCTCTCCGCCGACCAGTTGGCAACCATTTCAGGACGGGAATAGCGCGGAATCATGGGTTCAGCCTTGGTAAGTCAGAGTTTGATTCAGTTGCGAGGCAATGTGTTTTCCACGATCACCCCCACCCGGCCTCCCCCTGAAGGAGGGGGAGGAGTAGGGCGGTGTTTGTCTCAGGATCGAGTCCACAACTCGATCGGTCCCTCCCCCTACCAGGGTGAGGTTGGGTGGGGGCCTTGCTAAACCACCAACCCCGTTGCCGCGTCGCGGATCGCCTTGATCCGGCTGGCATAGGTCGATGGGTCGTTGCCCGCATAAATGGCCGAACCGGCGACCAGGACATTGGCACCAGCGGCCACGATTTCTCGAGCGTTGTCGGCGGTGACACCGCCGTCGACCTCGAGATCGATGTCACGATTGCCGATCAGCGCTTTGGCCTGGCGGATCTTGTTGAGGCTTTCGGGGATGAAACTCTGCCCGCCAAAGCCTGGATTAACCGACATCACCAGAACCAGGTCACAGTCGTCGATAACATGCTGGATGGCCGAGACGGGCGTTGCCGGGTTCAGCGCCACACCGGCCTTCTTGCCCAGGCCCCGAATGGCCTGCAGCGAGCGGTGCAGATGCGGTCCGGCCTCGGCATGGACTGTGATGATATCGGCGCCAGCCTTGGCGAAATCGGCGAGGTATGGATCAGCCGGGGCGATCATCAGATGCACGTCGAATACGGCATCGGTCAGCGGGCGCACCGATTTCATCACCGGCGCGCCGAAGCTGATATTGGGTACAAAGTGGCCGTCCATAACGTCGACATGCACATAGTCGGCCCCGGAGGAGATGATCGCCGTCACTTCCTCTCCAAGCCGCGCGAAATCGGCGGAGAGAATGGACGGCGCAATGCGCAGGGGGCGGGTGGTCATGGAGCGCCTCGGTCTCTGTGCGGTTGCCGGTGCTGTAGCGCGCGGCGGCCCAACCGGCAAGGCTTGCCACCGCTTGCCGCACTAAACCTTGGTCGAAAATCCGCTATTGCGGTCCAGCGCCGCCATCAGCTGCTCCTGGAGCAAGGAACGCGCTTGCCGCCAGTCGCCACTGCGCACCGGCATGCGGGCGACAAGGTTGATCTTGCTGTCGTCCATGCTGTCCACCAGCACTTCACCGGCAACACCGGCTTCCGAGTAGGGGCTCTTGAGCGCCTCGGTCAGTTCGGCGCGCACTTTGGTCAAATCGGCCATGCGCGGAACCGAGAAGGCAATCTCGACCATGCGGCTGGCCTCGCGGGTGTAGTTGACGATCCGAGCATTGGAAAGCTTGGAATTCGGCGCGAACATGAAGACGCCATCCGCAGTGCGCATGCGGGTCGCAAACAGCTCAACCTCCACCACCCAGCCCTCAATGCCGTCGGCATTGATATAGTCGCCGACCTTGAAGGGCTTGAGGAAGAGCAGCATGATTCCGGCCGCGATATTGGAGAGGGTACCCTGCAGTGCCAGCGCGACGGCCAGACCCGCCGCACCCAGTACCGCCAGAATCGACGCCGTCTGCACGCCGAACTGGCCGAGCACGATGACGATGGTGACACACAGAATGCCGTAGCGCGTGATCTCGCCGACCAGCGGTGCGATGGTGGCGTCGTTCTTGAGCCGGGCACGGATCAGATTGGTCATTTGGCGAGAAATGAGGTCGGCCATGATCCAGCCGACCGCCAAAACCACGACGGCGATGACCACATTCCAGGCATTGGCCAGCACCCAGGCGGTGGAAACACCAAAGATATCCGAATTGTCCACGTCTTGCTTCCTTGATTGGTATTCGAAGGTCCAAAGGCACAAGCGCGCCGATGGTTGCGCCTCGACTTGCCACGATGGCGTCTGACGAGGAAGGCCGATGCTCACATAGCCGCGATGCGACCGCGCGGCTCATTGCCTTCTGCAGCGAGCGCGATACACAGGGCGCAAGCAAGGAGCGTCATCGTGGAATTTTCCCTGCCATTGGTCATCGGAGCGGGCGTGCTGAGCTTTCTCAGCCCCTGTGTGCTGCCGCTCGTGCCGCCTTACCTCACCTATATGAGCGGGGCGAGCTATGATCAGTTGCGTGCCGAAGCTGTGGGCGGATCGGCCGGCAAGCTGACGGCGCGGGTTGCTTTCACCTCCATCTTCTTCATCCTTGGCTTTACCGTGGTTTTCGTCACGCTGGGCGCGACGGCAACGGCCTTTGGCCAGGCTTTTCGGCAATTGCTGCCGATCATTACCCCGATAGCTGGGATCGTCATCATCGCCATGGGCCTGCATTTCCTCGGCGTGTTCCGCATCGGCCTGCTCGACCGGCAGTTGCGGCACAATGGGCCAGGGGTCGCCTCCGGACCGCTGGGCGGATTCCTGCTCGGCCTGGCCTTCGCCATCGGCTGGACCCCCTGCATCGGACCGGTACTGGCGGCGATTCTGTCGGTAGCGGCGAGCCGCGATACGGCCTGGGAAGGCGCCAGCCTGCTCGGGCTCTATTCGCTGGGACTGGGCATTCCCTTTTTCCTCGCCGGCATCGCCATCGGCCCCTTCCTCACCTTTTTCCAGGGCTTCAAGAAGCATCTGGGCATAGTCGAGAAAGTCATGGGCGGGTTGCTGATCGTCACCGGCATCCTTTTCCTCACCGGCGATTTCACCCGCATTTCCTATTGGTTCCTCGAGACCTTCCCGGTGCTGGCTACCTTCGGCTGAGCAAGATTGCGTTAACCTTGCGGGGGGTTGGGCAGCACAAGCGCATTTTCTAGAGCCTGCCTTCAGGGGTGGTTTACTTCCCGGGATCATGGTGAGGCCGTTCGGGAAGGGACAGTCGGACCGTGCACGCACAGAGCCAACCGCTTGCCACGTCAGCGGCGGAAATGGGAAGCACCAGCGCGGTGGCCACGGCCGCCCCGGCGGCCATGCGCTGCGAAATCGACGTCACAGTCACCCACGAAATCGAAGACGTCGAAGCCGTCTGGCGGACGCTTTCGACGCAATCCATCGAATCCCCCGGCCAAAGCTATGACTTCATTCGCCTTTGGGTAAGGAATCGAAGGCTGGCGCCCGAGTCGCAACGTTATGTGGTCGGCAAGGTCGATGGCCAGCCTGTTGCGCTTCTGCCCTTGCATCGCAAGCGGGTGCAGGGTGTTGCCGTTTTCACCTGGTTTCCCGGCGCCAATGTGGGGTGCTATGCCCCGGTCGCCGACTATGAGCGGCTGGCTTCACTGGGTGCGCCTGGTCGGGCGGCACTGTGGAAGGCCATGACTGCTGCCCTCAAGGGCGCCGATCTCCTCTATCTGCGGTCCATTCCGGTCGAAGCCGGGGGCCACGCGGGCCTTTTCGACGAGCTGGGCAGTACGCTGGCGGTGGAAACCCTTTACCGCGCGCAGTTTTCCTCTTGGGAGGAATGCGATCGTGAGCAACGCAGCAAGTCACGGCGCAAGCATGATCGGCAGCAGGGCGATCGACTGGCAGCCCTTGGCGAGGTTGCGTTCGAGGAAGTGACGGGCGAGGCGGCGCGGCGCGAGGCTATCGACGTCATGTTCAGGCAGCGCTCAGCGCGTTTCCATGCGCAGGGCATTCGCGATATTTTTGTCTATGACAAGCTCATCGGCTTCTATCAGGACGCGGCACTGCCGGGTTCGGGCATCGATGTGCGGGTGCATGCGCTGCGTCTGAATGGAGACATCGTCGCGGTGCGCTACAATGTGGTCCACGGAGACCGCATGTTCTGCCTCATCTCCTCGATGAGCGATGACCCCCATATCCAGTCTGGCTCACCGGGCAAGCAGTGCCTGTTGCGCGTGATGCAAACCGTGTTCGATAGCGGCTTCACCGTGTTCGACATGGGCTCAGGCTTCACCGACGAAAAGCGACACTGGTGCAATGTACAAATGCCGCTGCGGCAGCATTATATCGGCCTGAATTCGCGCGGCGCCGCCATCGCCCATGTCCATCGTGGCCTGCAGAAGGCGCGCGCCCGCGCCAAGGCCAATCCCACGATCAAGACGGCGCTGCGAACCCTTCGGCAACTGGTCGACAAGCTCCGCGGCCGCCAGTCTGCGGGCTCAGATCAGCTTTAGTCCGCGCAGCGAGGCGTGGCCGTTCCGGCCGACAATGATGTGGTCATGCAGGGCAATGCCCATCGGCTTGGCGATATCGGCAATTTCCTTGGTCATCCGCACGTCCGCCGCCGAGGGTGTCGGATCGCCCGACGGATGGTTGTGTACAAGAATCAGAGCTGTCGCCGAAAGCTCCAGCGTCCGGCGAATGACTTCGCGCGGATAAACCGGCGTGTGGTCGACCGTGCCGACCTGCTGGACCTCGTCGGCGATCAGGCGGTTCTTTTTGTCGAGGAAGAGAACGCGGAACTGCTCGACCATTTCGTAGGCCATCTGACTGCGGCAATAGTCGATCAACTGCGACCAGGACGAGAGAATGGGCTTTTCGGCATCGATCTGGTCGCGGCCATAGCGCTGCGCCACTGCCTGCATCACCTTGAGGTGGGTGATCGAGGTGGCGCCGAGCCCCTTGATCTCCGCAAGGCGGTTGGGCGAGGCGCCCAGCACACCGGAAAACGAGCCGAAATGGCTCAGCAATTCCTTGGCCAACTGCTTGGTGTCGCGCTGCGGCAGGATGATGTGCAGCAGCAGTTCGAGCAGTTCGTAATCGGCCAGCGCTTCGCCGCCAACCGCATTGAACCGGTCTCGCGCGCGTTCTCGATGGCCCACATAATGCGGCTTTGCCGCTTCGGCGAGCCCGTCTTTCTTGTCCTTGCCGCTGTCGCTCACTGACCAGACCGCGCGGCAAGCGGGTTGAACAGGCCCTTGGGCGACAGGGTGAAGATCTCGCAGCCGGTTTCGGTGATGCCGATCGAGTGTTCGCACTGTGCAGACAATGTGCGGTCGCGGGTCACTGCGGTCCAGCCATCAGAAAGGATCTTCACGTGCGGCCGGCCGAGGTTGATCATCGGCTCGATGGTGAAGATCATGCCCGGCTTCAGCGGCACGCCGGAGCCTGGGGTGCCGAAGTGAAGGATATTTGGCTCGTCATGGAACAAGCGGCCCAGGCCATGGCCAACGAAATCGCGGACCACGCTCATGCGCTCGGCCTCGGCGATGGTCTGGATGGCGGCGCCGATATCGCCGGTGGTATTGCCGGGCCTTGCAGCAGCGATACCGGCCTCGAGACCGGCATAGGTCACCTCGATCAGGCGTTCGGCCTTCCGCGAAATCTCGCCCACCGGATACATGCGGCTCGAATCGCCGTGCCAGCCATCCACCACCAGGGTGAGATCGATATTGACGATATCGCCTTCCCGCAGCGGCCGGTCATCCGGGATGCCGTGGCAGACCACGTGATTGAGCGACGTGCACAGCGAATGGCGATAGCCCTTATAAAAGATGGTCGCCGGCACCGCGCCGTGGTCGCGGGCGAATTCATAGGCGATCCTGTCCAGCGTGGCGGTGGGCACGCCCGCTTCGACATAGTCTGTAAGGATATCCAGCGCCTCAGCCGTCAACTGCCCCGCCTTGCGCATGCCGGCGAATCCCTCTTCGCCGTGCAGGGGAATGATCCCCGGGGAACGGCGGGATTTGCTGGTCGCGTCGACATAGGTAATCATGCTGAAAGGTCTCCTTGGCGCGAAAATAGGACCTTAGTGGCGGGATTGGAAGATGCGGTGCGGCTTCTGCGGCAATTGCGGTGACACCGGCGCGTCATCGGCTTGACTTGATGGGCCGGGCAGGGGCATGCAGTTTGCTTCATCGGGACCCTGTCATGACCCAAGAAACACGCGTCACCGCCGCAATGATTGTCATCGGCGACGAAATCCTGTCCGGCCGCACCAAGGACGTCAATATCGGCGCCGTCGCCGATTTCTGCACCGATCTGGGCATCGACCTCACCGAAGTGCGCGTAGTCTCGGACGAGATGGACGCCATTGTCGAGGCGGTCAACGCCCTGCGCCAGCGCTACACCTATGTCTTCACCTCGGGGGGCATCGGGCCGACCCATGACGACATTACCGCCGACGCCATTGCCACCGCATTCGGCGTTGCCCTGCCGATCAATGCCCAGGCACGCGACATGCTCGAGGCGCGCTGGAAGCAGACCGGCACCGAGGTCAACGAGGCGCGGCTGCGCATGGCCCGCATTCCCGAAGGCGCCGACCTCATCGTCAATTCCGTCAGCGCCGCGCCGGGTTTCCGCATCGGCAATGTGCATGTGATGGCAGGGGTCCCCGTCATCATGCGCGCCATGCTCGAAGCGCTGGCGCCGACCCTCAAAGGCGGCAAGAAGGTCAAGTCGGTCACCGTCAAGGCTGCGGTCGGCGAAGGCACAGTCGGCGGTCCGCTGGCGGCGCTGCAGGAGCAGTATCCCGCAGTCAAGATGGGCTCCTATCCGCAGATGGGGCATGGCAAGGTGATGACCGAACTGGTGCTGCGCTCATCCGACGAGGCCCTTCTGGCCGAAGCGGCGGAGAAGGTTCGTGCCATGGTTGCGGCGGCGCATGAAAAGGCCGGCGTCGCGCCGCCCGACTCTGAATGATTGGCGATCCCGCTCGCCTTTGCTAAGCACACATCGATACAGAAACTTTTGGCGTCAGCCGCTTGCCTGGAGAGCGCATTGAGCAACCCCAATCAGAAATCCTTTCCCGTCACCTGGGATCAGTTCCATCGCGATAGCCGGGCTTTGGCCTGGCGCCTTGCCGGCATGGGCAGCTTCGATGCGGTGGTCGCCATCGCCCGTGGCGGCCTGGTTCCGGCGGCAATCGTCGCGCGCGAATTGAACATCCGCACCGTCGAAACAGTGGCGGTGAAAAGCTATGACCACCAGAACCAGGGTGGCATAAAGGTGCTCAAGGAAATCAGCCAGCCGGTACTCGACATCGCCAAGAATGGCGGCAAGGTGCTGATCGTCGACGACCTCGTCGATACCGGTTCGACCGCGCGCGTGGTCCGCGAAATGCTGCCGGGCGCTCATTTCGCCACCGTCTATGCCAAGCCCAAGGGCCGCGACATGGTCGATACCTTCATCACCGAAGTCAGCCAGGACACCTGGATTTTCTTCCCCTGGGACCTCGACGTCGCCTATGTCGCCCCCATCTCCGGCGGCACCGACTGATCCCCTGAGTTCGCGGGCGTGGTGGAATGGTAGACACACCGGACTTAAAAAGTCTTTTTTCTACCGTGCTGAAAAAAAGTTTTGGAGAGGAAAAAGGTTGGCATTTCAGAATGTTGGGAGTGCGGGCTAAGGGAGGCATAAAAGGGCTGTTTTTGTGCTAGGTGCAATATAGGTGCAGAGACCTAGTGCGAGAATCGGCGGCAAAAGGCGGACGTGGCGAAATCGGTAGACGCAGCAGACTTTATAATTGGAGTGCCCGTGGGGAAATCCGCGGAGTAGAACCGCTCAAAGTCGGGGAACGCTAACGGGCAGATGCCTTAAGCCAATCCCGAGCCAAGCCCCTCTTCGGGGGAAGGTGTAGAGACTGGACGGGCGGCGCCTAAAGCCTTTGGGCCACGGCGAAGGGACAGTCCAGACCACGAACGCCATATGGCGGCGGCGAAAGTCGAGGTGGTACGAAAATCTGCTTCTCTGTGAGAGTACGGGTTCGAGTCCCGTCGTCCGCACCATTATCCAGCGTCACAGGGTGCCGCTGGAATCCAAGCATTAAGCGGTGGCGGATGATCTTGCATAATAAGATCGTGTTCGGTGAGTCCGAGTCCAAAATATCGTGCGCGCCATTTCATCTTCGAACTATGAACACTACAGCCGCTGGTCCGAAGATCGAAGTGGAACGGGCGTTAACGTTTTCGATCCTGACCCTGTGATGCAGTTCACCTAGCAACGCACGTGAAACCCCGAAATAAAATCCGCTTATGCAGCTTGCGGACGGTCCCTCTCGAATTCCTATGCAGCAGCATCCTAGAAATAGCTGCGCACTGGAGCGCCGAGGGAGCGCTCATCGCAAATGGCTGGAAATGGTAGGGTCCGGAAGAATCAGAACGAGGCGCCGCGCCCTCAGAAAGAGCCAGGGAATGGTGGGCTTGGCTTGCTGCTTGTCCTGGCGATTACCGCGATCGGCGTTGGGTATGTCGGCTACCGGCTGACCCTCGTCTTCGGCCTGATCTAACGAACGATCCAGGCGTGTTATGCGGTTAGACGAGCAGTCGCGAGAGCACATTGGGCGCTATGGCATCAAGCTGGTCGTCGCTGCGGCAATCGCCTACATTCTGAAGAGCGAGAACTTCCTTGCCACATTCGCGCTGTGGACCGGCATATACGGCGTAATGGCCGTCGCTTATGCAGTTCATCGCGGCGAACGATTCGGCAAGACCAGGTTCACCTATTGGGATGAGGCTCTATGGTTGGCGGCGACGGCGTTGGGTCTCTACATTTTCAGTGGCCATCAGTTGGCCGTCTGATCGGCCGCTTCTGTTGGTTCAAAGAAACCGTGCGGATGCGTCGCCAACGCCTGACAACTCGACCTTCAGTTCCTGACCAGGAAGGATTTGCAGCAGCATCGGGATGATCGATCCGGTTGCTACGATATCGCCGGCGCTGAGATAATTGCCTCTGGCGATCAGGTCATTCACGAGCCAGAGCGCAGAGTTGATCGGATCAACCAGCCCCTCTCCCGATGCCGACTGAAACACTGGAACGTTGTTGATCGACGCTCGCATGTCGATTGTGTCCATGGCCTCCAGGCCTGTTGGCTCATGATATTTGTCGACGATCGTCGAAACATGGAACGCATAGTCAGCAATGGCGGCCAGGTGTGGTTGCCCAGTCAGGTGACCACGTCGCCCAACAAGACCGATAGCCGGTTGGTAGCTCAGGATCGCCTTGCAAAATTGATCGCGAGTTATGGGCCAATGGTCCGCCCCCAAGGGACCGCCTATCGTAAAGACGATTTCGCATTGTGCTCCGATGAAGCCTTGGGGAAGCCGGAACGGCCCGTGGGAGTCCTGAAGAACTGATCCCACAGGGATCGGGCAGTAGATGGGACTGGCAAGGCCGAGCGTGCCGCGGATGGCGGGGCAAGTGCCTATCAGTGCGTAGCCTACCGCGTCATTGGCGAAGGCCGAGATTGCTGCTGACTGCACCGCCCAGGCGTCATCCTCGCTTCGAAGCAGATCGAACGGGATATCTGAGGTAATTCCCTGCCGACGGTTTTGGCAAAGCAAGCTAGCGAGATAGTCGAGATTTTGGTCAATCATAGAAGCACACTCCCGCGCGAGAGAGGGCGCAAAGTCGTGCTCAGTCAAATAAAAATCCAACTATATGAGTACGTATATTTTTGTCAGGGCTTTTTCTTATGAAAATACTATCGCAGCGCGGCTGAGCTCCCGTCGAAACAATATGCGGCTCTATTTAGCTTGAGGGTCCCACCAAACCGGAAGGACCTGAAGGTATGAAGCCGCTTAAACCGTCCCTCGCACCCGCCGCTACGGCCACAGCCGAGGCCGGTCTCCCAACAAGACCGGGGGCTGGGCGTCGGCGGATGCTTTGCCGGAGCGCAGTTGGCGCGGTCGCGATCATGGCCGGTTCGGTGATGGGTCTTGGCCAGGCAGCGGCCGAACCCCTGAGCGCGCCGAGCTTTGGTGGCCCTCTGCGCCCGAACCCCGATCCGATGAGCATGGATGCGGGCGTGTTTGGTCGCCTTCATATCACCGGCCAGCTCACAGGCATCGGCAATGCGCAGACGAACGGCATTCCCGGCGTCGATCCGCGAACGACAGATCCCCTCGTCGATATCGGCAATGCCCAAATTCAGGTGCAGACAACCGGGGCGCCTTTGACGTTCTTCGTCCAGGGCGGTGTCTACTCGCTGCCTTCTTTGGGCTCTGCCTACACCCGCGCAACCGACGTCACCGATCAGTTGTACGGGCCGGTGCCGGTTGCTTATGGCAAGCTCGAGCTGTCGCCGAATTTCTCAGTGCAGGCGGGTTTGCTGCCGACGTTGATCGGCGCGGAATCGACCTTCACGTTCCAGAATATGAATATCGCGCGCGGCCTGCTCTGGAACCAGGAGCCGGCGATCAGCCGCGGTGTGCAGGTGAACTATAGCAATGGACCGGTCAACGCCTCGGTGTCGGTCAATGATGGGTTCTACTCAGGGGATTACAACTGGGTATCCGGTCTGGTGTCTTATGCGGCGACGCCGTCGAGCACGATCACGCTGGTCGCCGCAGGCAACTTTGCAGAGTCGGGCAAGACCGGCGCCGCGACGCCACTGGCGCAGAACAACAGCAGCATCTTCAATGTGATCTACACCTATGTCGACGGCCCGCTGACGCTCCAGCCCTACCTGCAATACACAACGGTCCGCTCGAACAGGGACATCGGGATCGATCGCTCGGCCGAAACATTCGGCGGAGCGCTGCTGGCTCGATATGCCATCAATGAGAATTTTTCGATCGCTGGACGCGCCGAGTACATCGCTTCAAGCGGAGGAGATTGCGGCGTCGCCGCAGACTGCGCCCCCACCAATCTGCTCTATGGGCCGAAAAGCAGGGCGTGGTCGCTGACAGTGACGCCGACCTACCAGCGCGGGATCTTCTTCGCGCGTACCGAGCTTTCGTACACCCGCATCGATCGGGTCACCGAAGGCTACGGCTTTGGGTCCAACTTCGACAAGCGCGACCAGGTTCGCGGGATGTTTGAAGCTGGGGTGCTTTTCTAGGACGGGCGCGGGCGGACATGCGGAGCCACCGGCTCCGCAGACGCTCTGCGAGCTTAGGTGATACATGGGTTTGGAACAGATCATATCGAAATTGGAGGCTCCTCAAGCCACAGCGACTGTGTATCCGGTCCTGCCCGTTCTCTGGGTCTACCGGAACTATGATGATCGCTGGACTGTGCATCTTGAAGGTGAAGACTCCGAATGGTGCCACCCGACGCGCAATGATGCCGTCGGTGCGGCAAGGCTGATAGGCGAGAGCTACGGCTGCTACCGCCTCTATCTTCAACTGCCAGACGGTCGCTTCTGCCTGGAGATGATGAACCTCAGTCGGCGGCGCGAGCCACCTCAGATGGGGAGCGAGGGCGAAAATTGAGCCGGGCTGTACCAAGCGATCGCCAAGTCTCCCGACACGTCTTCCGCTGCGCCGTGGAGATCATCGCTCTGGTGGTGATCGCCGGTTGCGCTGTTCTTGCTGCCGCAGGCCCCAGCATCTACCTGGTGCTCAGAAATGGCGGCTGAATGCAGATTTTCGGGCCGTCCTGCTCACCCCAGGTTGCCACGACCGAAACCGAGGTTCAGCAAACGCGAGCGACGCCGTAGATCGGAATACCTGCTTCTGATGTTTGCTGCGAGCTGTGCCGCGGTGCAGGTCGTCGCCATAGTTTTTCTGAGAGCGGCATGACACGCCCTGCTGCTCCCGCTCTCCAACCCGACGACCGAAGGCGGGCTATCGGTGAAAGCCGTCTGGCTGAGTTGCCAGGCCTGAGGACGCAGTTGGAGATGGCCAGAGTCCTCAAGGAGCACCACATCTGGCTGGCTGTGAGGATTATCGAGGAGCGCGAAGACCAGCCGCAGTTTCGACGGCACCGCCGGCTCCGTGATCTGCTCGAAGCAAGTGCCTTGCTTGAAGCGGTTCTCGAACTCGGAGCGCATCTGCAGCCAACACGGCACCCTTGGTCGATGGGCCGCTCGGGAGATCGTTGGCGTTGTCGCGTGGCGTGGAGCGATCGAGGCAATTTGCGCAGGTGCGTGGGCCGACACGACGATCTGGCCGCTGCCATGCTGATCGCATTGCTGGGCTCCCTCGATCGTCGCCGGCGCCGGCCGAAAGAACTCTCGCAAGGTGGAGAAGAGGCAGCATGAAACCCAGTGGCGACCCTCCGTTATTCGGCGGTCTGATGACCGCACTTGTCACCCCGTACAGGGGTGAGGCTATCGATTTCGACGCCTTGGCGGAGCTCGCCAACTGGCAGATCGACCAGGGCGTACAGGGTCTTGTCGCCTGCGGTACTACGGGCGAGGCGCCGACCCTGTCTGATCCGGAATGGGCGGCGGTGATCCGCTTGTGCGTCGAGGTCTCCAATGGCCGTGTGCCGGTGATCGCCGGCTCGGGCACCAACGACACCCGGCGTACCGTCGAATCGACCTGCGAGGCGGCTCGCCTTGGCGCGGACGGAGCTTTGGTCGTCACGCCTTACTATAGTCGGCCGAGCCAGGAGGGCCTGTTCCGGCATTTCGAGAGCGTCGCGCAAGCTGCCGAGCTGCCGATCATCATCTATAATGTGCCTTCCCGGACGGCCGTCGATATCAAGATCGAAACGCTCGACCGCCTTGCGCACCTGCCCGGTCTTGTCGGCGTCAAGGACGCAAGCGGAGATCCGACGCGGGTAAGCACGATGGCCGTCCGCTTCGGCGATCGTTTCACGCAGCTTTCCGGCCATGACCGATCCATGCTGGCTTTCATGGCGGGCGGCGGCGACGGCGCCATTTCGGTCGTGTCGAACGTCGCCCCGATGCTGACAGCGGCGATGATCGGCGCGGTGCGGAAGAGTGCCTATCTGGAAGCTCGGCGCATCAACGCCCATCTTTTCCCGCTGATCGAGGCGCTGGAGCTTGAAAGCAATCCATGCCCGATCAAGTTCGCGTTGCATTGCGCGCGCGGATACTCGCCCGCCGTCCGCCTTCCGCTGGTCGAGGTTTCCGATGGCACCGCAGCAAGAATACGCGCGACCGTGGCGGAGATCGACTCCTTGGAGATCGATACGTCTCTGGTCGCCGAGAGGTCTCTCGTCCCCCTCTCGGCCTGACCGGGTCTCCTTATAAGAACAGCATGATGCTGCTGTGTTCTCCAATGAAAATACTATGAAATCCGGCTATCCGTGAAATGGAGAACAAATCCCGACATCTTTAAATTCAACGTATCGGCAAAAGGCATCATTTGACTCGACGCGTGGAATGGCCTGCCGATACCGAGAAAGGATGTCTGCGATGTACCCTCGTGGTTACTATTTCTATGCGATGCAACAACAGAACAAGGCCAACCCTGGGCGGACGGATGGCGAAGCCAAGGTTGCCGTGCGCTCGGATGAGCCGATGGCCGACGTTGGAATGTTCCTGCGGCTCGGAGTCGTAATGGCCCTCGTGATTGCGGCCGTCGCCACAGTCACCGCGTTGGCCGGCTAGCGCGCCAACGACGTCCACAGCTCACTCTTCAACGAACAATCAGGATCATCTTCCATGGCAAGCGCCATTCAGCCGAAAGAGCCTCCCCAACCTCTGAACCATTTTTTCGTCGGCCAGGACAACCGAGGATGCTGGACCGTCCGCGATGAGCGTAACCTCGTCGGCGGCTGCTTTGTCAGCAAGGATGCGGCGATTCACTTCGCCCGTCAGGAAACCAATAACGCGCCAGGGGCTGTGATCTGCATGGCCGAAAGCCAGCGCCTGAGCCTTGACCCGCTGTTTGGACGCCGGGCCGCCGCCTAGCCGGTTGCTATCGATGACCCGCTCACGCTCGCTGACGTTACCGTGACGAGTGAGATGGAGAAGTAACTCTTCTCGTTGACATAAGCAAAGCCTGCCGCCTCTACCGAGTCGGCGGGCTTTTTGCTTGCCAATGGGCGGTTTGGCAGAAATTCCTATGGAATTTTTATGCGCGCCGCCAAAATAACTATTGGATTCCTATTTTTTGAGGCCCCGTCCTCTCTCGAACCTATATGCGGTTCGCGTCCATATTTCCGCCAAATTCCTCCTCCGGCACCCGTGCGTACGCAAGGGCGCGCTGGAAGAATTATAGCTGTGGCTTGCCAGGTCTTCCGTCTTGGCTGGTCATTCGTATCAACTTCGGCGCCGGAGGCGAAAGCAATGGACGTTATTGTGCTGGCAATAGGTGTTGGATTTTTCGCACTGATGTTTGGATACATCAGAGTTTGCGAAAAGCTCTGACCGGGAGAAATCAATCATGATCTTGGAATACTTCCTCGGAGCAGCCGTTGCGGTCTTTGTGACTGGCTATCTGCTCTATGCCCTCGCTCGTCCCGAGCGGTTCTGATCAAGACAGTAGCTCGGAAAGAAACCACCGATGACAATAAATGGATGGATACAGATCCTGGTCTTCGCCGGGATCATCATCGCGCTGGTGAAGCCGCTCGGCGGCTATCTCACCCGCGTCCTGAACGGCGAGCGTACACTCCTTTCGGTCATTTTTGGACCGCTCGAACGGGGACTGTACCGCGTCGCTGGAACGAATGAGAAAGAGGAGCAGCATTGGACGACCTATGCGCTGGCCATGCTGCTCTTCAACCTCGCCGGCTTCACGGTTCTCTACCTCGTTCAACGTCTCCAGGGAGGGTTGCCGTTCAACCCTCAGGGATTGGGGGCGGTTGAGCCGACCAGCGCTTTCAATACCGCTGTCAGCTTCATGACCAATACCAACTGGCAGGGCTATGGCGGCGAGACCACCATGAGCTACCTGACCCAGATGGCCGGTCTTACCGTGCAGAACTTCGTGTCGGCAGCGACAGGCATCGCGATTGCGGTCGCATTGATCCGCGGCTTCTCTCGGGCATCTGGCAAAACGGTCGGCAATTTTTGGGTCGATCTCACCCGCATCACGCTCTACGTCCTATTGCCGATCTGCTTTGTCGGCAGCCTGGTGCTTGTATGGCAGGGCGTCCCGCAGAACCTCAACCCATACACTATCGCAACGACCGTCGAAGGCGCGCAGCAAACCATTGCTCAGGGTCCGGTCGCATCTCAGATGATGATCAAGCATCTGGGAACCAACGGTGGCGGCTTCTTCAACGTCAACGCCGCGCACCCGTTCGAGAATCCTAATGCCTTCACCAACCTCATCCACATGGTCTCGATCTTTGCCATTGGCGCGGCTCTGACCAACGTGTTTGGACGCATGGTCGGCAGCGAGAAGAAGGGCTGGGCCATCTTCACCGCCATGGGCGTTCTGTTCCTCGCCGGTGTCGCAATCACCTATTGGGCCGAGGCCGCAGGCAATCCGCTTCTCCATTCGCTTGGCCTTGAGGGCGGCAACATGGAAGGAAAGGAAACCCGTTTCGGCATCCTCACGTCGGCACTCTTTGCAGTCGTTACGACCGCTGCATCGTGCGGCGCGGTCATATCGATGCACGACAGCTTCATGCCGCTGGGCGGGATGATCCCGATCATCAACATGATGCTCGGCGAGATCATCATTGGCGGTGTCGGCGCAGGCTTCTACGGCATCATCCTGTTCGTCGTCGTCGCGATCTTCGTGGCAGGGCTCATGGTCGGGCGGACACCCGAGTATCTCGGCAAGAAGATTGAGGCGAAGGAAGTGAAGATGGCCATGCTGGCCGTCTTGTGCCTGCCTCTTTCGATACTTGGCTTCACCGCGATAGCCGTAGTGCTCGACACGGGCGTGGCTTCGATGGCCAACGCAGGTCCGCACGGGTTCTCCGAAGTTCTCTATGCCTACACATCCGGCACGGCGAACAATGGTTCGGCCTTTGCAGGTCTTTCCGCCAACACGCCCTGGTACAACATCACGATTGGCCTGGCGATGTTGATGGGACGCTTCATGGTGATCGTTCCGGCGCTGGCTATCGCTGGGTCCCTGGCCGCCAAGAAGACGGTTCCTGAATCCAGCGGCACCCTGCCTACGACCGGGCCTCTGTTTGTCGGTCTTCTGGTGGGCGTGATCCTGATCGTCGGCGGCCTGACGTTCTTCCCTGCCTTGGCGCTGGGTCCGATCGTCGAGCACTTCGCCATGTTGGCGGGCCAGACTTTCTGAGAGCCTCGATGACGGCCAAATGGCTGAGATCGATCCGATTTGTCGTGAACCCTCGCTCCTGGTTTGAGGAGCGAGGGGCGGCCAGACCGCCCAGGGCATCGACGATCATTCTCGGCATGACACTGGCTTTGGGGGGCGTGGTGCTCCTCGCCAAACTTATCACTGAATTGCTCGCGGCGGCGTGACCGAGTGGTTGGCCCCCAAGAACAAACTCGCTGGAGTTTCTTATGAACCAGTCCAAATCCGCGAGCATGCTGGACGCTCGCATACTCGTTCCGGCCATAGGAGATGCGTTTCGGAAACTGAATCCGAAAAGCCTCGCTAAAAACCCGGTCATGTTCGTCGTCGCCGTCGTGTCGGTCCTGACGACGGTGCTTCTGCTCAAGGACATTGCTACAGGAGCCGAAAGTGTCGGCTTCTCTCTGCAGATCGTGCTGTGGCTT
The DNA here is from genome assembly GCF_900631955.1 of Devosia equisanguinis. Classification (GTDB taxonomy): domain Bacteria; phylum Pseudomonadota; class Alphaproteobacteria; order Rhizobiales; family Devosiaceae; genus Devosia; species Devosia equisanguinis. The sequence goes on along the minus strand of NZ_UZWD01000023.1, from coordinate 256,868 downwards.
TGGTTCACCGTGCTGTTCGCCAATTTCGCAGAGGCCGTGGCCGAAGGGCGCGGCAAGGCGCAGGCTGAATCGCTTCGGCGAACCCGCACGGAGACCCAGGCCAAGCTGCTCTCGAACGGCGGCTCCGACTACAAAATGGTGCCGGGCGCCACGCTGAAGGTCGGTGACGTTGTTCTCGTCGAACCGGGCGACATCATCCCCTCCGATGGCGAAGTCATTGAGGGTGTGGCCTCGGTAAACGAAGCGGCGATTACGGGCGAGTCAGCTCCGGTCATCCGCGAGTCTGGCGGGGATCGCTCTGCCGTCACTGGTGGCACCCAGGTCCTTTCCGACTGGATCAAGGTCCGGATCACGGCCGCGGCCGGCTCGACCTTCATCGATAAGATGATTGCTCTCGTCGAAGGCGCCGAACGCCAGAAAACGCCGAACGAGATCGCGCTCAATATCCTGCTTGCGGGGATGACGTTGATCTTCGTCCTGGCCGTGGTGACCATCCCGAGCTTCGCGACCTATGCGGGCGGGTATGTTCCCATCATCGTTCTGGTCGCCCTGTTCGTCACGCTGATTCCGACCACCATTGGCGCACTGCTATCGGCCATCGGCATCGCCGGTATGGACCGGCTGGTCCGCTTCAATGTTCTGGCCATGTCCGGCCGTGCCGTTGAAGCCGCCGGCGACGTCGACACGCTGCTGCTCGACAAGACCGGCACGATCACGCTCGGCAACCGTCAGGCGAGCGAGTTCCGGCCGATCCGGGGCGTCACCGAAAAGGAACTCGCCGATGCAGCGCAGCTTGCTTCGCTTGCCGACGAGACCCCCGAAGGCCGCTCGATCGTCGTGCTCGCCAAGGAAAAATACGGCATCCGCGCACGCGACATGGCGAGCCTCAACGCGACATTCGTCCCGTTCACGGCGCAGACCCGTATGAGCGGCGTCGACCTGGAGGGCTCGTCCGTCCGTAAAGGCGCGGTCGATGCGGTCTTGAAGCATGTGGAACTCGCCACGGTCGCGACCGGCAGCCCGCGTGCGTCCGGTGAGAGCGTCCGTGAGCTCCAGGCTATCGCCGACGAGATCGCCAAGGCGGGCGGCACGCCGCTTGCCGTGGTGAAGGATGGCCGCCTCCTCGGCGTCATCTATCTCAAGGACATCGTCAAGGGCGGCATCAAGGAGCGGTTCGCCGAGCTGCGCCGCATGGGCATTCGCACGGTGATGATCACCGGCGACAACCCCATGACCGCGGCGGCTATCGCTGCCGAAGCCGGTGTCGACGACTTCCTGGCGCAGGCGACGCCGGAGAACAAGCTGGCGCTGATCCGTGAGGAACAGGCCAAGGGCAAGCTGGTCGCCATGTGCGGCGACGGCACCAATGACGCCCCGGCGCTTGCCCAGGCGGATGTCGGCGTCGCCATGAACACCGGCACGGTCGCAGCCCGCGAGGCCGGCAACATGGTGGATCTCGACAGCGATCCGACCAAGCTGATCGAAATCGTGGAAATCGGTAAGCAATTGCTGATGACGCGCGGCGCGCTGACGACGTTCTCGATCGCCAACGATATCGCGAAGTATTTCGCGATCATCCCGGCGATGTTCCTGGCGTTCTATCCGCAGCTTGGTGCGCTCAACATCATGGGCCTTGCTTCACCGCAGAGCGCTATCCTGTCGGCGATCATCTTCAATGCCCTCATCATCGTAGCGCTGATCCCGCTGTCGCTGAAAGGCGTGAAGTATCGTGCGATCGGAGCCGGTTCGCTGCTGTCCCGGAATCTCCTGATTTACGGGCTGGGCGGCATTCTCGTGCCCTTCGCCGGTATCAAGCTCATCGACATGGCCATCACAGCCGCTGGCCTCGTTTAGTCGAAAGCGGTCACCAGAGACACAATCCGCGAAGCGATATTGATCAGCAGCGGACCATTCAGGACAGAAACGATGCTCAAGCAAATCAGACCCGCGATTTTCTTTATTGTCGCACTAACCGTCATCACCGGTCTCATCTACCCCCTTAGCGTGACCGGTATCGCGCAGGCCATTTTTCCCCAACAGGCCAATGGAAGCCTGATCGAACGTGAAGGCGTGGTCATAGGCTCCGAACTCATCGGACAGAACTTTGCCGGCGAGCGCTACTTCCACCCGCGTCCTTCGGCTGCCGGTTCAGATGGCTACGATGCCGGCGCTTCCAGCGGCTCCAATCTTGGCCCCACCAGCCAGGCGCTTCGCGATCGTGTCGCTGCGGATACCGAGGCATCACGCACGGAGAACGGTGGCGCAGCGGTCCCCATGGACCTTGTTACGGCCTCTGGCAGCGGCCTCGATCCCCATATTACGCCTGAGGCCGCCTACTTCCAGGTGGGCCGTGTCGCCAGAGCGCGCGGCATCGATGAGGCCACGGTGCGCGTTCTGGTCGATCAGCACGTCGAGCAGCGCAAACTCGGCTTCCTGGGAGAACCCGTGGTCAACGTTCTCAAGCTGAACCTGGCGCTCGACAGCGCCAATAGAGGCTGAATGAAGGTGTCAGGGCGGCTATAATAGCCGTCCTGACCGTTGATCCGGAGTCATGAAGTGTCTGACGACCCAATACGAGAGCAGAGCCGTCCATCGCCAGATGCGTTGCTGGAAAGTGCGCAACGGGAGACGCGCGGCCACCTCAAGATCTTTCTTGGGGCGGCGCCGGGTGTGGGCAAGACGTACGAGATGCTCATGTCGGGCCGGGCCCAGCGCGCAGACGGCGTCGATGTTGTCATCGGGGTGGTCGAGACCCACGGGCGGGCGGAGACCGAGGCTCTGGTCGAGGGGTTCGAGATCGTTCCGCGCCGCACTGTGCCGTATCGAGGGCATGTGCTCGATGAGATGGATATCGACGCAATTCTGGCGCGCAAGCCGGCGCTGGTCCTGGTGGACGAGCTCGCCCATACCAACGCGCCGGGCAGTCGCCATCCGAAGCGCTATCTCGATGTCGAGGAACTGCTCGCCAACGGCATAGACGTCTACAGCACCCTTAACATCCAGCACGTCGAAAGCCTCAACGACGTGGTAGCGCAGATCACACGGATTCGGGTGCGCGAGACCGTTCCGGATTCGATCATTGACCGCGCCGACGATATCGAAATCATCGACATCACGCCGGGCGACCTGATCAAGCGCTTGAACGAGGGCAAGGTCTATCTGCCCAAAACAGCCAAGCGCGCGACGCAGAATTATTTTTCGCCCAGCAACCTGACAGCCCTTCGTGAGTTGGCGCTGCGGCGCACAGCGCAGCGGGTCGATGACCAGTTGGTCACGCATATGCAGGCGCATGCCATCGCCGGCCCCTGGTCGGCCGGCGAGCGCGTCCTGGTGTGCATCAACGAACGGCCCGGAGCGATGGCGCTTGTCCGCTACGGCCGCCGTCAGGCCGACCGGCTTCGTGCGCCATGGGCCGCGGTTCACGTCGAGACGAGCAAGGATGCCCGACTCTCAGAGCAGCAGAAGGACAAGATCGCCAGTGCATTGCGTCTTGCCGAGCAGCTCGGCGCCGAGGCTGTTACCCTGCCAGGCGAGAACGTTGCGCAAGAGATCCTGGCCTACGCATCGACCAACAACTATGCGCACGTCATCGTTGGCATGCCGACCTCGCCCAGGTGGCGGGAGATCTTCGCGGGCTCCGTTTCGCATGATCTGATCCGCGCCAAGACGGATGTGAGCGTGCATGTCATCTCGCCGGGCAACGGCGAGGAAACGCGATCTCCAGCGACAGTCAGCGCGCGGCCCAAACGACGAATCGATTTCGGCCACTATCTGTGGAGTTCGCTCTACGTCGCCATGGCGCTAGGCATCGGAACGGCGCTCTCGCGCTTTCTGGACGTCCGCAACATCGCCCTCGTCTTTCTGATGGCCGTGCTGGCCTCGGCGATGGGCGGCGGCCTCTGGCCGGCGCTGTTCGCTTCCGTATTGGGCGCGCTAGTCTTCAACTTCTTTTTCCTCGAACCGCGCTACACGCTGGATATCGGCGATCCCGAGAGCGTCGTCGCCTTCGCGTTCTTTCTCGGCGTTGCGGTGATCGCCAGCAATCTTGCCGGGCGTGTTCAACGCCAGGCTGTGACAGCACGTCAGCGGGCCAAAACGACCGAGGGCCTTTATCTCTTCAGCAAGAAGCTCGCCGGCGCCGGGACCTTGGGCGACGTTCTTTGGGCGACGGTCTATCAGATCGCCTCGATGCTTCAGGTCAGGGTCGTCGCTCTGCTGCCGGAGAATGGCCGCATCGCGGTCCAGGCGGGTTTCCCGCCCGACGATACGCTCGATGACGCCGACATTGCGGCGGCCCAATGGGCCTGGGAGCATGACAAGCCTGCAGGGCGTGGAGCGGACACGCTGCCGGGTGCGAAGCGCCTCTACCTTCCCCTGAAAACCGGCAGGACACGGGTGGGCGTCATTGGTCTAGACAATGACAAGCAAGGGCCGGTTCTGACGCCCTTAGAACAGCGGCTGTTCGACTCACTGGCAGATCAGGCCGCTCTGGCGATCGAGCGCATCCAGCTGGTGGCCGATGTCGACAATGCGCGTCTGGCCGCCGAGGCGGACAAGCTGCGCTCCGCGCTTTTGACGTCACTATCGCATGACCTCAAGACGCCTTTGGCGTCGATCCTCGGTTCGGCGGGAGCGCTCAGAGACTATTCGACATCCCTGACCGATTCCGGTCGGGTCGAGTTGCTGACGACAATTGTCGAAGAGGCCGAGCGGCTGAACCGGTTCATCGCGAACCTTCTCGACATGACACGGCTGGAATCCGGCGCTGCGGCGGTGTCGCTGACGCCGCTGTTCATCGGCGACAGCGTCGGCAGCGCCCTGCGCCGTGCCGAGAAGATATTGGCTCTCCACAGGGTAGACCTTGCAGTGCCGCCCGATCTGCCGATGGTTCGGCTCGATCCGGTCCTGTTCGAACAGGTGCTGTTCAATCTGCTCGACAATGCCCGCAAATACGCACCGTCAGGGTCGCGGATCGCGCTTCGGGCGTGGGCGGACGAGAGCCACGTCACATTGCAGGTCGTCGATGAAGGGCCCGGCATTCCGCCCGACGATCTCACCAGGATTTTCGACAGTTTCTATCGCGTCCGGAAGAAGGACCACGTCCAGGCTGGAACCGGGCTTGGACTTTCCATCTGCAAGGGATTTGTCGAGGCGATGGGCGGAACGATTTTCGCGACCAACCGGGCCGACAGACCCGGCGCCATTTTCACGCTGCGGTTTCCGATCGGACCGGAGCCCTCGACTTTGGAAGGAAGGATATGAGTACGTCCGTAGTCAAGATTCTCGTCGTCGATGACGAGCCGCCGATCAGGAAACTTCTGCGCGTCGGCCTGACAGCCGAAGGCTATGCCATGGTCGAGGCTGCAAACGGCGAGGACGCCGTCGCGCTGCTCACAGAGGAAAAGCCCGATCTCATTCTGCTTGATCTCGGGCTGCCCGATATTTCCGGCCATGAGCTGCTTGAAAGGTGGCGGGCCGAGCTTGTCGAACTGCCGATCGTCATCCTCTCCAGCCGGACCGATGAAACGGGCATCGTCAAGGCGCTGGAACTGGGCGCCGACGATTATCTGACCAAACCATTCGGGATGCGCGAGCTGGCGGCGCGCATCCGGGTGGCGCTCAGGCACAAGCTCCAGCAGCAGGGCGAGCGCCCGATATTCCAGGTCGGCGATCTCTCGGTCGACCTGGTGAAGCGGATCGTCAAGGTCGCAGACAAGGAGGTGAAGCTCTCACCCAAGGAATACGAGATCCTGCGCATTCTCGTGCAGCACGCGGGCAAGGTCATCACGCACCAGCACATCCTCAAGCATGTGTGGGGGGGCTCGACCGATGTCCAATATCTGCGGGTCTATGTCCGCCAGTTGCGGCAGAAGATCGAGGCCACGCCCGATCAGCCGCAATATATCCTTACTGAAACAGGTGTCGGTTACCGCCTCCGTGAGCCGGAGCAGTGACCGCGCGCGCTCGTCCACGGGCGGGCGACTTAACGTGAGTACTCTTATGAACCTGTCATCTGCAATTGCACCAGAGGACGTGATCCTTGATCTATCCATCTCAACAAAAGCCGTCCTGATAAAGAAGCTCGCCGCGCATGCGGCCGCTCGCACGGGGGTGGCCGAGGAAGCAATCCATACTGCTTTACTGGGCCGCGAGCGTCTGGGTTCGACCGGCATCGGTCATGGCGTCGCCATGCCTCATGCACCGGTCCCTGGGCTGGAGGCATCCTTTGCGGCGCTGATGGTGCTGAAGAAGCCAATCGAATTCGAGTCGGTGGACGATCTGCCCGTCGATGTTGTCTTTCTGCTGCTGTCGTCCCCCGAAGGCAGCAACGACTACCTGAAGATTCTCGCGGCGGTCGCCCGTCGGACGCGCGATGAGCAGGTCATGAAAATGCTGCGCGGAGCGAAGACCGCGCCTGCCGCGTATTCGGTCCTGGTAGAACAGCCGGTATGAGGAGGTTCCGACGGCCGGATCGACACGAGGTCGTCGAGGTCACTGGCGTCGCCCGAACGGCGATGCCGGGACTGACCGCGGTCGTCTTCTCCAAATGGGATTGTTGCGCGAGGCCGTTGGTCCTGAGGCATTTATCGCTTCCTCCGCCGATTGATTGAAGGGTCGACCGGATGGAGGAGGAAAACCAGGACTCAGAGGGGCCTTCTTTTCCTCCCGTGTCCGCGAAGATCCCGTTTGATCTGAGTTCGCTTCAGTATGTCGTAGCGGCGGCAGACTACCGCAGCTTTCGGCGCGCTGCGGAGGCGTTGGGCCAATATCCGGCGACGGTGAGCCGGGGCGTGCAACGCATTGAGGATGTGGTGGGCGTTTCGTTCTTCGAGCGATGCCCTTCCGGGATTCGCCTGACTCATGCCGGAGAGCAATTTGTCGCCGCCGTCCGTCCAGCGATTGAGCAGATCATGCGAGCGACCCAAACCGCCGGCGCGGCGGGCCGCGGCGAAAACGGAAGCCTGAGCATCGGCGTTCTGACGTCGCTTGCGGGCGGGTTTCTGAGGGAGCTCATCGAAAAGTATGCCTTGCTACATCCAGAGGTGGCCATAGAGATCAGAGATGGGGGACGGGCTGAACACGTCGCCGCACTGCGGGCGCGACAACTGGATATCGCTTTTATCACCGGGAATGGCGCGATCGCCGATTGTGAAACAGCCGAACTCTGGCAGGAACGAGTGCATGTTGCGCTCTCGGCGGATCATCATCTAGCCGAGCGTGAATCGGTCGAATGGTCGTGGCTCCGCGACCAGAAATTCCTAGCGACAAAATGCGCGCCGGGGCTCGAAGTGCATGATTACATCGTTCGTAGGCTGGCGGACTACAGCACCTATCCTGCGATCGAGATCATGCCCTGCAATCAGGAGACCTTGATGAATATGGTCGCAATTGGCAGGGGCATAACCGTTGTGTCGGCCGGCTGGCGCTTTGTCTCTATCCCTCGGCTCGTACTGCGACCTTTGGTCGAGGACGAAGACATTGTACCGTTCAGCGCAGTTTGGGCACCCGGCCGGGATAACCCGTCACTTCGGCGTTTTCTCTCGCTGGCCTCGAGACTGGCGTCCAAAGACTCTGGGGAACGTCCGCGGCGGCTAATCTGATCTCGCCTAACCGCAGTCGGTGCCGCGATCACTCGCGATTTCGGCGCGCTTTGGCGAACGCCCGGTCCGTCGCCATGAACCGCTCAAGCATCGGTACAATGAGCCTTTTGGGGTCGCTGACGGGCTGGCCCGATTCACGGCCGAGCGCCTCCGCATAGGCACTGAGGTCACGGTGAAGAGCGCCTGGCAGGTCGAGCGTGATCTTCACCGGCTTATCCTCTTCGATTGGGGCGAGCTTCAGTTTGGTCATTGCGCTGCTCCGTAGGGTTCGAGCACCAGGTCACGAGTGACAATCACGCGGACCGGGAATCCCGGCCGGATTGTCAGCGTGGGCGCGACCTGCAACTGACGACGGATGATCTGCTGGCCCGCGTCATTGATGGTGTCCTGGGCTCCGTCGCGAATCGCGCGGATCAGGCGGTCCTCATCATCGACCGCGAGCTCGGCGCCCACGGCGAGAAGGGTCGACAACCCGGCGGCTTTCGCAAGGTCCCACCAATGGTAGTCGACGCCGTCCTCAAGGCCGGCATAACCTTGCGTGTCGGCGCCGGGCTGGCGTTCCAGGACGATAGAGCGCCCGTTCGGCAAGATCAGCCGGTTCCAGACCAAGAGCACGCGGCGCTGTCCGAAACCGACATCATTGCTGTATTCGCCGATGATACGGGTGCCCTGGGGGACGAGCAGGATGCGGCCGGTGGGACTGTCATAGATGTGCTCGGTCACCTGCGCGGTGATCTGGCCGGGAAGGTCGGAGCGGATGCCGGTGATGAGGGCGGCGGATATCACTGCGCCGGCCTGAAGCACATAGGGCGATGCCGGCGCCATGACGCGATCTGGCGACACCGTTCGCCGATCGACGGCGGCATTGAGGAAAGCGCTCTGCCGGTCTTGGGCGGTTGGCGTTCCAACCTGCCCCGGCAGACCGAGGCCCGCCAGCGACGGATTGCTCATGCCGGGGCTTGCGGGCGGCGCGCCCGTTCCAGGTCCTGTTTGGAAGAACACCCGGCTCGTTCGGGCTGCTTCCTCCTCGGCGAGACGGCGTTGCTCCTCGGGATCGACCTGGGGTGTCGCCATTGCTGGCGGCACGACGGGCTGGCCGCGGTTCTGGGCGTCGAGGATCGGACCGCCGAGATCGCCCGGCAAAGGCGGGCCGAGGACCGGTCCGGTATAGTCGCGCGGCAGTCCCGCAAGACCATCGGCAGTGGTTCTGTTCTCCGTGGAATAGAGCTCCTCGTTGCCAGGCCCGGCTTGGCGCGTCTGCAACGCATAAATCAGAGCGCTGCCGATGCCGATGCTGGCGACGAGGCCGACACCAGCCAATACCTTGCGGGACAGCCGGGTGACGCGCGGAGGCTCAGCGCGCAGCCGCATGGTCGAGGTTGACTCGACAGTGGGGCCGGCGGGCGCCAGGCTATCATCGCGGTTATCTTCCTTGTTGCTCATGACGCTGGCCTCCCGTCGGTACGGACAATCCTGACGGTTTGCTGGCGGTCGCCGCTGCCGAGTCTCAACTCGGCCGCGCCGAAGAGGCGATCGACGATCAGGATGTGCTGGAAAATGCGGCTGTTGACGATCTGCGCTTCGCCATCGGAGCCAATGACGAACAGCGGCGGCATCTCACCCTGGACGATGCCGCGCGGGAACTCGACATAGACCCGCCGCCCGTCATCATAGACCGACACGGGCCGCCAGGGCGGTGAATCACCGGTCAAGCCGTAGCGATAGTTGCGCGCCGAGGCGACGGGGATGACGGGCGTCGCCGGGACGCTCTGCCTCTGACCTGCGGGCGGCTGCGGGTAGGCCCAAGCGACGGCGGGCATATAGGGCGCTTCGCCGGAGCGCAGTTCGATCATGTAAACCCGCCGATCGGTCGTGATGACGAGGTTGGTCGTGATGTCAGCGCGACTTGGTTTGACGAGGATATGGACGCGACGGGTCGCGCCGCTGCCGCTTTCGGTATCGCCGATGATCCATCGTGCCGTGTCGCCAGCGGCGATGGGGCCGGCTCCGGTCAGGCTCTCCCCTGGCTCCAGCGCGATATTGGTGATCTGGCCGGGCGCGGCATAGACCTGATAGAGCGCGCCTTCGCTCCAGGGATAGATCTGGATCGAGTTGAAATAGCCTTCGCGGCGAGGCTGAACGCGGGCGGCCGAGTTGGCGTTCTGGACGCGTCCCTCCGGGGTGTTGGCGGCTGTCCCCCCTCTTGCCGGCGTCCATGCGGGAGGGACATGCAATGGCCTCGGCTGCGCGTCCGTGACGACTGCCGGCACGGCGGGCAGCGGCGGCACGTCCGAATCGTAACTGATTTGCGGCGGCCGATTGGTCGCGCAACCGGCAAGTATGGTCGCGGAAAGCAGAACGATCGCGAGGCCAGATCTGGATAAACCCTGAAACGCGGATTTGCTCATCGGAGGGCGGCTCATTGGCTCATCTCCCGCGACCAGTTGATGGCATTGACATAGATGCCCAGAGGATTGGCGCGGAGGCGTTCTGCGTCGCGCGGCGTCTGGATGACGATGGTCAGGATGGCGGTCCAGCGTTCCGTTCGGGCGAGCTGGCCGTTTTCATAATGACGCTCTGTCCAGGCGACACGGAAGCTGTCGGGGGAAGCCCGGATCACACTTGAGACTTCTACGGCGACTTGCTGGCGGCCGACCCGTGTGAAGGGGTCGTTGGAGCGGGCGTAGTCGTTCAGCGCTGCGGCGCCGCGATCAGTGGTCCATTCATAAGCGCGAAGCCAGTTCTGGCGAACGATGATGGCGTCAGACGGGATCGCGCGGGTCTGTTCGATGAAGCGAGCAAGGTGGAAAGCGATCTGAGGGTCGTTGGGCCGATAGTCCGCGGAGGCTGGCGCGACGGTTTGCGCTTGGCCGAGATTATCGACCTGCACGACCCAAGGCACGACGGTCCCGCGAGCTGACTGCCAGACCAGGGCTGCGGCAAACCCCGCAGTGAGAATTAGGCTGCCGAACGCCATGTAGCGCCAGTTCTTCGCCTGCACGCGGGCCGAGCCGATGCGTTCGTCCCAGACCTGAGCAGCCTTCTGATAAGGCGTCTCAGGCTCGGGTGTCTTGCCATAGTGGGTTGCGGGTCGTTTGAAGAGGCTCATGAGCGATCACTTTCAGAAAGGTTGACGGAAGAGCCGCCGCCATGGCTGTCGCCGGAGCGCACGGCGTGACCGGCCGCTGAGACGCCGTGGCTGAGGGCCTGGCTGCGTTTCATGCGCTTCGCCCAGTCAGGGGCTCCATCTCGCGGGGGGCTGGCGGAAGCAGCGGCAGCGTCGCCGCCGCCGATGGTCCCCATGGTCGAGGACCCGCCGGTGGCTCCGAAACCGGCCTTCGCGCCGTCGGCGAAGCTGGACTTGACGCTTTCGCCAGCTTTCGTTGCGGCGCGCTTGAGCGGCGATGCGGCAGCCGAACCTGCTGCGCGTGCGACGCCTCCGAGGCCCGAGGCCACGCCTGACGCGCCAGTCTGACCAAGAGAACCGAGACTGTAGGCCGACGATGCGGCGCCGGCAGCGGCAGCGCCACCACGCACGGCGGCGGCTCCACCGGACATGGCGGCGGCGCCGCCTTTGACGGCCAGACCCGCTGCACCACCTGCGGCCAGCGCCGCGCCGCCGACGGCAAGCCCCGTGCCCACAGCGGCGCCGGCGCCGAGCTGCGGACCGCCTGAGACGAGGCCGCTGGCGATGCCAGGACCGAAGATTCCCAGGCCGAGCAGCGAAAGCGCAGCGAGGACCACGGCCATGGCCTCGTCAATCGTAGGGGTCTCGCCGCCGAAGCCAGCGGTAAACTGGGAGAAGAGGGTCGATCCGATGCCGATGATGACGGCAAGCACCAGGACCTTGATGCCGGATGACACGACATTGCCCAGCACGCGTTCGGCCATGAAGGCGGTCTTGCCGAACAGCCCGAAGGGTATCAGCACAAAGCCCGCAAGCGTCGTCAGCTTGAACTCGATCAGCGTTACGAAGAGCTGCACGGCCAGGATGAAGAAGGCGAGAAGCACCAGAGCCCATGCGAACAGCAGGCAGGCGATCTGGATGAAGTTCTCGAAGAAGGCGATCCACCCCATCAGATCGGAAATGGATTCGAGCAATGGACGGGCGGCATCGAGGCCGGTCTGCGCCACCTTGCCGGGGCGCAAAAGATCCTGAACGGTGAAGCTGGTGCCCGAACCCTTCAGACCGAGGCCGGCGAAACTGTCGAAGACGATGTTCGCCAGATTGTTCCAGTTGCCGATGATGTAGGCGAAGACGCCGACGAAAAGTGTCTTCTTTACAAGGCGCGCGATGATGTCGTCGTCGGCTCCCCAGGACCAGAAGAGCGCGGCCAGCGTCACGTCGATGACGATAAGGGTTGTGGCGATGAAGGCGACTTCGCCGCCAAGCAGGCCGAAGCCGGAATCAATGTAGCGGGTGAAGGTCCCGAGGAATGTGTCGATGACGCCGGTGCCGCCCATGGATCACTGTCCTTGATTCTGAGGTGGGGCTGTGGGCGCCGGCGCACGGCCGAGGAAGCGGTCGCGGGTTTCGGCCCAGACGCGCATGCAGTCCGCATCGCTTGCGGCGCTCTGACCAAGCTGCTGGCACCGGCGTTGAGCCTCGCGCAGGGGATCTCGCACGGGCTCTGCGAGACGCGCGGGCTCCTCTGCGGGAGCTCCCTCCTTCCGGGTCATCTCGATCGCCGTCGCAGTGATCGCGATGGCGACGAAGACGACCGCGCCGAGCCGGGCCAGCAGCTTGCCATCCATGCTTGCGCCCTCAGTTGCCGTTGTTGAACATCTGGGCGTTGCCGGGCTGATAGCCGGAGCCAGGCGTCAGGAACCGGCGGCGTTGTTCGCGCCCCTGTTCGGCTGCGGCAGCCCTTTCTGCTTCGGTCAGCGCCCCGGCACGTCCATCGGCCGCGAGCAATGCGACAAGATCAGAGAGCTGCTGCGACTGGAGAGCGAGAAGCTGGTTGCCGGCCTGGGTCGCCTGGAGCGCGCCTGTCGCCCCTTGGCTTTGGCCGACCAGCGTCGAAACTTCGGCGCGGTTCGTGTCGATGTTGCCGACCACGCCGGCCTGGACGCGCATTGCGTCCTGCAGTCCGCCCACGGTGTTCTGCCAGCGTGAGCGTGCATCGGCGACGAGCTGTTGTTCCGTCGTCGACAGTGAGACATTGCCGTATTGTTGCTGAAAGGCCCGATCGATGCTCTGAACATCGAACGCGATGTTCTGAGCCTGGCTCAGAAGCTGTTGCGTGCGCTGAAAGCCCTGTTGAAGCTGCTGGAGCGAGGAATGCGGCAGGCTCGCGAGATTGCGCGCCTGATTGATGAGCATCTGCGCTTCATTCTGGAGCTGTGTGATCTGGTTGTTGATCTGCTCCAGCGTGCGCGCGGCAGTGAGCACGTTCTGCGCGTAATTGGACGGATCATAGACGATCCGTCCGAAGCCAAATTGAGCTTGCGCCGGAGAGATGAAGATCGGCGACAGGGCGACGGGCATCGCCAGCATTGTCGCGGCCATGAATAGTGCGCGCGAGCGGGAACGATGGATGGTCATGACGTAGTCTCCTTGGGGGCTGGGGGAACGAGATTGGCGAGATCGGGGATAAGGTCGGCGGCCCAGTCGACGCCGCGCAGGCGCAGCCATGCGGGGAGGAACCCGTCTGGCCCATGCTCGGCGAAGATCCTGGCGATGGCCGTCTGATCGGTTTTGGAAGAAGCCGCGGTGAGCGCGAGGCCCACTTCGGAGAGGCCCAGGTCGAACAAGCGATTGCCTCGTCGCGACTGGCAGTAATAGTCCCGCTTCGGGGTGGCCCGCGCGAGGATCTCGATCTGCCGATCATTCAAGCCGAAGCGACGATAGATTGCGGTGATCTGGGGCTCGATCGCCCGCTCGTTAGGCAGCAGCAGCCGCGTCGGGCAGCTTTCGATGATGGCCGGGGCGATCGCCGAGCCATCAATGTCGCTGAGCGATTGGGTGGCGAAGATGACCGATGCGTTCTTCTTGCGAAGGGTCTTCAGCCATTCGCGGAGCTGACCTGCGAAGCCTTCGTCATCGAGGGCGAGCCAGCCTTCGTCGATGATCAGCAGTGTGGGCGATCCGTCGAGGCGGTCGCCGATGCGATGAAAGAGATAGGCGAGAACAGCGGGCGCTGAGCCTGTGCCGACAAGGCCCTCGATCTCGAACGCCTGCACCGCTGCATGCCCAAGATGCTCGTTCTCGGCATCAAGAAGCCGACCATAAGGCCCGCCGACGCAATAGGACCGCAAGGCTTGCTTGAGATCGTTCGATTGCAGCAGCACGCACAGGCCGGTGATGGTCCGTTCTTGGACAGGGGCGGAGGCGAGCGACGTTAAGGCGGACCAGAGGTGTTCCTTTACCTCTGGCGTGATCTGGATGCCTTCGCGCATGAGGATGGCGATGAGCCAGTCAGCGGCCCAGGCGCGTTCGGGCACGTCATGGACGCGCGCGAGAGGCTGAAGTGATACGGAAGACTCGGCGCCGTCCGTCAGATCACCGCCAAGGTCGTGCCAATCGCCGCCCATCGCCAATGCCGCGACCCGAATGGAGCCGCCGAAGTCGAAGGCGAAAACCTGAGAATTTTCGTAGCGGCGGAATTGGAGCGCCATCAGCGCCAGCAGCACGGACTTGCCCGCACCAGTCGGACCGACGACGAGCGTATGGCCGACATCTCCGACATGAAGGGAAAACCGGAACGGGGTGCTTCCTTCGGTCTTGCCGAACAGCAAGGGGGGCGACCCGAAGTGCTCGTCCCGTTCCGGCCCCGCCCACACCGCTGAAAGCGGGATCATGTGGGCGAGATTGAGCGTGGAAATCGGCGGCTGCCGAACATTGGCGTAGACATTGCCCGGCAGCGAGCCGAGCCATGCGTCTACGGCGTTGATGGTCTCGGGCATGGCGGTGAAGTCGCGGCCCTGGACCACCTTCTCGACCAAACGCAGCTTTTCGTCAGCGATCCGCGGGTCTTTGTCCCAGACGGTGATGGTCGCCGTGACATAAGCCTGGCCGGCATAGTCGGCCCCTAGTTCCTGAAGTGCGAGATCGGCGTCTGCGGCCTTATTGGCTGCGTCGGTGTCAACGAGGGCGGACGCCTCGTTGGTCATGACCTCTTTCAGGATTGCGGCGATGGATTTGCGCTTGGCGAACCATTGCCGCCGGATCTTTGTCAGCAGCTTGGTGGCGTCGGTCTTGTCGAGCAGGATTGCCCGTGTCGACCAGCGATAGGGGAATGCAAGACGGTTCAGCTCGTCCAGGATTCCGGGTGTCGTCGCGGTGGGAAAGCCGACGATAGTGAGGATGCGCAGATCGGAATGTCCCAGACGCGGCTCAAGCCCGCCGGTAAGCGGCTGATCGGCGAGCAGCGCATCCAGATAGATCGGCGTTTCGGGGACCCGCACCCGATGACGGTTGGTTGAAACGCAGGAATGCAGATAGGTCAGCGTCTCGGCGTCATCGAGCCAGCCGCATTCCGGCATAAAGCCATCGAGCAGCGACAGCACCCGGTCGGTGCGATCGATGAAGCCGCGCAGGACCTCATGCGGATCGACGCCGTTTCGGTCGCGTCCCTCATAGAGCCATGCTTCAGTCCGCGCCGCATCTTCGGCCGGCGGGAGATAGATGAAGGTGAGGAAGTAGCCGGAAATGAAATGGGCGCCGGCTTCCTCGAAGTCCGCCTTGCGCTCGGCATCGACCAAGGCCGACGCCGGATCGGGAAAACGGCTCTCGGGATAGGTCGAGGCTTCGTGCCGTTGCGCTTCAACGAAGATCGCCCAGCCGGAGCCGAGCCGACGGAAGGCGTTGTTGAGGCGTCTCGCGACCGCGACTAATTCGGCCGCAACGGCACTGTCGAGGTCAGGGCCGCGGAAGCGTGCGGTGCGCTGGAACGAACCGTCCTTATTGAGGACGGCGCCCTGGCCCACCAGAGCCGCCCAAGGCAGGAAATCCGCCAGGCGGCTGGAAGTGCGGCGATATTCAGCGAGGTTCATCATGAGCGCTGCTCCTTCAGACCGACAGGTGGCCGGGGATGCGCAGATGCCTTCGGCCGACCTCGACGAAGAGCGGGTCGCGCTTGGCGGCCCAGACGGCGGCGAAGTGGCCGACAACCCAGATGGCCAGGCCGACAAGCCAGAGGCGCAGACCGAGGCCAACGGCTCCGGCCAAAGTGCCGTTCATGATGGCGATGGAGCGCGGTGCGCCGCCGAGCAGGATGTGTTCGGTTAGCGCCC
The DNA here is from genome assembly GCF_900631955.1 of Devosia equisanguinis. GTDB lineage: Bacteria > Pseudomonadota > Alphaproteobacteria > Rhizobiales > Devosiaceae > Devosia > Devosia equisanguinis. The sequence continues at coordinate 241,032 of NZ_UZWD01000023.1, read as the reverse complement.
GGTGGACCTGCACGGTGAAGCCCGGCACCTCGTCGAGCTGTTCCAGCCTCCCCGCCATCACACGAGCGCCCCGCCGCCGAACGAGAAGAAGGAGAGAAAGAAGCTGGATGCGGCGAACGCGATCGACAGACCGAACACGATCTGAATCAGACGGCGGAACCCGCCGGACGAGTCGCCGAAGGCCAGTGTGAGGCCGGTGACGATGATGATGATGACAGCGACGATCTTGGCGACCGGGCCCTCGATCGATTGCAGTATCGATTGAAGCGGCGCTTCCCAGGGCATGGACGAACCGGAAGCGTGAGCGGCGGGGGTGAGGATCAGGGTCGCATAGGTGACGGCTGCTGCTGCCGTGACATGGCGGCGGATGCGCCGGGCGTGACGGATCATGAGGGATCTCCTGTTGGGCTTGAGGCTGAGGTTGCGGGAGTGACGCGGTAGTCGCCGTCCGGGCCGAGGCCATCGACGCGCGCGAGTTCGGCGAGCCGGCGTTGCGAGCCACGACCAGCGAGGACAGCGACGAGGTCGATGGTCTCGGCGATCAGCGCCCTTGGGACGGTGACGACGGCTTCCTGGATGAGTTGCTCGAGGCGGCGCAGCGCACCGATCCCTGTGCCGGCATGGATGGTGCCGATGCCGCCCGGGTGACCGGTCCCCCAGGCCTTGAGCAGGTCGAGAGCTTCGGAGCCGCGGACCTCTCCGATCGGAATGCGGTCTGGTCGCAATCGCAGCGAGGACCGCACCAGATCCGACAAGGTGGCGACACCGTCTTTGGTGCGCATGGCGACGAGGTTGGGTGCGGAGCATTGCAGCTCGCGCGTGTCCTCGATGATGACGACGCGATCCGTGGTCTTGGAGACCTCGGCGAGCAACGCATTGGTGAGTGTGGTCTTGCCGGTCGAGGTGCCGCCGGCGACAAGGATGTTGGCCCGGGCGGCGACCGCCTCGCGCAGAGCCTCGGCCTGGTCCGCCGACATGATTCCGGCGGCCACATAGTCGTCGAGCGTGAAGACTGCGACGGCAGGTTTGCGGATCGCGAAAGCCGGCGCCGCAACAACTGGGGGCAACAGGCCCTCAAAGCGCTCCCCCGTCTCGGGCAGTTCGGCCGACACCCGCGGATTGCCGGGATGGACCTCGGCGCCGACATGGTGCGCGACGAGTCGCACGATCCGTTCGCCATCTGCGGGCGCCAGCTGCTCGCCTGTATCAGACAGGCCTTCGGACAGCCGGTCGATCCAGAGCCGGCCGTCAGGATTGAGCATCACCTCGACGATCGACGGATCTTCCAGAAACCGCGCGATGGCCGGTCCAAGGGCTGTGCGCAGCATGCGCGCGCCGCGCGTGATCGCTTCCGATTTCTGGTGAGATGCCGCCATGTCGTCCCCTTGCGGCCAGGGACCGTTCAGCCGGCCCTGGATCGGGGACGATTAAAAGAGCCCGAAGTTGGGCTGATTCAACAAGTCTTTGTCGGAGTAGTAGCGTGGCGTGCAAATACAGGAGAACGGCGGACAGTGCTTTACTGAAAAGCATGGGCGGTCAGGGAGTGGTCGCGACGCGAATCCAAAAAATGCGACGCAATCGACACGGTTTCGCTGGCGATGTCGGACGGTTTGAGTATGATAGGAACACCACGGCGTGTGCTGCGTGCGCCAGGGTCTCGCCCTCATACGGAGAAGAGAATAACTCTTACCCAGAGGACGCAGCCCTATGGCCTCAACGCAGCCTGTCAGCCCCAATCGCGGGCGTATCAATTCCACGCTTCGGCAGTTCCTCGACAATGAGGCCTCTGGCGGCATCATTCTCATGGGCGTTGCAGCGCTCGCCATTCTGACGGCGAATTCGCCACTCGCCGAGGGCTACTTCGCCGCACTACACGCCTATGTCGGTCCATTAAGCGTCCAGCACTGGATAAACGACGCGCTAATGGCCGTATTCTTTCTGCTGGTCGGGCTTGAGATCAAACGGGAGATGCTGGACGGGCAATTGTCCAGTTGGAGCCGAAGGCTACTTCCCGGCGCTGCGGCCGCGGGCGGAATGGCTGTTCCCGCATTGATCTATATTGCCTTCAATCTCGGCAACACGGCCGCCCTGCGCGGATGGGCGATCCCTGCCGCAACAGATATAGCTTTTGCACTCGGTGTGCTGTCGCTGCTCGGGCCAAAGGTCCCAGCGTCGTTGAAAATCTTCCTCGCGGCGCTCGCAATCATAGACGATCTCGGGGCCGTCATCGTGATTGCCCTGTTTTATACCGCCGATTTGAGTCTTCCCGCGTTAGCTGGTGCGGTGCTCGTTGTCGGTGCGCTGACTGTGATGAACAGGTCCGGCGTCATGCGCCTTTGGCCTTACCTGATTCTTGGTGCCGTGCTTTGGGTGCTGGTGCTGCGCTCAGGTATTCATGCCACCCTGGCCGGCGTCATACTGGCGTTGACCGTTCCTATCCGCCTCACACCCGGAACCCCGGAAGCCTCGCCGTCGGTTTCCCCTCTGCATCAGCTCGAACATCTTCTGCAAAAGCCAGTCGCCTTTCTGATCGTCCCGATTTTCGGCTTTGCTAATGCCGGGGTTTCCTTCGCGGGCGTGACGCCTGCGGTCTTGATCGAGCCGCTCACACTTGGCGTGGCGGCTGGTCTAGTTGTCGGGAAGCTGGTTGGGGTGTTCGGCACCGTAGCCATTCTGGTAAAAGCCCGGCTTGCCGATCTCCCTGCCGCCGCAAGCTGGGGACAGACGCTTGGCGTTGCGCTGCTGTGCGGAATAGGCTTCACGATGAGCCTGTTCATCGGCTTATTGGCGTTTGACGATCCTGCATTGCAGGACCGAGCCAAGTTCGGGATTTTGTTTGGTTCGCTGATCGCCGGATTGGCGGGTTACTTCATCCTGAGGATTTCTAATCGCAGGCAGGCCAGTTCCGCCTTGCCCACGTCGTTGGAGCGCAAATCGTAACACTCACTACGTTGCATCATCGGCGACCTATACAGGGATAAGAGGATGCGTTTTTCCATCCATACGCTCGGCACGCGCGGCGACATTCAGCCTTATCTGGCGCTTTCTCGTGGACTCAAGGCGCGCGGGCACGAGGTGCTGATTGTTGCGCCTGCTCAATTCGCCGAGATGGCAGCGGCGGAAGGCGTTGCGTTTGCGCCTTTGCCAGCCGAGTTCCTAGAGCTCCTTGAAACCGCTGAAGCGAAAAAGGCTATCGGCAGCTCGGGCGCTGGTTTTGGAGCCGGCTTCAAGCTGCTGCGGTATTATCGCGAGATAGGCCGAAAGCTGCTTGATGCCGAGTGGGATGCCGCTCGTATGTTCGCTCCCGAAGCGATTTTATTCCACCCCAAGGCGCTCGGCGCACCCCATATCGCGGCGAAGCTCGGCATTCCACTCTTTCTCGCATCGCCGCTGCCGGGCTTCACCTACACGTCGGCTTTTCCAACACCTATCCTTCCGTTCGGTTCGCTTGGACCGCTCAATCGGGTAAGTCATGCGCTGATGATCCACGGCGGACGCATCCTGTTTGCAAAGACAATCCGGGCTTGGCGAGCTGAGGCGCTCGGGGCTTCTGCTCGCGGCAAAACGGCTCCGCTAAGTGGAACACTCTATGGTTACAGTCCGCATGTACTGCCGAAGCCGAAAGACTGGGGCGCAGACGTTGCAGTGACCGGCTATTGGTTCCTCGATACGCCGGATTGGAAGCCCGACGCGGAGCTTGCTGATTTCCTCGCGGCTGGCGATCCGCCGATCTATATCGGCTTCGGCAGCATGCCCGGTATTGATCCGCAACGGCTGGCAAGTCTCGTGGTCGACGGTTTGAAGCGAGCGGGCAAGCGGGGGTTGCTCGCGACCGCGGGCGGTGCGCTCGGGCAGATCGAGCCGAGTCGGCATATCCATGTCATCTCGGGCGCTCCGCACGACCGGCTCCTTCCGCTTATGCACGCAACGCTACATCACGGCGGTGCTGGGACCACTGGCGCTGCTTTGCGTTCGGGCAACCCCACGGCCATTTGTCCATTTCTCGGTGATCAGCCCTTCTGGGCGCGTCGCGTCGTTGCTCTTGGGGTGGGGCCAAAGCCCCTCGTCAAGGATGCGATGACAGCCGAGGACCTGGCTTCCGCCTTTCTGGCGATGGACGATGTCGGCATGCGCGCCCGCGCCGCCGAAATTGGAACAGCTATCCGTGCCGAGAATGGGGTCGCGGCCGCCATCGACTTTATCGAGAGAAAGCTGAACCAAGCCAGATGACAGCAATGTGCTTAAAAGCCGTCGCTGCCACCCCGCCACTCTTCAGCTCTCGCGTTGATCGTCCGAACCGATATCGTCGGGTATCTCACGCAAGAAGCTCTGACCCTGTTGGAGGCGCCGTCCGATCGTCTCGATAAACCCTTCGTAGCGTTCGCGGCCCTTCGCCTGCGCAGCTGAGTTGGCGTCGCCGGTCAGCGGCGGCGTGACCGACAGCCAGAAGCGAACGTATAGGGCAAGCGTCTCGGCCGTGATGCCGAGATCGCGTTCGATGCGGTGGATCTGCCTGGTCATGCGGTCGAGACGGCGTGTGAGGGCGGCTTCGCGCTTGTCTGCTCCATCAGGCGAAAGAAACGATGCGACCGCAGCCTCGACGATCGCCGAGCGCGAGATCTTCTTGCGGTCCGCGAGGTCGGCGATCTGGCGCAGCATCTCAGGCGGAAAGTACACATTCATGCGGTCGCGCATGGCTCAGAGCTCCATATTGTCGTTGGGGTCCATGGCGACCTGGCGGGCGATTCCAGTCATGTGGCGGCGAAGCGCTTGCCGTTGGCGCGCGGCGTCCTCGGGTTCGTCGTCGAGCAGAGCTTTGAACTCGTCGGCAGGGTTCGGATCGGTCGTTTCCTTGACGATGGCGACATGATCGGGAAGCTCGGGTTGTCGACGAAGGCCGCTATTGGCCGCGTCTTGCTCGGCCTTCTGGATCTCGGCGAGCAGCGCAGCGTCCGGCGCCTGCGGCTTCAGCTCTGTCCAGGCGTCCTTGCGCCTCGTGCGACTGGTTTGGGCCGGGTCCGGCGGGGGCAGTACGCGCTCGACGAAGCGCTTGTCCTCGAAGTAGCGCGCCTTGTTGGCCCGGATCGGCGGGGTCGCCGCCAACATGACGATTTCATCGTTGGGCGGAAGCTGCATGATCTCACCGGGGGTCAGCAGCGGACGCGCGGTTTCAGAGCGCGACACCATGAGATGACCGAGCCAGGGCGACAGACGGTGCCCGGCGTAGTTTTTCATCGCCTTCATTTCGGTGGCTGTGCCGAGCGCATCCGAGACGCGCTTTGCGGTGCGCTCGTCATTGGTCGCGAAGCTCACGCGGACATGGCAGTTGTCGAGGATCGAGTTATTGGCGCCGTAGGCCTTTTCGATCTGGTTGAGCGACTGGGCGATGAGGAAGGCTTTCATGCCGTAGCCGGCCATGAAGGCGAGCGCGCTTTCGAAGAAGTCGAGGCGGCCGAGAGCCGGAAACTCGTCGAGCATCATCAGCACGCGGTGCCGCCGGGCCTTGGTGTGCAGATCCTCGGTCAGGCGGCGACCGATCTGGTTGAGCACAAGCCGGATCAACGGCTTGGTGCGCGAGATGTCGGATGGCGGGACCACCAGGTAGAGGGTGGCCGGCCGCGCGTCCTCGATCAGGTCGGCGATGCGCCAGTCGCAGCGGCGTGTCACTTCAGCGACGACGGGATCGCGGTACAGGCCCAGAAAGGACATGGCGGTGGACAGGACGCCGGAGCGCTCGTTGTCGGATTTGTTGAGCAGTTCGCGGGCCGTTGAAGCGATGACGGGGTGCGGGCCGGCCTCGCCGAGATGTGGCGTGGTCATCATCGCCGCCAGCGTGGTTTCGATCGGGCGCTTCGGGTCGGACAGGAAACCTGCGACGCCGGCGAGGGTCTTGTCCTTCTCGGCATAGAGGACGTGAAGGATGGCGCCGACCAGCAAAGAGTGACTGGTCTTTTCCCAGTGATTGCGTTTCTCCAGCGAACCCTCGGGGTCGACCAGGACGTCAGCGACGTTCTGGACGTCGCGCACCTCCCACTCGCCGCGCCGCACTTCGAGCAGAGGATTGTAGGCGGCCGATTTCGGATTGGTGGGGTCGAACAGCAGCACCCGACCGTGCTTCGAGCGGAAGCCGGCGGTGAGCTGCCAGTTTTCGCCCTTGATGTCGTGGACGACGACGGAGCCCGGCCAGGTCAGCAGGGTTGGGACGACGAGGCCGACACCCTTGCCGGATCGGGTCGGAGCAAAACACAGAACATGCTCCGGTCCGTCGTGGCGAAGATAGTCACGATCGAGCTTACCGAGGACGACGCCGTCAGGGTTGAGCAGGCCCGCCGCCTTCACCTCCTGCGGCTTCGCCCATCGAGCCGAGCCATAGGTTTCGATGTTCTTCTGTTCGCGGGCGCGCCACACCGACATGCCTATGGCGACCGCGATGGCGATGAAGCCGCCTGATGCGGCGATGACGCCGCCCTTGGCGAACACGCCCGGCGCATATGCGTCGAAGAAGTACCACCACCAGAAGATCGCAGGGGGATAATAGATCGGCGTCCCGGCAAGCTCGAACCATGGTGTGCCGAGCTGGGCCTGATAGCCAAGTTGCCAGGCGACATATTGCGTCGCGCCCCAGGTGGTGAGGAGGATGATCAGAAAGACGGTGAGGATCTGGCCCCAGAGGATTTTGGTGGCGGACATTCGCCGGGTCCTTTCTTGCTGCTTGTGGTGCTAGAGGCCCAGGCCGCGCTGGCGGCCCAGGCTCCACTCGATGCCGCCATGCCCCTTGGCGACGCCGGCGATATGCTGGCCGAGCTTCTTTTCGAGCGGCGGTGTCCAGGGCACGAGCTGGAAGCCGAGCCCATTGTCGATCATGGCGAAGCGGCCCGAGGTGAGTGCGATACGCTGGCGATAGATACCGGCGACATGCTCGCCGGCCTGCGCTTTCTGGTACGGCAGTCCGTGTTCGCTCTGGAGCTTCGTGCCAACGGCATCGAGCTCGCGCTGCCGCAGCGTATCGAGGAGATCGCGTTGCAGCAGGATGCGTTGGCCCTGCCAGCGGGCAAGGCCTTCATCGGCCAGATGCTCGGCGCGCGCCTGCATGGCGTCGCGCACCTCACCGCCGAAGCCTCCCATCGACATGGGCATCGCCTCGCGCTCAACCAGGCGATGATCCAGCCAGGTCGCGCCCGGCGCCGTGATCTGGCGGTTGAGATCGAAGTCCGATCGGTTGGCGAGCGCCAGCGTCGGCCGGGGATCGTCGGGGCCCCCGAAGCGACGTACCTCGACGATGCCGCCAATCGGGGGCGCATGCTCGAAGGCCTCGATCCCGCGGAAGCGGACATGGTGCGCGCGGCCGTCCGTGCCGTCGATCACGGCATAGGCTTCGCCGGTCAGCTCGTCATGCAGGCCGCGATCGACCAGGCGGCCAATAACGGGTGAACCCGCCCCGCTGCCGTCGATCGTGTAATCGCTGACGCCGCGATCCTGACCACGCTCGGTGAAGGCGCGGTGCATGGTCTTGATGATGTCGCCGCGAATGCCGAGATCGCGCAGTGTGCGTTCGGCCTGCAGCCCGACGGTCCATTCCCCTGGAGCGCCTTGCGCCGCGAGCTCCATGCTTTCGAGATGCTGGAGTCTGCCGATCATCAGGCGGCGCAGCGAGGGATCGGCCTTGCCGTTCGCCTCGGGGCGCAGGTCGATAAAGCCGGTCTCGTCGGCGGCGATGCGGATTTCAACATCGAGCCGTGTCCAGCGCTCGGCGGTGACTTCCTTTTCCAGCGCGTTGCGGATTTCATGTTCGGGCTTGGGGCCGAGCTCGATGGAGACAAGATCCTCGGCGCGGGAGCGCAGGCCGCGGCTGATGTAATCGCGCGAGATGACCAGATCGGCGCCGGTCTCGTCGACGCCGCGCACAAGCAAATGCACATGCGGATTGTCGGTGTTCCAGTGATCGACGGCGACCCAGTCGAGCTTGGTACCCAGATCCGATTCCATCTGGTTGGCGAGGTCGCGGGTGAACTCTCGCAGATCGGTCATGTCCCCCGCGTCTTCGGGCGAGACGATGAATCGAAAATGATGCCGGTCATCCCTGCATCGGTCGGAGAAGGCGAGATCGTCGGCGCGCTCGTTCGTCGCGTCGAACAAGACCCCCTTCTTCCCATCACGGCTGACGCCTTCGCGCTTCAGGTAGGACACATGAGCCGAGAGTGGCGCGGAGCGGAAAGACTTGCCCTGATGGCGGACCACGCGCGCCTTGATGACGACACGGCGCGAAGCACTGAATATGCGCGAACGGCTGAAGCTGGTTCGTCCACGCCCGAAGGTCGAATGACCATGGCCGGCGCTTCTCTTGGCGGTCTGCCCTTCGCCTGAGCTGTGCCCGGCCTTCTTCGAGGCCCTCAGCACTTGATTGATGAAGCTCTTGGACTTGGGTGCGCGCGTGGATTTGATGCGTCCTGGGCGGACGCGGAAATCGCTGTCGCCCTCGCTCATGAGAGGGCCTCCCGAGACGGCGCGAAGGCGCACAGTGCCGAAAACAGCGTTGAAATCGCTGGGTAAAACAGCAGTCGCGGCACGCGACCCGACCGACCGGCACGCCAAAAGCCAAGCCATGTCAATGGCTTGTGCGAATATGGCGAGGCCCTTTTATCTCGCCGTCCTGCTGTCGTTGCTCTCTGCTCCTCCCACCCTTGCGCACAACGCTCTCTGGAACACGCCAAGCTGCGCCATGATGCGAACCGGCTCATTGCGGGTCTCCATCGTCGGCACGGGCAACGAAAATGCTGCCGCTTTGCACAGAATTGGCGGGACCTTCGCCCGATGACGGCGCAGTCCGGGCGTCGTTTTCTTGCGGTTCGGATACCGTTTTGCGCGCATCCAGACCGTGGGCTGTCGGCGTGACGAAGAGCGGAGCTCGTCGCCAAGCGTGCGGATCGGCGGCGGCAACAGCGACGGTCCCCGGTGCGGGTGGCGACAGGTGAGCCCCGCCGATCAATGGCGCGAGCGTGGCGACATAGGCGCGGGTTTCTGCCGGAAGGGGGCGGCCCGCGAGGTATTCCTCATAGCGTCCGGGTCCAGCGTTATAGGCTGCAAGAAAGCCCGGCGATCCGTAGCGATCGTACATTTCGCGCAGATAGGCCGTACCAGCGATGATGTTGTCGCGCGGGTCGAACGGATCGCGTCCAAGGCCATAACGGACGCGCAATTCCGCCCAGGTGGCGAGCATGACCTGCATCAGGCCCATTGCTCCCGCCGATGAGACGGCGCGCGCGTCATCGGCGCTTTCGACGCGGCGCACCGACCTGATCCAGTGTTCGGGAATGCCGAAACGCTGCGAGGCCTCGGTCACGAAGGCGGCGTGAGGATCGTGGGTTGGCTGCGCGATCGACGGAGCGCTCTGCGCCAGTACGTCGAGCGGCGGCGCGGCGGAAACAGACAGGCCGGAAAGGAGGAAGAGGATGATGCACCGGGCAGCGCGAGGCCGCCCGGTTGACATCGGCGATGCGGGGTTGGTGCGAGCGATCCGCATGCGCTATTCCCGTTCGCCGCGCTTCTGAGGGCGGCTCCAGTGCAAAGACCAAGAGGTCGTATCAGCCCCGTTCTGGAACAGGCGGGCACGGATCGGCTGCGCAAAGCTGGGGTCGTCGATCAGCAGTGAGAGATATTCACCAGCCTTTTCGCTGGACTCCGTCCAGGCCGCGCCGATCTCCGGTGCGTTGTCATCCGCGCCGTGGTGGACGCGGTAGCTCGGCGCGTTCTCGACGTCCGAAGGATCGACGGGAACGATGGTGATCTCGCGAAATAGGGTGAGCGTATGAATGCGGCCGGTGAAGCCGGATTCCTCGCGGGTGAATTCGCCGATTTGCGGCATGGCGGTTTCCTTTCAAGATGCGGTGGAGAAGGATTGGGCGAGCACCACGCCCGCCTCAGGCTGGGCGATCACCGCGTTGGCGCCCGCCATTCGAAGCGGCCGTGGCCGTCCTCGTCGGTCCACAAGGGAACCGCGCGGCCGATGACGGCGCTGGCCGGGATCGGGCCGAAATAGCGGCCGTCCAGACTGTCGGGAACGTCCCAGTTCATGAGGAAGATCTCGCCGTCCGCGACGATGCGGCAGCCCTGCCAATCGGGGAGCGGTCGGTCGATGCGGTCGCGTTGGAGTGCCGTTCCCATCGCGACGCCGTCGACACTGATCAGGACGCCGGAGCGGCAGACGGTCTGCCCGGGAAGGCCAAGGACCCTTTTCAGGAGCGGCGTGTCGCGCGGCAGGTATCCGCCATCGGCGAGGAAGCTCGCAATCGGTTCCGGCGCAGCGACGGCGACCAGATCGGTGACTTCGAGCCGCTTTGCAGGTTCGACCGAATAGAAACCGATCGGAGTGCTGGCCGAGGCATTCCAGATGAGTTTGGTGGGGGCGTCGATCCACGTCGTCACGGCGATCGCGCTGGACGCTACGAACGTCGCCATGGCCCATTTGAGGTCGGTCATGGCGCGATCCTCCGACGCTTAAGCCACGCCTGGTGCTGATCGCGCGAGTAGCGGCGTGCGTCCTGGCCGGCGCTCAGTCGGTTGTGTACATGCCGCCAATAGTCTGGCGCGGCTTCGGCCGGATCGAGCGAAAGGGCCTCGATCGCGTCGATGAGCTGCAGCACGCGTTCGACCTTCGGCCAGCTTTCGATCTTGAGCAGGATGTCGCCGCCGGGGCGTACAAAGGGCAGCGTCTGATAGGCTTCGCCGGGCGTGATGGCGCGCACGATATCGATGCGCGAGATGATCGTGCCGAAGTCGTTGGACGCCCACCGGACGAAGGCGAAAGTCGTGCCGGGCCTGAAGAAGAGGACGCGGCGGCGGCGATCAAGGATCGTCTCCTGCACGTCTTGACCGAACCTGATCCAGTATTCGATCTGCTTTTCCACCCATGTCAGCTCGACGTGGGTGAGACGGTCGGTTTGGAAAGACGACGGCATCGAGCCGCCGCGCATGCGGGGGGCCGCGATGCCGGTCATGACGGGTCTCCTGGCGATTGGGGGAATTCGCGCGCGAGCAATTCGCGAAGCATGTCGGCGACGGTGACGCCGCGTTGAAAGGCGGCGATCTTGATGCGACCGCGCACCTCCAGCGTAACGTCGATGGTCAGCCTTGCGGTGAAGCCCGTGCTGGAAGCTGGACCGGGCGACCCCGGTTCAGCGGACTTGATCCAGTCGTCTGGGTCGGAAGGACGGGCGACGAAGCCGCGCCGGGCGCTGGCTTTGGTCATGGCGCCGACCTCCCGACTTCCGCAGTCAGGGCGGCGATCTCGCGCGCGGCCGCGCTATTGTCGTCGGCCTCAAAAACGAGGCGTCCGGACTGCGCCAGGTCGGCGAAGGCGACCCGCTGGCCGATTGTCGCCGACATCAGGGGCGGATCGTGATCGGCCAGTGTCTCGGCGGTCTCGCGGGCGATGACGGTGCGTGCAGCGCAGCGGTTGAGTACGAAGCGGGCGAGGAGTTGCGGCCGATAGATTCGGGCCTCTGCGAGCAGCGCCAGCATTTCGGCCGAGGCCCAGCCATCGAGAGGTGACGGCTGCACAGGGATCAGGACAAGATCGGCGGCGAGCAGCGCCGAACGCATAAGACCTGCAACGCGCGGTGGTCCGTCGATGACGATGTGATCGGCGTCACGCGCGAGCTCGGGCGCCTCGCGATGAAGTGTGTCGCGCGCCAAGCCGATGACGCCGAACAGGCGAGGCAGGCCCTCGCGGGTGCGTTGCTGCGACCAGTCGAGCGCCGATCCCTGCGGGTCGGCATCGATCAGGGTGATGCGCTTGCCTTCACGCGCCCATTGACCGGAAAGATGCAGCGCGAGCGTCGTTTTGCCGACGCCGCCTTTCTGATTGAGAAGCGCGACGATCATTTCGCGCCTCCAGGCTCGTCGCCGAAGGTGCGATGCGCGTGGCCGGAAGAGCGGTCCGTACAGGCGGAGCTACGAAGAGCCTGATCGGTTACATGCGCTTGAAGTGATGGCTTTTTGGCCTGGTTCGGACGCCTTCCGGCGATGTTTTCCACATCGCGCGCGCGCTCTTCAAAGTTAGATTCTTGGTTAGACTCTAAGTTAAGGGCGCGATTTCGCTTTTTGTTTCCAGAGCTTACACCCTGTTTCGGTTCCCGATAGCACGAGCCTCCGGTTCCCGATAGCACGATAGGTCGGGTTCCTGATAGCACGAGGCCGTCCACAGGTTGTCCACAGGCCGCCGATGGTTCGAAAGCAAGCAGCAACCGGCCGCCGACTTCGACCTCAAGGAACAGCGAGTAGCCGGGCAATGGCTGGCGGCGAATGATGTCGCGCAGCTCGAACGCGAAGCGCTTGAATGGCGAAAGACTGCCGGATTTCTGATGCAGGTGGCGGAAGTCGAAGCGCCAGCCATTGCGTTGTTTGCCGCCATGCTTGCGCACAATGCGGTAGAGCCAGCGGTCGAGGCCTCCAGTGAGACCGAAATAGTCCCGGTCGATGGTCAGGACGAGCGCATCGTCGAGAACGGCGCGGTAGAACCAGTCCGGCACGATCAGCTCGATGCCGGCGGGACGCCCCTGGCGATCGGTGCGCTCCTGCCATTCATTGATCCAGGAGAAACGGTGGCGGCGGCCTTCGGCTGCTTGCCGTATCGAGGTTGCGACCGTGGTCGACTGCAGCCGGTCGAGGGCAGCCTTGAGGCGCTGATAATCGCGCATCGATACGCCGCGGCCGATGAAATTGAGGATCTCGTAGGGGGTGGCGGCCATCAGGCGCGAAGTGCGAAGACCTTTGTCGCGCGCTTCGACGATCTGGCTCGCCGCCCAGATGAGGATGTCGGCATCCCAGATTGTGGCCATGCCATGATCGGGAACCGCCTCGACGCGGATGCTCACGTCGCCGGCGACGAAATCGATCGGCGCGGTGCGGTGTGACTTGGAGAGGGAGAAGAACGGATAGGCCATGAGGTCCTGCGCGTCGCGGGGCGCGAAATCGCCAGGGAGCGCGTGGAACAGATCGAGTTGTCCGCGCTCCGGAGATGGGCGATGCCGCGTCGTCATTGAAAAGACCGCGCGGATCAGCGGGCGTGACGGCCGGCATGGGATGCCGGTGCGGGCTCATGGCGTTTCGCGGGCAGCACGCTGCCCCGCGGATCGGAGGTGGACGTCACGGCGCCGCGTTCAGCCCATGCCTCAAGCTCATTGACAGAATAGACGACGCGCCCGCCAAGCTTGCGATAGGCCGGCCCGGTGCCGTAGGTCCGGTGCTTTTCGAGGGTACGGGCCGAGAGACTGAGGAATTCGGCGGCTTCCTTGGTGCGGAGGAAGCGCGGCGGCAGGGTCGCGAGATTGGCGTTCATGGTGGCCTCCGTGGCTTTCGCGGGAGCCGCTGGCGATCAGCGGCGAACGAAGGCCACGGTGGCGAAGAAGAATAGCGAAGGGGGAGTGCGAACTTGGGGGGGTCTAATTCGCACACCTTGCCCTAGTAGCGCAGGTTACGAACGACGGCGGTGGCGAAGAAGCTTGCGGTAACCGCCGTCGATCATCGCGAAGCCGTCCTTGACCAGATCGAGGACAGCGTCCCGGAGCGCGGACGTTTTCCAGGGGTCGCTGGCAACGCGTTCAACGCCGAAAATCGCTTCGGCGATCTCGCGATAGTCGGCATTGTGCAAACGGCCGTCAGCGGCGCGTAGCATGTTTTTGAGACGACGGCGCTGCTGCGCCGTCATCCGGCTGTCCTGTGGAACAGGCAGGCCGTGAAGGCTTCGCCAGAGTCTGATCAGTGACTGGACACGATCCAGGCTGTGGGCGTCGAGCGGAATGATGGCGGCGATGGACTGCGTCGGCTCGAGACCCGCTCTCGCGACAAGGTGCAGGCGACCGCTTCCGGTGAGAACCGATATATGCAGTCCTTCCTCTGAACTGCGGCTGATTTCCGAGCGAATATCCTCGAAAATGCGAGGGCTGACCTGCTCAATTTCCGGGGCGGGTCCGATATGGACTACGCTTGTGTCAGCTTCCGGCGTCCAGAAAACAGGTTGTTCGAGTGCATTCAGGCTGGGCCTGGCGGGGAAATCGGAGACCCCAGCGATCGCCGATCGCTTCGGTCTCAGGCCCGAGTTCGGAGGCCGTGCGGATGGAGTTTGCGTAGTCGCGCTGGTAATCGAGATTGCGCCGAAGGCACTCCCACGCCAGTGCATCCACATCTGCCCGATCGAGATAGTCGTATGTAGTTGATGATCGCCATTCTCTTGTATCGGGCGTCATTTAATCCTCCCCGTTCAGCGAATACGCGTACAGAGCGAATTGATTCCGGGGATTCTATTTCTTGGGAAGGTTGCAAGGCGCAACAGGCGTTGCACTTGAGACAACACGGGATCTAATGAGGCCGGCCGCGCCTGAGCTGCCGGTAGCCCTGCTCGGTCATCCAGTGTGCGCGAGCCAGATGGCTGTCGTGGACGCGGCGAGCGCGGTCCGGCTCAGTCCTTGGACAGATGCCGAAAAGAACCTCGGCCGCTTCCCGCCAGTCTGCTCCATCTGCCTCTGCGTCCAGCAGACGAGCATAGAGTTTGATGTGCTGTCGGTCGTATTCGGTGAGCGACAGCATGGACGGGGCTTCGTCGAGGAAATCAATTGTGGTCATTAGTCGGCACGTGACACTCTGGGATGGCGGTTGCTATTCTGAAGCACCATTACAGCGCGACGATGACAAGCGGGAGGCGGTAGAAGGGTGGGAATTACCGGACTTTGCTGCGTTCGGCTGCTTCGTGCACATCGACAAGCATCACCCCTTCGTTGCGGCCCGATCTGATGAAGGCGATTCCTTCGGCCTCAAGCGCTCTGCGGACCTGGTCGCTGGTGCTTTCATACACTCGCAGTTCAGCGGCCGACTCCATGCGCTTGAGCGCCGTCAGCGAAACCTTGGCCTTGTCAGCGAGCATCTCCTGTGTCCAACCCAGTAATGCGCGCGCGGCCCGTGTTTGTCGGGAAGTGATCATGCATGATCACCTCCCACCGTGCGTCAACGTCACGCCAGAACTACGGCTATTATAGACGGAGTTTGATTGGAAAGCGATCCAGAATCGGTGTTCCTACAGATTTGACGTGGAGTCAGCGGCGGGGGCGATTCGGAAGGTGCTTGGTTCTCTCTCCGCAAGCCAAGGCGCGTAGGAAAGATTGTTCGAAGCTTATCGTGCTGCCGGGAGACGACGACTCATGCCAGGAACGCCAGACAATTAGGAAATCCCGGCGGCTTGCGCCGCCGGGCTCCCGGTATCCCGCTCAGAACGGGATGTCATCGTCGTCGATGAACTTGCCGTCTTCGTTCTGGGTCTGCTTTGCCCGGCTGAGGAAGTCCACCGTCTCGGCGATGATCTCGCAGCCGTAGCGCTCAACGCCCTGCTGATCGGTCCACTTGGTGTAGTGGATGCGGCCGCGAACCAGAACCTTCATGCCCTTCTCGCAATGCTGCTGGATCGTCTTACCGAGGCCGTTGAAGGCGGTGATCCGGTGCCATTCGGTGTCCTGGACGCGATAGCCGTCCTTGTCTCGGACAACCTTGCCTTCCGAGTAGCGGGGGCGCGAGGTGGCCAGCGTGAAGTGGGTGATCGAGGTGCCGCTCTGCGTGTTGCGGGTTTCGGGGTCCTGGCCGATGTTGCCGGCAAGAATGACGATGTTCTGCATTGTAAGTCTCCGTTGCTTCTCGAAGGGACCATCCCTCCGACGAGACCCGGCCAAGGCCGTCGGGAGACGCCAGCAAGTGCCGCCTTGGCGGCACCTCGCCCTTAAGGCCCGGAGTGGAGCGGGCAGCCGCGCTTGCGCGGCAACACGGTCCGGAGCCGCGGGGGTTGCGGTCGGAAACCGAACGGACTTAGGGGATCAGTCAGTCGGAGGGATTGGCGCCTCGGAAAGCTCACACCGGGGACGCACAGCAGAACCGTTCGTCCTTTCCGGCAACGAGGGCGCTACAGGCCCCGATATGAAACCCGCATCAGCAGGGTGTGCGCCGCCGGGATCTCCGTCACGAGCCACAGCACGCCGCCAGTCGGAAGGCGAGCCGGGACCAGGACGAAACGGCTATTGGGCTCCAGGATGTATGGCGTTGTTCCACCCCGTCGGCCGGAGGTGCGATCTAGTGAATTGCAGGGCTGGAGAGCATGAAGGTGTTCGCGGACGCCACGATACGGAGGGGAACGAAGCAGAGAGTGGCGACCTTGCTACGGCAGAGAGCACCGGCCGATGACCGACTTCCACAGCGGGGCCAATCGGAGCGAAGACCCTGGCCGTTACAGCGCCGGTGGCGCCATTCCTCAGAGCAGGATGCCGGAAGCCCAACAGTGCAAACCGGCGCAGATTTTTTTTGTGACGAGCGGCGATTCGCGATCGCATCAGCGAGACAGGACGCCTGTACCGAGCGCATTGAGATTGAGCATCGCCGCTATGCCGATGAAGAGACCGCCGGCGCCGCCGAGCAGGTTCAGCATAATCGTCGAGTCGACGAAGTTCTTCGTGACGCCATGCACGAGCGCATAACCGGCGATCATCGCCGGCACCGCGAATACGGCGAGGGCGATAAGCCGCAAGGCCGGGTTCTTGGCAAAGCCTACGACGGCGATGACCAGCGCCACGGATAGCAGCGCCGCGCCGAGGGCGGCGAGCGCCGACAGCAGGAAGCCGGCCTCCATTCCATAGACATATTGAAAGGCCGTCAGCCCGACCATGAACGGCAAGGCGTAGATGGCAAAGTTGTAGGCGATGACGCAAAGCGCGATCGTCAGGGAGATGGCAAGCAGGATGAGGGTCACGGCAGCCTCCGCATGAACGATTGAGGATCACCACAGGCTGCCGGATAATACGCTCCGCCTGCGACTATGCCAGTTCGCCGTTGCTGCAAATATTCTTCAAGAAAGCCATCAACCTCGTGTTCAGTCAAGTAGAGGCGGCTGGCAGGCCGCCGAGCGGCGGGGGTTTACGCGCCGCCGTCGAACTTCATGACTGGAATGCCGAGCTTGCGCGCCTTATCCGCAAGGTTCTCCTGAATCCCGGTGCCGGGGAAGACCAGGACGCCGACCGGCAGGACATCGAGCATGGCGTCGTTGCGCTTGAAGGGCGCGGCCTTGGCGTGCTTCGTCCAGTCGGGCTTGAAGGCGACCTGCGGCACCTTCCGACTGTCAGCCCAGCGGGAGGCGATCAGTTCGGCGCCCTTCGGCGAGCCGCCGTGCAGGAGCACCATGTCCGTGTGCTTGGCATGAACCTGATCGAGCTTCGTCCAGATCAGGTTGTGATCGTTGAAGTCCGCACCGCCCGTGACGGCGACCCTGGGACCGGCGGGCAGCAGCACCTCGGTCTCGGCCCGGCGCTTAGCGGCGAGGAAATCGCGGCTGTCGATCATTGCCGAGGTGAGGTTGCGATGGTTGACCATCGAACCGCTGCGCGGCCGCCAGGGCGTGCCGGTGTGGTGCTCGAAGGCGTCCGCCGAGAGGTCGCGGAAGAGTTCCATGCTGTTGCGCCGTTCGACCAGGGTCTGTCCCTCCGCCGTGAGGCGTTCGAGTTCGACGCTCTTGACCTCGCTGCCATCCTGTTCCCGCTGGAGGCGGCGCTGCCCCTGCTCGTTGTCGTCGAGTTCGCGTTCGACCCGGTCGGCGGCGCGATGGAAGAGATTGACCGTCGACCAGAGGAGATCGTCGAGATCGGGCTCGAGGCGGGTGTCGCCGAGCGTCGAGACGAGGGCGTCGAAGATGTCTGCGACGGCTGCGGCGACGGTGTTGCCTTCCGGCAGCGGACGCGGATCGGGTTCGTCCTGGAAGGGGCGGTAGCCATAGAGCTGGAGTTCGGTGAGGACGTGATCGGTGGGGGATGAGGTGTGGAACGGCTCGAAGCCTGCGTCATCGTCTTCGTTCATCATCGGGAGCATCCTTCGTCTGGAGACCGCGCCCATCGCGGCCTTCGCAGGCGTCGAAGCTCACGGGCGGGCCGGCCTGGCAGCCCTCGTGCTGCCGCGAGGGCCTTGATGGCCAAGCCGGCTATTTTGCTTCGCGATGCAAAGGCGGGGCTTGCCCCGCCGGCGGAAAATAGCCGACAGCGCAGCGCCATTGCCCGGCTGGCCCGTTTGTGAGCCGATCGCCCCCTCAGAAGGCCGTGGGCGCCCTCTCCGACACGGGAAGGGTGTTCCCGATGATGAGTGGAGACGGCAGGCGGAACCATTCAGAGCTTTGCCCCATCCCCCGCCGATCCTCTCACCCCTCCATGAACCGGCTGACGTCCACGGGATGAAGCTGATCCTTCAGGGCCGCCCGGAGGGCATCGACGCCGCGCCAGCGCAGATCCTCGTTGAAGTCCTCGCGCGCTGGCGACATCGCAACCGCTTCGATCCCGACGCTCGCAGCTCGGGCGATCAGGCTGTCTCTCGCGCCGTCCCCAGCCGGATCACGATCGCGAAGGACATAGAGCCTGCGCAGCGTCGCCGGGAACAGGATGGCGGCGAGGTGTGCGGCCGAGAGCGCCGCCAGCATCGGCATGTGCGGCAGAACCTGACGGGGCGACAGCACGGTCTCGATGCCCTCTCCGGCGACCAGCACATCTCCGGCAACGCCAAAGCGGACGCCGTGTCCGAGAAGGTCTCCCATCGCCCGCCTCGGCGTTTCGACAGGCGCCTTGCCCGAGCCGTCCGGGGCGAGCCAAGTGCGGTGCGCGCCGGTCTGTCGCCCGTCAAGATCGGTGACGGACGCGATCATCGCGGGCCAGATCTCCGTGGGCGATTGCTCGTCGGGCCGGTAATAGCACCGGGGATGGTAGCGCAGTGCGGTGCCGCCGATGAGCGACGTGATTGCCCGCCCGCTGAGGTAGGTCGCCGCGAGCGTGCCGGGGATCGGCTGCGACATGGCGAACAGCCGCCGCGACGCTTCCGGCGAACCGACGGCAATGCCCGATGTCCTGCCGGTCGGCGTCCCTGTCTGTTCCGGCGCGGGATGCGGGAGACTGAGGAAACGGTGCGCTTCCTCGACCACATCCTTGAAATCGACGAGGCCAAGCGCCTCGCGGATGATGTCGAGCAGATCGCCATGGTCGCCGGTGGCGGCGTCGGTCCATTTCCCGGCCGGACCTTTGGGGGTGTCCCTGAGCCGGACATAGAGGGAGCGGCCGGGGCTGTTCTGCGCGTCCCCGACCTGCCAGTAATTGCCTGCCCTCCGACCGGAGGACAGGTATTCGCGGCAGACCGCCTCGGCCTCGCGGCCGAGACGATGCGCCAGTTCCGAGGCGTGACGCGAAGCCATTTATGCGGCCTCCCGTTCGCCGATGCGTTCGACCGGCCAGCGGTCGAAGAGCTTGCCGATGATTACCGGCCCCTGAGCATCCACCGGCACGAAGAAGCGCAGCTTCCACGAGATGATCTCGTGATAGAGGCCATAGGCCGTGAGGCGCTGGCGCATCGTGTCGGTGAAGCCGGTGAGTTCGATGCGCAGCGCGCCCATGACGCGGACCCGGCGAAGCTGAAGGCCCTCGGCGAGATCGAGGATCGTCTTTCCGTCCATAAGGGCGGTGAAGGCATCCTCCGGCGTGATCGACGCGACGCCGGTCGCGGTCGCGTGGGCAACCCAGGCAGGCGAAACGCGGCGGCCGATGATCCGCTCGCCAGCATCGGTCTGGAGCCGATAGACGCGGGTGGATTCGTTCGGCAACCGCTTCCAGATAGGCAACAGGAGACCTGTCACCATATGCAGGGTGCTGTCGGAAAACTCCGGCACCTCGGCAATCTCGGCATTCCAGGCAGAGGCGAAGGCGTCCCGGTCGGCTTCGACCCAATGGGTCTCGGGCATGGTCTTGACCGGGATGTTGTGCGCTTCCATCGGCCGGATCAGCCGGACACGGCGCTCGATCTCGCCATCGTCCAGCATGACGCTGGTGGTCGGAACCTGCACGGCGGCGCGGCCCGACCGCTCGTTGACCAACAGGACCGCGCGCGGATCGTCCAGGTTGCCTATGGCCTCCGCCAGCGTGACCGGATGGTTGCGCTTGCGCTCGGTGATGGTCAGCAGGCGGGTCTGGGCGCCGGTGCGCGGGTGCGTATAGATCGTCTGGCGGTCGGTGACGACAAAGCTCTCCGCTCGCAGCGTCTCCAGCCCGGCGTCATAGGTGCCCGACGCGATGGCGCCCTCGATGCGCGCCGTCAGAAGTTGCTCGAAGGCGGTGAACAGCACGCCCTGAAGCTCAATCGTCAAGGCCAGCAGCCGGTTCAGGAAGGTCGTGATGGCTGGGAGGTCATCCTTGATGCCGTTGGAGTCCATCAGCTTCAAGCCGGTGGCGCTCTCAAAGCGGTCGAGCGAGCATCCCTCGACCTTACCGCGCACCAGCAGGAGATAGAGCTGGCGCAGCGCGTCGCGTGCGTAATGGGACTCCAGGTTATCTTCCGGTCTGAACAGTCCCTGACCGCCGGTCTGTCGCTGGCCGCGCGTGATCGCGCCCAGGGTGTCGAGACGGCGGGCGATGGTCGAGAGGAAGCGCTTTTCGGCTTTGACGTTCGTGGTGATCGGCCGGAACAGGGGCGCTTGCTTCTGGTTGGTCCGGTGCGTTCGGCCAAGCCCCTGGATCGCAGTATCGGCCTTCCATCCGGCTTCGAGCAGGTAATGGACGCGCAACCGCGTGTTCCGGGCCGACAGTTCGGCATGATAGCTGCGGCCTGTGCCGCCGGCGTCGGAGAACACCAGAACCTGCTTGCCGTCGTCCATGAACGCTTGGGTTTCGGCCAGGTTGGCCGAAGCTGCGCGGTTTTCGACGACAAGGCGATCAACAGTGACGCCCTTGCCAGCCTTGCGGATGATGCGCCGCGACCGGCCCGTCACTTCAGCCACGGTATCGGTGCCGAAATGCTGGATGAGCTGGTCCAGCGCACCGGGGACCGGCGGCAGGCTGGCGAGCTTTGCGATCAGCTCGTCGCGGCGGGCGACCGCTTCACGGCTTTCGACGGGCTGGCCGTCGCGCATGACGGGCCTCGACGACATATTGCCCTCCGAGTCGGTGAACGGCTCGTAGAGCTGCACCGGGAAAGAATGGGCAAGGTAGTCCAGGACATATTCCCTCGGGGTGATGTCCACGCGGACGTCGTTCCATTCCTCGGTCGGCAGCTCGGCCAGCCGGCGTTCCATAAGCGCCTCGCCGGTCGAGACGATCTGGATGACGGCCGAATGGCCCGCCTCCAGATCGGGTGCGATGGAGCGGAGCAGCGTCGGGGTTTTCATGCTGGTCAGGAGGTGGCCGAAAAACCGCTGCTTGGCCGACTCGAAGGCCGAGCGCGCGGCGGATTTCGCCTGCCGATTCAGGGTGCCGGTGCTGCCGGTGATATTGGCCGCTTCCATCGCCGCATCCAGATTGTTGTGAATGATGGCGAAGGCCCCGGCATAGGCATCGTAGATGCGGGTCTGTTCCGGGGTCAGCTCATGCTCGACCAGCTCGTATTCGACGCCGGCGAAGGACAGCGACCGGGCGGTGTAGAGGCCGAGGGCGCGCATGTCGCGGGCCAGAACCTCCATCGCCGCGACGCCGCCGCCCTCGATGGCCTCGACGAATTCGGCCCGCGTGGCGAACGGGAAATCCTCGCCGCCCCAAAGGCCAAGGCGCTGGGCATAGGCGAGGTTGTGGACCGTAGTGGCGCCGGTCGCGGAGACATAGACGATGCGGGCATCCGGCAGGGCGTGCTGGAGGCGAAGCCCGGCTCGGCCCTGCTGGCTGGCGGCGACATCGCCCCGTTCTCCCTTGCCGCCTGCGGCGTTCTGCATCGAATGCGCCTCGTCGAAGATGATCACTCCATCGAAATCCTCGCCCAACCATTCGACGATCTGCTTGACGCGGGAAACCCTATCGCCGCGGTCGTCGGAGCGTAGCGTGGCATAGGTCGTGAAAAGGATGCCTTCGGGCAGCGTCACGGGCTTGCCCTGCGGGAAGCGCGACAGCGGCGTAACCAGGAGGCGCTCCATGCCGAGCGCAGACCAGTCGCGTTGTGCGTCTTCCAGCAATTTGTCGGATTTGGAGATCCAGACGGCCTTCCGGCGGCCCTGCATCCAGTTGTCGAGGATGATGGCGGCGGATTCCCGACCCTTGCCGACGCCGGTGCCGTCACCGACGAAGAAGCCTTGCCGGAAGCGGACGGCGTTCTTGGCGTCCTCGGCCGCCGCGCTGACCACATCGCAGGTCTCGTCGACGGTCCAGGCCCCGGCGAGATGGTCGGCATGGGCCTGGCCGGCATAGATGACGGTCTCAAGCTGCGCGTCGGACAGAAGACCGAGAATGGTCTTCGGCAGATGCGGCCGGTAGTTGGGCTTCGGCGGGGCGACGCTCGCCATCGCCGCCGACTGGACGAGCTGGGTTGGATGAGGCTGGGCGCCGGGAATACGGATGACCTGAAGCGCGTATTCCTCATAGATGGCATCGGTGATGTGGCCGCCCTCGGCCGGCTGCCAATCGACGATCTCATAGTCGAGCGGTGCGGCTTCCGGTTCGGTCTGCGGCGCCGGGCGGGCGGCTTTCGCCGTGGCGGCGATATAGCCGCGCACGGTGCGAGGCGTAGGCGCTGCGGCAACCGGAACAACGACTGAAGGATCGACAAGCTGACGCGCGGGCAGGCTCGCGCCGATCCAGACCATCAGGGTGGCGGCATCCGGTGCGGCGCCGGGAGAGGTCGGGAAGACTGCCGGATCGTCGGCGGGCAGCTTGTCGATGACGGTGATCCGGGTATCGATCGTCGTGCCATGCTTGGCATAGACAGAACCATCGACTGCGGCGGAGAAGACCACGCGACCGCGCTCCTGCAGCCGGACGAAGGCCGGGGTCCAGGCAGGATTATCGGGGGCGAAGCTCGCGCCGGTGATCGTCACCAGCCGCCCGCCGGGCGCAAGGCGCGCAAGCGCCGAAGCGACGTGGCGGAAGGCGGCATCGGCGACGCGGCCCTGGACATTCGCCAGCGCCGAGAACGGCGGGTTCATCAGCACCACGGACGGGACCAGGGCGGGATCGAGGTGATCGTCGATCTGCGCCGCGTCGAAACGCGCGACGGACAAGGCGGGAAAGAGGGAAGTAAGAAGACCGGCGCGCATTTCGGCCAGCTCGTTGAGGACGAGCGCGCCGCCAGCGATCTCGGCCAGGATGGCGAGCAGTCCGGTCCCGGCCGAGGGTTCCAGAACCCGGTCGGCGGGCGTGATGGCGGCCGCGGTCGCCGCTGCCAGCCCCAGCGGGATCGGGGTGGAGAATTGCTGGAAGGTCTGCGCCTCCTCCGAGCGGCGTGTATGGGTCGGCAGCAGCCCGGCGATCCGCGTCAGCAGCGGCAGGCTATCGGCTGGCGAACCGGCTTTACGGAAAAGCGCCTTTCCGTACTTGCGCAGGAACAGGACGATCGCGGCCTCGCAGGCGTCATAGGCGGTTTTCCAGTCCCAGGCGCCAGCGGTATCGGACGCGCCGAAGGCGGTTTCCATCGCGCTGCGAAGCGTGGCGGCGTCGATGCGCTGGCCGCGCTCGAGGTGAGGCAGAAGAAGACCTGCCGCCGAAAAGACGGACGTGGCGGCATGGCTGTCGGGGACAAGCGGAAGCGGCCCGGCGACCGATGCCGCCGCAGATGCGGAAATCATGTTCATGGAGGAGACCTCGGGAGAGTAGGACAGGATTGAGCCGCGCAGCGCTCTCTCTCGACCGCACAGGCTCAAACCCGTCCCGGCCTCCTCTGACTCTCGAAAGGTGGGCCGTGGCTGGCATGCAAAAAGCGCCCTGCCGAATGGCAGGACGCTTGCCTGGTTCAGCCGAAGCGACGGCCCGTTGCCGTGAACGTGTATTCGTTGGTGGCGATGACCTCATCGACGGCCTCGTCCGAGGTGAGATATTCGTGTTCACGTTCGAGCTGCCGATAGAGCCAACGGGCCAGGTCGCGTAGCGCATCGGCCACGGCGTCTTCCGCATCGGCCGTCATATCCTGATAGGTTGGACTGTCGCGCTCGACCGAGACCGTCATGCAGTATTCGTGGTAGTAGTGACCGCGATGGCTCGCCTCGGCGCGAAGCTGGTAGAAATTACGCCGCTGGACCGCCTGAAGTGCATCGGCGATGCGGTGCAGTGCGGCGTCTTGCGGCGCGTGTTCCCTGATCCGGCGCGGGGCGTTTTTCCGGTAGGAATAGAAGGTCTCGAAGCAGGCGCCGTCGCCCTGGCTCCAGAACCCCCGAAACCAGATGCAGGGCTTCTGCCGGGAGCCGACGCCGTTGAGCCGCATGCTGCGGGTTTTCAGCCGAAGGCCGAGGATTTCCGCGATCTGTTGGAAATCCTCGTAAACGGCATCATACCAGTCGTAGTCGAAGCCGCCTTCGCGATACCAATCGCGGGCCTTCTCCTTGGCGGCGTCAGCAAGCTCGTCGAGCTGATAGACCGTGGTTTCGATGACCTTACTCATCTGAGCCGCCTCCATCGAGAACCTGGGCGAGCCAGCCATCGGTGTAGGTCCATGCCACCGTCTCGCCGGTGGCGAGGTCGAGGACATGAGCGCCGCCGCCGAAACCGTCGAGGCGTGGCCGCGAGCAGGTGTTGGCGTATTGGAAGCCCCAGAGACCACTGAGGCGGAACTCGGTCGCGCAGATCTTCACGAACCGGAGCAGACGCTCGGGATCGCCTGTCTGGTCATCGCGCATCCAGAGCCGGGCACCCCCGTGCTCCGGCTGGATCGATAGGAGAAACCCCTCGGACGGCGGTTCGTCGGAAGCGCCTTCCTCCGAAAGCTTGTTGTAGAGGTCAAGCGCTCGGGCGGCATTATCGGGCGTGCCGACGTCAAGCAGGCACGAGAAATGGGTAAAGTAGTTGGCCATGTCAGGCTCCTGAAACGAGAAAGCCCGGCGCGATGGCCGGGCGAGGTTCAAGGGATGGACGCGGTGCGGAAGCGTCAGAGGCGGAACTGCGCCACAAGCCGCTGGGCATCGGCATGGTGGCGCAGCATGTCGCGATAGAACCGCTTTCGCGCGCCCCGCAGTGCGGGATCTCGCCGGGCCGATAAAGCCAGCTTGCAGCGCGCGGCGCGGATTACGGCGCGCTGGCTGTCCCAGACCAGGATGTCGAGGCGCAGGTAGGTCGCATACATCGCCACCACCTAGACGTTGATGCGTTCGCACAGAGCGTCGATACGAGTCGGATCGAGGCCGGTATGCGCGCCGTCATTGGTGACGATGTTTTCGAGCGCAGGTTCGAGATCGCCGCGCCCAAGGGCGAGCTGGAGGAGGCGCAGCCCCGCCAGCAAGGCGTCGCGCTCCTGGGCGGTGACGCCGATGGTCAGGAAGGCCTCTACGGCTTCACCGTCTTCGAGGAGGCGAACGCCGCTATGCTCGTCGATCTCGTAATCGTCGAACTCCTGCACATAGCCGGTGGGGAGCCATGCGCCTTCGTAATGAACGCTCCGGACGAGACTTCGCGCCTCTTCGGGCGTGTCGGCCTCTAGGACGGTTTCGTAATAGACGAAGGCGTCGTGGCCTTTGCTGACGACGAATTTCGGCATGGGAAAACTCCATAGGTGAGAACCCGGCGAAGCGAAGCGCCGGGTCGGATGGGTGGAAATCGGGGGATGGGATCAGGCGGCCTGAGGCAGCCGGAGCAGATCGGCGGCGGCCTCGCGCCAGAAGGGGTCGACCAGGCGTGCTTCGAGCAGGCCGGCCTGGTGGCGATGATTGCGGGCCGCACGCTGCTCGCCCCGGCCGGAGGCGGCGAAAGCCAGTCCGCGCAGGCGGCTGGCTTCGGTCACGATCCGGCGGGCCTCGCCGTCGCTGGCGACGGGCTGTTGCCAGAGAATGATCCCAGCGCGGATTTCGCCGGCCAGAACCAGATTCTGATCGTTGTCCTGGATGACGGCGAAGCGTGGATGAAAGCGCAGCGTCTTATCTTGTCTCACGCCAATGCCGCCGCGCCTGACCGAAACGGCCGCGAAGCTGGTGGCGTTCTCCAGCGACGGGCGGTCGCCGAGAAAGACGCTGCGGTCGAAGCTGTCGGCCTCGTCGGTGCCGACATAGCGGGCCGTGCCGATGCAGGTGATGCGCAGCGGCAGCTTCGCGGCAAGGCGCAGCCGGGGCAGGATCTGATGCGCGAGGATGTCGCCGATCGGGGCGAAGGTGGTTTGAGGTGCAAGGGCCATCGCAGGATGCTCCAGGACGGGCGCCGGGAGCTCTCTCTCCGGCAACCAACCCGTCACGGAAAACCCGTCCGCACTCTCACTCTCCCTTGCCGGGGCATGAGCCGGTGCCGCTGCCGGCGATGAGCGGTAGCGCAGCGCTGAAGGCCCGGACGCGATCTTGCGCTCCGAGCCGTCGGGGTGAGGCGCTGTCGCGCCTCAGCCGAAGGGATCAAGTTCCAGCCTGACCATTTCTTCGTCGCCATCGAATTCGTTGGCGGGCATGGCGCCGTGAGTGCCGTCCCCGGCCTGGAAGACGATGATCGAAACCATCAGCGTGGTGGCTAGGCTTGCGGCGAAAGCGGTGGCATCTGCATAGGACATGGTTCCGGCTCCTGTCTTGGGAGGCGGGGGACCATCCCCCGCGCGACAGGCGCCCGAAGTGTCTGACCGGCTCTGCAATCACCCTCGGGCGTTCGGACCTTTTCCGAATCCCCGAGGGCGGCACGCGCGCGTAAGCCGACCCCTTGCGGGTTGATTGATAAGGAGACGGATCGGACCAAGGTTTGCGAATGGAAGCGGGATGGTGTCCGGCATCAGACAGCAGCCGGATCATCAATCTAAAGGGATGCCATTGCCCCGCACTTCCCGCCTAATGGTGAAGCGAAGATGTTTGAGGGTCTGAGCTGTCCGGGCACGAGCTTGGCCCGCTATGGCGTTGCATGGCGCCGAGGTCCACCGGTCGAATTGATGAGAATACTATGAGCGGCCGGTTGCGTCAGGATGGAATTCATACGCGCTCGAAGCTTTGATGCGGCCTCTTGTTGAGGTGAAACCATGAGCAGAAATGCACTTTTGCGGGCAACGATGAAGACGAAAGAGAGCAGCCGATCATCCTGGCGTATGGCGATGACGGTTATCGGAGCGGCCTTCGGGATTTGGACGAAGCCCGACACACCGAACCAACAAGGCGATCGACGCTCATGATGAGTGGCTATTTGACGGGTAAGTCCGCCAATATCGGTGGCGAGCGACGGCGTTATACGGTCATTGAGAAGCCCGATGGGTGGTGCGTAAGCCTGAACGGGATGACAACAGGGGCGTTTCCAAACCGGGCCGCGGCTGCAACGGTGGCGAGGAGCCTCCAGCACCAAGCCGATAACCTCAATCACGTCTACGAGCGGAAATCCCACTGAGAGGGGAACCGGCTACCGCCATTTGACGGCCGGCTGGTAGATAAATGTCGGAGGTGGGAGTTCCCTGAAAATGAAAAAAGGTCCGACGACGGATCGCCGGGCCTTGAAGCTGAAAATGAAGACGGCGGGGCGGCTTCGACCGCCCGCCGGGGTTTGGCGTCATTCCGCGGCGATCATCGCTGGCGCCTCGGCTTCCGGGTCTTCGGCGGTTTCCTCGTCCTCGTCCTCACCGGCAAGGAAGGCTGGGAGCGCCGTCTCGGCCTCGCCTTCCGAGGTATCGGACGTGGTCGGCTCGTCATGGTCGATCAGGCGCAGCGGCTCCGGTAGCCAGCCACTGTCGGCCAGCAGGCGTTCGGCCTCCTTGGCCATGTCGCCCTTCTTCAAGTGGTCGATGAGCTGGGCCGCGCGTTCGCCCGCGCCTTCGCGGACGGCCGCAAGAATGCGGGGCTTGGTGACGCGGCCGAGATAGTTCTCGACCGTGGGTCGGAAGCCGACGTCCACCATGTCGAGGCCGGTGGCGCGGGCCAGTCGATCGGCCTCTGCCATACGCCGGTCGAGACCCGACTGCGACACGCCGCTGCCGCTGTAGGGATTGGGCCGTTCATAGAGGGCGTTGATCCCATAGCTGACGCAATGCGCGAGCAGCGCCATGCGGCTGGCGTCGTCGAGCACGGCGAGCCAGTCCCACAGCGCATCCTCATCGGCTGGTAGGTCAGCCTTCCAGTCCTCATGCCGCTGGATGACGGACTTGGCATAGGCCGTCTCGGCGAGATCCTTGCCCTGTTCGCGGAAGAAGACGTGATTGACGGACGCCTGCAGGCTGGCGCCGGAGGTGGCCGTCCGCTGGAAGGTGTCGCGCACGAGCTTGTGCAGCAAGGCGGTAAACGCGACCTGGGGATTGGCGCCCACGGCATCGCGGAGCGCCAGGGTGCGGTGCGCAGTCAGCTCGGTAACGAGCCGTTCGGGCAGCGGCTTGATGACGTCTTCCTCGTCGTCATCCTCCGGTTCGGCCGACTGGCCGCCGATGGTGATGACGGCGCGCTGAACGGTGCCGGATGCCGCGACTTCGGTACCGGTGGCTTCGGCCTCGCCGTCGGGGTCCTCGACGCCGACCGGCGTCTCGTCCTCCGGGCGCACATAGCCGCGATCGACGACGGGCGCGCCATTGCGGTCGACGCTGATGAAGACGCCGCCACGCGCGATGTCGGCCGGATCGTAGATGACCGGGCGCTTCTCGAAGGCTTCGAGCGCCGTCTCGATCTCGCCGAGACGCTGGTCGATCTCGTCCGGCAGCTCATCGGCTTCCGAGTATTCAGCCTCGATCCGTTCGTATTCCTCACGCAGGGCTTCTCGGGCCGCGCGCTCGTCATCGTTCAGATCGACGAGGGTGAAGTCGAGCGCCCGCAGCCCCTGATCGAAGCCATAGGGCAGATCGGTATCGACGGTGATCCACTTCCAGCCCTCGGCGGCGATTTCCTCGGCGAGGGTCTTGAGCTGCTCCGCGACCAGGCGGTCGAGAAGCGCGGGGTCCTGAAGCCAGCCGCCTCCATCGGTCTGGAAGAGATCGCGCAGCACGCTGCCGCCCGCCTGCTCATAGGTTTCGATGCCGATGAACAGGGCGCGCTTGTCGGTGGCCGGCACCGTGGTTTCAGTGAGCAACTGGCGGATATACCAGGGCTGGCGATTGTGGGAGGTCTGGACCGTCTCCCAGACCTGCTCCTGGCGGGCATGGTCGGGATTGACGGTGAAGGCCATCAGCTCTTCGAGCTTCATGCCGTCCTCGGCATAGATGTCGAGGAGCGTGGGCGAGACAGAGGCCAGACGCAGGCGCTGCTTCACCACCTGCGCGGTCGTGAAGAAGGCCGCAGCGATCTCCTCCTCGCTCATGCCCTTGCGGCGCATGTCATAGAAGGCTCGGAACTGATCGAGAGGATGCAGCGGCACGCGCTGGGTGTTTTCGGCGAGGCTGTCGTCCTCGGCGAGAATCGACGTGGAGGGATCACGCACGACGCAGGGCACAGGCGCGGTCCTGGCGAGACGCTTCTGCTTCACGAGGATGGCGAGCGCCTGATAGCGGCGACCGCCGGCGGGAACTTCATACATGTCGGTCTCATCGCCCCTGGCGTCGAGGACCGGGCGGACATTGAGGCTCTGGAGGAGCGTGCCTCGGCGGGCGATGTCCTCGGCCAGTTCCTCGACCGAGACGCCGGCCTTGACGCGTCGGACATTCGATTGGCTGAGCACGAGCTTGTTGAAGGGGATGTCGCGGGAAGGCGACAGGATGATTTTCTGGGCGGCAGTAGCCATCGTGGTAGTCTCCGCGACGGGCGCCGAGAGCCTCTCTCTCGACCCGAACCCGTCACGAAAATCCCCACCTCCCTCTCACTCTGCTGGTCGGACCCTGTCGTCTGGCCAGGGGCGAGAACGGAACGGCGATGTTCAGGACTGTCTTCCTGTGCCATAGGGATTGCATCGCCTGCGGCTTGAACACCGCATCGATCGCATCAAGCGTTTGAACACTGGGTCACCGACTATGTCGGGCGGCCCACGGAATAGAATACCCATCAGCGTCGGGCTTGCCCGGCGTGGGAAATACGTGGGGCGCGGTTCCCAGTGTTCACGCGTGTTCAACCGTCCCGGCGCCAGTCGGGGCGGCGGGGAATTGTCTATGGACGCTATGATTTCTGGCTTGAGAAATCCGCCCTGGGCGGACTTGGCGCGCGTTCTGCGCCGATGGCTGGGCGCGTCGCCAGCCCGCCATGTCCGCTTTTCCGAGGCGGACCGGGCCGTCATCACCGCGCAGGGCAAGACACTGATGCTGTTGGCGACAATGCTTCACGCACGGGGCGTGATGGATATGGAGGAGTTCGCCGGCACGCTCGGCGTGTTCAGCGTGGTTGTCGCTGAGGACAACGCGGCCGAAGGCGATATTCTCGCTGTCTGGGCAGGGTTGATGAAGGACGGCCGGTAGGCTGAGCGTCGTAGCGCAAGGCTGCAAGCTGACGAGCCGGAAACGCGGAAAACCGCAGAACCGGAAAGCCGGAAAGCCGGAGAAGCGGCTTTGCGCATCTGCGGCTTTCAGGGAATCAGACCCCGCACATGCCCTCGCACTCGTTCGGCCAGAGATCGAGCTGGCCGCGGTCGCCGGCCGTCGATAGGTCGGCATGGTCGAGCGGCACGGCGGAGCGGTGCAGATAGACTTCGGCGCGGATGCCGCGGAAACCGGTGCGGATGGCGGCGTCGACCGACACGGCGTCCGCCCAGGCTTCGGGATCATGATCGCGCATCTGTCGCCAGTGATCGTCGGAATGAAACGGACACCCGATGCAGGCGCTCTTGGGCGGCGGAGGATAATCATGCCGTTCCAGCCAGCGCAGGCAATCCTGTCGGGTCAGGCCCCGCTCGATCAGGGGCCAGCGGTTGACCCGCCAGCTCTCGAAAGAGGGTTTCATGCGAAGCGCCTCGTCGAGTGAAATCCCGATCCATTGTTCGGCGACCGGCGACGTGGGCGAGCGCCGCCCTGCGATGCCGAGCAGCTCGCGCACTTTCCGCCTGATCGGCACGATCTTGTAGTCTCCGGTGCATTGGCGGCGGATCATGCCGATGCTGGCCCGCTCGGTCGCCACGATGCGGGAGCCGACGACGACGAGATCGCCGTTTTCATCCTCGTCATAGACGGGAAGCTCGCTCCCGGCAGGCGTCACGGTGCGGGTGAAGGCTGGAATGGATGCCCAGCGCTCGCCCTGTGCGCCGGCGATGAGGTCGGCGCGTAGATCCCCGGCCGAGACGATATGGACGGGAAACGGCAGGACATTGGGCGACCGCAGCCAGGCGAGATGGTCATAGACGGCCTGCGGCTCCCACCCGGTATCGGCGAAGATGGCGCAATCGGGCATGGGGCCGACTTCGCCATGCGCCGCCATCAGCGCCAGCGTGGTGGACTGGACGCCGGCGCCGAGGCTGAGGACGCGCAGGCGGATGTCGGCCGACTGCGCGGGGTCGGGGACGAAACCCGGAAAGGCGAGCGCGTTCATCACGCCGCCTCCCGCTCGTCGTCGTTCTGGTCGATGCTGCCGGCATCCGGCAGGAAGCTGAGAAGCCAGTCGGCCGCCTTGCTGGCTTGGGAGGCGGCTCGGACGATGGCGCGGTTGTCTTCGCGCAGGACGTCGAGCCAAGAGCCGATATAGTCGGCATGGCGCACGGTCGGGACGATCCCGAGCGCGGCGCAGCTATAGGCCGAGATCAATTCGGCGGTGATTTCCTCGACCGAATAGAGCTTCGAGCCGAAGGAGCCTGAGAGGTTCCGGTTCAGCCGGTGCTCTGCGCCGCTCGCGTGACCGAGTTCATGCAAGGCCGTCCGGTGCCAGTTGATCGGCTCGAAATAGGCGGCCGGCGGAGGGACTTGCACGTAGTCGAGCGACGGAACGTAGAACGCCCGGTTGCCGCCAATGCGGAAATCGATGCCGGTCGCTTTGATGAGCGCCTCCACCTGGGGCTCGATCATGCCGGGCGGCGGCGGCGGCGCGGTCGCCTCGATGTCTTCGGGCAGGTCGTCGCATTGCGCCGTGTTGAATACCGTGAAGCGCTTCAGGAACGGGATCGCCTGCGCTTCCTCGCCAGCCTCGAAGGCGCGGCGCTTCTCGTCCTCCGGCGTGAAGCGGTCGGCATAGACAACGGTTGTGCCGCGCTCGCCCTTGCGGACATGGCCGCCGAGCGACAGTGCCTGGCGGAAGGTGAGCCAGCCCTGGCCGGGAAAGCCGTGCTCGATGACGGCTCCCCAGAGGATCAGGACATTGATGCCGCTGTAGCTTCGCGAAGTTGCGGCGTTGCGCGGCAGGCCAAGCGGGGCCTTGGCCGCCGACGTGCCCCAGGGCTGGACCCACGGCACGCGGCCGGCTTCCAGCTCGGCGATGATCTTGTCGGTGACTTCGTCATAGAGGTTCGCCCGGTCGGCTCCGGCACGAACGCGGCGATCGTTTCTGGACATCGCGGCTCTCCGCGACGGGCGCCGGAAGCCTCTCCTCCAGCTCTCTACCCGTCACGGCAAAACCGGTCCGCACTCTCACTCTAATAGTTCAGGCACTGCATCGTGTGGTCGGGCAGCGCCATGATTGGCGCGGTGCGATCAAGTGAAACGGCGCGTGATCAAGCAGTGCGCTCGGACCGCCAGTGGCCATCTTGGCCCTTGGCGAGCCGCCAGTTCCGCGCGGTTACGAGCGTGCCGCGGGCGGTGCGATAGTCGGGAACGGTGAGACGGATGGAATCGCCTTCGGCGCGCCATTCCGCGATGACGGTGACGCCATCGCCGAACTCGACTAGGCAGTCGGGCGCGGCCTTCCCATCATCGTCGACGGTGACGCGGCCTTTCCGAAAGGCATGGCTATGAGGAAACAGGAAGCGCATTCGGGCGCTTTCTCCTTCTCGGCGTCTTACGCCTTGAAGATCGCGCTGGACGATCGCCTGACAAGGGGGCGTTGCGGGGCAGGCTGTGCAAAAACGCGAACGTCAGTGGCGGCAGATCGGCAGATCGGCAGATCGGCAGATCACACCGGCGCGAAGGGGCCGATCAGCATCGTGCCATCAGCGTTGTTACCCCGAAGGCGTTTGAGGCACGGATAAGGTTGAAGGCGAGAACCGAGAGCGCTGCTTCCGCCTTCACTCGCCTTAGTCCTCGTGTCAGGAAGCGCCCTCCGCCGGTCATTCTTTTGATCGTCCCGAAGGGATGCTCGACGGTGCAACGACGAACCTTCATCAGATCAGCATTCTCGTGGATCCGCCGTTCCATTCGGTCGAGCGCGCCCTGGTCCACAAGCCGGTGGATCGTGCGCTGGTATCCAGGCGTGCATTGTCCTTTGATCTGGCAAGTCTGGCAGGCCGGTGTCCGGTATCGAATGGCGCGATTGCGGGTGTGCTTGCCCTTCGGGTGCATGATGGCTCCGGCCGGGCAGCGTATGGTGTCTGTCCCTTCGTCATGAACGAACTGTATGGGCCGGAAGTATTCCGCGCTCATGGCGCCCCGTTTGATCGGGGCGGCGACGCGAACGCCGACCTGTTCGCAACGGGCAACTTCCTGGGCGTTCGAGTATCCCCCATCGGCCAGAACGTCTAGTTCGTCGACTTCGAGAACCTCTTTCGTGGCCATCGCCATCGGGTGAAGCAACTGGCTATCGTTGGCCTCGTTGGCGACATCTTGATGAACGATCAAGCCACTTTCGACGTCGACGACACTCTGCATATTGTACGCGGGGAACTTCGGTGCGCGGCCATAGCCCATCGGTCTTGCGTCCGGTTCTCCGAAGACGACAACATCCGTGTCGTGATCGCCAAGCTCGGATTGCCGCCGCTCAAGTCTCGCCTTCCGACGCTCCAGCGAACCGATAGCCTGGGCAAAGGCCTCACGATGCACAATCTGATCCGCGATCCCTTGGGCCGTATGCTCATCGGCAATGTTGAGACGGTCGAGATAGTAGGCGATTTCCGCTTCGGTATGCGCAATGTCTCTGGCAAGGCGTTCGGCCCCGGCAATGTTCTTGGCGCTGGCCACCGCCCGCATCTTAGTGCCATCCAGCGCGACCTTGGCGCCCGCGATCAGCCCGGCTTCGCGACAGAAGCGAATGAAGGCGGCACCTGCGCCGACAATGGCTTCCGGGTTGTCATGCCGGAATGCGGCGATCGTCCGGTAGTCGGGCGACATGCGCCGCATCAGCCAGATCGCCTCAAGATCACGCTCGCAGGCACGTTCCAATTGTCGCGAGGAGCGAAGCTGGTTCAGATAGCCCCAGACATAGAGGCGCAGCATGTCGCCAGGGTGGAAGCCCGGGCGTCCGGTCGTCGCCGAGACTGTGCGACCGAAGCCGAGTGCCGCAAGATCGAGAGTCTCGACGAACGCGTCAACGACCCGGACGAGCGCCTCGGGGGCAACATAGTCGTCAACGCAAGGAGGAAGCAGGCTGGGTTGATGGCGGTCGTGACCTTCGATGAAGCGGGTCATAAAACTTCCTCCGGCGGGCCTCGTTCAATCCATTTCGGATTCAGGCGGTGACATTCACCCGCTCGACCTCGATGGTGATGTGGGAGAGTTCGTGTATTTCCGCGAGGCGAGCCTTGTAGTCCGACGGTTCGCGGGGAGCGCTCGACACCAGCGATATGATGGCGGCGTGGTGTCCTGGCCCGACCTGCCAGACATGCAGATCTGCGATCCGGTCGGCCTCGGTTTCCAGCGCCTCGCGGATTTCCGCGGGCAGATCCTCGTCATCGGGAAGCCGATCTAGCAGGACTGCGCCGGAATCGTGGATCAGCCCCCAGGACCAGCGCGCAATCACCAGCGCGCCGACAACGCCCATGAGGGGATCGGCCCAGAGCCAGCCATAGCTGCGCCCGGCCAACAGCGCCACGATGGCCAGGATCGAGGTCAGCGCGTCGGCCAGCACATGCAGATAGGCGGCGTGCAGATTGTTGTCGCGTGTATGCTCATGGTGGTCATGATCGTGATCGTGCGCATGATGGTGCCCATGGTGATGATGGGAATGATCGTCCCGAAGCAGCCAGGCGCAGACAAGATTGACGGCGAGTCCGACCACAGCGACGGCGATCGCTTGCTCGAAGCTGATCTCCACCGGATTGGCCAGCCTCAACAGGCTCTCCCAGCCGATCAGCAGCGCGATCAGGGCCAGGACGATGGCGCTGGCAAAACCACCAAGATCGCCTAGCTTGCCGGTGCCGAAGGTGAAGCGACGATCATCGGCGTGGCGGCGTGCGTAGAGGTAGGTCAGCGCGGTGATCAGCATCGCGCCGGCATGGGTGGACATGTGCCAGCCATCCGCCACCAGCGCCATCGAACCATAGATCGTACCCGCAACGATCTCGACGACCATCATTGACGCGGTCAGGGCGATGACCAGCCAGACCCGATATTCATTCCGCTGGTGGTCGCGCCCGAGGAAGTTATGATCGTGGGTATGCATAGAGATGTCGACTTCGGACATGGCTTTAGCTCCCGCCGGTACGCCGGCTTACTTCATGTAGGTTCGGATGACTTCGATCAGTTCTTCGCCGCCCTGCTTGCGGTCGGCGTCGGTTTCGGCGTGAAGCACATGCTCGCGCAGATGATCCTCCATCACCTCGGCAGTCAGCCCGCTCATTGCGCCGCGGGCGGAAGCGAGCTGGCGAAGGATTTCGCCGCAGGGTTTCTCGGCTTCAAGCGCGCGCTCGATCCCCTCGATCTGACCTTTTAGACGGCGCACTCGCGCAATCAGCTTCTCTTTGTCGCGGATGGTGTGAGACATGGCGATGGCTAACCTCGACTTCTTATGGTATGGGGGACTATACTATATTAGATAGGATTGGTGAAGCCATGGAATGGACTGAAGACCAGATCGAATGGACCGCCGACGGCAAACCGGTCACGGTCGGTCTGACGCGCGCCGGTACTGGTCCGGGTATTCTGGCGACACCGCAACGGCCATGCTCATCGCCCTGCAGCAATCTACGTGATGGAAGAATTGGAAACTTTCATTCTGTTGACACGCGATGCCTCTACCCGTCGAACCGAGCGCTGTTCGGAGCACGGGGTGAGCGGTGATGTTCTGGTGGCGGGTCAACCTGACCGCGGCGACCCTGAATAATCCTCACGCGCCGATAGATCATCGCGCGCGAGAATGACCAACCAAGGAAGCCTCCTGAATGAAACCCAGCCCCCAGCAATTGCAGGCAAGCGTCTCCGAAGTATTCCGCGTCTTCCTGAAGCTGGGGCTCACCTCGTTCGGCGGCCCGATCGCGCATCTGGGCTATTTTCGCGACGAACTGGTGACACGGCGAAAATGGCTGAGCGAGAGCGCCTATGCCGATCTAGTGGCACTGTGCCAGTTCCTGCCGGGTCCCGCCTCCAGCCAGGTCAGCTTTGCGCTTGGCTTGATACGGGCGGGTTGGGGCGGTGCCTTTGCAGCTTTCCTCGCCTTCACCCTGCCATCTGCCCTGATCCTTCTCGCCCTCGCCATGACGGCAACACGCCTCGAAGGCCCGCTTGCGCTCGGTGTCCTGCATGGCCTCAAGATCGTCGCCGTCGCCATCGTGGCGCAGGCCGTATGGGGCATGACCAGAAACCTCTGCCCCGACAGAGCGCGCGCGACTATCGCGGTCGCAGCCGTGCTTGTGCTCGCCTGGGCGCCGGGCGCGACCGGAATGATGGCCGCAATCTTCCTCGGCGCGATCGCCGGGCTCGCCTTGAGCAAGGGACAAGTCGCGACAGGCGCGCATCTGCCTGTGCCGGTTTCACGGACAGTGGGCCTCACGGCCTTTGTACTCTTCGCCGCCTTGCTGATCGGCCTCCCGGTGCTCGCCGGGCAGGCGCAGGGATGGGCGCTGGCCGACAGCTTCTATCGCGCCGGCTCGCTGGTTTTTGGCGGCGGACATGTCGTGCTACCGCTGTTGCAGGCGGAAACCGTCGCCCCGGGATGGGTGTCCGATGACGCCTTCCTCGCGGGTTATGGTGCCGCGCAGGCGGTACCGGGACCACTCTTCACCTTCGCCGCCTGGCTCGGGGCGGTCATGGGACCGGCGCCGAACGGTGTCGCTGGTGCAGCAATCGCTCTTGCCGCACTCTTCCTTCCGGGCTTTCTCATCCTGATCGGCGCGCTCCCATTCTGGGATCAGTTGCGTCGTACAGCAAGGGCGCAGTCGGCTATGCAGGGCGCCAATGCAGCCGTCGTCGGAATCCTCGGCGCTGCCCTTTATTCGCCTGTCTTCACAAGCGCGATCGCCGGCATGCCAGACTTCGCGCTGGCCATGATTTGCTTCGTAGCGCTGGTGGCTTGGAGAACTCCCCCATGGGTTGTGGTTTTGCTGGCGGCCGTGGGTGGAACTGCCCTTGGCCTGGTGACGTAAAGCTATGGAGTGCTCATTCTGTCAGACCCCAGGGCACCGATCGAACCAAGCTGAATACGATCGCGCACATCACCGCGAGTGAGTAAAATCCCAGATCAGCAATATGGGGTTGGTTTTTGCACAGCCTGGGGGTCTCCCCGCAGAAGGGGGTGTGCCGGCGACCTCGGCGCCGGCCAGGGGGAAGGCTTTCCCCCTTCACCTGAATCTGCTCACCTGGTCCCGGCCTGCTTCCGACGACGGGCCACGGTACGAACGCCAGCACTATCGCCCATGGTCATGTCACCCAGGCTATGGAGATGAAGCGCCGGATGCGATGGCAGCTTTACCGTGAGTTCGAGCTTGCCGCCGATGGCTTCGACATAGCTGCGTAGCGTCGAGAGATACATATCCGCCTGCTTCTCGATCTTGGACACGGACGGCTGCTTGATGTTGAGAGCCGATGCGATGTCCTCCTGTGCCTTGCCGGCGATTTGGCGCAGCTCGCGCAGACCCTCGACCTCCTGCCGCAGTTGCTGATAGTGCTCCTCAACTGCCGCCTGTTCGTCCGCGGGAAGCGCGGCAATGATTTCATTCAGGCTTCGTGCCATCTCAACGTTCCTTCTTTGCGGATTTCAGGCTTTCCACATGCTCGGAAAACCGGAGATCCGCTTTTGCGATGAGCTGCCGGTAGAACCGCTGCTGACTCTCGCCGGATGCATCCGCCCGCTACGAGCCCGATAATGTCATTTCACCGTTCATAGCCTCAAAGCTATGCCGGATCAACAAAACGACTCGCGACCAAGCGAGTGATAATCCACTACGGAGTACCACCCCGATCACTCGACACTTTCTCAAGCGGACTTTCAGATCGCAAATGCGGGTCTCGGTCCCGGCCAATCGGGATCGGTTTCCATCTGGCTTGCGAGATCGGCTGCTGCGATCCGCCTCAGGCTAGACGCTGCAATGAACTGGACGCCGAGTGCCAACCTGACTACCGAAAGTCGCTTCAAGCCAGCGGGCTTGTATCGGCTGGCAACATAGGGCGGCAGGCTCACCACCACCGCTTGAACCCGCGCATCGTCGCGGTGCGGCCGTGCAGTAACCATACGCTGGGCGAGCACGGCCAAGTTATGGCCGTCCTTGCCTTTTCGGAAAGAGTCGGGATCAACACCATCCCAAACCAATGTTGCCTTTATGGATAGCTCTGCGGCCATGCAGATCGGCTGTACCACCGAGTCGTGGCTGAACGCGGTAGGCAATGTGTTCGCCACGTCTTCGAGATTCGACCCTGCCATCCGCCAGAGCGTCACCGCGTCAGCATTGCCTTGATCAACCTCGTTGAGACCCATTGTGAAATCGTGAATGTCCGCGCCAGCAAAGGCGACGTCAGCGGCGATCGACCTATCCCGGCGGCACCAATTCCACCATTCTTCCGCATTCTCGAAGCCAGTCATCTGCCACGGCTGGAGAGAATTCTGACCGAACACGACGGGGAAAACGGCCTTTCGCACCTGATCGACCGAAGCTACTAATCCGATTCCGGCGCCGGGCCAGTTCGTCGCAACTTCCGGCATCATGGCTGCATAAGCATCCATTATGCGTTTGACCTCGGGATTGCCGCCCACACCCATCACGAAACTGGAGCCGAGCAGCTCCATCGCGGCCCGGAATGGCCGTTGGTGAATGTGAACGCCATCCTCGGCGTATTTCAGATCCAATCGGCGCAGATCGTCCGCCGTCCACCTACTCATTTGCGCCTCCTACCGCCCGTTGGCTAAGCGCCGGAGGAAGGTTCGCGCGGTAACGAGCACGACGTGGAGACGGAAGGTGCTGTGATCCTCGTCTGAAAGACCGGGGTGCGATCCTTCGGTGTGCAGCATCTTGAAAAGGCCATTGACGTAGTTCTTCCCGTCTCCGGTCCATTCATTGCGGCTCGTCGACAGGAAGCCGATTTCCGCCAGCAACGCCCGGCGATTTTCGGAGCTGGGCCTTTTCGCTGCATCTTCCGGGCGGACGTTGCGGGCAATGTTGTCGAACAGGCTTTCAAGGAATGTGCGAAGCTGTCCGTTGCAGGCAGCCCAATCGCCGCGGCTGTGCGCCTCGATCGCTTGATCGAGATGACCGAGTGGGGTCATGAAAGCGAAGGATTTTAGGAGCCGATGCACTTCATCGTCGGTTTCGGGAAGCTGGATTTCTCCCGGCAGCGCGGCTCGAATGGTTGCGTTCCGACCATTGTCGTCCCAGACCAACACAAAGGCATCGCGGGCAAGCCCACGGGCAAACGCCGTCTGCAATGGATGAATCGCGTCGGGTTGTGCCAGCAGCGCCGCTTGGCGCACGACGGCTTCGCCGAGCGTCATGCGACCATCCAGCGTGTCGAGGATTGCATCGGCGCGCTGGACGACAATGCGTCCAAGCAGATCGCATTTTTTCGTGACGCTGATGCCGGTATCCGACGAAATCTCATCCTCAAGCCCGAGACGAAGCACGACCTGGTTGAAGCGCGCCTGGCTGTGCAGTTCGAGCAGTTCGACGGCAGCAACCAGGGTCGGACGGGTGAAGGGAGCTGATCGCATGGGCGGGGCTACTCAAACCGCAGGCCGAATAGCCCCCCAGTGTCGGTCGCGTCGGTCAGCTTCGTGTCCATGACATAGGAGCGGATATCGAACCCGGCCTTGAACCCTTCACGCGGCAGCGCGTCGGAGTTCATTGTGACAATGTACTGAAACCCGGCTGCCTCAGCCCGTTCCGCGCCGAGTTGCAACGCCTTAGCAACCTGCCTTTCGTCCACCCCATCGAATAGATGGCTGTCATGGACCAGAAAGCCGGGACCGCGCCCATTCTTCAGGCTGATTTCGGTCAACATGAGATCGAAGCAGAATATCTGCATATTGGTGATGCCCTTGCTTCGTTGTCCATCGATATGGACCTCGAATTGGGGGCCGCTTCCGGTCTCGCCAATCGTTAGGCTGCCCGCCTTTTCGTAAAGGGACTCCGAGAGCGACTCGAAAATGAGGATAGCCTCGCGGATGATGTCGGTCCGCTCGTGGATATCGTCGCGTAGCGCCTTGGTCAGGTTGGCCCGTTCGATGTCGAGTTCAGCCTTGGTGCTTTCGATCCGTTCAGCGGTATCGAGCCGCTGGCGAAGTCCCTCGACCTCAGCCTCGGCTCGGCCGGCTTCTTCGCGCAGCGATGTATAATGTTCGAGTGCTCCACCGGAGCGCAGGACACCCATTATCTGACGCCGCCGCCGGTCGCGATCGACTGTGCGCTGATCGCGTTCAGCGATGCGAGCCTCTGCCGAGGCGATCTCGGCGGTCAAGTGCGCGCGCCGGTTCTCGATGATGGTTCGGTGGAAGCGCTCCACCTCGTCAAAACGCCGCCGCACCATATCGGGGAGGACGACGCCGGCCTCCGCATAGAGTTTCGTAACGTCGCCCAAGTCGGGCGCATCCTCACCGACCAGCGAAGCGCGAAGCTGTTGCAGGAGATCGCCGTCGATCACATTCTCGAC
The DNA here is from genome assembly GCF_900631955.1 of Devosia equisanguinis. Lineage (GTDB taxonomy): Bacteria > Pseudomonadota > Alphaproteobacteria > Rhizobiales > Devosiaceae > Devosia > Devosia equisanguinis. The sequence goes on along the minus strand of NZ_UZWD01000023.1, from coordinate 200,367 downwards.
GTTCATCCCGTCAATTTCGCGCGTAATTTCGTTCGCCTCACGCTCCAGAGCTTTGTATTCCGGCACTACCTCGAACGTTTCAAGCTGCTGGCGAAGCCGCACGGCACGAGCCTCCGCGACAGTCAGCTTCGTTCTGAGGTCGGCCGCCTTACCGAAGAACCGGCCAAGGTCGCCGCTACGGGCGGCCTTACGCAGTTCCTGAGCGACCTTCTCCTGCGCGCGCAGTTCTTGAAAGCGGCCGGGGATGCTCCAGTCGAGGCCAAGCAGATAGCAGATCGAGACCTGCTGATCCCACGCCTGCTGCATCGCCGAATGTTGCATTGGCTGCTGAAAGCCGCCGCTGTTCTGACGGCGGACGAAATAGGAGAAGAGCGAGCGGAACGACGGCTGGAAACGCTCGGCTTCGTCCCCTGCCGAAATGGGCAGGCCGAACCAGAGCTGGCCGAGGTTGGCTTTCCAGTTCTCGTTCGACAACTCGAACAGGCCGGCGCGCGTGTCGAACTGCGGCGGGATTGGCCAGTTCTCGACGGCGCCATTGATAAAGATCCGACTCGGCTTGGCGCCGCTACGGGCCGCCGAGGTGGTTTCTTGCGCTATGTCGACGGAGACGTCGAAGGTCCACGTCGTCAGCGCATCAGAACGGAAGATGCTGTCCTTGCGGGCGTCAGCGCCAAACAGGAAATGGACCAACTCTATGAAACTGGTCTTGCCCGCGCCATTCCTCGACTGGCGATCGTTGGCACCCTCGCTCTTGTCAGCCAATAGGATGTTCAGACCCGGCTTGAAGGTCAGTGTCTTGAAAGACGCGAGGTCGCTGCCGAAACGGCGGATCATGGCTGAATCCTCCGCACCACGCCACGATCAAAGTCAACCGCACCAATCGTGAAGAGCAGGTCAAGCGAGAGAATGAACCACTGATAGTCAATTGGAGCATTGGGCGCATGAAGCGAACGGCGTCCGCGCATCTCGTCCCATAGCCGCGACATGGTCATCGGTCGCTTTAAAATATCGAGAACCTCTGCCCCAACGCCAATGAGCGCGCGATCAGGACGGACATGCTTTGTCGGGAGGATCATGATGCCTCCACAGAAATGATGGTCGGATCTTCGAAGATGTCGCAGCTATCAAAAAAATAGGAGAGGACTGCCAGCGCCGCTCCCTGACGCTTCGGCTCGCCGTTGAAGCCGGCGTAGTCCTGAAGATGCTTGAAAATCGTGTCGGCCGGAAGATCGAGAGCTTTCAGCTCAGCGTACCGCAGTCGGAAAGCCTCGGCGATGCGTTCGCCGAGATCAGGACGGGGAATTTTCTGGAAGAACGTATCAACGAGCGCCGATTTCCGCCTGCCAATGCGCAGAAACAGGCCCGATTCCTCGGATAGAGCGTTTTTTTCCAGCTTTTCCGGCGACGGCGGCGTCAGCGGCGGATCGCTTGGATTGGGCTCCTGCCGCTGGAGCGCCTCAATGATCGGCACCAGATCAGACATGACGAGGCGATCCACGATCGCTATCGAAGCCGCAGGACCGAAGAGGGCCTGAAGCGCGGCCAGATCGAGCATCATGGTAAGATCGAGCAACTCCGGCTCGGACCAAGTGGTAATCTGCAGCGGCGCATGAGCCTGACGAAGGCCGTCGAGATGCTGAACCGCGTTCGGGGGGAGTCCGCGCCCGTCGTTATGGACGAAGACCCACTCCTGCATGTTGCCGTTCCAATGGGCACGGGCACCGTGAAAGTCTTCATCGACTTTGGCGATGAGGTCGGCTTCCTTCATGGCATCGGGGGCGTAGCACTGGAAAACCGAGCCGGAGCTGATCCGGCGGCCATCGCATTTCAGGTCCCCATAGGGACCGTAGGGGCGGACTTCCTCGAAATCAGCGCCGAGGGCATGGCCTGCGAGAAGCACGAACCAATCCTGAAAGGCGGCGCCTTTCTTGGTGTGAAACGCCAAACGGAAACGATCGACGTAGATGGACCGCTGCAACTCATCCATGGCGCCGCCTTGACGTCGGATCGCCGCTCTTCTTCCGCACCGATGCGGCTCTGACAGGCGCAAGATCGCCAAGATGATGAATCCGCAGCACCGGCCGCTTGGGCAGCTTGACGGTCAGCTCCAATTCGCCGCCGACGGCTTCCACGTAATTGCGCAAAGTCGAGAGGTGCATGTCAGTCTGCTTCTCGATTTTGGAGACGGATGGCTGAGTAATATTCAAAGCGGAAGCGATATCCGCCTGAGCTTTGCCCGTGATCTGACGAAGTTCGCGCAAACCCTCGACCACTTGGGTCATACCCTGTTGACGCGCATCTATGACGGCCTGCTGGTCATGAGGAAGGCGAGCAACGATATGATCGGTGCTTCTACCCATCTTGCTGCCTTTCCTTAACTAGTGTTGGCGTGGTGACGTTACTGCCAAAAGACGATCAGCGAATGCCGTGATTCTACCGACAATTAATCTGCGCCTGTATAGCTTTAGGGCTATGTTCGGTCAACGGAAAGGACGCTTGGCGCGTCCGGCGAGGCTGCCGTGGATCGGCGGCAGCTCGCGGCCCAGGTATCGAGATCTTCTACGGAATAGCGGACCCACTTGCCGAACTTGTGGTAGGCGGGGCCGCCGCCGAGCGAGCGGTAGCATTCGAGCGTGTGGGCCGACAGCGCGAGGTATCGCGCTGCGGCTTCGGTATCGACGAAGCGGATGGGGCCGGCATCGTCGACGAATTGGGAACGACGCAGAATTTCGGGCGTCGGCCAGCGGCGTTGAGCTTTGGCTTCCTCACGCATGATCGGCCACCTCCGGCTCGGAGCGCTTGCTGCCGGGCGGCAGGGTCCGGTTCTCACCGCTGCGGTGGCGGAACGGCCGGTAATTTCCAACGCGCGTGCGCGAGGCGTATTTGCCGTCCTCGAACCCGAGCGGCTTGCCGTCCGGGCCCAGGATCGCGGGTGCCGACCCGCCGACCGGCGCGATAGACGGCGGCTCGATGACGGGCGGAGACGGTGGCGCGGGCGGCTGATGCTCGACGCCGATGACATTCAGTCGGCGCCGCGTCACGGCTTCCGCCGCCGCCCGGACAGGCTCGTCCTCGGTGTGGACGTAGCGCATGAACATGGTCACCGTCTTGTGGGCAGTGAGCGCCATGCCGACCTTCACCGGCACGCCGGAATTGGCGATGTCGGTGGCGGAGCGATGGCGGATGCCATGGGTGCCAACATGAGGAAGGCCGGCCCGCTCCAGAATGCGCTTCCAGCCCTGATAGTAGGTATAGGCCGACATCGGCTTTTCCGGGTCGAAGATCGAAGGGCAGACATAAGGCGAATCCACCACCAGCGGCGCGGTCTCGAACAGGCGCAGAGCCTCAGCGCTCATCGGTTTCGACATCCCGCCGGTCTTGCTGTCCGGCCAGACGACGCGGCGGTTGTCGAAATCGACCCAGGCCCATTCGAGTTCGGTGATCTCCGACATGCGGGCGGCAAACTCGAACTGGAGCCGAATGGCCAGAATGATGAACGGGTGTTCCAACCCTTCCGCCTCGGCGCGATCGAGATATTCGAAGAGTTTGCGCATCTCCCCATCGGTGATGAGGCGGGTCTTGCCGCGTTCGGGATATTTCGGGACGTGGCGGCAGGGATTGGAGCCATCAGGCCGCAATCCCCAGACTTCGGCCACATTGAACATTTTCCGGCACAGCGCCAGAACGCGGTTTGCGCTGGTGGGAGACTTCGCCATCTTCTTCATGAGATCGGCAATGTCAGCGCGCGTAACGTCCGGCACCTTCAAGTGGCCGAGCTTGGGAATGAGGTGGCGCTTGCCCCGTTCCCGATTGGACTGGACGGTAGAGGGCTTATTGCGGCCCTCCGAATAATCGGTGATGAAACGATCGAAGAGTTCTTTGACCGTTGGGGCCTGACGGATCGCCGTCCGCTCGGCGCTGGGATCGCCGCCGCGCCGAACCTCGGCAAGCCAGTCCTGTGCGATCCCACGCGCCTGTTCGACGGTGATCTCGCCGTAGCGACCAATGGCGGGCTTTCGGCGCTGACCGCTGTTCGTGACATAGGCGATCATGAAAGTTTTCCGACCAGCGGGAGTGACCTTCACGAGAAAGCCCGGTATCGTCGTATCGCGGAGTTCGTAGTCGCGTTCCTGCGGGGTTGCGGCGTCGACAGCAGTCTTGGTGAGCTTGATTTTGGCCATTCCTAACCTCCTTTGAGGCCGGATTTCAGGTGCAAAATAGGAGCACCTAGAAATCCAGCCGTGGCGTGTGCCCGGTTAGGTATGGATGTATTGATAGCCGAAAAAAGCTAGTGCCTACAGTCGGTTATCGGGAAATCGGATACCCCCGGATAAACAAAGGATAGGCCATCTGGGCTCGCTTAAAATCCGGAGGGGGTAGCCCCGTGCGGGTTCGAGTCCCGCCGCCCGCACCAAAAGAGTGAAAGATGGCCATGATCGAACGCATTGAAACCGGTATTGCGCCGTCATCGGCGCCCATCAGCGATGCGGTGCGGGCGGGCAAGCATGTGTGGCTGGTAGCCATTGCCGAAGACCCGGTGAGCGGCGAGATCGTCGCTGGCGGGATCGAGGCGCAGGCGCGGCGCTGCATTCAGAATCTGGAGATAGCGGTCAAGGCTGCAGGCGGTAGCTTGCGCAATCTGGTCATGGTGCAGATTTTTCTCATCGACAGCGCCGACGCATCCGGCATGAACGCGGTCTATCGCGAGTTCTTTACCGAGCAGCCGTTTCCGGTTCGTGCCACGGTGGTGGTCAAGGAACTGCTGGCCGAAGGCCTGCGTATCGAGATGACGGCAACGGCGGTGCTGGGCTGATGCTGCTCAAACGCGACCTGCTCGAAGACATCAAGGCCGGCAAGGTCGATCTGATCTTCCGCCGCTGGAATCGACCGACCGTCAGGGCCGGTGGCACACTCAAGACCAAGGTCGGGCTCCTGGCCATCAAGTCGATCAGGGATATAAGCCCCGACGATGTTACAGACGCCGACGCCCAGCGCGCCGGCTTCAAGGATGTTGATGACTTCCGCCGCTGGCTCGATACGATGAAAGATGGCAGCCTCTTCCAACGCATCGAAGTTGCCTATGCCGGAGAGGCCGAGGCCTGAGGCGCAGGACTACAGAAATTCCAGCGGTGCGAATTGGCGCCGCAGGATGGCGCTGGTGAAGCTTAGCAATAGGGCGTGGGCCGTCCCGCCTTCGTCGCCCTTGAACGTCAGGGTCAGCACCGCAACGTGCCAGTCTCCTGAAGAAATCATCTGCTGCCGCGGCACGTCCGGCACTTGGGGGAACCTTATCAGATAGCGACCGATATGCTCGAGGGCGAACTCGGCATCGCGTTCATCCCGATAGGGCAGTGCGATGCGCAGATGCGTGTCTCCATGCAGGCGGTCGATGCCCATCGCCGCGATCGGGAATGGGGGAAAGACGAATTTTCGTCCACTGTCAGTGGCTTGCTGGTAGATGCTGCCATCCAGAATCGCCTGACTTGTCGTCTCCAGCGTGCTCAGCACTGCGCCGCTCCAACCGATCGCGGCCTCCGTCGTTCCTGATCCGCGCAGCGCGTTGAGGGCATCGAACACCGCAACCCACTCCGGACGCGCCTTGGCCGCCTTGGGTGACAGCGCGGTTAGCGCTGTTTCAATGCCCGCCCATGACGGATTGACCAGAACCATGTCCTCCACAACCGCGACCCTTTGCGCTCGCCCCATATCGGCGGCAAGGGGATCGGCGTTTCTGGCCTGGGACAGGTCGAGCGAGGCGTCTTCTCCATTGGCCAGAACCGCGATGCTGCCGATGTCCCGGCTGTCAAAACCGCGTGCTGCAAGCGTTGCTGCAGTGTCGGCTGCAAAGCCGTTCTGTCCGAAAAGAACGTTCGTGGTGTTCAATCCATTGCCGATCGAGAGGACGGCATAGACCCTGCGGAAATCAATGCCGGTCATCGGATCGATCGACTTGGCGGAGATCAGGGTTCGCCCGATGGCGATATCCTGTGGCAGGGTGAAATCGATCGTCCTCACGCCGATAAATCCCAGGGGCGGGGCGACGTAGAGAAAGCTCGGGCCGTCGTTTTGCTCTATGGGAATGGCCGCGGCAAAGCGCGCCACCTGGTCATAGGCGTGGCTCGGCGCCAGGCTGACGAGGGCAATGGCAAGGGCAATGAGAGGTCGCATAGACATTCTCCGTTGCTATCATCATGCCAGCAGAAACAGACTCTGCCAGCCCTAGAACGGGGTGGGCGCCGAGAAGGTCATGAACTCTTCGGTGGTCGGGTGGGTGAACCCGAGCTCGGCGGCGTGCAGTTGCAGCCGGTCGGCAGCGGCAAAGTCCTCGCCTTCGGAATAAAATGCATCGCCCAGAATCACATGGCCGATGGCCTTCATGTGAACTCGCAGCTGATGGGTGCGGCCCGTCAGCGGCACCAGGCGGACGCGCGTTGCCTTGTCCTCGCGCTCCACCACTTCCCACTGCGTCTGCGCCGAACGGCCATTGTCATAATCGACCCGCTGGCGCGGCTTGTTCTCCCAATCCGTAGCCAGGGGTAAATCGATGAGGCCGCTATCCCTCTCGATGATGCCTGAGACCCGAGCGACATAGCTTTTGGTAGTCTTGCGGTGCTCGAACTGGCTGCCGATGCGCCCATGGGCGCGCTTGTTCAGGGCGAGCACCAGCACGCCCGAGGTATCCTTGTCGAGCCGGTGACACATGCCGGCCGTTGGCCAGGTCCGGCGGGCGCGGTATTCGATGCAGTCCCAGAGGCTGGGGTCCTTGCCCGGCACGCTCAGAAGTCCGCTTTGCTTGTCCACGACCAGAATGTCATCATCGACATGGATGATGTTCAGGTAGGGTTCAGTCGGCGGAAAGTAATCGATGAGGGTGGGCATGGGACCGGGCATGAGGCCCTGTACCAGACATCGGCCCCTTTGACCAAGGGCTTGAGGGACAACAAGCATGTGGGACTTTTCAATCAGCAGGGGGCTGGGCCTGATGGCCCGCACCTGGCCATTCGTCGTGTTCCGAATGGTGGTCTATTTCGGTATCGCAGTGGCCTATGTGGTGGCCACCGGCGCAGGTGCGGGCGTGGGCTGGGGCGTGGGTGCCTTTGGTGACGCCGAATTCCAGGCCAGCAGCGCCGTCTGGGGCGGCATTTTCGGCTTCGGGCTTACCGCGGGTGTGCTCTATTTCCTGCGGGAATACATTCTCTACATCGTCAAGGCCGGCCATATTGCGGTGATGGTCGAATTGCTGGAAGGCAAGTCCATTCCCGATGGCCGCTCGCAGATCGATTATGCCAGCGGCGTGGTCAAGGAACGCTTCGCCGAGGCCAGCGTGCTGTTCGGCGTGGACCAGCTGGTCAAGGGTGTCCTCGGCGCCATTACCGGTCTCGTGCAGGGCATTGCCTCGATCCTGCCTATTCCGGGGTTGCAGCAGATCGTCGGTATCGTGCGGGCCTTTCTGCGCATTGCAGTAGGCCTCGTCGATGAGGTGATCCTCGCCTATGCCATCAAGACCCGTTCCACCAATCCCTGGGAATCGGCCAAGACGGCGCTGGTGCTGTATGGGCAGAACTATCAGGGCATGCTCAAGAACGCCGCCTGGTTGACGATCATCACCTATGGGCTGGCTTTCCTGGTGTTTCTGATCATGCTCGCGCCAGCAGCGGCTTTGGTCTATCTCATCCCCGGCGCCTGGTCGGCCGGCGGTTTCGTCTTTGCGCTGCTTTTCGCCTGGGCGGTAAAGGTGGCGCTCATCGAACCCTTCGCCATTGCCTGCATGATGCAGGCTTATTTCAAGACCATTGAGGGACAGAACCCCGATCCGGCCTGGGACCAGCGGCTGACGTCCGCATCCCGGAAGTTCGGCCAGATCAAGGACAAGGCGGCCGGATGGACAGCGCGTCGGTTCGGCACGGCAATGTGATCGAAATGCCTGGGAACACCGGCGCTACCCGTCCGTTGTTGTGTTCGAGTTTCTTGAAAGGAGACCATCATGCATAAGGACGAAGTCAAAGGCGCCGGCAAGCAGGTCAAGGGTGCGATCAAGGACGCCGCAGGCGGCCTGACCGGCAACACCAAGCTGCAGGCCGAAGGCAAGATGGACAAGGCCGAAGGCAAGCTGCAGCAAAAGGCCGGCGAGCTGAAAGACAAGGCCGGCAAGGCCCTGAAGAACTGATCGAAAAGAGGGCCCCGCAAGGGGCCCTTTTTCTATGTGAAGCGGTAGTGCAGCCGGACGCAGCCCTTGTCGAGCGCCTTGGCAGACAGCAGTTTTGGTGCGGTGCGAAAGCCGGTCGCAGGGAATAGTGGTGCTCCACCCCCAAGCAATTCCGGCATGACATAGATTTCCAGTTCGTCGAGCGCACCGCGTTCCATGAACGCCATCTGCAGGCGCCCGCCGCCAAGCATCCACACGTCACCATCATCGAGGGCGCGCAATTCCGCGATCAAGGCATCGATGTCGGAGCGTGTCTCTAGCTCGCCCTTGGGGCTATCGATGCTGCCGCGCGTGACGACGAAGCATCGTAGCGCGCCATAGGCCCACGGGCTTTCATCCGCGGCCAGCCAGTCATAGGTCGCGCGGCCCATCACCACGGTGCGGATCGTGGCGACGAATTTGCGATAGTCGTGCTCACCCAGGTCCATGTCGTTGTATTTGAACAGCCAGTCGAGGCTTCCATCGGCGTCCGCGATGTAACCGTCGAGGCTGGCGGCGATGTATCCAACGATGCGGGCCATAGGCGATATCCTTTTGTTGTCGCCGCTCAGTGCCGGCCGACGGCGACAGAAGCTGTCAGCAGCGCCGTATCAGGTTCTGGTTTCTCTGCGGCGCGGCGCCTATGGTCTGAAAATGGGCACTGCAATCTTCGATACGGCATTGGGTGTATTCGGGCTGGGCTGGACCGATCGGGGTCTTTGCCGGGTTCTTCTGCCGGGTGATGCGCCGGAGATCATGGCCGAGCGTCTTGGGCGCAATGGCGCCCGGTTGGGGTCCCCGACACGTGAAATTGCGGCCCTGATGGATCGAATCGAGGACTATGCGGAGGGCGAGCGCGTGGATTTTTCGGGGGTGACGCTCGATCTGCGCGGGGCGCCGGAGTTCCATCGCCGCGCCTATGATCTCCTGCTCAGCGTGCCTTGGGGCGAGACGCGCACCTATGGCGACTTGGCGCGGCAACTGGGCGATGTGAACCTGTCCCGTGCCGTGGGGCAGGCGATGGGGGCCAATCCGATGCCGCTGGTTATTCCCTGCCATCGGGTGCTGGCCAGCGATGGCAAGCCGGGCGGGTTTTCGGCGCCGGGTGGAGCGGCATCGAAGGTGAAAATGCTGGCCTTGGAAGGGGTGTCGGTCGGCACGCCGGCCGGGCAGATGACATTCGGGTTTTGAGCGATGGGCGTCGAGATCGAACGGAAATTCCTGGTATTGGGCGATAGCTGGCGCGAGGCGGTGATCGGCAGTTCGGCCATGCGACAGGGCTATCTCTCCACCAGCGCCAAGGCCACCGTGCGCATCCGCATCGTCGATGATGCCAGGGCCTTCCTGACCTTGAAGGGGCCGACATCAGGCATTTCACGTGCCGAGTTTGAATATGAGGTGCCGCTGGACGAGGGCAGGGCCATGCTGGACATGGCAAGGCCGCATGTTGTCGAGAAGCGTCGCCATATCGTGCCGCATGCCGGGCTGACCTGGGAGGTCGATGTGTTCGAGGGCGCCCATGCGGGTTTGGTCATGGCCGAAGTAGAACTTGTTTCGGCCGACCAGGCGGTGGCCCTGCCGGACTGGGCCGGGCCTGAAGTCAGCCACGACGACCGCTATGCCAATGCTAGCCTGTCGCGCAATCCCGGCGTGCCGAATGCGACGGGATCGTGACAGGATTGGTGCTGTCACCTGAACGGCCTGTTCGCTCCGAAGTTTGACCTCGATCATGGAAGCGGTGGCGCAGACAGCCCACATGTGAGGGACAACCAAAGGAGTTTTCCATGACCAAGGATTTTGCAGGCAAGGTTGCCTTTGTTACCGGCGCAGCGTCGGGGATCGGCGAAGCGGTTGCCAAACAGCTGGCCGCGCGCGGCGCAAAGGTAGTGGTGGCCGATCTCAAGCTCGACGCCGCCCAGAAGCTGGTTGAGACCATCAAGTCCGCAGGTGGCGAAGCGGCTGCGGTCGCGGTGGATGTTGGCCAGATCGACCAGGTGGAGAAGGCGGTCAAGTTCACCGTCGACACCTATGGCAAGCTCGATGTGGCGGTGAACAATGCCGGTATCGGTGGCGATGCCGCTCCCCTCGGTGACTACACTTTTGAGGGCTGGCACAAGGTCATCGACATCAATCTCAACTCCGTCTTCTACTCGATGAAGTACGAGATCGCCGAAATGCTCAAGATCGGTGGCGGCGCTATCGTCAACATGGCCTCCATTCTTGGCTCCGTAGCCTTCCCGAACGCTCCGGCCTATGTCGCCGCCAAGCACGGCGTGGTCGGCATGACCAAGTCGGCCGCGCTGGATTATGCCAAGAAGGGCATTCGCGTTACCGCTGTTGGCCCGGGCTTCATCGATACGCCGCTCCTGGCGGCCGTGCCCAAGGAAGCCTATGACGGGCTGACCTCTCTCCATCCGATCGGACGCCTGGGCAAGTCCGAGGAAGTTGCGGCACTGACCCTGTTCCTGTTGTCCGACGCTGCGTCCAATATCACCGGCTCCTACCATCTGGTGGACGGCGCCTACACCGCGCAATAAGCGGCATAATCGGCAAGCCCCGGCTTATGGCCGGGGCTTACGCCATTTTACTGCCAGCGCTTAAAACTCTTGTGCTGGGGAAGCGCTGCCGTGACCGTGGTGACGATACGATTGACCGGATCGGTCACCGGCACTTTCAGGACATTCTCCGTGTCCGGATCGGGCACTTCCAGCGTCGCGAACTGGCTGTCGAGCAGGCTGGTCGGCATGTATTCGTGATGGCGCTTGGCCATGCGCTCGCCGATGACGTCGCGGCTGCCGTCGAGATAGACAAACAGCACCGGCTCGCCGGCCTTTTCGGTGATGAAGTCGCGATAGGTTTTGCGCAGTGCCGAGCAGGCGCCAACCGCGACGTTCTTCTTTTCCGCCGCCTCGACCAAGGCGGCGCTGAGCGCTTCCAGCCAGGGCCAGCGGTCCTCGTCGGTCAGCGGAATGCCGTTGCGCATTTTTTCGACATTGGCCTCGGGATGGTATTTGTCGCCATCGAGGAACGGCGCGTGCAGGGCGCGGCCGAGCGCGGCCCCGATCGTGGATTTGCCCGAGGATGACACGCCCATCACGATGATGATGCGAGCCGGTTCAAACTGTGGCTGTGAAGGCGCCGTCGACATAGAGAATGTGTCCGTTGACAAAGCGTGAGGCCTCGGAGGCCAGGAAGACGGCGGCGCCGCCCAGTTCTTCGGGCTGGCCCCAGCGCCCCATCGGGGTGCGGCCGGCGATCCAGCTGTTGAATTTTTCGTCCTTGAGCAGGGCCTCGTTCATCTCGGTGGCGAAATAGCCGGGGGCGATGCCGTTGACGTTAAGACCATGCTTGGCCCAGTCCACAGCCATGCCGCGCGTCAGATTGGCCACGGCGCCCTTGGTTGCCGCATAGGGCGCGATTGAGGGCCGGGAAAGCTCTGCCAGGAGCGAGCAGACATTGATGATCTTGCCATGCCCGCGCGCAATCATGTGGCGCGCCACGGGCTGGGCGACGTTGAACACCGAGGTCAGATTGGTGGTGACGATCTGGTCGAACTTTTCGGGCGGGAAGGCCTCGAGGGCCGAGCGGAATTGCATGCCTGCATTGTTGACCAGAATGTCGATAGGGCCAATTTCGTCTTCGATATGAGTAATGGCCTCATTGACGCTATCGCGACTGGTGACGTCGAAGGCGACGGCGCTGACATCGTGACCGCCATCGCCGAGATCGGCTGCGGCATTGCCGAGCGCGACGCTGTCGCGGGCATTGAGCACGACCGCCGCGCCTGCCTGGGCCAAGGCCTTGGCCATGGCGAATCCGAGGCCGCGGCTGGAGCCGGTGACCAGGGCACGACGGCCCTTGAGGTCAAACGGATTGCTTGGAGCCATGGCAGATGCCCTTTCTTTTGTGTGTGTTCATTAGTTTAGCGCTGCCAGGGGTACCAGCATTGTCAAAAACTTCCATACAAGAAGCGTGGCGTGTTCGAAAAGTGTGCATTCGGCCCTTCCTTATCCGCGCATATTGTGGTCATTTCGCCGCCGCGCGCTATGCGCTGCGTGCATAGTATGACGAATTCGGAAGGACTTGTGGATGTCGACAGCGGATATTGGCCTTATCGGCCTTGCAGTGATGGGGTCCAATCTTGCCCTCAACATCGCCGAGAAAGGGTACACCGTCGCCGTTCACAACCGGTCGCCGGGGCGTATCGACGAATTCGTCGCCGAGGCCAAGGCGCAGGGTCTCGATGGCAAGACCATTCCGAAATATGACCTGGCCGACTTCGTCCAGACGGTAAAGGCGCCGCGCTCGATCATCATCATGGTCAAGGCCGGCAAGCCGGTCGACGACATGATCGAGCAGTTGCTGCCCCATCTCGAGCCTGGCGACGCTATCATCGAATGCGGCAACTCGCTGTTCACCGACACGCAGCGCCGCTTCGACTATCTCAAGCCCAAGAATATCGGCTATCTCGGCGTCGGTGTGTCCGGCGGCGAAGAGGGCGCCCGTCACGGCCCCTCGATCATGGTCGGCGGCTCCAAGGAGCAGTGGCACAATGCCGAAGCGGTGCTGACCGCCATCGCGGCCAAGTTCAATGGCGAGAGCTGCTGCGCCTATCTCGGCGAAGGCGGCGCCGGCCACTTCGTCAAGACCATCCACAACGGCATCGAATATGGCGACATGCAGATGATCGCCGAAGTTTATGGCGTGATGCGCGACGGCCTGGGCATGACGGCCAAGGAATGCGCCGCCGTGTTCAAGAAGTGGAACGAGGGTCCGCTCAACTCCTACCTCATTGAGATCACCGGCCATGTGCTGGATGCGGTCGATGCCGAAAGCGGCAAGCCGCTGGTCGATCTGATCCTCGACAAGGCCGGCCAGAAGGGCACTGGCGTGTGGTCCGCCATCGCCGCCCAGCAGATGGGCGTGCCGGCCACAGCCATCGAAGGCGCCGTGGCGGCTCGCTCGATTTCTTCGCGCAAGGATGAACGCGTCGCGGCCGAGGCCGTCTATGGCAAGCCGAACCGCGCCAAGACCGATGTGACGCTCGAAGACCTGGAAAAGGCGCTGCTCGCCGGCAAGATCGTCTCCTATGCCCAGGGCTTTGCCGTCATCGCCAAGGCATCGGAAGAGAACGGCTGGGCACTGCCTCTGGCCACGATTGCGAAGATCTGGCGCGCCGGCTGCATCATCCGCTCACGCTTCCTCGATCAGATGAGCTCGGCCTATGCCAAGGGCGAAGCCACCAATCTTCTGGTCGTGCCCGACTTCGTCACCATCATGAAGGACAGCCATCCGAGCCTGCGCAAGGTGGTGGCCGCTGCCGCCGTCGGCGAATTCCCGATGATCTGTCTCTCGGCCGCACTGAGCTATTTCGACAGCTATCGTCAGGCCCAGGGCACTGCCAATCTGATCCAGGGTCAGCGCGACTTCTTCGGCGCCCACGGCTTCGAGATCGTCGGCCGCGGCACCGACCTGCACGGCACCTGGCCGAGCACTTTGGGCAAGTAAGCGCGCCGCGCTATCTTGCGAAAAGGCCGGGACTTGTCCCGGCCTTTTATTTTTTGACCAGGGGCCTCTGCGTTGAAAGGTGTGACGGGCTGCTCTGCAGCTACAGTGTCTGGTACATCACATAGGCGTCCACGAAACCATGCACCGGGTGCTCGAAGGCGCCGGGCAGGGTGCCGACAATGGTGAAGCCGAGTTTCTGCCACAGCGCTACAGCGCCTTCATTGGTCGACACGACGTGATTGAACTGCATGGCGCGGAAACCGCGTTCACGAGCTCTGGTGAGCGAGTGGGTGCACATGGCGCTGGCCACGCCTTTTCCGCGCGCTGACTCTGAGGTGACGTAACCGCAATTGGCCACGCGGGCGCCACCACCGTGCCGGTTGGCCATAAGGTAATAGGTGCCCACCACCTTGCCGTCGATTTCGGCAACGAACACTTCATGTCCAGGCATCATCCAGAAACTGTGGATGCCGGCTTCATCAAGGTCCCGGTCCACGGCATAGGTCTCGCCTGCGGCGAAGACGGGATGGAGCATGGCGAGGATCGCCGGCCAGTCGGCGTCAGTAGCGGCGCGAATTGTCGTCGTCATTCCCAGTCTCCAATGGCGCATTGCGGACCTGTCCGGGCGGGGGCATCTCGGGCACATGCGGGTGATCGGCGACGCTCGGACGACGCCCAAGCTCGAAGCGGAACGAGGCGATGGCAAAGATCAGGACGGCTATCACCACGGCTATTCCGCAGGCTATGAACGGCGCGCCGGGGAAGTAATGGCCCGAGCTCGGGGCGGCGGAATAATATGAAAAGATCTGCGTCGCCGCGAGCGGGCCGATAATGGTGGCCAGCGAACTTGCCGCGTTCACCGCGCCCTGCAATTCCCCCTGGCTGTTGTCGGGCACCTGACGAGAGAGCAGGCCATTGATGGCTGGTGGGGCCAGGCCGCTGACCGTGCCGACGGCAATGAACAGGTAGAGCTGGTAGACATCGGCTGAAAAGGCGATGCCGGCAAAGGCGATTGCCGCCGCCGCGAGGCCGATTATGCCGACCGCCGGTTCACCCAGGCCCTTGGACAGGGGCCCGGCCAAAACCGCCTGGCTGAACGCAAAGCCGATGCCGAAGGCCCCCAGCGTGCGCCCGATATTGGACGAGGAGAAGCTAAACACCTCGACGGTGAAATAGCTGAAGATCGTCGGCAGCGCCTGCGTGGCCAGCTGCAGGAAGAACAGCACGGCGAGGAGCCAGAGCACCGAGGAATATTGCCGCAGCGCCACGACCGCGCCCAGCGGGTTGGCGCGGCGAATGTCGAACTTGCGGCGCGACGCCTTGGGCAGACTTTCGGGGAGGACGAGCAGGCCGAACAGAAAATTGGCGAAGGCAAGAGCTGCGGCGGCGTAGAAGGGCACGCGCGGCCCCAACTCGCCCAATTCGCCACCGATCACCGGACCGATGATGAAGCCCAGGCCGAAGGCGGCGCCGATCAGGCCGAAGCGGTGGGTGCGCTTATGCGGCGGGGTGATGTCGGCCATATAGGCCGTGGCCGTTGCCAATGCCGCGCCGGCAATGCCGGCAATGATGCGGCCGATGAACAGGTACCAGACAAAAGGGGCGATCGACATCATGAGATAGTCGAAGGTCAGTCCCAGCAGAGACAATAGCAGCACCGGCCTGCGCCCGAACCGATCGGAGAGATTGCCGAGCACGGGAGAGAACACGAACTGCATGAAGGCATAGGCGAAAACCAGGTAGCCGCCGATAACGGCCGCATCGGCCACGCTGCCGCCAGTCAAATCCTCGAGCAGTTCAGGCAGCACCGGCACGATGATGCCGACGCCGATCATGTCGAGCAGGACCGTGATGAGAATGCAGGTGAGCGTCAGTCGGGAGCGTGTCGCAGATGGCATGCGGTGGTTCAAACCCTTCTGTCTATCCCGGCCGATGGCCCATGTCGCAATTGACACGGGCGCGCGCCGCGAAGCAAGGGCGAAGCCCTTCAGTTGATCGGGCCGGCCTCACACCAGCCCGGCGTCATAGTCATAAATCCAGCCGAGGCGTTTCAGATGCCCCCGCGGTCCCTGCGATGTCATCACAAGGTTACGGGCCATGCTGAGCGGCCATTTCATGTGGAAAATTCGGCCATTGCTGGCCGAGAGGGCAGCCACGCGGCGCACTCGCGCCTGTCGCTCCGTCACATAGCTGGCCAGTGCGCTGTTGGCGTCTTCGGCGGCGCCATTGGCGAGCAAGCGTGCCAGGACGGCAGCATCCTCGATGCCCATGGCCGCGCCCTGCGCCTGGAACGGCACCATGGCATGGGCGGCGTCGCCGAGCAGGCCGATATTGCCCTTGTGCCAGGTGGGCGTGTCGACCGTGAACAGGGGCCAGGGCGTCCAGCGGTTGCCTGCGGCGGCGATGATGGCGCCGGCACGCTTGCCGGGCCTGGCTGGCCTTGGTTGTCCGCTGGGTTTGTCCGGCGTATCGCCAGGCATGAACAGTGCCAGGTTGACCTGCCCGCGATGGGGCATCGGATAACAGACAAGGTGGAAGCCGCTGCCGAAAAACACCGAGACATGATCGATGGCCAGATAGTCGGCGACATCGCCGGCAGGCACCAGCGTCCGCCAGGCCAGTCGCCGGCCAAAACGCGCTGCGGGGCCGTCGAGCAGCGTCTGGCGCGTCTGCGAATGCACACCGTCGGCGCCAAGAAAAGCCAGGCCGCGAGTCGTGCGGGTCTGTCCGCTGGCTTCCTCGACCGAAACTGTGACCCCACGGTCCTGGGCGTCTACAGTCCAGCCGCGTACGCCGAACAGGATGTCGATATTGGCGAAGCGCCGGCACGCCTTGTAGAGCAGGCCGGCGAGATCGGCGCGATGCATGACGGCATAGGGCGAGCCGAATCGCTCCCGCATCAATGTGCCGAGCTCCATGCTCACGGCGGGCGCCAAGCTGCCCTGCGGATAAACATCCAGCGCAGTGGGCTCGAGGCTGACTTGGTCGATGGCGTCGCTGAGGCCGAGCTGGTTCAGCACCAGCCGGGCATTCGGACTGATCTGCAGGCCGGCACCAAACTCCTGCACGCCCGGACTGCGTTCCAGGACGAGAACGCTTGCGCCGAACTTGGCAAGGGCCAGAGCCAGCGTCATGCCGGAAATGCCGGCACCGGCAATGATGTAATTGCGGCCCGTGGCGGGCATGGGACTACTCAGGCGGCGTGGGCCTCGAAAATGGCCGACGGGGGATTTGCATGCCCGGCGCCCAGTTCGGCCTTATAGATATAAAGGGTCGAGCAATAGGGGCAGACAATCTCGTCGCCCTTGCCCATGTCCAGGAAGATGTGCGGGTGGTCGAAGGGCGGCAGGGCGCCGATGCACTGGAATTCCTTGGACCCAATCTCGATGCTGCGCAGACCTTGGGTGTTGTGGAAGTGCGGTGTGGTGCCGTGGGCCATGGTCGGACCTGGATAAGGGTTTGATTTGGCGCGACCATAGCCAAGGCGAGGCGCGAAGAAAAGGGAAAGCTAATTCTTCTTTGTCGCACCGACTGCGGTGCCGATTTTGCGCTCGGCGGAACCGGAGGGGGCGGTCACACCTTCCGGGAGCCAGCCGATGGCGCGGATCAGAATGGAAAAATAGCTCTTGTCGATCTGCGGCGGCTGTAGGGCGAAGGTCGCCGTATCGCAGGTGCGATAGCAGGCCTTGAGATAGTCGAGGGCCACCTGCGGCGGCATCTTGTCCAGAAAGAGCAGGGTGGTGCTGGAGGCGCCAGCGACCGTGCCAATTGGCTGCAGCAGCGGTTGTTCATCCTTGGCAATTGCCACTTCCACGCTGTCGGCCTTTGCCAGCTCGGCATTGATGGTGGCGGCGAAATCAGCCAGCGACTGCGCCTCAACGCCATCGCCGTTTTCTGGTACGTCGCCAATCCGTATGTCGAGCGTGCCGCCAAGATTCTTGCGCACCGTGAGTGGGGTAACCAATTGGCCGGTCGCCTCGCATTGCTTGGTGATGTTGAGTGCATTTACCGAATTGGCGGTGAACAGCATGAACACCCGGAACTCGGTGTCTTCGGGGTCGCCCAGATAGAGCTTGTCCGTACCCAAATCCTTGCAGGTACTGCGGACCAGATAGTCAGTGCCGTCCAGCTTGGCCACAATCTCCTGCAGGGGTGCGCCCAGCGCCTGGCCGGCAAGAACGAGACTGATCAGGGCGGTAACGAAGATGCGCATGACGAACCTCATTAATAGCTCAGTGAGCCTTAAATTAGAAAAGGCCGACGCGCAATCGAATCTGGTCGTGGTGGGCCCGCATGGGTATGAAGGGGCCAAAGGAGCTTCAAATGCCGCGTTTCAAATCAGGTGATGTCGAGCTTGCCTATGAAGTCGCCGGGAACGGCCCGCCGGTGCTGTGCATCCACGGTTTCGCCTCGAGCGGCAAGGTCAACTGGATCGACACCGGCTGGATGGAAACGCTGACCGTGGCGGGCTACCAGCCCATCACCCTCGACAATCGCGGCCATGGCCAATCCGACAAGCCGCACGACCCTGAGGATTATTATCCCGCGCAGATGGCGGAGGATGCTCTGGCGCTGCTCGATCATCTCGGCATCACCCGGGCGGCAGTACTCGGCTACTCAATGGGCGCGCGCATAGCGGCTTTTCTGGCCTATGACCATCCCGAACGCGTCGTCGCCGCGATTTTCGGCGGCATGGGCATGAATCTCATCAATGGTCTCACCGACGGCAATGACATCATCGCCGGCCTGCGCGCGCCGAATCTGGCTGACCTGACGCATCCGACGGCGCGACAGTTCCGCATCTTTGCCGAACATACCGGGTCGGATCGCGAGGCACTGGCGGCCTGCATGGAAACCTCACGCCAGCCCATGGCGCGGGCCGATGTTCGGCGGATCGAAGTGCCGGTTCTGGTGGCAGTGGGTGAGGCGGACGAAATGGCGGGGCCGCCACAGCCGCTGGCCGAACTGCTGCCGCATGGCGAGGCCTTCGTTATTCCCAAGCGTGATCACATGCGTGCGACCGGCGACAGGGCGTTCAAGGCGGCAGCCCTGGAATTCCTGGGAAAGACATTCCCCGTTGTTGCGGTTTGAGGAACCAATCTCTGCTTGTAGCCTTTGAAACGGGAAACAATCTGGCATATATCCGTTGTCCCCGATAATGCGGAGATCGGCCCATGACCGGCATTGCCAAGAAGTCGCCCCAGATCCAGTCCGTTGATCCCGTCTGGGAAGCAGTGCGAGCCGGAGCGCAGGACATTCTGGATCGCGAGCCGTCGCTGGCCAATCTGGTGCTGGCCTCCATCCTCAATCACGATAGCTTTGAAGCGGCGCTTGCCCATCGCCTGGCTGCCCGACTCGATCATGAGGATGTTTCGGCGGACATCATCCGCCAGGCCTTTGCCGACATCGTGCGCGATCACCCCGAAATCGGCGAGGCTGCACGCGCCGATCTGGCCGCGACGCTGGAGCGTGATCCGGCCTGTCATCGCGCTGTTGAGCCGCTCCTCTATTTCAAGGGCTATCAGGCCATCCAGACCCACCGCTTTGCCCATGCCATGCATCGCGATGGCCGCGGCGATTTCGCGCTCTATCTGCAAAGCCGCTCGAGCCAGGTGTTCCAGGTGGATATCAACCCGGCGGTGGTGATGGGCAAGGGCATCATGCTCGACCACGGCACCGGCCTCGTCATCGGCGAGACTGCCGTGATCGGCGACAATGTGTCGATGCTGCAGAATGTTACCCTCGGCGGCACCGGCAAGTCCGACGAAGATCGGCACCCCAAGATCGGCAATGGCGTCCTGATTGGCGCCGGGGCCAAGGTGCTGGGCAATATCAAGGTCGGTGATTGCTCGCGCATCGGCGCCGGCTCGGTCGTGCTCAAGGAAGTGCCTCCGCGCAGCACCGTTGCCGGCGTACCCGCCAAGGTCATCGGGGAGGCCGGATGTGCGCAGCCGGCGCTGGTGATGGACCAGATGGTGCTGGTTTACGATCAGAACGGCTGATCCCACTGCAAGGGTCGCGGCAGGGTTGTTCCCGATAAAATGCCCCGGAGCGGGGGTTGTCAGCGCCGAGGCAGTCACTAGATTGCCGCCTTACCCCAACAGCAGGACATTTGGACGTGAACCATCCCGAGATCATCAAGCTGCAGAAGTTCCTGCAGCGCACCTTCAACAATCGCAACATCGACGTGCGTCCGCGCGCCAAGCTGAACGACTCGGTCGAGGTCTTCGTTGGTGAAGAGTCGATCGGGCTGATCCATGTCGACGACGAAGACGGCGACAAGTCCTACATGTTCTCGATGTCCATCCTGGACATCGACCTCGACGATATCGACTGAGATCAACTGACGTTGCTGGCGATGACCCCTGGCGGGTCATTGCCCGAACCGTCCGCAGGGAGCGGGCCTAAAGTGCCCCGATCTGGCCTAGCCAGCGCGCCATCTCCGGATCGAAGGCTCTCCAGGCGGCAAGAGCCGTCCTGTCGAAGGTAAAAATGGCCGCGAGGCCTCCCGGCAGATGCACGGTACGCAGACAGCGCCCTTCGCCCTGGTCAGTGACGGGAATTGCACATTTGGCCACGAAGGGCACCGGCGAAAGCGGGTCGTACCAGACGGTCTCGCCACTATAACCGTCGCTGGCAAGCAGAGGCTTGCCCACAAGGCCAGCATAGCCGCCGATCGTGCCCTCCCCGAATTGATGCAGATAGACCGTGTCGAGCAGCACGCTGCTGGCGCGCGCCTTGTTGCTGGGCAACAGGGTGACCTGCACCGGCAGGGCAGGTCCGTTCTCAAGCAGCTTGAGCTGGACTTCCAGGTCGACCTGGCTGGCAAAGCCGCTGCGCATCTGTTCCCCATAGCGGAACCAGCTGGCTGGAATAGTTAATTCCTGGCCACCGACGGTCTGCGTCAGGCTTTTCGAATCGTCGATGACGGGCGCCGTGATGTGGGTATTGCGCGCTGCCCGGTCGATTAAATAGGCAGCGCCGACGGCCGCCAGCAACAGCAAAAGTGCAATGCCCGCAAGGTTATAGGCGACATGGCTGCGACCCGCATAGGGCGCATCGGCCGATGAAGTGCTGTTGGTCATGGCCAGCGTTAACCACGTTTTCCACGCGCAGGTGACAGGTCATAGGGCAGCCAATATGCTTAACAAAGAGTTAAGGCATTAAATCGGCTTTGCCGAAATCGTGGGGACGCACCGGATGACGCGAGAACTCTTGCTGGCTGCCTTGATCATGGGGGTAGGGTTGTGCATCTCAGGCGCCACGACCCACCTGTATCAATGGCTGGTGCGTCAGCCGGCGATGCTCCGTTACGATGGGCAGACTTTCGTGAGCTCGCTGGGGAATCTGGCGGTCAGCTTCGTGTGTGGGCCCTACATCATGCTGCAGATGGGCTGGCGCCATGAGGACGACGGCACGATCTCGATGGCATCGGTATTGTTCTCGGCCCTCGTCGCCTTTGGTTGGGCCTTCATCACCGGGCTGTTGTTCATGAGCGTCTATGTGGCAATCCGCTATTGAGCGCTTTTGCCAGCGCCGAATACAGCAAGGCCGGTCCGCTTGCGCGTGACCGGCCTTGCTCTTCGAACCCCTATCAGGGAAAGCTTGGGGCGGGGCTCGGAAACTCTCAGCGGGTGCTGGCCGCAATCACCATCGGGCGGGTATCAATCATGTCGACCCACTGGCCGGCATGGGCCTGCGACTGGCGCTTGATGAACTGGTAAGGCGTGTCGCTCCACAGGCGGATGGTACCATCCTGGTTGTCGAGCACCAGGTCGCCACGATCGGTGCGGGCAATAAGCACGGCATGGCCATCGCCATTGGTCTGGCGGACCACGGCCACCATCAGCGTGCTGGGGTGCCAGCCGGCATTGATCAGGTCACGCCGCTTGATCAGCGCGTAGTCCTCGCAATCGCCGTAGCCGCTGGTGGGGTAGGTCCAGAACTCTTCCACGCCATAGAGCTCCATGTCGGTCGCCGGCTGGATCGTCTGGTTGTAATAGGCATTCACTGAAACCAGCTGCTGCCAATTGGTCTCGTTGAGCGGCATGGCCTCGACCACACCGTCATTGGGACGGCACTCATTGGCGCGGCTCTTGCAGAATTCCAGGTGGCCAACGGGGATCGAGGTGGTCCCGGTCGCGGTTTGGATGAAGGCGACATTGGTAAGGTCGAGTGCTGCAGCCGGTGCAGCGCAGGCGATTGCCACGAAAGCGGCGATAAGTCCCGCCAGCACGCCCTTGTTGTTGATTGCCATAACGCGATCTCCCTGATGGAGACCACGTTAGAGAGGGGCCATTGCCCCGACCCGAAAACTGCGAGACAGTTTTTATGCGAATTTTATCGGTATTTTACAGGGGCTTGCAGGGTTGCATTAACCAACTGAATCCGACCCGTCGCGGCACAGTGCCGGCCTGCCTCTGGGCGCGTCAGTTCATCCGGAGGTTCTGCTGCACCACGGTCAGCATTTCCTGGGATGCGGCGAACTCGACCGCGACCCCATTCTGGAAATGGCGCACGACGCGGGCGCGCATGCGGCCCAGCGTCACCGGCGTGCCCATGGCCGGGCGAACGTCGAGCTCGATGGCCGCGCCAGAGAGCGAAATATCGATGATCTTGCAGTTGTAGCGACGGCCGTCATCGAGCACGATGGTCGAGTGGCGGATGTCGGGGACGACGCGCTCATGCCGGCGGTCTTCCGGCAGGTTGAGCAAATCCTTATTGGCCAGCCAGGTCAGCTGGGCAGCCATCTTGTCGCGTTTGCGCGGCGAGGCGGCGATATCCATGACGAAGCCGCCATCGATCTGACCGATAATGGTGCCTTCGACGCGCCCGATATGATCGAGATAGGCGATGACGCGTTCGCCATTGATCCCCGAGACCGGGGCGATGACCACGGCATCGCCGGGCGACATGGACAGCACCTGGCAGGGGAATTCGCGGCGATCGGCCAGCATGTAGCGGCCGAGAATCGACACCTTGACGCGCTGAAAACGCTCTTCGTTCGCACGAGGGCGAACGGCCACGATATCCGGCGAGGAGATGTCATCACTTAGCATGCGTCAACCGGTCCCAGCCTCGAGGGTTTTCCACAAGCAGGCTAAGCGATCTTGGTTAACGCATGGTGTTGGTGGTCAGCAGAACACGCGGAAAATGCCGCGCGTTCAATCAGTTCCGGCCGCCGTCGATGACCGCCAGGTGGGCATAACGGCGTGCTGAGCGGCCATAGACCGTTGTCGGCATGGCCAAGGATGGGGCGCTGTGGGCGAAGTGCACGTCATTGACGACGCTGGAGGCGACCTCGCGCACGGTTTCCTCGGCAGGCACTTCATCCGGCCAGATCAGGCGCAGACCGGTGATCCGCTGCTCGAGGATCGGCTGCACCCCGAGCCAATAGGGCTCATCGAGTGCCGTCATCGCGCCCAGCACCCGCGTATGGGTGGTGCCATTATGGCGCAGCGGCATGAGAATGGCTTCGAAATTGGTCTTGGTGTGCAGGGCTGTGGTGCCCTGGAAGGTCACCAGCGCCACGGCATGATCTTCGGTCACGGCGCGGAGCAGGGTCTCCATGGCGTCGTTGTCGCGGTCGTGCCAGAGCGCCGAGAAGGAGCGACCCTTCAATTCGCGGCAATAGCTGGTGCACAGATGCGATCCGGCCAGGCGGAACGAGAAGCGGTCGGACTCGTCGAGTTCGAGAATAAAGGTGTTGGCAAGCGCTTCGCGGATGCGGGTCGGGTCGATGTCGCGGCGATCCGGCGCGCTGCGGGAGCCGCGAATCGTGTTCCAATAGGTATAGAGCGTCTTGGTGCTCGACATCTGCATCGTCTGGACCCGCCATTCCAAGCAGGGGAGGCGCTCACCCCCTGGGAGCGCGTCCGCCGCGTCCGAGACAATGGCAAAATGCCGACGCAAACGCCCGCTTAAAGAAAAGTTAAGGTTAACGCGGCTGTCCCAATGTGGAAAAGTTAACGCAAAGTGGCGCAGCACCTCAGGTTCAGGACTATTCGATGAGTGATCAGGGGCAAGGGCCCGCCAATCAGGGCTCTCCAGCGCGCGAGCCAATCTTTCTGCTTCCGGGCGCGGTGACCGTGCTTGCCGGCGTGCTCGTCGCGATTCACCTCGCATCAACCCTGGTTCTTAACCCCGAAGGCCAGCAGCAGCTGATTTTCTGGTTCGCGTTCCAGCCCGCCCGCATCTGGCTGGCGGCACAGGATATCGGCATCGCCATGCCGCTGATCTGGACGCCGTTTTCACACGCCTTCCTTCACGGCGGTTGGGACCACCTGCTGATCAATGTCGCCTGGTTGGCCATCTTCGCCACCCCGGTGGCGCGGCGATATGGGGCAGGGGCGATGCTGGTGATATTCCTGGTTTCGGCGGCGGCGGGTGCGGCAGCCTTTGCCGCCTTCACGCTGCGCGATGGGGTCTATCTCATTGGTGCATCCGGTGGCGTCGCTGGCCTGACCGGGGCGGCGACGCGCTTCATCTTCCAGCCGGTGCTGGTGGCGCGCCATCCCGAAACCGGCCAGCAGGTGATTCTTGGGCGCAAATTGGCGAGCATCGGCGAGGTCTTTACCAATCCAAGGTCGCGCTATTTCGCGCTGATATGGCTGATTTTGAACGCCGCCATTCCCTTCCTGCCATTGCTGACGGGCACCAGCCTGGGAATCGCCTGGCAGGCGCATCTGGGCGGTTTCATAGCCGGCATGCTGATGGTGGGGCTGTTCGAGCGGCCGGTGCCGCCGCCCGCGCCAGCGCCCTGACCGGTCAGTGGCCGTAAACTGCGTGCGGATCAAAGAGGCGCGGCATGCCGGTGTCTTCGAGCACCGCCGCGCCGTCCTTGATCGCGACGCGGCGATAGAAGCAGGATTTGCGGCCGGTGTGGCAGGCAGCGCCGCGGCCGGTCTGGCGCACGGCCATGACCAGGCAATCCTGGTCGCAATCGACGCGCATCTCCACCACTTCCTGCAATTCGCCCGAGGTCTCGCCCTTCTTCCAGATCGACTGGCGCGACCGCGACCAGTAATGGGCGATGCCGGTTTCGAGCGTGAGCGACAGCGTCTCGGCATTCATATGCGCCACCATCAGCACGGCATTGCTGCCCTCTTCGATGGTGACCACCGTCACCAGGCCATGCGCATCGAAGCGCGGCGCAAAGGCAGTGCCTTCTTCGAGCGCTGCGTGGTCGAGTGATTTCGGATCGGCGAAAGCGATGGTCATGGCCGTGGCTCCGGTTGGCGTAAGCGGGCTTTAGCGTGGACGCGGGATGAGGGGAAGGGGGAGGCAGGCTTCTGAAATGCCACCGCATTCACAGCACGTCACCCTCGGGCGTGACCCGAGGGCTTTTCACTTTCCCATGGCAAACTCCGCACAAGCCCCTCGGATCAAGCCCAAGGGTGATGCGCGGCGAGGGTATAAGGACCGTCCGGCAGGCCTTACAGCCAGCCCTTCCGCTTGAAGAACAGATAAGGCAGCACGGCGAACAGGATCATCAGGAAGATCGCGAAGGGATAGCCAAAATCCCAATGCAGTTCCGGCATGATGTCGAAGTTCATGCCATAGATTGAGGCTACCAGGGTGGGCGGCAGGAAGACGACGGCGGCGACCGAGAAGATTTTGATGATCTGGTTCTGCTCGAGATTGATGAGGCCCAGCGTCGCATCTAGCAGGAAGCTGGCGCGGCCATTGAGTCCCCTTGCATGTTCTCCAAGCGAGATGGCGTCGCGCTGCACGACCTTGAGCAGGTTGCGGTTTTCCTTGTTCACCGCGCTTTTGCGCGGTGTGTCGTCCATGGCGCCGTGATAGGCGGTTAGCCGCCCAATGCTGACAAGGCTTTCCTGAATCAGGTTCAGCAGTTCGGCCTTGGCGCCGATCTTTTCGATCACCGCCTGCAGGTCGCGCGTCTTCTTGGAGACGTTGCGCGACTTGTTGCGGAAGATGTCGCGGGAGATGTGATCGACATCGGTGCCGAGCCGTTCCAGCGCGTCCGCCATGCGGTCGATCAGTGCTTCCAAGAGGCCGAGCATGACATGTTCGCCGGTGCGTGAAGGTGTATCCTTCTGCTTGGCGGCGCGGACGCGATAGGCCGAAAAGGGGCGCGGATCGCACCAGCGCACCGTCACCAGCGTTGTGCCCTTGAGGATGAAGGTCACCGGCATCTTGATGGCGTCATCGGTATCGAGATTGGCCAGTGCCGTCATGGTCAGGAACTCGGCGCCGTCCTCGTGATAGAGGCGAGCGGAGAGCTCGATCTCGGCCATGTCGGCTTGCGAGGGGATGACGATGCCCAGGGCCTCTTCGACGGCGCGGTCTTCATCACGCGAGGGATTGATCAGATCAATCCAGACCAGGCCGCTGGGGTCGCCGGTGAATTCGGTTTCGGTCAGCAGATCGCTGGCGCAGGAGAAGGCTTTCAGCATGGCTGGCTCCATGGTTTGCCGGCGCTGTCGCGCGCCGGATAACCCGGGCGCTATAGCGCTTTGCTGCTCTTGATTGTCGATGCGTTCCGTAAGGAAGGGTCTGTCATTGCCCGGCCGGTCTAGACCTTTAGGCAGCAAGAGGCCAGCGCTAATTTAGCACTGGCACTGCGCAGTTTCGTGAATGTGGAACGAGGAATTGCGGACCGCCCTAACGGCGGCCGGCCACCATGGCAAAGAAACGATCCTGCTCGACGCGATCTTCGGCAAAGACCCCCGTGAAGCGGTGCGTAACCGTCTTGACGTCATGCGCCTTGATGCCACGCATGGTCATGCACATATGCTCGGCCTCGAGCATAACCGCCGCGCCGCGCGGGCCCAGGTTTTCGTTGATGGCGTCGATGATCTGCGCCGTCATGGTTTCCTGCGTCTGCAGGCGCCGTGCAAAAACTTCGACCAGCCGTGCCAGCTTGGACAGGCCCACTACCCCGTCATGGGGGAGGTAGGCGATATGGGCCTTGCCATAGAAGGGCACCATGTGGTGCTCGCAATGGGCGTAGAAGGGAATGTCCCGGACCAGCACCAGATCGTCGTAGCCACCGACCTCCTTGAAGGTCTTGGACAGCACCGCTGCTGCATCCTGGCCATAGCCGGCGAACAGCTCGCCATAGGCCTTGGCGACGCGCGCGGGGGTGTCCAACAGGCCCTCGCGATTGGGGTCGTCTCCGGCCCAGGCGATCAACGTCCGCACGGCGGCTTCGGCTTCTTCCTTGGTCGGGCGGGGCAATGCGACCTGGCTCGTGGTCGCTGGCTTGAGCGGCTTGACTGGGGCGTCCATAGGTCGGGCTCCTTGCGTTGCGACCGCTTGATATAACGTGGCTGTAGGCGTGTCGGATCATGTCAGCAGCAGATTGTTCTGACAGTCCGCTGGAGAGCTCCTATATAGAAGCGGAACGAGACCGGAACAAGAAACAGAATTGCCGCCGCCATGGAGCTCAGCGATCTCTATTCCGAAAAAATCCTCGACCTGGCCGGCAATGCGGTCCAGCCGGGGCGCCTGACCGATGCCGACGCTTCGGCGCGCAAGGTCAGCCGCGTCTGTGGCTCGGTGATCGAGATCGACCTCAAGGTCGAGGGTGGCGTGATCGTCGCCTATGGCCACGACGTGTCCGCCTGTGCTTTGGGACAAACCTCTGCCGCCGTGGTGGCGCGCGAGGTGGTGGGTACGCCGGTGCCCGAGTTTCTCGGCGTACGCCAGCAGATGCACGACATGCTCAAGGCCGGTGGCGTGCCGCCTGCTGGCAAATGGTCCGATCTCAAATATCTAGAGCCAGTGCGGGACTATCCCAACAGGCACATGTCCACCCTTCTGGTGTTCGATGCCATCGCTCAGGCGCTGGAAAAGCTCGAGTCGGCACAAGAGGTTGCGGCGCAAAGCTGATGGATCGATTCATGACGCAGTTCTGGCGGGCGATAGATTTCCCCTTCAAGGTGGCCGCGGTCTTCCTCATCACACTCTATCGCTACACCTTCTCCGCCTTTATGGGGCGCACCTGCCGGCACATGCCCAGCTGCTCGGAATTTACCCGCGACGCGATCTGGCAATTCGGGTTCTGGCCCGGCGGCTGGATGGGGCTGGCGCGCTTCTGGCGCTGCCGGCCCGGCGGCACTCACGGTTACGATCCGGTGCCCTCGAGCTTGCCGGAGCGGGGGCGCTGGTACTTGCCGTGGCGTTACGGACAGTGGCGAGGGGAAAAGCATGAGCACGCTTAGGGGCGGGTGCCTGTGCGGCGCTGTCGGCTACGAGGTCGAAGACGCTTTTGCCGCGGCCTTTTATTGCCATTGCTCATGCTGCCGACGTGCTACCGGCTCGGCGTTCAAGCCGATGGCTGCGATCAAGACGGGTCGTCTGCGCCTGACCTATGGCGCCGAGCTTGTGCTGTATTATGGCACGCCGCCCCGGAACCACGATGTTCATTGCGGGACCTGTGGTTCGTTCCTCTATTCCGTCATCGCCGACAACGGCAACACCCATGTGGCCATGGGCACGCTGATCGATGCGCCCACGGTGCGCCCGTCTTTCCACATGTTCGTCGGCTCGAAAGCGCCCTGGTACGAGATCACCGACAGCCTGCCCCAGTTCGAGGGCATGCCGGAATGACCGGCATCTAAAGGCTGGCATCGCCTGGAAATCGTGCTATTCAGGCGCCCTTGCAGCGACAGGCGCTGCACTCAACCCAATTTCTGGAGACATGAAATGTCGATCAAGGTGACGTTCCCCGATGGTGCATCTCGCGAGTTCCCGCGCGGCACCACCGGCACCACCGTGGTCGAAGGGATCTCCAAGAGCCTGGCCAAGAAGACGGTCGCCATGAAGTGGAATGGCGTGCTGTCCGATCTTGCGGACCCGCTCGAGGCCGATGGCAAGATCGAGTTCGTCACGCGCGACAGTGGCTCCAAGGACGTGCTGGAACTGATCCGGCACGATGCCGCGCACGTGCTCGCCGAGGCGGTACAGGAGCTCTGGCCGGATACGCAGGTGACGATCGGTCCGGTGATCGAGAACGGCTTCTACTACGACTTCTATCGCCAGCAGGGCCCGTTCACGGAAGACGAACTGCGCACCATCGAAAAGAAGATGAGCGAGATCATCGATCGCGGCGCAGCCTTCACCAAGGAAGTGTGGACCCGCGATCAGGCCAAGGATTTCTTCCGCGCCAAGGGCGAAGAGTTCAAGGTCGAACTGGTCGATGCGATTCCTGCTGACCAGTCGCTGAAGATGTACAAGCAGGGCCAGTGGATCGATCTTTGCCGCGGCCCGCATATGCGCAGCGTCAAAGATGTCGGCCAGGCGTTCAAGCTGACCAAGGTGGCCGGCGCCTATTGGCGTGGCGACAGCAATCGCGAGGTGCTGAGCCGCATCTATGGGACGGCTTTCGCGAGCAAGGAAGAGCTCGACGCCTACCTCGTCATGGTGGAAGAGGCCGAAAAGCGCGACCACCGCAAGATCGGCCGTGACCTCGATCTCTTCCATTTCCAGGAAGAGGCGCAGGGCTCGGTGTTCTGGCATCCGCGCGGATTTGTGATCTACAACCAGATGGAAGCCTATATCCGTCGTCGCCTGAATGGCGCCGGCTATGTCGAAGTCAAGACGCCCCAGCTGATGAACGCCAAGTTCTGGGAACAGTCCGGCCACTGGGGCAAATATCGCGAAAACATGTTCGTGGTGCCCGACGTGGTGCCCAACACCGACGAAGACGGTCCGGTGTTCGAAGAGGTTGGCGACCTCCTGGCGCTCAAGCCGATGAACTGCCCGGCGCATGTGCAGATCTTCAACCAGGGCATCAAGTCCTATCGCGACTTGCCGCTGCGCATGGCCGAATTCGGCTGCTGCCACCGCAACGAGGCCCATGGCGCGCTGCACGGCCTGATGCGCGTGCGTCAGATGACGCAGGACGACGCGCATATTTTCTGCCGCGAAGACCAGATCCAGAGCGAAACCGAGCACTTCGTGCATCTGCTCTATTCGGTCTATGGCCATCTCGGCTTCGAAAACGTCGTCATCAAGCTCGCGACGCGCCCGGAAAAGTTTGGTGGCACCATCGAGCGTTGGGATGCGGCAGAGAAGGCTCTGGGCGATGCGCTGCGCGCCACCGGCTATGACTTCGAGATCGCGGAAGGCGAGGGTGCTTTCTATGCGCCCAAACTTGAATTCCATCTCAAGGACGCCATTGGCCGGTCCTGGCAGGTCGGCACGCTGCAGCTCGATTACGTGCTGCCCGAGCGTCTCAACGCCACCTATGTGGCCGAGGATGGCTCGCGCCAGTTCGCCGTGATGCTGCACCGCGCCATCCTGGGATCGCTCGAACGTTTCATCGGCATTCTGATCGAGAACCATGCCGGCAAGATGCCGATGTGGCTGGCCCCGACCCAGGTTGTGGTGGCCACCATCGTCTCGGAAGCCGATGATTACGCCGAAAAGCTGGTGCGCCAGCTGCGTTCGGCCGGCATTCGGGCCGAGATCGACACGCGCAACGAGAAGATCAACTACAAGGTGCGCGAGCACTCGGTGCAAAAGGTGCCGCTGCTGTTCGTGGTCGGCAAGCGCGAGGCCGAGGAGGGCAATGTCTCCATCCGCCGTCTCGGCACCGAGGGCCAGCAGGTGCAACCGTTCATGGATGCGCTGGTAGCGCTGATGGCGGAGGCGACCCCGCCCGATCTCAAGGAAGCCGGGCAGAAAGCGCTCTGATGCCACAGCGTCCATCGAACCGCGAAATGAAGGCCCTCTATCATCTGGGCGAGGACAAAATCCTCGGCCCGGATGACTTCAAGGATATCGGCGAAAAGACCTTTGCCGGCATGCTGAAGAAGAAATGGGTCGAAGAGGTGGAGCCGGGGAAATTCCGCACCACCGAAAAGGGCCGCGTCATTCATGACGAGGAAGTCTATTTCACCGGGCGGTGGAAACGGTAGACTGCATTTTAACCCCCACCGAGCCTCCCCCTAAAGAAGGGGGAGGAGCAGGCCTGTGGGTGAGAATAGATCGAGCCACCCACGCGGTGGTTTCCTCCCCTTCTTCAGGGGAGGGCAGGAGGGGTATCTTGGCCGATCCGATCATGATCACCCGCTCCATTTCCATCGATCCCAGCGAGATCGAGGAGTCATTCGTGCGCGGGTCTGGGCCCGGTGGACAGAATGTCAACAAGGTCGCCAGCGCGGTGCAATTGCGCTTCGACCTTGCCAATTCCCCAAATCTTTCCGAGCCGATGAAGCGTCGCGTCGCCGCTCTTGCCGGTAGTCGTCTCACCAAGGATGGCGTCATCGTCATCACTTCCAATTCGCATCGCGACCAGCCGATGAACCGCGCCGAAGCCCAGGCACGACTGGTGGCGCTGTTGCGCGAGGGGGCCTTTCCGCCCAAGCCGCGTATCGCCACGCGTCCCACCCTCGCGTCCAAGAAGCGCCGGCTCGAGGGCAAGACCATTCGCTCCGGCGTCAAGAAAATGCGCAGCGCACCGCCCGCCGACGACTAGACTTTTTTGTGAGCCGAACGTGCGGCCCACCCGTATTGTCCCTGTGCGCCACGTGCGGAGTGAGATTCGAGATGAAAATCGCCATTGTCGGTGCCGGCTATGTCGGGCTGGTGACGGGGGCAGGCCTGGCCGATTTCGGCCATCAGGTGACCGCCATCGATGTGGATGCCGACCGCATCGCAGCGCTGCAGCAGGGTGTGGTGCCGATTTTCGAACCCGGTCTCGATGAATTGCTCAGCCGCAACATGGCCGCCGGCCGGCTGGTGTTCACCACGTCGTTTGGTGCGGCCATCGCCGAAGCCGATGTGGTTTTTCTCGCTGTTGGCACGCCCAGTCGTCGGGGCGACGGTCATGCCGATCTCAGCTATGTCTATGATGCCACGCGCAAGGTCGCCGAGCATCTGGATGGCTTCACCGTAGTGGCGACAAAGTCCACCGTGCCCGTCGGCACCGGCGACGAGGTAGAACGCATCCTCGCCGAGCATCGACCTGATGCCGATGTGCTGGTGGTCTCCAACCCCGAATTCCTCCGCGAAGGTGCGGCGATCGAAGACTTCAAGCGTCCCGACCGCATTGTTGTCGGCATCGAAGATGAGCGGGCCCGAGCGGTGATGACCGAAGTCTATCGTCCGCTTTATCTCAACCAGGCGCCGCTGTTGTTCACCAATCGCCGCACTGCCGAGCTGACCAAATATGCGGCCAATGCCTTTCTTGCCATGAAGGTCAGCTTCATCAACGAAATGGCTGAGCTTTGCGAGCGCGCCGGCGCTGATGTGCAGGAGGTGGCGCGGGGCATCGGGCTCGACAGGCGCATTGGCAGCAAATTTCTTCATGCCGGGCCCGGTTATGGCGGCTCCTGCTTCCCCAAGGACACGCTGGCTCTGGTCCGCACGGCGGCAGACCACGATGTGTCGCTGTCCCTCGTGGAGGCCACCATTGCCGCCAATGCACGTCAGCGCTTTCTGATGGTCGACAAGATCGTCGGGGCTTGCGGTGGCGATGTCAGCGGCAAGACAATCGGTCTGCTTGGCCTCACCTTCAAGCCGAACACCGACGATATTCGCGACGCCCCGGCAATCGACATTGCCACCATGCTGATGGAACGCGGCGCGCGCGTCGTTGCCTATGATCCGCAGGGCATGGCGGCGGCGGCTTTAGTGGTGCCGGGCGTGGTCATGGCCGAGCATGCCTATGCGCCCGCCGACAATGCCGATGCCTTGGTGCTCGTTACCGAATGGAACGAGTTCCGCTCCCTCGATCTTGCGCGGGTGGCTGGCGTCATGAGGCACCCGGTCTTTGTGGATCTGCGCAATGTCTACCGCCGCGAAGAGATGCAACGTGCGGGCCTGCGCTATATGAGTGTCGGTCGCCCTGATGCTGAAGAGCCGAGGCCATGACACGTATTTTAGTCACCGGCGCTGCTGGCTTCATCGGTTTTCATCTCAGCCTTCTATTGCTTGAAAGCGGCCATGATGTTGTCGGGTTCGACGGTCTGACGCCCTATTATGATCCCGCCCTCAAGCACGAGCGCCTGGCACAATTGCAGCGTTTTGGCACCTTCCGCTTTGTTGAGGGTATGCTTGAAGATGCAGCATTGTTGAGGCGGACTGTGTCCGAGGCCAGGCCGGAGATCGTGGTGCATCTCGCCGCCCAGGCCGGTGTTCGCTACAGCCTCGAGGCGCCACAGAGCTATATCCAGTCCAATGTGGTCGGCACGGCCAATCTGCTCGAGGCTCTGCGGGCGCATCCGGTGCGGCACCTGTTGTTCGCCTCCACCAGCTCGGTCTATGGCGGCAATACAAAGCTGCCCTTCGTCGAGACCGATCTGGCCGATCATCCGGTGTCCCTCTATGCCGCCACCAAGAAATCTGGCGAGGCAATGGTGCATTCCTATGCCCATCTCTTCGGCATTGCCTCGACTGCGGTGCGCTTTTTCACCGTTTACGGGCCTTATGGCCGTCCCGATATGGCCGCCATCAAATTCGCCGATGCCATGCTGTCGGGCCGGTCCATCGATGTCTATGGTTATGGCCGTATGCGCCGCGATTTCACCTATGTCGACGATCTCGTGGCGTCCATCTCTGCTCTGCTCGATGTGGTCCCGGTTCAAGGGCAGGGGGTCGCCGGGGACTCGCTTTCAGCGGTTGCCCCTTATCGCGTGGTCAATATCGGTGGCGGTGCACCTTCGGACCTGATGGACTTCATTGCGGCGCTGGAGGAGGCGCTCGGCGTCAAAGCCGAACTGAACCTGTTGCCCATGCAGCCGGGCGATGTGGTGGCCACCTTCGCCGATACCAGCCTGCTCAATACCCTCGTTCCCGGGCTTTCACATACGCCGATGCGTGAGGGTGTGCGGCGGTTTGCAGACTGGTACAAGCGCCGTCACGGCATGGCAGCAGGTAGCTCATCGACACGATAGGGACCAGACCGAACATTGGGTTGCTGGCGCCAGATGAATTCGCGGACGAGGGTGAGCGCAAGAATTTGCAGGTCCAGCGCCAGCGAAAAATTGCCGATATAGGCCAGGTCGTGCCGTACCCGTTGCGCCGCGGTATCGGGATCGTGCACCGGTCCCCGATATCCGTTGCATTGCGCCCAGCCCGTCAGTCCCGGGCGCATGTTCAGGCGTAGCGCATAGCCGGGCACGGCCGCCTCATAGAATAGGCCCGACACCAGCATGTCAGGCACATGCGGGCGCGGCCCGACCAGCGACATCTCGCCTGCGAGGATGTTTAGCAGCTGCGGCAATTCATCGATATTGTAGCGTCGGAGGATGGCGCCGAGCGGGGTCAGACGTGGGTCATCGGCGGACGACACCAGCACCAGTCCGGCGCTGTCACAGCTGTCGGCCGCCAGCGTGCGAAATTTGAGGATGCGAAACCGCGCCCCATCCTTGCCGACGCGCCATTGCCGAAACAATACCGGTCCACCATCTGCAGCCTTGATGACAATGGCTGTCGCCAGGAGCAACGGCGCCAGCAGGGCCAATCCAACGATCGAGCCTATGACGTCGATCATGCGCTTGATCGCCAGAGGCCAGGGATTGGGCAAAGCTACCGCTATGGTGTCTAGTTCGCCGACAGATAAGCCGCTGGCCAGATCAGCATTTCTCAATTTATGCGCAGTGACGTTCCTGCATGAACAATGTTCGGCCTGGAATGCATAGCAGGTCTCCTCGGGCAATTGCATTCCAGTGCCTCATTCCATGTATTTTTACGTATTGTTAACTATTTTGGACTTGGCCAGAATTGGGACATCTACCAATGCGCTACGTGCCTCTGCCTAGGTGAATTCAGCATAACAACTGTCCGCGTTTGTCCAGACAAAGGAAGAGGGTGCCGTGCAAGGCGATGGTCTGGATATCGGCGCGATCGTGGATGTGCTGCGGCGACGGGCCAGAACGGGCCTCGCTATATTCGCGGGCCTGATGATCCTCGCCGTGGTGATCATCCTGCTGCTGCCCACGCGCTATGCGGCAACGGCGCTCGTGGCGGTTGATCCGTCTCGGATCGAGCCGCTGCAACTGGAGTTCGCCGCGCCGCCGCTAGGCTCGGTCGATGCGGCCCGGGTCGAAAGTGAGGTGGAGATCATCCGTTCGGTGCCAACGCTTTTGCGCATCGTCGATCTCGCCAACCTGCTGGAAAATCCTGACGTGCTCGGGCGTCCAGTTCCCATCGTGCCAGCGGGCGAGGCGACCAGTGCAGATTGGGCCATGGCCATGGAATGGCTGGTTCCCCGTCTTCGTATCGAGCGGCGGGGGCTGACCTATATTATCGCGATAACAGCCGAAACCGCCTCGCCAGCACTCTCGGCCCAAATCGCCAACGCTGCAGCGCAGGCCTATCTCGAGGGACAGGTTGCGGCAAAGCGACAGGCCCTGACGCAGGCGCTCGATCTTCTCGGACAGCGCCGAAGCGAGCTCGGCTTGTCACCTGCAATTGGCGGCGACGTCGTGGGCATGAACCGGCTGACCCAACGCATGAGCGATCTCGAGGGGCAATTGGACCTGCAGGTTGCTGACAGTCGCATCGTCGCCAATGCGCCTATGCCGCTGCTGCCGTCCTTCCCCAATACACGGTTGCTCCTTGTCTTTGCAGCTATCTCATCGGCCGTTCTTGCCATCGCGGCGGTGCTTGCGGTGGATGCCTATGCTGGAGGCTTCCATAGCCAGGAAGAACTGGAGAGCGCGACTGGGCGCGAGGTGGTGTCGACCTTGCCCGCCACCGTGACCCGCCGCTCCGGCTGGAAAACACGGCCGGGACCACCACCCGACCTCGACAATTTTGATGGCCATTCGGCCTATGCTGAAAGCCTGCGGCATCTGCGTTTCCGCCTGGATCGCGCGCTGGCAACAGGTGCGCCGCCTGATGCGGAACGAGGGCGGGTCATTCTCATGACTTCGGCCCTGCCGCAGGAAGGCAAGTCCATCAGCGCGCTGCTGCTGGCTCGTGCCTATGGGGGCATGGGCAAGAAGGTGCTGCTTCTCGACGCCGATCTGCGCACGCCAGCGATCGGCCGGCTGATGGGTATTGCCGGGGGCACTGGCCTGCACGACTATCTGCGCGGAAAGATGCTGCCAGACCGGATCGATGCCATTCTGGCCGCCGATCCCATGACCGGAATTTCGGTTGTTTCCGGGTTTGGCGTCCACCGGCAATCGGTTGAAAATCTGTTGGCCGGCAGGCCCATGGCCCAACTGATCCAGGCCGCCGGCCGGGCCTATGACATCGTCATCATCGATACACCGCCAGTAGGGCGGCTGGTGGATGCCGCCTATCTCGCCCGCTTTTGTGACGCGGCAGTGCTGCTGGTCCGCTGGAGCCGAACCCCGCAGCGCGATGTGCTGCGGGCTCTCGATACCATGGCCCATGCCGGTCGCCCGAATTTGCCGGTATTGCTCGCCATGACCGAGTACCCCGCCGCCCAGCACTTTCCGCAGATCCGGGAAGAAAACACTTATGCCTGAATACGCGCACTGCTGTTGCTGTTGCTACCGGAGGCCGCGATCGACCTGCCGAAATTCATGCAAGACTTCTTGCCTGGTGAGAATTTGAGGTCTTGTACTGGGGGCTGGCCGTAAATCTACCCTAATGTAACACGGCCTGAACTATGCAAATTCATAGGCGTGGATTGTCGCCGATAGCGCAGCGGCAGCCTGCAGTGCCGGCGTTATTTCGGGGGCAGTGGTTGTGTCGGACAAAGTGGCGCTGATTACCGGCATTACCGGGCAGGATGGTGCATTCCTGGCGCGGCTGCTGTTGGAGAAGGGCTATGTCGTGCATGGCTTGCGCCGCCATGCCTCCATGTCCAACCTCGGCCGGATCGAGCGACTGATCGGCGACGACGCGGAGCTGTCCCAACGCCTGACCCTGCATTATGGCGACATGAGCGATGCCGCCAGTTTGACGCGCGTCGTGGCGGCCACGCGGCCGGACGAGATCTATAACCTGGCAGCGCAAAGTCATGTGCGCGTTTCCTTCGCCACGCCCGAGCTTACCGCCAATATCGATGGGCTTGGCGCTTTGCGCCTGCTCGAGGCCATCCGCGTGGCCGGCCTGGAACAGCACAGCCGCTACTATCAGGCCTCCACCTCCGAACTTTTCGGCCAAGCCCGCGACGTACCGCAGAATGAGAATACGCCATTTTATCCGCGCTCGCCCTATGCGGCGGCGAAGCTCTACGCCCATGCGATAACCATCAATTATCGCGAAGCCTATGGGCTGCATGCCAGCAATGGCATCCTTTTCAACCATGACAGTCCCCTGCGCGGCGAGAGCTTCGTGACCCGCAAGGTATCGCTTGGCGTGGCCGCCATTCACCTGGGCCTGCCGCAAAGTCTGGTGCTGGGCAATCTCGACGCGCAGCGCGATTGGGGCCATGCGCGCGAATATATGGAGGGCGCCTGGCGTATGCTGCAGCAGCCGGCGCCGGGCGACTATGTTCTCGCCACGGGCGTCGCCACCTCAGTCCGTAATTTTGTCGAACTGGCCTTCGCCGAAGTTGGCATTGCGCTCGACTGGCGGGGGCAGGGGGAGGACGAAAAGGGTTTCGATCGAGCCACCGGCAGATGTCTCGTCGCGGTCGATCCAGCTTGTTTCCGACCCACCGATGTTGAGTTGCTGCTCGGCGATGCCAGCAAGGCACGACGGGAACT
This sequence comes from Devosia equisanguinis, assembly GCF_900631955.1. Taxonomy (GTDB): domain Bacteria; phylum Pseudomonadota; class Alphaproteobacteria; order Rhizobiales; family Devosiaceae; genus Devosia; species Devosia equisanguinis. Next base: position 163,071 of record NZ_UZWD01000023.1, on the reverse strand, counting down.
GGGCTGGGCGCCCAAGGCAAGCGTGCAGGATATCGCTGCCGAAATGGTGCGCGCGGATATCGAACTGCTTAGCCGCCGCCTGGATCCGGGGCGGTGGTGAGCATGTTTGATCTCGGGGGCAAGCGCATCTGGATTGCCGGCCATACCGGAATGGTGGGGCGGGCCCTCGCGCGGCGTCTGGAGCGCGAAGACTGCCGGCTTGTTCTCGCCGATCGGCGCGCACTCGATCTGACGCGGCAGGCCGAGGTCGAGGCCTTCGTAGCGGCGCAGCGGCCGGATGCGATCATCGTTGCCGCGGCGCGCGTCGGCGGCATTCTGGCCAATGATCGTGAGCCGGTGCCGTTCCTGTTCGAAAACCTCGCCATCGCCACCAATATCTTTTCGGCCGCCCATGCCGCCAATATCGGTCGCCTGCTCTATTTGGGGTCCAGTTGCATCTATCCGCGCGATGCCGCGCAGCCCATTGCCGAGGCGGCGCTGCTGACTGGCCCGCTCGAGCCGACCAATCAATGGTATGCCGTGGCCAAGATCGCCGGGGTCAAGCTGGCCGAAGCTTATCGCCGCCAGTTCGGCCGCGACTATATTGCCGCCCTTCCCACCAATCTTTATGGCCCCTGGGACAATTTCGATCCGGTGCGTGCCCATGTGCTGCCGGCGCTGATCGCCAAGGCCGATGCGGCACGCGCGCAGCGATCGGCGAGGCTCCATGTTTGGGGCAGTGGCCGGCCGCGTCGCGAATTTCTTCATGTCGATGATTGCGCCGAAGCGCTGGTTCTGTTGCTGCGCAGCTATTCCGGCGATCTGCCGGTCAATGTCGGCAGTGGTACCGATATTGCCATTGCCGATCTGGCGCGAACCATCTGCGACACTGTCGGCTTCGACGGCGAGATCGTGTTCGATACCAGCAAGCCCGACGGCATGGCCCGCAAGCTGCTCGATGGCGCTGCAATGAGCGCTCTCAGCTGGAGACCTCGTATCGGTCTCGAGGATGGAATCCGCCAAACCTATGCGTGGTTTCAGGCGCAGCGGGCAGGGGCGGCGGCATGAGCGGGTCCGCGACGACATATGACGTCTTGGGTGTGCCGATTGCCGTCACCACCCTGCCGGACGCCACGGACAGTATCGAGGCCTGGGCACGCGAACCCATCGGCCGCTTCATCTGCGCCCGCGATGTGGCTAGTCTCATGGCCATCATCGATGATCCTGTGCTGTCGCCGCTGCATGGAGAGGCGGCGATGATCGTCCCCGACGGCATGCCGCTGGTGTTCCTGGGACGACTGCAAGGTCATGCGGTGGAGCGGACCTGTGGTCCTGATCTGCTGCCATTCGTTTGCGCGCGGGACAATGGCCTGCGCCACTATCTTTATGGCGGCGGCGAGGGCACTGCCGCGCTTCTGGCGCAGCAGTTGCGGCAGCGCAATCCGGCCATTTCAATTGTCGGGGTAGAGACCCCGCCCTTTCACCCGCCGACATCAGCCGAACAGGCCGACACCCTGCGGCGCATTCGGGATAGCGGCGCCGACATCGTCTGGGTGGGGCTGTCCTCACCCAAGCAGGATGCCTGGATGCGTGACAACTATCGCGAGATCGGGCGGCTGCTGATCGGGGTCGGGGCTGCCTTTGACTATCATGCGGGACGCAAGCGGCGGGCGCCGCGATGGATGCAGATCAACGGCCTCGAATGGGCCTATCGCCTGCTGAACGAGCCGCGCCGCCTCTGGCGCCGCTACCTGGTGCTGGCGCCGCGTTTCGTCTGGCGCGTAGGCTTGCAGGCCCTGAGATCGCGAGGGCGGCCGACATCGGCGCAGCCGCTCAGGGGCAAGGGTGAATGAACGCTCTCGCCGCCTTTCAACCCGCTCCAATGTGCCAGAGACTCTCGGCGCGACCCGTCCTCATGTTCCCGGTTCTAGGCGCTGTCTATGGGCTGGTGCTGCTCTACTGCGCGGCATGGCCGGTGACGCGCGGCTGGGGCGGGGGCGCGCTGGCCGTGGTCTTGGCGCTATGCCTGCCCTTCGTCAACCGCGCCCTTCTGCGCCAACTCTGGCCTTTCGTGGCCATGGCGGCGCTTTATCTTGTCTATGCGGTGCTTTCTACCCTTGGACTGTTCGAAACCGGTTGGACGCGGCTCTTCGATCCGGGCGCCATTCCGCAGCAGGTGGTGAGCTATCCGGCGCTGCTGGTCCTCGTGTGTTTGTTTAATCGGGTCAGCTACAGCAGCGGCCTTATGGCGGGCGATAACGCGGTGCTGACGGCGCTTGGGCTGAAACTGGTCATGGCGGCGGTGTCGGCCTGGAGCGGTGAGGCGGGATTTCTCGCCGCGCTTTTCAATGTCGAGAACCTCACCAATCAACACGCCATGCCGCTGCTGCTGTTCTTTTACTGGTCGATGGTGGCGCGGCCGAGCGTGGGATGGACAGTGTTGGGCGGCGTCTATGTCATCGCCTGTGCCGGCACCACATCGGCAGCACTGCTGGGCGTCTTCGCCATCCTCTTTGGTGTCCTTGCCTGCCGCGGCCGAACTGCGACGCTCATTGTGGCGTTGCTGGCAATCTTTTCAGTTCTGGCGCCGCTATTTCCGCTGCAATTGCTGTCGCTGGACGCCAATTCCGGGGTCCGGGCATTTTTCTGGCGCGACGGTTTGGAACTGGCCGCGCAATCACATTTTATCGGTATTGGTTTGGGGACTGAGTTGGTGCGCAATTATTATCCGTCGCTGCCGTTCGACTGGCGCCTGGTGGATGACGGCAGTGGGCATTTGATCTTTATCGGCCTGCATAGCTCGTTCTATCAGGCGCTGGTGCGGGTCGGCATGGCTGGCTTGTTGCTGCTCGGCCTGGGCTGCTGGCGGCTTTGCGCTTTGGCAAGGCAGAACGCCAGACCGGCGCTCGCCTGGATGGCCTTGTGCACATTGCTGACCTCTCTCACCGTCAATCCCAGCCTCGACAGCGCCAACTTCATGTTCGCCAACGCCCTCATGATCGCCTGGCTGCTGGGGCCGGTGCGGGCGAATGCAAAGGCGCAGCGCGCATGAGAGTTCTTGTCCTGCACAACAGCTACCGCAACCAAGGTGGCGAAGACCTTGCCGTCGCCGGCGAAGTCGACATCATGCGCAAGGCCGGCATGGATGTGCGGCTGGAGACTGTGTCGAACCGGGGCATTTCCTCTCCCGTCGAGCAGGCGCGCCTGTTTTTAACCGTTGCCAACGATCCCAAGCGCAAGATTTGGGTACAGGGGCTCTGCGACGACTATCGCCCCGATATCGTTCATATCCACAATTTCTTTCCGCTGCTCACCACCGCAGTGCACGAAGGGGCGGCAGAACGGCAGCTGCCGGTGGTGCAAACCCTGCATAACTATCGGCTGCTGTGCGCCAATGCCCTGTTCCTGCGCAATGGTGCGGTGTGCGAAACCTGCATAAACGGTAACAAGGCGGTTGCGTTTCTGAGCCGGTGCTATCGCGGTTCCTTTGCCGCGACATTGGCCGCCATGCGCCTGCGCCAGCATGCGGCGCGCAATGACATCTGGGCCCGGCATGTGCATCGGTTTATTGCGCTCACCGAGTTCGCCCGCGGCAAGTTCATCGAAGGCGGGCTCGATGGCGACAGGATCGTGGTGAAGCCGCACTTTGTCGAAGATGTCGGCGTCATGGAGCATAGCCGGGCAGGGGCGTTGTTCGTCGGCCGGCTATCGCCTGAGAAAGGCGCCGGCACCTTGATCCAGGCCTGGCGCTCCTTGCCGCATATCCCTCTCACCATTGTCGGCGACGGCCCCGAGCGGTCGCGTCTCATGGCGAGTGCGCCGCGCAATGTGGTGTTTACCGGTCACCTTCGGCAGGACGCGGTTACGCCGCTGATGCGCCGCGCCGCCGTGCTGGTCGTGCCTTCGATTGCCTATGAAACCTTTGGCATGACCATTGCCGAAGCATTTTCGGCGGGGCTGCCGGTTATTGCATCAGATATCGGGGCTCCGGCCGAACTGGTTGGCCGAAGCGGAGGCGGCGTCTTGTTCAAGGCCGGCGACGCCGCCGATCTCGTGCGGGTGGTCACCGACGTGCTGGGCAATTCCGATACATTGGGAGCGCTTAGCGCAGGCGCGCGGCGCGACTATCTCCGCCGCTACACGCCCGAGCGCAATCTCGAACATCTGCTGTCGATCTATCGCGACGCCGCCCAGCGAGCCAAGGCTTCATAGTCTGCCCCCCAGGTCGCCCAATGCGGCCGCGAAGGCGGTATCGTCGAGATGGCTTGGATAGGCGGCAAGCGCCTCAAGCCACAGAGCCGTCGGCTCAGCGCCATCCAAACCAGCGCCGATGGCCAATGCCTCAAGGCTTGTCGGCGCGGTTGCGGCGATCGTCTCGGCAGCTGCATTTCCGCACTGCACGCGCACCGAGCCACCACCCCAGGCTATGCCAATTTTGTGCGTTTCGCCCACAGGGAGTGGATCAAAACTGCGTTCAAATTGCAGAACACCGTCCGATATAACGGCAACCACGATGTTACCATTCGTGTCGCGGATGATGCTGATACAATCCTCGGCAGAGTTGGCGCCTTCGAGGGACAAGAGCCTTTCGTTCTGTCCGGTTGCCTGGGCGTCCAAGGCAAAACGCAGGAACAGTGATCCAGACGCCGCGCTGATCCCCAGATCGACCGGGCTCAGTGCCAGCCGGTCGGCGGCGCGGGTGGCCGGGCTGCCGGTGGTCGGTATGAACGAGCCGGGACGCGCCTCCCGCAGCATGGGCAGGGCGATGTCGATGGCATGATCGGCGCTCAGTACCGCGGTCTTGATCAGGTTGACCTCGCGGGCCCCGGTCGACCCCGCCTGGCGGGCCACGTCGAAACGTTGCCAGTCAGGGGTGAGTGCAGCGCCTTCGACGATCCTGGCGATGCCTTCGGAGTCCAGCGGCGTATACCAGTAGAGGTCGAAGGCCACTTTGCCGGGCGGCAGGCGCGCATAAAGTGAAAGCCAATAGTCGGTGCCGCTGCTGTGGGGCAGCCCCCCGGCGGTTCGGAAGCCGGCATAGCTTTCCTCGCCGCCACCATTATAGCGAAGCGGTTGGGTTTCCACATTGCAGACCAGCTCCGGCGCCAGGATCTCGGCAAACTCCGAGCTCGGGCCGACGACGCTCCAGCCCGTGGGGAAGGCGCCGCTGCCGCGCGCTGGCGTCACGCCTGAAAAGATGTTGCGCGGCAGCAGTTCGGTGGCCTGCGGTTCGAGACTGGCGCCCCTGTTGGTGCGCGCCAGCTGGTCTTCGGCAAAGCTGTGATAATTGCCCGAGGCATCGGCGGCGAGCTTGGTCGAGCCCCGCGAGAACTCAAGAATTGAGTCAAGCGGGCTCTCCAAGCCATTGAACATGGAGCGATTTGCGATGAATTCGATCGCGGAGCTGGCACCCTGCGGCCACCATTGCCGAGGGTGCCAATTGAGAGGCGTGAGTTTCAGCCCCAGCATCAGACCAGACCCACGATGTCAGCGGCCGTGGTGCCGGTGGCCTTCACGGCCACGACGCGCAGCGGCAAAATGCTGCCGGCGCTGACATTGGCGAAGGCCAGGCTTGCCCCGGACACGGTAACGACGGCTAGCGTGCCGCCCGCGCCGACATAGAGCGCGCGCGTCGCTTCGCTCAGCTCGGTGCTGTCATGGGGCGAAATGGCAAAGCCATGCTGGGCGGGGCCATCAATGGTGGCGGCATGGCTGGCGAAACGGTCGGTCATGGTCCTCGGACTCCTCAAAGATTGATGAGCCCAGTGTAGAAGCGCCGCGATGCCCGGGGATAAGCGGCATAGTTTGCGCCAGCGCCAATGAAGAAGGGGCCCTTTGTGACAAGGGCCCCGTTTCGCTTTCGAATATTTTTCGGCGGCTTACTTTGCCGTGGCGGAAATGTTCACCTTGCCCAGCAGCGTGGTGAGGTCTTCCTCGGCGGCCATGAAGTCTTCGAGGCCCAGACCGGGCGCCGACTTGGCATCGATGGTGATGTTCAGCGACTTGGCGGTGCCGCTGACGAAGCTGTTCACCGCGGCGCCCAGCTTGGCGGCGTCGGCGGCCCCGGCCATGAAGCCGATAATGGTGCCTTCAGCCAGACCAGCAAAGATCGGGCGCAACGCTGCGGGGTCACCCCCCTGTTCGGCCGCAGCCGCAGCGAGGACAATGTCCGACAGACCGGCATCCGTCACGTCGAGATTGAGCGACTGGATCGCCACGCCCATTGCCGCCATCAGCGCCGTGTCGGTGTCGAGCGCGAACAGGTCCGCAGTGGCATTGGCAATAGTACCGGCCAGCTTGACTGTGGCGAGATTGGCGCCGGTGACCGAGGCTTCCTCAAGCACGATAGTGCTGTTGGCCTCGTCCCAATTTGCCGCCAGGCGGAACCCGGCGTCGATATCGGTGACGCCAAGGGCGATGAGCTGCTGCATCTGTTCGTCGCCGCCATTCTCGGGCAGGGCGACCTGGATGTTGGCCGCCGAGGTGTCGAGCAGGGTCGGGATACCGTTGACATAGCTGCCCAGCGTCAGGTCGAAATTGCCGATATCGGCTTTCACCCGCGCCTCTTCATTGTCAGGGTCCGGCACGTCCACGCTCATGCCGCTGAGAGAAAAACCTTCCATCGCCGGGATGAGGCCACGCGCATTGGCCTCCAGCCAGGCCTCGTCGACCAGTTCGGGCGCGCCTTCAAGCACGGCAATGGTGCCGCTGAGGTCCATCGGCTTGAAGGTGAAATTGTCGAGCGATATCGCGCCGTCGTCTTCCACGGCGATATTGAGGCCTTCAAGGACGATGGAGGGGTAGGTGCCGGGCGACATGCCGCCAAGCGTCATGCTGGCAATGGCGAAATTCATCGGACGACCCTGTTCGTCCGTAATGTCACAGCTGAAACCGTCGAAGGTGACTTCCGAAGTCTCGAACGCGGTGAGGATGTCGGCATACATGCGCATCACCTGGCCGATCAGCGCCGGATCCATAGTGTCCGGATCATCTTCCAGCTCCTGCGCCAGCGCGATCATCTCGCCGAACGGCATTTTCAGCGGCCGCGCCTTGAATTCGGCACCATAGGTCCCGCCAATGGTGCAGGAACCGTCAGTCATGTCGATGCTGCCGCCTTCGGCGGTAAAATCGGTATAGATGGTCTCGAGTGCGGTCTGCCCGCCACGGTCGACCAGGCCATAAATGCCCAGGACGCCGCCGATATCGAAATTGGCGGCCGACATCGCGCCAAAATCCACCGTACCCTCGCCGGTTTCCATGCCGATGGAGCCCAGGCTGACGCTGTCGGCAACGCCATCGGTGACGTTCTCAAGCACCAGGTTGCTGAAGGTGATGGTGGTTTCCTTGACCTCGTCGGCGCGGGTGGATTTTACCGTCACTGCAATTTCGGGCACGGTGATGCTGGTAGCGTCCAGACCGGCCAAGGCGTCGGCATTTTCCACGAAGGCGCCGGATAGGATGTCGGTGAGCGTCGCGTCATCAATGCTGGAGTCGACGCCCGTCACCGTCGGAATGGAGACGACATAGTCAATCGACATTTCTGCCGCTGGTGGTGGCGCGACGTCCTTGTTCTTCTGCTTTTGGGCAAAGGCGGCGCCGGCCGGAAGCGCAACGCTGAGCAGACAGGCGGCGGCGAAGGTGGCGAGGCTGCGCCGACCCTTTGAACTGTTGAGCATGCTTTTCTCCCATTGTCCGGCCAAACCTAGGAAACTGGCCACTGCTGTTCAAGCAACAGAAATACCCAGACGCCACGCGTTGTGCAAATGCCAAGGTTTCCCCGGCGAGGTGAGGCGCAGGCTTGCCCAGTCCAAGCGACAAAGATGACAGGAGAGTGGCAATTCAATCGGGGAGGCGCGCTCAGAACTTGTTGTTCAGGATTTCAATTTCGCGCTGGCCACCCGGCTGCACCTGGAAGTCACGATTGTAGACCTGGTCGCCCAGCTTGGCGAGCACCGTGTAATCGCCTTCAGCCAGAACGGTCCAGGGGAAGGCGCCGCGGTCGGTGAACAAGGTCGCCCCGTCGGTCGACTTCACCGTCCATTCCACGTCGGCAATGGCCTCGCCGCCTTCTTCGGACACCAGCTTGAATGAGACTTCGCTGCCATGATGGTAGAGCGTCGCGTCGGTCAACTGGCCGGGCTCGACCCGCAGGTCTGCCTTGACCACGGCATTGATATCACCGAAGCGCGAGACGATGTGGTAGGTGCCGGCATTGAGGGTGATGATCTCGTTGGGCTGCAGGTTTTCAGCCAGCATGACGCGGCTATTCTCCGGCCCAGCCGTGTAGATGTCGAAATGCAGCAGGTTCGGCGCGATTGGGATATCGCCGGTCACAGCCGAATTGAGGCGCAGCGCGCCCGCTTCCATGACGATGTCCTTGCTGTTCTGTCCGGCGGCCACCGAGAGCGGTTCGCTGGTCTGGGCACGGCCATAGGCGAGGTGGATGACATATTCACCGGGGGGGAGTTCCAGCTGCGCCGTGCCGCCCTCCACCTTGGCCACCAGCGCCATCTCGCCATTGGCATCAGGAACGCTATCAAAGATGCGCCAGATCAACCCCTCGGGGATGGTGGTGCCGTCCTGCGTAATCCGGGCGGTGAGGGTGACCGGTTGCGGGGCGCCGGCAAGCGTGTCGATGGCTTCGGTCGCCGGTGTCTGCTGCCGCGGCGGCGGGGCTGGAACCGGCGCCACGGCGCCTGATGCATCGCGATCCGGACGCGGGCGGGGCAGGGGTGGGATTTCGGCATTTTCCTGCGCCCAGGCGGCCATATGCGCCGTGCCTGTAATGCCGACGGCGGCGAGGCAAACAACCGACAACAAAAGGCGTAGAATACGCATGAACTCTCCGACGTCGTCCGATAGGCCAGCTGGCTGGCCGATTCCGCGGTGATTAAGCCGCAATCACGGAAAAGCTGTGTCACAACCCCAGCGGTTTTAAAACCGTCGCGATGCCCGAACGCTCAATTTTGCGGGAGGGCTGGTCGCGCTGCGCTGCCCCGGCTATGTGTCGGCCAACAAGGAGCCAGCCATGCCCGCCAATTCTGCTTTGCGCGATTATCTGTTGACCCGCCGCTCGGTCGGCCAGGCCTTCCTGCAGGAGCCGGGACCTTCGGCAGGGGAACTCCAGACGCTTCTGACCATTGCCACCCGCGTGCCTGATCACGGCAAGCTGGCGCCCTGGCGGCTGGTGGTTTTCGCAGGACAGGCGCGTATCGATGCCGGCAATGCCCTAGCCGAAATCGCGGCGCGGCGGCGTCCCGATATCGATGAAGCGAGCCTTGATATCGAACGCCGCCAGTTCTTGCCCGCCCCCCTGGTCATCGGCGTCCTCTCCACCCCCAAGCCGCACCCGAAAGTGCCCGAATTCGAACAATTGCTGTCTGCCGGCAATGTCGCCTTCAATCTCGAACATGCCGCCTACGCCCTCGGCTTTGCCGCGTCCTGGATCACTCGCTGGTTCAGCTTCGACGAAGACGCCGCCGCCATGCTGGGCGCTGGCCCTGGGGAGCGTTTTGTCGGTTTCGTGCATATCGGCACCCCGACCGTCGCTCCCGAGGATCGTCCGCGTCCTGACCTCGCCGATATCGTCACCTATTGGACGGCCCCGCATCCTGCACATGGTTAATCACGTATTAACGGGCTTGCGTGATAGGATCGCTGCGGTTGATTCCCACACGAAAGCCCGTCGATGGGTGTGCAGTCGATTTCCATCCCGCAGAACCTTGCGCAGGCCCTGACCACGGCCGGCAATCGCAGCGGCGTGGATTTCAGCTACCTGCTGCAGACCGCAATGCGCGAGAGCAGTCTCAATCCGGCGGCCAAGGCCAGCACATCGAGCGCGGTCGGCCTGTTCCAGTTTCTCGAAAGCACCTGGCTGCAGGTGATGAAGCAGGAAGGCCCGCGTCTCGGCTATCAAACCTATGCGGACAAGATCGAGATCACCAGCGACGGCAATTACACCGTGCGTGATCCGGCGACGCGTGACGCTATTCTCAAGCTGCGGGAAAACCCCGAGATAGCAGCCGACCTCGCCGCCGCCTTCACCCGTTCCAATGGCGACTATCTGCGCGGTGCCTTCGGGCGCATGCCCAGTGCCGGCGAGCTCTACATTGCCCATTTCCTGGGCGCGCAGGGCGCCGAAAAGCTGTTCCGCGCCGGCCTGCAAAATGCCGACCAGCTCGCAGCCGACCTTTTCCCCCGCCAGGCCTCCTCCAACGTCGCCATCTTCTTCGACAATGGCAAACCGCGCACCATTCGCGAGGTTTACCGGGTGCTGGTGGCCAAGCACGAGACCGGCACCAATGCGGCCTTTTCCACCCAGCAGATGGCGGGGCAGGGTGGATCGCGCGGGGTAGATCAGGCGCCGCCGCTGCCCTCCCGTTTCTCGCGCGAAAATATGTCGTTCACGGGCCTGTTCAAGAACGAAGTCGAATTGCCCAGCGAAGCCGAGAGTGCCACTGGAGCGGGCGCCGCTTTCTTCACCCAGCTCTACGGCCAATAGGTCGCATTTGGCTCGCCATCAAAGTGGGTGGCACCGGGCAATCCTAACGCAACGTTAGCCATTTCCGGGTGAAGTCAGGGTCTCGCCGGAGACCGACCACACATGCAAGACAGACCGCTCGAATGGGAACTCGCCATTGCAGCCATTCCGCGCGGCTGGGTCATCTCGGCGCTGGCGCTCTGTTCCTGGCTCGTCACCATCGCCGCCGCGCAAACGCTGGCCGGGCTCTGGACATTCGTCACCGGCTGACCCACGCCATGTTTATGGTGAACCGTTCCTTAAACTCTGCATTCTAAGGTGCTCTTCGCGAGTGCGCGGAGAGTGTAATGATTGGGTATCAGGCGTTTGCGGATCTCTCACAGTCGAGTGACAGTGACGAGCGTGGGCATGCCGCTCATCTGGCCGCGCTGGCCTATCTAAAGCACGATGGTCCGGCCGACGAGCATGCTGCGCTTTACGCCGCGCTGATTTCCTTTCTCGACGATCCTTCGGTCAAAGTGCGCGCCTCGCTGGCCTATGGCCTGCTGCATTCGCTCGATGCGCCGCGCCCGATCATCCTGGCGCTGTTGCGCGACAGCCCGATCATTTCCCGCGCCGTGCTGCAATATTCGCCCATTCTGGTCGATGCCGACCTGATGTCGGTGGTGCGCAATGGGGATATCGCGGCGCTCGTTTCGATTGCCCAGCGCACCACGATCAGCCCGCGCCTTGGCGCGGCGCTCATTGCCCGCAATGATGACAGCCTGACCCTGCGCGTGCTGCGCCGCAAGGATGTGCTGCTTGTCGCCGACGTGCTGCAGGGGTTGGCCGCTACTCGTGGCGAAGACGCGTCGATGCGCGGCGCCCTGTTGGCTCGCAAGGACCTGCCCGCGCCAGCGCGGCTGCTGCTGTTGCAGCGGGCCACCGAAAGCCTGCGCCAATGCCGCATGGTCAAGGGTGCTCTCGCCCCAGACCGGCTGGAGCGTCTGCTGCGCGATGGCAATGACACCGCCGTCTCGGCCATTGGCGAGCGCGCTAGCGTCGCTGCCGACCCCAATTTCGTCGAGCAGCTGGTGGGCGCCAACCAGCTCAACACGCGCCTCCTGCTCCATGCCGTGGTCACCGGCCATGTGATGTTCTTTGCTGCCTGTCTGGCCAATCTGGCGCAGGTCTCGCGGGACAAGGTCTTTTCGCTGCTGGAATCCGGCAGCCGCCCGGCCCTTATGGCGCTATTCGCCCGTTGCGGTCTCGACAGCGGCATCGGCCGCCTGCTCGTCCGGCTGGTATTGCATGCCCGTGCGGCCGACCTCGCCGATGACGTCGCCGCCCGTCACTACGTCGTCACGGCGCTGACCGAGGAAATGCTTGCCGACTATGACGGCGATATTCCCCCCGAGCTGGAAGAGGCCTTTGCCTATCTGGGCGAGCAGAACATCGCCCTGGCGCGCAAGGCGGCGCGTGGCGTCATGGCCGCCTTTGCGGGCAGCAGCAGCGCCTTGATGTCCCTGCCGTCCGCTCAAGTGCAACCGGCTCTGGCGCTGCCCGCAGCATAAAATCTAGAAGCGGAACTGTTCGCTCAGCACGCGTTCTTCCAGACTTGTGCCAGGATCGAACAGCAGGGTGACGCCGTGGGTGCGGTCCTCGCGTACCGTCACTTCCCGCACATTCTGGAATTCCACATTGTCCGCCACCGCGCTGACTGGCCGCTTTTCGGCCTCGCGGGTGATGAAGGTCACTTCAGCGCGGTTCGACAGGATGGCCCCGCGCCAGCGGCGCGGCCGGAATGGTGAAATCGGCGTCAGCGCCAGCAGCGGCGCCTCGATCGGCAGGATCGGGCCGTGGGCAGAAAGATTGTAGGCGGTCGACCCAGCCGGCGTCGCCAGCAGCGCGCCGTCGCAGATCAACTCGTCCAGCCGCACTTCTCCATCCACCAGGATCTGCAGCTTGGCAGCCTGGTAGGTCGAGCGGAACAGCGACACCTCGTTGATGGCCAGCGCCGAGCGGCTCGTCCCCGAGGCATCGAGTACGTTCATGGACAGCGGATAGATCTGGGTCTGCTGCACGACCTTGAGCCGCTCGTCGAGATCGTCTTCGCTGAAATTGTTCATCATGAAGCCGACCGAGCCGAAGTTCATACCGTAGACCGGCTTGCCCGAGCCCATGACCTGATGCAGCGTCTGCAGCATCAGCCCATCGCCGCCCAGCGCCACCACCACATCGGCGTCTTCCAGCGACACCATGCCATAGCGATCACGCAGCCGCATCGCCGCAGCATTGGCGGCCGGAGTCTCGTTGGTCACGATACAGAACGTCATGGGCGGCTGGCTCGGCACAAAATTTCGACCGCGCTGACTAACACGCACACCGCCAACCCACCAGTGCGCATGGGTGAGGCTCCCGAGTCACGAAGCTCGTGGCGCGATCCGTATCCATTTGCGAGCAACGTCCATTGTGCCGACGCGTTTTCGCGCTAGCATCCTGCCAGCGTTCTGTTCTGATCCGAAAGACTTCCCATGCGTCTACCGTCCGACCCCATGCTGGATTTTGCGCCCGGCGCGCCGGGGATTGCGCCCCGCTGGACCTCGAGCGCCAAGAGCGGGGTGGGCACGGCGTTGTCGCGGCATTCCCCGCTCTGGTTCACGCTCAGCCATGGCGTGGTCAACGAGGTCTATTTTCCGCGCGTCGACAGCGCCTGCACCCGCGATTTCGAGCTCTTGGTGGTGGGACCGGATGGCTATTTCTCCGAGGAGAAGCGCGACTGCGAGAGCACCACACGTCAGGTTGAGGATGGCATTCCGGCCTTTTCCGTCAGCAATCGCTCGCGCGATGGTCGCTACCGCATCGAAAAACATGTCATCTCCGATCCGGCGCGGCCCAGTCTCATCCAGAAGGTCACATTTGCCCCGCTGGTGGGCAGTCTCGCCGATTATCGAGTCTATGCGCTGCTGGCCCCGCATCTGGTCAATGCCGGCATGGACAATTCCGCCTGGATCGGCGAGCAGCGCGACATCACCTTGCTCTATGCCAGCGGGCGCTCCCGCTATCTGGCGCTGGGCAGTTCCTTGCCCTGGCGCAGCCGCTCGGTCGGCTTTGTCGGTGTCTCGGACGGCTATCAGCAATTGAGCCGCAATGGCCGGCTCGAACCGCAATATCAGCGCGCCGATGACGGCAATGTCGCCCTCTGCGCCGAGATTGGTTTTGATGGCGACAACAACGTCGAGCTGGTCGTGGGTTTCGGGCAGTCCGAAACCGAGGCGGGTGCCAATGTGGGGGCCAGCCTGCGCGAAGGCTGGGATCGGGCGTTCGCCGATTACTGCAACAACTGGCGCGGCTGGCAACAGAGCCTCAAGCCACTCGACCAGCTGCGATCCGGCGCGATCAATGCCTACCGTGTCTCCACCGCCGTGCTCGCCAGCCACCGCGCGGTTGACCGGCCGGGTGCAGTGGTGGCCAGCCTTTCCATCCCCTGGGGCCCGACCAAGGGCGACGACGACATGGGCGGCTACCATCTGGTGTGGCCGCGCGACCTGGTCGAAACCGCCGGCGGTTTCCTCGCGGCGGGCGACGAGCGCGAGGCGCTCAGCATTCTCGAATATCTGCGCGAGGTGCAATTGGCCTCCGGCCGCTGGGCGCAGAATATGTGGCTGGATGGGCGGCCCTATTGGCGTGGCGTGCAGATGGATGAATGCGCTTTTCCGATCCTGCTGGCCGATCTCTTGCGCCGCAAGGGCGTGCTCGATGGTACCGCGCTTGGGCGCTATCTGCCGATGATCCGCCGCGCTGCCGGCTACATCGTCGCCAATGGTCCGGCCAGCCGACAGGACCGCTGGGAAGAGGATGGCGGCTATAGTCCGTTCACGCTCGCTGTCGAAATCGCGGCGCTGCTGGCGGCGGCCGACCTGCTCGATGACGCCACTGCCGCAACGCATCTGCGCGAAACCGCCGATTGCTGGAACGAGCAGATCGAGAACTGGACCTATGTTCGTGACCCTGACCCGGCGCTTGGCGTCGCCGGCTATTATGTCCGCATGGGTAACGACGTCGCTACCGATATCGCCGATGCCGGCTCCGGCGTCACGGTCATTCGCAACCAGGTGCTCGGCAAGTCGGCATTGCCCTCCCGCCAGGTGCTGAGCCCGGATGCTCTGGCGCTGGTGCGCTTCGGCCTGCGCGGAGCCGATGATCCGCGTATCCTCGACACGGTGACGATGCTCGACGCCACCCTCAAGGTGGAGCTGCCGCAAGGACCGCTCTGGTATCGCTATACCGGCGATGGCTATGGAGAACACGAAAGCGGCGAAGCCTTTGATGGCACCGGGCAGGGCCGGGCCTGGCCGCTGCTGGCCGGCGAACGCGCGCATTACGAGCTTGCTGGCGGCCGCGTCGAAAATGCGCAAAGCCTCCTCCGAACGCTCGAAGCCTCCGCCAGTGTCGAGGGTTTGTTGCCCGAGCAGAGTTGGGACGCCGACGATGTGCCCCGGCGCGAGCTGTTTCGCGGCCGCCCCTCCGGCAGCGCCATGCCGCTGGTCTGGGCGCATGCAGAGCACATCAAGCTATTGCGCTCGCTGGCTGATGGCGCGGTGTTCGACATGCCGCCGCAGACCCATGCGCGTTATGTCGCCGGCACTTCGCCATCAAACCTGCGCATCTGGCGGCTAAACAATGCCATCACTCATGTGCCGGCGGGCAAAAGCCTGCGGCTCGAACTGCCGGCGCCGGCGCTGGTTCATTGGGGGCTGGATGACTGGCAGCAGCCTACGGACACGAAAACGCGCGATAGCGGCCTTGGAACTCATGTGGCCGATCTCGACATATCCAATCTCGGGCCGGGCAGGGCGGTGGTGTTCACCTTCCTCTGGCTTGAAGACAATCGCTGGAATGACAACCGTTTCGCGGTTCAGCGCGTCAGCGAATAAGCGTCAAACAGGAGCTTTCTATGCAGCTGGGAATGATCGGTTTGGGCCGTATGGGCGCCAATATGGTGCGGCGCCTGATGCGGGCGGGACACCAATGCGTGGTCTATGACGTCAATCCGGCCAATATTGCCGCCCTGGTGGCCGAGGGCGCTATCGGCGCCACCGATATGGGCGATCTGCTGAGCAAGCTCAATGGCCCGCGCGCCGTCTGGATGATGCTGCCTGCCGCGATCACCGGGCGCATTGCCCGCGAGATCGCCGCCCAGATGGCGCCGGGCGATATCCTGATCGATGGTGGTAATTCCAACTATCGCGATGCCGTGGACCTCGCCACCGAGCTGGCGCCCAAGGGCGTCGCCTATGTCGATGTCGGCACCAGTGGCGGCGTCTGGGGGCTGGAGCGCGGCTATAGCCTGATGATCGGCGGCAGCACGGAGCCCGTCAAAACGCTCGATCCCATTCTGGCCTCGCTGGCTCCGGGGGCGGATGGCTCCGGCGGCACGTCTGGGACAACCGATACAGCGGTGCAGGGCTATCTGCATTGCGGTCCGGCCGGCGCCGGCCACTTCGTCAAGATGGTTCATAACGGTATCGAATACGGCATCATGGCCGCCTATGCCGAAGGCCTCAACATTCTCAAAGCAGCCGATGCGGGCAAGGAAAAGCGCGATGCTGACGCCGAAACCGCGCCGCTGCACAATCCCGAATATTACCGCTTCGACATCGATCTTGCCGCCGTCACCGAAGTGTGGCGCCATGGCAGCGTCATCGGCTCCTGGCTGCTCGACCTGACCGCGCAGGTGCTCAAGGACGACGCCACGCTGTCGCGCTTCGGCGGCAAGGTCTCCGATTCCGGCGAGGGCCGTTGGACCTTGCAGGCGGCCATCGAAACCGGCGTGCCCGCGCCCGTGCTTTCCTCGGCGCTGTTCAATCGCTTTGCCTCGCGCGACAATGACGAGTTCGCCAACAAGCTCTTGTCGGCCATGCGCTATTCCTTCGGCGGCCATCAGGAGAAATGAGCATGTCCAAGCCATTG
Source organism: Devosia equisanguinis (assembly GCF_900631955.1). Classification (GTDB taxonomy): domain Bacteria; phylum Pseudomonadota; class Alphaproteobacteria; order Rhizobiales; family Devosiaceae; genus Devosia; species Devosia equisanguinis. Next base: position 146,660 of record NZ_UZWD01000023.1, on the reverse strand, counting down.
CTCGATCGCTCCGACGCGCTGGTGGTGTTCGGCGTCACCGGCGACCTCGCGCACAAGATGATCCTGCCCTCGCTCTACCAGATGGTGCGGCGCGGCCATCTCAACGAACCTATTGTCGGGGTCGCCTTTGACGACTGGGATATCGACAAGCTGGCCGAGCGCGCCCGCAGCGGCATCATCAAGCAGTTCGGCAGCGTCGATGAAGCCGTGTTCGCCCGCTTCAAGGCGCAGTTGCGCTATGTCAGCGGCGACTACAAGAATGCGGAGACCTTCGAAAAACTGCGCACGGCGCTGGGCGGCGCCGCGCATCCGCTCTACTACCTGGCCATCCCGCCCTCGCTGTTCGGCACCGTCATCGACGCCCTCAAATCAGCCGGTATCGCCAAGAAGTCCCGGCTGATGGTGGAAAAACCCTTCGGCCATGACCTTGCATCCGCCCAGGCGTTGAACGCCGTCCTGCATCGTGCCTTTCCCGAAGAGGCGGTGTTCCGCATCGACCATTTCCTCGGCAAGGAAGCGGTGCAGAACCTGCTCTATTTCCGCTTCGCCAATGGCTTTCTCGAGCCGGTGTGGAACCGCACCTATGTCGAGAGCGTGCAGATCACCATGGCCGAGGATTTCGGCATTGCCGGTCGTGGCAAGTTCTACGACGAGGTCGGCTGTATTCGCGACGTGATCCAGAACCATCTGGTCAATGTGCTGCTGCTCCTGGCCATGGAGCCTCCGGTCACCAGCGCTTCCGACGATCTCAGTGACGAAAAGGTGCAGATTCTCAAGGCCATGCGGCCGTTGACCGAGGCCGATGTGGTGCGCGGCCAGTTCGAGGGCTATCTGGACGAGCCCGGCGTCGCCCCTGATTCCAAGGCCGAGACCTTCGCTGCCGTTCGCCTTTTCGTCGATACCTGGCGCTGGAAGGATGTGCCCTTCTACATCCGCGCCGGCAAGCAATTGCCGGTCCGCGCCACCGAGGTGGTGGTGCGCTTCCGCAAGCCACCGGTGGCCCTGTTCGACGATGTGGCCGAGTCACAGGCCAATTATGTTCGCTTCCGCGTCGGCCCCCAGGTGATGATCGGCATTGGCGCCCGCCGCAAGGCTCCGGGCAGCGACATGGTCGGCGAGCCGGTCGAACTCGACGCGGTCGATGACACCACCGACGACATGATGCCCTATGAGCGGTTGATCGGCGATGCTATGGACGGCAAGCGCCAGCTCTTCACCCGCCAGGATGCCTCCGAACTCGCCTGGCGCATTGTCGATCCCGTCCTGGCGCGGCGGACCGATCCGGCGCCCTATAAGCCTGGCAGCTGGGGGCCGGTCGAGGCCATGGCCGGGTTCGAACCGCCTGGCGGCTGGGTCGACCCCGGCAAGGAAGGGGTGATCGTCCATGGACACTGACAACCTCACCGTCCTCGCCATCGATATCGGCGGCTCGCATGTCAAAATCCGCACCAGCGCGGGAGGTGAGGAGCGCAAGGCTGTCTCCGGACCGAAAATGAACGCCGCCGGCATGGCCGACGCCGTCGAAAAGCTCGCCGCGGGTCTCGACTTTGACGTCCTGGCCATCGGCTATCCGGGCCCGGTGGTCCACGACAAGGTCCTGAGCGATCCGCATAATCTGGCCCCCGGCTGGGTCGGGTTCGACTTCGCCAAGCGTTTTGGCAAGCCGGTCCGCATCGTCAATGATGCGCTGATGCAGGCCATCGGCAGCTATGAGGGTGGCCGCATGCTGTTCCTCGGCCTCGGCACGGGGCTGGGTGCCGCCATGATCGTCGACAATGTCGCCCAGCCTATGGAACTGGCGCATCTGCCTTACCGCAAGGGCCGGACCTATGAGGACTATCTCGGCGAAGCCAGCCTCGAACAGCGCGGCCATGACAAATGGCAGAAGCACGTCTTTGCCGCCGTGGAGCAGCTGACCGCCGCGCTCGAGCCGGACTATGTGGTCATCGGCGGCGGCAATGTCACGAGGCTCGATGCGCTGCCACCCAAGGCCCGGCGAGGCGACAATGCCAATGCCTTCAAGGGCGGATTCGCGCTCTGGCTCGACAAGACGCTGATGGTGTAATCACGCGCCGGCCTTCTAGGCCTCCACCGGTTGCGTCAGTGGGCGGAGGAGGCGCGGGAAGCCGTGGCGAGTGGCAAGCAGGTCGAGAATGCGGTCGGTATCTGCGATAAAACGGATGTCGCCGTACTGGTGCGCATCGGCCGGCGGGTCTTCGCCCAGTATCAGTAGCGGCAGCGCCTGGTTCTCTTCGCCCACCAGGGCCACTACGGCGGCGCGTGGGCGGGGGAAGGGCACGCGAACCACCTCGATATCGAGCGCCAGCTGCGGAAAGCTGGCCAGAAGCCCCTCGATCTGGTTGCAGAACGGGCACACGAACGGCCCGTCCTCGCGGCCGGGAACATGGAAATCGGGGGCGATGAGATAGAGAGTGTCGTCAGCCAAGGCGGTCACCAAAGAGGAGTGTGCGAAACGGGTGTAGGGCCAGAGTAAAGTGCGATGATTATAAGTCTATAGATTTAGTAGATATATATTTTCCGCCTCTGCCGTCCGGTAACAAACTGTGCTCCGCGCCGATCTCGCGGCTCCGGGAAGGGGCCGCTACTCTTTCCAAACGCCAATCATGGCGCGCAGTTTTGGAGAGGTCTCGTGTCGATCGTCGATATCGCAAACTTCCTGCCGGCCAACAAACCGGCGGTTGATGTCAGCGCCTTCAAGCTGGCCATGCGCAATCTGGCCGGTGCCGTCAGCGTCATCACCGTCGGCAATGGTCCGCAGCGGACCGGGTTCACCGCCACATCGGTGTCATCCTTTTCCGTCGATCCCCCCGTCATTCTGGTGAGCCTCAACAAGGCGTCGTCGTCCTGGCAGGTTTTGCGGGAAACCGCTTCTTTTGCGGTCAATATCCTGACCGAGGCGCAAAGTGGCGTGGCGGACCGTTTCGCCGGTCGCGGGGGCATCAAGGGCAATGACCGCTATGTCGGCTGGGACTGGGATCAGCTGGACAGTGGTGTTTTGGGGCTCAGCGCCGCGCTGGCAGTGCTCGATTGCGATGTCGACGAAATCATCGAGCGCCATTCGCACGCTCTGGTGTTCGGGCGTGTGCGCAGTGCCGATGTCGCCGACCGCCAGTCGCCCTTGCTCTACTGGAACGGGCAATACCAGCAATTGCTCCCCAATCGCGACCCGTTCAGCGCCTAGCGCAATCGATACTTCCACCCCAAAGCCCGCGTCCTCCCCGGAGGCGCGCGGGCTCTTGTCATTTAGCGCGAAGGGCAGCGCCGTCGGAATAGGCCACAGTCTCGCCGATCTTGAACATCCAGGTGTTGGATCGCCATCCTTGGCGAACCATTCGTCGCCAGCCGGGGCACCAGAGCGCCGGCTTCGCCACGCCCAGATCAGAATTTGATAGATTCGGTTAAGCAGTGTGGTGCTGACGACGTTATTCTCGGCGTCCGCGGCGGCGGTCAGATCGGAAACAGCCCTGCCGTCAGCGTACGGACGGTCAAGTTCATTTCAGTGCCTCAAAGTTGGGAAGGGAAGCGGCGACCGGGCGCGGTGCCGGTCGCCGAAATGCCGGTCAGCTCTTGGGCAGGCCGGGCGGGTTGGTCTGCGAGGCCTCGACCGCTTCGGCGCTGACGTTCCAGCGTTCCAGCGTCTGGGCGTAGAGACCGTTCTCGATCAGCCCGTTGATGGCGATAGTGATGGCGTCGGCCAGGCCCGAGCCCTTGCGAGTGGTGGCGGCGATTTCGGCCTTGACCGGCCAGCCGCCGCTCTGCACGCCAACAAGGCGGGTGTCGCCGGAGACTGCAGAGGAATAGGACAATGTCGGATTGGGGTTGAATTCGACATCGGCGCGGCCCGACTGCAGCGCCAGGGTGCTGGCAGCGCTATCGTCGTAATACTGCACCTCGATGGGCGCCAGGCCGGCTGCGACGTTCTGGCGATCCCATTCCAGGATGATCTTCTCTTGGTTGGTGCCCGCGCCGGTGATCACCTTGAGGCCGGCAATGTCCTTGGGCTCCTTGATCTCCTGGATCGGGCTGTCGGTGCGGACGTAAAAGCCCAGCACGTCCTGGCGATAGCTGGAGAAATCGAACTTCTCCTTGCGTTCCTCGGTGACGGTGACGTTGGAAATCACGGCGTCATACTTGCCGGAGGTGACGCCCAGCGGCCAATCGGCCCAGGCGGTGGCGACGAGGTTGAGCTCGAGCCCCAGCGAATCCGCGATCAGCGAAGCCAGGTCCGGATCGACACCGACGACAGTGGCGCCGTCGGTGGCATAGGTGGCGATCGGCGGATCCCAGGGCGACACCGCGACGGTGAACTTGCCGTCTGCGGCAAACTTGAAGTCGGCCGGGATGGCAGCGATGGCTTCGGCATTCGGCTCGGCCTTGAGACGTCCGGGCTGTTCCGGGCTGATATCGAATTCGGCGGCATGCCCGGCGCTCGTCAATGTGAGGAGGGCGATACCAGTGAGCAAGCCTCTGACGTGGTGTTTCATTCTGTCATGTCCTTGCGCGTGAGGGAGGGAACGAACCCGGTGCCGCGCCCGCACCGGGCCGGAATTATTCGGCGGCGATGGCGGACGCTTGCGCGGACCAGCCGAGAGCAGGCGCAATGCGGGTGATCGTGTCGGTAAGGATCTGCTCATATTCCGAGAGCGCGAATTCATACGGCAGCTCGAGCCGCAATTCGTCCACCAGCGGCAGGACCGGGTCATCGCGCAGCCATTCAACGATCTGTTCGGCCGGCCCGACGAGATCGCGCGGGAACAGCGTTCGGCGTTCGCCCTGTGGCCTCAGCGTCCGCTCGAGGCGGCCGGTCGCATAGGCCTGGTATTTCGCAATGCGGGAAGCGGGCGCTGAATCGGTGGGGACGATTACCCGGCCCAGCGCCACGCGCCCAGCCTTGTCGCCAAGCGCCGCACGCCAGGTGGAGATGAGGTTGATCTGGGCCGCATGAAAATCGTCGGTGCCTTCGCCCGAGATGACGTTTCCGGTCAACAGGTTGAAGCCGTTTTCGCCGGCCCAGCGTGCCGAAAGCTGCGAGCCCGCGCCATACCAGAGGCGATCCGCCAGCCCCGCAGCATGCGGCTGCAGTCGCGGCCGCTGCGGCCGAAGGGCGTCTGCACGAAAATGTCGTCGTCGCCGAGATAGGCGACATCGAGATGGTTGCGGAAACGAGCGATGCGCTGGTGACTGAGATCGTGCTGGGTCCAGTCGCCGTCATGGACGAGATGGCCGATGAGCTGGCTGTGCGGCGGCACGCCGGCGCTAAGGCCGACATTGAGCCGGCCGCGCGACAGCACATCGACCATGGATAGGTCTTCGGCCAGCCGGAACGGACTTTCATAGCCTATCTGGATCACTGCTGAACCCAGTTCGATGCGGCTGGTACGCTGGCTGGCGGCGGCGAGAAATACTGCGGCCGAGCCGATGCCGGGCTCGAGATGGCGCTGGCGCACCCAGGCGCTGTCAAAGCCCAGCCGCTCGCCGAAACCAATCAGCTCCAGCGTGCCTTCGATGCCGGGATAGGGGTTGGCATTGTCGAAATTGCCGGGTGTGAGAAACCCGATCCTGGTGATCTCCTGGGTCATTTTTTCCTCGCAATGCTGGAAGGAGTGGGGCGCGAGCGGCCAGGGAAGAGAACCGCCCGCGCCATGCGCTCAGGGCTTTGGCAGCCCCGGCGGATTGGTCTGCGACTGCTCGACGCCTTCGGGCGTGAGGTTCCACTGCTCCAGCAATTGGGCGTAGAGGCCGGTATCGATCAGATGGTTGATGGCGGCCGTTACCGGCTCAGCCAGCCCGCTATCCTTGCGTGTGGTGACGCCGACCTCGGCCGGGTTGGGCCAGCCGGAGCTGATGGTGCCGACCAGTTTGGTCTCACCGGTAATCGCGGCCTTGTAGGCTTGTGGCGCGTTGGGGTTGAGCTCGACATCGGCGCGCCCCGACGCGATAGCCAGCGAGGCGGCGGCGTCATCGTCGTAGTACTGGATTTCCACGGGGGCCAGGCCGGCTTCCCGGTTCAGCCGATCCCATTCGAGCGTGATGCGCTCCTGGTTGGTGCCAGAGGCAGTAATCACGCGCAGCCCGGCAATGTCCTTGGGCTCGGCAATAGCGGTGATGGGGCTGTCGGCCTTGACGTAGAAGCCGTGTACGCCCTTGCGATAGCTGGAGAAGTCGTACTTCTCCTTGCGCTCCTCGGTCACCCCGACATTGGAAATGACGGCGTCATATTTGCCGGCGGTGAGGCCCAGCGGCCAGTCGATCCAGGCAATCGGTACGATTTCGACCGGCAGGCCCAAAACTTCGCCCACCAGCCGGCCCAGATCCGGGTCGAAGCCGACTACGGTGGCGCCATCGGTGGCATAGGTGGAGATCGGCGGCGCACCGGCGGCGATGGCGATGCTGAGCACGCCGTCCTTGGCATATTTGAAATCCGCCGGCAGCTGTGCGGCGATCGCATCGACCTTTTCGGCATGCAGCCGGTTGGCAGGATCCGGGCTGAGGTCGAAGGCCTGGGCGAAGACCGCGACAGGGGCGGCGGTGAGCAACAGGGCGGCGCTGGCGAGCGCAAGGAAGGATCGTCTGGGAAGCATTTTCTATACCTTTGATGGGGTTTTGGGGACGTGCGCCATCCTGCCGCTCACCGGCATTAAGGTTGGGGATGGCGGGGATTGCGGTTTTGCTAGAGGACCTTGGCCAGGAACTCGCGCGTCCGCGTCTGGGTCGGCGCGCTGAACAGCCGTTCGGGTGGCGCGATTTCGATCACCCGCCCGCCTTCCATGAAGACGATGCGGTCGGCGACTTCGCGGGCAAAGCCGATTTCGTGGGTGACGATTACAAGGGTGGTGCCGGACTTGGCCAGTTCCTTGATCACGTCGAGTACTTCGCCCACCAGTTCGGGATCGAGCGCGGAGGTCGGCTCATCGAACAGCAGCACCTTGGGGCGGAGGGCCAGCGCCCGGGCGATGGCGACACGCTGTTGCTGGCCACCCGAGAGATGGCGCGGATAGGCATCTGCCTTGTCGGCCAGGCCGACGCGGGCCAGCAGGTCGCGCGCCTGGGCAATCGCCTCGTCGCGCGGCACGCCTGCCACCGAAACCGGCGCTTCGATGACGTTTTCAAGGGCGGTCAGATGCGGGAAGAGATTGAAATTCTGGAACACCATGCCGACACCGGCGCGGCGGCGGCGGATCGCCGGCTCCTTGAGTTCGTGCAGCGCGTCGCCGCGGCGCTCGTAACCGATCAGTTCCCCGTCGATGGCGACGATACCGGTATCGACGCGCTCCAGGTGATTGATCGTGCGCAACAGCGTCGATTTGCCGGCGCCGGAGGGGCCGATAATGGCGACCACTTCACCCGAGCCAACCGTGAGATCGACGCCGTCCAGCACCTTATTGGTGCCGAAGAACTTGTTGACTGCGTGGATGGCAATCTCGCCGCCGACCCGATCGGTGGCAAAGCCGGACTGGCGCTGTGCATTGGCGGAGAGGGGGGCGGCGACGGGCGCGACGTCTCGATCTCTGCGGGCAATGGCGCGGAACAGTCGGTCCACCAGCGGCGGCAGGGACTCGCGATTGGCGCCGCGCGAATAATACTGCTCGATCAGATACTGGAAGCCCGACAGCACCACCATGATGACCAGATACCAGACAGTGGCGACCATTAGCAGCGGGATGACTTCGAGATTGCGCCGGTAGATCACCTGCACGGTGTAGAACAGTTCGGGCAGGGCCAGGACGTAGACAATGGAGGTGGCCTTGGCCAGGCCGATGATTTCGTTGAAACCCGAGGGCAGGATGGCGCGCATGGCCTGGGGCAGCACGATGTGGCTCGCCTGGCGCCAGCGGCTGAGTCCCAGAGCTGCAGCCGCCTCATGCTGGCCCTGGTCGACCGAGAGAATGCCGCCGCGGATGATCTCCGACGAAAACGCCGCCTGGTTGAGGCTGAGGCCGATAATGGCGACCCAGAACGGGCTCAGGGTCTGCACCGTGTCGAACTGCGCCCAGAGAATATCGGTAAACGGCACGCCGATATTGATGCTGGCATAGAGGTAGCCCAGATTGTTGAGCACCAGCAGCAGCACGATCAGCGGCACCGAACGCAGCAGCCAGATATAGCCCCATGACAGGCCGGACAGCAGCGGCGATTTCGATACCCGCGCGAAGGCCAGCAAGCCACCGAGCAGGAAGCCGATCACTGCCGAGATGCCGGTGAGCAGCAGTGTGCGGCCGAGCCCAGCGAGCACCGGTTCGGAGAAGAAATACTGGGCGAACACCGCCCAGCCCCAGCGCTCATTGGTGAAGATGGAATGCAGCGTTATGGCGATGACCACAGCCGCAAAGATCGTGCCGGCGACGCGCCAGGGATGACGGGCGGGCACGATCTTGAGCCTTTGCAGGTCGCGCGGCGCCGACCGCTCATGCGCTTCAATGCCAGTGTCGGTGATGGAGGCCATGATTTGCACCTTTAGTCTACAGATTTAGTAGATATTATGTCGTCACCGACGCCGTCGGGAAGTGACGCCATTCTGAGTTTTAGGGTTGGCGGAAACTAATTGCCCGCCGCAAGAGGCTGAAGCGCATTGCCATTTCCACCGGGAAGAAGCCCGGCCGTCACGGGCAGCAGCTGCTTTTCAAATGCCAGGATCTGGATGGTTTCCGGCTCGGCCTCGAGATCGAACAGCGCCCGGTAACCGCTGCGCAGATAGAGGGCGCGGGCTTCGGGCTGGCGGAAGCCGGTGGTGAGATAAAGGCGGGTATAGCCGAGCCGGATCGCCTGTTCTTCGAGCTCCACCAGCACTTTTCGCGCCAGGCCCTGGCGGCGATGGTCGCGATCGGTCCAGACGCGCTTGAGCTCGGCGGTGGTGTCGTCATAGCGCATGAACGCCCCGCCGGCGATCGGGGTGTCGTTGCGCAGCAACAGCACGAAAGCCCCGTCAGGCGCGCCGAAGCGCTCGGGCGGATAGCGGTTCATCTCCACCGCCGCCCCGCCTTCCTCGAAATAATCGCCATAGCGGCTCTGATATTCGTAGGTGAGCTGCTCGACGAGGGGCAGGGCGATGGGGTCGTCGGCACTGGTATGGATAAAGCGCTCGGTCATGGCGGAGCCTCGGCATCGGGTCAGGGAGACGCGGCGGCAGACCCTCGGCCCGCCGCCGCTGCGGTGGTCAGCCCGCCGCCTTTTCGGCAGGCAGGGCGTAGCGGCTTTCGCGGAAGGGCAGGCCGAGATGGTCGCGCAGCGTGGTGCCGACCTGTTCGCGGACATGACGACCGCGCTGTTCGAGGACCGGCAGGACGTGCTCCTCGAAATCCGCCCAGCCCGCCGCCGAGACCGGGAAGCCCAGCACGAAGCCATCGGCCGCGCCGCTATCCACCCAGGCCTCGATCCGGTCGGCGATATGTTGGGGTGTGCCGTGGAACTCGCTGCGCGGCGTGGTCTGTTCCAGCGCAACGTCGCGCAGGCTCTGGCCCAGCTCCTTGGCCCGCGCCTTGATCTTGTCGGTGCCGGACTGGAAATTCTCGCGGCCGATATCGCCGAGTTCGGGGAAGGGGGCGTCCAGCTCATACTGGCTGAAATCGTGGTGGTCGAAATAGCGCCCGAGATAGGCCAGCGCCTCGTTGATATTCACGAGGCCGGCGATCTCCTGATACTTTCGCTCCGCCTCTTCCTCGGTCGAGCCCACGATAACGCCGATACCCGGGAAGACCTTGAGCGCATCGGCACCACGACCATGGGCCACCGCGCTCTGCTTGAGCTTTTGCGTCAGCACCCGGTTTTCCTCGATGGAGCCGGAGGCGGCAAACACGGCGTCGGCGTGCAGGCCCGCCAGATCAATGCCTGCCACCGAGCCACCAGCCTGGAACAGCACGGTCTGCCCCTGTGGCGAGCGCTGGATGTTGAGCGGCCCTTCAGCCGAGTGGAACTTGCCCTTGAAATTGAGGCGATGCAGCTTGGCGAAGTCGGCGAAGCGCCCGGTATTGCGGTCGCGCGGGAAGGCATCGTCGTCCCAGCTGTCCCAGAGGCCCTTGACGATCTCGATATGCTCGCCGGCGATCTCGTAGCGCAGGGCGTGATCGGGATGCTGCACCCGGCCATGGTTGCGGGCCGAGCCTTCGAGGGGCGAGGTCACAGCATTCCAGCCGGCACGGCCATTGCTGATCAGGTCGATGGAGCCGAACTGGCGCGCGACGGTGAAGGGGTCGCTATAGGAGGTCGAAAGCGTGCCAACGAGACCAATTGTGCTCGTCGTCGCCGCCAGCGCCGACAGCAGGGCAATCGGCTCGAAGCGGTTGAGGAAATGGGGAATGGACTGCTCGTTGATATAGAGCCCGTCGGCCACGAAGGCGAAGGCGATGCCGGCGGCCTCCGCTTTCAGGGTCTGCTCCAGCAGGAACTGGAAATTGACTGATGCATCTGCGGGGCCGGCGGGATGCTTCCAGGCGTTCATATGGCCGCCCGGACCATGCAGCATCAGGCCGAAGGGAATGCGGTTCTTGCTCATCTGGGGTCTCCGGAAAATCAGGCTGAAAGGGCACGCGGGGTGTGGGCGGCGTCGCGGGCATCGGCGATCAGCGCGATGGCGTCGAGGCGGCTGTCGCCCTGGTTGAAGAGATCGAGAATGAACTCGTCGATGCCGAAGCGATCGGCCAGCACCTCGATCTCGGCGACGATGTCGCCGCCATTGCCGGCCAGCACATTGGCCTGGCGTTTTTCGGTGGTGTAGTCGGTGACGCCGGCCTGGCGGGCAAACTCGGCCGCCTGTTCCTCGCTGCCGACCGTCACGCTCTGGCCATTGGCGATGGTGACGCGGATCGGGGTAAAGCCGGCAGCGGTTTCCCGCGCCTTGTTACCGTCGCGGTCCGCGATGACGGCGAGGGCCACGATGGGCGTCTTCTGTGCAAGATCGCGATAGGTGGACACCGCCGAAGCCAGGGCGACATCGTCGCCATTGAGGTGGCGGGCGAAAACGAACTGCCAACCGAGCTCTGCCGCCAGCGCCGCGCTTTCGACACTGGCCCCCAGCAGGAATTTCTCGCTCGATGTCGTCGGTGTCGGCGTTGCCGCCAGCCCCTCCTGGCGCTGGTCGTTGCCGGCGCCGAGATAGGCATCGAATTCACGCAATTGGCTGGCGAAATCGCCACGCCTGGCCTGGTCATAACCGGACTGCAAGGCGCGGGTGGAGAGCGGCAGGCCGCCGGGCGCCTTGCCGATGCCGATATCGATCCGTCCGGGCGCCAGGCTTTCGAGCAGGTTGAAGTTTTCGGCCACCTTGTAGGGGCTGTAATGTTGCAGCATCACCCCGCCGGAACCCACCCGAATGGACCGCGTCGATGCCGCCAGGCTGGCGATGAGAATCTCCGGGGACGCGCTGGCCAGCTCGTGGGTATTGTGGTGCTCGGCGACCCAGAACCGCTTGTAGCCAAGCGCTTCGGCGCGCTGTGCATAGGCAATGGTGCGGCGCAGCGCGACGCTGGCGGTTTCGCCCTTGGCGATGGGGCTCTTGTCGAGCAGGCTGAGGTCGAACGGCATGGAAAGCTCCCGTCAAAACAGGGCCTCACATTAAGTCTACTATTTTTATAGATAAATGGGCCTGGGCTAGTCTGCCCTGCAATTGGCAAGGCTTTTTCTCATCGCTGCCAGCGAGCATTGGTCGGATTTTGTCGCGCGCCGGACCGGGGAAAGATTGTGCCTCTGCCGCGCCGTTAATGAGCATCGCCCCCGACGGTCGTTCTGACGCCACTGCGCTGTTGCGCTTATTCTCCGACAACCCGTTCACGCGAAAAACCCGCACGGCCAAGCCGGCCAGGGGAGCAAAACAGTCTCTTGTTAAGCGATTTCATGGACATTATGTACGCGCTCGGCATCATTGCCGCGCCCACGGGGTTACTGCCGATGCTGACGAACAAGGGGAAATATGGCCTGAAGGCGCTGGGGCATCTGTCGTCCCTGCAGCCGGGCGAGCTCGCCATGGTTGGCGATATCGCCACCACCAACAACATCCCCAAGAAGTTTCTCGACGCCATCCTTGCCGAGCTGCGCAATGCCGGCTTCGTCTATTCGCGCAAGGGCAAGTATGGCGGCTATTATCTGGCCCGGCCGCCGCACGAGATCATGATCGGCCATGTGGTGCGGGTGCTCGATGGGCCGCTGGCTCCGATCCAGTGCGCCAGCAAGACCCGCTATCAGCCCTGCGATGATTGCGACATCGAAACCTGCCGGGTGCGCCACCTGATGCTGGATGTGCGCAATGCCATTGCCGAAGTGCTCGACAATACCAGCCTCAGCGCCATGCAATCCGCCGCCGGCGTCCTCGCCCTCGACGCCGCCACAACCGCCTGAAGCGCGCTTGGCGAAAGGCCCTGAAGGCGGGCTGGCAGCGGCGGGCATCAAAACCGGACCTCTGTTCCCGGCCGTGACCAGCCAGTTCCGATAAACGGCATTATCGGGAGAGCCGCCGGCTCCTAAGGCTGTAACTAATTGCGCCGGTACAGCCAGCGTACCGACTCGCGTTTCGTAGATTTGAGATATCAACCTTGTGTGCTGAATAGGTAGTCGATCGCCATTCTGGAGACGACCAATGACACTCGAAACCTTCTCGCAACTAGCCGCCATCTCGGGATTCTTAACCGGCTGCGCCACCCTGTGGTTGCTGCTCCAGCACCACCGGAAGGTGAGACTACTTCCACTAGCGCTTGATACTACATCAAAGCGATATTCAAATATGCATGTATGCGAACGAGAGTGCGCACCATGCCCCACCAAAAACGTATCGCGTGGAGGCTGCGTCACTTGTCTTCCAGGACATCTGTATAGGGCAGTCCGAGCGAGAACATGCGCCGAACACAAGCCGAACATGCGTCGGACGTGTGGAAAAGTGTCCTACCCTTGACCTGAATCATCGAAGGGTGAGAAATAGAAAACCCGGCCCTCTCGTAAAGGGTCCGGGTTTAACCCGTCCTCGGGGGACGGACAGTAGCAAGCGCACCTTCTAACGGAAACGACGGTGTGGTCAATACCCCGAGGCATCACATAGAGGTGCCCAATGGCAGATACCGCTCAACTCACTATGTTCGAAGCGATGCAGCTCATCGAGATTTCTGAAGACCGTGCGGTCGTTACGTCTCTCGATGTCGCCCAAAGGTTCAGCAAAGAGCATCGAAACGTCATCCGAGCCATCCAAGACCTTGAATGCTCTGCAGAATTTAGAGCGCTCAATTTTGAGCAGTCCTCTTATCGGACGGCCCAGAACCGGCCTTTGACCATGTTCAAGATGACTAGGGACGGGTTTTCGTTGCTTGTGATGGGCTTTACAGGCGCCGAAGCAGCCCGCTGGAAAGAGCGCTATATTCAGGCGTTCAACCTGCTGGAGCAGGAAGCTCTCCGCAGGACTATCGAGCGTGCCGAAGCTCGCGGCAGGAGCAAGACGGTACGTGTGGCAGCAACTGATTCTTACAAGGCGCACGGCGCAAGCGACTGGACGCACTACGTTGCCAATACCGACGCGATCTACGAGATAATGTTCGGGGGAAGTGCCTACCAGCTTCGAAAGAAATGGGGCCTGCCGGGGAATGCCAATGTGCGTGACCATCTGTCGACTGATCAGCTCAACACCGTCATTCAGATTGAGGCAGCTGTCACCCTGCAACTAGACGCCAGACATGTTTGGCATCCGAGCGACCAGTTAAAGATCATCCGAGCTGTGGCTACCAGCTACAGGGCCATGATCGAGGCGCCGATGCCTGATCTATTGACCAGCCAGATGCGCAAACCAGCAGCCTGATCCTTAACGAGCCCGCCGCACTGGCGGGCTCGTCCTATTCCATCTCCGGCACTTCGCCCTGCTGGAACAACACCACTGGCTCTCCGAACTCGCCATTGACCAGATCGGCCGAGCGCCACCAGGCGAGGACGCCGGCATACTTGCCTGAAGACCAGAGCATGCGTGCCTGTTGTGTGGCAGTGGATTCGGACTGTGCCTCGCGCGCGGAAAACGCCGGCTGCAACTCACCTTCCTCGTCGCGGACGAAGGCTACATAGACGATCAGTTTAGTGGGGGCGTCCGTCGTCATTTGCGTGGCTATAGCTCTGCTGCTTTGACCGCTTCGGCCGCCGTGGCAAAGGGCCACTTTTGTATGCCATCGCTGTCATAAACGCCGAACATGCCATCGGCCCGTCGGATCACTTCCAAGCCCGCCACCTCTTGGATTTCAGGTCGTTCAACCATCGAGCCCTCCCATGCCTCCCATGTCGCATGGATTCGCGGCGACTGTCGAGAAAAGCCCGGAAATGCTGGGTAGCTGGACGCGACACGCATGCAACCTGCGGGCAGTCGGCGCTAGGGCCTTATGCTCGTTAAGCAATTGCTTTTTCTGAGGTGTTCCGTGGTGCCGGCAGCAGGGTTCGAACCCGCGACCCCCTGATTACAAATCAGGTGCTCTACCAACTGAGCTATACCGGCAGCAGGGGGCGTGTATCATTGTGTGGCGGTGGGGGCAATGGGGCGCCCTGTGGAAGTTCGCGGACGGGCGCGGAACTATTTTTGCGCCATTGTGCCGCTTCGCGCATCGCCCGGTGCCTGCTTCCCTCAGGCTGTGGAGCCCTTTGGTGCGAAGGGCGAGGCTGCCGCACAATTTTGCTTCAAGCCCTTGTAACCCCAGCGTTTCCGGCACTTTTCGGCTTGAAGCCGCCAGCGCTTCGCCGTACCCAACAGGCCTGTTCCGCCAGACTTTGGCGCCTTATGGGATGTGGAAATCTTGGACAAGAACCGGCTGACCCATTTAGAGGCCCTCGAGGCCGAAAGCATCGAAATCTTCCGCGAGGTCGCGGCCAGTTTCGAGCGCCCGGTGATGATGTATTCGGTCGGCAAGGATTCGAGCGTGCTGCTGCATCTGGCGCGCAAGGCGTTCTTTCCCAGCAAGATTCCGTTCCCGCTGCTGCATGTCGACACGACCTGGAAGTTCCGGGAAATGATCGCCTTCCGCGATCGCATGGCCGAGCAATACGGCTTCGAGCTTATCAGGCATACCAATGAGGAGGGCCGGCGCGACGGCATCAACCCGTTCGATCACGGCTCTTCGCGCTATACCGACATCATGAAGACCGCGGCCCTGCGCCAGGCCCTCAATGCCGGCCGCTACGATGCGGCCATTGGCGGCGCCCGTCGCGACGAGGAAAAGTCCCGCGCCAAGGAGCGAATCTTTTCCCACCGCAATGCCAGCCATGCCTGGGACCCCAAGAACCAGCGGCCCGAACTCTGGCGCACCTTCAACACGCGGCTCAATCCGGGCGAGAGCATGCGCGTCTTCCCGATCTCCAATTGGACCGAGCTCGACGTCTGGACCTATATCTATTCGCAGAACATCCCCATCGTGCCCCTTTACTTCGCCCAGTCGCGGCCGGTGGTGGAACGGTCCGGCACGCTGATCATGGTCGACGATGATCGGCTGCCGCTGCAGCCGGGCGAGACCCCGCGCCAGGAAATGGTGCGCTTCCGGACGCTGGGGTGTTATCCGCTGACCGGCGCCATCCGCTCCAATGCCGGCGATCTGCCCTCGATCATCATGGAAATGCAGGCCAGCCGCACCTCGGAGCGCGAAGGACGTCTGATCGACAGCGACTCCGTCGGCTCGATGGAAAAGAAGAAACAGGAAGGCTATTTCTGAGATGTCCCTCGCCATGGCCACCCCCGATACCGATCTCGATCTCTGGCTGGCGCAACAGACCGAAAAGTCGTTGCTGCGCTTTCTCACCTGCGGCAGCGTCGATGACGGCAAGTCCACCCTCATCGGCCGGCTGCTCTATGACAGCCAGATGGTGCTCGATGACCAGCTGGCCAGCCTGAAGAAGGAAAGCCACAACCGTATCGTCGGCGACGAAGGCATCGATTTCTCGCTGCTGGTCGATGGACTTTCAGCCGAGCGGGAGCAGGGCATCACCATCGACGTGGCCTATCGCTTCTTCTCCACCGACAAGCGCAAGTTCATCGTCGCCGATACGCCCGGTCACGAGCAATATACCCGCAATATGGCCACCGGCGCTTCCAATGCCGATCTGGCGCTGGTGCTGATCGACGCGCGCAAGGGCGTGCTGACGCAGACGCGGCGGCACTCCTTCATCCTGTCGCTGATCGGGGTGAAGCATGTGGTGCTGGTGGTCAACAAGATCGATCTCGTCGATTACGATCAGGCGGTGTTCGATCGCATCGTGGCTGACTACCAGGCCTTTGCCGCGCCGCTGGGATTCAAGACACTCGCCGCCGTGCCGGTATCGGCCCTGCGCGGCGACAATATCCTCAAACCCAGCGCCCGTACGCCCTGGTTTACCGGCTCGGCGCTGGTGCCCTATCTCGAAACCATCGCCGTGGGCGAGGACCGCGTTGCCAAACCGTTCCGTTTCCCGGTGCAATGGGTCAATCGCCCCGATCTCGATTTCCGCGGATTTTCTGGCACCGTCGCTTCGGGCAGCGTGCGCGTCGGCGATGAGGTGCTGATCGCCGCTTCCCGCAAACCAGCCCAGATCGCGCGCATCGTCACGCTGGACGGCGCCCTGGATCGCGCCATTGCGGGCGAGGCCGTGACGCTGGTGCTGGACCGGGAAGTGGACGTGTCGCGCGGCGATGTGCTCGCTCATCCCGGCCAGACGCCGGAATTTTCCAACCAGTTCCAGGCCCGCCTGGTCTGGATGCATGACGAGCCGGCCTTTCAGGGCCGCTCCTACCTCCTCAAGCTCGGCACGCAGACCGTTCCGGCCTCGATCACCGACATCAAATTCCGCACCAACGTCAACACTTTGGAGCAGGCGGCTGCCAACAAGCTCGATCTCAACGAGGTCGGCACGGTGACCATTGCCACAGATCGGCCCATTGCTTTCGATCCCTATGGCGAGAATGCAGGGACTGGTGGCTTTATCCTGATCGACCGGCTGTCGAATGCGACGCTGGGGGCAGGGACCATCGAGTTCGGCCTGCGCCGGGCGCAGAACCTCACCTATCAGTCCTTCGACGTGAACCGGCAGGTGCGCGCCCAGATGAAAGGCCAGACGCCACGCATCGTCTGGTTCACCGGTCTTTCAGGGTCCGGCAAGTCGTCCATCGCCAATCTGCTCGAAAAGCGGCTCACCGCCGAGGGCAAACACGCCTATATTCTCGATGGCGACAATGTTCGCCATGGCCTCAACCGCGATCTCGGCTTTACCGAGGCGGCGCGCGTCGAAAACATTCGCCGTGTCGCCGAAGTGGCCAAGCTGATGGCCGATGCCGGGCTGATTGTGCTGGTTTCCTTTATCTCCCCATTCGAGAACGAGCGCCGGCTAGCGCGCGAGATCGCCGGCGATATCGACTTCGTCGAGGTTTATGTCGATACCCCGCTGGCGGTCTGCGAGGCTCGCGATCCCAAGGGGCTCTACAAGCGCGCCCGCGCCGGCGAGATCAAGAATTTCACCGGCATCGACTCGCCCTTCGAGGCGCCGGACAATCCCGAACTGGTCCTGCACGGCGCCGATCACGAGCCGGCGGAGCTGGCCGATGAGCTGCACGCCTGGCTGAAATACTAGCGCAAGATCCAGTCACGCTGCCTTGCCGGCGCGTTCGCCGCTGGCCAGGCGCGCAAATTCGGACTGGTCGATATTGTCGAGCGTCTTCATCATCAGGCCGCGAAAGACGGGTTCGCGCTCGTCGCGATGCGCGACGATGCTGGGATTGCCATTGATCTTGCCGACCAGCGAATTGCCCAGCGCCTGGTTGATTTCGCTGCGCATCAGCTCCAGCGCCTGTGCGCCGGGACCGACGATCAGGATGTGCGAAGGGTCGTAGATGGCCAGCATGCGGCTCAGCCCATAGCCGATGGCGCGCCCGGCCAGATTGAAGGCATGCGCCGCGGCCCGGTCGCCGGCCTC
This sequence comes from Devosia equisanguinis, assembly GCF_900631955.1. Taxonomy (GTDB): domain Bacteria; phylum Pseudomonadota; class Alphaproteobacteria; order Rhizobiales; family Devosiaceae; genus Devosia; species Devosia equisanguinis. Next base: position 128,759 of record NZ_UZWD01000023.1, on the reverse strand, counting down.
GGCCCTCTGCATCAGCGCGCGATACTGCTCAGCCGGCACCGCCGGGGCAGGGGCTGCACTTTCGGGCACGGAATAAGCCGTGCGCAGCACGCCATAATCGGCGGCATAGGCTTCGATGCACCCCCGCATGCCGCAGCGGCAGAGCGCCCCATTGGGCGCGTGGTTCATGTGACCGAACTCGGTGGCGCCGCCATCGTCGCGGCCCAGGATTTGCCCTTTGAACGTCACCCCCATGCCCACGGTCGAGCCGACGAATACCGTGGCGACGCTGGCCTCGTGTAGGTCCGGATCAAGCCAGCGCACGCCCTCCGCCAGAAGCCGCCCGCGCTTGTGCAGGGTCACCGGGATGCCGGTTTCTTCCGCCAGCTCGGCTGCGAAAGGCGTGTCGGCCAGCCTTGCAATGGGCGACCATTTGAGCCGGCATCCCTCGCGATCGAGAATGCCCTGCACCGAAATGGCGATGCGGCGCAGCCGTGGCGCGCTGGCGGGATTGCGGCTGGCCAGCACCGCCAGCCTCTCGGTCAGCAATTGCGTCGGGGAGGTGGCCGCGAATGTCGTGGGTCCGATATCGGATTCCACCCGGTCCACCAGCACGCCGCCATAATCCACCAGCGACAGGCGCAGGCGATTGACGTCAATTTCGAACAGCGCCGCATAGGCGGCCGTGCGCACGAAATCGACGAGCACGGCGGGTCGGCCACGGCTGCGCCCGTCAGGCTTTTCCGCCGGCAGTTCGCGCATCAGGCCCTGGGCCATAAGGTCCTGGGTAATGGCGGTGATGCTGGCGTGGCTGAGGCCAGTGAGGCTGGCGAGCGCGGTGCGCGACTGGGCGCCGTTCACCCTGAGGGCGCCCAGAACCAGTCCTCGGTTTTGCCGCCGGACGCTGTCGCTGTCGCTGACCGTGCGCGTCAAGCAGGTCACTCCTTGATTGAACGTGCCACCTTGGCCAAGGGCCGAAAGCAAAGCAATGACTTAGTGCATTGCGCCCCGCAAATGGTGTTGACACTGCTCAGCGGTGACGGCGCCTCAAACGCAGCGGAAATTGACCGCGGTTTTCATGGCAAAGGGCAGTGGGAGGTTCTCACCTCGCGGCAATTCGGGTAGGGATTTGCCAATGGGGAGAAGAGGTATGAACAAGTTTGCTGCGGCCCTTCTGGCGGCGCCGGTCTTGTCCGGTACTGTGATCGCGCAGGACCAGGTGATTGTGGGGATCAGCTGGAACAATTTCCAGGAAGAACGCTGGAAGACCGATGAAGCCGCGATAAAAGGCATGCTCGAAGCCAACGGCGCCCGCTACATATCGTCCGACGCGCAGTCCTCCGCCGCCAAGCAGCTTACCGATATCGAAAGCCTCATCAGCCAGGGAGCGGACGTGATCATCGTCCTGGCTCAGGATAATGATGCCGTCGGACCCGCGGTTGCGGCCGCTGTTGCCGAAGGCATTCCCGTCATCGGCTATGATCGCCTGATCGAAAATCCCGACGCCTTCTATCTCTCCTTCGACAACCGCGAAGTGGGGCGTCTGCAGGCGGCCGGCGTCATGGCGCTGCAGCCGGAGGGCAATTACGTCTTCATCAAGGGCAATTCCGGCGACCCCAATGCCGACTTCCTGTTCCAGGGGCAGATGGAGGTGCTTGAGGGCGCCATTGCTGAGGGGCGAATCCACAATGTGGGCGAGGCCTATACCGATAACTGGAACCCCGAAGTCGCCCAGTCGACCATGGAGCAGTTCCTGACCGCCAACAATAACGAGGTCGATGCCGTCGTTGCCTCCAATGACGGCACTGCCGGTGGCGCCATAGCGGCGCTGGCGGCGCAGGGTCTGGCTGGTGCGGTGCCGGTTTCGGGACAGGATGGCGATCACGCCGCCCTCAACCGCATCGCCCTCGGCACGCAGACCGTGTCGGTGTGGAAGGATGCGCGCGAACTGGGCAAGAAGGCCGCGCTCGTCGCCATCGAGCTTGCAGGCGGCAAGCGCATGGACGAAATCGAAGGGACTGTGCCCTTTGCCGATGGCCCCAAGGGGGTGGAAATGAACGCCTTCTTCATCGAGCCGGTCGCCATTACGCGCGACAATCTCAACCTGGTTATCGATGCCGGCTGGGTCTCGAAGGAGGTCGTCTGTCTTGGCGTGCCAGTGGGAACCGTTGCCGCCTGCAACTGATCGTTTCAACCAGGTGATCGCGGCAACACGTAGCCTGCGCCGGCGGACCGGTGTAAGGGCTACGGGCCCCGGGTCTCCGGAGTGTCATCCCCCGGGGTAAAGTCATGGCAGAACATTCAGCCCAAACCAGCCCGGCGCATCCCAGCGCCCTCATGCGCAATCCGTTGCAGCGCTTTCTCGCCTCGACGGAGCTGGATACCCGTCAGCTCGGCATGATCGGGGCGCTTGCCATCATCTGGATCGCCTTCAACATTTTCTCGGACGGGCTTTTCCTCACCCCGCGCAATCTGTGGAATCTGTCGGTCCAGACCGCGTCCGTCGCCGTGCTTGTTACCGGCATGGTGCTGATTATCGTCACCCGCAATATCGACCTTTCCGTCGGTTCGATCCTGGGGCTGGTGGGCATGGTCATGGGGATCATGCAAACCGAGATCCTGCCCGTTCACCTGGGCCTTGGCCTCGGCCACCCGCTGATCTGGGTGCTCTCGCTAGCCGCGGGTCTGGTGGTGGGCGTGGGCATCGGCGCGCTGCAGGGCAGCATCATCGCCTTTCTGCGCATCCCCTCCTTCATCGTGACGCTGGGCGGTTATCTCGTCTGGCGCGGTGTCGCTTGGTGGTTCACCGCTGGCCGCACCGTGGCGCCGATGGATTCGACCTTCCAGCTGATGGGTGGTGGCCCGGCCGGCTCGATCGGGGCCTTCTGGAGCTGGGTCGTCGCGGTCATCGCCTGCGCCGCCATTGTCGCCGGCCTCTATTTCGGCCGCCGCCAGCGCGAACGCTTTAACTTCCCGCAGCGTCCGGTCTGGGCCGAGGCCGTGCTGGCCGTCATCGGCTGCGGCATCACCATCGCCGCGGTCTGGGTGGCCAATGCCTATCCCTGGCCGGTGCGCATCGCCGAAACTTATGCCCGGGCGAACAATCTCGCCATTCCCGATTCCGGATTGTTCATCGCCCACGGCATTGCCGTGCCGGTGCTGATCGCGCTGGGCGTCGGCGTCGCCATGACCTTCCTCGCCACCCGCACCCGCTTCGGCCGCTATGTCTATGCCATGGGCGGCAATCCCGAAGCGGCGGAGCTGGCCGGCATCAATACCCGCTGGGTCACGGTCAAGATTTTCATGCTGATGGGCGGTCTGTGCGCCATTGCCGCTGCCATTTCCACCGCCCGTCTCAACGCCGCGACCAATGCCCTGGGCACGCTCGACGAACTCTATGTCATCGCCGCGGCCGTCATCGGCGGCACCTCGCTGGCCGGCGGTGTCGGCACGATTGCCGGGGCGCTTCTTGGCGCGTTGGTCATGCAATCGCTGCAATCGGGCATGGTGCTGATGGGCATGGACAGCCCGCTGCAGTCGATTGTCGTCGGTATCGTTCTGGTCTTCGCGGTGTGGCTCGACACGCTCTACCGCCGGAATAAGCATTAGGAGTCCGAACCATGCTGGACACCACTACGCCCCTCGTCGAAATGACCGACATCTCGATCTCCTTCGGGGGCATTCGGGCGGTCGATCACGCCTCCATCTCGCTGCATCGCGGCGAGGTCGTCGGCCTGCTCGGCCACAATGGCGCCGGCAAGTCGACGCTGATCAAGATTCTCTCGGGCGCCTATAAGCGCGACAGCGGCGATATCCGCATCAATGGCGAGGCCGCCGCGATCAACAATCCCCGCGACGCCAAGGCCTATGGGATCGAGACCGTCTATCAGCAGCTGGCCGTGGCCGACAATGTCGATGCCGCCGCCAATCTGTTCCTCGGGCGCGAGATGATCACCCCGCTCGGCACGCTCGACGATGCGGCGATGGAATCGCGGGCCCGGGAGGTCATGGGGCGGCTCAATCCCAATTTCCGCCGCTTCAAGGAACCGGTAAAGGCGCTTTCCGGCGGCCAGCGTCAGTCCGTCGCCATCGCCCGCGCCATCCTGTTCGATGCCCGTATTCTGATCATGGACGAACCCACCGCGTCCCTGGGGCCGCAGGAAACCGCGCAGGTGGGCGAGCTGATCAAGCAGCTCAAATCCGAGGGGATCGGCATCTTCCTCATCAGCCACGACATCCACGACGTCTTCGATCTGGCCGATCGCGTCGTGGTGATGAAGAACGGCAAGGTCGTGGGCGAAGCGAAAACCTCCGATGTCACCAAGGACGAGGTTTTGGGCATGATCATCATGGGCAAAGTGCCGCCCGGCGCCAAACCCGGCCCCGGCGCCATCGCCATCTAGGCTTGGGGTGCTGCACACCCCGATGCCGCCGGGGCTGGACAGGCGGCCTATGGTCCTGCTCTCTTGCGCCCAGTGCTTCCGGGATGCCGATATGGTCCGCCGCCGCTTTCACGCCTTCTATGTCTCGATCGCCATAGGCCTCGTGGTCGCCGTGGCCAGCCTGGTGCTGGTGCCTGGCTGGGCGGTGACGATTTCGGCGATCGCCTTCTTTGCCTCCTACCTTGTCCAGGCCTTTCGGCGCCTCCCCAAGATGTCGGCGAGCTTCCTGCGGCAGCATGCCGATCAGGAAGATGCGCCTGTCGTCGCGATCTTCCTCATCACCGCACTGATCGTCGGGGTCTGCGTGGTCTCGCTGTTCCAGGTGGTCAATTCCGGCGGCAAGGCAGGGGCTTTGCAGCTTTCGCTCAGCATTGTCGCGGTGGTTCTGGGCTGGTTCGTCGTCCACATGCTGGCCACCTATCACTATGCCTATGAATTCTACGAAGCTGAGGGCGGCGGGCTGGATTTTCCGGGCAAGGCTGAGCCGGATGGGCTGGCCTTTCTCTATTTCGCCTATGTGATCGGCATGACCGCGCAGGTAGCCGACGTAGCGATCACCAAGAATGAAATGCGCAAGGTGGTGCTGATCCACTCCATCTTCGCCTTCTTCTTCAACACGGTGATCGTGGCCGCGACGGTCAATGTGGCGGTATCGGTGGGCGGCATGTGAGTTGCCGCTCGGCGCGCACCATGGCAAACCTTGGGCAAAACGAACAAGGAGCCGAATCCCATGAAGACCCGCGCCGCCGTCGCCTTTGCTGCCGGTAAGCCGCTCGAAATCGTCGAAGTGGATCTGGAGGGCCCTAAGGCTGGCGAAGTTCTCATCGAGATCAAGGCCACCGGCATTTGCCACACCGACGATTTTACGCTTTCGGGCGCTGATCCCGAGGGCCTGTTTCCCTCGATCCTGGGCCATGAGGGCGCTGGTGTCGTGGTCGATGTCGGCCCCGGGGTGACCAGCCTCAAGAAGGGCGACCACGTTATTCCGCTCTACACGCCCGAATGCCGCGAGTGCTATTCCTGCCGCTCCGGCAAGACCAATCTCTGCACCGCCATCCGCGCGACGCAGGGGCAGGGGCTGATGCCCGATGGCACGTCTCGTTTCTCCTTCGAGGGCAAGCCGATCTTCCACTATATGGGCTGCTCGACCTTCGCCAACCACACTGTCATGCCCGAAATCGCCGTGGCCAAGATCGACGCGGCCGCTGCCTTCGACAAGGTCTGCTATGTGGGCTGCGGCGTCACCACCGGCATTGGCGCGGTGATCAATACGGCCAAGGTCGAGATCGGCTCTACCGCCGTGGTCTTCGGTCTCGGCGGCATCGGCCTCAATGTCATCCAGGGCCTGCGCCTGGCCGGCGCCGACATGATCATCGGCGTCGATCTCAACAATGCCAAGAAGGAATGGGGCGAGCGCTTCGGCATGACCCATTTCGTCAATCCCAGCGAAATCGACGGCGATGTCGTCCCGTACCTCGTCAACCTCACCAAGCGTCGTGGCGATCTCATCGGCGGCGCCGATTACACATTCGACTGCACCGGTAACACCAAGGTTATGCGTCAGGCGCTCGAAAGCGCCCATCGTGGCTGGGGCAAATCGGTTGTCATCGGCGTGGCCGGGGCAGGGCAGGAGATCTCTACGCGCCCGTTCCAGCTGGTCACTGGCCGCACCTGGATGGGCACCGCCTTCGGCGGCGCCAAGGGCCGCACCGACGTGCCGAAGATCGTGGACTGGTATCTCGACGGCAAGATCGAAATCGACCCCATGATCACCCACACCCTGCGCCTCGAGGACATCAACAAGGGTTTCGACATGATGCATTCAGGCGAAAGCATCCGCTCGGTGGTGGTATACTAACGCGCGTCACCCATCCTGTTCCAGAGACGAGAAGTGTTTACGTCGGGCGTATCTGGAAGCAACCGGCTTCGGCTCTTGCGCTCCCTCCCCCCTTGAGGGGGAGGGTTGGGGTGGGGGGTGGTGCAGTGGTTCACTGATGGACCCCCTCCCTCGGTCCCTCCCCTCAAGGGGGAAGGAGGCGCAAGAGCCTCCAGCGCTGCAATCATCCCCAAATCACCCATGATCGATCTGGTTTTCGACGAACTGGGCAAAAGCCCGGGCGCGGTGGGAGAGCCCGCTCTGTCCCGGCGACCAGGAATGCTTGGTTTCGGCGGCCATTTCGCCGAAGGTGATGTCATAGCCATCGGGCATGAACATGGGATCATAGCCATGGCCCATCGCGCCGCGCGGCGGCCAGACCAAGGTGCCGTCGCATTTGCCGACATAGAGCACGTCGCGTCCATCGGGATGGGCGAGGCAGAGCGTGGCATTGAATGAGGCGCGGCGCTGGCCAGGTGAATTGGCCCCTGCCGCCTGCAGCGCATCCTCGACGCGCTTCATGGCATGGCCAAAATCGCGCGGCACGCCGGCCCAGTCGGCGGTATAGACGCCCGGCTCGCCATTGAGCGCATCGACGCAGAGGCCGCTATCGTCGCTGAGCGCCAGCATATTGGCGCCCTTGGCGGCGGCATGGGCCTTGGTGCGGGCATTTTCGGCAAAGGTGGTGCCGGTTTCGTCCGGCTCGGGCAGGCCCAGTTCGCCGGCGGAAACCAGATCGAGCCCGAACGGGGCGAACAGCTCGCGGAATTCGGTGAGCTTGCCGGCATTGTGGGTGGCGATGACGAGGCGATTACCGGCGCGCAGACGGGGTAGGCTCATTTGCTGGCTCCATCGAGGGCGCGCTGGATATCGTTCCAGATCGGGCAATCGTGTTCGGTGAAATCCCCCTCACCCGCCCTTCGGGCACCCTCTCCCCGAGAGGGAGAGGAATAAGAGGCGCGCGCTGAACCATTCTTCTCCCGCTTGGGGAGAAGGTGGCCCACAGCGCCGGATGAGGGAGTTTTGTTCCAGAACATCATCCGCCCAGAGCCGCCTTCTGCATTTCCGAGAGCTCGCCGATGCCCTGTTCGGCCAGCGCCATCAGGGCGTTCAATTCATCGCGATCGAAGGGCGCGCCTTCGGCGGTGCCCTGGATTTCGACGAATTTGCCCGAACCGGTCATGACGAAATTGGCGTCGGTCTCCGCTTCGACGTCTTCGAGATAGTCGAGATCGAGCACCGGGGTACCGCGATAGATGCCGCAGGAAATGGCGGCGACCGAATCCGTCAGGGCCGGGCCCTTGGTCAGCTTGCGCTCTTCCATCCACCGAATCGCGTCGGCCAAAGCCACATAGGCGCCGGTGATCGAGGCGGTGCGCGTGCCGCCATCGGCTTCGAGCACGTCGCAGTCCAGGGTAATCTGGACTTCGCCAAGGGCTTCGAGATCGACCACGGCACGCAGCGAGCGGCCGATCAGGCGCTGGATTTCCTGGGTGCGGCCGGACTGCTTGCCGGCCGTAGCCTCGCGGCGGGTGCGGCTGCCGGTGGCGCGGGGCAGCATGCCATATTCGGCGGTGACCCAGCCCTTGCCCTTGCCGCGCAGCCAGCCCGGTACGCTGGTTTCGACCGATGCCGTGCACAGGACCTTGGTATTGCCGAAGGCGACAAGGCAGGAGCCTTCGGCCTTCATGGCCACATTGCGTTCGAGGGTCACTGCCCGCATCTGGCTCGGGTCACGTCCGGAAGGCCGCATCATCATTCCATGCAAAATTGCTATTAACCGCCTCTTAACCCTCCTCGTCCCCGCTCACAAGCACCGGGCGCTTGGCGGCTGGGGAGGAAGGCCCTAAATGAGAGGGCAGGGTTAAAGTGGACGATTTTATCCAAACACCATGAACAGGCCGGCCGAAGATTTCCTTTCCGCCCTCAACAGCCGCAGCCAGGACATTTTCCGGCGGCTGGTGGAGCGCTATCTCGACACCGGCATGCCGGTGGGCTCCCGCGATCTCTCGCGCATGCTGCAGGTGGAATTGTCGCCGGCCTCGGTGCGCAATGTGATGGCCGATCTCGAGGATCTGGGGCTGATCGCGGCGCCGCACACCTCGGCCGGCCGCGCTCCGACCCAGCAGGGCCTGCGCTTTTTCGTTGATTCGATGCTCGAAGTGGGCGCGGTGGACGAAAGCGAGCGCAGCCAGATCGCCCGGCAGATGGAGGGCCCGGCCAGCCGCGGGCAGGTCGAGGACCTGCTGACCGAGGCCAGCGCGCTCTTGTCCGGTCTCAGCCATGGCGCCGGGGTGGTGATCGCCAGCAAGGCCGACATGGTGCTGCGCCACATCGATTTCGTGCGGCTCGATGCCACCAGGGCTATGGCGGTACTGGTCGGCGAAGACGGCCAGGTGGAAAACCGCATCATGGAGCTGCCGCCGGGCTTCACCGCCAGCGCCCTGCAGCAGGCGAGCAATTATCTCGCCAATTATGTCGTCGGACGGACCCTCACCGAAGCCCGCAAGGTTTTGGGAGAACGCCGCGCCGAGCAGCGCGCCGAGCTCGATGAATTGACGCAGAAGCTGGTGGATGCGGGGATCGCCACCCTGGTCGAGCAGAAGGGCAATGTGGCGCCCACGGTGATCGTGCGGGGACGCGCCAATCTCATCAACGACACCATGGCCAGCGACGAGCTCGCGCGGATGCGGCAATTGTTCGATGAGCTGGAAAGCAAGGACGGGCTGCTCGAGCTTCTGGGCGATGCCGAGCGCGCTCAGGGCGTGCGCATCTTCATCGGATCGGAAAACAAGCTGTTCTCGCTTTCCGGCTCCTCGGTGATTCTCAGCCCCTATAAGGACGCCAATGACAAGGTGGTGGGCGTCCTCGGCGTGATCGGTCCGACGCGGCTCAACTATGCCCGCATCGTCCCGGTGGTCGATTATACCGCCCATGTGATTTCAGCGATGATGTCGCGCAAGCGCTGAGCGTGCAGCCCCAAGGCTTGAAATAGTGTCGCCATTGGCCGATATGGCTGGTCAACACCCTTAATCCCTGCGGATGGAGACGACATGAGCGACGAGAACGCCGCCCAAGGCGAAACGCCGGAAAACGAAATCCCGGTGGCCGACACACCCGAAGTGGATCCTGTCGAGGCACTGCGGGCCGAAAATAGCGAGCTTAGGGATCGCGTGCTGCGCACCATCGCCGAGATGGAAAACCTGCGCAAACGTACCGAGCGCGACGTGGCCGATACCCGCTCCTATGCCATTGCCGGCTTTGCCCGCGACATGCTGAGCGCCACCGACGCCTTGAGCCGGGCGCTGCTGGTCATTCCCAACGAGGTGCGCGAAACCGCCGAAGGCACGCTCAAGAGCCTGATCGAAGGCATCGAGCTGGCCGAGCGCGAGACCCAGCGCCTCCTAGCCAAGCATGGCGTCAAGCAGATCGAGGCCGCCGGCCAGAAGTTCGATCCGCACAAGCACCAGGCCATGTTCGAAGTGCCCAATCCCAATGTGCCCGAAGGCACGGTGGTGCAGGTGGTGCAGGAAGGCTTTGCCATCGGCGACCGCGTGCTGCGTCCCGCCATGGTCGGCGTTGCCAAGGGCGGCGCCGCCCAGCCGGCCCCGGCCCCCGAAGGCGACGGCGTCGACAAGAGCGCCTAGCGATTGTCGCGGATGTGGTTGTAGTTGATCACATCCGCACCTGCACGGTCTGCAGCGAGGGCCAGATCAAGATCGTCCGTTATCAACTGGGCCATGCTGTTCGCGAGGATAAGCAGGACCGAGTCTGTGACGCCAAGCCGACCGTGCTCTTGACGTTGAACCGCCGATGTCGAGGGGACATAGGTCTCGTCAAATTGTCCAACGACAATTTTGAAGAGCTCTGCGATGGCAATAGCGTCCCGATTGGAACTGTATCTGATCAGGTTAGAGGTCTCGGTTATGATATTTGGGCAGAGGATCAGTCCGGCTGACGCGTTTACTTGCTGCCTCACCCAGACAAAGTCCTCCAGAGTGTAAATCTGCAAGCGCCTGTGCCGATCGACCATTGCCTTGTCGGTCTCGCCAACCACCAGCAAAAGCAAGAGATTGGTGTCGAGGATAACCGGCTTTCGGGCCATCAGGCCGCTATCTCTCTTTGCATTATTGCCTTTGGTTCGCCGGTCGTTCCGTCAATTGTAACGATCTTGAAGGCTCGCCGATGTTGGCGTGACAGACTCGGGACTATGCTGGTTTCGTTATCCCAAGGCCGGGAAAATCCAATAGTGATTTCCCAATTGCCGACTTGGTCGTCGAACTTCACCTCTTCCAAGCCAACATTTACAATGTCCTCTTCGTCAAAGGTCTCGTGAACGAAATCCTTGGCGCGACGAATGGCTTCCTTCACCGAAATATGTGGCATCACATTCTCCTGCTGACCCAAATATAGGCTTGGGACGGTGAGCCATCTACCCCAATATCTCCCGGCTTTGCAGCCTTAAGACACCCGCCTCTTCCATGTCCGCCCAGGCCTGTGCCAGTGAACCGTTGGAATCAATGGCTCTCGTCGCGTCTTCGATGACAAGCACATCAAAGCCGCCCGCCACGCCGTCGAGGGCGGTCCAGGCGACGCAGAAATCGGTGGCGAGGCCGACAATGAACAGCCGGCCGACATCGCGCTCATTGAGATAGCCGGCAAGGCCGGTCAGGGTTTCGCGGTCGGCTTCCTGAAAACCGGAATAGCTATCGATGGCCCGGTTATAGCCCTTGCGAAGGATCAGCTGGGCATGGGGAATGTCGAGATCACCGCTGATCTCGGCGCCATGGCTGTTCCAGACGCAATGGTCGGGCCACAGCACCTGGGTGCCATAGTCGAGCTCGACCGTCTCGAATGGCGCCTTGCCGGGATGTTGGCTGGCGAAGGAGATATGGTCGGCGGGGTGCCAGTCCTGGGTCAGCACCACATTGCGGAATTTTGCGGCCAGTGTGTTGATCAGCGGCACGATGGCATCGCCATCGGCGACGGCCAGGCTGCCACCGGGCAGGAAATCATATTGCACATCGACGATCACCAGCACGTCTTCGGGATCAATGGTGATGCTCATGCGCTGGGCTCCTTGGCTGGATGGGGCAGGTCGATCCATCGTGCCGGGATCAGGCCTCGTACGGAATTGCCGAGATAGATTGCCTCGGCTGCTGCGAGGTCGGCAAGGGTGAGCACGCGCTCTTCTGCCTTGCCCCGGGCGATGAGCTCGGCGCGCAGCGTTCCCGGCAAGACGCCCGCCGTCAGCGGCGGGGTCAGCAGCATGCCGCCGCGCGCGACAAACAGCGTGGTGAACGAGCCCTCGGTCAGCTCGCCGCGCTCGTTCTGGAACACCAGTTCATCGAGCCCGTGGACGTCGTAAGCGGCCTGGCGCGGCGCATCATAGAAGGCGCGATTGGTGGTCTTGTGGGCCAGCCAGACCGAGGCCGAATCCATGCTTTCGCTAGCAATGGCGAAGCGGAAAAGCGCCGGGCTCGGCGGCAGTGGCACGGCGGTGAGGCCAAGCCCTGTGGCCGACAAAGTCAGCCGCACCCGCATCGGTTTTTCCCAGCCCTTCATGGCCACGATGAGGTATTGGGCCGCTGCCTCCCGGTCAGCAGGCAGCGCGAAATATTGCGCCGACTGCATCAGCCGGTCGAGATGGCGCTCGAGCAGGTCATAGCCGCCTTCTGGGGTCCATTTGAGGGTTTCGATCAGGGTCACCGGCGGCGCCGGATCGGAGAGGAACTGCATCTTCAACACCGCCTCGCGATATTCGTCCTCGGCGACCGAATCGGCGACGATGCCGCCACCAATGCCGATTTCCCCCCGACCATCAGTACCGATGAGGGCGGTACGGATGGCGACATTGAAGGCGAAATCACCATTGGGCGCCATATAGCCGATGGAGCCGGTATAGAGCCCGCGCGGGCCGGACTCGGCCTCGTGGATGATCTCCATGGCGCGCAGTTTGGGCGCGCCGGTAATGGAGCCGCAGGGGAAGAGATTTTCGATCACCGCCACCATATCGATATCGGCCCGCCGCCGGGCGGTAATGCCCGAGGTCATGGTGTGCAGGCTCCGATAGGTCTCGACCGTAAATAGGTCGGTGACCCGCACAGTGCCGATCTCGGCAATGCGGCCCAGATCATTGCGCAGGAGATCGACGATCATCAGGTTTTCGGCCCGGTTCTTGGGGTCGGCCGCCAGCTCGGCGCGACCCTTCTCATCCTCGGCCGCGCGCGGACTGCGTTTGAGCGTGCCTTTCATCGGGCGGGTGGTGAGTTGGCGACCCGCGTCGGCGACGAAGAGCTCCGGCGACCGCGACAGCACCACGTGGTCGCCGGCATTTATATAGGCGCCATAGGCCACCGGCTGGCTCTCGACCAAGCGCCGATAGAGGCCGAGAGCATCGCCCCCAAGGGTAAAATCGGCCTTGAGCGTTAGGTTGACCTGGTAGCAATCCCCGGCGGCGATATAGCGATGCACCTGCGCAAAGGCCCGCTCATAGTCCACGAAATCGCGCCGCAGTTTCAACCCCCGCGCCATGCCATCGGGCGCGGCGGCGAGCAGGGCCTCGATATCGGGCGTAGTTGGGGCGTCGTAGAGCCCGAACCACAGTAGCGGTGTCTCGCTGCGCTCGGGCAGCAGGTGAAGCAAACGCTCCTCGAACAGGAAGCCGAGCTCATAGGCCATGTAGCCGGCGGCCCACAGACCCTCTTCAGCGGCCGCGCGCAAACGGGCCAGCGCTGCCTGGGCCGAGGCGGCGTCATGGGCCACCAGCACCTCGCGCGGCGCGGTGAACAGCATGCTCTGGCCCGCCGGATCGCGATTGTCGTGCAGCAGCACCGTGCCTTGGGTGATCATGGTCACGCTTCTAGAGCAAATCGGCGCCGTGGTGAAATGGCCAATTGGCGCCAGCAGCTCCAGCTATTTCGTCTAAAGTCCGCTCGGCACCCCTTGGCGAAAATCGTCCGAACTGGCAGATAATCGGCGTTCGGACGCCTTTGCGTCCGGCTTGGGGATGACCTTTCATGAAAACCTATCTGCTGGGTGGCCTTGCCGCCCTGGCGCTCGCTGCAGCCAGCCTGCCTGCGATGGCGCAGACTGTCGAGTTCACCATCATCAATGACAGCTCCTACGACCTGCATTACTTCTTCACCACGCCCAGCAATGAAAACAGCTGGGGCGGGGACCTGCTCGGCGATACCGGGATTCTCGAATCCGGCTACCAGGCCACCGCTACAATCGGCGATGGTTCGGACCAGTGCCTCTACGACTTCAAGTTCGTCATGGACAATGGCGCAGAGCTGATCGAGCCCGCCATCGATATCTGCAGCCTCAACAGCTACACCATCACCGACTGATTAGCCCCGGCTGCCCGGCCCTTGCCGGGTGGCCATCCCCTTATGCGACGGAAAATCTCCTCGGTTGCGCGCTTGAAGCCCTGAGGCCACCCCCCTATATACCCCCCGAGGCCCAGCAATGGGCGCAAGTTCACCTACGAGGGACCCGACCCGCGAGGGTTACAAGGCTGCTGCAAGGGGCCTTGCATCGGGTTCGCTGAAAGAGAGGCTAGAGTAATGGCAAAAGTTATCGGTATCGACCTCGGTACGACCAATAGCTGCGTCGCCGTGATGGACGGCAGCAATCCCAAAGTTATCGAAAATGCGGAAGGCGCACGCACCACGCCCTCCATGGTCGCCTTCAGTAAGGATGGCGAACGCCTGGTCGGCCAGCCCGCCAAGCGTCAGGCCGTGACCAATCCGGAAAACACCCTGTTCGCGGTCAAGCGCCTGATCGGCCGCCGCTATGACGACAAGGTCGTGGCCAAGGACAAGGACCTGGTCCCGTTCAAGATCGTCAAGGCCGACAATGGCGACGCCTGGGTCGAAGCCTCGGGCGACAAGTATTCGCCGTCGCAGGTCTCGGCCATGATCCTGCAGAAGATGAAGGAAACCGCAGAGAGCTATCTCGGCGAGACCGTCACGCAGGCCGTCATCACCGTTCCGGCTTACTTCAACGATTCTCAGCGCCAGGCCACCAAGGACGCGGGCAAGATTGCCGGCCTTGAAGTGCTGCGCATCATCAACGAGCCGACGGCCGCTGCACTGGCCTATGGCCTCGACAAGAAGAATTCGGGCACCATCGCGGTCTATGACCTTGGCGGCGGCACCTTCGACGTGTCCATCCTCGAGATCGGCGATGGCGTCTTCGAGGTGAAGTCCACCAATGGCGACACCTTCCTCGGTGGCGAAGACTTCGACATGCGCCTGGTCGACTACCTGGCCGACGAGTTCAAGAAGGAGCAGGGCATCGACCTCCGCTCCGACAAGCTTGCTTTGCAGCGCCTCAAGGAAGCTGCCGAAAAGGCCAAGATCGAACTGTCGAGCGCGACGCAGACCGAGATCAACCTGCCCTTCATCACCGCTGACGCGTCGGGCCCGAAGCATCTGACGCTCAAGCTCACCCGCTCCAAGCTCGAAAGCCTGGTCGACGATCTGATCCAGCGCACCATCGAGCCCTGCAAGCAGGCCATGAAGGATGCCGGTGTCTCGGCCGCGCAGATCGACGAAGTGGTGCTGGTGGGCGGCATGAGCCGCATGCCCAAGGTGCAGGAAGCGGTCAAGCAGCTGTTCGGCAAGGAACCCCACAAGGGCGTCAACCCGGACGAAGTCGTGGCGCTCGGCGCTGCCATCCAGGGCGGCGTGCTGCAGGGCGACGTCAAGGACGTGCTGCTGCTCGACGTGACCCCGCTGTCGCTCGGCATCGAAACGCTGGGTGGCGTGTTCACGCGCCTGATCGACCGCAACACCACCATCCCGACCAAGAAGAGCCAGACCTTCTCGACCGCTGAAGACAATCAGTCGGCCGTGACCATCCGGGTCTTCCAGGGTGAGCGCGAAATGGCGGCTGATAACAAGCTGCTCGGCAATTTCGATCTCGCCGGTATTCCGCCCGCACCGCGTGGCGTGCCGCAGATCGAAGTCACTTTCGACATCGACGCCAACGGCATCGTCAACGTCTCGGCCAAGGACAAGGGCACCGGCAAGGAACAGCAGATCCGCATCCAGGCCTCGGGTGGTCTTTCTGACGCCGACATCGAAAAGATGGTCAAGGACGCCGAAGCCAATGCCGAATCCGACAAGCGCAAGCGCGAAGCGGTGGAAGCCAAGAACCAGGGCGAAAGCCTGATCCACTCGACCGAAAAGTCGCTCAAGGATTATGGCGACAAGGTTTCGGCCGAGGACAAGACCGCGATCGAAACCGCCATCACCGATCTCAAGGGTGTGCTGGACGGCGACGATGCCGAAGCGATCAAGGAAAAGACCTCGGCTCTGGCCGAAGCCTCGATGAAGCTGGGTGAAGCCATGTACAAGGCCAGCCAGGCGGAAGCCGAAGCCAAGGCCAATGGTACCGCCGACGATGAAGACGACGACGTCGTCGACGCCGACTTCGAAGAGGTCAAGGACGGCGACGACAAGAAGTCGGCATAAACGCCCTGCGATGAACGACAAAGCCCCGGTGGAGACACCGGGGCTTTTTGTTTTCGGGGCTTATTGAAGGCCCCCTCACCCGCCCCTTCGGGTCGACCTCTCCCCCAGAGGGAGAGGTGTCGCTGCGCGACCTTCATGGCATGAGGATGAGGGGAGATGGACCACCCGGTCAAGCCGGGTGGTGACGGTGGTGGGAAAGTGCCCGGGCTTGCTCTGACTACCCTACAATGTTCCACGTGAATCGCTAGCGCTCGAGCTCGATCTCGCGCACGACATATTGCTCGAGATAGGGTTCATAATCGAGGACGCGAATCCGACCGTCCATGCCGATGGCGGCGCTGGGTGAGATAAATTCGATCTCAAGCGGATCGCCGAGTTCCTTGTAGCCCTGCAAGCCATTGCCGGCGATGCGCAGGGCAGGGCCGTCGCGCTCGAGCAGCACAGAGGGGTTCTGCTGGTCGATCAGTAGGCCCGCACCATCGGGCAGGTCGCTGAACCTGACATAGGGGCTATCGGGCAGTTCGGTCATCGCGCCGGTCTCCAGCCGATCGGCATCGAGCCGATAGCTCAGCCAGCGCGCGGGCGCATCATCGTCGCCGAACTGGTAGATGTCGAGCCGCACGACGCCATCGGCACCCATTCTCAAACGGGTTTCTGAAGGCACCACCCCAGGCAGGGGTTGGGCCATGCGGTGGGTCCAGCCCTCAGGGCCGCGCTCAACGTCAAGAACCACCACCGAGGCCTCGTCGCCCCAGAGATCGGATGAGGCCGCCAGAAACCGGTCGGGCCCCAGCGGCAGGAAGGCAGTGAGGTCGAAGAATTGCGGATCGGCGACGCGCGCGCCAAGAGCTGCGCTATCGATCACGGTCTTTTTCTTGCTCCCGGCCGGACCATAGGAAACGAAAAGTCCGACATCGCCATCCCCGGGCGTCACGGCATAGCTCATCACATAGAGCCGGCCATCGGGCGCGAAGGCCGGCAGGCGCCAGCCGGTGATCGCGCCGTGCTCGAAATTGCCGGCGATATCGTCGTCGATCCAGTCCACGGTCGTGACCCAGCTCGCCTCATCCGAACTCTGCGACAGCCGGGCCCGCAAAGGGGCATAAAGATAGGTCTCGTAGAGCTGGGCCAATGGCGGAAGATCGGTCTCGAGCAGCGCCTGCCAGCGGGCGAAATAGGCCGAGGCATAGGGCGCCATCGTGGTCTCGTCGGGCTGGGCGACATGCATGAGATGGCAATCGGCATCAAGGCGGGCATAGTCGATGACAGCGTAGCGGATATCCTGGGCAATGGCGGCATTGATGGCGGCGACCAGTTCGGCATAGCGCTGGCGATATCCGGCGATGAGCGGATCGACGCCGGCCATTTCTTCCAGCAACCCCGCAGCCAGCCGATCGGCGGGCAGTTCCCGGCAATTGACCTCATTGCCCTCGCGCGCTTCGTGCTCGGGATCGTAGCGATAAGTGAGAGCGTGGCCATATTCATGCGCCGCCAGCACGAATTGGTTGAAGCGCGCCATGGTGCGGGCTTCGGCCTCATCGGCGAAAAAAGCCCGCCAGTCCCAATTGCCCGCCGTCAGGGTTTTTGACCAATTGTCCCAATAGGGCGCGACCTCGTCATCGCTGGGCAATTCGGAGAGATTGATGACCTGGCTATGCTGATTGTACCAGTTGACGATGCCGTCATAGGGTTGGAACTGCCAGGTCAGCGTGTCGTTGCGGGAGACGCCGGCTGCGGCGTAACCCTCTTCGACGGCATGGGTCACCTGCTCGGTGTCGGCATTTTCGAGGGCAAAATGCAGATAGGACGTGCTGACCGGCGGAGCAGTGTTGATCGATGTTTGGGGGGACGTGCCGGCCCCGCCAAAGGGCAGCATCAGCAGCGACAGCCAAAAACCGAACTTGAGCTCTTCCATGCGCGCCTCCCGCGGACCGACCGGCACTTTAGGGCGCCAGACGCCCCCGAATCATCCCCGATATGCGGGTGGGCCTTGGTTGAAAGGCCAGCATAAGCTTGATAAGAGCGGACCGCTCCGCCGGGAACCCCGCGTTTCCGCCCTTGCACTGGCGGGGCAGCATCGCCATCTAGGCGTCAGGTTCCTGCGCTCCCCCATTTCGAGCGCTTATCATATTTGCCGGTTGCGCTCCGACCCCTCATGGGCGGAGCAAGGAGAAACTCTTGGCCAAACGCGACTTCTACGAGGTTCTCGGCTGCCAGAAGGGCGCCGATGACGGTGCCCTCAAGAGCGCTTATCGCAAGCTCGCCATGCAATTCCATCCGGATCGCAATCCGGGCAATGACGAGGCCGAAGCCAAGTTCAAGGAAATCAGCGAGGCCTATGACACGCTCAAGGACCCGCAGAAGCGCGCCGCCTATGACCGGTTCGGCCATGCGGCCTTCGAAAATGGCGGTGGTCGCGGTCCGGCCGGCTTCGGTCCCGAATTTGCCTCCTCCATGTCCGACATTTTCGAGGACATCTTTGGCGACTTCATGGGCGGTGGTGGCCGCCGTGGCGGTGGCGGCGGCGCCGCCAAGCTGCGCGGCTCAGACCTGCGTTATAATCTCGAAATCAGCCTCGAAGAGAGCTTTGACGGCCGCACCGTCGAGATCGACGTGCCGACCCTGGTCGGTTGCGACACCTGCGAGGGTACGGGCGCCAAGCCCGGCACCGGCACCCATACCTGCCGGCAGTGCAATGGCCATGGCAAGGTTCGCGCCGCCCAGGGCTTTTTCACCATCGAGCGGACCTGCCCGGTCTGCCAGGGCCGCGGCGTGATGATGGACCAGCCTTGCACCGATTGCGGTGGCCAGGGCCGGCGCCAGCAAAACCGCAAGCTCAGCGTCGATATCCCTAAGGGAATCGAGGACGGCACCCGCATACGCCTCGCCAATGAGGGCGAGGCCGGCGTGCGCGGCGGACCACCGGGCGATCTCTACATCTTCATTTCCATCAAGCCGCACCAATTGTTCCAGCGCGACGGCGCCGACCTTTATGCGCGCGTGCCCATTTCCATGACCACGGCGGCGCTGGGTGGTGAATTCGAAGTGCCCACGCTCGACAATGCCCGCGCCAAGGTGAAGGTGCCCACCGGCACCCAGCCCGGCCAGCGCGTCCGCCTCAAGGGCAAGGGCATGCCGGTGCTGCGCAGCAAGGATGTCGGCGACCTCTATGTGCAGCTCGATATCGAGACCCCGCAAAATCTCAGCCGCCGGCAGCGTGAGCTGCTCGAAGAATTTGCCCGGCTCGAGACCGAAGAGACCAGCCCCACCTCGGGCGGCTTCTTCGACAAGCTGAAAAAGATGTTCGAAGCGTGAGCCCGCGCGAGCCGGGACCGCTGCCCGTCGATCCGGCGGGGCAACAAGCGTGGGCGCCATTTGGCGGCACCATCGAGATCGCGCTGACCTTCGATGATAATTTCTGGGCGCCCGCCTATGCCACCATGCGCTCGGTCTGCATCTCGACCAAGCATCCCGAACGGCTGCGCTTTCACCTGCTGCACATGGCGCTGACGCCAGAGCACCGGGCGGCGCTCGAAACCATTGCCAGCGATTATGGCGCGCGCCTGGTCTTTATCGATCTCGAGCATTCGGGGGTGTTGCGCGACCGCATTGCGCATTTCCCGCGCATCCGCGCCCGACGGCTCAACCCCATCGTCTATGCACGGCTGTTCCTGGGCGAGCTGCTCGCCCCCGAGATCGAACGCGTGCTGTTCCTTGATTGCGACATCTTCGTGCGCGGCGCGCTCGATCCGCTGTTCACCATGGACATGGAAGGGCACGCCATCGCCGCCGTGCTGCAGCCGGACCGGCTGCACTGCATCACCGGCACGGATCTGCGCAGCCGCAGCACCTTTTCTATGGCCGAGCCCTATTTCAATGCCGGGGTGATGCTGATCGATCTCACCCAATACCGGGCCATGGACTTTGCCGATACGCTGACCTCAACGCTGACGCCAGACGAGTTGGCGATGTTCTATTACGATCAGGATATCATCAATTACTGCTTCCGCGGCCGCATTCTCGAGCTGGCGCCGCGCTGGAACCTGCAGAACCCCGAACCGGCGCATGAAGCGTTCAATCCGCTGATCCTGCATTATTCGGCCGACGCCAAGCCGTGGCTGGCCTGGTCGCGGGTCGCCTTCAAGCGCACCTATCGTCACCTGATGACCAACCAATATTACTACCAGTATCGCCGCGAGCGGCTGAAGCGCATGGTCCGCCGCTGGCTGCGGCTCAAATAGCCGCCTCCTGTCCGCAGCGCTTAGGCTGCCCGGACGGGAGGCGACAAGCCTATGGAATTACTCGGACGGCATCTGGCTCATGTCCATCCAGACATATTCCCACACATGGCCATCGATATCGGCGATGGCGCGGGAATACATGAAGCCATAGTCCTGCTTCTCGCGCGTTTCGCGTCCACCGGCCTTGATCCCGGCCTCGGCAATGGCGTCCACTGCCGCGCGGCTGTCGCAGGAGAGGGCGTAGAGCGCCTGGGTGTGTGTCAACGGATCAGGGATGGGCGTGGAGGAGAACTGCTTGAACTTGTCATGGGTCAGCACCATCACGAAAATGGTGTCGCTGATGACGATGCAGGCTGCGGTCTCGTCGGTAAACTGCGGATTATGATCGAAGCCTAGTGCCTTGTAATAAGCCATTGAGGCAGCGAGATCGCGGATCGGCAGGTTAATGAAGATCATGGAGGCCATGATGCCTTCCTTTCGCTTGGGGTCATTGCAACTGTTTGGACATTGCGCCCATTCGGTCAATGCTCTTGCCTAGACGAATGCGACACGCCACTTTCGACAGGCCTCGTACAAGGAGATGCAATTGAAGACGGCGCTTACCCTGTCCGGATCGATCCGCAAGGGCTCCTACAACCAGAAATTGCAGCACCATGTCGGCGACAAGCTGGAGGCGGCCGGCGTCAAGGTGACCGCCATCAATCTCGGCGATTACCCGATGCCGATTTTCAACGAGGACCTCGAGCCCGACAATGTCCCGGAAGCTGCGGCGCAGCTGGCCGACCTCTGGCGCAGCCACGACATCGTCTTCATCGCCTCGCCCGAATATAATGGCGGGGTCACCCCGCTCATGGTCAATACCGTGGCCTGGCTGTCGCGGCAGAAACCCAGCCCCTTCCGCCACGCCGTTTTCGGCATTGGCGGGGTGAGTTCGGGCAAATATGGCACCATCTGGGGGCTGAGCCATTTGCGCGAATCTCTCACCAAGCTGGGAGCCCTGGTGGTGCCGACGCTGCTGGGCATCGGCCCGGCAGAAGAAGCGCTCGACCAGGACGGCAATCCCAGCGAGCCGGCCATTATCCGCAAGGTCGAGCAGATCGTGCACGAACTCACCCATTTCAGCCGGGGATGAAGCCATGCGGGCGCTCTATTTGACGCATCCGCAGGTTCGCATGGATGCCGCTGTGCCGGTACCGCTCTGGGGCCTCTCCGCCGAGGGCAGGGCCCGCGCCGAGGTTTTTGTCGCCCGCAATATCGTCCCCAAGGGCGCTTTTATTTTCTCGAGCCGGGAGACCAAGGCACTGGAGCTGGCGGAACTGGTGGCCGCGGCTGCGGGCACGCCGGTTCTGGCCGATCACCTGATGGGCGAGAACGATCGCAGCGCCACCGGCTTTCTGCCCCCCGTCCTGTTCGAGGAAATGGCCGACCGCTTCTTCGCCCAGCCGGAGGAGAGTGCCGAGGGCTGGGAACGGGCCATGGATGCGCAGGCCCGGATCGTGGGGACTGTCGCGACCGCCCTGGCCAGCGTCCCGCCCGATATTCCGGCGATCTTTTGCGGTCACGGCGCCGTCGGGACGCTGCTCAAATGCCATTATGGGCATAGGCGGATTTCGCGCGAGGAGGACCAGAGCCGCATCGGGGTTGCCGGTGGCGGCAATGGCTTTGTCTTCGATCGGAGAACCGGACAGCTGCTCAGCGACTGGACGCCCATGGAGGAGATCGTCCTGAACTGGTTCGCCTGACGGCGCTTGCCGCAATGGGCAGAATGGTCTAGGCCCAAGCCATAATCGACATTGCGGGGAGAATTATCATGGCAGGCCAGTTGATCGTGGGCCTCGACGTTTCGTCACGCGCACGCGCCGAGGAGATCGTTGCCGCACTGGGCGACACGGTCGAATATTACAAGATCGGCTATCAATGCTTTTACGGCGCCGATGGCTTTGCCTTGGGCAAGGCGCTGATCGCCGCCGGCAAGAAGGTGTTCTTCGACCTCAAACTGCTCGATATCGACAATACGGTCGAAAAGGGCGTGGCCGCCATCGCCGAGACCGGCGCCGCCATGCTCACCGTCCATGCCTATCCCAAGGCGATGCAGGCGGCCCGCAGGGGCGCCGAGGGCTCGACCCTGACCGTGCTGGGCGTGACCGTGCTCACCTCAATGGACGATCAGGACGTCAGGGATGCCGGTTATGCCCGCGACGCCGCCGGGCTGGTGGCGCTGCGGGCGCAGCAGGCGCGCGACAGCGGCATTGGGGGCATCGTGGCCTCCCCGCACGAAGCCGAGATGGTGCGCACCATTGTCGGGCCGAAAATGGCCATCGTCACCCCCGGCATCCGCCCCTCGGGCAGTGCCGCCGGCGATCAGAAGCGGATCATGACCCCGGCCCAGGCGCTCGCCGCCGGCGCCTCGCATCTGGTGGTGGCGCGGCCGATCATCGAAGCCCCCGACCCCGCCGCAGCGGCACGGGCGATATTGGCGGAGATGGCCAGCAAGGGCACGCGGCTGGCCTGAGGGCCGGAGGCCCGTTGAGAGACATGGATGCCTCCGCTCGTTCTCTCCCCTCGAGAGGAAGTGTTCACTTTGAGCACGTTGGAGGCGCTAAAGCTTCGGCTCCTACTCTTCCTCCCCCTTCTACAGGGGGAGGTTAAATGGGGGTGCTGCAGGTTGCCCAGAACGCGATGCGGCTCCTCCCCCTTGACGGGGGAGGTTGGGCGGGGGTGTGCAGCACGCTCAAACCCATAAGCGAAAGCCCTGCGCGCAAGCGGGATGCCCGGTACGGAAAACAGCCTGTTACCCGACCAGCCCGTGCTTCTGGCTGAGTTCAGCCAGGTCGAGCTGCGGGCGGGCGCCGATATGGCTGATCACCTCGGAAGCGGCGAGGCAACCGGTCTTGAGGGCTGAGTCCATGGTCTGGCCGCGGGCGAGGCCCAAAAGGAACCCGGCAGCGAAGAGATCGCCGGCGCCGGTGGCATCGACTACCTTCTCGACCGGGAAGGCTGGTACGGAGATGATCTCGCCATTGAACACCGCCATTGCGCCTTCGGCGCCCATGGTGATGGCGGCCACTTCGGCATCCTTGGCGATTTCGCGCACCGCGACGCCGAGATCGTCGGTCTGGTAGAGCGACTTCAGCTCATGCACATTGGCAAAGACATAGTCGATGGTCTTGGAGCGGATGAGGTCGAGGAATTCGGCCCGGTAGCGATCAACGCAGAACGGATCGGACAGGGTAAAGGCGGCGGCGCGCTCATGCTTGTGGGCGTAATGGGCGGCGAGCACGAAGGCCTTCTTGGCTTCCACCGGGTCCCAGAGAAAGCCTTCCATATAGGTGACGGCAGCGCCGCCGATCTCGTCGGCATGGATATCGGCCTCGGTCAGCTGGTGGCAGGCGCCGAGATAGGTGTTCATGGTGCGCTCGCCATCCTCGCTGAGGAAGATCATCGAGCGGGCGGTGAGGGCGCCATTCTTGAGGCGCGACGTGCCGTAAAACACCCCGATATCGGTGAGATCGGCCTCGAACACATCACCCAGCGGGTCGTCGGCGACCTTGCCGACAAAGGCGGCACGGCCCCCAAGCGAGGCGACGCCGGCGGCGGTATTGGCGGCCGAGCCACCCGAAATCTGCTTCCGGCTTGCCGGCATCTTGCCATAGAGATCTTCGGCCCGATCGGTATCGATCAGGTGCATGATCCCTTCCTGCATCCCCTCCCGCTCGATGAAACCGGCCTCCACCGGGGCAATGATGTCGACGATGGCATTGCCGATGGTCAGCACGTCGAAGCGGGTCTGGGTCATGCGCAGCATTCCGGCGTTGTGAAAATGGCCGTGGGCCGGTTTAGAGCATGATGGCGATGAGGGCAACGCCGGAGCGCCCGTCGGAGGAGGGGAGGGTGCTTGTCGCGACGGGGGCAAGGAGCACGATGGGCGGGCATGCGTGGAAAGTGACCCTCTGGTCGAGCAAGAGGGCGGAGTGGTGGGTGGGAATCGGCGCGCCATCACGCCATGCCAAGCACAACCTAAAGGCTTGAAATAATCTCGGCGATCAGGGCTTCGGTGTCCTCGCCGGCGCCAATGGCGATCTGGCCATCGAGCAGCAGCACGGCCAGACCATGCACCTTGGCCCAGGCCGAAAGCGCCTTGATCCGGCCTTCGGCGGAGCTGTCGCTCACCACGCGCCGCAGCGTATCGAAGGCAGCGTCGGCCGCCATGGCAAGGCCTGGCCGGGCTGCCTTTTTGAGCTGGGGCGAGAACATCAGGCGGAAGAGATTGGGGTTTTGCAGGGCAAAGACCACATAGGTCTTGCCCATCGCCGCCAGGGGATTGTCCGGCTCGCTCGCAGCGACCGCCTCCATGCGCGCAGTAAAACGCTGGAACCCCGTCACTGCCAGGGCTTCGAGCAGCGCCGCGCGGCTGTCGAAATGGCGATAGGGCGCTGCCGGCGACACGCCTACGGCCCGCGCCAGATCGCGCAAGCCCAGTCCGGCCTCGCCCTCCTTGGCCAGAATCACCAGCGCTGCCTCGAGCAGCGCCTGGCGCAGATTGCCGTGATGGTAGCGGCTATTGGATAAAGTTGACATTGTTCACATATGCCGAAATGATGTAAGCCTTGTCAACATCGAGAGCGCTGAAATGGATCTGCTTCTGGCCTCTGCCCACCACCTGGCGGTCCTTGCCCTGGTTGGGCTCTTCGCTGCCGAATTCACCCTGATCCGGCCCGGTCTTGGCGGCGACCGCCTCAGGCAGTTGGCGCGGATCGACGCCGCCTATGGTCTGGTCGCGGGCATCGTCATTGTCGTGGGCCTGCTCCGCATCTTTTTCGGCGCTGCCGATCCCGGCTATTACTGGGGCAACCACGCCTTCTGGGGCAAGATGGCAGCCTTTCTCCTCATGGCCCTGCTCACCATTCCGCCGACGCTGGCCATCCGCCGCTGGATCAAGGCAGCCGAGACCGCGCCCGATTACGCGCCGCCAGCAGAGGAGATAAAGGCCAATCGCCGCTTCGTGCACCTTCAGGCTGGCGTGCTGCTGCTGATTCCGATCTTCGCCGCCGCGATGGCGCGGGGTTATGGGAGCTAAACATGCTTGGGCAGCGGCTTGTTCGGCGGCGGTGATTTCGGTTCGAAGCGGCACCATTGCACGATCGGACAGCGCCAGCATTCGGGCTTGCGCGCCTTGCAGATATAGCGCCCGTGCAGGATCAGCCAGTGATGGGCATGCAGCATGAAGCGCGCGGGCACCATCTTGGTCAGCGCCTTTTCCACCTCGAGCGGGGTCTTGCCGGGCGCCAGGCCGGTGCGGTTGCCGACACGGAAGAGATGGGTATCCACCGCGATGGTGGGCTGCTTGAACCAGATATTGAGCACCACATTGGCGGTCTTGCGGCCGACGCCGGGCAGGGCCTCGAGTGCCTCGCGATCGCCGGGGACCTCGCCGCCATGCAGATCGATCAGCATCTGGCTGAGGGCATAGACATTCTTGGCCTTGCCGCGGAAGAGGCCGATGGTCTTGATGTGTTCTTCGATCCCCTCGACCCCCAGCGCCACCATCGCGGCGGGGCTGGGCGCCAATTCGAACAGGCGCCTGGTGGCCTTGTTGACACCGGCATCGGTCGCCTGTGCCGACAGCACAACGGCCACCAGAAGGGTGAAGGCATCGACATAATCGAGCTCGCCCTTGGGTTCGGGTTCGATCTCGGCAAAGCGGGCAAAGATTGCCTCCGCCTCGGCGCGGGTCATTCTCTTCACTTTTTTAACCAGAACCATTCTCTCGCCCGCGAATCTCTGCCAGTATTTCCCCGAGAGAACCATGCCGATGCAAGCCACAACCACAATGCCCCTGTTCGCCGCGACGTTGCGGCCGGACCGGACCCTGCGCGCCGCCGGCGGTTGGGTGGCTTTGGTGATTGCCGGAATTGTGGGCACGCCCTTTCTGTTCGCCATACCGGACTTTCTGGTTCCGGGTCTGGTTGCCTATGGCCTGGCCATTGCCGGCCTCTCTGCGCTCAGCGTGTCCCAGTCGCGTCGGGCCCGCAAAAGCCAGCAGATCACCCTTTGGCCGGATCAGCTCGAAATCCTGTCCGAGGACAAGGCCGGCAAGGCGCTGAAGCGCCTCGACCCCAAGCTCGTTCGCCTGCGCCTGGAGCGCGACGACAACGAACGCACCACCGGCATTTTTCTGGTGCTCCCCAGCGAAGAAATCGAGCTTGGCCGCTTTCTCGCCAATGATGACAAATCCAGCTTCGCCCGCGCCTTTGGCCGCGCCCTGCGCCAGGCGCGCCAGCGCAGCTAAGCTCCTGCCGGCAAAAAAACGCCGTCAAATCCGGGTCGCACCGAGCGCGAGAGCAGTCTAGGTGTGGGCAACATCGTCCCGAGGATATCGGCATGAACCAGCTGCGTGCCCTGGCCCCCGCCAGCGACTATCAGACCATTCAGGCGGCCATTCGCTATCTCAGCGAGAATGGTCCCGACAATACCGATCTCGGCCGCTTCGCCTCGGCCCTCGGCCTGACCGAGAGGCAATTGACCGATCTCTTTCGTCGCTGGTGCGGCCTGTCGCCAAAAAGCTTTGCCCAGGCCGTGGCGCTCAACCACGCCAAGGGTCTGTTGCGTGACCAGGCCAGCGTGCTCGATACCACCTATGAGGTGGGGCTGAGTTCCACCTCCCGGCTGCACGATCTCTTCGTCACCTATGAAGCCATGCCGCCGGGCATTTTTCGTGCCGGAGGTGCCGGCATCGACATGATCTGGGGTGTCGCCCCGTCGCCCTTCGGCACTGCGGTGGTGACAGCGACCGAATACGGCATGTCGGGCCTGGGCTTTGCCGACGAAGACACCAGTATCGAGGAGGCCTTTGCCGATCTGGCCAATCGCTGGCCCAATGCCCGCTTCAGCCGCGACGATGCCCGCATTGCGCCCATGGTAAACCAGGTTTTCGATCCCACCCGCTGGTCGCCGGACCAGCCGGTGCGGCTGGTGCTGATCGGCACCGATTTCGAGGTCAAAGTCTGGGAGACGCTGCTGAAGATTCCGGTGGGGCAGGCGACCACCTATTCCAGCGTCGCCCAGCATATCGGCCGCCCGAAAGCCTCACGCGCCGTCGGGGCTGCGGTCGGCAAGAACCCGATCAGCTTCGTGGTGCCCTGCCACCGCGTCGTCGGCACCTCGGGCGCCCTGACCGGCTATCACTGGGGCGTGCCGCGAAAGCGCGCCATTCTCGGCTGGGAAGCCGGCGTCGTCTCGGCCAGCCGCTAGGCCCTGCGCGGGCCAGGTTTCACGTGAATCGCCATTGGGGGTGGAAAAACCGGCTCGGGCGTGGCTAAGGTCCTTGGCAATTGGAGGGGCTCATGGCCGAACACACCCGTGCCGTCGTTGTCGGCGTCTTTCTCACCGCCGCGCTTATTCTGGCCTGGACGCTGTCGCTGCCGATCCTGTTGATTTTCGCCGGCATTCTGATTGCCTGCGTGCTCGACGCGGCCGTGCGCACCCTCGGGCGCATCGCGCCTTGGCCCCGGCCACTGCTGCTCACCATGGTCAGTGTCCTCATCCTGCTCGCGGCCATCGCCGCCTTTTCGCTGGGCGGGCTGGGCCTGTGGCGCAATCTGCAGGACCTTATCCGGCTGATCGTCGGTGAGATCGGGCGGCTCTATGGCGAATTGCAGGAGCTGGGTCTAGTCGGCGACATCAGCCGCAGCGACATCGAAAACCTCGCCGCCCGCTTCTTCCCCGATCCCGGCGGGCTCTTCAACCAGGCCAGCTCGCTGTTCGGCTCCACCATCGGCATTATCAGCAATGTGGTGATCATCATTTTCCTGGGGCTGTTCTTCGCCATCGACCCCAAGGGCTATCGCGACAGCGTGCTGCTGCTGGTGCCCAGCCGCCACCGGCCCCGCATCTCGGCTGCGCTGGGCGATACCGGCGAAGCGTTGCGCGGCTGGATGGTCACCCAATTGGCGATGATGGTGCTGATCGGCTCGCTGGTTTTTGCGCTGCTCTGGGCGTTGGGCGTGCCGAACGCGGCGGTGCTGGGCCTGCTTTCGGGTGCCCTCAACTTCATCCCCTTCCTCGGTCCGATCTTTTCGGCGGTCCCCGTGCTTTTGACACTGGCAGCGCAGGATACCAATGTGCTGATCGTGGGCGCTATCGGGCTGTTCCTCATCCAGAACCTGGAGGGCTACATCCTCACGCCCATGCTGCAGCAGCGCATCATCAAGCTCTCACCGGCCTGGTCGCTGAGCATCATGACCGTGCTGGGCACGCTGTTCGGGCTGATGGGCATTGCCTTGGCGACGCCGATTTATGCGGTGGGTCGCATGCTGACGCTCAAACTCTATGTCGAGCCGCGCGACGAAAAAGGGGCCGCCACTGGCGACCCCCTGATCATCAAAAACTGAACTGGTTCAGAGCGTGACGCGCTCTGCCAGCGTGCCGTCAGCGCCGATCTTGTAGACGGTCGGCTCGCCGGTGCCGATTTCGCGCGCCAGGATTTCGTCGGGGGTCAGCCCTTCGATGGCCATGACCAAAGCGCGCAGCGAATTGCCATGGGCGGCAACCAGAACGGTCTTGCCGGCCTTGAGCGCCGGCAGGATCTCGGCCTCGTAGTAGGGCAGGGTACGGGCCGCAGTGTCCTTGAGCGATTCGCCGCCCGGCGGGGGCACGTCAAAGGAGCGGCGCCAGACGAGCACCTGCTCCTCGCCCCACTTGGCGCGGGCATCGTCCTTGTTGAGCCCCGAGAGATCGCCATAGTCGCGTTCGTTGAGCGCGACATTACGGGTGATGGTGACATTGAGAATGCCCATCTCCTCGAGGATCAGGTCGAGCGTATGCTGGGCGCGGCGCAAAGCCGAAGTGTAAAACAGGTCCGGCACGATGCCGGCACCCTTGAGCGCCCTGCCGGTGGCACGGGCTTCGCCCTGGCCCTGTTCGGTCAGGTCGGGATTGCGCCAACCGGTGAAGAGGTTCTTGAGGTTCCAGTCGCTCTGGCCATGGCGGACCAGGATGAGAGTGCCTGTCATTGCATCAATCCTTGCTGGGATCAGTCGTTGAGGCCGAGAACATCGGCCATGGAATAAAAGCCCGGCGGCTGCGCCTTGGCCCAGAGCGCCGCGCGCACCGCGCCATTGGCGAAAATGCTGCGGTCCTGGGCGCGATGGCTGAGCTCGATACGCTCGGAAGCACCGGCGAGGATCACCGTGTGGTCGCCGATGACATTGCCGCCGCGCAGGGTGGCAAAGCCGATGCTGCCAACTTCGCGGGGGCCGGTATGGCCATCGCGCACCCGAACGGAATGGTCCTTGAGTGCAATGTGCCGCCCCTTGGCCGCGGCCTCGCCCAGCATCAGTGCCGTACCCGAGGGCGCATCGACCTTCTGGTTGTGGTGCATTTCGAGCACTTCGACATCGTAGTCCGCCAGCGCCCGCGCGGCCTTTTCGACCAGCGCCGCCAGGGTCACGACGCCGGGAGAAAAATTGCCCGACTTGACGATGCGCGCGCCCGCCGCCCCTGCGGCGGCAATCGCTGCATCATCGGCCTCCGAACAGCCGGTCGTGCCGATAATATGGACCAGACCATGGCGGGCCGCCGCTTGCGCCAGGGCCACGCTGGCGGCCGGCGCGGTAAAATCGATAATGGCGTCGGCGCCGCTCAGCGCCGCTTCGGTATCGTCGGTAAGGGTAACGCCAAGCGTCTCGAGGCCGATCAGCATGCCGGCATCCTTGCCCAGCGCCGCCGCGCCCGGCCGATCCAGCGCCCCCACCAGTTCGACGCCGGGATGGGCGGCCACCGCCCTGATATTGGCCGCACCCATGCGTCCACCCGCACCGGCGACGACAATGCGCAATCTGGTCATGCCGCAAACTCCACACATTCCACCCGCCTATAGCAGCGCCAAAGGATGACGCCAACCATGGTGCCGCGCGGACCGGGTCTGTGTTACGATTCGCGCCAAGAGCCAGGAGACGGAACGCTTCATGACCCTCACCAATGTGCTGGCCGGAATCGCCGTGGAAGATCTCGGCAACTCCCTTGTCTGGTACGAATATCTGTTCGGCCGCCCGGCCGATGCCCGCACCATGTCCGATGTGGCGGAATGGAAACTGCCCGGCGGCGGCTGGGTGCATGTGATGACCGACCAGGACCGTGCCGGCGCCAGCGTCACCATGTTGATCGTCGACGATATTGCCGACGAGCTGGCGCGGCTCGAAATGCACGGCATCAAGCCCGTCGCCAAGGCCATCGGCGATTTCTTCAAGACGGCAAAACTGCGCGACCCGGACGGGAATCTCATCATCCTCAGCCAGCCGCAGCAGGGGACATATTAGGGGGTTGTTGATCGCCGAAGCTGGATTGCCCGGTCAAGCCGGGCAATGACGGTGTGGCTGCATCGGGTCTTTTGACAATCGTCACCACCCGGTTTGACCGGGTGGTCCATCTTGGGTTGTTACAGCCGCCGCAGCTTTACCTCTTCCACCCGATGATCCCTGCCCTTCTTGAGCACCAGATCGGCGCGGCTGCGGGTGGGCAGCACGTTTTCGAGCAGGTTGGGCAGGTTGATGGTTTCCCAGACATTGCGGCCGAAAGCGCCGGCCTCTTCCTCGCTCATTTCCGAGAATTTGCGGAAGAAGGAGGTCGGATCGCGGAAGGCGGTGTCGCGCAGGCGGAAGAAGCGGGTGATGTACCAGTCGCGCAGATCCTCGACATCGGCGTCGATATAGATCGAGAAGTCGATGAAGTCGGAGGCAAACAGGATCGGTGCGCCGTCGCGGGGCAGGTCGCCGGGTTGGAGAATATTGAGCCCTTCGACGATCAGGATATCCGGCCGGTCGATGATGACTTCCTCGCCGGGGACCACGTCATAGACCAGGTGCGAATAGACCGGGACCGCTACCTTGCCCTTGCCGGACTTTATGTCGGCGAGGAAGTTGACGAAGCGGGCGCGATCATAGCTTTCCGGAAAGCCCTTGCGCTGCATCAGGCCGCGCTCTTCGAGCACCCGATTGGGATGCAGGAACCCGTCGGTTGTCACCAGATCGACCTTGGGACTGGACGGCCAGCGGCTGAGCAAAGCCTGCAGGATACGCGAGGTGGTGGACTTGCCTACCGCCACCGAACCGGCCACGCCGATGATGAAGGGAACCTTGTCATTGGGGGCGTTGAGGAAGCGCGTCGAAACGTGGTGCAGGCCCTGGATGGCCTCGACGTAATAGGACAGTAGGCGGGACAGCGGCAGGTAGATTTCCTCGGCCTCGGCCAGGGAAATGGGATCGGTCAGCGAGCGCAGCCGTTCGATATCGGCCTCGCCCAGCGTCATGGGCTGGCCGTTGCGCAGATCACTCCACTGCTGCTTGGTGAAGTGACGATAGGGATCGAGGGCAGGGGGGCGCTTGGCCATATCAGTTCCGGTCCTTCCGCGCTGCCTTTTCGGCGAGACCCGATTGGGCCGTGCGCGCATCGAGCTCAGCCATGACTTCGCCGAGGGGAATGTCGGCCGCCTTCAGCACCACCAGGAGATGGTAGAGCAGGTCTGCGGATTCCTTGACCAGCTCGGCCCGGTCGCCGGTAACAGCGGCAATGACGGCCTCGGTGGCTTCCTCGCCCACCTTTTGCGCGGCCTTGTTGATGCCGCGGGCAATCAGCTTCGCCGTATAGCTTTCCTCGGGGGAGGCGGCCGCCCGCAGGGCGATACGGGCTTCGAGTTCTTCGAGCGTCATTATGGTCCCACTCTTTGGGTGTCACCCCGGCGAAGGCCGGGGCCCAACTTGAGATCTCAGGATGGATCCCGGCCTGCGCCGGGATGACATCGTGCGTGGTTACGGCTTAGAGCAAAATTTCGGCCTGCCGTCATCTCAGACTTAAGCCGCCTGCGCGCCGCTCGCATCGAGCCGCATGGCGATGCCATGCTCGGCCATATAGGCCTTGGCCTCGGGAATGGTGAACGTCCCAAAGTGGAAGATGGAGGCAGCGAGCACGGCGCTGGCATGGCCCTCGGTCACGCCATCGACCAGATCCTGCAGCGTCCCCACGCCGCCCGAGGCGATGACCGGGACTTCGACGGCGTCGGCAATGGCGCGGGTCAGCTTGAGGTCGAAGCCGGATTTGGTGCCGTCACGGTCCATCGAGGTCACCAGCAATTCGCCGGCGCCGCGCTCGACCATGCGCGCCGCGAATTCCACCGCATCGATGCCGGTCGGCTTGCGACCGCCATGGGTGTAGATTTCCCAGGCGCTGCGATTGTCGCCACCCAGCTTGGCGTCGAGCCGCTGCTTGGCATCCACCGAAACGACGATGCATTGATTGCCGAACTTGTCTGCGGCGCGGGCGATGAAATCGGGATCGCTCACCGCCGCGGAATTGATCGCCACCTTGTCGGCGCCGGCCAATAGAAGCTTGCGGATGTCCTCGATGCTGCGCACCCCGCCACCCACCGTGACCGGCATGAAGCAATGCTCGGCCGTGCGCGCCACCACGTCGAAAATGGTGTCGCGGCCTTCATGGCTGGCAGTGATATCGAGGAAGGTCAATTCGTCGGCGCCGGCAGCGTCATAGGCCATTGCCGCTTCGACGGGATCGCCGGCATCGACCAGATCGACGAATTGCACACCCTTGACCACACGGCCGCCGGCGACGTCGAGACAGGGAATGATGCGGGTCTTGAGGGTCATTTTACCTGTGCATCCTGTGCGTTGCGCCAAGCGAGATAGTGGATGATGAAGACGACGACCAGCACGATCAGCGCGCCGCCGCCCAAAGGCATGGTGGCCAGCATGAACCAGCCGAGGACGAAGAGCGTATAAAGCGCCCCGCCCCAATCTGCACCAAGGATGACGCAGGGATTGACCGAGCCTTCATTGAGCATGCAGCCATTGGCCTCGGCCAGGCCGGAGGCGATGAGAACGCCAATCAGCGGGGCGGCTGCGAACAGCACAATGACGACAATCGCGACGCCATAGGCCCACCACGGAAAGCGGGAGGGCCGCGCCGCGTTCATGCCGCCGCCCTCAGAAGCGCCAGTGCTTCACGTGAATCAATGCGCCCATCGTACAGCGCCCGGCCGGAAATGGCGCCTTCGAGCACCTGGTATTCGGGTTGGGTCATGCGTTCGATATCGGCCATGGAGGCCAGCCCGCCCGAGGCGATCACCGGAATGGTAGTGGCGCGGGCCAGCTCCAGCGTCGAGTCCCAATTGATGCCGGCCAGCACGCCATCGCGATCGATATCGGTATAGATGATGGCCGCGACGCCAGCGCCTTCAAAACGCTTGGCCAGTTCGATGACGGAGAGCTCGGAGGTTTCGGCCCAGCCTTCCACCGCCACCATGCCCTTGCGCGCATCGATCCCCACGGCGACCTGGCCGGGCCATTTTGCGGCGGCCTCTTTCACCAGCGCCGGATCGCGCACCGCCACGGTGCCGAGAATGACGCGGGCCAGGCCCTTGTCGAGCCAGCTCTCGATATGGCCGAGATTTCTGATACCGCCGCCGAGCTGGACCGGGAATTTTACATTCTTGAGGATGGCTTCCACCGCCGCGC
Source organism: Devosia equisanguinis (assembly GCF_900631955.1). GTDB lineage: Bacteria > Pseudomonadota > Alphaproteobacteria > Rhizobiales > Devosiaceae > Devosia > Devosia equisanguinis. Next base: position 95,216 of record NZ_UZWD01000023.1, on the reverse strand, counting down.
CATTGACGCTCTCGCCGGCAAAGGCACCGTTGAGATCCACCACGTGCAGATAGTCGAACCCCTGGTCCTCAAACGACTTCGCCTGCGCGGCGGGATCGTCGTTGAAGACCGTCGCCTGATCCATGTCGCCCAGTTTCAGGCGCACGCACTGGCCGTCCTTGAGGTCGATGGCGGGGAAGAGGATCATGGTTTTGCACTCACGAAAAAGACCCCCACCCAGCCTCCCCCTGGAGGAGGGGGAGGAGCGGGCCGGCGTTCAATCATAGACAGAGCCACATCAACGACGCGGCTCCTCCCCCGATTTCCGGGGGAGGTTGGGTAGGGGCCAATCACGGCGCCCATGCCAGAAAGTTCTCGATCAGCTTCAGCCCCAGCGCCTGGCTTTTTTCCGGATGGAACTGGGTGCCGAAAATATTGTCGCGGCCGACACAGGCCGTCAGCGCCCCACCATAATCGGTGGTGGCGATGGTGTGGGCGGGCTCGTCGCTGCGCAGGTGGTATGAGTGCACGAAATAGGCGTGCAACCCGTTCGGCCCAGTTTCGATGCCGGAAAGCAAGGCATGCGGACGGGGAACGGAAATGGTGTTCCAACCCATATGCGGAATCTTGAGCGTCGGATCGGAAGGGGCGATCTTTTCGACCGCGCCGGGAATCCAGCCCAGACCCTTGGTCACGACCTTCTCGCGGCCTTCGCTGGCGAGCAGCTGCATGCCGACGCAGACGCCGAGAAAAGGCGTGCCGCCCTTGATGACCTTGTCGTCCAAAACCTCGATCATGCCGGCGACCGCCTCGAGCCCCGCCATGCAATCGGCAAAGGCGCCGACGCCGGGCAGCATGATGCGATCGGCAGAGCGGACGGTTTCGGGATCGGCGGTGACGATGATCGTGTCGCCCTTGGCCTGCTCATGCGCCACCCGCTCAAAGGCCTTGGCGGCCGAGCGCAGATTGCCGGCGCCGTAATCGATGATGGCAATGGTGCTCATTGGCGGGCTCCTACGAAGTTTAAGAGCATGGCGCGAAGGCCCCACACCCTCGATGTCATCCCGGCGCAGGCCAGGATCCATCTCCAGATCTCAGGATGGGCCCCGGCCTCTGCCGGGGTGACACATTCCGTGGTTGAGGCTCACTTAGTGCAAAAGCACAGGAAACAAAAGCCTCAGAGCGTGCCCTTGGTGCTGGGCACGGCGTCAGCCATGCGCGGATCGATCTCCACCGCCTGGCGCAAGGCCCGCGCCACCGCCTTGAACATGGACTCGGCCAGGTGATGGTTGTTGTCGAAATAGAAGTTCTCGATATGGAGCGTGATGCCGGCATTGATGGCCAGCGCCTGGAAGAACTCGCGGAACAGTTCGGTGTCGATCTCGCCGATCTTGGCCTGGCTGAATTCGGCCTTGAACACCAGAAAGGCGCGGCCCGACACATCCACGGCGGCGCGGGTCAGGGTGCCATCCATCGGCAGGTCGGCGCTGGCATAGCGGTTGATGCCCTTCTTGTCGCCGAGCGCCTGCTTGATCGCCTGGCCCAGCGCGATGCCGACATCTTCCACCGTGTGGTGAAAATCGATGTGGAGGTCGCCCTTGCAGGTGACGTCCATGTCGATCAGGGAGTGACGGCTGAGCTGATCCAGCATGTGGTCGAAAAAGCCGACCCCCGATTTCATCGCATGCCTGCCGGTGCCGTCGAGATTGATGGAGACGGAAATCTCGGTCTCATTGGTCTTGCGGGCGATGGTTGCTGTGCGCATGGGGAGGTCTCCGGCAGTCTGCGGGTCACTAGCAGATAGGCATGGCCGCGTGAAGATTGAGTAAGCGCGAGGGGCTTCCCACCCGGGAGCCGCCGCCCACTCTGGCCAGTCAAGCATTGCCCTCCGCGGAAAGCGCACAGAACTTATCCCCGCCCCTATTCTTGCTCTGTCCCCGCCACACACGCGGCCCCGACGCAGGGCCGGGCGGGGAGGATCGGATGGGGAAGGCGTTCCCCTGCGTGGGCAGAAGACGGCGGGATCACCCTTGCCGTGGTGCACCGAAGCCTGTTGGCACTGACAGGTGTGCAGCACGGCGCCAAGCGGGGCCTTCCGCCAGCCGGCAGCCGGACCTGCAACATTGGTTCCGCCTGAGACCGGGCCCCCTAAGCAAGCCGATGCCGTGACGAACGGCCAGTGGCTCCTGTCTTTGAACGTTCGATTTTTGGGCCATTGGCCGTTCGTTACCGTGTCAGCGCCAGCCGAAAGGCCGGGCGTCGATCTGGCACGTCTGTTGCAACGGTTCTGTTGCAATCGCGCATTCGCCCCCTAAATATCACTCAACAGTTCGGAGTAATTCCCCCAATGAGTGAACACACAAATCCCGGCTGGCACGGGACGACGATCGTTTCCGTGCGCAAGGGCAATAAGGTCGTGGTCGCCGGCGATGGCCAGGTCTCCATGGGCCCAACGGTCATGAAGCATGGCGCCAAGAAGGTGCGGCGGCTGGCGGACGGCAAGGTGATCGGCGGTTTTGCCGGCTCCACCGCCGATGCCTTCACCCTGTTCGAGCGGCTCGAAGCCAAGCTGGTGCAATATCCCGACCAGTTGATGCGCGCCGCGGTCGAGCTGGCCAAGGACTGGCGCACTGACCGCTATCTCAGAAAACTCGAAGCCATGATGATCGTGGCCGACAAAAAAGACACCCTGGTGCTGACCGGCAATGGCGATGTGCTGACCCCTGACCATGGCGTCATCGCCATCGGCTCGGGCGGCAATTACGCCCATTCGGCAGCGCTCGCCCTGCATCAGGCCACCGAGCTCGATGCCGAGGACATTGCCCGCCGCGCCATGAAGATCGCCGAGGAAATCTGCGTCTATACCAATGGCAATGTGACGGTCGAAACCATCGAGTTGGACGCGTGAGCTTTTCCATCCGGCAGTTGAGCGAGGACGATGCCGACGCCTATCGGGCCATCAGGCTCGAAGCGCTGGTCAACCATCCCGAGGCCTTTTTGTCCTCTGCCGAAAGTTTCTCGCAGAAATCGGACGCGGACATCAGGGAAACGCTCAAGGCGCTGACGATTTTCGGCGCCGTGCTGCCGAACGGATCACTTGGCGGCATCAATGCCTTTCTCGGCAATGACGGCAGCAAGGATCGCCATCGCGGCTGGATGATCCAGGTCTATGTGAAGCCGGAACATCGCGGCACGGGCATGTCGAAGGCCTTGGTCGAGCACCTGCTCGACTATGCAAAAGACAGGGTGATCCAGGTCCATCTCGGCGTCTGGTCGGAAAACGAGCCGGCGATCCGCCTCTATAAAAAGCTCGGCTTTGAGACCTATGGCACCGAGCCCCGCTATCTCTTCGTGAACGGTCGATATCTCGACGAACACCTGATGGTGCGCTTCCTCGATAAGGCACCCATCGAAAGTGAAAAACATGAGTGAAACCAATTTTTCCCCGCGCGAGATCGTTTCCGAGCTCGACCGCAATATTGTGGGCCAGGCCGATGCAAAGCGCGCCGTCGCCGTGGCTTTGCGCAATCGCTGGCGCCGCCAGCAGCTGCCGCCCGAATTGCGCCGCGAGGTATCTCCGAAGAATATTTTGATGATCGGGCCGACCGGTGTCGGCAAGACCGAGATTTCTCGGCGTCTCGCCCGGCTGGCCCAGGCCCCCTTCGTCAAGGTCGAAGCCACCAAATTCACCGAGGTCGGCTATGTCGGCCGCGACGTCGAGCAGATCGTTCGCGACCTCGTCGAGGCGGGCATTACCGTGCTGCGCGACAAGCGCCGCCGCGATGTGCAGGCGCAGGCCCATCACAATGCCGAAGAACGTGTTCTCGACGCCCTCGTCGGCACCTCGGCGACACCCTCGACCCGCGACAGTTTCCGCAGGAAGCTGCGGGACAACGAGCTCGACGACAAGGAAATCGAGATCGAGATGCAGCCGGCGACCAATACCGGCGGCTTTGAAATGCCCGGCATGCCCAATGGCGGCATCGGCATGATCAACCTGTCCGACATGTTCAAGCAGGCCATGGGCGGGCGCGGGGTCAAGCGCAAGATCAAGGTCAAGGATGCCTATGAGCCGCTGATCGCGGAGGAAGCCGACAAGCTGCTCGATCAGGATCAGCTCAAGACCGAGGCCATCGAGCTGGTGGAAAACCACGGCATCGTCTTCATCGACGAGATCGACAAGGTCGCGGCCCGCGAGGGCGGCGTGCAGGGCGGTCCGTCGCGCGAAGGCGTGCAGCGTGATCTCCTGCCACTGATCGAAGGCACGACCGTCGCGACCAAATATGGGCCGGTCAAGACCGACCATATTCTGTTCATTGCCTCCGGTGCGTTCCACGTGAGCAAGCCGAGCGACCTCTTGCCCGAACTGCAGGGCCGTCTGCCGATCCGGGTGGAACTCAAGGCACTGACGCGCGAGGATTTCATCGGCATTCTTGGCGATACCGAGGCGAGCCTCATCAAGCAATATGTGGCGCTGATGGGCACCGAGGGGGTGACGCTCAATTTCACCCAGGACGCCATCGAGGCCATTGCCGACGCGGCGGTGAAGGTCAATGCAACGGTCGAGAATATCGGCGCGCGCCGGCTGCAGACGGTGATGGAACGGCTGGTCGAGGAAATCTCCTTCGACGCACCTGACAAATCCGGCGAAACGCTCACCATCGACGCGGCCTTCGTGCACGACAAGGTCGGGGTGCTGGCTGGCGATACCGACTTGAGCAAGTTCGTGCTTTAAAACACCACATCGCCAACAAACTCGATCGTCACCCTCGGGCTCGACCCGAGGGTGTTTTGTTTCCGGTCCAAGCCCTACACCACCGTCATTGCCCGGCTTGACCGGGCAATCCAAGGCTGGCGCTGAGCTCAAGATGGATCACCCGGTCAAGCCGGGTGATGACGAGAACAACGGGTGAAGGGTTTTGCTGGCCGCCGCGCGCTAGCGCTTCCGCCCCGCCCGCTTTACCAGCTCGTCGCGCAAGAACTTCAAATCTTCGGGCTCGAGCCGGTCGATATCGTCACGCAGACGATTGGTCAACTCGGTCGCTTCGGGGCTGAGACCCCCGGTATCAATCGTCACCTTGGGGTCGGAAATCTCGGCCAGGCGCTGCAATTCCTCCGCCTCGTCCCAGATGACGTTGAAATAGGCGATCATGCGGTGAAGCAAAAAGCTCGTCGGCGTGCCGCGCTTGCCATGTTCGAGGGCGGAGAGATAGGCGCTCGAAACATTGAGCGCCGCGGCCATCTCTTTCAGCGAAATCCCCCGCGCTTCGCGCATGGCGCGTAATTTTGCACCCAGCGGGGTCACGAGCGGCGCAGGCGTACATACCACGCCCCCTCGCCACCATGGCCACGTGCGGCCAGGCTCCAACCCGAGATCAGATGTGCCAGGCCCGGCTCAGAAAGCCAGATGGGCAGCATGGTGCGCAAAATGCCACGTTCGGTCATGGCGGCGATATAGTCATTGTCGGTCTTGGCGCCCTTGCCGGTAATCACAAGTATGGTCCGATCGCCGCGGGCGGCGCAGATGCCGACATAGCGGCGCAGCGCCTCGCGGGCCTCGGCCTGGGTCATGCCATGCAGATCGATCCGCCCCTCGATCTCGATCCGCCCGCGCCGGACCTTTTTGTGAATGGCCGGATCCACCGCCTTGTCGGGCACCGGAGCCAGCGATTTCGGCGGCTGATAGGGGGGAAGGAAGGGTTTTCCGGGCCCCACCGGCTTGGGCGGCGCTTTCACGTTCGGCTCGGGATCGGCGGCGGGCACCGGCAGGGTGCCCGTGCCCAGTTTCATCAGGGCCTTGCGGCGCAGGGGCTCGACCGTGGAGGACACAGCCGTCCACAGGTGGAAATCATGCGGCAGGCGCTTGGGGTCGCGCTTGGACATGGGCGAGGGGCCTGCCGCAAACCGGTCAGTCGAGCTGGCTGGTGGTCACAACCTTCCAGTTCGGATCGCGCGACTTGGGATTGCGCGCAAAGGTCCATTCGTCGGCAATGGTCTGCACCTGGTCGGCATTGCCCTCGACCAGATTGCCGTCCTTGTCACGGGTGGCCGAAACCACTTCGGCATGGAAATCGACCGTCACAAGCACGTTCTTCTTGTCATATTCGGCATCGACGATGGCGATCTTGGGCAGGCCGACAAAGGTGAACTCCACCTTCTGGCCGGCAGCTTCGCGATCGGCAATGGCGCGCTGGAAGCCTTCGAACACGTCCTTTTCGAGGAGGTTCTTGAGCGTCTGCCGATCGCCTTCGGCAAAGGCGGTAACGATCATCTCATAGGCCTGCTTGGCGCCGTCGAGGAAGGATTTGGGCGTAAAGCTCGGATCGGCTTCCGCCACGGCGCGCAGGCCCTGGGCCAGTTGTTCATTGCCGGAGGCGGCCTGTTCGATCTCGGCTTCGAGCTTGCGGGCCCGGCGCTCGTCGTCGAGGTCAGGCTGGGCCGGGCGCGGACGCAGCGGCACCACGGTATCCTCGGTGGCGCTATCCTTGGCGGCCGGGGTGGAGCGGCTGCGGTCTACGGGGGGGCGTTCGTTGCCGGTCCGCGTGCCCAGAACCGAGCGCAGCCGGAACAACACGAACACGGCCACGACAATGGCAATCAGGGTCGGCAGATCGAGAAAATCGTCCATGAAACAGGCACCTTGCGTGGGATGCGTCGACAAAAAGTCGCTTTACGGCGCTCGTCCTGCGCCAAACTTGACCTATATATAGGCAAAGCTTGAACTCAAAACCAGTTCACGTTGGGGCGAGTTGCGATTTGCCGCGCATGCCTCAACGCCAGACCCGAAGGGACCGTTGCAATGGGCCGCTTTTTCGCCCTCGGCTTTATTCTCCTGCCGCTTTTGGAGATCGCCATGTTCATCCTGGTTGGCCAGGCCATCGGCGTCTTGCCGACCCTGGCACTGGTGATCCTGGGCGTGCTGGTGGGCAGCCTGGTCCTGCGCCAGCAGGGCCTGGGCATTATCAATCGCATGCGCTCCAATGTCAGCGCCGGAACCTTGCCCGGCCAGGCGATTTTCGATGCCATGACCATCGGCTTTGCCGGCATCCTTCTGATTTTGCCTGGCTTTATCAGCGATATCGTGGCTCTGCTGCTCTTGGTGCCGGCCGTGCGACACTGGCTCTACAAATCGCTGTCGAGCCGGATCACCGTGGTCGAGACCACCACCACCTGGCGCCAGCAGGGCGATGGCAGCGACCCGCGAATCGGGCGGCCGGAGACCATCGATCTCGGCGACGACAATTGGCGTCGCGACCCCTGAAACAGCCGCACCGCCTTGTCCCAAAGGGGCAAAGATGCTAGCCAGCCGCCCAAGGCTCAAGACCTAACGGAACCGACAAAGGACGAACCATGGCCGACGACACCCAGGGCGCAGCCGCAGCGCCGCAGCCCGGAACCCAGCCCAGCATGAATCTGGTGGGCCAGTATATCCGCGATCTCTCCTTCGAGAATCCGAACGCGCCCAATTCCCTCCTGGCCGGCGGCGCCAATCCGGCGTTCAACGTCTCAATCTCGGTGGGCGTCAAGAAGCAGAGCGAGGAAATCTATGCCGTTGAGCTGACGCTCAACGCCAAGGCCAATCGCGACGACACCGTGCTGTTCAATGTCGAGCTGGTCTATGGCGGCATTTTCCGCATGAAGAACATCCCGGAAGCCCAGATGTCGGGCCTGCTGATGGTGGAATGCCCGCGTCTGATCTTCCCGTTCGCACGTCAGGTGCTGGCCAGCGTCACCCAGCAGGGCGGCTTCCCGCCGCTGATGATGGAACCGGTCGATTTTGCCGCCATCTACCGCCAGAATCTGGCCAAGCTTGCCGCCCAGCAGGGCAATGGCGCCGAAGCCGCCGCGACCGACAAGCCCAACTGATTTTCGGCACATCGATCAAACAAAAGCCCCGGAATTTCCGGGGCTTTTTTCATTGTCCAAACCCTTAAGCCGGGGTTTCAGTCTCGAGATACTGAACCCAGATGGCGTCAGAACCCATCTTGCCGAGAAAGGCGCTATGGGCTGCCGCTTCGGCGGCGCTGAGCCGGGAGGGAAGGCGTTGCGGCCGCTGCGGCGCAGCGACACGCTGCATGCCGGCCGAAGCCGGGCCGGTTTCGATCTCGGCCACCAGGGCCAGGCTCACCTGTTTGCCGCCGATCAGTTCGAGATAGACCTCGGCCAGGATCTCGCTGTCGAGCAGAGCCCCGTGCAGCGTGCGGCGGGAATTGTCGATGCCGTAATGCTTGCAGAGCGCATCGAGGCTGACGCGGGCGCCCGGGTGCTTCTTGCGGGCCACCATGACCGTATCGATGACCTCATTGCCGAGGCGCGGTTTGCCGGCCCGCTCCAGCTCGGCATTGAGAAAGCCCATATCGAAGGGCGCATTGTGGATCACCAGCGTCGCATCGCCGATAAAGCCGCGAAAATCCTCCGCGACATCGGCAAAGAGCGGCTTGTCGGAGAGGAATTCCTCGCTCAGCCCATGCACGCGGAACGCCTCCTCGGGCATGGAGCGCTGGGGATTGATATAGACGTGAAAGTTCTTGCCGGTGGGAATGTGGTTGATCAGCTCGACGCAGCCGATTTCCACCAGCCGATCGCCGTCATGCGGCGACAGGCCCGTGGTTTCGGTATCCAAGACGATTTCGCGGATCATCGGCGCTCCCCTTCGACCCTGAAACTCTCCACCAGTCGCGCCACCTCGGCTTCGATATCGGCCGGCGGGCGAGAGGTGTCAAAAGCCCAGCTGGCTCTCGCCTTCTTTTCGGCCTGCGGCATTTGCCGGGCAAGCAAAGCATCGCGCTTTTCCACACTCATGCCGGGGCGGGCCATGATGCGAGCAATTTGCGTGGCGTCATCGACATAGGTCACGGCGACGCCGTCAAAGCCGTAATCGTAGCCGCTTTCGAACAGCAGCGGCACTTCCACTGCCGCCGCGACGGCCCCGTCACGCTCGGCGTGATCGAGAAAGGCAGCGATCGCCTCGCGCACCAGGGGATGCACCACCGCTTCGAGCCGCTTGAAACCGGAGGGGTCGGCGGCAAGGCGGCGCGCCAGATCCTGCCGGTCGATGACGCCCGCTTTGGCGACGCCAGGAAACAGTGCCTCGACCGGGGTCACCGCCGCACCGGCATAGAGTTCGGCAACGGCCTGGTCAGCCGAAAAGGTCGGAATACCGGCTTTGGCAAAGGCCGCCAGCAGGGTGGACTTTCCCGTGGCGATCGAGCCGGTTATGACGATCCGCCGCATGGCTAGTGACCGAGCGTGGCTTCGATACGGGCGCGCAATTGCGGCGTCACCTCGGGCGTCACCCCGAACCAGGCCGCAAAACCCGGCACCGCTTGATGCAGCAGCATGCCCAGCCCGTCCACGGTCCGCAATCCGCGCGCCGCGGCATCGGCCAGCAGCGGGGTGACGAGGGGCACATAGACGATGTCGGTCACCAAGGCCGTTTCCGGCAATAGCCCCAGATCAAAACCCTCGAACCGGCTGCCATGCATGCCGATGGAGGTGGCGTTGACGACAAGGCCGGCGCTGGGGGCGAGCTCAGCAAAGGCATCGAGACCATGCGCCGAAAACGGTCCCTCGATCTCCCGCACCAGCGCCTCGGCCTTGTCGCGGCTGCGATTGACAATGTGAACATGGCCGACATTGCGGCTCTTCAGCGCCACCAGCAGGGCGCGCGTGGCCCCTCCGGCGCCGAGCAGGATCACCGAACCAAGGTCCTTGTCCCAGCCGGGTGCGCCGGCATCGAGATTGCCGAGAAAGCCGAGATAGTCGGTATTGGTGCCCCAGATGCGGCCCTCGGAAGCCACCAGCGTATTGACGGCGCCAATGGTTCTGGCCAGCGGATCGACCTCATCGCACAGCGCGAAAACCGCTTCCTTGTGCGGGATGGTGACATTGCCGCCGGCAAATTCGCCGTTCCGCAACCGACCGAAAAAAGCGGGTAGGGCCTCTGGTCGCACATCGATGGCCTCATAGGAGCCGTCAATGCCGTGCTGGTCGAGCCAGGTGCCATGGATCAAGGGCGAGCGCGAATGGGCGATGGGATGCCCGATGACGAATGCCTTTTTGGTCACAGCGCATTGCCCTGTTGCAGTATGTCTGGCGCCAGGTCGCGCAAAGCCGCCAGGAGGGGGAGCAATGGCAGGCCCAAAATGGTGAAATAGTCACCCGAAACGGTTTCGAACAGGCGGATCGAGGGTCCTTCGAGCCGGTAGCCACCGACCGAAGACAGGATACTATCGCCTTCGAGCGCCAGCACGGCGTCACGTTCCTCGGGAGAAAAATCGCGCATGGTGAGCTCGGCAGTCTGGACATCGGACCAGAGCAGGATGCCATCACGCACCAGCGTCACCGCTGCATGCAGGCGATGGGTCTTGGCGCGCAGGCGCTCGAGCTGTTCAACGGCCTCCTCGCGGCTGCCGGGCTTGTGCAGCAGTTCCAGCCCCAGGCTCAGCGTCTGGTCCGCACCGATGACCAGGCGCCCGGCATAGCTGTTGGAAACGGCCTCGGCCTTGTGCCGCGCCAAGAGCAGGGCGACGTCGCGACCATCGGCACCGGCGGCAACTGCCTCAGCTTCGATAGCGCGCTCGTCCAACGCAGCGGGCACGGCGGTGAATGGCAATCCGGCCTTGTCCAGCAAGGCTTTACGGGTGGCACTGCTTGAAGCAAGGATGAGCATGGCGCCCATGTTTTCCACACTGTCATCCCCAGCTCAAGCCGGAACTGGGGGAAAGACTCGTAACTTTGGCAGGGGCGCCGACTTGTTAGACCTGGCTAACTAAAAATTAACAGTTGGACTCTGCCTGCCCGCCAAAACCAGCATGGGAAAGGTCTGGGGAAATCCCCGCCCGGCGCCGATGTGGTATTCCAGAGGTCATGCACAGGGTGAATCGAATCATTGACTCGGGAAAGGCCTGATTAACGTTTCATTAATCATTGTGGCGACGCCTCTTTCCCACCTAGCCCGCCAAAGATTAACAGCGCGTTAACGACGGTGCTGCGCGCAAGTGTCACCACGCAGGCCAATTGTGGATGGAGCGGAATTGCAGCTAAACACCGTCATAAAGATAAAGAAGATAAGAAAAAGAGTCTCTTTTTCGGTTTTGAAGGGGTTATGGCCATGAGCCCAGTGGCAGAGAAGAGATTGTTGGCGACGGTTCTGGGACAACGCCAGGAACGCCCCCCGGTGTGGATCATGCGCCAGGCTGGCCGCTATCTCCCCGAATATCGCGAGACCCGCACCAAGGCCCGCAATTTCCTCGAGCTCTGCTACACGCCCGAACTCGCCGTCGAAGTGACCCTGCAGCCACTGCGTCGCTTCGACCTCGATGCGGCAATCCTGTTTTCCGACATTTTGGTCATTCCCGACGCGCTGGGCCAATCGGTTCGCTTCGAAACGGGGGAGGGCCCAATCCTCGAGCCTCTCGGCCCCGATGATGTGGCTCGGCTCGATCGCGACCGGGCCATGAGCCATCTGGCGCCGGTCCTGGAGACGGTGCGGCGCCTGCGAGCGAGCCTGCCAGCGGACAAGACCCTGATCGGCTTCTGCGGCTCTCCCTGGACGGTGGCGACCTATATGCTGGGTGGTCGTGGCTCCTCGGACCAATGGACCGCGCGCAAATTTGCGCTGCAGCATCCCGAGGCTTTCGATCGGCTGATGGATATCCTTGTGGCCACCAGCGTCGATTATCTGGTGGCCCAGTTGCAAGCCGGCGCCGATGTGGTGCAACTGTTTGAAAGCTGGGCCCTCAATCTCGATGACGCCGCTTTTGCCCGCCAGGTCATCGCGCCCAACCGCCGCATCGTCGAGGGCGTACGGGCCCGCGTCCCCAATGCGCCTATTATCGGCTTTCCCCGTGGCGCTGCCGGCAATCTGCCGCGATATGCGCGCGAGGTCGGGATCAATGCCATGGGTATCGATTATTCGACCCCGCTCGATTTCGTGCGCAATGCCTTGCCAGCCGACCTGCCGCTGCAGGGCAATCTCGATCCCCTGCGTCTCGTGGTTGGTGGCGAGGCGATGGAGAGCCAGGTCAGGGCGATCCTGGAGGCCTTTTCAAATCGGCCGCATATCTTCAATCTCGGCCACGGTATCGTGCCGGAAACGCCGATCGCCCATGTCGAGGCGCTGATTGGCATGATCAAAGGCTAGGGAGATTTCGCGATGATCGAGTGGGTCAAGGCTCTGCATGTGATTTCGGTCATCGCCTGGATGGCCGGCATGCTCTATCTGCCGCGCCTTTTCGTCTACCACACGGCGGCGGAGAAGGGCTCGGTGCAGTCCGAGACCTTCAAGATCATGGAGCGACGTCTGTTTCGCGCCATCACCACGCCGGCCATGATCGCCACCTGGGTTTTCGGGCTGTGGATGGTGCATCTGGGTCTGGTCGACTGGGGCTCGGTCTGGCCCTGGGTCAAGGCGGCGATGGTTCTGGCCATGTCGGGTATTCACGGACTTTACGCCCGGCATCTCAAGGCTTTCGCCCGCGATGCCAATGACAAGCCGCAGAAATACTTCCGCATGCTCAACGAGGTGCCGACTGTGTTGATGATCGTCATCGTCATCATGGTCATCGTCAAACCGTTCTGACCGTTTCACGTGAATCGTCTGAATTGAGCGGTTCAATCTTGAATTCTTGGCGCGAACCAGCTAGAGGGAGCCATCGCATCCTTTTCAGTCCCTGCGGCCGCCCGGTCGCTTCGTGGTGCGAGCACTCCCCTTCCTTTTCGACATTTTCGATTTCCCTCTAGGGTCCATCGCATCCATGCAGAATATCAAGCTCAGCGAGCTTAAGGCCAAATCGCCGGCAGAATTGTTGGCATTCGCTGAAGAACTCGAGGTCGAAAACGCTTCGACCATGCGCAAACAGGAATTGATGTTTGCCATTCTCAAGGAACTGGCGGCTCAGGATATCAACATCGTCGGTGAAGGCGTGGTCGAGGTGCTGCCCGACGGCTTCGGCTTCCTGCGCTCTCCCGATGCCAATTACCTGCCCGGCCCGGACGATATCTATGTCAGCCCCAGCCAGATTCGCCGTTTCGGTCTGCGCACCGGTGACACGGTCGAGGGCGAAATCCGCTCCCCCAAGGAAGGCGAACGCTATTTCGCGCTTCTAAAGGTCAACACCATCAATTTCGAAGATCCCGAGGCGGTCCGCCACAAGGTCAACTTCGACAACCTGACGCCGCTCTATCCCGAAGAGCGGTTGCGCATGGAACTGCCCGATCCCACCCTGCGGGATCGCTCTGCGCGTCTTCTCGACCTGGTGGCGCCGCTCGGCAAGGGTCAGCGCGCCCTGATTGTTGCGCCTCCCCGTACCGGTAAGACGGTATTGTTGCAGAATATTGCACAATCCATCGCGACCAATCACCCCGAATGCTATCTGATCGTTCTGCTGATCGATGAGCGTCCGGAAGAAGTGACCGACATGCAGCGCTCGGTGCGCGGCGAAGTCATCTCCTCTACCTTCGATGAGCCAGCCTCGCGCCACGTGCAGGTTGCCGAAATGGTGATCGAAAAGGCCAAGCGTCTGGTTGAGCACAAGCGCGACGTGGTCATTCTTCTCGATTCGATCACTCGCCTTGGTCGCGCTTACAACACGGTGGTGCCAAGCTCCGGCAAGGTGCTGACCGGCGGTGTTGATGCCAATGCCCTGCAGCGTCCAAAGCGCTTCTTTGGTGCCGCGCGCAATATCGAGGATGGCGGTTCGCTCACCATCATCTCGACGGCGCTGATCGACACCGGCTCGCGCATGGACGAAGTGATCTTTGAAGAGTTCAAGGGCACTGGTAACTCTGAAATCATTCTCGATCGCAAGGTCGCCGACAAGCGCATCTTCCCGGCGCTCGACATCACCAAGTCCGGCACCCGCAAGGAAGAGCTGCTGGTCGAGCCCGACATCCTCAAGAAGATGTATGTGCTGCGCCGCATCCTCAATCCGATGGGGACCATTGATGCAATGGAATTCCTCATGGACAAGGTGCGCCAGACCAAGACCAATTCCGACTTCTTCGACTCGATGAATACCTGATCGATGATGGGCGCCCCGGTGGCGCCCATCACCTCTATGGACCCAGCGATGCGGCACGACGACACCATCATGGCGCTCTCCTCGGGTGCCTTGCCTGCCGGCGTTGCCGTGATCCGCCTTTCGGGTCCGAAGGTGCGCGACGCCTTGATGGCCGTCTCTGGACCTTTGCCCAGGCCACGCCTGATGGCCCTGCGCCATATCGGCGATGCCGGCCAACGCCTCGACCAGGGCCTTGTGGTGTTCTTTCCTGGCCCCGCCAGTTTCACCGGCGAGGATTGCGCGGAACTGCATGTTCATGGTTCGCGCGCCGGGGTAAAAGCCATCCTGTCCGCGCTGTCGGGCCAGGGACTCCGCCTCGCCGAGGCTGGTGAGTTCACGCGCCGCGCCTTCGAAAACGGCAAACTTGATCTTCTGACCGTCGAAGGTCTCGGCGATCTTCTGGCCGCCGACACCGAACGACAGCGCCAGCAGGCCCTCGCGCGCTATGATGGCGCCCTCAGCCTCAAAGTGGATCAATGGCGCTCTGTTTTGCTCGATCTGCGCGCGGAGCTGGAGGCCCGTCTCGATTTCTCCGATGAAGGTGACGTCGACGCGGAATTGCCCAATAGCTTTCTGGCTAGCCTGATAGGCCTGCGACGTTCGATTGCTGACGCGCTCGCCGCGGTCGAGAGTGGCCGCGTTGTTCGTGAAGGTATTCGCGTTGCATTGGCGGGTGCTCCCAATGCCGGCAAATCCAGCCTGATCAATGCCCTGGCCAAATCCGACATAGCTATCGTTTCGGACGAGGCGGGTACCACCCGTGACGTGCGGGAGGTGCCGCTGGACATCGATGGCAATCTTTTTGTGTTTCTTGATCTCGCCGGCCTGCGCAATACCGATAGCAAGGCTGAAGCCGAGGGCATCCGCAGAGCAAAACAGGCGATGGAGGGTGCCGACATTGTTCTGTGGCTTATGGCTCCCGATACCCAAGATGCGACCTTGCCCGACAATCTTACCGGAAAGATCATCCGGGTCGCCACCAAGTCGGATCTGACGGCCGCTACTGCCCCGCATGACCTCCAGCTTTCTGCTGTCAGTGGAGAGGGTCTTGATATGCTGTTCGCCACGCTGGCTCGCTATGCCGAAGATCTGATCGGCGGGGAACCAGCTTTGGTCAGTCACGAACGCGATCGCATGGCCCTGTCTGCTGCCGTCGCCAATATTGATCGCGCGGAAGCCACGCTGAAGCAGTTCGAGCTGGCGGCCGAAAGTCTCCGCGAAGCATCCGCTTCGCTGGAGCGGTTGATCGGCAGACTGGATGCGGAACGGGTACTGGATCGACTGTTCCTGCAGTTTTGTATCGGCAAATGATTCACGTGAAACATCGGCATTTAAGTGCGCGGGTCTAGCCGACGCAGAGGTGAATTGATTCACGTGAAACATTCCCCTATCTCCGGACATGGAGACTGAAGATGAGCGACTATGCTGTAATCGTGGTGGGCGGCGGCCATGCAGGCTGTGAAGCGGCCGCGGCCTCGGCGCGCATTGGTGCGCCGACCGCCCTTATCACCCACAGGTTTGCGACGATCGGCGAGATGAGCTGCAACCCAGCCATCGGCGGTTTGGGCAAGGGCCACCTTGTTCGCGAAATCGACGCCCTAGATGGCTTGATGGGTCGGGTGGCGGACCAGGCTGGCATTCAGTTCCGGGTGCTCAATCGGCGTAAAGGTCCGGCTGTACGCGGTCCGCGCGCCCAGGCGGATCGCAAGCTCTATCGCGAGGCCATGCAGGCGGCGATCTCAGCGCAACCCAATCTCGATGTCATCGAGGGTGAAGTCGATGATATCATTATCGAGAGTGGCGCCATTACTGGGGTGCGGCTGCTGGATGGCAGGGTCTTCGGCACCCGCGCTGTCGTGCTCACGACCGGCACCTTTCTGCGCGGCTTGATTCATCGCGGTGAAGAAACAGTGCCCGCCGGCCGGGTTGGGGAAAAGCCTGTTCTGGGGCTATCGACCCGACTCGAAGCTCTGGGCCTTGCCCTTGGGCGTTTGAAGACCGGTACGCCGGCGCGCCTCGATGGCCGCACCATCAATTACGACATATTGGAAGAGCAGCCGGGCGACGATCCGCCGGAGGCGTTTTCGGCGCTGACCGAAATTATCACCACGCCCCAAATTTCCTGCCATATTACCCGGACGACGGCCGACACACATCGCATCATCAGCGACAACCTGCATCGCTCGGCGATGTATTCCGGTCGCATTCAATCGCGAGGTCCGCGCTATTGCCCGTCGATCGAGGACAAGGTTGTCCGCTTTGCCGATCGCGACAGCCACCAGATCTTCCTTGAGCCCGAAGGGCTCGATGACACAACGGTCTATCCCAACGGCCTTTCAACCTCGCTGCCGGCAGATGTTCAGATGGACTTTCTGCGCTCCATGCCTGGCCTCGAAAATGTCGAGATCGTTCGTCCCGGTTACGCTATCGAATATGACTATGTGGATCCGCGTGAGCTACGCCCGACCCTGGAGGTAAAGCGCCAGCCGGGTCTGTATCTGGCTGGACAGATCAATGGCACCACGGGATATGAGGAGGCCGGGGCGCAGGGACTTCTTGCCGGGGCCAACGCCGCTCTGGCGAGCACCGGTGCCGCGCCGATGATCCTGTCGCGGACGGAAAGCTATCTCGGTGTCATGGTCGACGATCTGGTAACCCGCGGGGTGTCAGAACCCTATCGCATGTTCACGTCGCGGGCCGAGTTCCGGCTGCACCTGCGTGCCGACAATGCCGATCAGCGTCTGACCTCAATCGGACTTGAAAAGGCTCTGATTGGCGATCGCCGCGCCGATCTCTTCCGCTCGAAGATGACAAAGCTCGAGGCCGGTCGCACTATGCTGAAAAGCGCCTCGGCCTCGCCCAGCGAAGCAAGGCGCGCTGGCCTTGCCGTCAATGAAGACGGAAAGCGGCGCACGGCTTTTGAACTCCTATCCTATCCGGATATGACGCCGACAGACCTGACCAAGCTCTGGCCGCAGGTTGCCAACATTGCGCCCGATGTCATGGAGCAGCTGGCGATCGATGCGCAATATGCCGTCTATCTCGATCGGCAAGAGGCAGATATTGCCAGCATGCGCCGGGACGAGCAAAAGGCCATCCCCGACGACATCGACTATAACGCTATTGCCGGCCTCTCCATGGAACTCCGCCAAAAGCTGACGCAGCTGCGCCCGCAGACGATTGCGCAAGCGCAGGCCATGGATGGCATGACACCGGCCGCTGTCACATTGTTACTTGCTGTGCTGCGGCGCGGCGTTCTGCGCAAGGCGGGATAATGGGGGATTTTTCGTCGATCCGAAATTATGCCCCGCATTTTGCGCGTGGCTTGGACGCCGTGGGCGCGGATTTGGAACGCTATGCTGCGTTGCTGCGCAAATGGCAGGCCGTACAGAATCTTGTTTCACGTGAAACACTCGATCTCGTCTGGCAGCGTCACTTCGCCGACAGCCTGCAGGTCCTGCCGCTTCTGAGAGGCAGCGACAAATTTTTCCTAGATCTGGGAAGCGGCGGTGGATTTCCAGCGCTACCCCTGGCGATTGCAACGAAAGGCAGTGAACGGCGCTTCATTCTGGTCGAGCCAACGGCGCGCAAGGTAAGCTTTCTGCGCACGGTGGCCCGGGAACTCGCGCTGGATGTCACGGTGATCGGCCGACGCAGCGATCAGATTGATTCACGTGAAACAGGCGTGCCCGATGTGATCACCTCCCGGGCCTTGGCAGCTCTGCCGCAACTTTGCAGCTGGATGGAGCCATTTTTTGGTACGGAAACCCGCGCAATCCTGCATAAGGGGCGGGAACATGTTGAAGAACTCGCGGAATCGGATGCTTTATGGTCCTATGACGTGGTAACCACGAGCAGTGATACGGATCCCGGCGGCGTGATACTCACTCTCAGCCAGCTACGCCGGAAATCCCAGCTCTAGTGGCAGAAGTGGAGGCCAGTTTGGCACCCCGGATTCTCACCCTGGCCAATCAAAAAGGCGGTGTTGGCAAAACCACCACCGCGATCAATCTCGCAACGGCCCTGGCGGCCATCGGCGAGCGTGTGCTCATTGTCGATCTCGACCCGCAGGGTAATGCCTCCACCGGTCTCGGCATCTCGCGCACCGACCGCGCCGTGTCGGCCTATGACGTGCTGGTTGGCGAAGCCAGCGTGGCTGAGGCTGCCATCATGACCACGGTCCCCAATGTCGCCATCGTGCCTTCGACCATGGATTTGCTGGGCGTTGAGTTGACCATTGCCGGTCAGGCCGACCGCGCGTTCAAGCTTCGCAACGCCTTCAAGCAATTGGGGGAGTTGGTGATCAATGAGCTTCCTGTCAGCTATATTCTCATCGACTGTCCACCCTCGCTCAACCTGTTGACGGTCAATTCCCTCGTCGCCGCCGATGCCGTATTGGTGCCTCTGCAGTGCGAATTTTTTGCGCTCGAAGGCCTGAGCCAGTTGCTGCAGACCATCGAGCAGATCAGGTCTACCCTCAATCCGCGCCTGTCGATCCAGGGCGTGGTGATGACCATGTTCGACAAGCGGAATAATCTCAGCGAGCAGGTGCTGGCGGATGTGCGCAGCGAAATGGGTGAACTGGTCTATGACACGGTCATTCCCCGCAATGTCCGGCTCAGCGAGGCGCCGTCTTACGGCAAGCCGGCATTGCTTTATGACCTGAAATGCGCCGGCAGCCAGGCCTATCTGCGCCTGGCCACCGAAGTGATCCGCCGCGAGCGGCGGCTGAATGCAGCCTAGGAGACGATGATGACCGACAAACCGACACGATTGGGGCGTGGGCTCGCGGCGCTGATTGGCGACATGGCCTCTATGGAAGGGGCGCGGGTCACCGAGTCGTCGTCGGGTAAGCGCCTTCCCGTCGATTTCATCATCGCTAATCGTGCCAATCCGCGGCGGACCTTTGATGCCGATCAGCTCGAGGAGCTGACCAATTCCATTCGTGAAAAGGGCGTCATGTCGCCCCTGCTGGTGCGGCCGACCGATGATCCCAATGTCTTCGAGCTTATCGCCGGCGAACGGCGGTGGCGCGCAGCGCAGAAGGCGGGGCTACACGATGTTCCTGTCATCGTGCGTGAGGTCGATGACAAGGAAGCGCTCGAGCTGGCCATTATCGAGAACGTGCAGCGCGCCGACCTTAATCCGCTTGAAGAAGCAATGGGTTATGGTCAGCTGATCGAGCAGTTCGAATATACGCAGCAAGATCTCGCGCAGGTGATCGGCAAGAGCCGGTCGCATGTCGCCAACACTTTGCGCCTGTTGCGCCTGCCCGAGGAAGTGCGCAGCATGGTGGCGAGCGGCACGCTGACCGCAGGTCACGCACGCACCCTGATCACGGTGGAAGACCCGGCCGCATTGGCAAGACAGATCGTCGACAAAGGGCTCTCGGTTCGTGATGCCGAGGCCTTGAGCCAGCAGCGGGAACTGCCCCAGAAGCGCCCAGTGCCCGCCGAAGCCAGTAAAGATGCCGACACCCAGGCCCTGGAACGTCGGCTCGCTGACGCCCTGGGGCTCACCGTTGCTCTCAACTATTCGGAGCGGGGCGGGAAGCTCGAGATTCGCTACAAGACGCTCGAACAGCTCGATGACCTCTGTCTGCGCCTCACCGGTCGGTCCAATTTTTAGGCCGCCTATTTGCAATTCATAATGTACCGCTTGTGAGCACTGTTCACATCGGTCAGCGAATTGGCGCCCTAGTTGTCGGCGAGCCTGGCCCTGATTTCAGCGGCCAGGCCTTGCTCTGCGCCGATGACCATGGCCTTGTGATGTTGGGTCCACGTGTTCAAAGACCAGTCTGCGGCATTGGCTGCAATTGCCAGTGTGGGAAAATAGGCCTGCGCCTCCACACGCGCGCCCCTGACCAAGACTTTTATGCTGGCCCGGAGGTATTCATCGCCTTCGAAGGCATCCAGAATGGCAAGATGGTGGCCGGAAAGACCGGCCAGTAACAGACCCTGCGCCATGCCCGTTTCACGGGAAACCAAAGCCGGATAAACCCGCCCCGGATAGTAGACTGCGCTAAAACCGGGCGCGTAGGCCGGTTGAAAATCCCCTGCTGACGGCCGCCGCCCGAGCACAGCGGCGAGAATATCCGCATCCTGCAGGGTGCCATAGGCGAATAGCGTAGCGTTGGCCATGCGAATTTATCCCGCCTGTCGTTCGAGGGGTGTTGCAGCCGCGCCTTTGCTATGCCATAAGCCGCCCGTATCGACCAGCCGCGCCTCTCCAAGGCGCTTTCGATCTCGCGGAGAGATGGCAGAGCGGTTGAATGCACCGCACTCGAAATGCGGCATAGGGGCAACTCTATCGGGGGTTCGAATCCCTCTCTCTCCGCCACCTCACCAAATTCGATAAGGCTCAACAAGCGTCTCGGCGGAAAAGCGGGGCGTTACGGTGCACGCCTGTTGCCTTTGCTGCGCCTGAGATTGGTCGCGCAAGGCGGCGCGGTGGAGTGTACGGTTGCCCGGACAGGCCTGGACGCGCTAGGCTTGTCGCAGGAGGATCGGAATGTGACCGGCGAGGCCCAGGAAAACGATCAGCATATGCCGCGCCAGGTCAATATCGAGCACGCGGTGCGTTCCTTCGGCTTGTTGCGGGAATATTTCGCCGGTGCCATCGCGGTCGATCTCGATACGCGCATCACCTGGATCGACAAACGCTATCGCGAGCTTTTGAAACTGGATGCGGAATTTGACCCGATCGGCCTGAGCGTCGAGCAGGTCATCCCCCATTCGCTGCTGCGCCGAGTGGTGCAGACGGGCCGTCCGATCCTGCTCGACATCATGGATTTCGACGATCGCCAGTTCGTGGTATGCCGCATCCCGCTCAAGGATGAGCAGGGCAATGTTGAAGGCGCTATCGGCTTCGTGTTTTATGACAATGTCGATTATCTGGCGCCGATCCTCGACAAGTTTGCCGCGCTGCAACGGCAACTCAGCCGCGCCCAGGCAGCGCTGACACGCGAGCGACAGACCAAGTACACGCTGTCGAGTTTTGTCGGTAATAGCGGCACGGTGCGCGAGCTCAAGGCGATGGTGCGCCGCTTTGCGCTGCGCGATGGTGCCGTGTTGATCGAAGGGGAAACAGGTACCGGCAAGGAATTGCTGGCGCATGCCATGCATCAGCAGTCCGACCGGGCCGAGGGTCCATTCGTGGCGGTCAATGTGGCGGCTATTCCCGAGGCCCTGCTGGAAGCCGAGTTCTTCGGCGTGGCGCCCGGGGCATTCACCGGAGCCGATCGCAAGCCGCGCAAGGGCAAGTTCGAACTGGCCCATGGCGGCACGCTGTTTCTCGACGAGATCGGCGACATGCCCGCAGCCCTTCAGGCCAAGCTGCTGCGGGCGCTGCAGGAAGGGGAAATTGAAGCGTTGGGCTCCAATACGGTCAAAAAGGTGGATGTGCGCATCATTGCCGCCACCTCGCAAAATCTGTCCGAGCGCCTGGCCGACAAGAGCTTTCGATCGGACCTTTATTATCGCATCGCCGTGCTGACCATTCACGTTCCGCCCCTGCGGGAGCGTCTTGACGATATCGAGGTCATCGCTACCACCCTGCTCGAGCAAATCCCCGGCCAGGAGGGGCAAACCGGCTGGATTTTGGCAGCGGATGCGGTGGAGTGCCTCGCCCGACACGATTGGCCCGGCAATGTGCGCGAACTTCGCAACGTGCTCGAACGCGCGGCAGCCATGGCACCGGAAGACAGCATCGACGGCGCGCTGATTGGCCGGGCCTTGCCGCAGCTCCGTGGGCGAGGGTCCAGCACCGCGCCCGGCCTTTCTGGCCGTATCGCCGAGGCGGAGCGACAGGCGCTGATCGATGCCATCGCCGCCGCCAATGGCAGCAAGTCTGCCGCAGCCCGCCACTTGGGTATTTCGCGCTCCCAGTTTTACGAAAAGGCGAAGCGACACAACCTCTGACCTGTCCGTTTGACCGGACATCTGTTCGATATTGTCCTGATTTCCGGACAGCCCGGCAGCGGCCGCCGGACAAAAGTACAGCAAAACCGGGACTGGCACGAAAGCTGCAAGACATCCTGCAAAGATGCCGGGTCGATCAAGATCCGCAACGACAGGGATGGAGATGGAGTGAGCGCGCCTAAGCGAACTGCATTGGTGACGGGGTCGACGAGCGGCATTGGCCTGGCCATTGCGCGCCGACTTGCCGGTCTGGGCTATGATGTGGCGATCAACAGCTTCGAGCCGGAGGCGGCTGTGGCCCCGGTGCTTGGGGATCTTCAGGCCGTGTCTTCTGGCCGCATCGTCTATCATCAGGCAGACCTCGCCGATGAGCATGAAAGCTATCGGCTCAGCCAGGACGTGATTGCCGATCTGGGCAGCCTTGATGTGCTGGTCAACAATGCCGGCATTCAGAAGGTTGCCGCGGTCGAGCAGCTGCCAGCCGCAGACTGGAACCGCATCATTGCCGTCAGTCTTGATTCAGCGTTTCACACCATTCGCGGCGCCCTTGCGGGCATGTCCGAACGCGGCTGGGGCCGGATCATCAACATCGCCTCGGCCCATGGGCTGCGTGCCTCGCCCTACAAGTCGGCCTATGTGGCCACCAAGCATGGCGTGGTCGGCCTCACCAAGTCAGTCGCACTTGAAGTGGCCGAGAAGGGCATAACCGTCAATGCGATCTGTCCCGGCTATGTCTGGACCCCCCTGGTGGCAAGCCAGGTGACTGATCAGGCGCGCGTGCACAATCTGAGCGAGGACGACGTGGTCCGCCAGGTCATCCTGGCGCCCCAGCCCACCCGCCAGTTCGTCCAGCCCGAGGAAATCGCCGAGATGGCAGCCTATCTCTGCTCGGATTGGGCGCGCTCGATCACCGGCACCACCATTTCCATCGACGGAGGCTGGACCGCCAAATGACCACATCGGCCCAAGACACCATCCTCTCCGCGCGCGGCCTGACCAAGCGCTTTGCCGGCTTCACCGCCGTCAACGGCGTCGATCTCGACGTGCGGCGCGGTAGCATCCACGCGCTGATCGGCCCGAATGGCGCCGGCAAGACCACCTGTTTCAACCTGCTGACAAAATTCCTGCAGCCCAGTTCGGGCCGTATCACCTTCAACGGCCGCGATATCACCGCCCTGCAGCCGGCGGCCATTGCCCGGCTCGGGGTCGTCCGATCATTCCAGATCTCGGCGGTCTTTGCGCAGATGACCGTGCTGGAAAACGTGCGCATCGCCCTGCAGCGCCGCCGTGGCGACAGCTTCGATTTCTGGCGGCCGCAAAAGGTGCTGGCCCAGTTCGACGACGAGGCCATGCGCCGGGTCGAGGAAGTGGGCCTGGCCGATCTGGCGCATGCCCAGGCCGGCGATCTGTCCTATGGGCGCAAGCGGGCTCTCGAAATTGCCACCACGCTGGCCCTTGAGCCCGAGATGATGCTGCTCGACGAGCCCATGGCGGGCATGGCGCAGGAAGATGTCACCCGCATCTCTGCCCTGATCCGCCGTATCTCGGCCAATCGCACCATCCTGATGGTCGAGCACAATCTGTCCGTGGTTGCCGACCTTTCCGACCGCATCACAGTGCTCGCCCGCGGCGAAGTGCTGGCCGAAGGCAGCTATGCCGAGGTCTCCCAGCACCCCAAGGTCATCGAAGCCTATATCGGAGGCGGCCATGAATAGCCCGGCCCTTGCAGCATCTGCCGCGCCCGAACTCGCGGTCCGCAATCTTGAGGGCTGGTACGGCGAAAGCCATGTGCTGCATGGCATAAATTTCGACGTCCATGCCGGCGAGGTGGTGACGCTATTGGGTCGCAACGGTGCCGGCAAGACCAGTACCCTGCGCGCCATTATGGGCCTGCTGCCCCGCCGCCAGGGCTCGGTGAGCTTTGCCGGTCGTGAACTGGTGGGGTTGCCGCCACGCCATATCGCCAAGGCCGGCATTGCCTATTGTCCCGAGGAGCGTGGCATCTTTTCGTCGCTGTCGGTGGACGAGAACCTGATGCTGCCGCCCATGGTCAAGCCGGGCGGGCTCAGCCGCGAACAGGTGCTCGACATGTTTCCCAATCTGCGCGAGCGGCTGGGCAGTCAGGGCACCAAGCTGTCGGGCGGTGAGCAGCAGATGTTGGCCATCGGCCGCATCCTGCGCACCGGCGCCAAGTTCCTGCTGCTCGACGAACCCACCGAGGGCCTTGCCCCGGTCATCGTGCAGCAGATCGGCCGGACACTGGCCATGCTCAAGGGTCAGGGCTTCACCATTGTCCTGGTGGAACAAAACTTCCGCTTCGCGGCCTCGGTCGCGGATCGGCATTACGTGGTCGAACAGGGCAGGGTGATCGACATGATCCCCAATGCCGAGCTGGCGGCCAATACAGCCAAACTACACGCCTATCTGGGCGTCTGATCAGCTGCCCGCAACGGGCCAAGGCAAATCGGGAGGAGACCGACTATGACTTTGAACAAACTGCTGGTGGCAGCGCTTGCCACCACACTGATGACCGGCACGGCGATGGCCGTCGACGTCAAGATCGGCGTGCTCAACGACCGCTCCGGCATCTATGCCGATCTGTCCGGCGAGGGCTCGGTGATCGCCGCACGCATGGCGGTCGAGGATTTCGGCGCGGCCGACAAGGGTATCAATGTCGAGATCATCTCGGCCGATCACCAGAACAAGCCCGACGTGGCGTCCAACATTGCCCGTCAGTGGTACGATACCGATGGCGTCGACCTGATCGTGGACGTGCCCACCTCGTCGGCCGCCTTGGCCGTGTCGGAAGTCACCCGCGAAAAGGACAAGATTTTTATCAATTCCGGCGCCGGTTCGACGGCGCTGACCGGCGCGCAGTGCTCGCCCAACACCATCCACTGGACCTATGACACCTATGCCCTGGCCAAGGGCACGGGCGGCGCCATGGTCGAGCAGGGCAAGAAGAACTGGTTCTTCATCACCGCTGACTATGCGTTCGGTCATTCGCTGGAAGAGGAAACCACCAAGGTGGTCGAAGCCGCCGGCGGCAAGGTGCTGGGCACCGCCCGTCACCCGTTCCCGGGCACCGATTTCTCGTCCTACCTGCTGCAGGCCCAGTCTTCGGGCGCCGACGTCATCGGCCTTGCCAATGCCGGCGGGGATACGGTCAACGCCATCAAGCAGGCCGCCGAGTTCGGAATCACCCAGGCCGGCCAGTCGCTGGCGGGCCTCTTGATCTTCATCACCGACGTGCATGCGCTCGGCCTTGATGCGGCGCAGGGTCTGGTGCTGACCGAAGCTTTCTACTGGGACCTCAATGACGAAACCCGTGCCTGGTCCGAACGCTTCGAAGCCCAGAGCGGGGGCAAGAAGCCGACCATGGTTCAGGCCGGCGTCTATTCGAGCGTGCTGCACTATCTCAAGGCCGTCGAGGCCACAGACGGCAAGGTCACGGCTGACCTGATGGCATCGATGAAGGCCACGCCCACTTCCGATCCGCTGATGGGCCAGGGGGCGGTCCGTGCGGATGGCCGGACCATCCACGACATGTACCTGTTCCAGGTCAAGGCGCCGGGCGAATCGAGTGGTCCTTGGGACTATTACGATCTGCTGGCCACTATTCCTGCCGATCAGGCCTTCCGACCGATGGAAGAAGGCGGCTGCGCCCTGGTCCAGTAGTTCAATTCTGCGGGATGCGGGCCCCGGCGCGCATCCCGCCAGCAAGGAACCGTCATGTTCGAGCTTCTCGGCATTCCACCACAGGCCCTGTTCGGCCAGCTCCTTCTGGGGCTGATCAACGGATCGTTCTACGCCTTGCTCAGCCTGGGCCTGGCAGTGATCTTCGGGCTGCTCAACATCATCAATTTCGCCCATGGCGCCCAGTATATGATGGGTGCGTTCGTGGCCTGGATGCTGATGACCTATCTCGGCATCAATTATTGGTGGTCGCTGCTGCTGGTGCCCATTGTGGTCGGCGCGACGGGCATAGTGGTCGAGCGATTGATGATCTCGCGGCTGTATAAGCTCGATCATCTCTATGGCCTGCTTTTGACCTTCGGCCTGGCGCTGATCATCCAGGGCCTGTTCCGCAATGGTTATGGTGTGTCGGGCCTGCCCTATTCCATCCCTTCGGAACTGGCAGGCGGCACTAATCTCGGCTTCATGTTCCTGCCCACCTATCGCGGGTGGGTCGTACTGGCCTCGCTGGTGGTGTGTCTTGGGACCTGGTTTGCCATCGAACGTACGCGGCTCGGCGCCTATCTGCGCGCCGCCACGGAAAACCCGGATCTGGTGGGTGCCTTCGGCATCAATGTGCCACGCATGATCACGCTGACCTATGGCTTCGGCGTGGCGCTTGCCGCATTGGCTGGCGTGCTCGCCGCCCCGATCTATTCGGTCAACCCCAATATGGGTGCCGATCTCATCATCGTCGTCTTTGCCGTTGTGGTCATCGGCGGCATGGGCTCGATCCTGGGTGCCATCCTCACCGGCTTCGGCCTCGGCATCATCGAGGGCCTGGCCAAGGTCTTCTATCCCGAAGCCTCTTCGGTCGCCGTCTTTGTCGTCATGGCGCTGGTGCTGCTGGTCAAGCCCGCCGGCCTGTTCGGGAGGGCTGCATAATGGCCGTCGATACTCAGCCTGCAGTCGTCACCAATGCCTCTGTCGGCGTGCCGCGTCACCATGTGCTGATCTTCCTGGGCCTGGTTGCCCTGCTGCTGGTGGCGCCGTTCGTGCTTTATCCGGTCTTTCTGATGAAGGTTCTGTGCTTTGCCCTGTTTGCCAGTGCGCTGAACCTGCTGCTCGGCTTTGGCGGGTTGCTGTCCTTCGGCCACGCCGCCTTTTTCGGCATTGCTGCCTATGTGTCGGCCCATGCCGCCAAGGTCTGGGGGCTGACACCCGAGCTGGCCATCCTGCTTGGCACTGCCGCGGCGGCGGTTCTGGGGCTGCTGATCGGTGTGCTCGCCATTCGTCGACAGGGCATCTACTTCGCCATGGTGACGCTTGCCTTCGCGCAGATGGTCTATTTCTTCTGCATCCAGGCGCCGTTTACCGGCGGCGAAGACGGTATCCAGGCCGTGCCTCGCGGCCATCTTTTCGGGGTGATCGACCTCAGCCGCGACCTCACCTTCTACTTCGTGGTGCTGGCCATCGTCGTCGGCGGCATGCTGCTGATCTATCGCATCATCCACTCGCCCTTCGGCCAGGTGCTCAAGGCCATTCGCGACAACGAGGCGCGCTCGACGTCGCTGGGCTACAAGGTCAATCGCTACAAGCTCGCCACCTTCGTCATGTCGGCCAGCATTGCCGGCCTCGCCGGGGCGACCAAGGCGCTGGTGTTCCAGCTTGCATCGCTGACCGACGTGCATTGGAGCATGTCCGGCGAGGTGGTGCTGATGACGCTGCTGGGTGGCATGGGCACGATTTTCGGGCCGCTGATCGGCGCCGGTGTCATCGTCACCATGCAGAACTATTTCGCCGGTTTCGGCGCCTGGGTCACCGTGTTGCAGGGCGTGATCTTCGTCATCAGCGTGCTGCTGTTCCGCGAAGGCATTGTCGGCGTCATTTCCCGTTGGCTCAAGAAACCCCTTTAGGCAGAGTAATCCGATGCAGAAAGTCTATTCGAGCGCCGTCGACGCCCTTGACGGCGCGCTCCGCGATGGCATGACCATCATGTCCGGCGGCTTCGGCCTCTGCGGCATTCCTCAGGCGCTGATCGAGGCGGTCCGCTTATCAGGCGCGCGCGACCTCACCGTCATCTCCAACAATGCCGGTGTCGACGGCATCGGGTTGGGCACGCTGCTCGAGAGCCGACAGATCCGCAAGATGATCTCGTCCTATGTGGGCGAGAACAAGCTGTTCGCCCAGCAATATCTCTCCGGCGAACTCGAGCTCGAATTCAACCCACAGGGCACGCTGGCCGAACGCATCCGCGCTGGCGGCGCCGGCATACCGGCATTCTTCACCAAGACCGGCGTGGGCACTGTCATTGCAGAGGGCAAGCCGGTGCAGGAATTCGACGGCGAAATGTTCGTGATGGAGCGGGGCCTTGTCGCCGACATTTCCCTCGTCCACGCATGGAAGGGGGACCACGAGGGCAACCTTGTCTACCGCAAGACGGCCCGCAATTTTAACCCGATGATGGCCACTGCCGGCAAGCTCACCATTGCCGAGGTCGAGCATCTGGTGCCCACCGGCGAGATCGAGGCCGACAGCATCCATACGCCGGGCATCTTCGTGTCACGTCTCGTGCACGTGCCCAATCCGCTCAAGCATATCGAGCAGCGCACCACCCGTCCCCGCATCGAGGAGATTGCCTGATGGCCTGGACCCGCGACCAGATGGCGGCCCGCGCCGCACGCGAGCTGGAAGACGGCTTTTACGTCAATCTCGGCATCGGCATCCCGACATTGGTGGCCAATTACATCCCGGACAATATCGACGTCACGCTCCAGAGCGAGAACGGCATGCTCGGCATGGGCGCTTTCCCGCTCGAGGGCGAGGAGGATGCGGACCTCATCAATGCCGGCAAGCAGACCATTACCGAACTGCCCCAGACCAGTTTCTTTTCCAGTGCCGACAGCTTTGGCATGATCCGCGGCGGTCATATCGACCTCTCCATCCTCGGCGCCATGCAAGTGGCCGAAAATGGCGATCTCGCCAACTGGATGATCCCCGGCAAGATGGTCAAGGGCATGGGCGGCGCCATGGATCTGGTGGCCGGCGTCAAACGTGTCGTGGTGGTGATGGAGCACGAAGCCAAGGGCGAATCCAAGCTTTTGCGCCAATGTACTCTGCCGCTGACCGGACAGCGCTGCGCCGATCTGGTGATCACCGATCTCGGCGTTTTCACCATCGCCCGACGCGGGCCGCCGAAGCTGGTGCTGGTAGAACTGGCCGATGGCGTGACGCTCGATGAAATTGCCGCAAAGACAGAGGCCCGGTTCGAGATCGGCCTGGACCAAGGGGCCAATTAAGTGACTGATATCGTCATCGTAGGCGCGGCGCGGACGCCGGTTGGAAGCTTTCTGGGTGCCCTCGGCAGCGTGCCGGCGCATCAGCTCGGCGCCACTGCCATCGCCGCCGCGCTGGCGCGTGCCGGCGTGTCGGCGGCTGATGTCGACGAGGTTATCCTGGGCCAGGTATTGGCGGCGGGACAGGGCATGAATCCGGCAAGACGGGCGGCGCTGGCCGCCGGGATCGGGCAGCATGCGACGGCACTGGGGATCAATCAGGTTTGCGGCTCCGGCCTGCGCGCAATTGCCATGGGCATGCAGCAAATCCTGTGCGGTGATGCCGGGATCGTGGTGGCCGGAGGGCAGGAATCGATGTCCCTGTCGCCGCATTGCCAGAACCTGCGCCAGTCCACCAAGATGGGTCCGGTCACCCTGGTCGATACCATGCTGTCGGATGGCCTGACCGATGCCATGGGCGGATATCATATGGGCATCACCGCTGAAAATGTCGCCAGGGCCTATTCCATCAGCCGCGACGAGCAGGATGGCTTTGCTCTGGCCTCGCAGCGCAAGGCTGCAGCCGCGCAGGCCGCGGGCCGCTTCGTTGATGAGATCGCGCCGGTAACGGTCAGTTCGCGCAAGGGCGATCTGATCGTCGATCGCGACGAATATATTCGCGCCGAAACCACATCCGAGGGGCTGGGCAAGCTCTCGCCTGCCTTCGACAAGGCCGGGACCGTCACGGCTGGCAACGCCTCCGGCCTCAACGATGGCGCGGCGGCAGTCGTGCTCATGCATGCCAATGAAGCGACGCGCCGTGGTCTGAAGCCACTAGCCCGCATTGCGTCCTGGGCCACCGCCGGCGTCGACCCGGCCCTGATGGGCACCGGACCTATCCCCGCTTCGCGCAAGGCGCTCGACAAGGCCGGCTGGGCCGTCTCTGACCTCGACCTGGTCGAAGCCAACGAGGCCTTTGCCGCGCAGGCCTGTGCCGTGAACCAGCAGATGGGCTGGGATCCGGATCGGGTCAATGTCAATGGCGGCGCCATCGCCATCGGCCATCCTATTGGCGCGTCCGGAGCCCGCGTGCTGGTCACGCTGCTGCACGAGCTGGTGCGGCGTGATGCTCGCCGTGGGCTTGCCACACTCTGCATTGGCGGCGGCATGGGCGTTGCCATGTGCCTGGAAACCTGACGAGGCGACACATACCCACCGATACAGTCCACGAGCCGTTGCAGGGCGCTTGCGCGCCGCGCCGGTTCGGTCTGCACGCAATCTGCACCGTTTCTCGATAATTACTGCACATGCGCCTGATGGTTAGAGGGCGGCCGGACGTCGGTCGCTTTTGGGATCATCTGGTTGGCCATGTCGTCTCTTCGCTTCGCGCTGCTGCTGCCTGCCGCCTTTGTGGCAGGGTGTTCGAGTTTAACGACGCCCTATATGAGGCCGGCTCTCCCGGCTGCACCGGCTTGGACGCAAAGTGCTGGGGTTGCCGAACCCTCGGCCGCGATCGGCTGGTGGCGGAGCTTTGGCGACCCCAAGCTCGACCAGCTGGTCGAGGCGGTCCTGCGCAACAACAACGATCTTTTTGCTGCGACGCTCCGGGTACGCAAGGCGCTGCTGCAGGCGGAGCTGGCCGGCGTCACCAAGTTTCCAGTCCCTACTGGCAGCGGAACGGCGCAGCGCAGCTTTCCGCTGGGCGATGGCAATGCGGCGAGCAGCAGCTTTGTTGCCGGCCTTGGTGCGTCCTATGAGCTGGACCTCTGGGGTCGGCTGGCCAGCGCTCAGGACATGGCCAGTCTGCAGGCTGCGGCATCGATCGAGGATGTGGAGGCGGCGCGCACCACAGTGGTTGCCGCGACCATCGAAACCTATTGGCGGCTGGCCTTCGTCAACCAGGATCTGGCCGCGGCCCGGGCCTCATTGGAGATTGCGCGACAGGTGGAGGACCTGGTGAAAAGCCAGGCTGCTGCAGGTGCGGCCACGGCGCTCGAATTGGCCGAGGTTCGACAGACGCTCGAAAGCCAGGCCGCGGCGCTTGCCGATCTCGAGCAGAACCGCGTCGTGTTGCGCAATGCCCTTTTTGTCTTGCTCAATGGGGGGGCGAATCCGGTCGTCGAGCCCCAGCATCTGCCGCGCCAGACGCCGGTGCGGATCACGGCCGGGCTCCCTGCCGAGCTGCTGGCGCGCCGGCCCGACCTGCGGGCTGCCGAACTGCGTCTGCGGGCATCTCTCCGCGCGGTCGACACCATGCGGGCCAGCCTCTATCCGCAGATCAGCCTCACCGGCAATCTGGGGGCCACCAGCAGCGACCTCCTGCAGATCCTGTCCAATCCCGTGGCGACTCTGGGCGCCGGCATTGTCCTGCCATTTCTCAATTTTCGCGACGGCGAGCTGCGGGTCAAAGTCTCGGAGGTGGATTACGAGATCGCCGTTGCCGAATTCCGATCGGTGCTGCTTACCGCCTTCAGCGATACCAGCACGGCGCTCAGCGCCCGCACCGCGCTCAATGACAAGGCCAGGCGCCTGCGTGCCGCGCTCGAAGCGGCTCAGGCTGCCGACAAGCTGACCGAGGAACGCTATCGCGCCGGTTCTGTGGCCCTGCGCATCTGGCTTGATGCGCAGGAGCGCAGCCGCACGGCAGCCCGAGCCGTGGCCGCCAACCGGCTCGAGCAGCTGGTCACCGAGGTGCAGATCTTCCGCGTCCTGGGCGGTTCGCCGTCCATGCCCGCCACTGCGTCCCGCTGACCGCACGACCATATCTTTCCGGGTAGCATCATGATTTCCGCGACATTTCGTTTCTTGCCGACTGCGCTGCTGGCACTGGCCCTTGCCGCCTGCTCCAGCGCACAGGACCAGCCTGCTCAGCCACCTGCAGCCGAAGCCCCGCTCGTATCGGTCATCGAGCTCAAAGCCAGCTCCGTCACCGTTTGGGATGAATTGCCTGCCCGTGTGTCGGCTTTGCGGACCGCCGAGGTGCGGGCGCAAGTCAGCGGGCTCATTGTCAGCCGCCTGTTTGAGGAAGGCAGCGAGGTGAAAATGGGGCAGCCGCTATTTGTGCTCGACGCCGCATCCTATGCGGCCGATGTCGCCAGCGCTGAGGCGACGCTGCAAAAGACCCAGGCGGCACTCGGCCAGGCCGCGTCCGAACTCGATCGGGCGCAAGCGCTCAAGGCGAGCAGCAATATCAGCGATCAGGCTTTCGACCTGGCGCGGACGCAGCACGCCCAGGCTCTTGCCGATGTGGCCCAGGCCGAGGCGGCTTTGAAAAAGGCGCGACTGTTGCTCGACCTGGCTACGATCAAGGCTCCGATCGACGGGCAGATCGGCGCGGCTTCCGTTGGAGAAGGCATGCTGGCCGAAAGCACCAGTACGGTGGGACTCGCCACCATTCAGCAAATAGGCAGTGTTAACATTGACATTCGCCAGCCGGCCTCGAGACTGGAACATCTGCGCAGCCTGGCAAAAAGCGGTGGCCTGCAGCAGGCCGGCGCTATTCCCATCGACATTCTTCTGGGTGAAGGCGATGACGGCGTCATTGCCGCCAAGGCGTTGTTTTCAGATATCAGCGTCGATGAAGGCACCGGCAATGTGCGGCTGCGGGCGCGGGCGGATAATCCGGATCGTCGGCTGCTCCCCGGCATGTATGTGCGGGCGCGGGTGCCGCGCGGCATCTATCCGGACGCCGTCAGCGTGCCGCAACAGGCGGTGGTTCGCGACATGCTTGGTGCGCCCAGCGTCTTCGTCGTTGGCACCGATGGTGTTGCGACGCCGGCAGAGGTCGTCCTGGGCGAATTGGTTGAGGGTCAATACATCGTCAGCGCCGGGCTTCAACCGGGCCAGATCCTCGTGGTGGAGGGGCAGGACAAGCTCTCTGCTGCCGGCCCGGTGCGGAGCATGGCCTTTGGTCAACCACACTCCGACGCTGCTGCGGCGCCGGTCACCTCCCCCTAATTCCAGGCGAGCACAATGCCTCAGTTCTTTATCGATCGCCCCGTCTTTGCGTGGGTGGTGGCCGCTTTCATCGTATTGTTCGGCGTCATCGCCATTCCACAGCTGCCGGTGGCGCGCTTCCCCTCCATTGCCCCACCCAGCGTCAGCGTGTCGGCCAGCTATCCCGGCGCGCCAGCGCAAACCGTCAATGAAGGCGTGGTCATCCCGATCGAGCGCGAGCTGACGGGTGTGAAAAACCTGCTCTATTTCAGTTCCTCCGCCGACAGCACCGGCTCCGCCAGCATAAACCTGACCTTCGCGCCCGGCACCGATCCGGAACTGGCCATGGTTGACGTGCAGAACCGGCTCAAAGCTGTGGAGCCGCGGCTTCCGGCTCTGGTGCGCCAGGGCGGGCTCAGCGTTGAATCGGCGACGTCGGGCTTCCTGGCAATCGTGACGCTGACATCGGAAGGTAAGCGCTTCTCGGCGCTCGACCTCGAAGACTATCTCGCCAAATACATCGTGCCCGAGCTCAAGCGCATCAAAGGGGTAGGGCGCCTGCAATCGTTCGGCACCGAAAAGGCCATGCGCATCTGGGTGGACCCGCTCAAGCTCGAAATGCTCGGTCTCAGCTTTTCGGACGTGACCGCCGCAATCCAGGGACAGAATCTGCAGATTGCGCCGGGCCAGCTCGGGGCAGGGCCGACCGTGCCCGGCCAGGCGATCACCGTGCCGCTCAGCGTGCGTAGCGACCTCACCACCGCCGAAGATTTCGGCAAGCTGGTGATCAAGGGCGAGCGCAACGGCGCTACCGTATTGCTGAGCGATGTGGCGCGTGTGGAAATCGGTGCCCAGACCACCGGCTTCGCGATGCAGCAGAACGGCAACCAGGCTACCGGGGCGGCCATCCAGCTTTCGCCCGGTGCCAATGCGGTCGCAACGGCCGATGCGGTCAAGGCGCGTCTGGCCGAACTCAAGCTGTCCATGCCCGAGGGCATGTCCTATGCGCTGCCGTTCGACACCTCCCCCTTTATCAAGGTGTCGATTGAAAAGGTGATCTACACGCTCCTGGAAGCCATGGCCCTGGTCTTTGCGGTGATGTTCGTGTTCCTGCAGAACGTGCGGTATACGATCATTCCGGCCATCGTCGCCCCAGTGGCGTTGCTTGGCACATTCGCGGTGATGCTGCTGGCGGGTTATTCCATCAACGTGCTCACCATGTTCGGCATGGTGCTGGCGATCGGCATCATCGTCGATGACGCGATTGTGGTGGTCGAAAATGTCGAGCGCATCATGGCGAGCGAGGGTCTGTCGCCCAGGGATGCCACGCGCAAGGCGATGAAGGAAATCACCGGCGCAGTGATCGGCATCACTGCCGTGCTCGTGGCGGTGTTTATCCCCATGGGTCTGGCGAGCGGGTCGGTGGGCGCCATCTATCGCCAGTTCACCCTGTCGATGTCGGTATCCATCCTGTTCTCGGCCTTCCTCGCGCTCACCCTGACGCCGGCGCTTTGCGCCACTTTGCTCAAGCCGGTGGATCACCACAGGAAGAAGTGGTTGCCTTTCGCCCTGTTCGACAAGGGTGTCGAGCGGGTGATTCATGGTTACGGCAAGACCATTGCCGGGCTGTTGCGACGTGGCGGTCGCATGATGGCGCTTTATGGCGTGCTGGTGGTGGCGCTCGCCGTATGGTTCCCGCAGATCCCCTCGGCCTTCATGCCGGACGAGGATCAGGGCAATTACACCGTCTCGATCACGCTGCCAGCCGGCGCCACGCAGGAGCGGACTGCCAAGGTCACGGACCTGTTCAATAGCGAAGTCCTCAAGCGCGAAGCCACGCAAGACAATCTGTTGATCAACGGCTTCAGCTTCATGGGGACCGGCTCGAACGCCGCCATGGCGTTCGTCACACTCAAGGATTGGAAAGAGCGTGCGCACCTGCCGGCCAGTGGCGAGGTCGCGGCCATGACCACGACCATGGCCGATATTCCCGAGGGCTCAGTGATGGTGGCGCTGCCGGCGCCGGTCGAGGAACTCGGCGGTGGTTCAGGCTTCAGCTTCGTGCTGCAGGATCGCGGTGGCAAGGGCCTGGAGGCGCTGCTTGCGGCGCAGGAGAAGTTGCTCGCCGCCGCTGCCCAGTCGCCGCGACTGGCGAGCCTCTACCAGAACAGCCTGCCCAATGGGCCCAATGTCGAACTGGAGATCGATCGCAACAAGGCGCAGGCGCTGGGCGTGGCATTCCAGTCGATCAGCGACACGCTGTCGACAGCGATCACCTCGAGCTATGTTGGCGACTTCTCCAATGGTGGCAAGCTGCAGCAGGTGATCGTGCAGGCCGATGCCCGCTACCGCATGAATGTCGACGATGTCCTCAAGCTGTTCGTGCGGAACGACAAGGGCGGCATGGTGGCGCTCAGCGAAGTGGTCACGGCGAAATGGAACAGCGCTCCGGCGCAGATTTCCCGCCACAATGGCTATCTGGCGACATCGCTCCAGGGTGAGGGCAAGTCGGGGGTCTCCAATGGCCAGGCCATGGCCCAAGTCGAGCAATTGGTGACAGCGCTGCCGGAGGGCTTTGGCATCGAATGGACCGGGGAATCGCTGCAGGAGCGTCAGTCCGGCGCGCAGATGCCGATGCTTATCGCCATCTCGATGCTGGTGGTGTTTCTGGTTCTCGCCGCGCTCTATGAAAGCTGGACCGTGCCGCTTTCGGTCATGTTGATGGTGCCGCTCGGGGTCATTGGTTCGGTGGCGGCGGTGCAGATCGGTGGTCAGTCCAATGATGTGTTCTTCAAGGTCGGCCTGATCACCGTCATCGGCCTTTCGGCCAAGAACGCCATCCTCATCGTCGAATTCGCTAAGGCCAAGCTGCATGAAGGCTGGACGCTGCGCGACGCCATCGTCGAGGCCGGCCGATTGCGCATCCGCCCGATCGTCATGACGTCACTGGCATTCGCCCTTGGCGTCATGCCGCTGGTGCATGCCCATGGGGCCAGCGCGGAAACCCAGAAGGCGCTCGGCACCGGCGTGCTGGGCGGGGTGGTGGCTGCAACGATTTTCGCGCTGCTGTTCGTACCGGTCTTCTATTTCGTCGTCATGTCAATCTTCGGTCGCAAACCGGGTAGGGCCGTTGCGGCCGCACGTGACGCGGAAAGGCCAGACCATGCATGAAAATGATGACGACTTCGCAGCCTATGAGGCCTCGGCGCGCCAGCATACGCCTTGGCGGCGGGTATTCGGGCTGTTTCGTCCCCACCGCAGGGGGTTGCTGGTTGTCCTTGGTCTGATCGTGATCGCGGGGATTGCCGGAGCAACGACACCGTTCATGATGCGCGCCATCGTTGACGATGCCTTGCCTGCCAAGGATACCACTCTGCTCGTCTGGCTCTGCTGCGGGTTGCTGGGCGTCGCGGTGCTGGCGGCGGTCGCCAGCGTGCTGCAGGCCTATGTCTCGACCCATATTGGCCAGCAGATCATGCATGAGCTGCGGGTAAAGCTCTACGAGCACTTGCAGTCGCTCTCGCTGGCCTTTTTTGCCACCGCCCGCACGGGAGAGGTGCAATCGCGCATGTCGAGCGACATTACCGGGCTGCAATCGCTGTTCACCAACACCGCTACGGATGTTGCGCGCAATGTCAGCGTGGTGCTGACGACGATGGTGGCCATGATCCTGCTCGACTGGCGGCTGGCCCTGGCCTCGCTCGGCTTCATGCCGGTCCTGCTCTGGCTCAACAATCGCGTTGCGGGGCTGCGTGAACGCATCACCTTCCAGCAGCAGGAGCGCATTGCCGACATGTCGGCGACGGTCACCGAATCGCTGTCAGCCGGAGGGTTCATTCTCGCCCGCACTATGGGGCGGGCCCGCCATCTCAACCGCCTTTTCCGGCAGAAATCATCCGAGGTGGCGCACCTTGAACTGCGCTCGCATACGGCGGGCCAGTGGGAAATCGCCATCATCATGTTCGCGCTCGATATTTTGCCGGCGCTGACCTTTCTTGTCGGTGGCCTGATGCTGGCGCAGGGTCTGGGTGTCTCCATCGGCACGCTGGTGGCGCTGATCGCCTTGCAGGAACAATTGCTGTGGCCGCTGCTCGAGCTGTTTGAAGCGCGGGTGGAATTGCGTAAGGCCCGTGCCCTGTTGACGCGCGTCTTCGGCACTCTCGACACCAAGCCGACACTGGTCGAGCCGGCAAACCCAGTCAGCTTGAACACTGGTGAAATACGGGGCGAAATCTGCTTCGAAAATGTCTCGTTCGCCTATCCCGCGTCGGAGCGGCAGACGCTCGATCATATCTGGTTGCGCATTGCTGCGGGTACGCATACCGCAATTGTCGGCAGCACTGGATCGGGGAAGAGCACGCTCGGCTACCTCATTGCCCGGCTTTACGATCCGGATTCCGGCCGAGTGACACTGGATGGCATCGATCTCAGGGATATGAGCTTCGAGAGTCTGTCGCAGCTGCTGGGCGTCGTGACCCAGGATCCCTTCCTGCTCAACGCGAGCATCGAGGAGAACCTGCGCTTCGCCAAGCCGGAGGCAAGCCAGGCCGAACTGCGATCGGCGCTCGAGCTGGCGCAGCTGAGCGAAAAGGTGGCGAGCCTTCCCCAGGGTCTTAGGACCGAAGTGGGCGAGCGCGGCTATCAGTTTTCGGGTGGCGAACGCCAGAGATTGTCGCTGGCTCGCACGATCCTGCGTGATCCAACGATATTGCTACTCGACGAGGCGACCAGCGCGCTCGACCCGCAAACGGAAAATGCACTATCCGCCGCTCTTGCCGCGCGCCACAATCGCACTGTCGTTTCAATCGCGCATCGCCTGTCGACGGTGCGCCATGCCGACCAGATCGTGGTTTTGGAACAAGGACGTATCGTGGAAATGGGAAACCATGATCAGCTCATCGCCGCAAATGGCCGTTATCGCCAGCTGGCGTCCATTGGTTGAGCTCGTGTCGTTCGCAGACGAATGCCCGCCAATGATGGGGAAGGCCCCAATATCATGAACAACCAGCTCATCCTGATCATCG
This sequence comes from Devosia equisanguinis, assembly GCF_900631955.1. Classification (GTDB taxonomy): domain Bacteria; phylum Pseudomonadota; class Alphaproteobacteria; order Rhizobiales; family Devosiaceae; genus Devosia; species Devosia equisanguinis. Next base: position 57,345 of record NZ_UZWD01000023.1, on the reverse strand, counting down.
AGGACGATGTCGAAATCGTCCGCATCCTGCAGGCCTATTTCGAGCGCGATGGCTACCGCACTGTCACCGCGACCGATCCGCATATCGGCCTCGCCCACCACCAGCGCCTCAAACCCGATTTGGTGGTGCTGGACGTCAAGATGCCGAAGATGGACGGCTTTGAAACCCTTGCGGCCCTGCGCAGCACCGACGATACGCCGGTGCTCATGGTGACGGCTCTGGCCGAGGATCTGGACAAGTTGCAGGCCCTGCGGCTGGGCGCGGACGATTATGTGGTCAAGCCTTTCAATCCGCTCGAAGTGGTGGCGCGAGCTCGCGCCATTCTGCGGCGCACCGCCGGGGGGCGCTCCAGCGCGGTATTGCGGCTGGGTTCGCTCAGTATCGACAGCGACGCCATGACGGCACATGTGGGTCCGATCAGCCTGACGCTGACGCGCACGGAATACCGGCTGCTCGAGCATATGGCCCGTTCACCAAACCGGGTCTTCGAACGCAGCGAGTTGATCGACGCCTGCCTGCCGGAAGGCGAGGCAATGAACCGTACGGTCGACAGCCATATGAGCAATCTGCGCCGCAAGCTGGGCACGGCGGGAATGCCCGACCTGATCACCGGTGTCCGAGGTGTCGGCTATCGCCTGGATGCGGCGCATGGCTAAGCCCGTCAGCACTGCATTGCAGATCGGTCTTGTCGCCGTCGCCCTGGCAACCGCCGTGGCGCTGGTCGCCTATTTCAGCTTTCCTGCCTATTTCGAAATGGCGCAGATGCTGTTCCCGCAAGCCTCGGAAACCGATGCCCTCTGGTCCTGGCTCGATTGGGGCTACCTGCTGCTGACGCTGCTGATCGCCCTGCCACTTGGTGCAATCGGCGGTGCCTGGCTGTCACGGCGCATCGTCGTTCCCCTGCTGGAAGTCGCGCGTGCCATCCGCGCCGTTGCTGCTGGTGATCTCACCGCCCGCGCCAATCCGAGCATCCAGGGATTTGGCGAATCGGCTCGGCTCGTGGCCGACTTCAATGCGATGGCCGAGCGGCTCGAACGCGCCGAGGCGGAGCTTCGGTTTTCAAATTCGGCGGCCGCTCACGAATTGCGCACGCCGCTGACCATCCTCAAGGGTCGGCTGCAAGGGGTGGCTGACGGGGTGTTTGCACTCGACGATGATCTGATCGACCTGCTGATCGCTCAGGTCGATGGTATGACGCGCATTGTTGAGGATTTGCGCACATTGGGGCTGTTCAATGCCGGCTCGCTGGAGCTTTCGGTCACCAATGTCGATCTGGCACTGATTGCCCGTGACGTTACCGATCTTTCGGCAGAGGCGCTGCAGGCCAGGAGCATGACGCTGAGCCTTGATCTGCGGTCCAGCCCGGTGCTGGCGGATGCGGCCAGATTCCGCCAGGTCCTGCTTGCGCTGATAGACAATGCCATGCGCTACGCGCCGGGAACGCGTCTCACCATCGCCACGGGGCTCGAGCATGTTACCGCAGTTTTAACCATTACCGATAGCGGGCCGGGCCTCACCGATGCAGCGCTGCGTCAGGGCTTCGAACCGTTTTGGCGCGACGAGGAGTCGAGGGCGCGTGACAAGGGTGGGAGCGGACTGGGCCTGTCGGTCGTTCGGGCAATCGTGCATGCCCATGACGGCCAGGTCCGCCTCCATAATGCCCCTGGCGGCGGGGCCTCTGTCACCATCACGCTGCCCGCGCGCATCCCCGACTAGGTGGATTTGAGCCTGGGCAGTTTGCCGTTGAGGATAGTGTGTGCGATCAGCCCGATGATCAGGCCCCAGAAGGCGCCGCCGATACCGAAGAGGGTAATATTGGCGGCGGAGGCGAGAAAGGTGATGAGCGCAGCCTCGCGTGACGCCGGATCGGCGACCGCATTGGCAAGGTTGTTGCCGATGGTGCCGAGCAGCGCCAGCCCGGCAAGGGTGGTGATGAAACTGGCGGGAAATGCCATGAACACGGCAGCCAGGGTCACCCCGAACACGCCGACGAGGCAATAAAAGCAACCTGCAGCAATACCAGCGATCCAGCGTTTGGAAGGGTCTTCATGCGCCGCGCGACCGGTGGCGATCGCGGCGGTGATGGCGGCGATGTTGAAGGCGTGCGAGCCGAAGGGTGCCATGAGCAGCGAGCCCAGCCCGGTCACGGTGACGATGGGATCGGCGCTGGTCTTGAAGCCATCATTGCGCAGCACCAGCATGCCCGGCATGTATTGGCCGGTGAGCGTGATCAGAAACAGCGGCAGGGCGATGCTCAGCGTCGCATTGAGGCTGAAGGCGGGCAGGGTGAAGACTGGCATGGCCAGTTGCAATTGCAGGCTGGAAAGGTCGACGCGCCCCTGGGCCAGCAGGAAAGCGAGCCCGATCACCAGGATGCCGACCACTGCATAGCGCGCCGAAAATCGCTTCAGCACCAGGTAGGAGACGATGAGCAGCGTCACCAGTACAGGATCAAGGCTGGCGCCGGCAAAGGCGCCGATGCCGAATTGCAGCAGGATGCCGGCGAGCAATCCCGAGGCGATGCCGGGCGGGATGAGGCGGATAATCCGATCGAAATAGCTGGACAGCCCCAAGACCACAAAGGCGGCGGCCGAGAGCATGTAGGCGCCCACGGCCTCGGCATAGCTGGTGGTGGGGAGCGCAGTGACCAGAAATGCCGCTGCCGGGGTCGACCAGGCGGTGATGATCGGCTCGCGATAGCGCCAGCTGAGATAAAGCCCGGTGAGGCCGACGCCGATCGATACCGACCACACCCAGGACGCGGTGAGCGCGGGGCTGAGGCCGGCAACCCGCGCCGCCTGAAACACCAGAATGAAGGTGCCGCCGTAATTGACGATCACCGAGATGAGCCCCGCGACTACGGGGTGGAGCAGGTCATGGGGGCGGATACGGGTCGGCGTGGCGGCGTGGGCGGTGGTCAAGGCAGGCTCCGGAACAAGGAGGTTGGCGAAGAGGGCTTGACCTCTAGCCTGATATTGGCCTGATAAGCCCCGCCACTTTCGCGTTGAAAGCCAGACCATTTGTTCAAGCATTCCCAACTTGCCTCGGTGCAGGCGGCGCTGCTTCATCCTGACCATGCGGGATTGCCGCTTTATGCGCGCATTCAGCAGGCGATAAGGCAATTGGTGCTGGATGGAGCGCTTGGGGCAGGCAAGCCCTTGCCGGCATCGCGCGCCCTGGCCCGGTCGTTGGGCGTGTCGCGCGACACCGTCGAGGCGGCCTATGCCCAGCTTCATGCAGAAGGCTTTATCGAGCGGCGCGTGGGCAGCGGCAGTTCGGTTGCCGCCATTGAGGATTTTTCCCGGGCGCGGCGGATCGGGCCAGTCGGCGGCACCGGACCGGCCCGGCTCAGCCGACGCGGTTCGGCGCTGTTCGAGAGTGGCGGGGTGCGGGAGACCCCGGTGCCCATGCCCTTTGCCCATGGCGTGCCTGACACCAGGCGCTTTCCGCTGGTGCTGTGGGAACGGTTGGAGCGGCAGGTTCTTAAGGATAGCGGCAGTCGGGCGCTGCTGCACGGCGATCCCCAGGGAGCTGAGGTGCTGCGGCGGGCCATAGCCGACTACATCAATCTCGAGCGTGGCGCCCGCGCCGCGCCCGAGCAGGTGCTGGTGCTCACCTCTTCGCAACAGGCGATGATGCTCTGTGCACTGCTGCTGTTCGATCCGGGCGAGCGTCTCTTCATCGAGGACCCGGCCTATTACGGGGCCCGCAAGGCGTTTGCGGCGGCCGGGGTCGAGACGGTGCCGATAGCGGTGGACAGCCAGGGTATCGTCGTGGAGCCCATCCTCGCCGATCCCCAGGCAGCGCGTGCGGTTTTTCTCACGCCTTCGCATCAGTTCCCGACAGGGGCCACCCTCACGCTGGAGCGGCGGCTGGCCCTGATCGACTGGGCCGCACAGCACCAGGCCTGGATCATCGAGGACGACTATGACAGCGAATTTCACTATGAGGGCCGGCCGACCGCCTGCATGCAGGGTCTCGATCGGCATGAGCGCACGCTCTATATCGGCACCTTCACCAAGTCGCTCTTTCCCGGCCTGCGCATCGGCTATGTGGTCTTGCCGTCGGCGCTGGTGCAGCCGATGACCAATGCCCGCAGCCTCATGGACGGCCACACCGCCGTAATCGCGCAATTGACGCTGGCGCGCTTCATGGAGGGTGGGCATTTCGGTGCCCATGTGCGGACCATGCGCGGCATCTATGCGCAGCGGCGCGACGTACTGGTGACTTTGGTCCGGCAGCATCTGGGTGCCTGGGTGGAGCCGCAGGTTCCCGCGGGCGGTTTGCAGCTGGCCTGTATGCTGAAGGCTGGCCTCAGCGAGGATATGGTGGTCGCAGCGGCGCGCCAGGCGGGTGTCGCGCTTCTCGGGCTTTCCGCGCTGCATGCAGGCGGGCCAGGCGGGGCCGGTTTCATGATGGGCTTTGCCGCCTATACGCCGCTGGAACTCGAGACAGCGGTGCTCACCCTTGCCAGAGCCTTTGCGGCAATGTCCCCGCGCTAGTGCGTGGCGGCCAGCATGCAGAGCGCCAAGGCGGTGCGGCGGAGCAGGGTTTCGGCCAGATGCGGGCGGCGGCGCGAATCGGCAGTGGCCTGCAACAGCCGTTCCCCAGCGGTCGCCAGGCTCGTATCGGTCCAGAGGCGCAATTGCTGCTCGAGCGCGCCGCTGCGCGAAAAATGCGGCTTGGGCTTCAACCCGTCGAGCACGGCACGGGGAGCCTTGCCGGCATCGACCTCGGTGCGCCAGCGGCGCAGATTGGCAAAGTGGTTGGAGAGCATGACCAGCAATTGCTGGGAGTTGATATTGGCGGCGATGGCGCGATTGAGCGCCAGTTCCAGTTTTTCGGCATGGCCGCCCCCGGTTGCGTCGAGAATGGCGTCGATGGCTAGCGCGCCATTGTCGGCGCAGAGCAACAGCACGTCCTCACGGGCGAGCGCTTTGCTCTTCGCGGCATAGAGGGTGAGTTTTTCGAGTTCGCGGCGGGTGATTTCGCGGTCATTGCCGAGGATTTCGCGCAATGTGGGCACCACGTCTGTGTCGATGCGGATGCCGGCCTGGTTGAAGGTCTCGCGCATCAGCGCCGTCAACGTTTCGTCGCTGTCGGGATAGCATGGCAGGGCGCGGCCGAGCTTGGCGGCCTCGACCAGGGCCCGCAGCGCATCGCGCGGCGGCAGATTGTCGGCTTCGAGCACGATGGCAGTGCCACTGGGATCGTCGCGCAGCTGGGTCAGCGGCATGACCAGCGCCTTGGTGGCATTGCGCACGCGGATGATGCGCTTGCCGCCGAACAGCGACACCGAGCGCGCTTCCAGCACCAAGAGGGACGGGTCGGCAGCCAGTTCCGGTCCGTCGAAAATGGTGACATTGGCCGAAGCCGGATCGTCGCCGCTCAGGTGCCGAATCAGCCGCTGAGCGGTTTCGCGCACCAGGCCGCCATCAGGCCCATAGGCGAGGAAAATCCCCTCGCCGAGATCGGGGCGCGCCAGAAAGCGCGCCACCTCATGAGCCTTGAGTGCGGTCATGCCCTAGACCACGATGTTGACGATGCGGTCCTGCACCACAACGATCTTTTTGGGCGTCTTGCCCTCAAGCGCCTTCTGAACGGCCTCGAGGGCAAGCACCAGGGCTTCCACCTCCGCGGCTGCCATGCCCTTGGCGACGGCGATCTCAGCGCGGCGCTTGCCGTTGATCTGGACGGGCAGGGTGACCTCGTCGTCGACCAGCATTGCCGGATCGACTTCGGGCCAGGCGGCGTCGGCGACAAGCCCGGACTTGCCCAGAATCTCCCAGCAGCTTTCCGCCAGATGCGGCATCATCGGGCTGATGAGCTGCACCAGGCGCTCGACGCCTTCACGCAAGGCGGCCTGGGCGGCCGGGCCGGTGGCGGTGTCGCGACCCTTGGCGAGGGCGTTGGTCAGCTCATAAATCTGCGCCACGGCGCGGTTGAAGCGCAGGCCCTCGATATCCTGGGCCACGCCGGCCACGGCACGATGGGTGCTGCGACGCAGGGCCAGGGCCGACTTGTCGTCATCCCCATTTGCCGCAGCCGCAGGCAGGTCGGCGAGGTCGTTGACCAGCCGCCAGACGCGCTGCTGGAAACGGCCGGCGCCTTCGACGCCCGATTCGGTCCATTGCACGTCGCGTTCCGGCGGCGAGTCCGAAAGCATGAACCAGCGCGCGGTATCGGCGCCATAGGTGCCGACGATTTCGTCGGGATCGACGACGTTCTTCTTGGACTTGCTCATCTTTTCGACCGAGCCGATGCTGATCGGCGCGCCGGTTTCGGCATGGCGGGCTGTGCGCTGGTCGCCATTGGCTTCGATGACGATCTCGGTGGGCGGGACCCAGGCGCCTTCGGTGCTCTTATAGGTTTCGTGCGTCACCATGCCCTGGGTGAAGAGACCCTTGAACGGTTCGTCGAGCCCGACATGGCCGGTGGCCTTCATCGCCCGGGTGAAGAAGCGCGAATAGAGCAGGTGCAGGATCGCGTGCTCGACGCCGCCGATATATTGGTCCACCGGCAGCCAGCGATTGGCGATGGCCGGAACGGTCGGGGTCGCGGCATCGGGGGCGGTGAAGCGGGCGAAATACCAGGAGGAGTCGACAAAAGTATCCATGGTGTCGGTTTCGCGCCTTGCGGGGCCGCCGCATTGAGGACAATCGACATGCTTCCAGGTCGGGTGATGGTCAAGCGCATTGCCCGGCTTGTCGAAGCTCACATCCTCGGGCAACACCACCGGCAGGTCCTTCTTGGGCACTGGCAGGGTGCCGCAGACCTCGCAATGGATGACCGGGATCGGGCAGCCCCAATAGCGCTGGCGGGAAATGCCCCAGTCGCGCAGGCGGTAATTGACTTCCACCTTGCCCTGCACCTGGCCATCGACCTGGCGCGCGCCAAAGTACTCGGCGATGCGGGTCTTGGCGGCGTCGATGGAGAGGCCATCGAGGAAACCGGAATTGAAAATGTTGCCAACGTCAACATAGGCTTCATCGCCGATGGTGAAGCTTATTGGATCGGCGTCCGGCGGCAGCACCACCGGCTTGACTGGCAGGCCGTATTTGCGGGCAAAGTCGAGATCGCGCTGGTCATGAGCCGGACAGCCGAACACGGCGCCGGTACCATAATCCATCAGCACGAAATTGGCGACGTAGACGGGCAGGGTGGCGCCCTCGATCACCGGGTGTTTCACGTGAATCCCGGTAAAGACGCCCTTCTTCTCGGCCTTCTCCAGCGTTTCGGTGGCCGTGCCCTGGCGACGGAATTCGGCGACGAATTCGGCCAGTTCGGCATTGTGGGCCGCCAGCGCCGCAGTCAGCTTGTGGTCGGGGGAGAGGGCAAGGAAGGAGGCACCAAAAATGGTGTCGGGACGGGTGGTGAACACCTCGACCGAATTGGCATTGGTCTTGTTGTTGGGCTCGATCTCGAACAGCAGGCGCAGGCCCTCGGATTTGCCGATCCAGTTGCGCTGCATGATGCGCACCTTTTCGGGCCATTCGGTCAGGGTATCGAGCGCCTCGAGCAGATCCTCGGCGAAATCGGAGATCTTGAAGAACCACTGGGTCAGCTCGCGCTGCTCCACCACCGCGCCAGAGCGCCAGCCCTTGCCGTCGATAACCTGCTCATTGGCCAAGACGGTCATGTCGACCGGATCCCAATTGACCTTGGAACTCTTGCGGGTGACCAGTCCGGCTGCCAGCATGTCGAGGAACAGGGCCTGTTGATGCTGGTAATAGTCGGGCGAGCAGGTGGCGATTTCGCGCGTCCAGTCGATGGACAGGCCCATCGATTTCAGCTGCTTCTTCATCGCCTCGATATTGGAATAGGTCCAGGTGCCCGGATGGGTCTTGCGCTCGATGGCGGCATTTTCGGCCGGCAGGCCGAAGGCGTCCCAGCCCATGGGATGCAACACATTGCGGCCGCGGGCGCGATAATAACGGGCGACCACATCGCCCATGGCGTAGTTGCGCACATGGCCCATATGGATGCGGCCAGAGGGGTAGGGAAACATCTCGAGGACGTAGTAGGGCTCGCGCGGATCGTCATTGGCGGTGACGAAGGTCTTGGCGTCGTCCCAGACCTTCTGCCATTTCGGTTCGCTTTCGCGCGGATTGTAGCGTTCGCCGCTCACTTGTCTCGTCCTTGCAAGATTGACGCAGGGCCAGCGCGCAAAAGGCGGCGCGGCTTGCGTTTATTGGGGATTTTGGCTACCGGACCATCATCAGAAAACCCCTATCAGGTCAACAGAAACGGGGCCGCGTTATGGCAGAGACTGCTGCTGGCGCCTCCCAGGCGCTCGACTACATCAAAGGCCGCATCGAAAAGGCACGGCGCCGCTTCGGCCCGCCGCCCGAATCGGTCGAACTGGTGGCCGTGTCCAAGACCTTTCCTGCCGATCAGGTGCGGCCGTTTCTTGTGGCCGGACAATTGGTCTTCGGCGAGAACAGGGTGCAGGAGGCCAAGGAAAAGTGGCCGGGGCTGCGGGCGGAGTTCCCCGGTCTTAGCCTGCACCTCATCGGCCCGCTGCAGACCAACAAGGTGCGCGAGGCGGTGGCGCTGTTCGATGTGATCGAAACGGTGGATCGTGACAAGCTCGCCAAGGCGCTGGGTGAGGAAATGGCGCGCACCGGCCGGCGGCTACCCTGTTTCGTCCAGGTGAATATCGGCGGCGAGGAACAGAAGGCCGGCATTGCCGTCAGCGAGACCGCGGATTTCGTGGGACGCTGTCGCAGTGACTACGGTCTGAATGTCGTGGGGCTGATGTGCATTCCGCCCGATGGACAGCCGCCCGGTCCCTATTTTGCCCATCTCGTGCAACTGGCCAGGGATTGCGCTGTCGAAAAACTCTCCATGGGCATGAGCGGGGATTTCGAAACGGCCATTGCCATGGGGGCCACCCATGTGCGCGTCGGTTCGGCGCTTTTCGGCCGCCGCTTCACGCCTGAGCCAGCGTAAAGCCCTCCGCCTTACTGTAGTAAATCACTGGTTGCCGAAGTCACGGCGCCTGGTCTTTGGATCGATCACGCCTTGACGCATTTGCAGCGTTCGGAAAGCAGCAAATGCAACTATTCCGGTTCTTGCCGCGTTGCTGGCAGTTGTAACACCGTTGTGATTGGCTGGCCAAAAACAGGTCGCAATGATGTGACCTTGGTCGGCGCTGACCGAAGAGACCGGAGACCTCAATGAACAAGCGACGCATCCTAGTCGTGGACGACGACGCGGATCTGCGCCAGACCCTGGTGGAGCAGCTTCAGGGCGAGCCTTCCTTTGACATCCTGCAGGCGGGCACCGCCAATGATGCGCTCAAGGTCTTGCGCGACACCAATATCGAGCTGACCATCCTCGATGTCGGCCTGCCTGATATGGATGGCCGCGAAGCGGTGAAGCTGATGCGTCAGGAGGGCTATAAGAGCCCGGTGCTGATGCTGACCGGTCACGACACCGAAGCCGACGAGATCAAGGGTCTCGAGGCTGGGGCCAATGATTACCTGACCAAACCGTTCCGTTATCCGGTCCTGCTCGCCCGCATCAATGCGGCGCTCCGCCAGCATGATCAGAGCGAGGATGCGGTCTTCACCATCGGTCAGTATCATTTCCAGCCCGCCGCCAAGGTGCTCGAGACCAATGACGGCATCAAGGTGCGCCTGACCGACAAGGAAACCTCGATCCTCAAGTTCCTCTATCGCCAGGGACCCAAGACCATCACGCGCGACGTGCTGCTCAAGGAAGTCTGGGGCTATAACAATCGGGTCACCACCCATACGCTGGAAACCCACATCTATCGGCTGCGCCAAAAGATCGAGCGCGACCCTTCCAATGCGCGCCTGCTCGTGACCGAGGATGGCGGCTATCGGCTTGTCCCCTGATTGGGTGGACAAGGGAGTTCAATCCCGTCGCGAACTCCCCTATAGGTTAACCAGATCTTCCGCCTGCCATCCTGGCAGGCGGTCTTGCATCCGGGTCTGGGGCACATGAGAATGGATGACGCGGCCGGGGTCTTGTCCCAGGCCGATTTCTTCGACATCTGCGACGACGAGCAGCGGCGCATGCTGGGTTTTGCCGGCGACCGCCAGCATTTCGACGCCGATGACGTCATCTATCGCGCCGGCGACGTGCCGCAGGGCGCCTATGTGCTGATGGATGGCACGGTCAAGGCGCGTCATGAAGGCGCCGAGGCGGGAAAACCCTATGCGCTGAGCGAACCGGGCAGCGTCATCTCGCCCACCGCGCTCATCCTCGACAAGCCGCGTCCGGTCACCTTTACGGCCGTGACCGATTGCGAATTGCTGTTCGTGCCACGCAGCGCCTTTCTCAAGCTGCTGCGCCAATATCCGGACCTGGCGCAGCGGGCCGCCCAGCGCATCGAGCAGGATCTGGGCCGCTACATGCACGCCCTCGAGCCGCTCCGGCGCAAGATGAAGGGCGCCTGAGAGGCGCCTGCTCCCCGTCGCTAAGGCTTCACGAAACGAGCGATCACTGGCACATGGTCGGACGGCTTATCGGTCCAGCCGCGGGCCGGCTTGATGATTTCGGCGCCGATCGAGCGCTCCGCCACGTCGGCAGTGGACCAGATATGGTCGAGACGGCGGCCCTTATTGGCCAGCTCCCAATTGGCGCTGCGATAGCTCCACCAGGAATAAAGCTTCTGGTCGTAGGGAATGTGCTTGCGCACCAGATCCACCCAGCCGTGCCCGCCCGAGAGCAGGGCATCGAGACGCTCGGTTTCCTGGGGCGTGTGGCTGACGATCTTGAGCAACTGCTTGTGGCTCCAGACGTCGTTCTCATGCGGGGCGATGTTGAAGTCGCCGGCGATGAGATGGCCGCGCTGGAAAACCGGCTCGGAGAACCAGGTCTTGAGTTCGTCAAGGAAGCCCAGCTTGTGCTTGAACTTGGGGTTGATTTCCGGATCGGGCTCGTCGCCACCGGCGGGAATATAGAAATTGTGCAGCGTGAACGGCCCGTGCCCCAGATCGACCAGCGCCGATATATGGCGCGATTCCGGGATGTCGAAGAAAACCCGGCTCGAAATGTCGATCAGCGGGAATTTCGAAACAATGGCGACGCCGTGATAGCCCTTCTGCCCATGCACGGCCATATGCGGATAGCCGGCCTCGATGAAGGCGTTGCGCGGAAACTGGTCATTGGTGCACTTGATCTCCTGCAGCATCAGCACGTCGGGCTGATATTGCGCGAGAAAATCCAGCACCATCGGCAGGCGCAGGCGAACCGAATTGATGTTCCAGGTGACGATGGACTGGGTCATGGCGGTTCCGGGTGAGTCGCGACGATGGGCGGCGTTGTTATCGCCAAGGCGAGCCCGGGGGTAAAGCCGGAAATGGCGTGCTGGTGACTGCTGCTGACGCCGACTGGCAGCATGGGTCACCGCTGGCGTCGACAAAACATATCGTCGCTGACGGTTTTGTCATCGCAAAGGGCCGCACGGTAAGGGGTTCTTGAGAGACGCCATGCCAGATTGAGGCTCCCGCGCAAGCGTCTGCGCGGCTTTTGAGGCTTATCGATGCGGCTCACCATACCGAGCGACCTGCGGGCATTGCTCCACACAGGCCTGTGGCGGTCGGTGGGGTCACTGGGCATCAAGGTGGCCACGGCCGGCCTCACCTATCTCACTTATGTGGTGCTCTCGCGCACGCAAACGGTCAGCGAATATGGTCATTTCGCCTTCGGCCTGGCGCTGGCGACTGTGCTCGCCATCCTGGCCGGGGCCGGTCAGCCGACCGCCATATTGCGGCTCTGGGCACAATATCGGGGGCAGGGCGATGAGCAGAAGGCCAGGGATGCCGTCGCCGCCGGCTCGGCCATTACCATTGGGGCAAGCCTAGTCGTCGCTGTGGTGCTGTGCATTCTCACCGTCATCAGCCTGCCATTCCTGCCGGCGCGCATGACGGTCAACCATTTCTATGCCGCTGCGATCATCCTCTTGCCGCTGGCGCTGGCCGAATACAATTCCTCGGTGCTGCGTGCGCAGGGGTCGTTGTGGACGGCTTTGTTGCCGCGCGACATTCTCTGGCGCCTGGCGCTGCCCGGCGCTGTGCTTGTTCTTTTCTACGTTGGCATTGTACTGAGCGGGCCTGACGCCCTGGCCCTGTCGGCAGCGCTGCTGCTCGGCGCGCTGGTGCTGCAGATGGCTGCGGCGCGGCGCCAGAATTACGCCATCATGCCGGCGATTGCCCCGGTGCGCCGCCATTGGCGCGAATGGGGCGGGCTCAGCCGCTGGCTTTTGCTGGGCGCGCTCATCGAAACCGCAACGCTCAATGCCGATGTGATCCTGGTGGGGCTGATGCTCGACCTCGAAAGCTCGGGGCTCTACTTCAACGCCTTCCGCACCGCCGGATTGATGACACTGTTTACATTCGCCATCGAGCTGGTCATCGCGCCGATGGTGGCCGAGCATTATCATGCCGGTTCAATGCGCAAGGCCCAGGCCATCACCGCACTGTGCTCCTGGGCGGGCTTTCTGTTTTCATTGGTCATCTTTGCGGGATTCGTGTTGTTCGGCGGGCCGATCCTGTCGATGTTCGGGCCTGATTATGCCGGTGGCGCGCTGGTGCTGGTGCTGTTGGCCACGGGTCTGTTGTTCGACGCCGCCACTGGTCCTTCCAAGATCGTCATGATGATGACCGGCCATGAGCGGGCTTATGTCGCCATTTTCGGCGCCATTATGGGGCTGGGTTTTCTGGTGCAAATCCTCGTTATCCCGATCTGGGGCGTCGTCGGTGCAGCGGCGGTCAATATGGGCGGGCGCATCCTCGCCCAGATCGCCATTGCCCTGTGGTGCCGCTACCGCATCGGGCTCGACACCAGCCTGCTGGGTATTTTCGCCCTGTCGCGGCTCAATGCCAGCCGACAGGCGTGAACCGTACCCAAGAGTACGGTTGTGCTTGACCGTTTTTCGGCTTGGGCTTAGAACCACTCCAAACTTTCATTCATGCCCCCTCGGAAGATCGACATGACCAAGGCCCGCACGCTCTATGACAAGATCTGGGACGACCATCTGGTCCAGAACAACGAGGACGGCACCAGCCTGATCTATATCGACCGGCACCTGGTGCACGAAGTCACCAGCCCGCAGGCCTTCGAGGGCCTGCGCCTTAATGGCCGCAAGGTGCGCCATCCCGAGCGCACGCTCGCCGTGGTCGACCACAATGTGCCCACCACCGATCGTTCCCTGCCCAATCCCGATCCGGAAAGCGCCATCCAGATCGAGACCCTGGCCGAGAATACGCGCGATTTCGGCATCGAATATTACGACCCCTTCGACAAGCGTCAGGGCATCGTGCACATTGTCGGCCCTGAACAAGGCTTTACCCTGCCGGGCATGACCATCGTCTGCGGCGACAGCCACACCTCGACCCATGGCGCGTTCGGCGCCCTGGCCCACGGCATCGGCACTTCGGAAGTGGAACACGTTCTGGCCACCCAGACGCTGATCCAGCAGAAGGCCAAGAACATGCTCGTGCGTGTGGATGGCCAGCTGCCCCCTGGCGTTACTGCCAAGGATATCATTCTCGCCATCATCGGCGAAATCGGCACGGCCGGCGGCAATGGCCACGTCATCGAGTTCGCCGGCGAGGCCATTCGCTCGCTGTCGATGGAAGGCCGCATGACGGTCTGCAACATGACCATCGAAGGCGGCGCGCGCGCCGGCTTGATTGCGCCCGACGAAAAGACCTTCGCCTATGTTAGGGATCGTCCGCGCGCGCCCAAGGGCGAAGCCTTCGACATGGCCGTCGACTACTGGAAGACGCTGTTCACCGACGAAGGCGCCCATTACGACAAGGTGGTGGTGCTCGACGCTGCCAAGCTGCCGCCCATCGTGTCCTGGGGCTCTTCGCCCGAGGACGTGATTTCGGTGCAGGGTGTTGTGCCCAATCCGGACGAAATCCAGGACGAGAACAAGCGCAGCTCCAAGTGGCGTGCCCTCGACTATATGGGGCTCAAGCCCGGCACCCCGATCACCGACATCAAGCTCGACAAGGTGTTCATCGGCTCCTGCACCAATGGCCGCATTGAAGATCTGCGCGCCGCTGCCGCCGTGATCGGCGACCGCAAGGTGGCATCGCACGTGTCGGCCATGGTCGTGCCCGGTTCCGGTCTCGTCAAGGAACAGGCCGAAGCCGAGGGTCTCGACGTGGTGTTCAAGACTGCCGGTTTCGAATGGCGCGAGCCCGGTTGCTCGATGTGCCTGGCCATGAACCCGGACAAGCTGAAGCCCGAGGAGCGTTGTGCCTCGACGTCCAACCGCAATTTCGAGGGACGCCAGGGCTTTAAGGGCCGCACGCACCTCGTTTCCCCCGCCATGGCCGCCGCAGCCGCCATTGCCGGCCACTTCGTCGATATTCGCGAGTGGCGCTAAAGGGTTTGGATTGGTCGGGGTTTCATGCCCCGACCCTCGATGACATCGAGGCTCTGGCCAGCGCGGCGCTTGCGGCCCTGCCAGAGCCTTTCAAGTCACTGAGTGCCGAAGTCACCTGCTCGGTGGCCGAATTTGCCGAGGACGATATCATCGCCCATTTCGGCATGGAGAGCCCGTTCGAATTGATGGGGCTGTTTACCGGCATCGGCATGACCCATGACGGCGCCGTGCCGCATACCGGTCAGTTTCCCAATACGGTGTTTCTCTATCGGCGGGCCATCCTCGACCATTGGGCCGAGCATGACGAGGATACGCTGGGCGACATCGTCACCCATGTTCTCATCCACGAACTCGGGCACCATTTCGGCTATTCCGATGAGGATATGGAAGCCATCGAGGCCCAGGCGGATCTGGAAGACGAGGGCTGACGGCTAGTTGTAGCGGTCGCTCCCTCGCCCGATCGCGTTTAGCGCTAGTCCCGTTCGACGAAATTATATTCGGCCTCATTGCCGCCGGACGGATCGTCCGAGACCATCAGCGCCAGCTTGCCGGCTTCAAGCGCGGCGAACCATTCTTCCCAGCTCACCAGTTGGAAACCGCCGACCCGGTCGGGGCCTTCATTGGCATCGGCATTGAGAATGTCCTGGCCGAAGGAGAGTTGCAGCACCGTGCGGCTCTTGCTGCCGTCAGGAACATCCATCAGCACGGGATTGCCGCCGCGGGCGATCACCCATTGGCGGATGGCTTCGCGATCGGTGAGTATCTGGGACATCATGAACCTCCAGGTCGAGTGTCCTTGAGAAAGCACCATGGGCGTGCAAGGTTCCTTGATCTGGAACAAGGGGCTCCGCCATGTCCAATTGTCTGAAATCAGGCGCCGCATTGCTGCTGGCGGCAGTGCTGGCCCTGCAACCCCTTTCGGCACTGGCTTGCACCGTGCCGGATGGGGTGACGCTTTCCGAAAATGATCAGGAGCGGATGGTGGATTTCTTCCGCTCGCGCAGCCAGGGCCTGGCCGAAACGCTGATCGCACCGTCCTATAACGAGCGGGTCGATGTGCATGCGCTGTTTGCCCAGGGCGACGGCTATATCGACGCCATTGCCGATGGCGACTATCTCTGCCGCACCGTCAAGCTCGGCGGCGCCATTTCGCCGCTGGTGGTCTATCCCTATTTCGATTGCCGGATTTCCAAGGGCGGCACCCGTATCGACAAAATTACCGTATCGCAGCGCTTTTCCGGCAGGCTGCAATCGGCGGAAACAGCGGTGTTCTATTGGGGCGCGCTGTATTACGGGGATGAACAGCCCATTGCCTATGGCGCCGATGCCGATCGCGACCAGGTGGGCTGCATCTATCGCGTGCCCGACAAGACTGCGAAGCGTTATCGGCTGGAGCTGCCTTATCCGCGCTACGAATCCACGCATGACGTCATTGAACTGGTGCGCAAGGATTGACCCATTTGCGTGCGCGCGCCGGCCTGATATGAGCCAGATGGAAACGCGAAGGCAGGTCATGGCAGACAATTCCAACCGCATTCTTCTGGGCACGATCGGCGCTGCCCACGGTATCAAGGGCGAGGTACGCATCACCTCCCATACCCAGGATCCCGAGGCGATCGCCTCCTATGGTCCGCTCCACACCGATCGGGCCGGGCTCACCATCACCATTGAAACCGCTCGCCTCAACAAGACGGTGCTCATTGCCCGTCTCAAGGGGGTGCGCGACCGCAATGCGGCCGAACTGCTCAATGGTGTCGGGCTCTATATCGATCGCGACCGCCTGCCCGAGCATGAGGACGAGGACGATTTCTACCATGCCGACCTGATCGGGCTCGACGCACGGCTGGAGGAAACCGGGGTCAGCATCGGGGAAGTGGTGGCGCTGCCGAATTTTGGGGCCGGCGATCTCATTGAAGTGCGCGATCCGCGCTCGGGCGACACGTTCCTGTTCCCCTTCACCAAGGCGGTCGTCCCGACCATTCGCATCGCCGATGGCTATCTCACCATTGCGCCGCCGCTCGATGCCGATCCCGGCGAGGAAGAGCCCGATTGAGTTTTTCCGCCGAGATCATCACCCTGTTCCCCGAACTGTTTCCGGGGCCCTTGGGCGCTTCTGTGCTGGGCCGTGGCCTCAATGAGGGTCTGTGGTCGCTGCGCGCCACCCAATTGCGCGACTTTGCCGGGGACCGCCACCGCACTGTCGACGACACGCCCTCGGGCGGTGGCGCCGGAATGGTGCTGAAACCTGATATTCTGGCCAGGGCCATCGATACCGTTGCGCCCGTTGGTGATCTACGCCCGCGCATCCTGATGTCGCCGCGCGGCAAGCCGCTGACCCAGGCCCGCGCGCATGAGCTGGCCGTGGGTCCCGGTGCCGTCATCATTTGCGGCCGCTTCGAGGGCGTAGACCAGCGCGTCATCGATAACCGCCAGTTGGAGGAAATCTCCATTGGCGACTATGTGCTGGCCGGGGGAGAAGTGGCGGCCATGGTGCTGCTGGAGGCTGTGGTGCGGCTCATTCCCGGCGTGCTCGGTGCGCTCGACAGCCGCGACGAGGAGAGCTTTGAAAATGGCCTGCTCGAATATCCGCACTATACGCGGCCGCAGAGCTTTGAAGGGCAGGACATTCCGGCGGTATTGACCTCGGGAGACCATGGCAAGATCGCCAAGTGGCGGCACGAGCAGTCCCTGGCGCTGACCAAGGCGAGGCGGCCGGACCTGCTGAACCGAAGCGGGCGCTGACGCTTTGCTTGCGTCGTCATTGCCCGGCTTGACCGGGCAATCCATTTGCTCACTTGCCAAGGCCGAAGGTTGGCCACCGGGTCAAGACGGGTGGTGACGACACAATGGTCGGGCGGGGAAGCCCAAAAGCCCTAGACTCTGGGGCAGAAATCCCCTATGAGCCGCCCATCTCGTGTACCGGGCGTTTCGGAGCCGGTGCGCGACAAGACCAAGAAGACTGCCTTCCGTTACCAACCAAGACCGGGCGACGGGGTTTGAGAAAACCTCAAAAAAGTCGCTCCTATGAAAAGATCGAACGGATCGAAAATGAACATCATCGAACAGCTCAATGCCGAGCACGTTGCCGAGCTCGTCGCCAAGCGCGAACTTCCCGAATTTACCCATGGCGATACCGTCAAGGTCTGGGTCAAGATCCGCGAAGGCGACAAGGAACGTCTGCAGGCCTATGAAGGCGTCGTGATTGCCCGCTCCGGCGCCGGCATCATGGAAAGCTTCACCGTCCGCAAGATTTCTTATGGTGAAGGCGTGGAACGCGTGTTCCCCATTCACTCCCCCAACATCGCTTCGGTCGAAGTGATCAAGCGCGGTAAGGTGCGTCGCGCCAAGCTCTACTACCTGCGCGACCGTCGCGGTAAGTCGGCTCGTATTTTCGAATCGACCAATTCGCGCACCAAGAAGATCGAAGCCTCCGAGCGTGAAGCCGCACAGGCTGCCAAGGATGCCCGCGAAGCTGAAAAGATCGCTGCAGCCGAGGCCTTTGCCGCCGAGCAGGCCGCCAAGGACGCGGAAGCCGCAGCAGCAGCTGCCGCCGCTGCCGAAGCCGCCCCGGCCGAAGGCGACGCCAAGAGCGAATAAGCTCTGCGCGCCTCTATTCGAAAAGCCCGGCCATCGTGCCGGGCTTTTTGTTTGCCCTGATTCACGTGAAGCATTTTGCCGCTGCTCACATGTGCGGCGCATGGAAAAGGGGGCGAAACCTTGCGGTTCCGCCCCCTTTTCAGCAATGGCTTGAAGCCTCTTAGCCCTTCTGGGCCATTTCGATGGATTTGAGGATCACGGCGCGGGCATCGGCAAGATTGCCGATCCGGTCGATCTTGGCCCACTTGCCGGGCTCGAGATCCTTGTAATGGGTGAAGAAGTGCTTGACGCGCTCGAGCTGGATTTCGGGCAGGTCGGTGACGTCCTGGATGTTGTCATACATGCGCGTCAGCTTGCTGACGGGCACGGCGATAATTTTCTCGTCCTGGCCACCATCGTCTTCCATGAACAAGACGCCGACCGGGCGCGAGCGCACCACGGCACCGGGCACCAGCGGGCGGGAATTCATCACGATAACGTCGAGCGGATCGCCGTCGCCGCACAATGTGTGCGGGACGAAGCCGTAATTGCCGGGATAGCGCATCGGCGTATAGAGGAAACGGTCGACGAACAGGGCGCCGCTATCCTTGTCGATCTCGTACTTGATCGGCTCGCCCCCCAGGGGGACCTCGATGATGACATTGAGGTCGTCGGGTGGGTTCTTGCCGGTGGGGATGGCGTCGATATTCATGTGTCTTGCTGCCGTAGGAGGAGGACGGAAATTCGCGGCTGGTTCTGCCCGAATTTCCGCCCCCAAGGCAAGCCGCAAATCCGCCGCACCGTTCGCGCGCGGCGCGATGGGGCTATTTGACCACCAGAACCGGCACGTCGGCGCGGGCGAGCACTTCGGCGGCCTGGCTGCCCAGAATCAACCGTCCCAGACCCCGCCGACCATGCGATCCCATGATGATGGTGTCGACATTGCGTGCCCTGGCGGTGTCGATGATGCCATCGGCCGGGCGCTGGTGCGGTACGTGCACGGTTTCGGCCGGGATACCGTGTTCGCCGGCCAGCGCCTTGGCTCCATCGAGCAGCTTTTTGGCTTCGGCTGTATAGGTCTCATCCAGTCGGGCAATGATGGGGGCGGCGTCGATGGCGCCGAACCCACCGGCACCGATGCTGGTGCCCACCGGATCGGTGGTGGTCAGGATAATGAGGCTCGAGCCGTGCAGCTTGGCGAGCTCGATGGCGGCATCAAGCGCCTTGGCCGCCAGTTCGGATCCGTCGGTGGCAATCAGCAGGGTCTTGAACATGGGTCCTCTCCTTGTTTTTTGCACAATAACCGGATCAAGTCGGTGACGAGTTGATCTGGATCATCGGGAGACATCCTATGGCAGCAGGCGAATTTGTCGATATTCGCGCGGTTCTGGGCGGCATTGCTCTTGTCGCCGGGGCCTTGTGCATGGGCACGCCGGCGCTTGGGCAATCAGGCTTTACCAGCGCCTATACCGATCTCGACCTCGATCAGTGTCTTGTGCTCGAGGCCGACGATTTCGGCGCCAGTTGGGCCTGCCCGGGCTATAAGGGCTTTCCGTTGCGGGTGCAGGAAGGGGATCTGCGCTTTTCGCTGAATTATGGCTTTGATCCCGATGCCAATAGCGTGGGATTCCAGACTCTGCCGCCGTTCAACCATCTGGGCAACAAGCTCGAATGGCGGCTGTCCAATGCCTCGGGGCGCTGGATGCCCATAGCCACCATCGTGCGCTATTTCACCGCCGATGTGGAAACCGGCGAGGACAAGGGGCAGGTGCTGGTGGTCAGCCAGATCGCCGAGGGCAATTCCTGCCACATCGCTTATGTGGATGCGCTGGCCAACAAGAACGCCAATGACCTGGCGCGTCAGGCCGCCGACAAGGCCGGCAGCTTTGATTGCGACAATGAAGAACCCGAAGTGATCGGGGACTTTACCGCTTATTGATCGCTGGTTTCTGCCGCCGCCTTGCCGCGCATCTGGTTGCGCAGCACGATGCGGTCGCGGCTGGAGACGCCGATCAGCTCGGCCACCCGCCAGACCATATTGTCCTCGAGCTCGTGGTTCTTGCTGTCGGCAAAGACCACGCTCCACATCATGCGGATGATCTCGACCCGGTCCTGCATCTCCAGCTGGGTCAACCCGCTGGTGAACTTATAGAAATCCACCGCTTCGGCGTCGCGGGCCGCGGCTTCCTTGATCAGCTGGTCGACGTTGGTCTCATCGAGATCATTGTGATCCATCAGCGCGCCACGGATGGCCTTGCGCTCCTCTTCCTTCATGCTGCCATCGACGCCGGCCAGATGCACCAGCAGGGCCGCCACGGCCAGGCGCGGATCGCTGGGGTCGAGCTGGGCTTCGGCCTTTCCGAATAGGCGCGTCAGGGCCTCGAACATAGGCGGGTCTCCATAGAAATCGGCACGAGAATCGGATGGGAAACGCCGGAGACCGGCTGGTAAAGACTTAGCCAGAAGCGATGACGGCTCAATGGGCTGCGGGCGCGCTCACGCGCTCTTGCGGGAAGCTGATGCGCTTGCGCCACACCGGGCGCGTGAAAAAGGGACTCGACTCCTCTCGGATTCGGAGTCTAAATGTTCCTGTTTTGTTCACTTGAGCAGTCATCATGCAGATCCAGGCTCACCATCAGCGCCTCGCCGCGTTGCGGGGCGTCATTGCCGATATCGAGCGCAAGCCGGCCTTGGCCGAGGCAGTTCGCCGGCCTGACGCGGTGCAAGGTGATGTGTTCCCGGCTCTGGGCGGGGGTTTGGTGCAGGAAGTGTTTGCCGATGATCTGCGCGATGGTGGCGCCAGCCTCGGCTTTGCGCTGGCCCAGGCCTGGGGGCTGGTGACACCGCGCCGACCAGTCGTTTTCTACCTGCAGCAGGGCGAAGACGCCCAGAAAATGGGCGTGCCCTATGGTCCGGGTCTCAACTGGGCCGGGGTGGATGCGGCGCAATTGGTGATCGTGCGCACCGGCGACATGACCGAATTTTTGTGGGCAGCCGAAGAGGTCGCCTCCTGCCGGGCGGTGGCCGCTGTCATCGCCGATATCAGGGGTGAGCCGAAACTGCTCAATTTCACCGCCAGCCGGCGCCTCAGCCTGCGGGCGGCCAACAGCAATGTGTCGCTGTTCATGCTGCGCTACGGCCATGGCAGGGCCAGCAGTGCCAGCCATTTGCGCTGGCATCTGCGCGCCGCGCGCAGTGGTCGCCAGGCCTTTGACGATCGCGCGCCCGGGCCGGCGCGCTGGTCCCTCGAGCTCGAAAAGGGTCGCATTGCCGGCAATCGCACCGAATGGGTGCTGGAATGGACGAAAAATGGTTTTGCAGTCATCCCCCAGCCCAAGCCTTCTCGCCGGCAACCTGCCGGCACGCCGTTTCCTGGTTCTCCACCTACCGTTCTGGGCCACCGACTATCGCAAGCGGGCTGATCCCCAGCTCAGGGATAAGCCGCTGGCGCTTTATGAACACATCAAGGGCGGCTTGCGGTTGGCCGCACTCGATCCGCAGCTGAGCCGCGAGGGTCTGCGGGTCGGTCAGAACCTGGCCGATGCCAGGGCCATCAAGCCGGATATGGTGGTCGAGGAGATCGACCGGCCCCTACTGGTCGCGGCTTTCGCCGCCTTTGCCGATTGGCATTCCAATGCCAGCCCGCTGGTATCGGTATTGAGCGACATGAGCGCTTTCGGCGATCTGGTGCTTGATATTACCGGGGTTGATCACCTGTTCGGGGGCGAAGCAAAAATGCTGCGCCTGCTGCTCAAGCGCCTGCGCGATCTGGGCTATCGCGTGGCCGGTGCCATCGCACCAACCATCGGTGCAGCCTGGGCGGTGAGCCATTTCGCCCGCAGCCAGATCGTGGTGCCGGAAATGCTGGAGAGCGTGCTCGATGCCCTTCCGGTCCATGGCCTGCGCCTCAGCGACAAGCAGATCGCCGATCTCGGCCAGATGGGGCTCGCAACGATCGGGCAATTGCGCCAGCGCCCGCGCAAGCCGCTGCAGGCCCGGTTTGGGCTGTCTCTGCTCACCCGCATCGATCAGGCCTTTGGGGTGATCGATGAAAAGCTGACCCCGCGCCTGCCGCTTGCCGAGCATATGGCGGAACGGCGTCTGGCCGAACCGATCAGTCTTCTCGACGATGTGCTACGGGTGACGGCCGATCTCAGCGTGCAATTGGCGCAAGACCTCGAAGCGGCGGGGCTCGGCGCCCAGGCCTTTCATCTTTTTGTCTATCGGGTCGACCACAAGGTCATGACCCTGTCGCTCAATGCGGCGCGGGTCACCCGCGACCCCGCCCATATCACGGAGCTGTTTCGTCATCGGGCGCAGCGGCTCGAAGGCGAATATGATGCTGGTTTCGGCATCGACATGGTGCGGCTGGCCGCCTCCAGCACCGAGCTGCTCGAGGCGCTGCAGACGGGAGCCTTTTCGACAGAAAACGGGCTCGAGGATATCGACCGGCTCAATGACAGGTTGGCGAGCCGGCTCGGCGCCATGGCGGTGCTCAAATCGGTCCCGGTCGCCTCCCATGTCCCGGAGCGGGCTGTGCGGCTGGTCCCGGCGCTGGCCGCAGGTGAGACGCGGCTGGAGGCGCCGCTTTTGCCGCGGCCGCTGCGGCTCTTGCCCAGGCCCGAGCCCATCCGCGTCATGGCCGAGGTGCCCGATGGCCTGCCGGCGCGCATGGAGTGGCGGGGCCAGACGTATCGGCTGATCAAGGGGGAGGGCCCCGAGCGTCTGGGTGCTGAATGGTGGCGAACCGGGCAGCGGCTGGAGTTGGTCGCGCCACCAAAACCGCAAGAACAGGAGCCGGGAGAACCGTCGGAGCCGCCGCCTTATGTCCCGGACCTGCAACTGTTTTTGCCCGATGCCGGAACGCGCGATTATTACCTGGTCGAGGATCAGGAGGGACATCGCTATTGGGTGTTCCGACAGGGCTTTTATAGCGGTGAAAAACAGCCGGCCTGGTATCTGCATGGGGTCTTCGCATGAGCGAGGTGCCCGAAACCCAATCCGAGATCGTGCCGCCGCCTATCGTGCTGGCGCCGCCCTATTATGCCGAATTGGTCACCACCACCAATTTTTCCTTCCTGCGCGGCGGCTCGCATCCCGAGGAACTGGTGGCCCATGCCATGGCCATGGGAATGACGGCGCTGGGCGTTTGCGACCGCAATAGCTTTGCCGGGGTGGTGCGTGGCTATGTGACGGCGCGGGACAACAAGGAGCGCAGTCGCGGTTTTCGCTATCTCGTCGGCGTGCGTCTGGTCTTTGCCGACGGCACGCCCGATATCATCGCCTATCCAACCGACCGGGTGGCCTATGGGCGGCTCTGCAAGCTGCTTACCATCGGCAATAAGCGCGGCGAAAAGGGCAATCCCAAACTGTTGCTGAGCGATCTCTTCGGCGCCAGTGCTCCTGTATCCGACAGTGAGCAGGGGCCGATTGAGGATTTCTCGCAGGGCCAGCTCTTCATCCTCATGCCCGATGAAACCGACTGGGGTCTCACCGAAAAGACCCTGGACCAGTTGAGTCGCGCCGCGCCCGGCCGGGTCTGGGTGGCCGGGGTGGCGCGCTTTGATGGCCGCGACCGCGCCCGGCTCAACCGCGTCGCCGCTTTGGGCAAGCGGCATGGCGCTGTCATGATCGCCAGCAATGACGCGCGCTATCATCGGCCCGATCGCAGTATCGTGCTCGATGTGGTCACCTGCATCCGCGAGCATCTGACGCTCGAAGAGGCCGGCTTTCATCTGGCCGCCAATGCCGAGCGGTGCCTGAAGCTCCCTGAAGAAATGGCCCGACTTTTCGCCGAACACGCAGATGCCATCGCCCAGACGCAGGTTTTCATTGGGCGCATCGGCTTTTGTCTCAGCGATCTCAAATATAACTATCCCGAAGAGACCATCGGCAATGGGGAAACCGCACAGCAGACGCTGGAGCGCCTGACCTGGGAGGGGGCGGCAAAACGATACCCGGGAGGGGTGAGCGATGCCATCAACCGCAGTCTTTGGACCGAGCTTTGCCTCATCGCCTATAAGGGCTATGCCGCTTACTTTCTGACCGTCCACGATATCGTCGCCTATGCGCGCTATGAGCGTAAGATCATGTGCCAGGGGCGCGGTTCCGCAGCCAATTCGGCGGTTTGTTTCTGTCTGGGTATTACAGAAGTCGACCCCACCAAGCGCACACTGGTTTTTGGCCGCTTCATTTCTACCGAGCGCGACGAAGCTCCCGATATCGACGTCGATTTCGAGCACGAGCGGCGCGAAGAGGTGATGCAGTATATTTATCAGAAGTATGGCGGGCGACGCACCGGGTTGACGGCCAATGTCATCTCCTATCGCTCGAAAAGCGCCATCAGGGAGGCGGCCAAGGCGTTCGGGGTTTCCGACGACGTGGTCTCAGCATTTTCCCAACTGCACTGGGGCTGGGGCAGTAAGCTCGATCTTGGCCAGCTCAGGGGGATTGGCCTCAATCCCGATGACCCGGTCATGGCGCAGATGTTCGAGGTCATCAAGGTTTTGCGCGGCTTTCCACGGCATCTTAGCCAGCATGTCGGCGGCTTCGTCATCACGCGCGATTCGCTCGAGAGCCTCGTACCCATTGGTCAGTCAGCCATGGATAGCCGATCAATCATCGAGTGGAACAAGGATGATATTGACGCCTTGAACATTCTGAAGGTCGATGTGCTCGCTCTGGGCATGCTGTCTTGTCTGCGTCGGGCATTCGAATTGCTTCATGTCCACTATGACAAGCGTTACGAGCTTGTAGACCTTCTGGCCGAGGAGACGGGCGAGGGGCCGATGGAAAAATCGCGCGTCTATGCCATGACGCATCGCGCTGACACCCTGGGTGTCTTCCAGATTGAGAGTCGCGCGCAGATGACCATGCTGCCGCGCTTACGGCCTTCAAAGTTTTACGACCTCGTCATCGAGGTTGCGATCGTCCGACCAGGACCTATTCAGGGCGGAATGGTTCATCCTTATCTCAAGCGGCGCGACGGTACCGAATATTGGGCACCCAAGCCCGGTGATGCCCTGGACGAGGTGCTGGAGGAAACGCTCGGTATTCCGCTGTTTCAGGAACAAGCCATGCAGATGGCTATCAAGGGTGCGGGCTTTACCCAGGGCGAGGCGGACCAATTGCGGCGTGCCATGGCTGCCTGGCGGCGGACCGGAAAGATGGACATTTTTCAGGAACGCTTCATCAATGGCATGATCAGCAATCACTATGAGCGCGATTTTGCCGAACGCTGCTTTGCGCAAATCAAAGGCTTTGCCGAATATGGCTTTCCGGAGAGCCATGCCGCGAGCTTTGCGCTCCTCGTCTATGCCTCGTGCTGGTTCAAATGCCACTATCCCGATGTGTTTGCCTGCGCCCTGCTCAATTCGCAGCCCATGGGGTTTTATGCGCCCAGCCAGATCGTGCGCGATGTGCGCGAGCACGGGATTGCCGTGCTGGAGGCGGATGTGAACCGCTCCGATCTCGAATGCGTGCTGGAGGCTGATGCGAAGCGGCGGGTAGCCGATCATATTTGGCCGCGACATGCCGAAATGGCCGGCGATATCCTCTCGAACAAGGCGATCCGGCTTGGCCTGCGCTTTGTCGAGGGGCTGGCAGAGGTCGACATCAATCGCATCGTCGCCCGGCGTGGTGCGGGTTATACTTCCATTCGCGAGCTGTGGTTGCGCACCGGGGTGCCTATTGCCAGTCTCGAAAAGCTGGCGCGGGCCGATGGCTTTGCCTCGATGGGGCTCAATCGGCGCGAGGCTTTGTGGGCGGTCAAGGGTCTGGTGGGCAGCCACGGCGCCGAAACGCTTCCGCTCTTTGCCGCTGCCGGCCCGCCAGTGGACGCGGCGCCGGAGGCGCCCGCCGGGCTGCCGCTGATGGCGCCGGGCGAAGAGGTGATCCACGACTATTCGACCCTCTCGCTTTCGCTCAAGGGTCATCCGGTGGAATTCTTACGGCCCATGCTGATGGCGCGCGGCACGACGCGGGCGGAAAATCTGGCGCAGGTGCCACCCGATATCGTGGTCGAGGTTTCCGGGCTGGTTCTGGTGCGCCAGCGCCCCGGTACGGCGAGTGGGGTGATCTTCGTGACGCTAGAGGACGAAACCGGGGTGGCCAATATCGTGGTCTGGCCAAAACTGTTCAAGGACGATCGGCTGCGCAAGATCTTGCTGTCGAGCCGTATGCTGGCGGTGCGCGGCAAGGTGCAATCGGCCCATGGCGTGATCCATGTCGTGGCCGAAGATATGGCGGACCTGACCCCGCATCTGCTCGATCTCGCTCATGGCACAGATATAGGCGAGGCGGTGCTGGCGCGGGCCGATGAGGGCAAATCCGGGCCGGACCAGCCCGAAAGTCGCAATCGCGAAGCCTTGCGCGAAATCGAGCTGGCGCGGCGGCGCGCCTATGCTGCCCTGCCTGGGGGGCGTAATTTCCACTGATCAGTCGAGCAGCGCGTCGATACGGTGGGCCAGTGCAATATCCTTTTCCGACAAGCCGCGCGCATCATGGGTGGTCAGGCGAATGGTGACATTGTTGTAGACATTGGACCATTCGGGATGGTGACCGGCTGCGTCGGCCAGCAGTGCCACCCGCGTCATGAAGGCAAAAGCCTCGGAAAAATCCTTGAACTTGAAGCGCCGCACAATGGCTTCGGCCGGCTCTTCGAGTTGCCACTGCGTCAGGTCGAACATCGCGGCCTGCCGCGCCGCATCGCTCAGTCTTTCTACCATTGGTAATTTCCTCCATGCCTTGAAACGGGTATCGTCCGATCCGGCTGCAACGCAGAGCTCACCGTGTTGTGTCCAACACAACTGAAAATCGTTAACCTTCGATTCAGCCTGATGAACGGAAGCCGTCCCGTCCCGAGCCAGAACGTAGGCGCGGCAAGGGCCTATTAATGGCTTTACCGCTCAATAGATCGGTAATTGGGGAAGCGGCGTGTTCACCTCGGCCCGAAAATCGATGCCAGCGCTGGACTATGTGTCCATCATCCGCTCGGTCTATGGCGACCGGTGGGCATTGCTGTTTGGCGCCTTTAACAGCGCCGGTATAGCGGCGGTTTCGGCCCTCAAGGCCAATGCTCCTATTCTCTTCGTCATGGCTGCAGCGCTGCTGCTGGTGGGTTTTATCCGCTTTGCCAATATGCGTGCCTTCTGGCATGCGGGGATCGGCAATGAGGACGCAGAAGCCGCAGAACGCTGGGAACAGCGGGCGCTGGTCGGTGGCGCGCTGGTCGCCGTGGCGCATGGCATCTGGTGTCTCGTCGCCATCCTGATCGTGCGCGATCCCTTTGCCGAGCTGGCCAGCATTACCCTGACAATTGCCGCCACGGTGGGTCTGGTGGCCCGCAATTTCGGGCTGGATCGGCTGCTGACGGTGCAGATCCTGTCCCTGTCGGTGCCGCTGTGGATCGCCATGATCCTGCGCGGCGACTTCTACTACCAGCTGCTCGCCGCCATGCTGGTGCTGCTGCTGATCAATTTCCGCAAGCTGGCCGGCGATGTGCGCGCCATCCTGCTTTCGGCCGTGCATGGGCGGGCCGAAGTATCCCGTCTCGCCGCCGAACTCGATATTGCCATCACCACCCTGCAGCATGGCCTGCTGATGCTGGATGAAAACGGCATGGTGACGCTGGTCAATGAGCGCGCGCTCAAGACGCTGGCCCTGTTCAATGTACAAAAGCCGATCGGCCAACACTATACGGCTATTCTCGACGCCCTCAACGCTACTGGTCGAGTGCCGGAGCGCTCGATTGCGCGGCTCTCGGAGATGATTGGGCAGCGCACTTCAGGCAAGGGCCTGCTCTCGATCGATGGCGGCGCGCATTACGAAGTGACGCTGAGCTCGCGCCGGTCCAGAAGCGTGTTGCTGCTCGAAGACATCACCGAACGCGTCACAGCCGAGGAACGGATCAATTTCATCGCTCGTCACGATACGCTGACAGAGCTGCCCAATCGCAGCTATTTCGGCGAGCTGGCGCTGGAGGCCCTGCAAAAGCAGGCCGCTGCCGGACGTCGAGCGCCTTGATGATCATCGACCTCGACGAGTTCAAGCACGTCAATGACAGTTTTGGCCACATCGTTGGCGATATGCTGCTCGAGCAGGTGGCAGACCGGCTGAAGAAGGCGGCGCCCGAGGGTGCCATCCTGGCACGGCTGGGCGGCGATGAATTCATCATGCTCAGCCCCTATTCGGGCAATGCTCAGTTGCTCGCCGACCGCGTGCTCGATGCTTTCCAGGCCCCGTTCAGCGTCGATGGGCTCAACCTGCCCAGCAAGGTCAGTGTCGGTCTGGTCACCAGTGCCGACAGCAGCGATGAGCTCGACGAGCTGATGACCAAGGCCGATCTGGCCCTGTTTGCCGCCAAGTCCGGCGGGCGTGGCAGGAGCCAGCTGTTCCATGCCCAGATGGATATCGACTACCACTACCGCCAGCGCCTCAAGGCTGATTTGCGTGATGCCGTGGCTGATGGCGAACTGAGTCTGGCGTTCCAGCCGCTTTTCGACATCGACACCCGCAGGGTGGTGAGTTGCGAGGCTCTGGCCCGCTGGAACCATGCGGAACTGGGGCCCGTGCCGCCGGCAACCTTTATTCCTCTGGCCGAGGAAATGGGCCTGATTTCCGATATCACCGCCTGGGTGGTCAAGAACGCAGCGCGCGAATGCAGCCAGTGGCCGGGCGCGGTCGGCGTGGCGGTCAATGTTTCGGCGCGCGATTTCCGCGGCCTCGATTTGCCTGAATTGATCGATGCTGCGCTTGTTGACAGCGCCTTGCCGGCGGCGCGCTTCGAAATCGAGGTGACGGAAACAGCGGTGATCGAAGAGCGCGAACTGGCCAATCGGACACTGAAGACGCTGGCCGACAAGGGCATTGCCATTGCGCTCGACGATTTCGGCACCGGCTATTCCTCGCTCAGCTATCTCAACGCGCTGCCCTTCACCAAGCTCAAGATCGATCGTTCCTTCCTGGTCGATATCGCCACCAAGCCGAGGGCCTTGCGCCTCTTGGCGAGCGTCGCGCGACTGGGGCGCGATCTCGATCTCACCGTGGTTGCCGAAGGCGTCGAAACCGAAGCCCAGCTCGAAGCCATGGTGGCCCATACACTGGTTCAGCAGGTCCAAGGTTATCACTTCAGCAGGCCGCTACCGGCGCGCGATATTTCCGAATTGATCGCCCGCTTTAATTCCGGCGCCAGCAAAGACCAGGCCGCAGAAAATCGCAAGCATGGTTAATCGGCCTTAACCATTTGGCCCCGCTTGGGAAAACCCCTTACTCGCCGCTATCGCACTGGTGGTGTGCGATTTTTCACCATGCCAAGATGGACAATGAAAGGTTAACTTGGCTGCCATAACCCAGGGGGCTTTTGGGTCTATGAACGCGGCCAATGACACGCCTTCGGGCGCCAATTCTCGATTCGCCACTGCCTTGATCGACATGCTCGATTCGGTGCGTTACCGCCGTGTATCGGCGGCAGAGCAGCTCGACCCGGTCTATCGCCTGCGCTACGAAGCCTATCGGCGAGAAGACTTCATCCCGGTCAATTCCCAGCAGGTCACCCGAGACGAATTCGACGAGCTGCCCAATTGCTATTGCTATGGCGTCTATATCGACGACCAACTGGTCAGCTCCCTGCGCTTTCACGTGGTTACGGCCGAGCAACCGACGTCGCCCTGTATGTCGGTGTGGCCCGATGTATTGCAGCCCCTGCTCGACAAGGGACTCAATTTCATCGATCCAGGCCGCTTCACCGCCGATTTCGACGCGTCCCTGGCCTATCCCGCGCTGCCCTATCTGACCCTGCGTCTTGCTGCCATGGCCTGCGAATATTTCCCGGTGCGCTATTGCATGTCGGCGGTGCGCCCAGAGCACACCGCGTTCTATCGCCGGGTGTTCGGGGCTACGGTGCTCGGCGATCAGCGCAGCTATGCCAATCTGACTTTCCCGATGCAGCTCTATGCCGCCGAAGTGCCGGTTATTCGCGACCGCGTTGCCGACCGTTATCCCTTCTTCATGTCGCTGCCCGAAGAGCGCGAGGTGCTGTTCGGAACCGCTCAAGGGGAAACCCGCGCCATCGCGCCTTCGGCACGCCAGGCCCAAAGGCTGGAATTGCTGTCCAAGGCGGGATGAGGCGCGTCAGCCAGCGCGGCAAGCTTCTGGCCGGCCGCTGTCACCACGGCTCAGAACGATATTGTCGGGGAGAAATGGTGCCGCTTAGGTGATTCGAACACCTGACCCCATCATTACGAATGATGTGCTCTACCGACTGAGCTAAAGCGGCTAAGGCGGGCGTGGGCCCGCCGGAGTGGGTGTCTTTTACTGAGGGTTTCCGGCGGGCGCAAGGGGCAAAGCAGGCTCGGTTTGCGGCAATTGCGGCAGGCCGACGGACTCTGCGGGCGGCAGCGGCGTTGGGCGCGTCGTGGTGGAAACCGGGACTTTCCATTCGAAGGCGTCCAGTTTGCCGGTGATAGGCGAAAGCGGCTCCCATTCGTCGCTGACAATGCCATCGGCGGTCCAGGCTGGATCGCGCGGGGCACGCACGGCGCGAGCCAGCCATTCGCGGGCCTTGCCCTGGTCGCCGCTCTGGCCTTCCTCGATTTCGGCCATGAGCGTGGCGACACCCTGGGTGGCATCGGCGCCGGCAAAGGGGTCCAGCGCCTGACGCGCCAATGGCCAGTCATAGGCATCAATGGCGGCACGAGCCAGCGCCATGGCGGCGGCGCGATGGGGTGCGGGCAATTCAATCAATTCGCGCAGGCGCTTGAGGCGCTCGACCGCCGAGGCGCCGCTTTGTGAATGGGCATAGAGCGCGGCGACGTCCGGGTGGCCGGTAGCGCGCCAGATGCGGCGCAGCAGGCTTTGCGCGCGTCGCCCCTCGCCGCGGCTGATATAGATGCGGGCTGCGATCAGTGCCGCCGGCACGAAGTCAGGCAGCAATTTCAGTGCGGTCAGCGCATGATCCAGCGCTGAATTGGGTTGGCTGATCTCGTTTTCGCGGGCGCGGGCGGTTTCGATCACCGCCTGCTTGCGCCGCTTCTTGGCCTTTGCCTCGCGGGTCGAGACAATCTCGGCATTGACCATGGCCACCGCTTCCGCCCATTGCCCGCGCTGCGTCAGGTCTTCAAACACGGCTTCACCGGCCCAGCTGCTGTCGGGGGCCAATGCCAGAGCCTTGCGCGCAAAGGTCAGGGCGGCTTCCGGGCGGTTCTGGGCGCGCGCCTGGTCGTAAAGGCCGGTCAGGGCGGCGATGGCGGTTTTCTCGCTGGCGATGAGCGCGCGATAATGTTCGCGGGCCGCGGGCATGTCGCCCAGCGCCAGGTCGGCACGGGCCTCGAGCAGCTTGGCGGCGCTGTTCTCGGGCATTCGCGCCTGGGCCTCGCGGGCCATCAGGCGGGCACGGGCGGGGTCGCCAGATTGCAGGGCCACTACCGCATCGGACAGTGCCTCGACGCCCTGTTCGCGGCGCTTGGCGGCGCGGCGGCGAGCCATGGCACCGGGCGCGCCGATCAGGCGGCGAATGATTGCCCAGACGGCGATAACCAATGCAGCGGCGATCAACAGCAAAACCACAGCCGTGCCGAG
The DNA here is from genome assembly GCF_900631955.1 of Devosia equisanguinis. Classification (GTDB taxonomy): domain Bacteria; phylum Pseudomonadota; class Alphaproteobacteria; order Rhizobiales; family Devosiaceae; genus Devosia; species Devosia equisanguinis. The sequence goes on along the minus strand of NZ_UZWD01000023.1, from coordinate 25,823 downwards.
ACGCGGCTGCATGCGGTAGCCGGCGAATTCGAGCGTCAGCGTGCCGGGCAGGGAGATGATCCAGGCGGCCAGCGCTGCAACCAGCAAGCTGCCGATGATCCAGGAGGCCAGTCTGATCATTGCGCACGCTCCCCGGTCATGGCCGTGCTCCGCAACTGGGCAAGGAAGCTCTGGGCGGCGGCGAGCGCTGCAATGTCATGGGCAACCGCGCCGGCGGCGGTCTGCATGGGAGCGGGCAGGCTTGTGAGCTCTTGCTGCGCGGAGACGAAGTCGCGACGGGCTATGGCGGCCTCGATACGGGCAACGATGGCGTCTGGGCTGTCCCCTTCCACTTCGCCGGCCGGACGAAGGGCGACGATCCCACGCAGCCAGTCGGCAGCGTTGTCCTGCCACTGCCCATCGGCTGAGGCGGGGCGACCGGCCAACATATCGGGCAGGATATCGGCAAAGTCGCGCGCCACTTCGTCCGGGCGTTTGAGGCCGGTCGCGGAGGCTGCCAACAGGGCCTCGGGAATTTTCTGGTCGGGCAGGGCCTGCGCCAGCGCCGAAAGTTCGGTGCCATAGGGGCGGCCGGCGTCGAATGCGGTTTCGAGGCCGGAGAGAATGAGCGGCATGCGCGCCAGGCCCGTATCGGCGGTACGATTTTCGGCAAGAGCCTTGTCGAATTGGTCGATGCGCGTGTCGGCCTCGTCCAGGCGGCCAGAAAGCGTCTGCGCCTGCACATCCAGCGCCGTAACCGCCTCGTCCAGCCGGGAGAGGGTGGCGCTGGTTGCGGCGTCGGGTCCCGGTGCCGGGGTGGCGGCAGTGGTTGTCTGCGCCGCAGCATTGGCCATGGTATCGACACGCTGGGTCAGTGCGGCGAGTTCCTCAGCCAGGGCGGTCTGGTCAGCAGCGACAGGTTCGGTTGCGGGTTGGGCGGTTTGCGCGGCCTCGAGCACCGCCAGGCGGTCTGACAGTGCGGTTGCGTCGGCCTGCAATTGGGTGGTGGCAGTGCTCACCTCGGGAAAAGCAGTCAAGACCTGGGCGATGCGGGGATCGGTGGGCGGAGCCTGCACCGGCTGGCTGGGCCAGAACCCGAAAAAGGCAAGGCCATAGGCCGCGCCGAGGCCGATAACGCCACCAGCCAGGCCAGCGAGCCAGGGCGAGCCAGCAGCAGCGGGAGCCGGTGCAGTCTTGGGTGGCATCGGCTTGTTCAATTCAGGCTTGGGCGGTGGAGATGCCGTCGGCTTGGGCGGACCAGCGGAAGATGTGGGTTTGGCCGCCTTGGCGTCATCCGTCTTGCCTGGAGCGCTGGCATCGGCGGGCCGCGCCGTGCCCTCCAGCACCGGGGGCTTGACCGCCGCCGACTTGGCAGCCGGCTTGGGGTCGGTCGATGGCGTGTCGTTCTTCTTGTCGTCAGCCATAAGCCTGCCTCTTCGTTCGTCCGATCATGACCCAGTTTGCTCGCGGGCAAAAGCCAAAGCCAGCGCCATCATTGCCTCTTCGCTCGGATGGTCCGAGAGCAACACGCGGCTGAAATGGTTGGCCAGGAGCGGCGCCGCAACATTTTCCGAAAGGCACAGCATAGGCAGGGCCCGCTTCTGTTCGTCGCTGAGACAGGTCGCTGCCAATGCCGCGAAAATCTCTGCCGTGCGCCGCGAATAGACCAGCACGCCGCCGATTTCGCCGCCAGCCAGCGCCTCTCGCGCCGCCTCAGGCAATCGTTCCTCCGCCACCATCTCATAGACAGGGACGGTAACCACCATGAGGCCGTGGGGGGCCAGGGCCCGCGCCATGTCGCCGCTCAAATGCCGGCCGGCGGGATAGAGCACTGGTCCTTCGAGCCGTGCCAGGGCGATGGTGGTGACGAGGCTATCGAGCGTGCCTTCGGCGCTGACGACATCGCCAAAGCCGGCGAGGCGCGCCTCGTGAGCGGTGCGGTCGCCTACGGCAAAAACCTTGAGGCCCAAAAGCTGCGGCAGGAGGTCCATATCCTCAAGCGCGCGCAGCGCATTGGTGCTGGTCAGCGCCATGGCGGCAAAGCCGATGATCGGCGGGAAGTGCGCCTCGAGCGTCTGGCGGGTCATTACCGGCGCGCCTATTGCGGAGATATCGAGCGCCGCCAGCCGGTCCATGGTGGCCTGAGTGTCCGGCTCGGGTCGCGTCACCAGCATGCGCATCAGCGCCCCCATTGGTCGGCCCAGTTCGGCCCGGCCTGGGCCAGCAATTCACGGCCGACGTTTTCGCCCAGTGTCGTTGCGTCTTTGCCGCTGGCTTCGGCGCGGAAGCTAGTTTGCCCGTCCAGGCTGAGGATTTCGCCCTTGAGCGTCAGCATCTCGCCCGCCCATTCGCTGAGCGCCCCCACCGGGGTGCGGCAGGAACCGTCGAGCACGGCAAGCATGGTGCGTTCCGCTGTAATTGCTGCATGGGTCGGGGCATGATCGAGCGGCGCGACGATTTCGGCGAAACGATCATCGTGATCGCGGATGGCGATGCCGATGGCCCCCTGGGCCGGGGCCGGCATGAAGTCTTCGGGATCGAGAATCGCGGTGGCGCGGTGCTCTTCACCCAGGCGGTTGAGTCCGGCCAGCGCCAGGAGTGTGGCATCCGCCACGCCATCGAGCAGCTTTTGCAGGCGCGTATGCACATTGCCGCGAAATGGCACGATGCGCAGGTCGGGCCGGAGGCGCAGGGCCTGAGCGGCGCGGCGAATGGAGGAGGTGCCGAAGCGCGCGCCCTCGGGCAGATTGTCCATGCCTTTGACGCTCACCGACAAAAAGGCGTCGCGAACATCCTCGCGCTCCAGAAACGCGGCCAGACTCATGCCCTGCGGCAAGCCGGTGGCAACATCCTTGCTCGAATGCACGCCGATATCGATTCGGCCCGATAGCAGCGCGTCATCGATTTCCTTGGTGAAAACGCCCTTGCCGCCAATATCGGAAAGGGTGGTATTCTCGCTCTGGCTGCGGTCGCCGCCGGTGGAAAACACCTCGATGGCGACCGCCTCTTCCTCCACCCCATGGGCCTCAGACAGCAATTGGCGGACCAGGCGCGCCTGCGCCAGTGCCAGCGGGCTGCCGCGTGTTCCGATCCGGGCGAAGGGGGTAGGCGATTGCATATCCGGTCAGTCCTGGTGTAGGCGATAGGCTCCCTCATGGGAGTAGACCAGTTCGTCATGACCGGGCAAGCACAAGCCATACTCCTCGGCATCGAGACCAGCTGCGACGAAACCGCCGCGGCCGTGGTCGTGCGGGATCAATCCGGCAGGGGAACCATTCGTTCCAATGTGGTGCGCTCGCAGCTCGATGAACATGCGGCATTTGGCGGCGTCGTGCCGGAATTGGCCGCGCGCGCTCATGTCGAATGGCTCGATCACATCATTGCCCAGGCGGTCGAAGAGGCCGGCATCCGGCTTGAGGATGTCGACGCCATCGCCGCAACCGCCGGACCGGGACTGATCGGTGGCGTGCTGGTCGGCCTGACCACGGCCAAGGCGCTGGCCGCTTCGCTCGACAAGCCGCTGGTGGCGGTCAACCACCTCGAAGGCCATGCGCTGACGGCGCGCCTCACCAATGGGGTCGAATTTCCCTATCTCATGCTGCTGGTTTCGGGTGGACACAGCCAGTTCGTACTGGTGCGCGGCGTCGGCGACTATGAGCGCTGGGGCGGCACGATCGACGATGCGCTCGGCGAGGCCTTCGACAAGGTGGCCAAGCTTTTGAGCCTCGGCCATCCGGGCGGCCCAGCGGTGGAGCAGGCCGCCAGATCAGGCGATCCCACCCGCTTCAAGTTCCCAAAGCCGTTGCTGCGCGAAGAGCGGCTCGACTTTTCCTTTTCCGGCCTCAAGACCGCGGTGCGGTTGCAGGCCGAGGCGCTGGCGCCACTCAGTGACCAGGATGTCGCCGATATTGCGGCCAGTTTCCAGGATACGGTGGCTGTCATCGTCGAGACGCGTTCACGCCAGGCGCTGGAGCGGTTTTCGCAACAGTTTCCTGGCCAAGAGATGCGTCTGGTGGTGGCGGGGGGCGTCGCCGCCAATCGGCACATCGCCCAGGCGCTCGAGGCGCTGTGCAGCACTATGGGCGCGCAATTGGTGGTTCCGCCTATCCCGCTCTGTACCGACAATGGCGCCATGATCGCCTGGGCCGGGGCGGAACGCCTGGCGCTCGGGGCCAATGATGGGCTCGATGTCGCGGCCCGGCCGCGTTGGCCCCTCGATACGCCCGGCATGAAGGTCAATGACGATGCAGCTTGAGACGGTGACGGTGATCGGCGGCGGCGCCTGGGGCACCGCTCTGGCGCAGGCAGCCGCCATGGCAGGGCGCCAGGTTAGGCTGGTGGTGCGTCATTCGGCGCAGGCCGAGGCGATCAATACCAGCCGCCGCAATGAGGCAGCCCTGCCGGGTCAGGCGCTTTTGGCGGGGGTCAATGCTTCGGCTGAATTTGCCGGCAGCGATATTGTCATCCTGGCCGTGCCGGCCCAGTCCACCCGCACCTTGCTTTCCACTATCGATCCCGCGCTTCTGGCAGGTCGGCCGGTGGTGCTTTCGGCCAAAGGGCTCGAAATCGGCACGCTGGCGCGGCAGAGCGAGATCCTTTTCGATATGGCGCCCGAGGCCGTGCCCTATGTGCTCTCCGGCCCGTCCTTTGCCGTGGATGTGGCGGCGGGGCGACCCACCGCGGTGACGCTGGCGGGGGACGATGCCAGTGCGACTTCAGACCTTGCTACCGCCCTGGCTGGCCCGAGCTTTCGCCCCTATGCCGCCGATGACCGCATCGGGGTTGAGATCGCCGGGGCCTTGAAGAATGTCTATGCGCTGGCCTGTGGCGCCGTCGAGGGTGCGCAGCTGGGCGCCTCGGCCCGTGCCGCCCTGATCGCCCGCGGCTATGCCGAAATGGCGCGCATGGTCACTGCCATGGGCGGTTCGGCCCATACTCTGACGGGGCTTGCCGGGCTGGGCGATCTAACGCTCACCTGCACCTCGGTGCAATCGCGCAATTACCAGTTCGGCATTGCCCTGGGCGCCGGGCAGAGCACCGGGGCTATCATTGCCGGCGGCGCCAAGCTGGCCGAAGGCGTGGCGACCGCGCCGGTGGCTCTGGCGCTGGCCCGAAGCCTTGATGTCGATGCACCGCTGATCGAAGCCGTCGACGCTGTGGTCGCCGGGCGCGCCGATATCGCCACTATCGTTGCCGGGCTCATGTCCCGTCCGCTCAAGAGAGAACATTGAACATGCTCTATGCCATGATCGCCAAGGATGCCCCCGGGGCGCTGCAGACCCGGCTCGACACCCGCCCGGTGCATCTCGACCATCTCAACAGCCTGGGCAAGAAGCTGGTCTTTGCCGGCGCGCTGCTTGATGCCGAAGACAAGCCCGAGGGCTCGATCGTGGTGTTCGAGGCAGAAAATCTGCAGGAGGCGCAGGCCATGGCCGACGCCGATCCGTTCGTTGCCGCTGGTGTCTTTGCCAGCTACGAGGTCAAGCGCTGGCGCCTCGCCATCAACACCACTGGCGTGGAGCTCTGAGCCATGGCCTATTGGCTGATGAAGTCGGAGCCCGACGTCTTTTCTTTTGACGATCTCATCGCCAAGACCAAAAACGGCGAGGTTGAAGAGTGGCACGGGGTGCGCAACTATGCGGCGCGCAACAATATGAAAGCCATGGCGGTCGGCGATCAGGCGTTTTTCTATCACTCCAATATCGGCAAGGAGATCGTGGGTGTCATGACCATCGTGGCCCAAGCCCATCCCGACAGCACCGCCGATCTCAATGCCAAGGGCGAAGTGGTGTGGGAATGCGTCGACGTGCAGTCGGTCAAACCCTTTCCGCGCCCGGTCACTCTTGCCGAAATCAAGGCGACACCCGAGCTCAGCGAACTCGAACTGGTCAAGCTTTCGCGCCTTTCGGTCTCGAAAGTGTCTGAGACAGAATGGAAACTGCTCTGCACGATGGGCGGGCTGTAGCGCAGCCCGCCATCAAGGGCAGATGTCCTAAAAGTCGACCAGTTTCTTGTCCGGATCGTAGGGCTGATCCCTGGCAATGCGCGTCACGGCCTGGCCACAGCGCATTTTCTTGCTGACCGCGTCATAGGCATAGGTGGGGCTGCCATGCAGGGTCCAGCCTTCGCTCAGCGCCTTGGTGACCTTGTGACAGAACGTGGAATCGTCTTCGCCGGTCAGAAAACGGTAGATGAGCATGCATGGCCCCCTTGCATAAACGGCTTTGCGCCGCGATTGATCTTGTCGCCTCTTAGCGCTAATCGAGAGCCCATGCACAGCTTTCCTCAGCACCTGCTCGACGGCTACGCCAATTTCATGTCCGGCCGCTATACGCGCGAGCGTGATCGCTATCGCGAATTGGCCTCGGCCGGCCAGAAACCCACCACCTTGATGATTGCCTGCTGCGATAGCCGCGCGGCGCCCGAGATGATCTTCGACTCCGGGCCGGGCGAGCTCTTCGTCCTGCGCAACGTTGCCAATCTGGTGCCGCCCTACCAGCCCGATGGCGGTCAGCACGGCACCTCGGCGGCTATCGAGTTTGCGGTCAAGGCGCTCAACATTGCCAATATCGTGGTCATGGGTCATGGCCGCTGCGGCGGTATCCATGCCGCGCTCAATCCCGACAAGACGCCGCTCGACGATGGCGATTTCATTGGCAAGTGGCTGTCCATGCTTGGCGACCTGCCTGATCAGGTTGTTGCCAACAGCCTGATGACTGCCACCGAGCGGCAGACGGCTATGGAGCGAATCTCCATTCGCAACTCGATCGGTAATCTGCGCAGCTTCCCCTATGTCGCGGCGCTCGAGGCCGAAGGCAAGATCGCCCTGCATGGCGCCTGGTTCGATATTTCCGCCGGTGAGCTCTGGATCATGGACCAGAACGGCGATTTCGTGCGCCCTAGCATCTGAATTTTTCCAGTGCCCGGCGCCCTTGGTGCCGGGCAGGGCTACGCGATCACTTGCGCGTGATCAATTGTCACCAACCTGCCGCAAAGTTGCACTCGCACTGCCGCAATCACTATCGGCTTTTGTCTCCAGATCTGACCACGAAACCGTGATCGAGACACCTCGTCTATTTCTACACCTTTGATTTGCAAGGGTTTTGACGTGCCCGAAAATTGCCCCGAGATTTGTCCAGCCGTGCCAAGGAGCGGGCCTTTCCGAGCCACATTGCGCAGCGATTGTCTTGGTCACGGGCCGCCGGAGAGCGACCCGTCAGTATCGGGCAAACCGATGCTGCCTCCTCCCAAAGTCAACATGGAGAAATCCCATGAAGAAGATCATCCTTTCGTCCATCGTGCTTCTCGGCCTTTCCGGCGCCGCCATGGCCCAGGCTGCCACCGACTTCGCTTCGGTCGACCTCGACGCCAATGGCAGCATCTCGCTGACCGAAGCCCAGGCGATCTGGCCTGATCTGACCCAGGAGGCCTTTACCGCCGCTGATACGGACGGCAATGGCGAACTGTCGCAGGCTGAATTCGAGGCTCTGCTGGCAGCGAACCCGGTTCCGGCCAACTAAGCCTTTCTGCCCCTTCTGGGGCAGCCCAGCCAGCCACCCCGACCACGCTCCGGGGTGGCTGCGGTTTTTTGAGCGCCTTCTCGCCATGGCCCATCTCTGTGGCCGGCAAGCGGGATGGCGCCGTGATCTGGGGTGAAGTCACCCCGACTTGGAGACGATAATGCGTAAGATTGCGCTGGGCCTTGCTGCCCTGCTCATGGCCGGATCGGCCGCACTGGCCCAGACCCCGCTCACCTTTGCCGATGTCGATACCGACGGGAATGGCGAACTGAGCTTTGCCGAATTGCAGGTGGTGTGGCCCGACTTGACGCAGCAGGAGTTCGACCTGGCCGATATTGATGGCAGTGGTGGTCTCTCGATCGAAGAGCTCAACAGCCTGCAGCCCAGCACCCTGCCTTCCCCGACCGGCGTGCCGGCGGAAACGCCCGCCAACTGAACGGCGCCCCATTTTTGCAAAAGGGACCGTGCGGTGCGCGGTCCCTTTTGCTTGTGCTAATCCAGCCGGATCGGCGGCTCGCTTTTTTTTGCCTTTTTGAGCGTGACCACCAGGCCGGCGATCACCAGCAGGGCACCCGCGATTTCAATCTGGGTCACCACTTCGCCCAGCACCAGATAGCCGGATGCAAGACCAGTGATCGGCACGAGCAGGGTGAAGGGCGCCACAACCGAAGCGGGATGGCGGCCCAGTAGCCAGCTCCAGATGGCGCCGCCCAGCAGCGTTGCCGGATAAGCGAGGAAGGCGATAAGCGCCGCATCGCTCCAGGAAAAACCGAGCAATGCCGCCGACATGGTGGGCCAGCCCTCGGTGATCAACGACATGGCGAAAAGCGGCAGAGGCGCGGCAAGCGAGCCCCACACGGTAAAGGCCAGCGCATTGATGCGACCGGCCTTCTTGGTCAGCACATTGGCCAGTCCCCAACTCACGGCAGCCCCCAGGGTCAGCAGCAGCGGCAATAGCCCCGTGCCCTCGATGCGTTCCAAGGCGATCACGGCGATGCCGGCAAAGGCAATGGCGGCGCCCATGATCTGGAATTTGCTTGGCCGCTCACCTAACAGCACGAAAGCCATCATCATGGTGAAGAAGGCCTGGGTCTGCAGCACGATCGAGCTCAGCCCCGCCGGCATGCCCCAGGCAATGGACAGGTTGAGGAAGGCGTAGAGGGCAAAGCCGAAGCTCAGCCCGAACCCGATGACCAGCCATGGCGATGTCCTGGGCGGCCGCACGAAGAGAAGTGCCGGAAAGGCTGCCGCCGTAAACCGCAATGCCGCGGCGAGGATGGGCGGCAAGGCTTCGACGCTCAGCTTGATGACGACGAAATTAAAACCCCAGATGGAAACGACCAACAGAGCCAGAAGAACGTGGCGAAGCGGCATCAGGTCTTAGGCCTCCTATTGAGCAGCCGCGGACCGAACACATTGATGACCAGGCCGACAAACACCAGCATGGAGCCGATGATTTCAACGCTGGTAATGGTTTCCCCGAGCAACAGGAACGCAAAGCCGATGCCGAAGACCGGCACCAATAGCGAGAACGGTGCGATAAGGCCGGCGGGATAGCGCTTCAGCAGATAGCTCCAGAGCCCAAAGCCGAGCAGCGTAGCGGCATAGCCATTGAACAGCACCACACCGATGGTGCGCACGCTCACATGGCTGAGCGCCGCACCAATCGCGGCTGGGCCTTCTATGGCCACGGACAGCGCCAGAAGTGGCACAATCGGCACCAGGCTCCCCCAGACCACGAAGGAGAGCATGTCGATCTGGCCGGCCTTTTTGGACGCGATATTGCCCACGCCCCAGAAGAAGGCCGCCAGCAGCACCATGATGAGGGGCACCAGCGCGGTCACTTCGAAGCGCTCGATGGCGATGACCCCAATGCCCAGAATGGCGACGGTGGCGCCGATCACCTGCATCCGCCCCAATTTCTCGCCGAGAAACAGCACGGCGAGACCGAAGGTGAAAAAGGCCTGTGTCTGGATGATGAGGGACGCGAGGCCAGCCGGCAGGCCGAGCTTGATGGCGGAAAACAACAGGCCGAACTGGGCAAAGCCGATGGCCAGGCCATAGGCGATCAGCGTTGTCGTCTTCACCCGCGGGCGCCTGATGAAGAACACCATGGGTAGCGCGGCACAGAGATAGCGCAGGGCTGTGAGAAAGAGGGGAGGAACCTCTTCGACGCCCCATTTGATCATGACGAAGTTGAGGCCCCAGACCACAACGACGAGCAGGGCGAGCAGCAGATCACGGGGAGACATGGAAAGGTCTTTCGGAATGCCCCGTCCAAAACCGGGGCCCCATTGCTCTCCCCCACGGGGAGAGGTAGCTCGGCGACGCCGAGTCGGTGAGGGGAACTTATCCACGGGCCTGAGGCGCGTGGCAATATCCCCCTCATCCAGCGTGGAGCTTGTCCTCGTGCGCGAAGTGACACGACGGCTCTGCCCTCGGGTCAGGCCTGAGGCCAGGCTCTTCTCCCCGAGGGGAGAAGAATAAGCGAGATCACGCGGCCTTTGCGCGCGCCTTGTAGCCCTTCTCGATCAGGGTCTCGGCGATCTGGATGGTGTTGAGGGCAGCGCCCTTGCGCAGATTGTCCGAGACAACCCACAGGGCCAGGCCATTTTCGACCGTATTGTCTTCGCGGATGCGGCTGACATAGGTGTCATATTCGCCCACGGTCTCGACCGGGGTGGCGTAGCCGCCGGCTTCGCGCTTGTCGAGCACGGAGATGCCCGGTGCCTCGCGCAGCAGGTCGCGGGCTTCATCGGCGGAGATCGGGTTTTCGAATTCGAGATTGACCGCCTCGGAATGGCCCACGAAGACCGGGACGCGCACGGCGGTGCAGGTCACCTTGATCTTGGGGTCGAGGATCTTCTTGGTCTCGGCGAGAACCTTCCACTCTTCCTTGGTGTAGCCGTCTTCCATGAACACATCGATATGCGGGATGACGTTGAAGGCGATCTGCTTGGTGAACTTCTGCGGGGTCGGGCTGTCGTTGACGAAAATGCCCTTGGTCTGGTTCCAGAGTTCGTCCACGCCTTCCTTGCCGGCGCCGGACACCGACTGGTAGGTCGAGACGACGGCGCGCTTGATCTTGGCGGCGTCATGCAGCGGCTTGAGGGCCACGACCAGTTGGGCGGTCGAGCAATTGGGATTGGCGATGATGCCGGTACGCTTGGGATCGGCCAGCCAGCGGTCGAGCACGTCTCCGTTCACTTCCGGCACGATGAGCGGCACGTCCGAATGGTAGCGCCAATAGGAGGAGTTATCGATCACGATAGCCCCGGCTGCAGCAATACGGGGCGCCCATTCCTTGGAAATGGAGCCGCCCGCCGACATGATGGCGAAATCGACGGTCGAGAAGTCGAAATGCTGCAGGTCCTTGGCCTTGAGGATCTTGTCGCCATAAGACAATTCCTTGCCGATCGACCTGGAAGAGGCCAGCGCAAAGACCTCGTCGGCCGGGAACTTGCGTTCGGCCAGAATATTGAGAACTTCGCGGCCCACATTGCCCGTGGCCCCGACGACAGCGACGCGATAACCCATTTTGGAACTCCGGTCCCTTACCATTTTCCGCCCCCGCGCGATCGGCTGATCGCGGTCTTGTCTTTGAGCCTCTCCCCGTCGGGAGTGCGACCCGGGGAAAAGCGTCAGGCGGTTTTGGTGGTTTTAGTCATGGCGGCAGCGCCCCCGGTGGTGAGCCGGGTCAGTGCGAATACGGCGATGGAGCCGATGCGAGCCATGACGAACATATGCTTCCTATTGCAAAGCAGGACTTCTCATACTCTCAAATAGGAAAGAGTCAATCGCCATTGCGGATGGCTTTGCCTCTTGCGCCCCATCGCCCTTTGCGAGAGGGATGGGGCAAAGCCGCGAAGGACCTGAAATGCCCGATTTTGACGTGATCATCCTGGGGGCCGGCGCAGCCGGGCTCATGGCCGCCATTGAAGCCGGCCGGCGTGGCCGGCGGGTGCTGGTTGCCGATCACGCCCGCGATCCCGGCGAAAAGATCCGCATTTCTGGCGGCGGCCGCTGCAATTTTACCAATGTTAACGCCAATCACATTCTGGGGCGAGACCGCTTTCTGAGCCAGAATCCGCGCTTTGCGCTGTCGGCTTTGTCCCGCTTCACGCCGGAAATGTTCATCGAGCGGGTTAAGAAGCGTGGCATCGCCTTTCACGAAAAGACGCTGGGGCAATTGTTCTGCGATGGTCCGGCAACCCAGATCGTCTCCATGCTGATCGACGAGGCCAGGCAGGCCGGAGTGGCCATCTGGACCGGTCGTGCCATCGGCGCCGTCGAGCAAGATGCCGACGGTTTCAAGGTCATGGTCGGGGATGGCATCGTCACGACGACGAGCCTCGTCGTGGCCACGGGCGGCAAATCCATTCCCAAGATGGGTGCGACTGGCTTCGCCTATCAACTGGCGCGCCAGTTCGGCCTAAACGTCATCGATACGCGCCCGGCCCTGGTGCCACTGACCTTTGAGCCGGGCGCTCTGGAAATGCTCAAGCCCCTGGCTGGGGTGTCGACCAATGCCATTGTCAGTCATGGCAAGACCAGGTTCGAAGAAGCGCTGCTCTTTACCCATCGCGGGCTTTCAGGCCCTGCGATCCTGCAGATTTCCTCCTATTGGCGCGACGGTGACCCGATCGCGGTCAATTTGCTCCCCGGTCAGGATGCGCTGGCGCTGCTGCAGGCGGCCCGCAAGGCGACGCCGAGGCTGCATGTGCAGACCGTACTCTCAGCCCATTTGCCCAAGCGATTGGCGCAGTTGGTGGGGGATCTGATCGACCAGCCGGGGATGATCGGCGATCTCTCCGACAAGAAACTGGTTGTCGCCGCCGAGCAGATCACCAATTGGACGCTCAAGCCGGTGGGGTCGGAAGGCTATCGCACGGCCGAGGTGACGCTGGGCGGGATCGATACCAAGGATCTCGATGCCAAGACCATGATGGCGCGCACCGTCCCCAATCTGTTCTTCGTCGGTGAGGCCGTGGATGTCACCGGCTGGCTGGGCGGCTACAATTTCCAATGGGCCTGGGCTTCTGGCTGGTCAGCGGGGCAAGTCGCCTAAGGCGTTTGCAGCGGAGCAAAAGCTAAAACCGGATGCCGACCCTGAGGCCCAGATCGGTGCGGCCATTATTGGGCTGATTGCAGGCGCCGAAATCGGTGAGGTGGGAGAGCGTTGCCATGACCGAGGCGCCGGGGAGCACATCGACGCCCACCGTGGCTGCGGCTCGAGCCACCACGGCGCAGCCGAAGCGGGTGGGTGTGCCGGCCGGTTGCAGGGCGCCGCTCTGCCAGCCGCCGCCCAGGCTCGCCTCGCCCCAGACCGGCAGCAGCGGCGCACGCACGGTCCAGCTCAGTCCGCCATAGATGAGATTTTCCTGGCCGGTAAAGCTCATAGTGCCGCCCAGGTGTGGGCGGAGCTCGCCCAATACCGCCCAGGCGCTGAGATCGGGAACTGTGTAAAGCAGCTCCACATTGGCGTCGCGCAACCGGGCGGGGTCGAACATGTTGACGCCAGGATCGGTCACGCCAGTAGCCGAGACACCGCCGCGCACTTCGAAAGGCAGAATTTGCGCGAAGGCAGGCACTGCCAGCCCCAAACTGAACAGGACCAGCGCGATACCGGTCAGAAAGCGTGCCATTGTCGGTCTCCCTGCGAGGAAACCATAGGGCGCCGTGCATGCGCCATGGGCAAGATTTGATTAAAATCGTCTTTAATCAGGCGTTAATGCTAACGCCCGGTAACGCCGCTCGTTCTTCTCGCAAGGCAGCCTGCCGACCTAGAATTTCCAGCCCAGACGCAGACCGAAATTGGAGAGCCCGTCATTGGCCTGGCACCAGCCATTATTGGAGGTGTGCTCATAGGTCAGCGTGGCGGTGACATTGTCACTGACATGCATGCCGACGCCGAAGCGTTCGTAGAAATTGACCTGGCAGCCGAAATTCTTGCGGCCCGGTGCTGCGCCGGTCAGTGCGCCATCGTGAATGGCAGCGCCGAACGTGCCTTCGAGATAGACCGGGGTTTCAAAAATCGGCAATTGCCAGGTGAGGCCGAGATGGGCCATCGAATCCTTGCCGCCGAGATTGAGCGTGGCGCCCACTTCCGGGCGGGGCGAACCCAGCCAGCGGAACACATCCAGGTCCGGTGAGGTGAAAAGCAGATCGAAACTGATGTCCTCGATCTGGTTGAGCCGCCACTGATTGACCGAAAAGGGCAGGGCGGCGTGGTGAACGTCATGGGCATGCAGACCGATGCGCAATTCATCGACGACGCCAGCAAGCGGATGCGGATCGAGCAGGTTCTGCGCCATAGCGGGTGTCGCCACCAGCATTATGAGCCCGGCAAGGATCACACTGTTTCGCGCCACTGTTCGACCCTCACGCATAACTGATGGGTTCGCATAAGGGCGGTGAAAGCGTTAAAAAGTCAATTCATGCGGGCTGCGGTGTGGTGCATCGCGGCCAATGTGCAGCAGTCCGGACACAATCGCGGCGGTGCCGCCTGGCATTTTTTTGCGCCCAAGCCTTGACCTTTGCGTCTTTCATCGTGATCTACCGATGATGCCAAACTCTCTGAAAGCCGGCTTCATGACAGCGCCCTTCGCACTTTCCCTCCAGGATCTTGCCCCAATCGCCCAAGGCAGTTCGACGCCCGAGGCGATGGCCGAGACCGTGCGACTGGCGCAGGAGGCCGACCGGCTGGGCTATACCAGGCTCTGGTATGCCGAGCATCACGGCATGCCTTCCATTGCCTCGTCAGTACCGGAAATCCTGATCGGCAGCGCGGCGGCGGCCACAAAACATATTCGCGTTGGCTCCGGCGGGGTGATGTTGCTCAACCATGCGCCGCTGCGCATTGCAGAGGCCTATCGCACCCTTGAAGCGCTCCATCCGGGACGCATCGACCTCGGTATCGGCCGTGCGCCGGGTGGCGATGGCTATGCCATGCGCGCCTTGCGCAGCGGTGGCGGGGAGGAATTTTCGACCTATCTCGCCGAGCTGATGGCGTTCGATGAGGAAAATTTCCCGGCCGATCATCCTTTCTCGCGTGTGCCGGTGTCGCCGGGGGGTATCAGCCTGCCACCGAAATGGCTTCTTGGCTCGTCCGGAGCCAGCGCCCAAGCGGCGGGCCAGATCGGCTTTGGCTACGCTTTTGCCGCCCACTTTTCGCATACGCCGGCGGCGCCGGCTTTTGAAGCCTATCGGGCCGCTTTCGTGCCCTCGGTGGATTTCCCCGAACCGCGCACCATTTTGTGCCTGTCGGTGATCTGTGCGCCGACACAGGACGAGGCCGACTATCTCTCGATCTCCCAGAAGGTGAACTGGGCCCGTTTCGTCACCGGGGAACAGCGGCAGTTGAGCGCGCCCGAGGAGGCGATGAATCACAAGCTGACCCCGCAGCAACAGCAGGTCATCGATCATCAGTCGAGCCTGTGGCTGGTGGGCGATCCAGGAAGCATGGCCGAAACCATCAGCGAAAAGGCCAGGGCAGCGGGCGCCGACGAGGTGATGATCACCACGACCATCCATTCCTACGAGCTGCGCCGGCGGTCCTATGCGCTGCTGGCTGATGCCCTCGGCATTGCGGCGCGGGCGTGAGGGCGCTGCGCGGGGGGCACTTTGTTCACAAGTGCGATCCGGGCCCTTTCGTTAACGTCTCTTTGGGTGCCACAGTCTAGACTGCACGCGCCGCCGACAACAGAAGACGCTCCATGACTGCCGCAGCCTATCTATTGGCGATCAACCTCTTCGTGGCGGGCATTTTTGCCATTGCCTTCGGCAGTGTCGCGGCCTTCCAGCGTTCGTCCCGTGGTGCGATGTGGCTGGCTTTCTCCTATTGCTTGGGCATGGTCACGGCGGTGATGGAATTCATCCTGCCCTATCAGACCGACCACCGCCCGGTCAGCCTGATCATCGCCATGAGCTTTGTGCTGGCGCTTGCCGGCTGCTGCATTGGCCTGGCCCGCCATTATCGGCAGCAACCGCCCTGGCGCCTGCTTCTGGTGCTGACCGGCGCGTCGCTGATCGGCTATCTCCTCATTCTGGACATGCCACGCACAGATCTGGTGCGTGGGCTCGCCTATCAAGCGCCCTATTCGGTGATGCTGCTCGTGGGCGCCGCCATTATCCTGCGGCATCGCGGCAATGGTGCGCTCGATTATGCTTTGCTGACCTTGTTCATTGCTGCGGGCCTGCATTTCCTGGCCAAGCCCTTCATCGCCGCCGTACTGGGTTCAGGGGCGTCGCCGCAGCTTTATCTGGCCTCGAGCTATGCCGCGATCTCGCAGACAACCGGCGCAGTCATGCTGATCAGCAATGGCATCGTCCTGTTGCTGATCATCGTGCGCGACGTGATGGCCGACATTACCGCGCGCTCGGAGACCGACACGCTGTCCGGACTGCTCAATCGCCGTGGATTCGAGGACCGGGCCGACAAGGCCCTGTCATTGTCCCTGCGCTCGGGTGTGCCAGCCGTGATGGTGGTGGCCGACCTCGATCACTTCAAGCAGATCAATGACAGTTTCGGTCATGCTGCCGGCGACGCCGTCATCACCGCCTTCGGCCGGGTGCTCAAGCAGGTGGCCAGCGAGCACAGCGTCATCGGTCGCATGGGGGGCGAAGAATTTGCCGTCTTCATTCCTGGCGCCAATCTGGTTGCCGGCCGGCTCTATGCCGAAACGGTGCGCAGCGTTTTTTCGCGAGTGGCGCTTGAGGAGCACGGCATCGATCGGCCTGTTTCAGCCTCGTTCGGCGTGTCGCAGTTTCGCGCCAGCGACCGCCTTCCTGACTTGCTGCGGCGCACCGACGCTGCGCTCTATGAGGCAAAGTCGAACGGCCGCGATCGGGTCTGTATTGCAGAAACCGAAACGCGGCCGAGCCTTGTTGCCATTGCGATTGCGCCACGCGAGGACAAGGTGCCGGTTTAGAGTGCCTAGTTCATGCTGGCGCGTGACACCAGTTCACACCGCCCGCTAGGCTCGATTCGCAGCGCCAACTGCTGCCGGTCGAGTTCGGCCAGCCACGCACTCCACGAGCATGGGCTCATTCCGATGTCTTCGCGCCCTTCCATATTGCGGGAGAATGTCAGCCGCAGCTGTGCCTGTTCCTCGCCAAAACTGTTGCGCACCCGAGCGATCGCCGGCATGCCGCGGCGCCCGGCAACCCAGTTTTGAATATCCCGATGCCGGGTCAGCATATGTGCATTGGACATGTGTGGCCTCCCTCCACTTATGATCAATACGGCCAAACGGACCCGATCCTCCTTCGGTTCCGCTGGTAGCGTTCACTCTTCTGTCACATCGGTGACAAGGCGAAGACGTTCCATCTCCTCGAGCGAAAAATAGTAGAGCCGGTCCGGGGGCGTCTCCAGCGCATGCAGCCACATGGCCGGGTCTACGCCGGACTCGGTCAGATGCCGGGTGATCTCGGCCGTGACAACCTGGGCATCGGCCATGGCGATGCCGGCCATGCTGAGGGCATCGACCGGGTCGGCACTGAGCGCTGCGGCATAGACCTGATGCACGCCGATCGCTGAATTCGCGCCCGCTAGCCGCTTGGTGCCGGACGCGAAAATGATCGGACACGAAGATGCACAAAGCTGCCCCGCGCCGACTTTGGTGGAAAGGCCTTTTTCACGGATCAACCGCCCCATGGCCAAGGCATCGTCGACTGAGCCGCCCGGGGAATCGAGCGATACAGTCTCGACATATTCGCCGCGCGCCGCGATTTCGTCGGCAAAGCGTTGCGCAGACCCCGGGTCGATCGTGCCGGTCAGCCGCAATTCACCACCGGTTCCAAGGACGATCTCCAAAGGTGCGTCGAGAATGTCCGGCGCACTGGTCACTGGCGGGCGCGGCCGGCCTTCAGTGCCATCGGGCGTGGTGGCGGGTGGCAAGATGGGCTGCGGCACGCGGGTGAGCTCGGCCTGGTTGGCGCTGAGCTCGCGATAGTCGACATAGAGCACCCCCACGGTCCCGGCGAGCAGTACGAAAAACGCTGTACGCAGAATGGTGCCGTCCTCGATGCGCGCCAGTGCGGCGATCACGCCGCGGTAAAACGGCCCATCATCGGTGGGGGCTCGCGCATTGGCCTGGGTCTTCATGCCGGGCGCGGTCCGTCGCCACGCTTGCGCTGCGCCGTCTCGATCGGAGTGACCGTGCCATCGTCGGTCCCGGCAGGCGCGGGTGTCACTGCCGCCTCTGCAGCCTTCGGCTCCTCAGTTGCAACCTCATTGTCCGGTTGCTGCACCACAGGTGCGGTCACACTGGGCAGGGTGAGCCCCTCGGCTTCCATGCGTCGATAAAGCGTCATCGCCCGCAGCATTTCCGCCGCGGTAATGGTCTCGGCCTCCTTGAGCGTCTCGGCTTCGCGCCGCATGGCGTCATTGACGATCATCAGCACCAGAACCAGCACCACCGGCAGCAAATCGATGGAGATGGCTCCGGCCCAGGATGGAATGAAGTCGCCCCAGTAGCGGATCACCGCCTCGGCCGAAGAGAGCGGCACAAAGCGCCGCTGCTCGACCTTGGGCGTGGCGAGAATTTCATCGGCCGCGGCGCTCAGCGCCGTCGACTGGGCCGCCACCGAGGTCCGCACGGTCTCCATCACCTGATCCTGCCGGTTGGCCAGTTCGGCGGAGCGACCATCGGCCACCGGGGCAATGAAGCCGGCCGAAAGATCGGCTGCGGCGCGCTTGACCGAAGCGGCAACATCGGTCTGCTGCAAGGCGGCGATAATGGCCGAAAGCTGCACCGCCTCAGCCTGGAAATTGTCGGAACGCGGCTCGATGGCGCCGGGTGTCGATACCAGCTCGCGCATGGTGGCCAACCGCTCCGATCCTTGCGTGAACAGCGTCGTCACCTCGCCGCGCGACCCGCTGATGGTCGCGGCCAGCTGGTTCATCTGCAGGCTCATCTGGCTGAGCAATTGCACGACGCTGCCCGAGCCCTGCGTGCCGGTCAGTGCGCCGCTTTCCCGCTCGTCCTGTGCCAGGGCGGCAAAGCGCTCCGCCGCCCGCTGCACGTCGGGCAACAGGCTCTGGCTGGCCAGGGCATTGGCATGGGCTTGATCCAGATCTTCGGCATAGCCTTGCAGCGTCACCGCCATGTGCTGTTCCAGTGCCGCCGAGCCGGCCAGTGCCGCGGCATTGAGCCAGGAACTCATGGCGATGATCATGGCGCAGCCAATGGCCATGGTGAAAAACAGCCCGATCCGCTGCGTGCCGCTGACCACCAAGGGCACAAAGCGCATCATATAGGTCCAGAAGGCATAGATGGCGACCGAGACCGCGGCCGAATAGACGATGGCAGCGAAGAAGACGAAGGTGGCCGAACCATCGAGCAGGCCCCGCACCCCAAGATAGGTGTAGACCCCCGAGGCCAGGGACAGCACCGCCAGCGCGAAGCGCGACATGGTTTCGACGCCGCGCGCCGTTTCGTGCAGGCGAAAAGCATTGGGCTTGAGCTGCATCTGGTCCCCTTTGAAGTGCCCGCGCGGGGCAGGCTTAATCTGAGGTTAACACAGCCAAGCTGGCAAGAAGTGGGCAGATCGGCTGAGGGTTAATTGCCTTGGATGATTTCTGCGTGAGCAGGGTGTGCCGCTATGGTCTCGCCATCGATCACGTGCCGGCACATCAGCCTTATGTGGGCCGCCATGGTTTCCTCGTCGCGGGTCTTGAGCGCAATGCCATAACTGGCCGCCGAGAGGAGACGCGCCAGGTCTGCTGGTGCCGTTGCGCCGGCCTGGGCGAGAGCGGTGGTCATGCGATCCTGCATGGCAAGATCGGTGTCGCGCAGTGAGGCGCCGAGCCGCTTGTGCTCGCTCATCAGTTCGCTTGCATGCGGCGAGCCTTCAAGGATTTGCGACAGCGCCAGATAGTGGGCGGCCAGAGCCGATCCGATACGCTCGGCGGCGCTCCCATCACTGTCGATGCCGTCTTCGAATGCGGCCAGCAGCGTGTCGCGCAGCGACACCACCAGTGCACCGAAGACCGCATCCTTGTCGGAAAACTGCGCATAGAGCGTAGCCTTGGCGATGCCGGCCTCGCGTGCAATGGCTTCCATGGTGGCGCCGCGCAGTCCGTCGCGCAGCATCACCACCCTTGCCGCGTCCAGCATTCGCCGCCGCTTTTCCGCCACCCGCGCTGTTGCCACATCTCACCTATTGAACTTATTGAACGGTATTCGTATATATCGTTCAACTCTTACAGGAGACAGCAATGTCCGATCGCGTTCTCGTCACCGGTATATCCGGCTTTCTTGGCGGACATCTCGCCCTCGCCCTGCTCAAGTCTGGCTACACCGTCCGGGGCAGCGTGCGCAACCTCGAGTGGGCTGCGGCGGTGCGGGAAACCCTCGCCGCCGCCGGGGGCGATGTGACACAGCTCGAATTCGTCGCCCTCGATCTCTTGAGCGACAGTGGCTGGGACGAGGCGATGAGCGGGGTGCGCTATCTGCAGCATACGGCCTCGCCCTTCGTGCTCGAAACCCCAAAGGACCCCCAGGAGCTTATTCGTCCGGCCGTCGAGGGTACGCGCCGTGCCCTGGGTGCCGCGCTGCGGGCAAATGTCGAGCACATTGTTCTCACCTCGTCCATCGCCGCCATCCAATATGGCCACAAGAGCTATGAGCGGCTGCTGACGGAGGCCGACTGGACCCGGCAGGATGCCCCTAGCACCGGCGCCTATCCGGCATCAAAGACCCTGGCCGAGCGTATGGCCTGGCAGATGGTCGAGAGCGCGGGGCGTCGCAACACGCTGTCGGTCATAAATCCCGCCGGCATTTTCGGGCCCTTGCTGGACAGCGATCCGGGCACCTCATCTTTGCTGGTCCGTCGCCTTCTCGACGGCCGCCTGCCCGCCGTTCCGCGCCTCTACATGGCCTGTGTCGACGTGCGCGATGTGGTGGCCTTGCATGTCGCGGCGATGACCGATCCGGCCTTTTTCGGCCAGCGCTGCATCGCCGCCGAGGGTGTCTATGCGATGTCCGAGGTGGGCGCCGTGCTGCGTCCGGCCTTCCCGAACCGTCGGGTGCCCACCGCCACCCTGCCCAACTGGATCGTGCGTCTAGCGGCTCTCTTTGACCGCGACATTCGGGACAATATGCACGAGATCGGCACGCCCAAGCGCCTTGACACCACGCGGGCGCCGCGATTGCTCGGCCGTCCACTGATCGGGACGCCCGAAGCGGTCATCGCCACCGGCAGGAGCCTTGTTGAGCACGGCCTCGTCTAGTCCCCGCGTCACCCTGTGACGACTGCGCTGCGGGGCATCTGCTTGCCGGCCTCTTGCCCTTGGGGGCGATATTGTCCATATACGGCGTCGGTGCGGGGCTGTAGCTCAGTTGGGAGAGCGCGTCGTTCGCAATGACGAGGTCAGCGGTTCGATCCCGCTCAGCTCCACCATTCCCTTTACAATCAAAGGCTTGGAAGTCGAAAACGCAGGTGGTGCATTCCAGGGGTGCATCGCGGTGCAAAATCCGACTTATCTCGAACGATCCCGGCATGGCGTTTTCCGGCTCCGCTGGCCTCTGCCAAGGCGGTTTCATCCATCGGGCAGGGTCAGCTCGATAAAAGTGTCTCTTGGCACCAGAGAGCCTCGGGAGGCGTTGCAAATGGCCCGCTGGCTCAGTTATGAGGCCGAACAACTCATGGCCAAGGGAGCAGCGTCGATCATGCGCTATGATGAGATGCGCGCCGTTCTCAAAAATCACTTCAGGGTGGCTTTGCAGCGCAAGCAGGACCATATTGCCGCCCATGGTCGTCTCGACCATCTGGAGGTTGCCGCCCTCTCGAACGGATATGCTTTCGCGCAAGAGGCGGAACAGGCCAAGCAGGACATCTTCAATGGTCTGGTTCAGTCAGATGACGACCTAATTGACGGCTTTTCCCGTCGATACGGACTGACGCTCGAACCCGGCACAGATGCCTATGCGCAGTTCCGCACCGAGATGCGTCGTGCGTATCGGGACTATTGTAAGGCCGCGCTGGATTACGATCAGTCTCTCGGTACTTACTCCTATACCGACAGCATGCCTGTGCAGAGTGACCAAGCTAGGGATGAAACCCCCAAGGTCACGCTTGAGAAGATCGTGCAAAGATTTGTTGATGAGGAGATGCGGGCAGAGCGTTGGACGCGTCACTCTGCGGACCAGAAGCGCCAATATCTTGATGTGCTGCAAGAGATACTGGGGAAAGGTCGGGATATTGGCTCGGTCCGTGCACCCGAAGCACAGAAGGTGAAAGAAACCCTGCTTCGGTACCCCAAGAACCGGAACAAGAATCCCAAGACAAGGGGCTTGTCCCTTGAAGCCGTGCTTGAGCTTAAAGGCATAGAGACGCTGACGGTCCGGACGATCAATGCCTATCTCCAGACATATGCGGCCTTGTTCGCCTGGGCCAGACGGAATGGCTACGTCCAGGAGAACGCCTTTGACGGCGTGAGTTTACGCGAGAAGAGGCGTAGCCAGGAAGCAGATCGGGACGCCTTTTCTCCTGCCCAGGTTGATCACATGCTCCGTGAGCTGTTGACCAACAAAGCTGGCTTGATCCGCAAGGAGTTCCAGAAATGGGGGCCGCTCATCGGCATCTACAGCGGCGCTCGCCTCAATGAGATTTGCCAAATCCATCTAAAGGACATTCGTCAGATAGACGGCATATGGTGCTTTGACCTCAATGATGAGGGTGAGGGAAAGAAGCTCAAGAACATGTCGTCCCGTCGCTGTGTCCCCATTCATAGCCAGCTCTTGGAGAACGGGTTTCTCGACTACGTTTCGGTGGTGCGGGAACGCGGTGCCGAAAGATTGTTTCCGGATTTCTCCTACAGTGCCAAGGAGGGATATGGCCGCACATTGGGCCGCTGGTTCAATGAGCGTTTCCTCGTGGAACTGGGCATAAAAACGGAAGCGCTTGTATTCCATAGCCTTCGGCACACCATGGTCACGCGCCTCATGCAAGCAGGCGTGGAGGAAAACCTTGTGAAGGCCATCGTCGGCCATACACGAGAAGGCGTTACCCAGCAGCACTATTTCAAGCAGGGCTATACGGTAACGCAGTTGAAAGACGCGCTGGAGCGGTACTGATCACTCGTCGGGGATCGTGCGCAGATGATCGATCAGCTCGTGTAGGTCTAGCTGAATAATGTCGGCCAGCTTGATCAACTCTACTAAGTCGAGTCGTCGGCCTCCCCGCTCGATACTCGCTATGATCGGCTGGCTCCAGCCTCCCCCCATGGATTCCGCAACATGAACTTGCGTGAAGCCATTGTCGCGCCGCGTTTTAGCGATCATCGCTGCGATAGCTTTGTGCCGTTCAGTATAGAGAGATTTTGGCATGCGCTGTTGACATCCGATTCAACAGTCGCGTAAGCGCTCACTACCGAATATAAGAAAATCTTATATTTTTCGCCTGTTCACTCGGGATGGATCGAAGGAGGTAGTACGGATGGGATGGCTTATTTTTGCTGTGATAGCTGCCGGTGCATACGGGGCCTACAGGCTGAAAGGCCGCTGGGACATGGAACTGGTTCGGTCCCATGTCTTTCTCGACGCACTGACTACTGGTGAACCGCCGGACGAGGCGAACGGTACAGCCATGGTGGTGCTGGCGTTACCCTCGGTGAAAGGCATCCTGCATCTGGCCCGACTTCATGTGCTTAATGACTTTGGTGGTCAGCGCGGCACCATGATCGAGAAAGCCTATAGCCTGGGAATGATGGCGCGGCTTACTGCATATGAGCGTGAGTTCTTCGGCGTTAAAAGCCCCGCTGCATCGAGCGCTAATATGGCTTCTAACCAGCCTTCCGGTACCGGCGAGAGCAACGAGGATAAAGCGCAGGCCGACAGTGACGAGGCATTCCTGCAATCACTTGGCGAAACGTCACTATACAGATTCTACTACTATTCCTACGTCGAGGAATTGAAGCGGCTGGCAGGAACGCCAGAAGGCAAAATCCATCCGGTAGAATTGTGCGATGACGAAAATGTCAAACATGCATTCGTGGACAGGATCGATCCATTAAGACTGGCGGAAATGGTGCACATCACCAACTACGCCACGCTGCGTCACCATTGATTGCCTAATGACACCTCCGGAATATTCCATGCACATCGTTGATCGCTTGAAGAGATTGTTGGGCACTGACAAGGCTAGCATGCAAGTCGAAAATGGTTTTGCAGCGAATCAGGAGCGTCCGGAACCGGCATCAGGCCCGAAGCTGAATTTGGGGTGTGGATTCGACATACGGGACGGCTGGATCAATATCGACCTACATGCCCGTCATCAGCCAGACATGGTTGCCGATGTTACGGACCTGAAAGAGCTGGACGACAATTTTGCCGCCTATGCCCTCGCCCAGGACATTCTTGAGCACATCCACAGAGAGCGTTGCTCCACCGCACTCAGGGAATGGAATAGAGTGTTGCAACATGGCGGATTGCTGGAAGTCCGTGTGCCGGACGTGATCGCGCTGGCCGAACTGATGAAACGCCCTGACCGGCAAGCACCATCAGATCAGGCGACATTGCTCCAGTGCATGTTCGGAACACAGAACTATCTCGGTGATTACCACTACAATGGTTTCACCACTGTCAGCCTGACCACCGCTTTGCATGATGCCGGATTTGAGGTCGAGTTCCTCGGGCACAAGGACGAATGGCTATTTGAGGCTGTGGCACGCAAGGTGACCCATAATCCGCCTGATGCTGTTTTACGGATCGAAAGCGATATGGCTTTCCTTCGACAAGCCTACAGGCAGACATTGGGACGGGAGCCTGACGATAGCGGCACGGACTATTTCCGTCAGCTTCTGTCTGAAGGCACGCCTCGGGAAGCGGTCTTGTCAGCGCTCAGAGAGGCTAAGAAAGCAGAAGTTTCTGGAGCCGGTGTTTAGCGCCGCCGTGTACACTCTCATGGCCATTCCCGCCTCAATAGATAGTATACTATGTTATTTCACTGGTATTTCAATAACATCACAAGTTTGCATATGTGATATTATCTAGTTATCTAGTTATCTAGTTATCTAGTTATCTAGTTACCTAATACCTAATACCTAATACCTAATACCTAATACCTCTAACTGCAGCTAAATTGTCCACCCTTATGTGAACTGATAATTATTGTGGTCTTTCATGTCTTTTTCACTAGGCTATTCCCGGCGCCACTTAGGCTTGGCTTGATACCGATACTGGCCTCATCCGGTATCTGGTGATTATTCCAAATAGGATCATGACCAGTAGCAGACCACTAGCGATGCACCTTCCCGGCTTAGCCAATTAAAGCCCTACGCCTGTAGAGTGGCTACTAATGAAACTGATGAGACCGATACGTCGGCCCGTTATTCCGCATATGGGGCCGCATCGGCCAAGCCCGATCTATTTTCCGCCATGCCGATCCGGCCTCTACGGAATGCTAGTACAGTGGCATCTACAGACCAATTGTACAGAACTATGAAAAATATCAACTGGTTAGATCGGGATCGACTTCCAGTTTAGAAGCTCGCTGGCGGGCAAAAGCCTCCGCCCTCTACATGGGTGACTGAGGGGTCTGGAAATCGCTTCCTGAGCCATTTATGGCGATTTGGTGAGCCATCGAATGCCCGCCCTCACATCCTCCAAGCCGCTAACGCCGCTTCTGCTTGTTCTGGGGTGTTCCTGATCCGCAAAATGGTCTGGCGGGTTAGGTTCGTCGCCTTGGCTATCTCCGACGCCCCTTTGCCTTGGCCGAGCAGGTCTTGCACAAGCTGATACTGCTCCCTGCTGTAGCTGGGCTTACGGCCCCGGTACTTGTCGGCCTCAGCGGTAACCTTAGCATGTTCGATACCGGCCTTCTGCGCTTCCTTGGTAGCTTCCGCCTGTGCTTGTGCTGTAGCAGCCATGAAGGCAATCAAAGCATCTCGAACTGCCTGCTGGATTGGATCGGTCGTCGCGCCGTCAAAGGTCATGTTGTTAATGACCGTTCTGATCGTGACGCCCTTAGCCAGAAACTCTTGGATCGTATCGCACACGTCCCGGTAGTTGCGGCCCAGCCGATCAACCCAACGGACAACCAGCGTGTCACCCTTCCTGAGCATATCGAACAGGCGTTTGCCCTCTGGCCTGTCCCTGAGCTTGGTGCTCAAGCCGGATAGGCCATGATCGGCAATCACATGATCGATCTTGAAGCCTACTTGCCGGGCCTGTGATTCCTGATGCTGGATTGTCTGGTCTGTTGTGGAGACACGAGCATAGAGGTAAGCGGGTAACCGAGGCCGTTATGGCTTGAAGTTCCAAGGCATCAGTTCGGTAATCTGGTTGTTAGGCCAGCCGCCGGCGATGCGCTGTAGGGTCT
>NZ_UZWD01000005.1 GCF_900631955.1 Devosia equisanguinis | reverse complement strand
GAGGGGAGGGACCGAGGGAGGGGGTCCATCAGTGAATCACTGCACTACCCCCCACCCCAACCCTCCCCCTCAAGGGAGGGGGCGCTAGAACGCGCCGTCAGTGACGGGACAGCTCCATGACCACACCCGACCCCACCTATCCGCCGCCGCGTCGGCTGAAGCCCTGGAATGCGGTCGAGCGCCGACTGGCCAAGATCGGCATTACCGGGCGCATGCTGGTGCTGGCCGCGCCGGCGCTGTGGCTGCTCGTCTTCTTCCTCATTCCCCTGGCGGTGGTGTTCGGCATTTCGCTCACCACCAAGCAGTTCGGCCGGCCGCCCTATTCGCCGCTGCTCACCACCGAGGACGGCATGGTGCAGTTGACCCTGCACCTCTCCAACTATGTCCGGCTGTTCAGCGACAATCTCTATGTCGCCGCTTATCTCTCCTCGATCCGCATCGCCTTCATCTCCACCGTCATCACCCTGCTGATCGGCTATCCGATGGCCTATGCCATCGCCCGCTCGCCCGATCCCTGGCGCAATATCCTGTTGATGCTGGTGGTACTGCCCTTTTTCACCTCGCTGTTGCTGCGCGTCTATGCCCTGACCGGTTTCATGCGCGGCAATGGTGTCATCAACCAAGTGCTGGGCGTGTTCGGCATCGAGCCGCTGGTGATGATGCAGACCGATTTCGCCGTCTATGTCGGCCTGGTCTATACCTATCTGCCCTTCATGATCCTGCCGCTCTATACGACGCTGGTGAAACTGGACGAGAGCCTGCTCGAGGCCTCTGCCGATCTCGGCGCCCGCCCCCTGCGCACCTTTTTGTCAATCACCCTGCCGCTGTCCCTGCCGGGGATCGTCGCCGGCTCCATGCTGGTCTTCATCCCGGCCATCGGCGAATTCGTCATTCCCTCGCTGCTGGGCGGCCCGGAAACGCTGATGATCGGCCGCGTGCTCTGGGACGAGTTCTTTACCGCCACCAACTGGCCGCGCGCCGCCGCCGTCGCCTGCGCCATGCTGGTCGTGGTGGTCGTGCCGATCATGCTGTTACAGCGCGCCCAGAACGCCGTGGTGGAGAAGTAAGATGTTCCGTCGTGGCTGGTTCCTGCCCATCGCCGCCGTCCTGGGTTTCGCGTTCCTCTATGCGCCCATCGTCAGTCTGGTGATCTTCTCGTTTAACGAGAACCGCCTGGTGACCGTGTGGTCTGGCTTCTCCTTCAAATGGTATGGCGAATTGTTCCGCGATCCGCAGATGCTGAGCGCCGCCTGGCTCAGCCTGCAGATCGCTGCGCTCGCCGCCACCATTGCCCTGGTGCTCGGCACGCTGGCCGCCATTGCCCTGGTGCGTTTCCGGCGCTTTCGCGGTCGCACCCTGTTCTCGGGCATGGTCTCGGCGCCGCTGGTCATGCCCGACGTCATCACCGGCCTGTCGCTGCTGCTGCTCTTCGTGGCCATGGAAAGCCTGCTCGGCTGGCCGCAGGGCCGCGGCATGCTGACCATCGTCATCGCCCACTCCACCTTCTGCACCGCCTATGTGTGCGTCGTGGTGCAGTCGCGTCTTTCCGACTTCGACCGCAGCCTCGAAGAGGCGGCGATGGATCTCGGGGCCTCGCCGCTGCGCACCTTCTTCGACATCACCCTGCCGATCATCGCCCCGGCTTTGGTCTCGGGCTGGCTGCTGGGTTTTACCCTCTCGCTCGACGATCTGGTCATTGCCAGCTTCGTCTCCGGCCCGGGCTCCTCGACTCTGCCGATGGTGATCTTCTCCAAGGTGCGGCTGGGCGTCTCGCCCGACGTCAATGCGCTGGCCACCATCATCATCGGCATCGTCGCCCTGGGCGTGCTGGCCGCCACCGTGATCCAGCTGCGCTCGCGCCCCAAAAAGGCGCGGGCCTGATCCCGGGCGGTTTCGTTCAGAAACCGTTCATATCGCGGTCAGACTCGCATGTTGGAGTGTGATGTTTTTGTGACTGGACACTTGTTCGGAACGGGCGCAAGCTCACCTCATGTTCAACCGAAGCAAAGGAGGTGATCCAGTGTCTTATGAGGTTTTGGTACTCGAGGAAGGTCTGGGTTTTCGTGTGTTGACTGGGAGTGATCTCGGCTAACAGCACACACCTCCCGGCTCTCGAGGCCGACAAGCTCAGGAAGGGCCGTCCCCAGGGACGGCCCTTTTCTGTTGCCGCTTTGGGCTTGACGCCGGGCCGCAAGCCATTGATACCGCTGGGCAGAATTTAGGGAGCCACCCAGATGTCCTCGGCCAATTTCGTCCTGACCCTCAGCTGCGCCGACCGCCCCGGTATCGTTGCCGCCGTCACCACGGAGCTCGCGGCGCTCAAGGCCAATATCGCGGAAAGCAATCAGTTCTGGGACCGCGAAACCGGCCGCTTCTTCATGCGCCTGGCCTTCACCGCGCCGGAAGGGGTGACGCGGGAAGTGCTTGAAAAGGCTCTGAAATCACCCATCGAGCGCTTCGAGATGAAGACCGCTCTGGCCGATGAAAGCCGCAAGAAGCGCATTGTCATCATGGTCAGCAAGTTCGACCATACCTTGCTGCATCTGCTCTATCAGATCCGTGTCGGCTGGCTCGACGCCGAGGTTGCGGCCATCATTTCCAACCACCAGGACGCCCGCAAGATCGCCGAAGACGCCGGCATTCCCTATCATTATCTGCCGGTGACCAAGGACAGCAAGGCCGACCAAGAGGCGCAGGTGCTCGACCTGGTCAAGTCCACCGGCGCCGATCTCGTCGTCCTCGCCCGCTATATGCAGGTGCTTTCGGACAATCTCTCCACCCGTCTTTTCGGGCAGGTGATCAATATCCACCACTCGTTCCTGCCCAGCTTCAAGGGCGCCAAGCCCTATCACCAGGCGCATGAGCGCGGCGTCAAAATCATTGGCGCCACAGCCCATTACGTCACTCCGGACCTCGATGAAGGCCCGATCATCGAGCAGGAAACCGCCCGCGTGACCCATGCGATGAGCCCCGACGACCTCGTCGCCGCCGGCCGTGACATCGAGAGCCGGGTGCTGGCGCGCGCGGTCAAGCTGCACCTCGAAAGCCGGGTCATGCTCAACGGCAAGAAGACGGTGGTGTTCGGCTGATCCGGCCGCCCCTGAGCGCGAAAGCGCCTCAGGCCGCCTCGACCGGCAGGTCCTCAAGATTGAGCGAGTCCGCGAGGCTCGTGCGGTCCAGCACCGCCCGGGTCGCCAGCGTAACACGCTCGAAAACATGGCGAATTTCGCAACTGGTCTCGTCGCCGCAATCTTCGCATTTTCTGTAGGCGATTTTTGAGAGGCACGGCAGGGGCGCGATCGGGCCATCGATCAGCCGCAGCACCTCGCCATACATGATTTCCTCCGGCGCCTTGATCAGCTCATAGCCGCCCATGCGTCCGCGGCGGCTGGAAACATAGCCCGCGCGCTTGAGTTCGAGCAGGATCTGCTCGAGGAATTTCTTCGGGATCGCCTGGTCGCGGGAGATTTCGCCGATCATGCGCGTCTGGCCGCGTTCCGCCCGGGCCAGAGACACCAGAGCGCGCAACGCATATTTGGCCTTTTGCGAAATCATGATCTGCTCGGTCCTCCCGCTGCTGTCAGGGCTTGGGTTCGGGCTCCACCGGCGGCACCACGGGCTTGGCCGCATCCTCCGGCTGGTCCGGCTCCTTTTCGGTCTCGTCCTGCCTTTGCACATCGGCCGCCTCGGGCGCAAGCGCCTTGCCCGCTTCGGGCTCCACCGGCGGCTGCGTTTCGGATTCCGGCTCAGCATCGACAATGATCTCGGCATCAACCGTGCTGACCACGTCATCGGTGGCTATGGGCTCGACCGCTGCCTCGCTGGCCTCGGCCAGTACTGCGGGTTCGGTTGCGCTGTCCACCACGTCCGCAATCGTGCTCTGCGGTTCGATCGCGACGGCCTCGACCACGACTGCGGTATTTTCTGGCTCGACCACAGGCACGTGCGGCACGATTTCGTCAATGGTGGCAGGGGCTTCGCCGACAATCGGGGTGTCGATAGCGATGATATCGGCAGCGGGAAGAAATTCGGCAACCGGCTCGCTCGTGACCTCAGCCTCCGCCGTTTCGGTCGGCAATGGCGCCTCGAGGACAGTCACTGTCTCGGGCTCAATAACAGGGGCAACCACCGTCTCGCTCGACGCTTCAGCGGCCGGCGCCTCCATCGGCGCGGTGATGACCGGTTCGATGGCGACAAGGCTCGCCTTGGCCAGCAGATTTTCCGACGCCGGCAGTTTCGGCTCTTCCGGCACGGGCGGCACAATCGTCCCCTCATCGCGCAGGAACGCCAGAATACCCTTGCCGATTTCACGCTCGCCACGGATCACCGTGGTGGCGCCGCAGCCGCGCAGGAACGTCTCCTCTTCCTCAGAATAGGCGCGGGCGACGATGCTGATGCCGGCATTGAGCTTGCGGCCGCTTTCGCAGACCGAGCCCGCCTCAAAGCCATTGGAAATGGCCACAAGCAGGCTGCGGGCCTCGGCGAGATTGGCGAGCTTCAGCACGTCCTGGCTGGCGGCATTACCGAAAACCACCTCAAAGCCTTCGGCGCGGGCGGCGGCAACGTCGTGGTCGGAATCCTCGATCACCACGAGTCCCCCACCCTCGGCCTTGATTCCGGCGGCAACGATGCGGCCGACCTGGCCATAACCCACGAGGATCGTGTGGTTTTTCTGCTGCGACGGTTCGCCGGTGTCATCGTCGGCGCCAGGGGCGCCACGATCAATGGCCGCTTCACTGGGCATGTCCGTGGTGGCCGGGCCCGTCGCGGCGCGCGACAGCGCATCGGGCTCGATACGGATATCGGCATCGGTAGCCACCGGCTTGGCACGGCTGGGGAAGCGGGCCTCCATGGCCGGACGGATCAGCTCGACGCCCCAGAACACCAGCGGGTTGAGGACGATGGAAATGAGCGCACCGGCCAGGATCAGGTCTTGGCCTTCCTGCGGCAGGATGGTCAGCGCCACGCCCATGCTGGCGAGGATGAAGGAAAATTCGCCGATCTGCGCCAGGCTCGCCGAAATGGTCAGCGCCGTGCCCACCGGTCGGCGGAAGGCCAGCACGATGGCAAAGGCCGCCAGCGACTTGCCGATGACGATGATGAACACCGTGGCCAGCACCGGCAGCGGATCGGTGAGGATGATGGTAGGGTCGAACAGCATGCCCACGGAGACGAAGAACAGCACCGAAAAGGCGTCGCGCAGCGGCAGGGTCTCGTTGGCAGCGCGGTGGCTGAGCTCGCTTTCGGAGAGGATCATGCCGGCAAAGAAGGCGCCAAGCGCCAGCGATACGCCGAACAGCACGGCAGAGCCCAGCGCCACGCCAAGGGCAATGGCCAGAACGGCCAGGCGGAACAGTTCGCGGCTGCCGGTATGCGCGGTGCCGTGCAGTGCCCATGGAATGAGGCGCCGGCCGACCACCAGCATGAAGCCGACAAAGGCGGCGACCTTGACCATGGTCAGGGCCAGGACGCCCCAAATACCGATATCGGTACCGATCAGCCGTTCGACAAAGGACACGAAGGGGTCGTGCACGCCGCTATCGATGCCGTTGAGCCCGGCAATGGCGGGCACCAGCACCAGCGCCAGCACCATGGCCAGGTCTTCGACAATCAGCCAGCCGACGGCGATGCGGCCGCGCTCGCTCTCGATCAGGCGACGGTCCTGCAGAGCCTTCAGCAGCACCACGGTAGAGGCCACCGAGAGGGCAAGGCCGAACAGCAATGCCGCCCCCAGCGACCAGCCCAGCATCAGACCGAGGCCGGCGCCGAGCAGGGTTGCAAAGCTGATCTGCGCCACCGCGCCGGGAATGGCCAACGCCCTGACGCTCATCAGATCCTTGAGCGAAAAGTGCAGGCCCACCCCGAACATCAGGAGAATCACGCCCAGCTCGGCGAGCTGCGCGCCAAGGGCCTGGTCGGCAACAAAGCCGGGGGTATAGGGGCCGACAAGAATGCCGGCAAAGAGATAACCCACCAGCGGCGGCAACCGGAACCGGTTGGCGATCATGCCGAAGATATAGGCCAGCACCAGACCCGCAACGATCGTCGTGATCAAGGGGGTGTCATGATGCATTTGAGCCTCCAGGCGGGCGGTGGGAGCAATTCAGGATGGGGCATTCAATCGGCCAGCGCAAGCCGCAAAGCCAAGTAGCCTCAGGGCTTTGGCGATCCGGCCGTGAAAGCCTATAGATCGGGTCAAGTTTGGCTGAACTTGGGCTGCCCGCCGATTTTACGGCGCGACGCTGGCGTCAGCGCTCGGCTGCGACCGGAGGCGGCGCCTCGTCGGTCGGGGCGTATTTGCTGAGCAGCGGCAATTGGGTCATCGAGAAGATGACGGTCAACGGCATGATGCCCCACACCTTGAAGGCCACCCAAAAATCGGTGGTCTGACTGCGCCACACCACTTCGTTGAGCACGGCGAGCACCACGAAGAACAGCCCCCAGTTCAGCGTCAGCTTCCACCAGCCCTCGGGCTTGAGCTTATAGACGTCGCCGAACACATATTTGAGCAGCGACTGGCCGAACATCAGCCCGCCCAGCAGCACTGCCGCGAACAGCACATTGGTGATGGTCGGCTTCATCTTGATGAATGTGTCGTCCTGCAGCCACAGCGTCAGCCCGCCAAACACCAGCACCACCGCACCGGTGACCAGCGGCATGACCGCGATCTTCTTGAGGATCAGTTTAGAGAGGATCAGCGAAATCACCATGGCGCCCATGAACCACGCAGTGGCCACGAAGATATCGGCGCGGGCATTGACGATGAAGAAGATGACCAGCGGCCCGAGCTCAAGCGCCAGCTTGGTGATCTGCGGCTTGATCTCGTCCCAGTTGACGTCCTGTTCGGCGGCTTTTTCGGTCATGTTTTCTTCCACGGCATTGGCGCCAATGTGGCGACATGAGCCCCTTGATGCAAGCGCCTAGGGGACAACAGTGGCTTTTTTGGGCCTCGAGACCTTGCCTGTTCCTCTCCCACTCGGGGAGAGGTGGCTGGGCGGAGCCAAGTCGGTGAGGGGAGAGGACCACGAGCAAGCGGGAGGGCACCGCGCCATTCGCGCTGCCACTCGAGCATAGCTCTCGCGGCCTTCTGGGCTTCTCGCTTAAAATCTCTCCACCGGAGAGATTTGCCCTAACGGGAGGGGTCGAAGCCAGCAATGGCGCGGGCAAAATCGCTGGCCTCAAAGGGCTCGAGATCCTCGACGCCTTCCCCGACGCCGATGAAGTGCACCGGCAGGCCGAAGGTTTTGGCGATGGCGACGAGGATGCCGCCGCGCGCCGTGCCATCAAGCTTGGTCATGACCAGCCCGGTGACGCCGGCGCGCTTGCCGAAAATCTCGACCTGCTTCATGGCGTTCTGCCCGGTGGTGGCGTCGAGCGTCAGGAGGGTGGCGTGCGGTGCCTCCGGATCGACCTTCTTGATGACGCGGATGACTTTTTCAAGTTCGTTCATCAGCTCGTCGCGGTTCTGCAGGCGGCCGGCCGTATCGATGATCAACACGTCGCGCCCCTCGGCCTTGGCCTGGGTCACGGCGTCGAAGGCAAGGCCCGAGGCGTCGGCCCCGGCCGGTCGCGCTATCACCGGCGCGCCGGTGCGCTGGCCCCAGACCTGCAATTGCTCGATGGCGGCGGCGCGGAAGGTGTCGCCGGCAGCCAGCATCACCGAGCGGCCTTCGCGGGCAAATTTCTGCGCCAGCTTGCCGATGGTGGTGGTCTTGCCCGAGCCGTTGACGCCAATCATCAGGATGATGAAGGGCTTTTTGGTTGTATCGATGACCAGCGGCCGAGCCACGGGCCCGAGCACCTTTTCGACCTCGGTTGCCAGCACATTGCGCACATCCTCGCCCGACACGTCCTTGTCGAAGCGGTCACGGCGCAGCGTCTCGGTAATGGCCATGGCCGTGTCGATGCCGAGATCGGCCTGGATCAGCACGTCCTCGAGTTCGTCCAGTGTCGCCGCATCGAGCTTGCGCTTGGTGAAGACCGAGGTGATCGAGGTGGACAGATTGTCCGAGGAGCGCTTCAGCCCCGAGGCTAGCCGCGCGAACCAGCCCTGGCGCGGCTGTGCCGGCTCCGGCACTGCAGGCGGCGGGGCGACGAACTGGTCTTCAATGGCCTCGATATAGTCCGGCGTGGTCTCTGGCGGGCCGGGCGGCATGGGATGATCGGCCGGCTTTGGCTCGGGCAGAGTCACCGGCGCGGGTTCGGGAACCGGTTCGGGTGCAGGCGTGGGTGGGCTTTGCGGAGCCGGCTCGACGGGTGTCTCTGGCCGTGTTTTCGGCGGTGCGGGCGTCGGCGCCGGCTGGGTGCCGAAGAGGCGCTGAAAGAAGCCGGGCTTTTTCTCGGTCATTATATGCCTTCACATCCTGCCACGAGGGCACTTTATCACGCGGCCGCGCGCATCACGTCGCCGGTCAGCCCGTCCGCTCCCGCGCCGGTCATGCGCATGCTGACCAATTTTCCGGCCTGATCCTTGCCGACGGCAACGGGGAGAAAATGTTCGGTGCGGCCGATGCCGCTGCGTTCCACCAAGACGCTTTCGACCCTGCCGATGCGCGTCTGGCACAGGGCGGCGAACTGCACGTCCCCGGCTACCCGCAACCTGGCAGCGCGTTCCTTCGCCACCGCCTTGCCGACCTGCGGCATGCGCGCGGCGGGCGTGCCGGGGCGCGGCGAATAGGGAAAGGCGTGGATATAGGTGATATCCGCTTCGGTGATGAAGCGCAGCGAATTTTCGAACATCGCTTCGGTTTCGGTAGGAAAGCCGGCAATGATATCGGCGCCGAACACCATGTCGGGGCGCCTGCTGCGCAGCTTGTCGACAATGGCGAGCGCGTCGTCGCGCAAATGGCGCCGCTTCATGCGCTTGAGGATCAGATCGTCGCCCGATTGCAGCGACAGATGCAGATGCGGCATCAGCCGGGGGTTGCTCACCGCCTCGTAAAGCGCCGGATCGGCCTCGATGCTGTCGATGGAGGAAATGCGCAGGCGCGGCAGGTCTGGCACATGCCGCAGGATCGACTGCACCAGTTTGCCAAGGCTGGGCGCGCCTGGGAGGTCTGGACCATAGGAGGTAATGTCGACCCCGGTCAGCACCACCTCGAGACAACCATTGGCGACCAGTCTTTTGATCTGATCCACGACCAGTCCCATGGGCACCGAGCGGCTGGGACCGCGCCCGAAGGGGATGATGCAGAAGGTACAGCGATGGTCGCAGCCATTCTGCACCTGCACGAAGGCGCGGGTATAGCCATCCATGCCCTCGATCAGGTGGCCGGCTGTTTCCCGCACGTTTCCGATGTCGTTGACCTGCACCTTGTCATTGAGGGGGGCGCCGAACACCATGGGCTTGTAGCTTTCGGCCCTGAGCTTGTCGTGATTGCCGATGACCAGGTCAACCTCGTCCATATCGCCGAACGAGCGCGCTTCCGTCTGGGCGGCGCAGCCGGTGACGATGATGCGGGCGGATGGATTGTCGCGCCGCGCCTTGCGCACGGCCTGCCGTGCCTGCTTTACCGCCTCGGCGGTGACAGCACAGGTATTGATGATGATGGCATTGTCGAGCCCTGCCTTTTCCGCCTCGGCTTTCATCACCTCGCCCTCATAGGCGTTGAGACGACAGCCGAATGTCAGGGTTTGCACACCCATCAGGCGGCCTCGCTGCGCGTCCAGGCGCCGGAGGTGGGATCGAGCCTGCCCTGCCATTCGAACTCGGCCGGCCCGGTCAGTGTCACATGGTCATTGGGCAGCCATTCGACCACCAGATCGCCGCCGGGCAGCGTCACCGTGGCCTTGCGGTTGGTGCGGCGGGTGCGGGCGCCATTGACCAAGGCGGCGCAGGCCGCGGTGCCGCAGGCTTCCGTCAGCCCGGCGCCGCGCTCCCAGGTGCGCAGGATGATGCGCTCGGGATTGACCACATTGGCGATGGAAATATTGGCGCGCTCGGGAAACAGGGGGTGGTTTTCGAGCAAGGGTCCGAAGCGGTCGAGCGCATAGGACCAGACATCCTCCTTCACCCAGAAGGTGGCGTGCGGATTGCCGATGGACATGACCGAGGGGGAATGCAGCACCGGATCGTCGATCGGCCCGATCTGCAACTCGACCTGGCGGGTATCGGCAAATTCCTCGTTGAGCGGAATGTCGTACCAGGCGAATTTCGGCGTGCCCATATCGACGGTGATCAGCCCGTCTTCGGCCTCTTGCCCGAACAGGATGCCGGCAATGGTCTCGAAGGTGAAGAGCTGGCGGCCCTGCTCGGCCGAGAGCGACTGCACCACGCAGCGCATGCCATTGCCGCAGGCCTGGGCTAGCGTGCCGTCGGAATTGATGATCTCGATATAATTGGCCGTGCCCGGCGTGCGGGCATCATGGATGGCCATGATCTGGTCGAACTTGGTCTCGGCCCGCCCATTGATGGCAATGGCGGCAGCCGGCGTGATGCGCGCGGACGTACCACGCATGTCGGCGACGATAATCTGGTTGCCCAGTCCGTTCATCTTGAAAAAGGGGACGTCGCTCACGGCGGTCTCTTCACGATCGCAGCTATGGAAGTTCAAGCCCTATATGGCGGATCGACGGACAAATTGCCAGTACCGGCGGCCTATTGTGCAGTATCCCAATCTTTGGGCAGCGCGCGGCAAATCAGGGTTAATACTTTCTTGCGATTCGGATTATTACTGTTCGCCATGCTGAACGCCCCTGGGGAGAGGCGGACGGCGCGGAGGAGACAATGCCAGCATATGCGGTGACGCCGGTTGAGGGACCGGGCGGCAGGGATGTGCGTTTATCCGAGATCGGCGATAGGGCTGGACGGCTTGGCGTCGAAATTGCCGACGTGGCGGGACTTATCGGCGACATTTCGGCCATCAGCCAGCAACAGGCGCTGCAGGCGGAAGCGGCGCGCAGTGCGGCCGGCGAGCTCAACGCCGTCACCGCCCAGGTCAGCCGCACCATGGGCACGACGCGCCAGGCGGCGGCGGAAGCGCGCCGCATTCTCGACCAAAGCACCGCCACCGTTTCGGCGGTGGTGACGCGCACCACCGGCACCATGGCGGCGCTCTCGGATGGCGCGATGAGCTTTCAGTCGACGCTCGAAAGCGTGTCGGGCACCGTGGCCGGGGTCGAGCGCGCCAGCGCCGCCATCGCCCAGATCGCGCGCGAAACCAAACTCCTGGCGCTCAATGCCTCGGTGGAGGCGGCGCGTGCCGGCGAAGCCGGGCGTGGCTTTGCCATCATCGCCAATGCGGTCAAAAGCCTGGCCGACCAGATCCAAGGGTTCTCCGGCCAGACTGTGGCACATCTGGGTGACCTCACCGAAGCGCTGGCCCATTTGCGCAACCAGGCCGGCAGTAATGCCGAGGCGGCGCAGATTGCCATGGCCGATTCCGATGCCGCCAGCCACGCTACCGCCACGCTGGAAACCCTGGTCCACAGCGTTGGGCGGCTGGTGGACGATATCGACGCCATGGCCCAGCCGGTCGAGCGCTCCATCGATGGTTTCGAGACCATGCAGGCGGAATTGTCGGCGCTGGCCGATGGCGTCGCCGCTTGCCGCGGGCATCTGGAAAAGACCGAGCAGCGCACCAATTCCATTCTCGGCATTTCCGAGGATTTCATGCTGTTCCTGGTCGAAGCCGGAGTGGAAACCGCCGATGCGCCCTTTATCGCCGTGGCGCGGGCCAAGGCCGACGAAGTGGCGAAAGCCTTCGAGATCGCCCTTGAGCGTGGCGAGATCAGCCTCGATGACCTCTTCGATCAGAATTATCGCGAAGTACCCGGCACCAATCCCAAACAGATGCTGACCCGCTTCACCCAGCTGGCCGACAAACTGCTGCCGCCCATCCAGGAACCGGTCCTGGCGCTCGACAAGCGCATCGCCTTTTGTGCAGCGGTGGATCGCAATGGCTATCTGCCGACGCATAACCGCATCTATTCGCAGCCACAGGGCGATGACCCCGTGTGGAACGCCGCCAATTGCCGCAATCGTCGCATTTTCAGCGACCGTACGGGCCTCTCTGCCGGGCGCTCGACAAAACCCTTCCTGCTCCAGACCTATCGGCGCGACATGGGCGGCGGGCAGTTCGCGCTGATGAAGGATTGCTCGGCCCCGATCATGGTGCGGGGCCGCCATTGGGGCGGGCTCAGGGTGGCCTTCAGGGTTTGAGGCCGAACTTGCCCGCTTTTCTTGACTCGGCGGGCGACTTCCCCTAAAGCGACCCTGTTCATCAGGCTTTTGCTCCTGACCAGCCGACCGGGACCCCGCTAGGGTACCACGATCCCGGAGGCCAACATCCGCCAGCGCGTTGCGCCCGCGGGTGGGTTTTGCATTTGGTCTTTTGGCACTTATCTCTCCGGGGACTGACCCCCGCGAGCGAAAAGGAAAAAAGATGTTCGAGAGCCTCTCAGACCGGCTTGGCAAGATATTCGATGGTCTTCGCGGACGCGGCGCGCTCAACGCGGCCGATGTCGACGCGGCCATGCGCGAAATCCGCCGGGCGCTGATCGAGGCTGACGTTAGCCTCGAAGTCGTGCGGGCCTTTGTCGAGCAGGTGCGCGAGCGCGCCGTTGGCGCCGAGGTGACCCGTTCGGTGACGCCGGGCCAGCAGGTGGTCAAGATCGTCAATGACGAGCTTGTGCAGGTGCTCGGGTCCGATGCCGTCACCATCGACCTCAATGCCCCGGCGCCTGTTACGCTGCTGATGGTCGGCCTCCAGGGCTCGGGCAAGACCACCACCACCGCCAAGATTGCCAAACGCCTCAAGGACCGGAACAAGAAGAAGGTCCTGCTCGCCTCCCTCGATACCCGCCGCCCCGCCGCCATGGAGCAGCTGCGCGTGCTGGGTGAGCAGGTCGGCGTCGATACATTGCCGATCGTTACCACCGAGACCCCGGTCGAGATCGCCCGCCGCGCCGAGCGCGAAGGCCGTCTCGGTGGTTATGACGTTCTCATTCTCGACACCGCCGGCCGCACCCATATCGATGAAGAGCTGATGGCCGAGACCGTTGCCATCAAGGATATTGCCAAGCCGCATGAAATCCTGCTCGTCGTCGATGCGCTGACCGGCCAGGACGCGATCAACGTCGCCCGCTCCTTCGACGGGCGGCTGGATGTCACCGGCATCGTCATGACCCGCGTCGACGGCGATGGCCGTGGCGGCGCGGCTTTGTCGATGCGCGCGGCCACCGGCAAGCCGATCAAGCTGATCGGTGTCGGCGAAAAGATGGATGCGCTGGAAGATTTCCATCCCGCGCGCATTGCCGACCGTATCCTGGGCATGGGCGACATCGTCAGCTTGGTCGAGAAGGCGGCGGAACATGTTACGGCCGAAGACGCGGCCAAGATGGCCAAGAAGCTCAAGAAGGGCTCCTTCGACTTCGAAGACCTGCGCGCTCAACTGCTGCAGATGAAGAAGATGGGCGGCATGGGCGGGCTGATGGGCCTGCTTCCCGGTGCCGGCCAGATCAAGAAAGCCATGGCGGGCGCCAATATCGACGAGAAGGTGTTCGATCGCCAGGTCGCCATCATCAATTCCATGACCAAGAAGGAGCGGGCCGATCCGGACCTGCTCAATGCCAGCCGCCGCAAGCGCATTGCCGCCGGTGCCGGTGTCGAGGTCTCGGAAATCAACAAGCTGGCCAAGCAGCACCGCCAGATGGCGGACATGATGAAAAAGGTCTCCAAGGGCGGCATGGGTGCCCTCGGTGGCATGTTTGGCGGCAAGATGGGGGGCATGCTCGGCGGCATGCCTGATCTCTCCAAGATGGACCCCAAGCAGCTCGAACAGATGGCGCGCCAGGCCGGGATCAATCCCGAACAGCTCAAGGGCCTGCCCTCTGCCGATCTGCCCCCGGCGCAGAAGGCGCTCCCCAGCGACGTCAATGCGCTTTTGAAATCCTCCGGCGGACCGGTTCTTCCCGGTATCGGCGGCGCTCCGCGTTTCCCCGGCCTTCCTGGCCTGGGCAAGAAGAAATAACCCGAACCTCAAACTGACAGCCTAGGAATATCGCAATGTCTCTCAAGATCCGCCTTGCCCGCGCCGGCACCAAGAAGCGCCCCTTCTACCACATCGTCGTTGCCGATGCCCGCTCGCCCCGCGACGGCCGCTTCATCGAGAAGCTGGGCACCTTCAACCCGCTGCTCGACAAGACCGCCGAAAACCGCGTCGTGCTGAACGCTGAACGCGCCCAGCATTGGGTCGGCGTTGGCGCCCAGCCGACCGACCGCGTGCTGCGTTTCCTCGACGCCGCCGGCGTTGCCAAGCGCGAAGCCCGCAACAACCCGAACAAGGGCGAGCCCGGCGAAAAGGCCAAGGAACGCGCTGAAGAAAAGGCCGCCAAGGCCGCTGCCGCCGCCGAAGGCGCCGCAGAATAAGTTTTGCGACCAGTTTGGTCCCAAATGCAAAAGCCCCGGTGGAGACACCGGGGCTTTTGTTGCTTAACTTTCACCCCACCGTTCGTCACCCTCGGGCTTGACCCGAGGGCACTACACTTGCGGAGTTCTGGGGACCTACGCCCCCTCGGGGCAAGCCCGAGGGTGACGACTGATATATTGGTGCCCTTGGCCGCCATTCGCGCATAGCGCTCATGGCCTTGCCGCCTCAAATCGCTCCACCGAAGCGATTTGCCCTTCAGGACGGCGTCAAGCCTTCAACTTCGCCAGAATCGCCGCGCCCATTTCCTCGGTGCCGACGGTCTTGCAATTGGCCTGGGCGATGTCGCCGGTGCGCAGCCCGTCGCTGAGCACTGCGGAAATTGCGTCTTCAACGCGGGTGGCCAGCTCGATCATGCCGAAGCTGTAGCGCAGGGCCATGGCGAAGCTGGCAATCATGGCGATGGGATTGGCAATGCCCTTGCCGGCGATATCAGGCGCCGAGCCGTGGACGGGCTCATAAAAGGCCTTGCGCTTGCCGGTCACCGGATCGGGTGCGCCGAGCGAGGCGGAGGGCAGCATGCCCAGCGAGCCGGTGAGCATGGCGGCGACGTCGGAAAGAATATCGCCGAAGAGATTGTCGGTGACCATGACGTCGAACTGTTTTGGCGTGCGCACCAGTTGCATGGCGGCATTGTCGGCCAGGATGTGGTGCAGCGCGACGTCGGGATAATCCTTGCCGACGCCCTTGACCACTTCGTCCCAGAGCACGCCTGATTTCATGACATTCTTCTTGTCGGCCGAATGCACCTTGCCGCCACGGGTGCGGGCGAGATCGAAGGCGACGCGGGCGATGCGGTCGATCTCGTAGGTCTCATAGACCTGGGTATCCACGGCGCGCTTCTGGCCGTCTCCAAGATCGGTAATGGTCTTGGGCTCGCCGAAATAGACGCCGCCGGTCAGTTCGCGCACGATA
This sequence comes from Devosia equisanguinis, assembly GCF_900631955.1. Classification (GTDB taxonomy): domain Bacteria; phylum Pseudomonadota; class Alphaproteobacteria; order Rhizobiales; family Devosiaceae; genus Devosia; species Devosia equisanguinis. The sequence continues at coordinate 13,518 of NZ_UZWD01000005.1, read as the reverse complement.
AGGATATCGAGGCCCTCGACCAGTTCGCGCTTGAGCGAAGAGGCTTCGGCAAGCGCCGGGTAGCAGATGGCGGGGCGCAGATTGGCGAAGACGGCCAGTTCCTTGCGCAGGCGCAGCAAAGCGGCTTCGGGGCGATGCTCATAGGGGACGTTATCCCACTTGGGGCCGCCCACGGCGCCGAAGATCACCGCATCGGCCGCCTTGGCCTTGGCAACGTCCTCGTCGGTGATGGCAACGCCATGGGCGTCATAAGCAGCGCCGCCGGCCAGACCGCTCTCGGTCGAAAAGTCGGTGAGACCTTCGGCATTGGTCCAGGCGATGAGCTTTTCCACCTCGACCATGATCTCGGTGCCGATGCCGTCGCCGGGCAGAAGGAAAAGGGAATGGGTGGCCATGTGGGTCAAAACTCCTCGCCGTACTGGTGGGTACACCTCGTGGGGCGGGACATAGCGCCTTTTCCCCCTCGCGCGCAAGCAGCGGCGTGACGCTAGGAAAGCCTTAACCCTGTCGGCATGGCGTTTTCTTTTGCGTTAGCAAGTTTTTACCCCCCGCCCGATTATCTCAACGCTTTGCATTGGGGGTATTTCAGATGATCATAAGACCAGCCGCACTTTCCATCCTGGCCATCATGGCCGCCATGGCGCCGGCCCTTGCCGAGGACGCCGCCGCCAGTCGCGATCTGGGCGAGACCTCCGCATGGGTGCGGTTTCCCGCCATCGCCCCCGATGGCGAGACGCTGAGCTTTACCTATCGTGGCCGTGTCTTCATCGTCGATGCCGAGGGTGGACTGGCCGTTCCGCTGACTGCCAATGGCATTTATTCGCACCGCGCCACCTGGTCGCCGGATTCGGAGCGTCTGGCCTTTGCCTCCAATCTCAATGGCGATGACGATGTCTATGTCACCGATTTCTCCGGCACGCTTGAGCGCCTGACCTGGTCATCCGCCGATGAAGTGCCCACCGGTTTCAGTCCGGATGGCAAGTCCATCCTCTATACGGCCGTTCGACTGGGTGACGCCGAGCGCAGCGTGCAGGCTGCACTCTCCGGCAAGCCGCAGCTTTATCAAGTGAGCACTGAGACGGGTCGCGAAAGCCTCGTACTGCCCAATCTGGCCGAGCAGGCGCGCTGGAACCAGGATCAGACCAGACTGGTCTATACCTACAATCCTTCGGTCGATCCCGAAGATCGCCAGCACCGCGTGCTGCCCAATGCACGTCAGCTGTGGACCTATGATCCGGTGAGCGGCAACCATGAGCCGGTGTTCGAGGCCGATGGTATCGACCGCCACAATCCGGTGTGGAGCGCCGACGGAGCCTCGCTCTACTACCTCTCGGAGGCCACCGGCTGGCTCAATGTCTGGCAGCTCGATATTGCCTCCGGCGTCGAGACCCAGATCACCCGGTTCGAAGGCGATCCGGTCCGCGATCTGTCCATTGCCGACAATGGCACCCTCGCTTTCGCCAATCGCGGCCGGATCTATGTCAAGCCGGCTGATGCTGCAGAAGCCAGCCCCATTGAGGTGCTGACGCTCGAGCAGCGCGCCAATCGGCAGAGCAACTATATCGGCAGCACCAATCAGGGCTTTGCCTCTTCACCCGATGGCGAGGTGTTCGCCATGGTCTACAATGCCGATGTCTTCGTGCAGGACACCAGCGGTACCGTCCGACAGGTGACCGCTACGCCGGGCCAGGAAAAAGACATCACCTTCTCGCCCGACGGCACCATGCTGGCCTATGCCGCCATCCGCGATCATCGCTGGGGCATTTACGGGGTCGAGTTGCGCGGCGATGCTGAAGATACGGCCCTGCTGCCGCGTTTTGCGGAAATCCCGCTCTACGTGCCTGAAACCGGCAATGCCTATAATCCGGTATTTTCACCCGATGGCAGCAAGCTCGCCTTCGTCGCCGACCGTCGTGAAATCCAGGTGTTCGATCTCGAGAGCGGCGAGGTGACGGCGCTGGTCGGCGATGGCGATTATAACTCGGTCTATACCGACAATGATATGAGCTTTGCCTGGTCGCCCAGTTCCACGCACCTGCTGGTGCATTGGCGCTCCATGGGCGGCACCGAGTCCCGCCGCGTCGCCATCGTGCCTGCCGATGGCAGCGCTGCGGCCATGCCGGTGGGCAATATTCCCAATATGTTCGGCATGACCTGGAGCGCCGATGGCGGCCAGGTGCTCGGCTATACCACGCTTTACGGCGCTCGGTCCGCGCAGCTGCATGCCCAGGGCACCGATATCTACCGCATCTTCCTCTCCGAAGCCGCGCGACAGGATTTCCTTGACGTGGTCGAGGGCATCGATACCGGGTTCGATGAGGACGAGGACGGCAATCCGGTGTTTCGGCGCTATGAGCTGCCTGCATTCCGCCCCCTCAGTCTCGAGGGCCGGCTGACCTTTGGCGCCGCCGAAGCCGAAATCCTGCAGCCTCTGCCGGACCAGAAGACCCTGCTTTCCGTGGCGCCGGTCGATGGCGACACCATGGCCCTGCAGACCATCAGCCTGGTCGATGGCAGTATCGAAACCATCGGAGAGTTTCCTGCCCCGGGCTGGCAGGCCCTGTCCTATGTCGCCGATCTCGGGGTAGTCGATGTGAAGATCGAGGGGGCCATCCTGCGCGTGCCGGTAATGGCGCCCGACCAGATGAGCATCATCGATTCCCGTGTATTCTTCTCGCGCGACGCCGACGCCGCACGGCTTGCGGCATTCGAGCAGGCTTGGGCCGATGCGCAATATCGCTATTATGACAGCGCCCATCAGGGGCGCGACTGGGCCGCAATTGGTGACAAATACCGCGCCTATCTTGGCTCCATCGCCAGCGATCGCGAGCTCCAGGAACTGATCTCGGCCATGTATGGCGAACTGTCGGGTTCGCACATGTTCACCGGCTATGGCGGTGCCGAAGCGGCGCGGTCGGACCTTGGCAACAGCAATGACTCGCTGGGCATCTATCTCGACCATGGCTTTGAGGGGCAGGGACGGCGCGTCGCCGCCATCCTGCCAGGCGGTCCGCTTGATCGCCGTTCCATCGATGTCGAGCCGGGCGATATCATCAGCTCCATCAATGGCGTCGATGTTCCCGACGATGGCGGCATCGAGCGCCTGCTGAGCCTCAATGTCGGCCGTCCGGCCCAGGTGGGCGTTACCGACAGCCAGACCGGCGAAGAGCGCTTCTATACGGTCAAGCCACTCGACCAGCTCGATGAAGCCGGACTGGCCAAGACCCGCCTCATCAATGCCCGGCGGGAAATGGTGGATCGCCTCTCCAACAGCTGCATCGCCTATCAATATGTGCCGGAGATGAACAACGACGCCTATCTCGATCTGCTGGGCAATCTCGAAGCCAAGCGCGGCATCGCCAAGGCGGCGCTGATCGATGTGCGCTCCAATGGGGGCGGCAATCTCACCCGCGAGCTGATCACCCTGCTCACGGGCGAGGCCTATTCCACCAATGGCTGGGCGCAGGGTCCGCTCGATGTCGAGCCGAACAATCGCTGGGTGTGGCCAAGCGCCGTGGTGGTCGACAGCTTCGGCTATTCGGATGGCTCGATGTTCCCGCAGGCCTATCAGGACAATGGCATCGGCAAGATCGTCGGCGATGTGGTGCTCAATACCGGCACTTCGGTCGACTATGTGAAAAGCGCTGTCGTGCCGGGTCTGTTCTATGGCCTGCCGGTGCTGCCGCATCGCCGCATCGATGGCACGCTTTACGAGAACAATATCATCGAGCCGGAAATCCTCGTGCCGTTCAATCCCAACACGGTCGGCCTCAACACCGACCCGCAGCTCGAAGCGGCGATCTCGGTGCTGATGGAGGAAATCGGCGCCGACGCCGACTGCCGTCTGCGCTAAGGCCGATTGCGGCGGGGTGCGTTTCAGTCTTGACCTCGGAGCCACCCCAACCGCGGTCATCCCGGCCTAGACCGGCAGTGTCCACTTTGGGCTCAGTGATGAACGGAATTGGGGGCTTTCGCCTCCCTCCCCCTTGAGCGGAGGGATTAAGGGAGGGGGGCCATCGGTTCTTCACTGACGACCCTACCCCGGCCCTCCTTCAGGTTGGCCATGGAGCCGCATCAACCAGAACGTGAAACGACATAGAAAAAGAAAGGCGCCCATCGGGCGCCTTTCGCATGTCTGGCAATGGACCACGCGGCGACAGGCCGCTGCCAAAAGTCAGCCGGCAAAGAACGGCTGGGTGCCATGCGCTTCGATGGCAGTAGCCAGGCGCCCCAGGGCGTGGATATAGGCCGCCGAGCGGGCCGAGACATTGCGGTCCTTGGCGATGGTCCAGACGGCACGGCCCTCGCGCTCGACGATCTTGAGCAGGCGGGCGTGGATCTCTTCGAGGTCCCAGTAATAGCCCTGCCGATTCTGCACCCATTCGAAATAGGAGACGGTGACGCCGCCGGCATTGGCTAGGATATCGGGCAGCACCACGATGCCCTTGCCCTCGAGCACCTTGTCGGCATCCGGCGTCACCGGGCCATTGGCCAGTTCGAGCAGCACCTTGGCCTTGATGGTGCCGGCATTGTCCTTGGTGATCATGTCCTCAAGCGCCGCCGGGACCAGGAGGTCGGCTTCCACAGACAGCAATTCGTCCGCGGTGATGACCTTGGCGCCCAGTTCGGACGCCATGTCGGCGACCCGGCGGCCGGCATTCTTGCCGGCGATCAGCTTTTCGACGTCGAGGCCGCCCGGACGGTAGATGGCACCGGCCGAGTCGGAAACGGCAACCACCGAATTGCCATCGGCAGCGGTCAGGCGGGCGTAAAACTGACCGGCATTGCCGAAGCCCTGGATGGCGACGGTGTGGTCCTTGTCGAGGCCAAGCTCGGTGGCCAGATGCCGTACGAGATAGAAGCCGCCGCGTGCCGTAGCGTCGTTGCGGCCGAGCGAGCCGCCGAGAGCAATGGGCTTGCCGGTGATCACGGCCGGCGAAACCTGGCCGGTGATCTGGTTATATTCGTCGCTCATCCAGCCCATGATCATGGCATTGGTGTAGACATCGGGCGCCGGAATATCGCGGTCGGGTCCGATGATGTTGGCGAAGGCCTGCACATAGGCACGGCTGAGGCGTTCCAGTTCGGACTTGGAGAGCCCATGCGGGTCGACGCGGATGGCACCCTTGCCGCCGCCATAGGGCAGGTTCATCACCGCGCATTTGAAGGTCATCCAGAAAGCGAGAGTCTCGACTTCCTCGATGGTGGAATCCGGATGGAAGCGGATGCCGCCCTTGGTGGGGCCGCGGGTGTCGTCATAGCGGCAGCGCCAGGCCAGGAACGACTTGCGCGAGCCGTCATCCATGCGGATCAAGAGGCGCGTCTTGGTGGTTTCGCGCGGATATTTGAGTTTCTCGGTCACGTCCGGATCGATCTGCAGATGGTTGGCAGCTTCTTCCAGGCGAATGAGCGCGCGGTCGAGCAGGGTGTCGTCGGACATGGTTAACCCTCATGAACATGAATTATGCAGCATGCATAAATTTGCGGCATCTATCTGCCATGCGCATGGGGTTAGGTCAATAAACCTGACACAAATTGCCCTGAAATATTGTTTTCTGCCCATTGACTGTGCAAACGCGCAGGCAGACATATGAGGGGCAGTCCAATTCTGGGTTCCAAACGTGTTTCCGTCCCTGCCGCTGCCCGACATCCTCATCAATGCCGACGACTACAACCGCGTCATGCTGTTGGCGGAGCGGTCCTTTCACACCCAGCCCTATGTCTCGGCCTATCTTGAGCGCGAATTGAAGCGTGCCGAGGTGTGCGATCCCTGGGATCCAGCGGGGGTGTCTATGGGGCAACGGGTCATGTTCCGGCTCGATGACGAGCCGCGCATGCGTTTGGGGGTGCTGACCTATCCCAACCGGCCGTTTGGAGAGCGGGGCAATGTGCCCATTCTCGGGCCCGTCGGCGCGGCCCTGATCGGCATGCACCGCAATTCCACCATCGAATGGATGGATGGCGAGCGTATCCGCACCCTGACCGTGCTCGATTACGGCTGGTAGGGATCAGGCCGCAAAGCCATTGCGGTCGAATAGCACCCAGAAGGCGAAGAGATTGGTGAGGGCGTGGGCGATGCTCACGTAAAAGACCGATCCGGTCATCCACACCACCCAGCTCCAGAACAGGCCGAGCGCGGCGGCCCCGCCGATAAGCGCCAACGCCCCGCCATCGAAGCTGATACCCACGCTCAGCGCCAGCGGTATGTGCCAGGCGGTAAACAGCGCCCAGCCCAGCCAGAAGCCCAGGGTCGGGCGCGCGCGGAAGGCACCGAGAAAGCCGCCACGCCAGGCGATTTCTTCCAGCGGGCCATTGATCACGCCGATGAGCAGTGCCAGCCACATCGCTCCGCTGGTCAGTATGGCCGTATTGGGCGCAAAACTGGCCAGCGCCACCAGGCCCACCTGCAACAACAGCAGCGGAATAAACCACCAATAGCGCCAAGGCAGGCGTTCGGTGAACAATTGGCCGTCATTGCCGGGCAGGGCGTGCCAGCCGATCACCGGCAGGCAGAAAAACAGCCAGTAAAAGACCAGGGAAAACAGATAGCCGGCGCGCGGGTCCCAACTCGTAAGCCAGGGCACAAGCAAAAACAGCGCCCCGATAAGGAGCGCTGCATGCAGGAGAAGGGCGATTTGCGGCCGGGTCATGGTCGCGGCGCCGCCCCTCTGATCAGCTGTGGCTGGTGGCCGCGCCGATACGGGCGGTGACTTCGATCTCGATCTTCATACCGGCTTCGATCATCTGCACGATGAGCATGGAGGCAGCCGGGCGGATATCCTTGAACACGGGGCCAACGGCAGCAACCACCGCGTCGACATCAGCGCGATCGCCGACATAATAGACCACGCGCACCGTATCCTCGATCGAGGAGCCGGCTTGCTTGAGCGCCTTGTCGATGGTCGCCAGCGCATTCTTGGCCTGCTCGCCCACGCTCTCCGGCATGGTCATCGTGGCATAGTCATAGCCCGTGGTGCCCGAGACATAGACGGTGTCTTCGTGGCGGACGGCACGGGAATAACCGAAGGTCGCCTCGAAGGGCGAGCCGGTGGAAACGCGCTGGACCATGTGTGTTCCTTAGAGCCAGGGGCGGTTTGCGGCCATCTTGCCCTCGAAGGAGCTGATGGCGGGATCGGACTTCAGCGTGCCGGCAATATCATCGAGCCCTTCGAGCAGGATGTGCTTGCGCGCCGGATCGATGTCGAAATTGAGCGTGCCGCCATCGGGGCCCTTGATGGTCTGGGCTTCGAGATCGATGGTGAGGGTGGCGTTGGAGCCGCGCTCGGCATCGTCCAGCAGCAGCTTGAGCTGCTCGGCGGTGACGACGAGCGGCAGAATGCCGTTCTTGAAGCAGTTATTGTAGAAGATGTCGGCGAAGCTGGTGGAGATCACGCAGCGAATGCCGAAATCGGCCAGCGCCCAGGGGGCATGCTCGCGGCTCGAGCCGCAGCCGAAATTGTCGCCGGCAATGACGATCTTGGCCTGCCGATAGGCGGGCTTGTTGAGCACGAAATCCGGATTTTCCGAGCCGTCCTCATTGTAGCGCATTTCGGAGAACAGGGCGGTGCCCAGCCCCGTGCGCTTGATGGTCTTGAGGTATTGCTTGGGGATGATCATGTCGGTGTCGATATTGATGATCGGCAGGGGCGCCGCGACACCGGTCAGGGTGGTGAATTTTTCCATGGGGCAGTGGACCTCGCTACTGCACGCGTCATCGCGCGAAACCGGGGTTTCGGTCAAGGCCTAACCGTACCGAAGCGTACGGTTAGGTCTTTGCGAATGCGGTACGGAACCCCACCTAACCTCCCCCTGAACAAGGGGGAGGGACGAAACGCGTTTGCCGACCCATCAGGGGTACTCTTCTCCTCCCCCTGTTTCAGGGGGAGGCCGGGTGGGGGTGTTTCAACCCTCAAGGCTCTCGCGCGGGTCGACGCCGAGCATGATGTTGAGGTTCTGCACGGCGGCGCCAGAAGCGCCCTTGCCCAGATTGTCATAGACCGAGACGATAACCGCCTGGGCGGTCTCGTCATTGGCAAAGACATGCAGGGTCATGACATTGGTGCCGTTATGGGTCTGGGGGTCGAGTGCGGCGGTCTTGGCGAGACCGGCCTCATAGGGCGCCACACGCACAAAGCCATCGGAGATGGCGGCGTAATAGTCGGCTAGCGCGGCGTGCAAATCCTTGCCGGTCGGAATTTCGGCGACCATGTCGAGATGCAGCGGCACCGAATTGGTCATCCCCTGCGCGAAATTGCCCACTACCGGCTCGAACAGCGGGGCGCGATTGAGGCCGGAATAGGCCTGCATCTCGGGCAGATGCTTGTGCTTGAAGCTGAGGCCATAGGGCATGAACTGGCTGGGTGTCGTGCCCGCGGCCTCATAGTCCTCGATCATCTGCCGTCCGCCGCCGGAATAGCCCGAAATGCCGTGATAGGAGACCGGGTAGTCGCCGGGCAGCAGCCGCGCCTCGATCAGCGGCCGCAGCGAGGCGATCAGCCCCTGCGGCCAGCAGCCGGGATTGGCGACGCGCCGCGCCTTGGCGATGGCCTCGGTCTGACCCGGCTCCATTTCCGCAAAGCCATAGGTCCAATCGGGATCGACGCGATAGGCCGTCGAGGCATCGATGACCTTGGTCGTGTCGTTCTCGATCAGCGACACGCTCTGCTTGGCGGCATCGTCGGGCAGGCAGAGGATTGCCACATCGGCGGCGTTGAGCAGCCGCTTGCGCTCGTCGAGATCCTTGCGCTTGTCATGGGCAATGGAGATGACGTCGAGGTCGCGGCGACCGGCGAGACGCTCGCGGATCTGCAGACCCGTGGTTCCGGCTTCGCCATCGATGAAGATTTTCGCGACCATTGTGCCTGTCTCCTTGTACAGCGCTGCGTAGATGGGGCCAGCGGGTCCCCGCGTCAAGCACTTCGCGCGCCCGCCATTGTCTTTGTCCGATCTGGATGGCAATGATTTGACCAAATGGACAAAAGGGAAGAAGTCGATGACCACGCCGCACAATCATGCCAAGCCGGGTGACTATGCTGAAGCCGTGCTGCTGCCGGGTGACCCGCTTCGTGCCAAATGGATCGCCGAGAATTTTCTGACTGACGCCAGGCTGGTCAATTCTGTGCGCAATTGTCTGGGCTATACCGGGACCTGGAAAGGCAAGCCGGTTTCGGTGCAGGCCACCGGCATGGGCCAGCCCTCGCTCTCGATCTATGTACACGAGCTGATCAATGTCTATGGCCTCAAGACGCTGATCCGCGTCGGCACCTGCGGTGGCCTCAACACCAAGGTGAAGGTGCGCGACGTGGTGCTGGCACAGGCTGCCTCGACCGACAGTGCCATCGTGCGCGACCGGTTCGGGCCCTATAATTTCGCCCCCATCGCCGATTTCGGCCTGCTGCGGTCTGCCGCCGACAAGGCCGATGCGCGCGGACTGCGCTTCCATGCCGGCAACATGCTGTCTTCCGACATCTTCTACCACGCCGATGGCTTTGCCGGTTACGACAAGTTGCCGGCCCATGGCATTATCGGCGTGGAGATGGAGGCCGCCGCGCTTTACACGCTGGCGGCCAGGTTCGAGGTCAAGGCGCTGACCATCTGCACCATGACCGACTGCCTGATCACCAAGGACGAGATCGACGCCGAGGCCCGCCAGACCTCGCTGCGCGACATGGTCGAATTGGCGCTCGACGTGGCCGTGGAGGCTTAAATGGCTGTTGTTGCGATGATCCTGGTGGGGCTGGTTGCGCTGCTCCACCTTTATATCATGCTGCTCGAAGTCTTGTGGTGGGACACGCCGCGCGGGCAGAAGGCGTTCAACCTGACGCCGGAATTTGCTCGACAGACCAAGGTGCTCGCCATCAATCAGGGGGTCTATAACGGTTTCCTGGCCGCTGGCCTGATCTGGGGCCTGGTGCATCCGGACCCGGCCATCGCCTGGCAGATCCAGCTCTTCTTCCTGGCCTGCGTGGCCGTCGCCGGTATCATTGGTGCGGTGACGTCGAGCAGGAAGATCTTGTTCATCCAGACGGTCCCGGCCATGATCGCGATCATCGCAATCTGGCTGGCCTAGAGCGTTTCACGTTCTGCTGGATGCGGCTCCATCGCCCCTCCCCTCAATGGGGAGGGCCAACCATACCGCGCCGCCGCGCTCCGGAGGGCGTTAATCCGGTCGATAGTCGGCGGTTGCGGTAATCCTGGCATCACTGGCGAGAAGCGCCGCGAAATCGTCGAGGCTGGAAGCGTCCAGCGCGGAAAGCGGCAACCCCTTCTCGCTTTCGAAATGGAGCGTCCAATTGCCATGGGCCAGCGGAAAAGCCGTGACGAAACGCACCAGGGATTCTGCACTCACCGATGACAACAGGCTTTCGGGCAAGGCGCGAATGGCGGTCGAAACCGCTATCTTTCGCGCCGCAAGCACCGGGCGGGGGTCTTCGTCATAGCTGAAGCCCGAGAGCAGCAATGGCAGCACATAGCTTGCCAGCAGCCCGTTATCCTCGATGGCAAGGCCGAGCTCGTGCAGCACGCCCATCTCGTTGCCAAGGCCGGTATAATCAATGTCGGTATTGTCGAAATTGGAGAAGCGGGCAAACAGCGTCAGCCGGCCAATGTCGCCGGCATCGAAGGAAAAGCGCTTGAGCTGCGCCGTCAGCGTTGCGGGATCGGTGTCATAGACCAGCTCGATATTGATCGGCTTGCTATAGTGCGAGGTCAGATAGTCACTCATGGCATTGCCGGTCCTGGGGAGGATGCGCAGGCCCTGGATCGACAGATCGGCGGATTTGAAAACCGCTTCGGTCGGAAAGGTCGCCAAGAGCTGGGGCGTTAGCAACGTCACTGCATCGGCGCGATATTCGACCATGCCCTCGAGAAGATAACCCACCTGAGTGAAGCGGCACCCACCGGGCACCGCTTCCGCCGTGGTTTCGGGCGTGCGGGTAACCTCGCTCTGCACCGCTTTCAGCAGCGCCCGGCAATCGCGCAGGGGGGCGGGATTATCCTCGGCCACAAGCGGAACAGGACCAAGGAGAAAGGCAACGGCAAGGTATGGGGCGAAGCGAAGCATGGGCGTTTCTCCTCGGCTCAGGGCGCGGGGTCGAGGCTGAGCCGGCTGGCGGCCAAGAAGGCGGCGAAATCATCCGCGCTCTCGATGAAGAGGGCTTCGACGGGCAAGGGTTCGTCCAGACCGCTGATTTCAAATGTGCCGAGGGCGCCGTCGAGCTTTGGAAAGCGGCTGATAAGGTCGATCAGCGCTGCCTTGCTGTCGCTGCTGATATTGGCTTCGGGCGCATTTTCGATGGCCTCGACAAAGGCCGCTATTCCAGTCTCGATATGCGGCGCCGGGTCCTGGTCATAGGGCAGCGTATTGAGCACCAGCGGCAGGATATAGCCGAGCACCAGTTCCCGTTCAGCAAAGCTGAGGGTGAGGCTTTCAAGGCCGAAATCTGCGGGGGCGGCGCCGGTGCGGGCGAGGCCAAGATCGGGCACGCCGGTGAGGCGAGCGGAGAAGTCCCAGGCGCCAATCACCCGGCCTTCGGCATGGAGGCGGGCAATTTCGAGATCGCCGGTCTCGGCGTCCCAGCGGTAATCGAGATCGAGGTCGAAGGGGCGAACCTGCATTTCGGTAATGTAGCTTTGCAGCGGATAGCCGAAATCGGGAGAGACGCGCGCGCCCTTGATGCTGATCCGCGCCGCTTCGAACGGACGCTGTCCGATGAGGGCGGATTCGAAATCGGAGGCGATGATATCGAGCCTGTCGATGCGCAGGCGCTGATAGAGGCCGAGGCCGGCATAGATGGCTTCGAGGCGGCAGCCGTTTTCGATGTCTGCAATCGTGCTGCCATAGCCAGTCTCGATCAGGCCGGTATTCTCCATCAGCGGGGCGCAGATAGGCGCAGCCTCGTGCAATTCGGGCGGAAACTCCGCCAGGGCGGGAAGGCTAAAGGCTGAGACACATGCAAGACCTATGGAAAGACGCTTCATCGGCGATTGCCCCTGTCGTCGGAAGGTCCTTGATCCCTGCAGGTAAGCGGGGCGAGATTGGGGCAATCGCTGTTTTTACAGCAGCCCCAGCATTTTATCCTGCGCCTGTCGGAGCGCGAATAGTCGCGTGGTCATGTCCGGTTGGGCATTGGCGCGGGTAATGAGCTCGCCCTTTTTGATCGGCGCCGTGACCGCGCCGCCTTCGAGCAGACCGACCGGAACCGCCCCCCTGGCGCGGGCATCGCCAACGGTCATGGCATAGGAGCGATAGCAGGTCTCCCCGATTGCATCGAGGCTGTCGCCGGGCTTGAGGTCGCGCTTGGCCACCGCGCAGACTTCGGCCACCGGCCGGGGCAGCGGTACCATGTCCGGCTTGCCATACATCATGATGCGGGCGCAGGTCAGCGGCACTTCGAGGCTGGTCAGGTGATAGGGGCGGAAGAAGGCGTAATAGGGCCCGTGGCCGATATGGAGATCGTCCATGCGCTCGATGATGCGGGGATGCTCCGCCTTGACGATGACGAAGACGCCGGGGGCGACACCCTTGCCAATGGTGAAATCAACGACGCCCGAGGAATTGAGGATACCGCCATCGGCTTTGGGGATCAGCACCTTGGCCATGGAATCGCGGTCGGCCGCCGGGCCATGCATTCCGGGCACATCGGGCAACAGGCCGGTTGCATTGGCGATAGCGGTCATCTCGACCGCGGTCTTACTGCCATCGACGAACTCCACCAGCATGCGCGGGTTCATGTTCCGCCGCGCCGCTTCCTCACGATAATCATCGGGGACGGCGTCATGCTTCAATGGATTGTTCTTGCCCTTGCCGGCGGCGACGATGTCAAGCCCGAGCGCAGAGACGAATTCGATCAGCTCCATGCAGGAGGAGGGCTCGTCCCCGGCGCCGACCGAATAGACCACGCCGAGCCGGTCGGCCTGGGCTTTCAGATAGGGACCGATGGTGACGTCGGCCTCCACATTCATCATCACCACATGCTTGCCATGCTCCATGGCGGTGAGATCATAATCGGCGGCGACGCCCGGCTTGCCGGTGGCGTCGATGACGACGTCGATACCCTCGGTAGTGACCAGGGTTTCGGCCGAGGTGATGGCGATCTTGCCGGCCTCGATGGCGGCGCGGGCCTGGGCGGGGCTGTCTGCCACCTTGCCGCGACTGTCCTCGCCATAGGCGATGGTCATGGCGTCGAGCGCGGTTTGGGGGCGGCGGGTGGCGATGGCGGCCATCTCGACGCCCTGCATCAGGCTCATCTGGGTGACCAGATCGGTGCCCATTTCGCCCGAGCCGATAACCCCGACGCGAATGGTCTTGCCCGCTTCGGCACGGGCGGCGAGATCGCGGGCAATGCCGGTCAGGGCGATTTTAGCGGGCATGAAACGGTCCGATCAGTTGCTGGCCCTGCGATAGCCCCATGAGGCGGCCGGGGCAAGAGGCGTGGGGTTGGGGCGTCAGCTAGTTCATTTCAAATTGAGGCGGACTCTGGACCCCCCACCCCGGCCCTCCCCCTCAAGGGGGGAGGG
>NZ_UZWD01000036.1 GCF_900631955.1 Devosia equisanguinis | reverse complement strand
GTGCCAACTCCCCATATGCGATAGCCCTGCCCTTGAGGGAGGGCCGGGGTGGGGGGCGTTTAGCGATCCACTGATGGACCCCCTCCCTCAATCCCTCCCCTCAACGGGGAGGGAGGCGAAAGCGCCCAGAGTCCTCTTCAGTTTGAAATGATCTAGCTGGACCAAACCTCAACAAAACCTCCGCGCAACCTCCACCGTCGACGCTCAAGAGGACACTGCGCATCACCGGGAACCAGAGTCTTGCCCCAGGACAGACCAACCCGACGATGCGCGCCAACTCTAAGGAGCGAAAAATGATGAAACGGATTATCATTGTTGGGATGGCCGCGTTGGTGGGCCTGTCGGGTCTGGCTGCGACGGCGCAGGCCGCCGAATTCAAATCCCAGTTCGACCGGGATCGCGTGATCAGTGCGCTGCACGAAAAGGGCATTGAGGCCGACGCGGTCGAAAGCTGGTCGGGTCTGATCCGCGCCTTTGTGCGTCAGCCCGACGGCTCGGTGAACATGCAGTTCTTCCAGCCCGATTCCCTGCGGCCTGTGATCATGGGCCGTTAAGTGAATACCGTCCCGGCAGATCCGCGGGACGGCCTTTCACTATTTGGGCGGGCAGCAGCAATCACAAAAGGGAGCTGCGTGATGCGCCCGCCTACCCCACCAGTGCCTTTGGCGGCCTCAGCTTCAACGATAGCAGCACGCAGCCGATGGCGAGGAGAGAGGTGACGGTGGAATAGAAGAAGGCATGCGAGCCGAAGAGCTCGACCAGGAAGCCGAAGCCGATCAAGGCGGCCATGGCGGCGCCCATATTGAGCATATTGGCAAAGCCCTGGGCCTCGGCGGCATTGGCCTCATTGGTCCAGTTGGCGATGAAATGCACCACCCCGAAATAGCCCATGCCGAAGCTGAAGGCGTGCAGCAGCTGGGTGAAGAACAGCACTTCCACCGGCGGATTGAAGGCCATGATGGTGAAGCGCACCAGCCCGGCGATAGCCGCTGCCAGGATCATGTTACGCGCCGTCACCCGCCCCCCGAAGCGCCGCCAAGCGAACATGAGGATAGCCTCGCCCACCGCGGCAATGCCGAGCAGCGGCCCCAGATAATAGCTCGAAATACCGTTTTCGTGCCAAAGCAGCGCGCCAAAGCTGCCGATAATGGCATTGCTGGAATTGACCAGTGCGAAGGCGAGCAGCGGCAGCACGAACCACAGTTGCAGTGAATCGCGCAAGCGGCTGGCGGGTATCGCCTTTTCCGGCGCCACGCTCGCCAGTGTCACCTTGGGCGCCGGGGCCCGGAAACGCGGCAAGAGATAGGCGAGGCCGGCGCGCACAAACACTGTCGCAACGTAAAGAGTGACGAAGGCAGCCGAGCCCAGCATGTTGAGCAAGAGGCCCAATCCGCCCGCGGCGAACACATAGCCCACCGTGGCCCAGGCGCGGATGGTGCCGAAGTCGCTGCCATTCCGGCGCGTCATCCGCACTGTGGCGGCGTCGATGACCGGGGCGACGAGGCCATTGGTGGTGGCGCAAAGCGCCCAGATGAGCAGGATGCCCCAGAATTCGGAGACGAAATAAAGCGGCAGCGGCGCCAAAGCCGAGGCGAGGGAAATATAGATCAGCGCCGTGCGCCAGTCGTCGGCCTTATCCGCAATGCGCCCCACAAGGATGTTGAGCAGCAGGAGACAGAAGGTCGGCAGCGCATTGATGATGCCGATCTGGTCGGCGGGAATGCCGTGCTCGCTCAGCCATATGCCCAGAAAGACCGAGGCCACGCCGCCCGGAATATAGACGGTGAACTGATAAATGGATGCGCGCAGCTCGGGGCTATCCAAGCGCGAAAGGGCCGATGGCATGGAAAAGAACTCCGGGCACACGAAACGCGCCCGGCACGCTAGGTGACTCGGAAGTGGGGCAAAGGCAAGACAAATGTCCGCACAATTCGGCCTTACTGCTCGACGCCCTTACGCAGCCGGAATCGCCGGGGTTCGCCGACGACCATTTCGGTCCACTTGATCAGCTCGAAGGCCCCTTCCGGGGTCTCGACTATGGCGGTGCAGCTCTCCACCCAGTCGCCGGTATTGATATATTCAATGCCCAGCCGGTCGTGGATATCGGCGAAATGGATGTGGCCGCAGATCACCCCATCGACGCCCGATTCCTTGGCCTCGTGCACCAGAGCTTCCTCGAAGCGGCCGATGACGGAAACGGCGTTCTTGACCTTCTGCTTGGCCCAGGCGCTGAGCGACCAATATTGCAGGCCAAGGCGGCGACGCACCCAGTTGATGGCGATATTGACGCGCAAAGCGGCGTTGTAGGCCCAGTCACCGACATGGGCGAGCCACTTGGCATTCATCACTACTACGTCGAACTGATCGCCGTGAATCACCAGATACGTACGGCCCGTGGCCGAGGTGTGAATGGTGCGATCGATGATCTCGATCTCGCCGAAATAGGTGCCGAGATATTCGCGCAGGAACTCGTCGTGATTGCCCGGCAGATAGACGATGCGCGTCCCGGCATTGGCCTTGTCGAGCAGCAACTGCACCAGGACATTGTACTCGACCGGCCAGTGCCAGGCCTTGGCCAGCCGCCAGCCGTCGAGAATATCGCCGACCAGATAGATGGTGTCGGCATCGTGGGCGCGCAGGAACTCGATGAGTTGCCCAACGCGGATGGGCTTCATCCCCAGATGCACGTCGGAAATGAAGAGCGCCCGAACCCGCCGGACCTCACGATCTTCCGCCATTCTGCATTCGCCCTCTGCTGACCGGACGGCACCTTAACGCCCCGCGATGGCAGAGAAAACACTCGGGCCAGCGAAAGGCCGGGGAAAATGGCGATGCCTGCGCGACAAAGCGGCTTACTCGATCCGCTGTTTCAGCGCCACGATGCGGTTGTAGCTCTCTTCAATGCGGGCGGCAAAGGCCGGGTCTGCCTCTGCTTCAGCCAGGAGGATGGCGAGGATTTCACCCGAAAGGCCGGGGCGATACTTGGCGGTATTGGAGAAAAGCAGAATGTCCATGCCAGCGCGCACCGCCTTGGTCACGGTTTCCTCGAGCGTAAAATGCTCGCGAATGGCGCCCATTTCCAGATCGTCGCTGATCACGACGCCATCGAAGCCCAGATCGGTGCGCAGCACGCCATCGATCCAGCGCGACGACAATGAGGACGGGGTTTCACCGTCACCATTGGCATAGTCCGCGTGATAGAGGTGGCCGACCATCACCATGTCGGCCAGCTTCTCCGAGATCAGCACGCGATAGGGCTCGAGTTCGTCGGCCTGCCAGGTCTTGGTGATATCGACAAAGCCTTCATGGCTGTCGGCGGTGGACGAACCATGACCGGGGAAATGCTTGAGCGCGGTGATCAGTCCAGCGGCATGGTGGGCTGTGATGAAGGCCTCGTCATAGGCGATCACGGTTTCCGGATCGTCGGAAAAAGCCCGGCCATATTTGGCGATCACAAGATTGTTGGGATTGGTGTTGAGATCGGCGACCGGCCCGAAATTGACGGTGAAGCCAAGGTCGGCGATGCCGGACGCCATCTGGGCATAGATCGCCTCGGCCTCATCAGGTCGATTGTTTCTGGCGATAGTTGCGGCATTGGGGATTTCGCGGAAGCCGACATCCTTGGTCAGCCGTTCGACCGCGCCACCTTCCTGATCGAGGGTGATGAAGGGCGGGAGCTCAGGCGATGCGGCGCGGAACGCTTCGTTCATGGCCCGCACGGCGCCAAGACTTTTGACGTTCTTTTTCAGATACATGACGCCGCCCAGCCTGCCCTCGGCGATTTCCTTGGCCATGGCCTCGACGCTTGGATCGGTAGCACTGCTGCCCTCGAAGCCGACGACGATCATCTGGCCGGCCATCTCTTCGAGCGTGGCGGCCATGGCGGGAGAGGAAAGGGCCAGAAAGCCAGTCAGGGCAAGGATGCGCAGCAAGGCAAAAGTTCCGCAAGAAATCGTGGCCCGCACCATGACCGGCAAATCAAGGCGAGACAATGATTCCCCCCATATGGGGGATGCGGGCTGCACTACGGCAGCCATAATGATGGTCAGATGCCGGTCGTCGCGGATTTCAACCTTCCGAACGGTCCGCCATCAAACTGAACGGGCGGCAGCTTTTCAGCCACCGCCCGTTTTTTTTTATGTGTTCCGCACCATCAGGCGGGACGATTCTGCCGATTGGCGATCAGATCGTCGACTACGGCCGGATCGGCCAGGGTCGAGGTGTCACCCAGGGCGCCAAAATCGTTCTCGGCCACCTTGCGCAGAATGCGGCGCATGATCTTGCCCGAACGGGTCTTGGGCAGGCCCGGTGCCCACTGGATGAAATCCGGCGAGGCGATGGGACCGATTTCCTTGCGCACCCAGTTGCGCAATTCCCCGCGCAAGGCGTCGTCATAGCTTTCCCCGGCCATCAGCGTGACATAGCAATAGATGCCCTGCCCCTTGATGTCGTGCGGGAAGCCGACAACCGCGGCCTCGGAGACCTTGGGATGCGCCACCAGGGCGCTCTCCACTTCGGCGGTGCCAAGGCGGTGGCCGGATACGTTCAGCACGTCGTCGACCCGGCCGGTGATCCAGTAGTAACCGTCCTCGTCGCGACGGCAGCCGTCACCGGTAAAGTAATTGCCCTTATAGGTCTCGAAATAGGTCGAGACGAACCGGCCATGATCGCCCCAAATGGTGCGCGCCTGGCTGGGCCAGCTATCCTCGATGACCAGCACGCCCTCGGCCTTGGTCTGCTCCTGCAGCTTGCCTTCCGGCGACAACACCGCCGGCTTGATGCCGAAGAACGGCTTGGTGGCCGAACCGGGCTTGGTCGGAATGGCGCCGGGGAACGGCGCGATCATGTGGCCGCCGGTTTCGGTTTGCCACCAGGCGTCGACCACTTCGCAGCGGCCCTTGCCGACCTTGTTATAGTACCAGAGCCAGGCTTCGGGGTTGATCGGCTCGCCCACTGTGCCCAGCAGACGAAGCGATGGCATGTCGTGCTTTTCCACGAATTCGGGGCCGGCGCCCATCAGCGAGCGAATGGCGGTCGGCGCGGTGTGGAAGATATTGACCTTGTGGCGCTCGACCACTTGCCAAAAGCGGCTGGCGTCGGGCCAGGAGGGAATGCCCTCGAACATCACCGTGGTCGCGCCATTGGCCAGCGGCCCGTAGACGATGTAGCTGTGACCGGTGATCCAGCCTACGTCCGCCGTGCACCAGAACACCTCGCCACGCTTGTAGTCGAAGCTGAGTTCGTGCGTCAGCGAGGTATAAGTGAGATAGCCCCCCGTCGTGTGCAGCACGCCCTTGGGCTTGCCGGTTGAGCCGGAGGTGTAGAGGATGAACAACGGATCTTCCGCATTCATCGGCTCGGGGTCGTTGAACGGCTCCACACCGGCGGCAGCCTCATGCCACCAGACGTCGCGGCTGCCCTTCATCGGCACATCGGCGCCGGTATTGTGGACAACGAGCACCTTGGAGACACCGGGGCAGTCTTCCAGCGCCTTATCGACATTGGCCTTGAGCGGCACGGTCTTGCCACCACGACGGCCTTCATCCGCGGTGATCACCACGGCGCTGTCGCAGTCATTGATGCGACCGGCAAGCGAGTCGGGGGAGAAGCCGCCGAAAACCACCGAGTGAACCGCGCCGATGCGGGCGCAGGCCAGCATGGCATAGGCCGCCTGCGGGATCATCGGCAGGTAGATGGTGACGCGGTCGCCCTTCTTGACGCCCAGCGACTTCAGCACATTGGCGCAGCGGCAGACTTTCTCGTGCAGGGTCCGGTACGAGATGTACTCGGCCTTGTCATTCGGATTATCCGGCTCCCAGATGATGGCGATATCGTCGCCATGCTCGAGCAGATGCCGATCGATGCAATTGGCGGCCACGTTGAGCACGCCGTCTTCAAACCACTTGATCGAGACGTTCGGGTACTCGAACGTGGTGTTCTTGATCTTGGTGGGGAACGTCACCCAATCCAGACGCTTCGCCTGCTCCGCCCAGAACCCATCCGGATCGGAGATCGAACGCTGATACTGTGCCGCATAGTCTTCGGCTGTCGTGTGGGTGCGTGCGACGGCAGCCGCACTTGGCTGGAACACGAGCTGGTCGCTCATCGTCTTCCTCCCTTGTCTCTCCCGAGAACCGTTCTAATGACCGCCTCGATAGGCGGCAAGTCCCGTAGCGTGCGACTTAATGAGTATTTGCGCCAGACACTTGGACAGGGGCCATTAACCCGCAGAGGCTACACTTGGGTTAATCGGAGGCCTCGATGACCGAAACTGCAGAGATTTCCCCAGCCCCGACTGGCAAGGCACGCATCTATCGTGCCGCCACCTATCGGGACATCCCGCAGTTGCACACGCGGCTGCACGAGGCGATCAACACCTCGCCCTTCTATTCCGATGTGTTCAAGGCCTATGAGTCGGCTCGGCTGACAAAGGACTACCTGGCCGGCCTCATCGATGCCGATCCGTTCCATGCGCTGGTGATCCTGCGCGACGAGGCCATGGCCGGATTCATGATCAGCGGCCCGGAACTGGGCACGCTCTGGCTGTACTGGAGCTATCTGTTCCCAGAGCACCGGCGGTCGACGCTGGGGATTTCGGGTATGCGCGCCTTCATCAACCACTGGGACAACGGGCGCTTCCACAAGATCGCCACCTATACCAAAACGGGCAACGAGGCCGCCGCCGCCATCATGACGCGCCTGGGCTATGCCCATGTCGCGACGCTCGAACAGCACATTTTCGGCGAGGACTACCTGCTCTACGAGCGCAAACTCAACAAGGTCAGCACCGGCTACGACCATGGCACCAGCGGCGGGCTGGCCAACAAGCTCAGGCGCAAGCTGCAGCTGGCAATGATCCGCTAAATCATTTCAACTTGAGGTGGACTCTTGGCTCTTTCGCCTCCCTCCCCCTTGAGGGGAGGGATTGAGGGAGGGGGTCCATCAGTGGATCGCTAAACGACCCCCTCCCCGGCCCTCCCCTCAAGGGGGAGGGGGCGATGAAGCCGCATCGCCCAGAACGTGAAACGCTCTAGATCCCGCTGGCCGGCAGCCGCGCCGCGTGGCGGGTGCGGAACCATTGCAGGATGGACACATCGACCCCGGCCATCTGCTGGGCGGTGAGCCACAGGCCGAGCGACCACACCGTGATGGCAATCAGCGCCGCCAGTGACGCCCCCATAAGGCCCATGACCGGCACCAGCAGCCAGTTGCCCACCACCACGGTGGCGATACCCAGCGCCACGGCCGGCAGGCTGGCCCAGGGACGGTCATAGATCGACAAGACCATCGAGGCCGGCCCCGTCACAGCCCGAACCACCAGGGCGAGGCACAGGATGGCCAAAGGCATGGCGCCCGCGGCAAAGCTCGGGCCGAACATCATCAGGGCAAAGGGTGCGCCGATGAGCACGATGGTGAACAGTACCAGCGAGATGACGCTGGCCACCGCATTGGCTTCGCCGATCTTACGATGGAACGCCGCCCGGTCAGATTTGGCCTCGCTCTCGAACATGTCCGGCAGGGTAACGGCATAGACCGCCCCCACGCCAAAAGAGACAAGCGAGAAGATGCGGGTGCAGACGCCAAAGATCGCCAGCTCTTCCCGAGACAGGCTATGGGCGAGCAGCAACAGGTCGATGTCGAAGAAGAAGTCCGATGCCAACGAAATCAGCACCCAGGGCGCCGCGAACCGCCACCAGCGGCTGGCGTCGATGGCGCGCATGGGAGCCGTATTCTCCACACGCTGGATGCCGGTGATGACGAAGACGAATTGCACCAGCGAGATCAGCGCATAGCCGATGCCGATGAGCCAGAGGAACTGCCCAAACCCGGCAAAAGGATCGATCATGCCCATGGCCAGCGCAAAGGACGCCAGAACGATCATGGGGCGGAACAGTGTATCGGCGAAGAAGCCGGCGAACGGGCGCTTCAGCCCCACCAGCACGGCGCCGTTGACATAGACCATGGCAGTACCAAAGGCCAAAAGCATGACCGGCACGAAATGCTGGGCCACCACGCTCTGCCCCTGCCCCAGCGCGCCCAGCAGCGGCAGCCCCGCGAACAAGACCAGCAGCAGCATGCCCACGACATGCCCATAGCTGCGCACGAGAAAGGCGATCAGTTGCCGCCGGTCACCCCGCGCGCGGTATTCGGCGGCGAAATAGGTGCCGACCGTGTGAAAGCCCAGCGGCATTGCCACCGCGATCAGGTTCACCGAGGCCACGACGATGAGGTATTCGCCCAGGATATCGGCGCCCCAAACCCGGGCAATGAATGCCTGGACGAGGAAGATCAGGCCAGCCCCGAACAGGCGGGCTCCGAAAATCACCGAGGATTGGGAAGCAAGCCGCCGCGCCAGACTCATTTGAGATAGTCTTCGGTCACGTGGGGCGGTTGGTCGGGCCGCGCCTTGTTGGGATTGAAGGCATCAAGCCTGCGACGCAGATGATGCACGAAATCGCGCGCTGCAAATGCGGCAGCGCCGAGCAGATAGGGCAGCGGACGCGAGGCATAATTGGCCACCGGTGGCACCGGGCGGATCACTCCGGCCGTGCCCACCATGCCCTTCTTGAACTGATGCAGCCCCTGGAAGCCGTCGGTGCCACCAAGATCGTACCAATCGGCGCGCGTATTGTCGCGCAGCCAGCGGATGATGTGCCAATGCAGGAAATAGCCGGCACGCAGCGGCAGGGCATCGTCGGTGGTGGCGCCGTAGAGATAGACGGCGCGGTCGCCAGCCTTGAAAACCAGCGCACCGGCCACCAGCTTGCCCGCATGGCGTACGAAAAACAATTCGGGCCGCAGCGGCTCTTCCAGCGCCATCAACCCATCGAGCGTCTCATAGGCCGAATGATCCGGGAACTGCTTGCGCTCGGTCATGGCGGCGTAGAGGTGCTTGAAATCCTCAATGGCTTGCGGCTGCGCGTGTTCGAAGCTGAGGCCGGATTTCTCCGCCTTGTTCAGCTGCCGCCGCCAGGCCTGCAAAAGGCTCTTGCGCTGGTCGTCGTCGGACTGACGCAAAGACACCAGATAGCGGTTGGGAAACAGCAGCGTGGCGCCGCGATGGAAGCCGCGCTTGCGCAGGGCCACATATTCGTCGTTGACCGCCGCCGTAGAGGCGCGCGGCAGGATGGACAGCATCATGCCGCGCCGGTCGCCATATTCAGCAATCAGCGCCTCAATCATGCCGGCATGGATGGCCGCCGCGTTGGGCACGCGCGTATCCGCGAGCATCGGCGCCCATTTGGCCACGGCGATCTTGCCCAGACCCAGCGGCAAGGGCTGGATGAGGATGAGGACGCCCCCGACGAGCCGTCCCAGATGTTCAAAGAGTATGGGCTCGGGCGCCGTACCCGGCCAACGCCGCGCCGCGAAGGCGTAGAGCTGCTCCTGGCAAACGGCGTCGAAACCGGCAACGACCAGATCCCATTGCGGACCATCGACGCGTCGCATCAGCAGCGGCAGAGCTGCGGCCGCCTGTCCCGGCGGGGCGAGAGTGGGTTGGTGAACCAATCCAGCGATTGCCGACATGGGGTCTAGTTTCCAGCATAGCGAATGCTCGGAACGCTAGACCGCCAAGATGAGCAAATCCCTATTGCCCGGCCGCAAATGCCACAAACCTGCGGCCTTGGTTACCAAAGGCTAATGGGCAGCCGCGACAGCCGCGTGCGGGGTGTACAGGAACGGAATTTCGGGAATGGTGATGAAGCCGCCCAGCCCTTCGAGCGTCATACGAACGGCCACGAACAGGATGATCAGGAGGCCGATCCAGGCGATCCAGCGGAAGCGATGCAAGAGGCGGGCGATGAAGGTAGCGGCAACGCCCATCATTACCACGGACAGCGCCAGGCCGAAGATCAGCGCTTCGAAATGGTGCTGCGCGGCGCCGGCAACAGCCAGCACATTGTCCAGCGACATCGAGACGTCGGCGATGATGATCTGGATAACGGCCTGACGCAGCGTCTTGCGCGGGGCCTTGCCGGCCACCGAGCCATCGGCATTGAGATCGGCATTGGCGAGAGCTTCGGTGGCCTCGTGCTCATCCTCGGCGGGGATGGTCAGCTCGCGATACATCTTCCAGCAGACCCAAAGCAGCAAGACGCCGCCGGCGATGAGCAGGCCACCGCCGAGCGAAAGCAGCTGGGTGGTGATCAGCGCAAAACAGATGCGCAGCACCGTGGCCGCGAGGATGCCGATGAGAATGGCCTTGCGGCGCAGATCGGGCGCCAGGCCCGCCGCGGCGAGACCGATCACCACGGCATTGTCCCCCGCCAGCACCAGATCGATCAGAATGACCTGCAACAGCGAACTGAAGAAACTCGGATCGATGCCGAACATGGTGGGTCCTGGAAAATGCAGCTACGAGGCGGGAGAGCAGCTACGCCTCAAATGCCACGGCGACAAGGGGTCGCGCCCCAAAAGTGAGCAAAATGAGCCGGAATCTGCGCCCTCCCCGCCTTCGGCGACAGGGTGGCGACAGATTGGCTGCCCGGGAGGCGCGGCGCCCTGATCAAACCTCAGCTCCCCGGGCGCGGCGGCGGGGCGCCGTTGGGGACGAATCCTTCCGGAGGCATGCCCGGGCCACCCATTGGCTGCACGCTGCTGCGGTCCGCATTGAGGTCGATCGGAATGGTGACTTTGCCGAGATAGCCACTATTGGGGGCGCCGGCCAGTTCGGCAGTCTGCTGCAGGATCTCATCGGCGGAATTGTCGCCGAAGACATTGTCCGAGGCCAGGGTAATGCGGCCCAGATTGGTCGTGCCATTGGCATAGCGCTCATCGGCGGCATAAACATTGGCGCAATCGCTTTCCGGCATCGCGATCTGGGCGGTCAATAAGGACGCCTCTCCGCTGATCGCCTTTTCGACGCTCTCGAAGACTTCGAAATGGATATGAGGCCAGCGTCCGTCATAGCAACCGGGGAAAATGGTAGTGAAGCGCACCCGTCCCTCGGCGTCGGCAATACCCACGCCGCGCAGGAAGTTGGCATCGGTAATATCATAGAGCGAATAATTGCCGGTGGCATCGCAGTGCCAGATATAGATGGCGTGGCCCGACAAGGGCGTGCAGCCATCGGCATTGACCAGTGTCAGCTCAAGGTCCAGCCGCACCCCATCGGCGGTCTTGGTGAGCGCACCAAAGGAAGGCCGAAGGTCTTCTCGGATCACGCCCTCTTGCGTCAGGGCGTTTACCACCTGCCCCGCTTTGGCATTGCTGCCATCCGCTGGATAAGGACCGGCCGTTTCCCACGGCAAAACCACGCATTCGAGGGCAGCGGCCGGACCACCGGCAACGGCGACGGCCCCGACGCCCGCAACGAGGGCAAGAAACCGGCGGCGCCCCAGCATCGTCCTGATGTCATGGGCAAATCCGAGGTCATGAGCATGGTGTAGATGGTCGTGCGGCATCAAGCTGTCCTTGTCGCGGGCTTTCGATGCCAACAGCGATAGGCCATCGAACATGACGGGTGTTTTTCCGCCGCGTGAAACTTCCGCAATCTTCGAGCGCGATACGCGCCACGAAAAAGCCCCGGAGGCTTTCGCCTTCGGGGCTCTTTTATCGTTTCGCTGTTTTTCAACTGCGTCTCGATACATACACAACGGCGCGTTGCGACTATGGTTCCAACACGTCCGGAAAATTTTTGATATGCGCTTCTGCGCACCGGCAACCACCCCGCTCTGCGTCGGGAGGCTGCGTATTATCTATGCAATTGGAAGGCTTTGGTGGGTGCACAAGGGCTCGAACCTTGGACCCGCTGATTAAGAGTCAGCTGCTCTACCATCTGAGCTATGCACCCGGCTTCTGTGAAGTCCGTCACCAAAGTGGCGCCTATCTAACAAAGGGATTCTGGGCTGTAAAGTACCCAATCTCACTTTGCCGACATATTCTTTCAGCGCCGATTTCGCAGGCGCCAGAATGGCATGGCCTGGCTTGGGTCAGCCAGGCCCATGAAATCAGCGGCGAAGCTGACGAAATGTCTCGAGATCGAGCACATTGGTATCGACCGGCCGCGCCGGGGTCGGACGGAGTTCTTCCATAAGGCTGATGGTGCGCTCGATGATGTGGCGCAATTGCTGTGACCGCTGGTCTTCGCCCTGCAGGATTGTTGCCGCCCGCTGCAGGTGATCTCGGGCAAGCACATAAGTGGGAAGCATCGACATCTCCTCGGAAAGTCGCTCTGGGGAATCAAGCGTCGGGTGACGCAGGGCCAACCTGAACCCGCATAGTTCCCGAATTCCTGCTGAGAAAGATTGCATTCGACCTAAATCCCGCGACCGAAATGCGGCAGCCAAAAACACCCGTTGCCCGGCCCTTTGCGCTGCCTTGGACACAGTTGTGGCTGTTGAGAACTTTCTCTGTCGCCCCTCTCTCGGCATATCCATCGGCGTCCGAGACGTTAAGATGATCAGGAATCGACAACAGGACTGCCCGCCCGTGCCCCTTCCGCGCTTTACCGACATCGTCGACGCCCTGCCCGAAACCGTGCCCTTCGTCGGTCCAGAGGCCATAGAGCGCCAGACAGGCATACCGGTCCGGGCCAGAATCGGTGCCAACGAATCCGGATTTGGTCCCAGCCCGCGCGTGCTCGCTGCCATGGCCGATGCCGCCCCGCAGATCTGGCGCTATCCCGACCCGGAGAATCACGTGCTGCGGACCGCATTGGCAGACCGGCTCGGCATCAGCAGCGACGAGGTGACCATCGGCGAGGGCATCGACGGGCTGATGGGCCTCATTGTGCGCATGTTCATTGCGCCGGGGGACAAGGTCGTCACTTCGCTCGGCGCCTATCCCACGCTCAACTATCACATTGTCGGCCATGGCGGGGTATTGGAGCTGGTGCCCTATCGCGGTGAACATGAGGATCTCATGGCGCTGGCAGAGGCGGCAGGCCGGGTCGGCGCGAAAATGGTCTATGTCGCCAACCCCGATAACCCGATGGGCTCGTACTGGCCTGTGGCTGAGATCGAGGCCTTCATCGCCGCGGTGCCCGAGGACTGCCTGATTCTGCTGGACGAGGCCTATGGCGAACTGGCGCCGGCGGATGGCCTGCCTGAAATCAACACCCAGAAGGCCAATGTGCTGCGACTGCGCACCTTTTCGAAGGCCTATGGGCTCGCCGGGATACGCTGCGGCTATGCCTTCGGCGACAGGCGGATCATTCGCGCCTTCGACCGCGTGCGCAATCATTTTGGTGTCAATCGTCAGGCCCAGGTCGCGGCACTCGCCGCCTTGGCCGACGACGATTATCTGCGCCAGGTGCAACTGAAGGTAGCGGCTGCGCGAGACAGAATCGGCGAAATCGCCATCGCCTCGGGCCTGACTCCCCTGCCCTCTGCCACCAATTTCGTTGCCGTGGACTGCGGGCGTAATGGCGCCTTCGCCATGGCCGTGCTCAAGGCGCTGGCCAATAGGGGCGTGTTCGTGCGCAAGCCCATGGTGGCGCCACATGACCGCTGCATCCGCATCAGCGTCGGGCCGGAAGCGGAAATGCAGATGCTGGCCGAGGCACTGCCGCAGGCCCTTCAGGACGCTCAGGGCGCTGTGTAGAGCCCGATCGTTGCAATCAGCGGCCGATGGTTGGAGCCGTGACTATCGGCCCCGGATGCGATGTCGAGGATACGTGCCTGACCCCGCGTGAACATGTTGTCGATGGGAACGCCGAGCATGCCGGCGCGCACCGGCCATGTGGCGGGCATGGACGGGCCGGGCGATAGCTGCAGGCGATCGACCAGCATGGCCAGCGGCTCCGACCACGCCGCCGCATTGAAATCACCTGCAAGCACCACCGGCCCCTCGAGGCCCATGATGAAGCGGCCAATATTGAAGAGCTCCTCCCAGGAAGCCTCATCGAAATAGGGCTTTGACAGGTGAGCGCCGACAATGGTCACCGGCTGGCCATCAACCTCGACCCGCGCCCAGACCAGCCGTTCACGATTGAACGGCGGCAGGAGCAGCACGCCGCCATCGACAATGGGCAGGCGCGAGAACAGCGAAATATCGCAACTCGCCGAGCGGTCGCAGCCGAAGCGATGGGGGAACGCTGTGCCGAGCCGATCGAGATATTGCTCGATCCCCGGGGTTTCCTCGAACACCACGATATCAGGCGGATCGGCCAGCACCGCCTGCACCAATTGCTCGGCGCTGCGATTGCCGGTGAGGGTGTTGGAACTCATAAGCTGGAACTGCGCCACCGGCTGCCCGGCCATCGGCGTGCGCCAGGCATAGAGCTGCCAGACGACGTAGCCGGCATGGGCGGCTCCCACCACCAGCACCAGGCCATAGAGAAGACCATGCCAGCGCGCGCCAAAGGCGACCAGCGCCACCAGCACGACGATACCGGCGGCGAGAATATGAAAGCGCAGGCTTTGCAGCAGCAATTCGCCGGGAAGGACAGGCGACCAGGAGATGATGAGCAACAGCAACGACACGAAACCGGCTATTGCCAGCAGCACACCGCGAAACTCAGCCTTGCTCAGCATGAACCAGTCTCCGGCGCCTCGACCCGGATTTCTAGAGCAGCTTCCGCATTTGCACGCAAGTCGCGGCTATCCCGACCAGCTCGGCCGGGTCCCAGTCGAAGCGGGTCCAGCCGGTTTTCTCATAAAAGCCCACCGCCTCGTCGGCGGCGTTGACGAGGAGCGCGTGGACGCCCAGGCGTTCGGCTTCGGATGACACCATGGCCTCTAGTACCCGGCCATGGCCTTTGCGCTGCTCGGCAGCAGTTATGGCCACCAGTCTGATGGCGGCCCGCCCATCTCCGAACACATCCAGACGCGTCGTGCCGAGCGCCCGCCCATCCTGCTTGAGCAGAAAGGGATGGGCGAAGGCGGCCGTATCGTCCGGGTGCTTGTCATCGTAGACGCCGAACCGCCCTTTGGCTTCGAACAGCTCAACGCGGCGGATGTGATGAAAATCAGCCCAGTCGCTGGGATCGGTAACGGCAATTAGCTCGTAGGTCATCCATGCCTCCCCGCCCCCGGCCGCGCGGGTCGGGGCACGGGGCACTTTTGTGCGCTTAGCCGGCCAGGGCGCCTTGGGCCGCTGCGCCACGCTCGATCATCACGCGGTTGAGCGCATTGAGATAGGCGCGAGCGGAGGCCACCAGCGTATCGGGCTCGGCGGCATTGCCGGACGCGATGCGACCATTCATTTCGAGACGCACATGGGCCGAAGCCTGCGCGTCGGTGCCGCCGGTGACGCCATCCACGGCATAGAGCACCAGATGCGGGTCCTGGCCGGAGGCCTCCTTGATGGCGTTGAAAATGGCGTCGACCGAACCGGTGCCCTCATAGGACACCGCAGTTTCCTCACCATCGATTGTTACCACCAGATTGCACTTGTGCACGCCACCGGTCTTGGAGACCACTTCCATATCCACCAGACGGATGCGATCACCAACCGAGCCGACCTCGTCATCGACCAGCGCAATGATATCGGCGTCATAGACATGCTTCTTGCGGTCGGCCAGATCCTTGAAGCGTACGAAAGCTTCCTGGAAGGCATTGTCGCCCAGCTCGTAGCCCAGTTCCTTCAGCTTGTCCTTGAAGGCGGCGCGGCCGGAATGCTTGCCCATGACCAGGGTGGTTTCCTTGATGCCGACGCTGGCCGGGGTCATGATTTCGTAGGTCTCGGCATTCTTCAGCATGCCGTCCTGGTGGATTCCGCTTTCATGCGCGAAGGCATTCTTGCCAACGATCGCCTTGTTGTACTGCACCGGGAAATTCGAGGCAGCAGAGACGATCTTGCTGGCGCGGGACAGGTGCGTCGTCTCGACATCGGTGTAGAAGGGCATGGCATCACCGCGCGTGCGCAGCGCCATGACCACCTCTTCCAGCGCCGCATTGCCGGCGCGTTCGCCCAAGCCATTGATCGTGCATTCGATCTGCCGCGCACCGCCAGCCACACCGGCCAGCGAATTGGCGACAGCCATGCCCAGGTCATCGTGGCAGTGCACCGAGAAGATCGCCTTGTCGGCGCCCGGCACGCTTTCGATGATGGTCTTGAACATGCGGAAATGCTCTTCGGGCACCGCATAGCCGACTGTATCGGGCAGGTTGATGGTAGTGGCGCCGGCCTTGATCGCCGTCTCGACGCAGCGCTTCAGGAACTCGATGGGGGTTCGGGTGGCGTCCATGGCCGACCATTCGACATCGTCGATCAAATTGCGCGCCTGAGCTACCGTGCGGGCGATGATCTCGATGACTTCGTCTTCGGTCTTCTTCATCTGGTGGGCCAGATGGATCGGCGAGGTGGAGACAAAGGTGTGGATGCGGCCCTGCTGGGCATGACGGACAGCTTCGCCGGCGCGGTCGATATCGGCGCTGATGGCGCGGGCCAGACCGGCAACGCGAGCGCGCTTGACATGCTTGGCGACGGCGACCACCGCCTCGAAGTCACCCACCGAAGCGATCGGGAAACCGGCTTCGATAATATCGACGCCCATTTCGTCCAGCGCGTCTGCAACCTGCAGCTTTTCTTCCAGCGTCATGGTGGCGCCGGGCGACTGCTCGCCATCGCGCAGGGTGGTGTCGAAAATGAAGACGCGTTCTTTATTGGAATTGGACGCAGATGCAGACATTTCAGGCTCTTTCCTATCGGCCCCGAGGCAATGGCTCGCTGGACCGGACAATTGATACTGTTCGGTTGTGGCGCAATCCCCTGACGACCCGCTCGTTACATCGAGCTGCCGGTGATCAGGGGCTGATAAGAAGGAGGAGGAGCGCGGGAAGCAGCAAGAGGCCAGCAGCAATCGCCAGCTTGGTCATCACGACCTGCTGTTGTGCGATGGCAATGGCTTTGGCGCGACGGCGCTGCATAGGACTACGCTCGAATAGGCTGTCTATTGTTTAGAGAATGCGTCACTCCGTGCGCGGATGCAAGACCAAACCGTCAAAATGCGTTCGCCCGCGCGCGTCGGTATCAGTTGAATGCCAGCACCGCCGTGAGCAACACCCCTGCCCCGGCAACCAGGGTGATCAGGCCCAGCACTGCGGAACGACCCGCCACACTCATGTCTCCAGCCTGCATTTTCTTGAACGCCAATCCGCTCATGACGATGCAGACCAGCATCACGACTATCAGCCCCATCTTGGCGAAGAACCAGTGATTGGGAACCACCAATCCCCATTTCAGCCACCACATCAGCGGCCCACTGATCAGCAATAGGCCCATGGCCACCTTGCCGAGTTGGATCATCTTGTTGCCAAGAGCAAACAGCTCGCCCCGGCGATCGACCGCTGCCTGCGCCAGCTGCCGTTCAAGCAGCGGCATGGTTACGGCTGTCGCGCCCCCGGCGACAAAGCCGACGATGTGCAACCATAGCAAAATATTGGCGAATTCCATGTTGTCCCCTATTGCCCCAAATCCAGAACGCCCTCGGCCAGAACGACAGCCTGTCCACCAATCGCACCGTGGTTAATCTGCCCATTCTGCTTGCGGAATTGCAGGCTGATCTGGCAGGGCCGCCCCATCTCGACGCCTTGGCGCAGCATGCGGTCGAACTGGCCATCGCCCTGCTCGTGTTCGGCCAGGAGCCCGATCAGCGCTGCCGCGGCAGAACCCGTTCCGGGGTCCTCTCCCAGCCCCATGCCGAACATGCGCGCGGCGAGATCGACGCCGGCTTCATCGGGAGTGAGCGTGAACACATAGGCCGAGTGATGGTCATGATGGAACACCGTGTTCCATTCCGACCGATCGAGTTTGATGCGCCGCAGCGCCTCGGCATCGCGCACCGGCACCAAGTGAAAGGTGAGCCCCGCCGAGAAGACGGACGGCTGGAACGTGCCACAACCGATGTCGTCGCGGGAAAGACCCAGGGCCTTGGCGATTCCGGCGTGATCGGGCAGATCGGCTATCCGCTCGGGCAGGCGGGGCAGCGCAAAGCGAGCGTCGCCGGTGCGCCGATCGACCCGCTCGAACAGCGCTGTCACCAGCCCAACCTTTTCCTCGATGCGCAGTGCCGACGCTTTCCCTTGCAGCCCCAGCACGACGGCGGCGCCCACCGTTGGATGACCCGCAAAGGGTAGCTCTTCGTGAGGCGTGAAAATGCGAACCGAGGCGGTGTTGCGCTCGTTCTGCGGCTTGCACAGAAACACCGTCTCGCTGAGGTTGAACTCGCGGGCAATCGCCTGCATTTCGCCGTCCAGCAGACCATCCGCCTTGGGAACGACGGCAAGGCCATTGCCTTGGAGCGGCGTGCGGGTGAAGACGTCGAGGATGAGGTAAGGAAGTTTCATGCGCTGACCTCCGGCAAGGCGTATTCGGCGCGATCAAAACCGAGATGATCGCAGAGCGCGTCGACGACCACAGCATGGTCCTGCCGGCCAGGCAGGCCGGAAATGGTGAGTGCGCCGATGATGCCAGCGCCCGGCACACGAATGGGAAAGCCGCCACCGGCGATGACATAGTCGGCGGGATCGGCGCCCGATTGCGGCGAAAACGGCACTTCGCCACGCTCCAGCACCAGCCGATAGGAGGCACGGTGGAAACGGCGTACCGAATTGATTTTGCGGCGCACCCATTCGGCATTGTCCGCGCTGGTGCCGGCGGTGGCCGAGAAGAACAGCTGACGGTCCCAGCTGCGAATGTCGACAACCAGCGACAGCCCCTCCGCCAATGCTCGGGCGCGGATGGATGAGCCGAGCGCAAAGGCCACATCTTCATCGAATGCGGGCAATACCAGCGCCTGCTCCTGCCGCTTGACGCGGGCGATATCGTCTTGGTTCTGCATCAGAAATCCTGCTGGGAACGGGTCCAGGCATCAAACAGCGGCGTGCGGTCGACAATGCCTTTGGGGAAATTGGCAAGGGCCGCATCGATTTCGACCCAGGCGGCCTTGCTGTCGGTCCAGATATTGCCCACCGGCCGCGCCCAATCCATGTTGTCGAGCGTGCCGGCGCGGCCGACCTTTATGCCGGGCAGCGGCGGGTCGTTCCACATCCAGCCATGGCAATGAGCGCAAAAGTTCATGCTGATGACATTGCCGCTGTCGGCGCGGCGCTCATAGCGCGCGATATCGCCCGAAAGCAGCTCGAAATCCTCATCGCGGACGATCATCGACATCGACCAGGCCGCGCCGGAAAAGCGCTGGCAGTCCTTGCAGTGACAATTGTAGACGCTGAGCGGCGACGCCTTGAGACGGTATCGCGCTGCGCCGCATTGGCAGCCGCCTTCGACCGGAAACACTGGCAATGTCATGGTTCACTCCCCCGAGGGAGAAGCTGTAATGCGTTTGCGGCGTGATTTGAAGCGGGACGCGACAGCGTCGCCCTGGCCAAAGAAAAACGGGGGCTTTCGCCCCCGCTCTTGTGCTTTTAGTTCTTGGCTTTGTCGACCAGGGCGCCGGCCTTGATCCACGGCATCATGTCGCGCAGCTTGTTGCCGACATCCTCGATCGGATGCTCGTCGGCCAGGCGACGGGTCGCCTTGAAGCGGGCGCCGCCGCCGGACTTGATTTCCTGCATCCATTCGGAGGTGAACTTACCCGACTGAATGTCGTGCAGAACGCGCTTCATCTCGGCCTTGGTTTCCGAGGTGATGATGCGCGGACCGGTGACATATTCGCCCCACTCGGCCGTGTTCGAGATCGAGTAGTTCATGTTGGCGATGCCGCCCTGATAGATCAGGTCGACGATCAGCTTCACTTCGTGCAGGCACTCGAAATAGGCCATTTCCGGAGCGTAGCCGGCTTCCACAAGCGTCTCGAAGCCGGCGCGGATCAGCTCGACCAGGCCACCGCAGAGCACGACCTGCTCGCCGAACAGGTCGGTTTCGCATTCTTCGCGGAAATTGGTTTCGATGATGCCCGAACGGCCGCCGCCAACGCCCGAAGCATAGGCCAGCGCGATGTCATGGGCATTGCCCGATGCGTCGTGATGCACGGCGATCAGGCAGGGCACGCCGCCGCCACGGGCATACTCGCCGCGCACGGTGTGGCCCGGGCCCTTCGGCGCGATCATGATCACGTCGACGGTGGACTTGGGTTCGATCAGGTTGAAGTGAACGTTGAGGCCATGGGCAAAAGCCAGGGCAGCGCCGTCACGGATATTGGGCTCGATGTCCTTCTTGTAGATATCGGCCTGCAGCTCATCGGGGGTCAGCAGCATGATGACATCGGCCCAGGCGGAAGCCTCGGCAACGCTCATGACCTTGAGGCCTTCACCCTCGGCCTTCTTGGCCGACGGCGAACCCGGACGCAGGCCAACGGCGACATTGGTCACGCCGCTGTCGCGCAGGTTCAGCACATGGGCGTGGCCCTGCGAACCGTAGCCGATGATGGCCACTTTCTTGGACTTGATGATGTTGAGATCGGCATCACGATCGTAATAGACGCGCATTGGGAGTCTCCCTCGGAAAGCGGCTTGTTATGTGTTTGCCTTGGCGCCGTAAAGCGCCAAAAACTGGTCCGTAGCGATCTTCACATCGGCTTCGATGTTGGATTCGACATTGGATTGGGTGAGGCCATTGTCGCCGAGCAGCAGACGGATCTGCACGTCACGGACGACCAGGCCGAAAAAGGTGCGATAAGCTTCCTCGCTGGAGGAAAAGCGCAAAAGGCGTGCGTCCCGCGCCGCTTCCAGGATCGGCTTGAGGCGGCGGCGAACGGCCATGGGGCCGTTTTCGAGCACGATATTGCCCAGGCTGTCCTTTTCCTGAGCGGCATGGGTAATGGCGGTGCGGTTGAGCGTGATCGACACTTCGCCGATCAGCGTGGTCAACAAGTCGCGTGCGAATTGCTCAAGGCTGGCGCGCAGCGCCTTGGTGTTGAGGTGGCTGCGATCAACATAGGGCATGCGCACCTTGGCTGCCTGCCACTGCACCGTCGCCGTCAGCAAGCCATCGCGGTCGCCGAACCACTTGTAGAGTGTTTCCTTGGAGCAGGAGGCGCGGCGCGCGACCGCGGTCATGGTCAACCCATCGCCATTTTCCACGAGCAGATCCAGCGCCGCGGTCAGCACAGCCTGCTGCCGGGGGGTGAATGTCTCTTCGCTGACCTTGATCGCCAGGGCCACGGCGTAAACTCCAATAGTCCACGACAGGCTCAACCCCGTCGTTGAGCAGAGGCGTACCGTACGGTACGGTTCCAGGCAAGCCCCTTTCGCGCATCACCCATGGAATCTGTGGGTGCATCATTTGCGCAGCTCTTCGCGCAAAACCCTTTCTCGCGAGGCAACGCCTTGGCTCCGAACACGTTTGCCCTGCACACGATGGAAGGCGCCGCAATGTCCGACAGACTCTATCATGTCATTCTGAACCCCAACTCCGGGACCGCCAGGGCGATGGGTGTCACCGCAGGCATGCTCGCAGAGCTGTTTGCCAGTCACGGCCTCGAGGCCGTTATCGACGACAATGACAGCCGCCCCCTGATGGATCGCATTCACGAAGCAGCTGAAGGACCTGCCGACGTCGTTGTCGCGGCTGGTGGGGATGGGACCATTACTGCAATTGCCGGGGTTTTGGTCGACAGCGAAAAGGACCTCGCCATCTTGCCGCTCGGCACGTTCAACGCCGTCGCCAAGGATCTGCACCTCCCCCTCGACCTCAGCGGCGCGGTGGCGGCCCTGGCCTCTGGCACGGTGCAGAAAATCGATGTGGCCGAGGTCAATGGCCGCATTTTCATGCAGAAGGTGGTGATCGGTCTATTACCGGGTCTCGCCGCAGGCAGGGAACATATAAGGGGTCGAGAAACCTTCGCGACCAAGATCGGCTTCATGCGCTACTTCTTTCGGCGCCTGGCTCGCCAGCGCCGCATGGCCGTCGCCATCGAGCCGGACAATGGTGAAATGCGGATCGACCGGGTGCAGGCCATGGCCGTTGCATGCAATGCCTATGACGAGGGCATGGGGCGGTTCTTTTCCCGCCAGAGCCTCGACCGGGGTACACTCACCCTTTATGTGCTGCGCCATCTGAACGCCCGCGATTTTTTCCGGCTGGTCACCGGCATGCTGCTGGGACGATGGCACGACGACGAAGCGCTGAGCATGGAGAGCGTCAAGTCGGTGACCATCGACACACGCCGGGACCTGGTCAAGGTCATGTTTGACGGCGAGGTCGAGACGCTGCAAACGCCTTTGCGTTTCTCCATCAAGCCAAAGGCATTGTCGGTCGTGGTGCCGGCTGAAACACTCGAAGCCGTGGAGGCCGCATGAAGATTCTGCATATTTCCGACCTGCATTTCGGCCACCACGATCCCGAACTGGCGGCCGGATTTTCGAACGACATCAACGCGCAGCGACCGGACCTGATCGTGGCCAGCGGCGACTTTACCCAGATCGGGACCAAGGAGGAATTCGAGCAGGCTCGCGAATTTCTCGACACTTTGTCGGCCCCCGTTTTCGCGGTGCCCGGCAATCACGACGTGCCGGCCATCAACATTTTGCGGCGCTTCCTCAACCCTTACGGCCTTTATAAGCGCTATATCTCCCCCGATCTGGAGCCTTTCCTCGAAATGGGCGGGGTGGCCCTGGTCGGCATGCGCACATCGCGCCGGGCGCGGCTGGAATGGAACTGGGGCCATGGCTCCATCTCCCGTGGTCAGCTCGATGACCTGGCCGAACGTTTCGCCCAGGCCTCCCCCAATGCGGTGCGGGTGATCGTGGCTCACCATCCCCTGCTGTTCCCGACCGAACCGATGTTGCAGAAAACCAAGCGGGTGAAGCGGGCCGACGACGCTCTCGAAACCTTTGCCGGGCTTGGCGTGCGCCTGGTGCTCTCCGGGCACTTCCACCTGTCGTATGTGCGCAAACACGAATCCAACGAGAAAGCGCGCGAAGGCGAACCTATGGGCCTCAGCAAGTCCGTCCGCGCCCCCATTCTCATCGCCCAGGCCGCTTCCGCCATCTCCACGCGGCTGCGCGGGGAAGGCAATGCTTATAACCTGATCGATATTGGCGATCAGATCACGGTGACCGTACGCGAATGGCGCGATGGCGCCTGGACGACGCGCGATCGGGCAACAGAACCGGTTTAGCCTGGGCCTGAAATCACTGGGCCAATCTGGGTGGTATTGCGGCGCAATGCCACCTCCTGCGCTTTCCCGGAAGGCGAAAACGTCCTAAGCCTCTGCCCAACCCAAATGCCTATTCCGGATTGCCTCTCATGACCGATACCGTTCTCGACCGCTTCCTGCGCTATGTCGCCATCGATACGCAGGCTGACCCCAATTCGATGAGCCAGCCTTCGACCGAAAAGCAGAAGAACCTCGGTCGCCTGCTGGTTGAGGAACTGCTCGCAATCGGGATCAGCGACGCACATCTGGACGAGCATGGCTATGTCTATGCCACCGTGCCGGCCAATACCGACAAGCCCGATGTGCCAGTGATCTGCTTCTGCTCGCACATGGACACCGCGCCCGATTTCACCGGCACCGATGTGCGCCCCAAGATCATCAGCAACTATACCGGCGGGGACATCGCGCTGGGCAATTCCGGCCGCGTTATTCGCGTCGCCGAGCATCCCGAACTCGACAACCAGATCGGCAACGAGGTCGTCACCACCGACGGCACAACGCTGCTGGGTGCCGACGACAAGGCCGGCATCGCCGAAATCGTCACCGCCGCCGAAATCCTGCTCAAGGACCAGTCGATCAAGCATGGCACGATCCGCCTGCTGTTCACCACCGATGAGGAAATCGGCCGGGGCGTCGACAAGGTCGATCTCGAAAAGCTTGGCGCGCGCTTCGCCTACACGCTCGACGGCGAAACCGCCGGCACCATCGAGGACGAGACGTTTTCCGCCGACGCCCTGACGCTCGAGATCACCGGCGTCGCCATGCATCCTGGCTTTGCCAAGGATCGTATGGAAAATGCCATCAAGATTGCCGCGACCATCGTCGCCCGCCTGCCCCGCGATGTGTCACCGGAAGGCACGGAGGGTCGCGATGGCTTCGTACACCCGGTCGATATTTCCGGCTCCATGGACAGCGCCACCATCCAGTTGATCGTGCGCGACTTCACCGAAGCCGGGTTGGTCGAGAAGCACAAGATGGTCGAGGACATCGCCCGGTCGGTGCTCGAAACCTTTCCCGGCTCCTCCTTCACGGCGACCCGCAAGGAGCAATATCGCAACATGAAAGTGGTGCTCGACCAACATCCCGAGATCGTCGACAACGCCGTGGAAGCCATCCGCCGGGCCGGCATGGAGCCAGTGCGCGGCTCGATCCGCGGCGGCACCGATGGCTCGCGCCTCTCCTTCATGGGCCTGCCCTGCCCCAATATCTTTGCGGGTGGCCATGCTTTCCACTCTCCGCTGGAATGGATCAGCCGCCAGGATATGGAAAAGGCGGTGAAAACCGTCGTCGAACTGGCAAAAGTCTGGGAAGAGCGCGCCTGAGGCGATCAGCCAAGCACCGCGCGGGCAAGATGGCGCACCAATGCGCCTTCGAGCTTGCCGGCTTCTACCATGCCCTCTAGGATTGCGATCGCAGCGGCAGGCTGCATCTCGGCCTTGTAGGCACGGCGCTCCACCAGTGCACCATAGATGTCGCACACCGTAGTAATGCGCACCTGCGCGTCGATCGCTCTTGCGGTCAGCGCGTAGGGGTAGCCACTGCCGTCGAGATATTCGTGGTGACCCACCACTGCGGCCAGCGTGTCCTGCGGCACATCCCCATGCTTGGCCAGGAACTTGAAGCCCTGATAGGGGTGGGTCTTGATGACGGCAAATTCCTCGTCCGTCAGCTTGCCCGGCTTGTCGAGCAACGCCGTCGGGATCACGGCCTTGCCGACATCGTGCAGCAATCCCACGCGGGTCATCATCCGCACATCGGCTTCGCTCATGCCGGCGGCCTGAGCGAAGCGGGTGAGCACCCCGGCGACGATGATGCAGTGCTGCATCGTGCCTTGATGGTGCGAGCGCACGGTATCGAGCCATGGTGCCAGCCCGTCATGACTGATCGCCGTCGCAACCTCGTCACACGCGGCATAGACCTTTACATGATCAGGCGCATCCCCCGCCGTCACTGCCTTGAACAGGCCATCGAGCGAGGCGGCCGCGCTGCGGATCGAGACCGCCGACTCGCTTTGCTGTGCTGGCCAGCTCTGCGCCGAGGCACTACGCTGCAGCGACTGGCGCTTACGCGCCTGATCGAGGAACTTCGTCAAATCGGGCTTGGCCAGCGGCCGGTTGGCAATGGCGCTGGCGCCGATCGCGCCGGCATGCACTACTTCGGCGCGCTGACCTTTATCGACAACGAAAAGCATCGGCACGCCCGGCTTGAGCCCGGAAAGAGCCGCGCGCACCTTTCTCGCCTCCGGCACAGTAGCGAGCGGCAGGTCTACGACCACGGCGACGGCATCGGCCAGTTGCATCGGCCGGTCCTGTCCGAACTCGAACCACTGCATATCGGTGGCATCGAGAAGTTGGGCGTAGCGCGCCTTAGTGGGCGCGGTCCCGACAAAAAACATCTCCGCAGCCGACGACATTTTCGATGCTTCCACATGCGCAATCGCAATTGCTTCCTGTCTAGAAGAAAATCGCGAATAAATTCCCAACTTCGCCAAGGTCATTCGCTAAAATCTGCGGATTATTGCATCATCCGAGACCAAACGACGCTCATGCCCAATGATCCCAATTCTCTGATCGGCCTTGCCGTCGTCGCCATCATCGTCCTGTGGCTGGTCTTCTCGGTCCTGAAAAAGCTCTTCGGCCTGGCGCTGGTCGCAGCCATTGTCGGCGCGGCCGCCTTTCTCTGGTTCAATCCCGGCCTCGCAGCCCAGCTCTGGGCGCAGGCCCAGATGATGCTGGGCATGCGCGGCTAGGCCAGCCACTTGGCGAAAAAGCCCATTACATGCTCGCGCATGAGCGGCGTTTCCCAGTGACCAATCCCCGGCTCGCTCAAGACCTCGAGGCGTTCCTCATGCTGTCGGTAGGCAGGGCTCAGTTCAACCAGGGCCTGCTCGACTGCCAGCATGGGGCTAAGGGCATCCTCTTCGCCAACGCAGATGAGTTGCGGACGCGGTGCGACAAGCGCAGCGATGCTACCGCCATCGGCCTCCTTCAACAGGCCGGGAACGGTGAGATAGATACCGTGTCCGTCATGCGCGCCCAGCGCGATCATGGTGCGGAAATCGGCAAAGCAGCAGAGATGCGCCACTGCGGCGATACGGTCGTCCAGCGCTGCCAACCAATAGCTCAGGACACAGCCCATGGAGAGCCCAAACGCACCGATGCGGCTGGCATCGACATCTTGGCGCCCAGCGAGGTAGCCGAGCGCTGCCGCATGGTCGGAAAGCATGTGCCCAAACAAGGATTTGCCCTGCCATAGCAGGGCCTTGGCGGCGAAGCTCTCGCTCTCCGTGGCGCGCTCGCCGAACACCGGCATATCGATGCACAGCGTCACATAGCCTGCTCGTGCAAAGACCGGGCCCAGCGGGTCCAGCAAATATTCCCGGCCGTCCAGCAGCTCTCGGGCCCCCACGGCATAGCCGCCACCATGGGAGTGACCATAAAGAATGGCCGGCAGCCGCCCTGCTCCATCCAGCGGGCGGGTGAGAATGCCACGCACTTCGTCGGTACCGATTTTGAGGCGCAGATGCTCGATGACATAGTCACCCGCCAGCTCTTCGCGCCGCGACACCAAAACGGCGTCACGATCCTCGAAAGCCAGGAGGTCGCGAAAACGGCTTGCGGTGATCGACATGCTGGCTCCGTCCGAACTGACAGGGCAACACTAGCAACTGCCATACAAGACGAGCAACAGCGGAAACTCCATCGGCACTTGCCGATGAAGCGTAAATGCCCCATTTAGGAGGCCAACCCGTTCCTGCCTCCCAAGGACAATCCCGTGTCGAAACTGTTCTCCCCGCTGACCTTGCGTGACCTTACCCTGCGCAACCGCACCATGGTGGCACCCATGTGCCAATATTCATCCGTCGATGGCTTCGCCACCGACTGGCATTTCGTGCATCTGGGGCGGTTCGGCATGGGCGGCTTCGGCCTCGTCATGCTCGAAGCCAGCGGCGTGCTGCCCGAGGCTCGCATCACCTATGGTGATCTGGGCATCTACAAAGACGAGCACATCGCCCCCCTCGCCCGCATTGTGGACTTCCTCCACAGTCAGGGCGCAGCTGCCGGCATCCAGCTTGCCCATGCCGGACGCAAGGCATCGACCTCTGTATCCTGGAATGGTCCGGAGCAGCTCGCCACCGAAGAACAGCGGCGCAAGCTGGGTTACGAGCACTGGCAACCGGTGGGCCCCAGCGCCATTTCTCATGACCCCAACGATCCCGATTTTCAGGTCCCCTTGGCGCTCGACCGCGCCGGCATCGACCGTGTCATCGCGGGCTTCGCCGCTGCGGCCCGGCGCGCCGATCAGGCTGGCTTCGACACGGTGGAAGTTCACGCCGCCCATGGCTATCTGCTCAATCAGTTTCTCTCCCCGCTCGCCAACGCGCGTACCGACAATTATGGCGGCAGCCTTGAAAATCGCATGCGCCTGACGCTGGAGGTCGCTGAGGCGGTGCGCGCCGTCTGGCCCAGCGGCAAGCCGCTGATGGCGCGTCTCTCGGTCAGCGACAATGCCGAGGGCGGCTGGACCGTGGAGGACAGCATCGTGCTGGCTCGCGAACTCAAGGCGATTGGCGTCGACGCCATTGACTGCTCGAGCGGCGGACTGGCCCAGGGCCGCATCAAGCCCGCTCCGGCCTATCAGGTGCCCTTCTCTGCGGCGGTGCGGAACGGCGCAGGCATCGCCACGGCGGCCGTCGGACTGCTGGATGACGTGCTGGCGGCCGAAGCCATTCTCGAGCGCGGCGAGGCCGATATTATCGCTCTGGCGCGCGGCGCCATGAAGGACCCGAACTGGGCGGTCAACGCCAATCTCGCCCTGGGCGGGAATTACGATCTCTGGCCCATCCAGACTCAGCGCGTCGACAGCCGCGACCGCTTCTTTGGCAAGGCACAAATCTGAGCGTCGACAACCTTCCGACAGACAAAAGGGGCCCAAGGGCCCCTTTTTATTACAGCACCACCTGAGTGCCGATTTCGACCACGCGGCCGGTCGGGATGTGGAAATACTCGGTGGCGTCGCTGGCATTGCGTGCCAGGCGGATAAACAGGCGGTCCTGCCAGAAGCGGAAAAAGCCGCTCTTCTGCCCAAGCTTCAAAGAGCGACGTGACAGGAAGAAGGAGGTCGACATGATGTCGAACTTCCAGCCCAGCTTGCGCGCCAGCACCAGGGCCTTGGGCAGGTTCGGGCTCTCCATAAATCCGAAGGTAACGACGACGCGATAGAACAACTCGTTATAGGC
Organism: Devosia equisanguinis; assembly: GCF_900631955.1. GTDB lineage: Bacteria > Pseudomonadota > Alphaproteobacteria > Rhizobiales > Devosiaceae > Devosia > Devosia equisanguinis. Next base: position 35,056 of record NZ_UZWD01000036.1, on the reverse strand, counting down.
GTCGATGGTGACCTTCTCGTCATCGGGAACGCGCGGCGACGTCGACGTCCGGACGGTCAAGATGACGTTTTTCTCGTGCAGCACCTTGTAATGCTTGAGCGAGTGCAACAACGCGGTTGGCGCCCCCTCGACATCGGAGGTCAGGAAGATCGCTGTGCCTGGCACCGTGGTCGGCTTTTTCTTGGCGAGATTGTTGACCAGGAATTCGAGCGGCACCTCGTCGCGGCGGGTCTTGTCCGACAGGCGGCGACGCCCGGCCATCCAGCTCCACATCATCAGAGCAACGATCAGCGCCACCGCCGCAGGGACCCAGCCGCCCTGAAGCAGCTTGGCGGCATTGGCGGCAAAGAACGAGCCGTCGATGATGGCGAACATGATGCCGAAGCCGATCACCACCGCCGGATGCCATTTCCAATTGCGCCACATCACCACGACCAGCAGCGCCAGCGTGACGATCATCACCCCCGACACTGCGATACCATAAGCATTGGACAGCGCGGCCGAACTGCCGAAAGTTGCCACCAGCACCAACACGCCGATCATCAACATGGAGTTGATCTGCGGCATATAGATCTGGCCGCTCTGGGTAGCCGAGGTGTGCTGGACCACCATGCGCGGCAGCATGTTGAGCGCGATGGCCTGCTGGGTGAGGCTATACGTGCCGGTGATGACGGCCTGGCTGGCGATGATGGTCGCCATGGTGGCCAGGATCACAAAGGGCAACAGCGCCCATTCCGGCTGCATCTGGAAGAAGGGGCTTTCGACATTCTCGATGCCCACCGACAGCACGAAGGCGCCCTGGCCGAAATAGTTGAGAAGCAGGCAGGGGAACACCAGACCGAACCAAGCCAGCACGATGGGTTTGCGCCCGAAGTGGCCGAGATCGACATAAAGCGCCTCGGCCCCGGTAACGGCGAGGAAGATTGCCCCCATAACCACAAAGGCAATGCCGATATGGGTAAAGAGGAATTGCAGGCCCAGAAGCGGATTCAGCGCCTGCAGCACGCCGGGATAAGCCACGATATGGACAAAACCGGACACGCCAAGAGTCAGGAACCAGACCGCGGTGATCGGTCCGAAAACAATCGCAACCTTGGCGGTACCGAAGCGCTGTACAGCAAAAATGCCGATGATGATCACCAAAGTGATCGGCACCACCCAGCGGCCCATGCCAGGAGCGACAAGATCCATGCCTTCGACAGCCGACAGCACCGAAATGGCCGGTGTCAGCAATGCATCGCCGTAAAACAACGCAGCGCCGAACACGCCCAATGCCGTGATCCACACCGGCGGCTTTTCGAAGGTCTTGCGCGCCAGCGCCATCAGGCTCAGCGTACCGCCCTCGCCATTATTGTCGGCGCGGGTGACGAAAAACACATATTTGAATGCCACCGTCAGAGCCAAAGCCCAGACAATGAGCGACAAGAGGCCCAATATCTCCACCTCGCTGGAGGCGGCACCCGGCCGGACATGAGTGGCCTGCCGGAAGGCATAGATCGGGCTGGTACCGATATCGCCGTAAACGACACCGATGGCTCCCAAAGTCAGGACCGGCAAACCACTCTTGTGGTGGCCATCCTGTTCGGTCGCGACGACACCGGCCTCAGGGCCGGACGAGTTCGCATGCGTCATGAGCTTTGGGGCTCTCGCTGTTTCGGGCGGGCGCCGCTATACACCCGCCGCCGGTCATACACAACCAATACAAGACCGAATGGTTCAAACGCCAGCAGGGGCTGCCTCTTGCGAAGCTGCCCCTGCCAGGCAAACGAAGACGGAGGTCTTCGAAAAGTTTATTCGGCGGCGCGAGCGGCCTTGGCAGCATTCCCCCACCAGATCAGCTGATCCAGCATATCCTTGGCGGACGGGCCGATCGAAGCTTCCAGGTCGTTCAGGGTCTTGGTGCCGCCGAAGCCGGGGTGAACGGAGAAGAAGTCGCCGCCGGCCAGATGAACGGCCGAGCGGGTGGAGACCATCTGCAGCTCGACACCGATGGTGCGCAGGTTTTCCACCGCGCGGGCACCACCCACCGAACCATAGCCAACGGCGCCGAACGCCTTCTTATTCCACTCGACATAAGCCTGGTCGATGGCATTCTTAAGCGCGCCGGTGATGGCACGGTTGTATTCGGCAACGACGAAAATGAAGCCGTCGAATTCGCCGATCTTCTTCTGCCAGCGAACAGCTTCCGGGTTCTGCGAGGGAGCCCAAGCGTTCGAGGCGACTTCGTCGAAGAAAGGCAGATTGAAATCGCGCAGGTCAACGATTTCAGCGTCGATCTCGGGGCGCTCATTGGCCTTCTCGAGAATCCACTGCGCCGGAATTTCACCGAAGCGCGTGGGACGGGTGGACGAGATGATGACGCCGATCTTGAGCTTGGACATTTGATTGCCCTCCTTGGTAACAAATCGTAACTGAGGCGATATATGTGCCCACCGGAGATTTCCTCAAGTGGGCACTACCATGTCATCCGGCAACATTGGCGTACCATAGGCACACCAATGTAAGTGTTCGGGATCATTGAGATTTCGGCATTTTCGCCGTATCCGTCCCATCGAAATGCTAGCTGTGAGCGCCGACATTTACGGACTGTTCGTCCAGCAACGACAATCTTTTCTCTTCTGAGATCGGCAGCAGCTGCACGATGCCGAAGGCAATCTCGATGATCAGCAGCGGCAGGATCGCCAGGCTCAGCCCATTCAGCAACGCATTGATTTGCCAGGCGGCAAACAGGAAGCGCGCCACGGCATCATAACGGCCAAGAACGGCCAGCCCCAATCGCAGCCGCGCAACGGACCAAACCACCACCACCGACCCCATGAGGTTGCCGAGCAGCATCGACATCGGATCGATTGGCGGCAACTGTCCCGGCAGGCCCAGCGCACCACCAAGCCAGACCAGCACGGTGTGCACCAATGGCAGCGTCCATGGCGTCGCAAAAGGCAAGCTGACAATGAGGTCATAGGCGGCACTGGCGCGCATGATACGAAGATAGGCTTTTGCATCCAGCATGATTGACTCCTTTTCTGCAGGACGCAGAACCGCTAAACCCTTGAGTACACTCCAGGGTCAAGAGGAAAATCATGCAGATCGGCGAACTGGCGGAACGCTCCGGGCTAAGCCGCGACACGCTGCGCTTCTACGAGAAGCGTGGGCTCATTGCCTCCTTGCGCCGCCCGAATGGCTATCGCCACTATCCGGACGAGACGCTGATGTTGCTGAACTATGTCCGCACCGCGCAGCGGCTGGGCTTTTCACTGGCGGAGATCGAAACCGAGCTCCCGGCGGCCGGGGAAAACCTGCCTGGCGCAGCGCGGCTCGCCGACCTCTTGCGCCACAAGATCTCCTCGATCGATAGCCGCATCGCTGAGCTGCAAAGCCTCAGAGACGACCTCGCCACCCGACTCGATCTGGCCTGCCCGCTCGGCGTCGAAAACTAGGCCAGCACGGCAATATAGCGGCGGGTTGCCTCGGCAAAGCCCATCATCAGGGCGTCGGCGGTGATGCCGTGGCCGATGGAGGCCTCGGCGACGCCCGGCACCGCTGTCTGGAAGGCAGGCAAATTCTCCAGCGTCAGGTCATGGCCGGCATTGACGCCAAGCCCGATATCGAGCGCGGCCTGACAGGTCCCGGCCAGCGCGGCCAACTCAGCTTCGGCGCGCGTGGGGTCCTCGTAGCAGGCACCATAGGGGCCAGTGAACAATTCGATGCGGTCGGCGCCGGTGGCCTTGGCGGCCGCAACGCCCGCCGGACCGGCATCCGGATCGCAGAACAGCGAGATGCGCCTGTCCTCGCGCTTGAGGCGCTGCACCACCGAGGTCAGGAAATTGCCCTTGCCGAGAAAATCCCAGCCATGGTCCGACGTTGCCTGTGCCGGATCGTCGGGCACAAGCGTCACCTGCTCGGGATTGACCATCTCGATCAGGTCGAGAAAGTCCTCGCTGGGATAACCCTCGATATTGAATTCGGCCTGGGGATAGTCAGCCCGCAACAGCGCCGAAAGCTCGAACACATCGGTGCGCCGGATGTGGCGCTCATCGGGGCGGGGATGAATGGTGATGCCGCTGGCACCCGCATCGAGCACCACCCTGGCAATGCCGGTGACGCTCGGCCACGGCAGATTCCGCCGGTTCCGCAACTGGGCGACGGCATTGAGATTGACGGAAAGCAGAGTCATGGCAGGGCCTCGAAGTCTTCGCGCCCTGCCATACACCAGACTGGGCGATCCGCCCAATCGAACCTTTTGATGAGCCTATCAGCTCTTGTCGATTACATCCCCTCGGCGCCGCGCGCGATGGCGGCGAGGCCGGTGCGAACCACTTCGACGAGGCCCAAAGGGGACATCAGCGCGATGAAGCTGTCGATCTTTTCCGGCTTGCCGGTGACTTCAAAGACAAAGCTCTCGACCGTCGCGTCGACGATATGGGCGCGGAAGGCATCGGCGAGACGCAGGGTCTCGGCGCGGTGCTCGCCCGAACCACGGACCTTGATCAGCGCCAGCTCACGCTCGAGATAGGCGCCTTCAGCGGTCAGATCGTGCACGCGGTGCACCGGCACCAGTCGTTCGAGCTGGGTCTTGATCTGGACGAGGACCTTCGGCGTCGCCACCACCACCACAGTGATGCGACTAAGTCGCCGGTCGTGTTCGGTCTCGCTGACGGTCAGGCTCTCGATATTGTAGCCGCGGGCCGAAAACAGGCCGACGACGCGGGCGAGAATGCCTGGCTCGTTGTCGACGAGGACGGAGAGGGTATGGCGCTCGGCCTGCTGGGTTTCCTGGGTCAGGAAATAGGCCGAACCGGTGGGCTGCAGATGTGCGTTCATTTCAATATTCCTCCGCAACCGGCCTAGACCAGCGCGCGTCCCTTCTCGTCGATGATGTCGCCGATATCGGCCGTATCGGGCAGGATGATCTCGTTATGCGGCTTTCCCGAGGGGATCATGGGCAGGCAGTTCTCGTCCTTTTCGACCAGCACGTCGAACAGCACCGGACCGTCATAATCGATCATCTCGGCAATGGCGGCATCGAGCTGGGCCGGCGTATCGCACTTGATGCCCTTGGCGCCATAGGCCTCGGCCAGCTTGACGAAATCGGGCAGCGATTCCGAATAGGAATGCGCATAGCGCGAACCATGCAGCAGGTCCTGCCACTGGCGAACCATGCCCATGCGCTCATTGTTGAGGATGAATATCTTGATCGGCAGGCGATACTGCACCGCGGTCGAGATTTCCTGCATCGTCATCTGCACCGAGGCTTCGCCGGCGATGTCGATCACCAGCGCATCGGGATGGGCCACCTGCACGCCGACCGCAGCCGGCAGGCCATAACCCATGGTTCCCAGACCACCCGAGGTCATCCAGCGATTGGGCTGGTCGAAATGGAAATGCTGGGCCGCCCACATCTGGTGCTGGCCGACCTCGGTGGTGATGTACACCTCCTTGGCCTGCTTCTTCGTCGCTTCGAACAGGCGCTGAATGGCCCATTGCGGCTTGATGGTGGTGTCGGAATTCTTGAACCCGAGCGAATTGACCGAACGCCACTTTTCGATCTGGCTCCACCAGGGCGCCAGCGCTTCCGAGCGCGGCTGGTTGGTCTTGGACCGCCAGATGCGGATCATCTCTTCGAGCACGCGATTGCAATCGCCCACAATCGGCACGTCGACGCGAATGATCTTGTTGATGGAGGACGGGTCGATATCGACGTGGATCTTGCGGCTATTGGGCGAGAAGGCATCGACGCGGCCGGTGATGCGGTCATCAAAGCGTGCGCCGATATTGATCATGACGTCGCAGTCATGCATCGCCATATTGGCTTCATAGGTGCCGTGCATGCCCAGCATGCCCATCCATTGCGGATTGGAGGCCGGGAAGGCACCGAGGCCCATCAGCGTCGAAGTCACCGGGAAGCCGGTGAGCTCGGCCAGCTCGCGCAGGTTTTCCGAGGCTTCGGGACCGGCATTGATGACGCCGCCACCCGTATAGAAAATCGGGCGCTCGGCCTTGAGCATGAGATCGACCGCCGCTTCAATCGCGGCGGCATCGCCGTCCACCTTGGGACGGTAGGACTTGTGACGCAGCGTGCCGGGTTCGGGCTTGTAATAGTCGCCAACGGCGAACTGCACGTCTTTGGGAATGTCGATGACCACGGGGCCAGGACGGCCGGTCGTGGCAATGTGGAAGGCCTCATGCAGGACGCGCGGCAGGTCGGCGACGTTCTTCACGAGATAATTGTGCTTGGTGCAGGAGCGGGTAATGCCGACAGTATCGCATTCCTGGAAGCCGTCGGTGCCGATCAGCGTCGTGGGAACCTGGGCGGTGATGCAGACCAGCGGGATGGAATCCATCAAGGCATCGGTAAGGCCGGTGACCGCATTGGTCGCGCCGGGACCAGAGGTGACGAGGACCACGCCCGGCTTGCCGGTGGAGCGCGCATAGCCTTCGGCCATATGGGTCGCGCCCTGCTCGTGGCGCACCAGGATGTGCTTGACGAAATCCTGCTGGAACATCGCGTCATAGATCGGCAAAGCCGCACCACCGGGATAGCCGAAGATATGCTCGACCCCCTGATCGGTCAGCGCCTGGATCACCATTTCAGCGCCGGTCATTTTCTCGGCCATTGTCAGCCCTTCCTAAATCCTTGCCCCTCCCGGGGTCTTGTCCGTCACCTGCCGCCTCTCCCGCGCGGCGGAAAAAAGGCAATAAAAAAGGCCCCGTTTGGGACCTCATGTTCGGCGCACCAGCTATCGCGCGGGGATTTACCCCACGTTGCCGATGCGCCTGCGTACTACGAGAATGAGTGCCCGCACTGGACCGCTCCAAAAAATCTGACGGCGCATTGATAGGAGCAAGCAGCAGCGCAAGTCAAGTGTCGATGCGTTCCGGTATCCGCCACGCGGCCCCGCACCGTCACTGCTCCTGCCTTGCCGCCTTTAAAATGCGTGGACCGCCGGCCTGATGGTTGCAAAACAGGTGGCCAGAGCGTCAGACAATGCTATGGGGCACTGGCACAGATTATGACGGTTCGATGACATGAGCAAAAGCGCCCTCGACAAGGACTTGCAGCGGGTCACTGGCCTGGAGACGGCAACGCACGACCTTGGCCGCGCCCTGGCCGCACCGGGCATAGCGCTGGTGTTCCTGCTGGTTGCAGCCGTCTGGGCCAGCTTCTCGGTGGTTCAAGGCCCAACGACCTATGTGGTCGTCATCGGTGCCATCATTGCCGGCTATATGGCGCTGAATGTCGGCGCCAATGACGTGGCCAACAATATGGGCCCTGCAGTCGGTTCTCGCGCGGTGTCCATGGTGGGCGCGCTCTTCATTGCCGCCATTTTCGAAGCCGCAGGCGCCCTGCTCGCCGGTGGCGACGTGGTCAATACCGTCGCACGGGACCTGTTAACCTCGGCCGAATTCGATACCTCGACCTTCGTTATGGTGATGATGGCAGCGCTTCTGGCCTCCGCGCTCTGGGTCAATCTCGCCACCTATATCGGGGCACCGGTGTCCACCACCCACGCAGTAGTCGGCGGCGTGGTCGGCTCGGGTATCGCCGCAGCCGGCTTCGGCGTCGTCAACTGGCCCACGATCGGCGCCATCGCCTCGAGCTGGGTCATTTCGCCGGTCTTGGGCGGCATTGCCGCAGCCGGCATGCTGGCGGTGATCATGTCGACCATCACCAATCGCATCGACAAGATTTCCGCCGCCCGCATCTGGGTGCCGATCTTCGTCGCCGTCATGACCGGCGTTTTCGCTATGTATCTGGCCACCAAGGGGCTGAGCCGCGTCTGGTCCCCCGATGTCTGGACCACGGCAATCCTCGGCGTAGTCTTTGCCGCCCTGGGCTGGATCATTTCCATGCCCTGGGTGCGCAAGCAGTCCATGAACATGGAGAACCGCAAGAAGCACGTGGCGACACTGTTCCGCCTGCCATTGGTTGTCTCGGCCGCCCTGCTCTCCTTCGCCCATGGTGCAAATGACGTCGCCAACGCCATCGGCCCCTTCGCGGCCATCGTGACGGCACTTGAAACCGGCCATGGAGAAGTCGCCAATATCGTCCTGCCCTTCTGGGTGCTTGCCATTGGCGCCATCGGCATCTCGCTGGGCCTGGCCCTATTCGGGCCGCGCCTGATCCGCACCGTCGGCGAGCAGATCACCAAGCTCAATGAAATCCGCGCTTTTTGCGCTGCGCTCTCAGCCGCCATCACGGTGCTGGTCGCATCGGCACTGGGCATGCCGGTCTCTTCGACGCATATCGCCGTTGGTGCCGTTTTCGGCGTCGGCTTCCTGCGCGAATATATCTCGCGCCGGGACATGGAAGGCACTGCCGTTCCGGTGAATGCGCGCTTCGTCGATGCCACCCAGCTCAATGCAACTCCGGAGGAAGCTCTGGCCAATGCGCGCAAGACCGAGGGGCGCCTCTTGGTGCGGCGCCACCACGTCTACAGCATTGCGGCTGCCTGGGTCGTGACCGTGCCCGCTTCGGCCTTGCTTTCTGGCCTTTTGTTCCTGGGGCTCGACCTGATCGTCGGCTAGTTCCCGACAATCTGCTCATGCAGGCGTGCCGCCAGGCGCGCCAGCGACTTGTCGGCCAGAAGACGGCGGGCCTCCGCCAGCGTCGCCCAATGGCGCAAACGCTGGTCCTGCTCACGCCAGACATCATGCTGCTGGATAACGCGGAGCGGATAGAGATCGACATCGACCAGCGTCGCACTGTCCGTACCCATGCCGGCGCGATAGCTGCCGACTGCGGTGGGCGCGATATCACCGGTTACCCCGGCCTCTTCCATCGCCTCGAGTGCGGCGCTTTCCCACGGCGTCATATTGGGCTCAATGGCTCCCTTTGGGAAAATCCACTTGCCGCTGCGGCGCGAAGTGATCAGCAGGAAGGCCATGCGCCCGTCGACAATGGCATAGGGCATGGCACCGGCCTGGCGCAGGCTGGCGGGAGTCTCGACCCGGGGGCTCCAATTTTTGAGGAAATCGCGCACCATGGCCGGCTCCGTCTAAGGGATTGTCCGGCTCTCTCGCACGACATGGGGCAGGTGTCTACCGCCCAAAAAAAGAAAGGGCCCCGAAGGGCCCATTTCCAAACACGGGCCGGCGATTAGCTCAGCAGGGTCAGGTCGGTGGCCGAAACCTTGCCATCACGGCCGGTCTGCAGCTCGAAGCTCACCTTGTCGCCTTCAAACAGGCCCTGCAGGCCCGAACGCTGAACGGCGGAGATGTGAACGAATGCGTCCTTCTCACCATTGTCAGGAGAGATGAAGCCGTAGCCCTTGGTGGTGTTGAAGAATTTCACGGTACCGGTAATGGCAGCCATGTATGGACCTCTTGGTCTGTTATGCCGCTGATGCGGCGGAAGGGTTTATCCAGTCCCCGTGCGAGGAATTTGGACTTACGATTCACGAGATCAGGAGGTAGCCAAGTTTCCGGACAGGCCGGTCGTTCAGATAGCGCAAGACAAGTGGCACGTTGCAATAAACTATAGTTTTCGGCGATTATTTTCAAGGCCAGACTGCAGACAGCAAGACACCCGGCAGGATGACCGGCCGGGTGCCTGGGCGCCCGGGAGGGCGCGAAAGCCACAGGGGGCGCTGTGGCTTTGGGGGACGTTTTAACCGCGCGGGCAGGTGTCGATATAGCGGGTGCCGTTCGGACGCTGATAGACGCAGCGATCATTGCTGCCTTCAACCTTGCCCAGAACATTGCCGGCGGCTGCGCCGACCACACCGCCGATGCCAGCACCGACAGCGGTTCCGACAATATTTCCGCCCGTCGCGCTCGCACCAACAATGGCGCCGCCGATGGCGCCGACCGTCGCACCCTGCTGGGTGGTGGTGCAGGCCGCCAGGGAAAGCGCGGTAGCGGCAATGATCAGGATCTTGTGCATGAATACCTCCAACGACATCGTCGCAGCATAAATGCGCCGGCCTGCTAAAGGTTCCGGTCAGATTTAATACTTATTTAGTGAAATCTGTATTCGGCCGCCACAGCACCGCCGCCACGACGAGGCCGAGCCAGGCGAGGATCATCAATCCGCCCCCGAGCGGCGCAGCGCCTGGGAAGGCGCCCTGCCCCAGTTGCTCGCGCAGCGCCAGATCGAGCCCGAACAAGATAGTCCCGAAAGCCAGGGCTATCCCAGACCAAACCATGACCCGGCCGCGCGCCGCAAGACCAAGCGCAACCAGCACCGGGGCATGGGCGAGGAAGATCGTGGCAATGGCGGCGATATTGCGACTGTCACTGCTATGCGACGCACGCGCCGCGGCGGCGACGCCAATGGCGCCCAACAGCCCGGCAATGCCCAGCAGCACGCGCCGTAGCGTTCCCAACTTATCCACTTGCGGCATCCGGCTTCCCCAAATCGCTGCTTTGGCATAGAGCATGGGCGCGAGATTGGGAAACGACAATGAGCGAGATAGTCGCGTCACCGGGCGTGACGCTACCTGAACCCGCGCCTGCCAATGGCTGGTTGCGGGAATTGCGGGCAACCTTTGCGTTGGCCTGGCCACTGGTGATTGCGCAGCTGGCGCAGAATGCGCTGCACACAACCGACGTGATCCTGCTCGGTTGGCTGGGGCCGGACTATCTGGCCGCCGGCACGCTCGCCACATCCTTTTTCATGCCCATTCTACTGTTCGGCGTTAGCATTGTCGGCGCCGTCGCGCCACTGGTGGCGCAGGCGCGGGGCGCACGCGACATCAAGGCGATCCGCCGCATCGTCCGCCAGGGGTTCTGGGTCACCATCGTCATGTCGACGCTGCTGCTGCCGCTGGTGCTGCAGGTCCGCCCGATCTACGAGCGCCTCGGACAGGACCCCGCGACCACGGCCATGGCCGAACAATTCCTGCAGATCGTTGCCTGGTCGCTGTTCCCGGCTTTGGGGATCATTGCCCTGCGCTCGCTGCTCTCGGCCTTTGACGCTACCCGCGTGGTGCTGGTGATTACCGTACTCGGCGTGGTGGTGAACGCCGCCGTCGCCTATACCCTGATCTTCGGGCATTTCGGCATGCCGCGCCTGGAATTGCGCGGCGCCGCCATCGCCACGCTGACCACCAACATCATCATGTTCCTGGCCATGCTGACCTATGTGGTGCGGCATCGGCGCTTTGGGCGCTTTCATATCCTGATCCGGTTCTGGCGCGCCGACTGGGGCCACTTCCGTGCAATCTTCCGCATCGGCCTGCCCATTGCCCTGACCGTGGTGGCCGAGGTCGGCATGTTCACCGCCGCGGCCCTGCTCATCGGGCGCCTGGGCACTGACGAACTTGCGGCGCACGCCGTGGCGCTGCAATGCGCGTCCATGGCTTTCATGGTGCCACTGGGGCTGGGAATCGCGGCCACGGTTCGCGTCGGCATCGCCTATGGCCGCCGCGATGCGGAAGGCATCAAGCTGGCGGGCTGGACCTCGTTCATGCTGGGCACCGGCTTTATGGTTCTGTCCTGCGTGCTGTTCCTGACCATGGGCCCGGCGCTGGTGACCATCTTCCTCGATCCCAACAATCCGGAAAACGCCAATGCCCTTGCGCTCGCAGCCTCGTTCCTGGCCGTCGCCGGCTTGTTCCAGCTCGCCGATGGCGCGCAGGTGGCGGCTGCACATGCGTTGCGCGGGTTGAGCGACACCAAGATCCCGATGCTCTTCGCCATTCTGGGCTATTGGGGCATCGGCCTGCCGGTCGGCTATCTGCTCAGCGACTTTGCCGGCTGGCGCGGTGTCGGCGTGTGGACCGGGCTCGCCGTTGGCCTCAGCTTCGTAGCCGTGGTGCTGGTGACGCGCTTTGCCATGCGTGAGCGGCTCGGCCTGCTCGACGCACTGAAGCCGACCAGCGCTTAGAGCGGGTCGAGTCGGGGCCAGTCGCTCATGCGGTTGCGGAACCAGGTCCGCTGCCGTTTGGCATATTGGTGGGTGGCGATGATCGAGAGGGCAATTGCCTCTTCGCGCCCCGTCCGCCCGTCGAGCCAGTCTGAAATCTCGGGCACGCCAATGGCCTTGAGGGCAGGCAGGCTTGGATCGAGATTTTGCGCCCGCAGGTTCTCGACTTCCTCAACCGCCCCTTGGGCAAACATGGTTTCGAAGCGACGGGTTATGCGCGCTCGCAGCACCTCGCGATCGGGCGCCAGCACCAGCCGCTCCACCGCCCAGCCATCAAGCAGAGCCGGCATATGCGCCTGTTGAAAATGGGATAGTGGTTGCCCGGTCGCGCGCTTGACCGCCAGCGCCCGGATCACGCGTTGCGGATCGGCCACCTTGAGACGAGCGGCAGTTTGGGGATCTTCCGCGATAAGCCGCTGCATGCGGGCCGTCGCATCCAGCCCCTCTATCTCGGCCTGCACCGCAGCGGTGACGGCATCGGGAATGACAGGCACCTCGGCAAAGCCGCGGGTCAGCGCATCGAAATAGAGACCGGTACCGCCGACAAAAATCAACTCGCGCGCCGGGTCGGCGTCGGCGATCACCTCGGCCACCGCGCTGAGCCACTGGCCGGTTGAAAAGCGCGTGGCGGGCGATACCATCCCATAGAGCCGGTGTTCGACCAGCCGCTCGTCCTCGGCCGAGGGCCGTGCCGTGATGATCCTGAGCCCGGAATAGACCTGCATGGCGTCGGCATTGACGATGATGCCGCCCCCCCGCTGCGCACGCGCCAGCGCCATGGCCGACTTGCCGCTGGCAGTCGGACCCGCTATCAGGACCGCACGCCTTTGGGCCTTCATCCAACACTCCCGAAAGTCACCACCGCCATGCCGGTACTCTTGCTCACTGCCAATCCTGCAGACCCGGAACTGGACCCCGCGCTGGCCGCTGCTGTGGTGCAGCAAACCGGCGGAGAACTCAACTGGCTCAATCACGGCATCGCTTGTGAAATTCTCGAGCCGACCGCGCCAGACGCCCTCGCCACCGCGCGCGACGTGCTGGGGCAGCGCGCCGTGGACGCCAATATCGTGCCGACCCAGGGCCGCCGCAAGAAACTGCTGATCGCCGACATGGATTCCACCATGATCGAGCAGGAATGCATCGATGAACTCGCCGCCGCGCTCGACATCAAGCCGCAGGTTGCCGAGATCACCGAGCGCGCCATGCGCGGCGAGCTGGATTTCGAACAGGCGCTGGATACCCGCGTCGCCCTGCTCAAGGGGCTGGAGCGCAAGGTGATCGAGGAAGTGCGCCGCGAAGCCATCACCTTGGCGCCCGGCGGCCGCGCCTTGGTACAGACCATGAAGGCCTACGGCGCCTATACCTCGCTGGTCTCGGGCGGCTTTACCTTTTTTGCCGACTATTTCGGCAAGCGTATTGGCTTCGATGAGGCCATTGCCAATGTGCTCGAATTCGACGGCGACCGGCTGACCGGCACTGTCACCAAGCCCATTGTCGACAAGAGCACCAAGCGGGAGCGCCTGATTGCTCTGGCCGCCGAGCATGACCTCGACCTATCGCAGACCATCGCGGTGGGCGATGGCGCCAACGATCTCGACATGATCGGCATTGCAGGTTTCGGCGTCGCCCTGCATGCCAAGCCGGCCGTCGCCGAAGCCGCCGGCATCCGCATCGACCATGGCGACCTCACCGCCCTGCTCTATCTGCAAGGCTATGCGGACGAAGACATCGTACGCTGATCAGGAGATCCAGCTTAAATGCAAATGGGCCGGTGGGAATACCCACCGGCCCATTCTTTTGGGGACTGCGGCCTGGCTTACTGGCCCGCAGCGGGCGCGACCGGCTCCGCCGGCGCGGGCGCCACGGGCTCGATCGGCGCCGGAGCTTCCGTTCCAACGGTCGGAGCCAGTTGGGAACCATCTTCCAGCGTCATGCTGGGGGCGACGGTTTCCTCGATACCGAGACCATCCAGAGCAGGCTCGTCGGACGTAGTCGGCAGGCTCGGCGCAATGTCTTCCTGCGGCAGCGGTGGTGCGAAAGTCGTGCTCGCTGCCGGCAGCTGGCCATCCGAACCGAAGTAGCGGAAGAAGGCACTGTCGGGAGAGAGGACCATGGTGGTGCCGGTGCCAGCGAGAGCCGTGCGGTAGGATTCCATCGAACGGTAGAACTCGAAGAATTCCGCGTCCTGGCCATAGGCGGCAGCAAAGATCCGGTTCCGATCGGCATCGCCCTGACCACGGATAATCTCTGCATCGCGGGTCGCGGCGGCGACGATTTCAACCGACTGACGATCAGCGATAGCCCGCAGGCTTTGTGCCTGCTCCTGACCGCGAGCGCGAAGCAGCGCGGCTTCGGCAAGACGCTCGGCACGCATACGCTCGAAGGTCGTGGCCGAGACGTCGGAGTCGAGGTCAGTGCGCAGGATGCGGACGTCGACAATATCGAGGCCGAGTTCTGCCAGGTCCGTACGGATGAGGTCGCGGGTTTCCTGCATCATCTGCGCGCGTTGATCCGACAGAGCGTCGGTGAATTCGCGCAGACCATAGACCTGACGCAGCGCTGCATCGAGGCTGGCGCCGATACGGGCTTCCGCCACCGACAATTGGCCCGTCGCACGTTCGCGGAACAGGCGAGCATTGGCAATGCGGTAGGTCAGGAAGGCATCGACCTGATAGAAGGCGTTGCCCGACACCTGAACACGCATATTGGCAATATCATAACGCAGCAGACGATCGTCGATGATCTGGACGCTGTCCACCACGTCGGTCGGGATCTTGAAGTAGATGCCCGGCTCGGTGCGCACATCGGTAATCTGGCCGAAGCGCATGACGATAGCCTGTTCGCGCTCGTCCACGATGTAGATGGAGGAGAAGAAAACATAGATCGCGGCGACGATGACGGCGCCGATAATGAAGAGGCGGTTCGTCATGCTCAGTTCCCCGTCGAGGTGTTAGCGCGCGAGCGCAGTTCCGGCAGCGGCAGGTAAGGGACGACACCCGAACCATCCGCGCCATTCTCGATGAGAACCTTCTCGGACTTGCCGAGCACTTCTTCCATGGTCTCGAGGAAGAGGCGCTTACGCGTCACCTCCGGCGCATTCACATATTCTGCGTAGATGGCGTTGAAGCGCTGGGCCTCACCGGTTGCTTCCTGCACCACGCGGTTGGTGTAGGCGGCGGCTTCTTCGCGCAGGGCCGCAGCACGACCGCGCGCATCACCCAGAAGGGTGTTGGCGTAGGAGCGGGCTTCTTCCTGCAGACGGGTTTCGTCCTGACGGGCGCGCTGCACTTCGTTGAAGGCATCGATCACTTCGGACGGCGGCCCGGCATTTTCGATCAGCACCTGGCTGACTGTGACGCCTAGACCATAGCTTTGCAGCGTGGCCTGCACGATGCGCAGCACTTCGGAGGAGATACCGGAGCGGTCGTCCGAGTAGATGTCCTGCGCCGGGCGACGGCCGACGACTTCGCGCATGGCGCTTTCGGCAGCGTAGCGGACCATGGATTCCTGGTCACGCACATTGAAGAGATAGGCAACCGGATCGCTGATGGCCCAGAAGACCGAGAACTGCACATTGACGATGTTCTGGTCGCCCGACAGCATCAACCCGTCTGACACATTGGCCGCACGGGCGCCGCTGGCATTGGCCGCACCGATCTGGGTCTGGTTGACGGTCGTGGTGGCACGTTCGACGGTTTCGACCGGCCACAGCATGAAGTGCAGGCCCGGACCCGACAGTTCGGGCTTGGGCTTGCCGAAGCGCAGCTCGACGCCCACTTCCTGCGGGTTGATCGTATAGACGGAATTGACGCCCCAAAAGGCCAGCAGCGCTATGATGCCGCCGACAATGGCCCAGCGTCCGCCCGGGACGCCGCCCTTGAACTGGTCACGTCCACGATTGAGGATGTCTTCGAGATTGGGAGTGTTGCCGCCACCACTCGGCCGGCGTGGACCGCCGCCACCGCCAGGCGCCTGGCCCCAGGGACCGCCCGTATTGCGGCCACCTCCGCCTCCATTATTCTCCCAAGGCATCGCATTCCTTTCGGTGTCTTCGAAAAATCATTGTTGCCATATATAGGCAAGCAGCGCCGCCGATCAATGCGCGGCGGCGCGAACACGCTCATAGATCTTGATCGTGTAGGCAGCTGAGTCCGCAGGACTGGCCACCACGTCGGGTTCGCCCACGATTGTCCAAACATGCCCGTCTATCGGCGGAAAACACACATCACCCTCAGGCGCGGCCGCAATGTGCGAGATATAGAGCCGGTCGGCATGTGCCATGGCCTGCGCGTATATGTCGCCGCCCCCGATCACCATGACCTCGTCCACGCCAGCCGTCGCAGCCAGCTCGCGCCCTAGCGCCAACCCCTCTTCCAGCGAATGCACGACTGATACACCGTCCGGAGCATAGTCCCTCTGACGCGTGACCACGATGTGCGGCCGTCCTGGCAAGGGCCGGGGAAATGTCTCGAACTGCTTGCGCCCCATGACCATCGGTTTGCCCATGGTCTGAGCCTTGAACCAGGCGAAATCGGAGGGGATGCGCCAGGGAATCGACTGATCGGCGCCGATCACCTGATTTTCCGCCACGGCAGCGATGAGGGCGATGCGGACGTTCATGCGGCACCCAATTTCGCCAGCGCGGCGCCGTCGATGCGCACCTTGGTCCATTCATCCTGCATGACGCCACCCTGACTCTTGTAGAAGGTGATGGAGGGCTCGTTCCAGTCGAGCACCCACCACTCGAACCGTCCGAGATTCTCCTGCACACAACGCTGAGCCAGATTCACCAGCAACGCCTTGCCGATGCCCTTGCCGCGCATTGAAGGATCGACATAGAGATCTTCGAGCCAGATGCCGTGCCGGCCCTGGAAGGTCGAATAGGTATAGAACCAGAGCGCGAATCCGACCGGCTTGCCCGCCCATTCGGCAATTTCACAAAACACCTTGGGTTCAACGCCGAACAGGTCGCGCTCGAGATCGTCGGCGCTGGCCACCACCTCGTGGGAGAGCTTTTCGTATTCGGCCAGCGCCTTGATAAAATCGAGGATCAGCCCGGCATCGCCGGGCTGGGCAGCACGTATGGCAAGGCTCATGCCCTTGCGCCTCCGTCATAAGTAATAGCGGGGACCTATTCCCCGTCGAACCAGTCCACCGGGATCAAAAGCAGGATTTCCAGCTCTTGGTCATAGGGCGGGTACCAGTCCGTCTGGGTCATCTGGAAGGTGGTGGGACCGATCTTCTTGACGCCCTCCCCGCAGAACGACACCAGGTTGTCGGGGCTGCCCTTGTCGACGGTCAGGGTGAACT
Organism: Devosia equisanguinis; assembly: GCF_900631955.1. Lineage (GTDB taxonomy): Bacteria > Pseudomonadota > Alphaproteobacteria > Rhizobiales > Devosiaceae > Devosia > Devosia equisanguinis. The sequence continues at coordinate 17,880 of NZ_UZWD01000036.1, read as the reverse complement.
TGCCGATGGGGCCGGACCAGTTGTTGCCCGTCGACCAGATGTAGGAAATCCAGTTTTCGACAAAGGGGTAGGACGTCCAGCCGTCGCGGGTGATTTCCTTCTTGCGCAACGTGCTGACCAGATTGTCGTCCACACAGAATTTGGCGACATATTCGTCATAGCGCTGGCGGGAATACTCGTCGCCCTTTGTCGGCATGAAGGTCGTGGCCACCGTGCCGCCGACGCTCGGCTGGTAGGAGTGAACGACATCGGAGATACCGGGCGCAAAGGTCGCTTCCCAGCTATAAGTCGAGCGCAGCGTCCAAAGCGGCACATATTCCCACTCCATGCCGTTACCGGCATCATATTCGGAGCGGTAGACCATGCCCAAATGGACGAGTTTGAGCGCATCGGCCTCATCGAGCCTCTTCAACGCCTCATAGGTCGCTTCACCGAACGGCTCCAGCGGCACGCCCATGCCGCGCAGCAGATCGGAATAGTCGATATTATGCGCGAAGGCATATTGGTGCAGTTCGGCATCCACCGGCTCGCCATTGAAGGTCGTGGCGAAGCCGAAAAGATTGTTGGGGTCATCGATGGCCGGGCGGCCCTCGCCACCGGCCGTCTGGATCGGCACATCGACCATGAAATCGCCGCTGCCCTCGATATCGGGCATCGGAAAGGCGACCAGCACCGTCTGGTCCTCATCGGTGACGTTGTTGAATTCGTAGGTGACACGAACCTCGCTCGGCGACACGTAAAGGTCTTCCGAGGCCATCTGGATCGCGTCATTGCCTACGAAGACCAGGCCGCCAGCGCCAAGTTGGGCCGTCGTGTCGTTGGCCAGTGCCGGCAGGGCCAGGCAGCTCACCATCAGGGCAAGTGCAAACTTGCGCATAATCCCGTCTCCCTCAGGACTTCGTATTGGATCACGGGACGAGAACAGCCCATCCCTGCATTTCAGGCAATGATCAGGTTAGCCGGTTTTGGTGACCGGGCGAAGATGCTTGAGCCATTTCCGCTCGACCGCAGCTTCAAGATCGATGTCGTGGTGGCGAGCGTAGAGCAGCAGAATAGCCAGCAAGTCGGCTGCCTCATCGTTGCGGGCCGCAATGATGGCGTTCTCATCTAGCCCCTCGCGCTTCTTTCGGCCGCTGAGGCGCAAGTGCTCTGCGGTCAGTTCCCCCAGCTCCTCCTGCAGCTTGAGCATCAGCCAATCGCTATCGGCCGCAATGCCATTTCGGCTGGTCAGCACCGCCGCCACTTCCGACACCTTGTCGGAGAGCTCGCCCAGCGACCGGCTCATACCGAGACTTCGGCCTTGATATGGGGATGCGGATCGTATCCCTCGAAGGCGAAATCCTCGAAGACGAAGTCTTCCAGCGCCTTGCGCTCGGGGTTCATGACCAGGCGCGGCAGTGGGCGCGGTTCGCGGGTGAGTTGCAACTGGGCCTGCTCAAAGTGGTTGGCGTAGAGATGCACGTCGCCGAAGGTGTGGACGAAATCACCGACCTCGAGATCGCAGACCTGCGCCACCATATGGGTCAGCAGCGCATAGGACGCGATGTTGAAGGGTACGCCCAGAAACGTGTCGGCCGAACGCTGATAGAGCTGGCAGCTGAGCCTGCCATTGGCGACATAGAACTGGAACAGGCAGTGGCAGGGTGGCAGCGCCATCTCGTCCACTTCCGCTGGGTTCCAGGCCGAAACGATGTGTCGCCGGCTATCGGGCTTGGTCTTGATGGACTGGATCAGGTTGGCGATCTGGTCGATCTTGCGCCCGTCCGGCGCCGGCCAGCTGCGCCATTGACTGCCATAGACCGGACCGAGATCGCCATTGTCGTCCGCCCATTCGTCCCAGATCTTGACGCCGCGCTCCTGCAACCAGCGCACATTGGTCTCGCCACGTATGAACCACAGCAGCTCATAAATGATGGACTTGAGATGCAGCTTCTTGGTCGTCAGCAGCGGAAAGCCCTTCGAAAGATCGAAGCGCATCTGGTAGCCGAAGAGCGAGCGCGTGCCGGTACCGGTGCGGTCCGACTTGTCGGTGCCGGTTTCGAGAATATCGGAGAGGAGTTTCAGATAGGGCTGCATGGCGGGCAAGACTAAGCCGATTCGCCTTTGTCTTCGCCTCCCGCCACGTGCTTCTCCACCAGCCGCGTCAGGCGCTCGATCTGGTCCTGCTGCCGCAGGATCAAGTTGCGCAAATCCTCTTCGCGCAACCGATCAACCTTATCATGCAGCGCCATGATCTCGATCTCGGCCTTGAGGTTGACCTCGTAGTCATGCGCGGAGACCTCGCGATCCTTGGCCGCCTGCCGGTTCTGGCTCATCATGATCACGGGCGCCTGAATGGCGGCGAGCATGGACAGCATCAGATTGAGGAAGATGAAGGGATAAGGGTCGAAGGCCGCACCGCGCAGCAGCAGATTGGCCCCGGTCCAGAGCAGCAGGCAGACGCCAAAGCCGATGATAAAGGCCCAGGACCCGCCAAAGGCAGCCACCCCGTCCGCCAGCCTTTGCCCGAAGGTCAGCCCATCGTCGAAAGCCAAGGTGGGATCGCGGGAGAGGGCACGCTTGCTGATGGCCCGCTCAAGAACAACCCGCTCCTGGTTGGTCAAGGCATCGGGCGGCTTGCCCAGAAAATGCGTGGCGGCATGGATCAGCTTGCTTGTCGGGTCGGGCGCCATGACTATCTCGGAAATGGATGGAGAGACCTGGTCACGACGCTATCGCAAAACCGGCCCACCCTAAAGCGGTACATGAATACCGCATGGAGCACTGACAGGAGGCGACAGCACATTTCGTGATAGTCACTGGGACCAACCGATAGGAGCAACGATCATGAGCCCGGTTCTGCGCCCGCTGCGGCCACGACAAGACATGCCCGACTTTGTGCGGCAGGCCCTCGAAGAACGCGGTCTCATGGAAAAGTACCAGGCGCGGCCGGCCTACCAGCGCAATGACTACTTGCTGTGGATCAACAAGGTGAAGCGCGAGGAGACCAAGCTCAAACATCTGGAGCAGATGCTGGAGGAGCTGGAAGCCGGTGGCGTCTACATGCGCATGAAGTGGAACGGCTAGGTTCAGGCGAGCGCGCTGCGCAGCACCGTATCGTCCGGCTCCCATGTGTGCGTCTTGTCGATATGTGCCAGCGCCCAGGCGAACATGGTCTGCATGGCCCTGAGGTCACGCGCAGCCACAGCGTCTTCCAGCAGTTCGTTCATACGCATCTTCGCCGGCAAATGGCCGGGCGGACCGACCCGCTCGAACTCCACCCCGACGCCCTGCTCCACCCAGGCCCCAATCATGCCGGCAAAATTCTCCGACACAAGAAAGCCCGAGAGGCGCAGGATCAGCAAGGTGATGGTATTCTCTTCGAAATGCTCGGACCGGATGACGACACCGCTTTCGGCCGGATGCCAATCCGGCGTCAGTTCCGGCAGGAAGAACCAGCCGCAATAAAAGCCACGGCACACATCCGGGCGCACGTCATAGACCGTGCAGCCTTGTCCTTCTGCGCAGTGCGGGCACAGCGTATTGGCCGGCTTCTGCAGCTTTTCGGTGCGAATAGGCGGGAATTCACAGCAAGCCGTGCATCCCTCGCAGCTTCTACCTTCGATGACGGGCAGCGACACGCGGCGCCTCCTTACAGCTCACCGACCGAGATAAGCCATAACACCGGTTCAACACCAGCTTTCGCGCCGTCCACGCCATTCATGCGCCAACCCCTCGGCCACCAGCACCGCCCCAACCGAGCGGCCGTTGCGTTCGACGATGCGTAGTTTGCGGCCATACTGATCTTCGTCGCGATCAATGCCGACCAGCGAGAAGGTCCCCTCACTCAGCAATTCCCTCAAACGCTCCGTTGCCCTGCGACCCAGCGCAGCCTCGGCCGCGCATTGCGGCGCGCCGGTTTCCGGGGTGTTGATATCAGCGATGCGGATCTTTGTGCCGTCGAGCCAGAACGTATCGCCATCCACCACACAGGTGTTGCGGGACGCCCCGGAGCACAGAGCGAAATGTCGTGCCGCCTGCTCAACGGTGACCCGCGGCGCCGCTGGTGCCATGAGCCAATCCCCGACACCGGTCCGTTCAAGCATCAAGCCGCCAACGGCGCCCGCCAGGCCGGCCACCAGCACCATCGGAACAAGTCCGGAAAATCCGCGTCGCCTGCGACCACGCAGGGGTTGGTGCCCGGGATTGGAATAAAGGAATCGACGGTCGCGCATCCTGCCCTCCGTGGCGGGGAGGATGAGGACTAGCCCTTAACCACTCCTGAATCGCTTCGAGGAGTTTGCATCCGGCGTTCGGGTCACCTATATAGGGGGTGCCCGTAAGGGCTATGGCGATAAACGGTCATTGTAATAAACCCATCGGACCCGGGGGCGGTACCCGGCGTCTCCACCATCTACCCCTCGCGGGGTAGCCAATGGGGACGAAATAGGATCGACGAGGGCGTAAAGAGTGTGCTTTTGCTCGGTGAGGTACCACCGTTATCGGTCCGAAACTTATAGTTGCTAATGACAACAATAAGGCTCCGGTTGCTCTCGCTGCGTAATGCGGTGCTAGCACTGGGAATTTAAGTCCTCCGCCCCTAGCCGGGCGACAGGCGGGGTTCGCAGGCACCTGGCAACAGAAGCCTGCACTTCCTCTCTTCCCCAAATTTGCCACGCCTTTGTCCTTGAAATCTTTGGGAACGTAGGGCTGATATGGGCCGTTCGGGATTCTAGGACTGCCCTGTCCCAGCCGACGAGACCAAAAGCGAGGATAAGATGGCCGAAGATCACATGCGATACGACATACTCGCCCAGGAAGCCCTGCGCGGCGTCGTGCGCAAGGTGCTGGCCGAAGTCTCGCGCACCGGCCTGCCCGGCGACCATCATTTCTTCATTTCCTTCGCCACCCGCGCCCCCGGCGTGCGGTTGAGCGAGAAATTGCTGACCCAGTACGACAAGGAAATGACCATCGTCATCCAGAACCAGTTCTGGGACCTCAAGGTCACCGAAAGCACGTTCGAGGTCGGCCTTAGCTTCGACGGCCAGCCTGAAATCCTCGTCATTCCCTTCGCTGCCATCAAAGGTTTCTTCGACCCTTCCGTGCAGTTCGGACTGCAGTTCGACCCGAGCACGGCTGCCCGCGAAGACGAGGACACTGAGGCTCGTGCCGATGCGGCAACTGAGGCCGCCGAAGCTGGAGAAGCGGCGACCGAGCCGTCGGGCGAAAAGGTCGTCAGTCTCGACGCCTTCCGCAAGAAGCCCTGATTTAGGGCCGCAGGGCCATGGAAAAGCGCTCTTTCTCCATTGCCGGCCATCGAACCTCCATGGCGCTCGAGCCCGAATTCTGGGCGGGCCTTGAAGCCATCTGCGCCGCGCGCGAATTAAGCATGGCAGGCCTCGTGCGCCTGATCGACGAAACGCGCACCGTGCCCAATCTGTCCTCGGCCGCACGCCTGACGGTGCTCGCCTGGTACCGGGACGGAACCAGCGACAAAATCTAGAACTGGAACGGTTGGTTGACCGGTGGGCCAACAGGCTGATTGACGCTCACCCCCGGCTGGAAACCGAGGTTGAGCGGGCCCTGCGGCTGATTTGGCTCGACCAGAAGGCTACCGCCTGAAGCCGCTTCTTCTGGGGTTTCCGGCTCAACGGCCGGCGCGCGGGCGGCATCTTCCGCTGCCTTGCGGGCCGCTTCTTCGGCCGCCAGTCGACGCTGCTCGGCAATCAGCCGGTTGCGTTCTTCGGCCGCTGCGCGCTGGCGCTCTTCATCGGCGAGCCGCAATTCCTCAAGTCGGTCCACTTCCAGCTCATTCGCCCGCACCTGGATGGCGGCGACCATTTCGGTAAGGTCGATGCTGGCCAAGGGCGCCATCAGCGTTCCTGCAAGCCGGGCCACGATGCGGGCATTGTCGTTCTCGATCAACCCGGTCGGATCGACATAGCCGAGAGGCGTCAGCACGAAGGCGCCATCAATGGCAAGCCGGCTGAGATCGAGATTGACGCTTCCTGCCAGTCGACCACCTTCACCATCCACAATGAGATTGGCCACTCGCACCACGCCACCGGCAATGGCAACGGTCCCGCGCGCGTCCTGGGCGGTGAAATCACCCTGCGACAGCGACATTCCGATCAGTGTCTGCAGCGCCTCGGCATCGGTATTGAGCACATCGGTGAGTGCCGCCGTAGCCGGATAAACGCCAGGCGTAAGGCCCTGCGCCGCAAAATCGGCGATGGCAAAATTGCCCTCGCCCGTCATCGCCGCCATGGCATCGGCCAGGCTGGCGCCAGTGCCCTCGAACTGCAGGCCCGCATCGACACGACCTGACAGGCCTGGTGCCGTTGGCAGCAGCGCGCCCATTTCGACGCCGGCAAGGCTCAATCGTCCGGCCAGCGCGCGGTCCGACAGCGCCCCGGCACAGCATTGCCCGATCACCAGCGACAGCGTGCCGCCGCCGATCTCGGTCTCGAACCGGTCCAGCCCGATCGCCTGCTGGTCCCAGGAATAGGCGAAGCTGGTGGCACCCGCCAGCGTCTGCGCACCTGATAACAGCGTATCGGCACGCACAGCAATTTCGCCGCGCGTTGGCCGTAGACCCGGATTGAGCGCCAATGGCCCTTCGGGCCACACCTGCGCCCCGGGAACCATGCCCTCCGCTCCGAAAATGCTGGCAGCAAGAGCTGTCACGTCGAGGCTTTCCATATTCAGCGAGCCGGTGAAGCTGGGCACCTGGCCCACAGGCGCCATGCTCAACTGGCCGGTAAAGCTCTGGCGGCCGGATACGCCGGTAATGTCCGAGAGCGTCATGCGCTGACTGCCCTCGAAGCTCAGCGTCGCATTGGCATCGACGCCGGGCAGGCTGGCGCCACGCGCGCCCAAGAGTGTCGCGAGACCTCCGGCTTCAGCGAGCGTCGCATCAAGCGTGCCCTCACCGCTCAATACCCCTGCTTCGCCAATATCGATATGGCCGGAATAGCTGAGGATATCGCTCCCCTGCCCCAGCGCCACGCGCCCGTCCAGGCCCGTGGACAGATTGCCCTCGAGGAACAAACTGGCGAGCCCGCTCCCCTCACCCGTGAACAGTTCTACCGGCCCCAGCCCCAGCTGTTCGACCAGATCACCGCCTTCATCCGCCTCCAGCGACGCGACCAGCCGAAGGTCGGCGCGCGCCAGCGCCAGCAGCCCCTCGGTCATCTCGGTGCGCAGGTCGAATTTTGAGCCATCGAGGCTACCATTCAGCGTCAGCACCTGACCGGCGCCGGTTTCACTGTCTTCCAGCGCCACCCGCAGATTGGCCGGCCAGGCGCGCACTAGCCCCCCCCGCCACCCCTGCGGCAACGCCGCCAACTCATAGAGCTTGGCCAGACCCGTCGCGGTAGCGTCAGCCACTGACAGCTGGCCCGACCCGGTTACTTGCGGCGCATCCAGCGTTCCGGCGACACGCACGGCGCCATTGAATCCCACGCCACCCCAATCGCCGGCGCCAAGACGCGACAGGCGAATAGCGGTCGGCGACCATTGACCCTCGGCCACCACATCGGTCGCCGGCAGCCCCATCAGGTCAAGCGTCTGCGCGGTAAGGAGAAAACTGCCCTCGGGAAAGCTCAGGGCGAAGCTGCCATCGGCGGTGATGTCGGGGGCCAGCGCCTGCAAGGCCGCAGTGTGCCTGATGTCGAGATCATCGAGATTGAGCACCGCATCGAGCCGCTTTTCCTCGCCAAAACCCAGCCGCAGCTCGAAGCCATGACTTTGGCCATCAAGCGTCATGACGCCGCTGCTCAGGCCCAGCGCGCCACTGCCAAGGATGACCCTTCCTTCCAGCCCACCGGGCATGTTGAACAGCGGATTATCCTCACGTGGCCGGCGCCAGAGCTGCGCCAGCGCATCGAGGCGCGCTGCGCTCAGAGCGACAGTGCCCCGAAAACCCGGCGCGCCATCCTCGTCGGAAAGCTTGCCGGCAAAGCGCAGCTCGCCATCCCCCGGCAGCCGGGCGACGGCCTGCGCAATATCCCAGCTCTTGCCGTCGCTGGTGGCATCGAGCCGGAGATCGCGCAGCGAAAAGCCGCGCAGCCCAACCTCGGCCAGATCGATATCGAGTGTGCCTTCCATGGGCGGGATTAGCGGCGCCGGCAGTTCCGCCAGAAGCCGCACCACCTCATAGGGCAGTTGCGCCGGCACTTCGGTGGCCGCCCTCGGTGGCAGCGAGAACACGCCGCCCGAGACGACCGCGTCGAAACTGCGCCGCTCGCCAAGCTGCACGCTGGCCGAACCGGTCAGCCGCATACCGGCCCGGTTCTCGTCGGGATGAAGCGTATAACCAGACAGCACCACGCGATCGGTGGAGGCCGTCACCTTGCTTTCGAGCACCAGCGATCCGCGAATATCGCTCGCCCCAGCGGCCTGCTCCGGCGCCTGCTTATAAGTCAGTGTCCCGTCGAATTTAGGCGCCACGCCGGCGGCGAACATGCCATCGGCGCCGATGGAAAAAGCGCCACCCAGGTCCCGCAGATAGGCCGAAATCTTGGTATTGCCATCACCATCCAGCGTCCCGGAATTGAACCGCACCTCGTAGCGACTGCCGCCGGAATCCATGGCGCCCTGAAACTGGAACGGCCCGGAAAAGCTCGAGAGCCGCAGATCGCCGTCAATGCCCGATGCCGCATAAAGCTCGCCCGAGCGCAGGTCCGACAGCCTGACGCTGCCGCGCTCGATACGGGCATGCGCCAGGGCAACACCGGCCCCGGCGCCAGACATATCGATGCCGCTGCCGAAGAGTCCGTTTTCGTCGATGGCGAGTTCCACCACCGGCTGGTAGAGCACCAGGGAGGTGACGTGATAATTGTCGCGCAGAAAATCCATCAACGCAAATTCGGCTTCGACCCCAGCCACGGTCGCAGAAGGCGCCTCGGCGACACCCACCACCACATCGGTAAAACTCAGCCGCGGCTGGGGCAAAAGTGAAAACTCGATATCGCCACGAATCGTCACGTCTTCACCCAAGACCGTGCTGGCAAGTTCCTCCATGCGATCGCGATAGTCGCTCCATTGGATGAAGCGAGGGGCGATGAAGGCACTGGCCAGCACCAGAATGGCGAGAAGGCCGACCGCGATATAAACTCGATTGAGCACTGTGGGCGTGTTGTCCGCTTGAAACCGCCGTGAGTGTAGGCACTTGCCGCTGTCGCGCAAGACGAATGCACGCGATTTGACCATATGAAAACGGCTGGGCCTTTCGGGCCCAGCCGTCTGTCAGTTCATGGGCAGAACGCCTTAGTTCAGCGCGATGGTCCAGAAGAAGGTTTCGCCCGAGGAGTCATCGACGCCGTCATTGTCGGTGATGACATAGCCCGTGCCGTCGGCATCGATGGCAAAGCTCTCGACCTTGTCGAGGACATAACCATTGTTGGCGGCCAGGTCCGGAATGAAATCGTGCACCAGCTCCTTGCTGACCACCGGCAGTTCCCCGCCGAGCTCGGCCGGAACCATGTCTGCCAGCTTGACGCGATAGAGTGCCTTGAGCTGCGCCCGCTCGCCGATCTGGTTATCACGCTCGACGATATAGGCGTAGTCGCCATGTACTGTGATCTCGCTGACGCCCACCCAGGCGCCTTCAGCCGGGGTTTCCAGCGGATAGGCCACTGCACCCCAGGTCTTGGACGCAGGCTTGTAGGCGAGGAGCTTCACCTGGCCCTTGGGATCGTCGCCCCATTCGCGCTGCACAGCGACCCAAAGCGTTTCATCGTCTCCCTCGCCGGTGCGGGCAATGCCTTCGGCGCCGAAACGGGTCTGGCCCGCCAGCAGCGCCGCCGGGAACGGCACTTCTGCAACGATCTTGCCATCGGCATCGACATGAAACAGCGCATGCGGGAACAGCTTGTCGGAATTGCCTTCCGAAGCCAGCCAAAATCCACCCTTGCCGTCGAGCGTAATGCCTTCCAGATCGAGCTTCTGGGCGGCATCGCCATTGCGGCTGATCACGATCTTGTTGGTGATACGCGCCGGCTGAGTTGTCGCATCGATCGTGTAGATGGCGGGCTCGGCATAGAACACACTGTCGCTGACCGCGTAGAGAATGCCAGGCTTTTCGGCATCGGCCACGGCGCCGGAAATGGCGGCCCAGCCGATCGGGCGGCCGTCCGCGTCAAGATCGGAAATCAGCTGCGGATAGCTGGCTTCGCCTTCGGCCAGTTCATAGACCATGACATGGCTGCCGATGCCGCCATCTTCGCGCAGATCGACTTCGTTGGCGGTGGCGAGGAGATTGCGCGACGGAATGGCCACCAGGCCCTCAGGCGAAATACCCGAGGGCAGCGCCTGGACGAATTCGGGCTCGGCGCCGGTATCCTTATAGACGGCAATCAGCGAGGCCCGCTCTTCGGCGACGAAAATGTACTGGGTGTCGCCAAAGGTCGCGACCTCGAGGCCTTCCGGCTCGACGCCCTTCTTGTTGCGGTGCTCGGGATAGTGGCCGATGCGCGCAGCATAGTGGTCAAGCTGGTTGCCGCTGTCGAACAGGACCTCGCCCGATTTCGAAACGATGGAAAAGCCGCGCGAACCGCCCTTCCAGTCGCCCTCATTGGCGATCACGAGACGATCATTGTCGAGCCATTTCACCGAGTCGGGCTCACGCGGAACATCGGCCTGGCTGCCGGTAAACCGCAGCGCGCCGTCCTTCTTGGTGTCGACATCGACGACCGAGGTTACCCCGGCGGAGAAATGGCCCGTCACCGCGGCGGTCTTGCCATCGACGATCAGGATGTAATTGTTCTCCTGCAGCGTCAGGGCGATCTCGTCATTGTCGTTGAACGCGACGAATTCTGGCTCCGGATCCTCGCCGAACACATCGGCAAGGCCGGTGACGTCCACCGTCTTGAGGCTTTGCGCCGCTACATCGAAAATTACCAGCAAGCCGGCCGGCATTTGCGGCAGGCCACCGTCACCGGCGTCCTCATCGCGCTCGTTTTCGATGGCGATCGCCACCAGCGAGCCGGTCTTGTTGCGGGCCACGGAATCCGGCTGACCGCCAAGATCATATTCTGCATCGATAGCCTGGCTGGCGATATCCACCACCACCAGCTTGCCTGATGGTTCCGTGTAGCTCTCGGAGGTGTTCACCCCGACATAGGCCTTGTCGCCGATGATGGTGACCGAAGTCGGCTCTCCTTGGAGCGCCAAATAGCCAGCAGCCTTGGGGGCGCTGGCTTCGGTGATGTCGATAAAGCCGATGCCGCCGCCGGGGCTGTCGGAATAGATAAGCGTCATGCCGTCTTCGGTTGCGGCGATGATTTCGGACGAGGTCGCTGCCGCATCGGGCGCATTGAGCGCCACCGGAAAGCTGGCGACGCGGTTGAAGACTTCGGCGGCATGCACGCCGGCCGTGAAAACAAGCAGTGCAGCGCTGAGCGCGGCAAGACGAAGACGCAAGGTCATGGAAACATCCCCCAATGGTGTCGGGGACCGCATAGGCCGGCGGCAAAACACTTGCGTGACACTGGCGTGACGGCTCTGTGACAGCGCCCGCTTCTATACACCGGCCGCCCGGCTCCCTATATTGGCGACCAGAACAAACCAAGATTCGTCAAGGTCTCGTGCGACAGCTCCGCCCGCCGGACCCGAGGAAATTAAGCACGCATGGCCGACCCCGCTCCCCTGCCGCGCCCCGCCGCGGGCCCGATTACCAGTCAGTTGAACCGGCGCGAGCCGGACTATCTCGCCGGTCTCAATGCCGAGCAGCGCGATGCCGTGCTGACGACCGAGGGGCCACTGCTGGTTCTGGCCGGCGCCGGCACCGGCAAGACCCGCGTTCTCACCACCCGCATCGCCCATATTCTCAACCAGCGCATCGCCTGGGGCAGCCAGATTCTCGCAGTGACCTTTACCAACAAGGCCGCCGCCGAGATGAAGAAACGCATTCATGAACTGGTGCCGGCGCTCGATGGCCTGCCCTGGATGGGCACCTTCCACTCGATCTCGGCCCGCATCCTGCGCCAGCATGCCGAACTGGTCGATCTCAAGCCGCAATTCACCATTCTCGACACCGACGACCAGATCCGCGTCATCAAACAGCTGCTGGAAGCGGAAAATATCGACGAAAAGCGGTGGCCGGCCCGCCAGTTTGCGGGCATGCTCGACGCCTGGAAGAACCGAGGCCTGTTGCCCAAGGACGTCCCAGCGTCCGACAGCGCCTATTATGCCAATGGCAAGGGCGGCAAGCTCTATTACGATTACCAGGCGCGCCTCAAGGCGCTCAACGCTGCCGATTTCGGCGACCTCTTGCTCGAATGCATTCGGCTGTTTCGCGAAAATCCTGAAGTGCTCGCCGAATATCACCGCAAGTTCAAATACATGCTGGTGGACGAATATCAGGACAGCAACACCGCCCAATATCTCTGGCTGCGCCTGCTCGCCCAGGGCAAACCGGCCCCGGAAGCCAATATCTGCGTCGTGGGCGACGACGATCAGTCCATCTATGGCTGGCGCGGCGCCGAGGTGGACAATATCCTGCGCTTCGAGAGCGATTTCCCCGGTGCGAAGGTAATCAAGCTGGAGCGCAACTATCGCTCCACTGCCAATATCCTGAAGGCCGCTTCGACCCTCATCGCTTATAATGAAGGCCGGTTGGGCAAGACGCTGTTCACCGACATTGCCGAGGGCGGCGAGCCGCTTTCCTTCACCCAAGTCTATGATAGCGAAGAAGAAGCCCGCACGGTCGGCGAGGAAATCGAGCAATATCAGCGCCAGGGCGAGCCACTCAATTCCATGGCCATTCTGGTGCGCGCCTCCTTCCAGATGCGCGAATTCGAAGAGCGCTTCATCACCCTGGGGATCAATTACCGCGTCATCGGCGGTCCGCGCTTTTATGAGCGCAAGGAAATCCGCGATGCCCTGGCCTATCTGCGCCTTGTCGCACAGCCGGCCGACGATCTCGCCTTCGAGCGCATCGTCAACGTGCCCAAGCGCGGCCTCGGCGATTCCACCGTCAAGATGCTGATGGAAACGGCGCGCAGCATGAACCTGCCGCTGCTCGACGCCACCCGCCTGCTGGTCGAAACCGAGGAACTCAAGCCCAAGCAGCGCACCACCCTGCGCGCGCTGGTGGGCCAGTTCGACGACTGGGCGCGGCGCAGCGAAAGCCTGCAGCCATATGAACTGGTCGAACAGATCCTTGAGGAAAGCGGCTATACCGACATGCTCAGCGCCGACAAGTCGGCGGAAAGCCAGGGCCGCAAGGAGAACCTCAAGGAACTCAGCCGCGCCATGGAAGAGTTCGAGACCCTTGGCGGCTTCCTCGAACACATCGCCCTGGTGATGGACCGCGACAATGCCGACGCCACCGATGCGGTCACCATCATGACCCTGCACTCGGCCAAGGGGTTGGAATTCAACACCGTTTTTCTGCCCGGCTGGGAAGATGGCACCTTCCCCAGCCAGCGTTCGATGGACGAAAGCGGACGCGCCGGGCTCGAGGAAGAACGGCGTCTAGGCTATGTCGGGATCACCCGTGGCCGCAAGCGCGTGCGCATCTCCGCCGCCCAGAACCGCCGCATTCACGGCCTCTGGCAATCGGCCATTCCCTCCCGTTTCGTCGATGAGTTACCGCCCGATGCCGTCGAGGTCACCGACCGCGGCTCGGCCTATGGCGGCTATGGTTATGGCGGCGGGGCGGCCAGTCGGTTCAACAAGGCGGACCCGTTCGAGAGCGTCTATGAGACCCCGGGCTGGCAGCGGGCTCGGGCCAATCAGGCCAGTCGCAAGGGCGGCGGGCCGCTCACTATAGAGGGCGAACTCGTTGCCCGCTCCGTCGATCTGGGCAGCCAGACGAGCGGCTTCGCGCGCGGCGAGCGGGTGTTCCACCTCAAATTCGGCTATGGCGAAGTGATCAGCATCGAAGGCAACAAGCTGACCATCGACTTCGAAAAGGCCGGTACCAAGAAGGTGCTGGAGAGCTTCATCAAGAAAGGATGAGGCCGCGCCAGCCCGCTTGCTGACCGCATTATGAACGGAAGATGAACGGGAAAGCGGCCATCGGCTGAAGCGGCCATTGACTTGCCCACCTCAGGTGCAGCAATGAGAGCGCAATTCAGCCAAGGTGTCCCCATGTCAGTTGACCAGCTTTCCGTTTCCCTCAGCAAGGAACAGGCCTATGCGCTGGTCGACGCCGTGGCCGAGCGCGACGAGCTGGCGCTGACCGCTTCGGCGCATGAAAATGAAGAAACCGGCGAGTGGGTGTTCGAAGCCACGTGCGACAGTCCGCCCGATGTCGAGGCGTTCAATGCCCTCGCCCGCGAGGTTCTGGGCGGCGAAGTGAGCTTCACCGTCGAGGCCATCGACCCCGAGATCAACTGGGTCGCAAAATCGCTTGAAGGTCTCGCCCCGGTTATTGCCGGCGGCTTCTACGTCTATGGCAGCCATTCCACTGAAGATGTGCCCGAAGGGCTGACCCCGATGCGGATCGAGGCGGCGCAGGCTTTCGGCACGGGCCACCACGAAACCACCACCGGGTGTCTGGAAGCCATTGAGATGGTTTTGCGCAAGCGTACGCCCAGCCGCATGATCGATGTCGGCACCGGCACCGGCGTCTTGGCCATTGCTCTGGCCAAGCGGGTAGACGCGAAAATCCTCGCCACCGATATCGACCCCATCGCGGTGACCACCACCATAGAAAACGCCCGGGACAATGGCGTCGGTGCACAGATCGATACCATCGAGGCCACCGGCCTCGACCATGCCGAGATCCAGGCGCGCGCGCCCTATGACCTCGTCGTCGCCAATATCCTGGCCGGTCCGCTGACCGAGCTGGCGCCGGGCATGGGCGAAATCACCCAAGCGAGCGGCAAGGCCATCCTGTCGGGCATTCTCAATACGCAGGCCGACGGCGTCATCGCCGCCTACCAGGCCGCCGGATTCACGCTGGTCGACCACCTCAAGCGCAAGGACTGGACGACGCTGATCCTGCAGAAGCGCTGAAGGGAAATAGTCTCGCTTACAAAGCGGCGGGTACCCCCTCACCGACCCGGCTTTGCCGGGCCACCTGTCCGCTAGTGGGAGAGGAATAAGCAGAGCCACAAAAAGCAAAATCCCCGAAGCGGGCTTCGGGGATGGGCTTGGATCGTCAGCAACTTACGTGCAGCAGCCTGTTAGGGGCGCTTGGTAACCGCGCCGATCAGCTGGTGCTGCATGCGATAGCTGACCTGGCGAGTGGCTTCCCGGCCGCGGGCATCAATGAGACCCCCAAGTGCCTTGTGGAAGTCGTTCTTGCTCTCAGTCATTTTCTACTCCATGCGGCGGAAGGTCTATTGCCTTCCGACACTCTCCATATAGGCGATTTGCCGAACCGGCGTTAGGGGCATGGCGTCAAGCCAGCCATGACCAGATTGCAGAGCGCGGTTAACGCGCGTTCACCTTGTTATGCGCACGCGACTGGTCGCGCTCGAACTGGGCGATATAGCGCTCGGCCTGGCGGGTGCGTCCTTCGACGAGAGCGTTCAGTGCGCGCTGGAAGAAATTGTTCTGCTTGGCCATTTTCATCTCCTGATCTCTATCGAATAAGGTAGGCTGGAAAGGCGCCTTTACCAGCGCCAATGCCACAAGCCAGCCATGACCGGAGCGCACTCCGGCGCCAGGATATCGCGATGACGCCCTCCCCCTTCCCCCCCGCCAAGTTCCAGACCTTTACCGAAAAGGCCGACCCCAGCCATGTCGCGCCTCGCGTGGCCGCACTGCGCACTGCCATGGCCGAGGCCGGCGTCGACGCGTTCCTGGTGCCGCGGGCCGATGCGCATCGGGGCGAGTCGGTACCGGCAAGCGAGGCGCGCCTGGCCTATATCAGCGGCTTTACCGGCTCGGCGGGGCTGGCGGTCGTCGGTCGCGACCGCGCCGACCTGATCGTCGATAACCGCTATACCCTGCAGGCTCCGGCGCAGACCGATACGTCGATTTTCACCGTGCACGAAGTCAACGGCGCCAATGTCGATATCCGCGCCTTCGTGCCCAAAGGCGCCAGGGTTGCCTATGACCGCTGGCTGCACACGCCGGGCGGATTGCGCGACCTGGCCGACAAGCTCAAGGGCCACGCCACGCTGGTGCCCGTGGACAATCTCATCGATTCGATCTGGACCGACCGCCCGGCCCCGCCGGTCAGCGCCATCGAGTTTCTCGGCCACAACCGCGCCGGCCGCACCGCCAGCGACAAGATCGCCGATATTCAGGGTAGGCTGAGTGCCACTGGTGCCGATGCCACGGTGCTCACTTTGCCCGAGTCGATCTGCTGGCTGCTCAATATGCGCGGCCATGACGTGCCCAACACGCCCTTCGTGCTGAGCTTTGCCGTGGTCACGGCCACCGGCCTGCCGACGCTTTATCTCGCGGCGGCCAAGATCACGCCCGAGCTGCGCCAGGCGCTCTCCGGCGTGGCCGAGATCGACGACGTCGCTAATCTTCCTGCCGCCCTGACTGCACTCGGCAACGGGGCCAAGGCCGTCCAGATCGATCCCGATACTGCACCCTCTGCCATTGCGGAGGCCCTGGCCGAGGCCGGCGCCAGGCTGATCGAACAGCGCGACCCGGTGCTGCTGCCCAAGTCACGCAAGAACGAGGCGGAACTGGCGGGCATGCGCGAAGCCCATAAGCTCGATGGCGTGGCGCTGGCAAAATTCCTCGCCTGGTTCGACACCGAGGCCCCTAAGGGCGAGCTCACCGAAATCGGCATCGTCACCGCGCTCGAAGCCTTCCGTCGTGAGGAAGAAACCTGCGTCGATGCCAGTTTCGACACCATTTCAGGCGCTGGTCCCAATGGCGCCATCGTCCACTATCGCGTCACCGAAAAGACCGACCGCCGGCTCAACCCCGGCGAAATCATGCTGGTGGACAGCGGCGCGCAATATCTATCGGGCACGACCGACATTACCCGCACCCTCTCCACCGGCCCGGCAACAGCCGAGCAGAAGGATCGCTATACCCGCGTGCTCAAGGGCATGATCGCCATTTCCCAGGCGCGCTTCCCCAAGGGCACCACCGGAGCGCAGATCGATATCCTGGCGCGCCAGTTCCTCTGGCAGGACGGTATCAGCTATAGCCACGGCACCGGCCATGGTGTGGGCGCCTATCTCGGCGTGCATGAAGGCCCGATCGGCATTGCGCCGCGCTATACCAGCCCACTGGAAGCCGGCAATGTCATTTCCAACGAGCCGGGCTACTACAAGGCCGGCGAATACGGCATCCGCATCGAAAACCTGGTGGTGGTGCGCGAAGCACCGGCCTTTCCGGGCTATCTCGAATTCGAGACCATCACGCTGGCACCCATCGACACGCGGCTGATCGACACGGCGCTGCTAACCGCAGGCGAGCGGGACTGGCTCAACCAGTTCCACGCTCAGGTCTGGGCCGAAATCGGCCCCCGCGTCAGCGGCGACGTGAAGACCTGGCTGCAGCAGGCAACGGCGGCGATCTGATTAGAGCGTTTCACGTGGTTGATGCGGCTTCATCGCCACCTCCCCTTTGAGGGGAGGGCTATCGCATATGGGTTTGAGCACTCTGCACACCCCCACCCAACCTCCCCCTGAAGAAGGGGGAGGAGCCGCATCGCGTCTGAGGAAAAACCTAGCCAAAAGCACGGGCCGGACTCCCTCCCCCTTGCGGGCTTTGACCTGTCCGGAAGGGCAAATCTCTCCAGTGGAGAGATTTGAAGCGAAAAGGCTTGGGTGGGGGACGACAGCCCGTGGCCAATATGTCCGTATGCCATAGCCCTCCCCTTTGAGGGTAAGTGTTCACCTTGATCGGGTCGGGAGGCACCGAGGCTTCGGCTCCTGCTCTCCCTCCCCCTTCTACAGGGGGAGGTTAGGTGGGGGTGCTGCAGGTTCAGCAAACTCCCATCAACGAACGGAGTCCTGGAGGGTTCAGCAC
>NZ_UZWD01000061.1 GCF_900631955.1 Devosia equisanguinis | reverse complement strand
GTGATCCACTGATGGACCCCCTCCCTCAATCCCTCCCCTCAAGGGGGAGGGAGGCGCGAGAGGAGAAGGCCGTTGCAAGAACGTCCAGAGCAAACATTGCGCCGCCCGGAGAAGAGCCGCGTCGCGTCTGGGGCGACACTGCAGCATTTGCCACCTGCCAGGCGCCCTCCCCTGAGGCGCCGACTTTTCATATTCAAGGTAACGACTTCCGATGACCACCACACCGCTTCTCGATGGCATTACCATTGTCGATATGTGCCAGTTTCTGTCCGGACCCTATGCCAGCCTGCGCTTGCAGGATCTGGGGGCGCGGGTGATCAAGATCGAGCGGCCGGATGGGGGTGATCTCAGCCGGCGGCTTTATCTCAGCGACACCGAAATCGGTGGCGACTCGACGATCTTTCACGCCATCAACCGCTCCAAGGAAAGCCTGGCGCTGGACCTGAAAAAGCCCGAGGACGTGGCGGCGCTGAAAAAGCTGATCGGCAAGGCCGATGTGGTGCTGCAGAATTTCCGTCCCGGGGTGATCGAGCGGCTGGGGCTGGACTACGAGGCGGCAAAGGCGATCAATCCGGGCATCGTCTATGCCTCGATCACCGGCTATGGCGGCGAAGGGCCGTGGGTGGACCGGCCGGGACAGGACCTGCTGGCCCAGGCGCGCTCGGGCGTGATGTGGCTCAATGGCGATGATGACCAGGGGCCGGTGCCATTCGGGCTGGCGATTGCCGACATGCTGGCGGGCGCGGCGGTGGCCCAGGGGGTGCTGGCGGCGCTGGTGCGCAAGGGCATTTCGGGCCAGGGCGCGCATATCGAAACGAGCCTTCTCGAAGTGCTGGTGGACTTCCAGTTCGAAGTGCTGACAACCCATCTCAATGACGGCAAGCGCCCACCCAAGCGCAGCGATTTCCGCTCGGCCCATGCCTATCTGTCGGCGCCCTATGGGGTCTATCCGACCGCCGACGGGTATATCGCGATCGCCATGACGCCCCTGCCCCGGCTCGAAGCGCTGCTGGAGATCCCGGCGCTGGGACAATTTGCCGATCCCAAGAGCTGGTTCAGCCAGCGCGACGCGATCAAGCGCCTTCTGGCCGAACGGCTGGCGACGGCACCGACGGCCCATTGGCTGTCCATCCTCGAGCCAGCCGATATCTGGTGCGCCAAGGTGCTAGACTGGCCGGAGCTGATGGCCAGCGAGGGTTTCAAGGCGCTCGATATGTTGCAGACGGTGAGGCGCGAAGATGGCGTGTCCATCGAAACGACGCGCTCGCCGCTGCGCGTCAACGGAGTGCGGGCGCGCACCAGCCGCGCGGCGCCGTTGATCGGCGAGCAGAGCGCCAGGATCCGGGCGGAGTTCGGGCTATGAGCGTGGTGCTGAAGGGCATGACCTGGCGTCATCCGCGCGGCTATGACCCGATGGTGGCGACCGCGGCGGAGTGGGCGCGGCAGACCGGGGTGGTGATCGAGTGGGAGCAGCGGAGCCTCCAGGATTTCGAGACTTTTCCGGTGGAGGAACTGGCGCGGGAATATGACCTGATCGTCATCGACCATCCCCATGTCGGGCAGATCACCAAAGAGGGGTGCCTGGCGCCGCTGGATGTGCCGGGGCGCGAAGCGGAGCGGGCGGCAATGGCGGCGCATAGCGTCGGCCAGTCCTATGCCAGCTACGACTTTGCCGGGCATCAATGGGCGTTTCCGATCGACGCGGCGGCGCAGGTGCAGGTCTATCGGGCCGACAAGCTGGCGACGCCGATCCGTCACTGGGCCGAGGCCGGGGCGCTGGCACAGGATGGGCTGGTGATCCTGCCGATGCGGGCGCCGCATTCGCTGATGAGCTTTTATACGCTGGCGGCCAATCTGGGCACGCCCTGCACGCATGAAGGACCCGCGCTGATCGGGCGCGAGGCGGGCATGCGGGTGATCACCATGCTGCGGTTCGTGACCGACTATATCGGGCGCGAGCAGTTCGACATGGACCCGATCGCGGCTTCGGAGCTGATGGCGACGAGCGACCGGTTCTGGCTGATGCCGCTGGGCTATGGCTATCTCAGCTATGCGCTGGAGGGGTTCCGGGCGCATCGGCTGAAGTTCGCCGATATTCCGGTGGCGGGTGAGAACGGGCCGGAGGGATCGGCGATTGGCGGGACCGGGATCGCGGTGTCGGCGTTTTCCCGGCACCGGGATGCGGCCATCGACTATGCCTATTGGGTAGCGAGCGGCGCGGTGCAGAAAGGGCTTTATGCGGCCTCGGGCGGGCAGCCGGGGCATGGCTTGGCCTGGGAGGATGACGGGGTCAATGCGCCGGTGGACGGATTTTATCGCGATACGCGGGCAACGCTGGAGGGCGGCTGGCTGCGGCCGCGCCATGACGGCTATATGGCGTTCCAGGACGGGGCCTCGAAGCGGCTCAACCAGGGGCTGCTGGCGGGCGAGGATGCCGGGAGAATCGTCGACGCAATCAACCAGATGTTCAGGGAGAGCTTTTGATGGAACGGCCACGCCATTTCGAGGACTATGTGCTGGGCGAGATGCGCAGGACCTATGGCCGGACCATTACCGAAACCGATTTCGTGGTGCACGCCGGTCATACCGGGGATTTCTTTCCGCACCACATGGATGCCGAGGCGATGAAGGACAGCCCCTGGGGGCAGCGGATCGCACACGGGACCATGACCTTCGCCATCGGCATCGGGCTGACCGCCAGCGAGATCAACCCGCTGGCCTTTTCCTATGGCTATGAGCGGCTGCGCTTTCCCAAGCCGGTGTTCATCGGCGACACCATTCATACCGAGCTGACCATTACCGGGCTCGAGCCGGATGCCAAGCGGCCGGGCCATGGGCGGATCATCGAGCAGGTGCGGGTGCTGAACCAGCGCGGCGAGACGGTTCTGGCCTGCGACCACGTCTATCTGGCCAAGCGGCGTGCCTAATCGGCGCTGTCGTCGTCGGCGAGGGACAGGACTTCGCCTTCGGCACTTTCGGCGCCGCCGGTGTGCAGCGCTGAGATGATGCGCCCCAAGGCGGCGGCGACGATGCGGGCATCGCGCTCGGGCATGCCGGCAAATTCGGCATCGACGGCACGCAGGGGATCGCGGGCGATCAGCGCCCTGCCCTCCTCGGTCAGGTCGAGCTGCTTGGAGCGGTGATGGCCGGCCATGCCGGCTTCGACCACGAGGCCCTTGGCGACCAGAGTGCGCACGGTGCGGTTGACCGGGCCGGCGGCCATTTGCTGAAACCGCGCCAGCTTGGAGGCGGTGCGCTCGGCCGGGGAAGCGGCGGCGAGATAGCGCAGCGCCGTCCACTGGGCGGGATAAAGCCCATCCGCATGCCCGGCCGAATGCAGCGAGCGCGCGGCCAGCTCGAACAGGCGCGTCATGGCGGAAACGGTGACAGGCTTGTCGGCCAAGGCGCGCGGCCTCCTCAGGAACGGGATGGAGTCGTCGACCCCTTCTGTTAGGCAGGTTTGTCGAGGGTCGCAAGCAGTTCGGCTTCATCGAAGGGCTTGATGAACACCCGCTCGGCGCCCCAGACCTCGGAGATCAGCGCCGCCGCCTCGATGGGCAGGCGCGGACCGCCGCCGGTCATGACGAAGATGCGCAGGTCCGGCTGTTCCTGGCGGATCTGGCGCAGGACGCCCAACCCATCGCCCTCAGGCATCCACAGATCCAGCAAGGCCGCGTCGAAGCGCTCGGCGCGCAGCCGGGCCAGCGCGGCACGGCCGGTGGTGGTGAGCGCGACGCTGTGGCCGGCCGAGGTGAGCGCCAGCTCCAGTGACACGCGCATAACCTCGACATCGTCCGCTACCAGGACCCGCATGTCTTGCCTCCCTCGCTGGGCATTTCGATCGCTTGATACACCAATCGGCTGCCGCTGCCGACTGGCCGATCAATGCATCTGGCAGGGCAGAAGCGTGAAATAGCGATAGATGTCCTTGGCTTCGAGGAAATCGCCGGTGGCGGAAATCTCGGTGCCCGGCTTCATCAGCGCGAAGCGATCATATTCGGCGGTATTGTCACGCGGAAAGCCGCAACTGACTTCCCAGCTGATGGTGTCGGGATGATCGAAGGCGACATAGACCATGTCGCCATAGCCGGTATCGATGAAGCGATTGAAGGTGCCGGTGACGGTTATGGTCTTGCCGCGGAAGGTGGCGGTAAGGCCGGCTGCGTCGAGCTCGAGCCCCTGCTCGGCAATCTCGAAGGCCGTGTAGGTCTCCTGCGCCTGGGCGGCGGCATTGAAGGCAACGACGAGCGCAGTGGCGCAGACGATGGAGCGAAGCATGGAAACCTCCTCGGCAGTGCGGTGTTGGTGGAGATCAGGGGTGCGGCCAGCAGCCCATCAAGGCACCGGCATCGTTGTACCAGTAGAGAACGCCATTCTCGGCTTCGCCATAAACCTCGAAACTGTCGAGCAGCGGCCCTTCAACCGGCTGGATACGGCTGCCCTCATACGACAGGGCGCCCGAGCCATTGGAATTGTTATCCACCGGCTCCCAGGCGGTATTGGTGGTCTGAAAGCTATAGGTGTCGCCGGTGATCTCGAGCAGGCCCAGGGGAATGTCGCCATTGGCCTTGCACGCCCAGACGCCATCGACGCCATCGGCAAAGGCGGGGCCGGCAACCATGGCGAGGGTCGGTATGATGAAGAGTTTCAGCAGGTGACGCATGGCTGGTTTCCCTCTTTATTAGCTCAGTGAGTTTATAATGAGGGCGAAGAGGGAGTCAATGGCGGACGGTTGGGATGGGGAGAGAGACCCTCGGGTCGAGCCCGAGAGCGGCGTGGTGATCGTTGCATCTGTCGCGCCATAACCCGACCCTGCCCTCAAGGGAAGGGAGGCCCAGGAGCACCGTAACCGGTCGTCAAAACGCCCAAAATGAACCCTCCCCGCTCAAGGCGAGGAGGGAAGAAGCCGACGTTTGGTCCGGGGGACGGCTTAGTTGCGGGT
>NZ_UZWD01000034.1 GCF_900631955.1 Devosia equisanguinis | reverse complement strand
GCCCAGGAACTCGCTGGTATGGGGGCCAAACTCGCTGGAGCCGCGCAGAATCATGCCGACGGCGCCGGCGCGGCCAGTGGCCAGGCGCAGCGCGCTGGCATTGGGACGATAGCCCAATTGCGTGGCGGCAGCGGCGACGCGGCGGCGCGTGGCCTCGTTGACTTCGGGATAGCCGTTGAGCGCACGGCTGACCGTGGTCTGCGACAGGCCCAGATGTTCGGCGAGATCTTTCAGTCTCATTTCGGCATGTGGCCCTGATGGAAGGACGCCCTGTCTACTGCCCGTTTTCTCGCGCGGGCAAAGGGTTCGTCCAGCCATTAGGGCAGGCGGGGACCATTGAACAGGGCTCGCCGCCTTCCTCCTCCAAATTCATTCAAAGCGATTTCAAATTTGGGCGCAAGAGGCCTGAAACGATTTCGATTTCTGAGGTGCGTACCTCACTGGTCAATTGCGGTGTTTTAGGGAATTTTCCCTAGTCTCATGTCTAGGTCGTTGAAATCAATGCAATTTCTTGGACGATGCCAGAGAATCGGTAAATTTCTGCCGGCGACCTTCTTGACAGTAATTGTGGCGTCTGGTTCTTTTTCATTCAAAGCGCTTTGAAAACAGCTGATGGATACCGCTGTGCAAGGCGCTTTCGGGGAGGAGGGCACGAGACCGGCGCAATCGCGCACGGTCGTTCTGCATCATCTTCCCTGTGTTCTGGATATTTCGGGAGGATACCAAATGATGCTCAAGAAGATGCTTATCGGCCTGATGGCCAGCGTAACGCTGGTGGCGGGCGCGGCCCAGGCCGCCGACCTGGCCATTGTCTCCGGCGATACCGGCACCGGCCTGGCGTTCCTGCGCAGCCAGCTCGACAAGTTCGAGGCCGCAACCGGCCACAAGGTGACCGTGGTGCCGATGCCCTCGTCCACCTCCGACCAGTTCGGCCAGTACCGCCTGTGGCTGGCAGCGGGCAATACCGATATCGACGTCTATCAGACCGACGTGATCTGGGCGCCGCAGCTTGCCGACCAGTTCCTCGACCTCACCGATGCCGCCAAGGATATCGTCGCCCAGCACTTCCCCTCGATCATCGAGTCGCAGACCGTTGACGGCAAGCTGGTGGCCCTGCCGGCCTTCACCGACGCGCCGGCGCTGTTCTACCGCAAGGACCTGCTCGAAAAGCACGGCAAGTCGGTGCCGACCACCTGGGCCGAGCTCGAGACCACTGCCAAGGAAATCATGGATGCCGAACGCGCCGAAGCGGGCAACCAGGACATGTGGGGCTTCGTGTTCCAGGGTAATGCCTATGAGGGCCTGACCTGCGACGCCCTTGAATGGGTCATGTCCAATGGCGGTGGCCAGATCATCGAAGCCGATGGCTCGATCTCGATCAACAACGAGCAGGCCGCTGCCGCTATCGACCGCGCTGCCGGCTGGGTCGGCACGATCGCTCCCGATGGCGTGCTCGCCTATCAGGAAGAAGAAAGCCGCGGTGTCTGGCAGCTCGGTAATTCGGTGTTCATGCGCAACTGGCCCTATGCCTATGCGCTGGGCAATGGCGATGACTCCGCGGTGAAGGGCAAGTTCGACGTGGCTCCGCTTCCGGCCGGTGACGGCGAAGGCGCCCGTTCGGCTGCGACCCTGGGCGGCTGGAACGTTGCCGTCTCCAAGTACTCGCCCGATCCGGAAGCCGCCATCGAGCTGGCCAAGTTCCTGGCCTCCCCGGAAGTGCAGAAGGAGCGCGCCATCGAGCAGTCGAACCTGCCCACCATCGAAGCGCTCTATGATGACGCTGACGTGCTGGCTGCTTCGCCCTTCATGGCCAACTGGAAGGCTATCTTCCAGAACGCCGTGCCGCGTCCGTCCGCGCCGACCAAGACCGACTATAACGAAGTCTCCTCGATGTTCTGGAGCGCGGTCCACAATACCCTGTCGGGCAATGGCACTGCCGCTGAAAACCTCGAAATCCTCGAGGCCGACCTCACCGACCTCAAGGGCAATGGCTGGTAAGTCCTCCCGGCACGTTGCACAGCCCCTCCCGGTTTCGACCGGGAGGGGTCTTCAGTCACACTACCGGCTCGCGGGGCGCTGAAGCCCGGCATGGCGCCCGAGGGCAGCCGATCCGGCAGGGGGGTTAGCAA
Organism: Devosia equisanguinis; assembly: GCF_900631955.1. Taxonomy (GTDB): domain Bacteria; phylum Pseudomonadota; class Alphaproteobacteria; order Rhizobiales; family Devosiaceae; genus Devosia; species Devosia equisanguinis. Next base: position 120,425 of record NZ_UZWD01000034.1, on the reverse strand, counting down.
ATGACGACAGAGAGTTTGTCGACCGCACGGCCTGCGCCCCGGCGCGCCGAACGGTCGGAGTTGATGAAGCAGCGCGTGGCAGCCGCCCGCTGGTTCCTGCTGCCGATGATGGCGGCATTGGCGGTGGTTGCCGGCTGGCCGCTGATGCGCTCCATCTGGTTTTCGTTCACCGATGCCTCGCTCACCGATCTTTATGGTGCCGAGTTCATCGGCTTCGGCAATTATCTGCGCTGGTCTGTAATCGAGAGCACCGGAGCGGTGCGCTATCGCGGCTTGCTGGTCGATCCGGCCTGGTGGAACGCGGTCTGGAACACGCTGCGCTTTGCCGTCGTCTCGGTGAGCCTGGAAGCGGTGTTCGGCATGATCGTGGCGCTGGTGCTCAATGCCAATTTCCGCGGTCGCGGCCTCGTGCGTGCGGCCATTCTCATCCCCTGGGCCATTCCGACCATCGTGTCGGCCCGCATGTGGGGCTGGATGCTCAATGACCAGTTCGGCATCATCAATGACATGCTGTTCAATCTGGGGCTGATCAGCACCAAGATCGCCTGGGCCGCCAATCCCGAGACGGCGATGACCGCCGTGTTGATCGTCGATATCTGGAAGACCACCCCGTTCATGGCGCTGCTGATCCTGGCCGGCCTGCAGATGATCCCGCGCGACATTTATGAAGCTGCCGAGATCGATGGCGTGCATCCGATCAAGCAGTTCTTCCGCATCACCCTGCCGCTGGTTCGGCCGGCGCTGATGGTGGCGATCATCTTCCGCCTGCTCGACGCACTGCGTATTTTCGACCTGATCTATGTGCTGACGCCCAATAGCGCCGCCACCAAGACCATGAGCGTGCTGGCGCGCGAAAACCTCTTCGACTTCGATAATTTCGCCTATGGCTCGGCCATGTCGACGCTGTTGTTCCTGATCATCGCCATCCTGACCGTTCTCTATATCTGGCTGGGTCGCGTGCGCTTCGATGGGGGAGACCGGTAATGGGCGCGACCTTCGATCTCTGGAAATTCACCAAGAGCGTCTTGTTCTACGCGCTGGTGGCGTTCATCGTGGTGGTGGCGGTGTTCCCGTTCTACTACGCGATCCTGACCAGCTTCAAATCGGGCACTGACCTGTTCCGCGTCACCTATTGGCCGACCAGCTTCAGCCTCGACAATTACGTTCAGGTGTTCAGTCAGGGCAGCTTCGTGCAGAACCTGCTCAACTCGATCTTCGTCGCCTCGGTGACGGTGATCCTGGCACTGTTCCTGGCGGTGACCGCCGCCTTTGCCCTCAGCCGCGTGCGGTTCCGGGGCAGGGGGCTGTTGCTGATGACGATCCTGGCCGTCTCCATGTTCCCGCAGATCGCGGTGCTGGCCGGCCTGTTCGAGGTCATCCGCCTTCTGGGCATCTACAACACGCCCTGGGCGCTGATCTTCTCCTATACGATCTTCACCCTGCCATTCACCGTCTGGGTGCTCACCACCTTCATGCGCGAATTGCCGATCGAGATCGAGGAGGCCGCCATTGTCGACGGGGCCACACCCTGGGTCATCATTACCCGCGTGTTCATGCCGCTGATGTGGCCGGCGCTGGTGACCACGGGCCTGCTCGCCTTTATCGGCGCCTGGAACGAGTTCCTGTTCGCTCTGACCTTCACCTCGTCCAATGCGACGCGCACCGTGCCGGTGGCCATCGCGCTGCTGTCGGGCGGGTCACAATATGAAATCCCCTGGGGCATCATCATGGCCGCGTCGGTTGTCGTCACCGTGCCGCTGGTGTTTCTGGTTCTCGTCTTCCAGCGCAAGATCGTGTCCGGCCTGACCGCCGGCGGTGTGAAGGGCTAAGGAGTTTACAAAAATGGCAAGCATCGAGCTTCGCAATGTCCGCAAGTCCTTCGGCGTCGTCGACGTCATCAAGGGGGTGGACCTGTCCATCAAGAAGGGCGAATTCATGGTCTTTGTCGGCCCGTCGGGCTGCGGCAAGTCCACGCTGTTGCGCCTGATCTCGGGTCTCGAAGACATCACCTCGGGTGAAATGCTGTTCGACGGACAGGTTGTCAACGCCCTGGCGCCGTCCAAGCGCGGCATCGCCATGGTGTTCCAGTCCTATGCGCTCTATCCGCATATGACAGTCTACGAGAACATGGCCTTCGGGCTGACGCTGGAAAAGGGCAAGGACAAGGAAGAGATCCGCCGGCGCGTCGAAAAGGCCGCCGACATGCTGCAGATCCGGCAATATCTCGACCGGCTGCCCAAGCAGCTGTCGGGCGGTCAGCGCCAGCGCGTCGCAATCGGGCGCGCCATCACCCGCGACCCCAAAGTGTTCCTGTTCGACGAGCCGCTGTCCAATCTCGACGCGGCGCTGCGCGTGGCGACCCGCATCGAGATCGCCAAGCTGCATGAGGAAATGAACAATGTCACGATGATCTACGTGACTCATGACCAGGTGGAGGCGATGACGCTGGCGGACCGCATCTGCGTGCTGCGCGATGGCCTGGTCGAGCAGGTCGGCACGCCGCTCGAGCTCTATGAAAAGCCCGACAGCATCTTCGTCGCCGGCTTTATCGGCTCGCCCAAGATGAATTTCCTCGCCGGGGAGAAGGCTGCCGCGTTCAACTGCACGACGCTGGGCATTCGCGGCGAGCACATGCAGATCAAGCCGGACGGCATCTGGGAGGGCACGGTGATCCATACCGAAAATCTCGGTGCCGACGCCTATGTCTATCTGGAAATGGGCACCGAAGAGCCGGTCGTGGTGCGCCTCGAAGGCACCGCCCAGCACCATAGCGGCGACCGCGTGCGCGTTTCGCCGCTGGAAGACAAGATCCACCGCTTCGACGAGGCCGGCAAGCCGATCCGCTGAGGCACGACATTTTCATCGGTGCGGTCCTCACTCCGTCACCTTTGACTGCAAGACTGTGGCTCCGAATGGCGGGGGCTCCGAGGTCAATCCCGGAGGTCCCGCTTTCTCCGGGGACACCCCCAATGATATAGGGCGCCCCAGGCGGGACCCCAATCTCGAATAGGAGACTACACGATGCCGATCCGTACCCTGGTCTGGGGCGAAAACGTTCACGAGCAGAAGAACAAGGTCGTGGCCGAGAACTACCCCAAGGGCATGCACAACCAGATCGCATCCCTGTTGTCCGAGGACAGCAATATCTCGGTCAAGACCACGACGTTGCAGGAGCCCGAACATGGCTGCACCGAAGAGGCGCTGAGCAATACCGATGTGTTGATCTGGTGGGGCCATGCCGCCCATGACAAGGTCGACGACGTGGTGGTCAAGCGCGTCATGGAGCATGTCTGGCAAGGCATGGGCCTGATCGTGCTGCATTCGGGCCACCATTCCAAGGTGTTCAAGGGCCTGATGGGCTCGCCCGCAAACCTGCACTGGCGCGAAGCCGGCGAGCGCGAGCGGCTCTGGGTCGTCAATCCCGGCCATCCGATCGCCAAGGGCCTGCCGCCCTATTTCGAGCTCGAATATGAAGAAATGTATGGCGAGCCCTTCACCGTCCCCGAGCCGCTGGAAACGGTGTTCGTGTCCTGGTTCCAGGGCGGCGAAGTCTTCCGCTCGGGTCTGACCTATCGGCGCGGCGCGGGCAATATCTTCTATTTCCGTCCTGGTCACGAAACCTATCCCACCTATCACGACGCCAATGTCGGCCAGGTGCTGCGCAATGCGGTGAACTGGGCCTATAACGGCGATCGCCACGCGCATCTGATGAAGGCCCCGAACACCCCGGTGGGCGAAGCCATCGAGAAGATCGAGGAGCGCGGTGCAAAACTCTCCGCCGCCGATCATGCGGGTGAAGTGAAGAAGTAGGCCTTTCCAGACTCACGGTGTCACCCCGGCGAAGGCCGGGGACATCCTGGAGTGGTTGGACGAGTTGATATTTCAAGATGGACCCCGGCCGGTGCCGGGGTGACATCGAGTGCTTTGAAACAATCCGGTCCAACGGGCCGATACGGGAATAAAGAAGATGCGGATCCTCATCCTGGGAACCGGCGGCATGGCCAATCAGCATGCCAAGCATTTTGCTGCGATCGAGGGCGTAACCCTGGCCGGCGGCGTCGACGTCGATCCGGCGCGGGTCGAGGCGTTCAACCAGACCCATGGCATCGAGCGCGGTTTCGGCTCGCTCGACGCGGCTTTGGCCTGGGGCGAGTTCGACGCGGTGGCCAATGTCACCCCCGACAGCATCCACCATCCCACCACCATGGCCGCGCTCAATGCCGGCAAGCATGTGTTCTGCGAAAAGCCGCTGGCGACCGATCATGCCAAGGCCATGGAAATGACCGAGACGGCCGAGCGGCTGGGCCTCGTGAACATGGTCAATCTCACCTATCGCAATGTCGCCCAATTGCAGAAGGCGCGCGAAATCGTGCAGTCCGGCGCCGTTGGCACGGTCAAGCATTTCGAGGCGAGCTATTTGCAGAGCTGGCTGGTGTCGAAGGCCTGGGGCGATTGGCGCACCGAAAGCCAGTGGCTGTGGCGCCTTTCCAAGAAGCACGGCTCCAACGGCGTATTGGGCGATATCGGCGTGCATATCCTCGACTTCGCCGCCTATGGCGCGGGCAGCGATTTCTCGCGCGTCTTCTGCCGGCTCGAAACCTTCGACAAGGCGCCGGGCAACCAGATCGGCGAATATGATCTCGACGCCAATGACAGCTTTGCCATGACTGCGCAGCTTGAAAATGGCGCATTGGGCGTGGTGCATGCCAGCCGCTGGGCCACCGGCCACTTCAACGAGCTGCGCCTGCGCGTCTATGGCGAGAAGGGCTCGATCGAAATCCAGCACCGCCACGACTGGTCCAAGCTGCTCACCTGCCTCGGCGATGATGTCGAGACCGGCACCTGGAGCGAAGTGGAGGTTGGCCCGGTGCCGACCAATTACCAGCGCTTTGCCGAGGCGGTGCGGCTGGGCAAAAATCTCGAGCCCAGCTTCCGCCACGCCACCAATATCCAGAAAGTGCTCGATCTGGCCACGGTCACCGACCGTGATCGAACCGAGCATCGGGTGTAATTTTCAGGCCTCCAAGCCAATCCTGGCCCGCAGCAATGCGGGCCTTTCTTTTATGGGCCTTGCAACCGCCGGGGCCCATGCCGACTTATTGAAGAACCTGAACACGGAGCGTCAAAAATGGGCATTCTCTGGGCCATCATCATCGGCTTTTTCGCCGGCCTCATCGCCAAGTGGATCACTCCCGGCGACAACAAGCCGAGCGGCTTCATTCTCACCACGGTGCTCGGCATCGTCGGCTCGGTCGTCGCTACCTGGCTGGGCCAGGCGATCGGTTGGTATTCGCCCGGTGATGGCGCCGGCTTTATCGCCTCGATCGTCGGCGCGGTGATCATCCTGCTGGCCTGGAGTCAGATCGCCCGTCGCGCTTGAAGCACCCAAGATATGAGAAAGGCCCCGCCCCAATCGGCGGGGCCTTTTTTGTTCGCAGCAGATTTCAGGCTTACTGGATGCCGAACATGGTCTTGGCGGCCTGCTCGGCGGCGTCGCCGGCTTGGGTGATCTGTTCATTGGTGAGACCCGCGGTACGGGCGGCATCTTCTGCAGCCTTGCGTGCATCGGCCACCGCCTGACGCTTTTCATCGTCGGTCAGCTTCAGCTCTTCCACCTGGGCCTGCACCTGCTGCTGAGCCTGTTCCACCGTCATGTTGGTGCCGGGAACCATGGTGTTGGCCGGCACTTCGATGGAGACGGCCGGCGCCTCGCTTGGCGCTGGATCGGCGGCCGGAGCGGTCTGGGTCGTGGCGGCGGGCGTTTCGGCAGGCTTGTCCGGCGCATCGCCACAGGCGGCCAGGGTCAGGGAGGTGGCGAGAATGGCGGCAATTGCAAATGGCTTCATGTTCGAAACTCTGCTGAATGAACTCAAATTGCCTCTTCACGAGACCGTGACCGAGTGGCCGCCAATGCCGGCAAAGTTTGGGCAGCACCAAGGTCAAGTTTAGGCAAAGCCTTGATTGCAAAGGAAAAGGCGCATGGACGCTTTTTGTGCCATGCGCGAACCGCCGGCGTGTTTGGAATGTGATCGACACCCGCTGGAACTTCGTATGATGCGGCGGGTTCATGCTGCCATGAGCACCAGTACCGCGTTTGGCAAATCCATCTTGATCGTCGATGACGAACCCATGATCCGCATGGAAATCGCGGAACTGGTTGCCGAGCATGGCTATCAGGCCTGGGAAGCGGCCAGTACCGCCGAGGCGCTCAGCATTCTTGAAACGTCGGGCGACGCCTTTGTCGGGTTGATCACCGATGTGCAGATGCCGGGCACGCGCAGCGGTCTGGTACTGGCCAATCACGTGCGGTTCATGTGGCCCCATATCCGCATCATCGTCGTCTCGGGCGGTCGCCGACCGTTTTCAGGCGAATTGCCGGAGGACAGCGCTTTCATTGCCAAGCCATGGCGGCCCGAACAGATCGTCAGCGCCATGCAGAGGGCATAAAAAAGGGCGCCAGCGGCGCCCTTTCTGTTTGAGGGCGGTGGGCCCTATTTGATGACGGTGATACGGCCGTCGGTATAGGGCGTGTATTCGCCACCCTGCTTGGCGATGTAGTCGGCCAGAACCTGCTCCAGCGGCGGGCCGAAATCGTAGGGATTGGTACCTTCGGCAAAGGTGCCGTAACCGTCGCCACCACCGCGCGTATAGTTATTGGTGACGATCTTGTAGGTGCCTTCCTCGTCGATCGGCACCCAGCTGTCGCCATCACCCTTGACCATGACGTCGCTCACGCGCTCACCGGCTGGCTTGGCCAGGGTATAGCTGTATTTGAGACCGGCAACCTGAGCGAAGCGGCCAGCGCCATTCTCGACATCGGACACGCCGTTCTCGAGCGCGTCGATGACGTCGGCACCGGAGAGTTCCACCGTTGCCAGAGTGTTGGAGAAGGGCAGGACAGTCAGCACTTCACCCATGGTGATGTCGCCGGCGTCGATCGAGGCGCGCAGGCCACCACCGTTCTGGAAGGCGATGGTGACGCCCTGATCGGCGACGCGATCAAGAATGGCGTCGGCGACGAGATTGCCCATCTCGCATTCCACCGCGCGACAGGTTTCGCGGCTGCCATCGATGGGCGCGGTGGCGACGCCGATGACCTCGGCCATCAGGGCCTGGATCGGCTCTTCGAGCTCGGCGAGGCGGGTGACATAGGCCTCATAGGGCGCAACCGAAGCGTCGAGCAGGATGGGCGCGCCATCGGCGGTGGTCACATTGCCATCGTCATCCCAGGTGACGACCAGGTCGCCGAGATACTTGCCATAGGAATAAGCCGTGACCACCGGCACTTCATGGCCGTCCGGGCCATTGACCATGGTGGGGTAGGGGCCAAGCGCCTTTTCGTCGGTGTTGGAAAGCAGGGTGTGCGAATGGCCGCCAACCACCACGTCGATCCCCGGCACATTGGCGGCGATCTGCAGATCCTGGGCATAGCCGACATGGGTCAGGGCGATGATCTTGTTGACGCCGGCCGCCTTGAGCGCATCCACCTGGGCGCGCAGGCTGGTGAAGGTGTCTTCGAACTCGACATTGTCGCCCGGCGAGGAAGTTTCGTCGGTGTCTTCGGCCAGCGCCGAGACGATGCCGACCTTTTCGCCGCCGAAATCAAGCACATGGGTGCCGGCGATACGACCGGCCAGCAGCGGCTCGTTGTCGACATTGGTATTGCCCGAAATGATCGGGAACTTCACCGCATCGAGCAGCTTGGCCAGCTCTTCGGGGCCGTCGTCGAATTCGTGGTTGCCCACGGCCATGACTTCGATGCCCAGGTCATTGGCGAACTCGGCGATGATCTCGCTGCGATACTGGGTATAGAACAGCGAACCCTGGAACTGGTCGCCAGCGTCCAGCAGGACGACATTCTGGCCGTCGAGCTCGGCACGCTTGGCGTCGATGGCGGTCTTGAGGCGGGCAACGCCGCCGAAACATTCCCCGGCCGCATCATTGTCGGGGGCGCAGTTGGAATCGGAACTGGTAATCGGGCCGAAGCGCGAGTGGAAATCGTTGATATGCAGGATGTTGAGCGTAAACTCGGCATAGGCGGCACTGGAGAATCCAGCGCAGAGTGTGAGCGCAGTGGCGCCCAGCAGTAACTTCTTCATCCCTGTTATCCCTTTTGCTCTTGGCGAGAAACTCTGCCAGCGCCGGGACGGGGCCACATAAGTCCCCTTGCGGCGGGCTGGCAGCGTCGCAAACAGTTAAGCAGGTATTTGTGACAGGGGAAAGTGGACCTTTTGGTCAAAATCGGTTCGGCTGAACACGTCCGCGGGGGATGACATCGTGCGGGGTTTCAATACCGACTGAGTAGGGTATTCTCCGCCGCGTTTGATTTGCGGGGTATTTCTCTATGCGTAGTGCTTTGATTGTCTATGGCGGCTGGGAAGGCCACGATCCGGAAGAGTGTGCGACCATCTATCGTCGCTGGCTGCATGAAGACGGCTACTCGGTTCGCACCGCCACGGAAACCAGCGCTTTCGCCGATCCGTCCATTCATGACCTGTCGCTGATCATCCCGATCTTCACCATGAGCAAGATCGCCAAGGAAGAGGCAGAGAACCTCACCAAGGCGGTGGAAGGCGGAGTGGGCCTTGCCGGCCACCATGGCGGCATGAGCGACGCCTTCCGCGAGGCGGTCGACTATCAGTTCATGGTTGGCGGGCAGTGGGTCGCTCATCCGGGCAATATCATCGACTACACTGTCGATGTCACCAAGCCTGAAGATCCGATCATGGCCGGCATCAAGCCGTCCTTCCCCTATACGTCCGAGCAGTATTACATGCATGTCGATCCCTCCAACGAGGTGCTGGCGACGACGACGTTCACGGGCGAGCATGCGCATTGGATCGAGGGCGTGGTGATGCCGGTGGTGTGGAAGCGCAAGCATGGCAAGGGCCGTGTCTTCCACATGACGCTCGGCCACGCCGCCAAGGAATTCGAAAATTCCAACATGGCCACCATCATGCGCCGCGGTATGAACTGGGCCGCCCGCGACGAATAGGTCCGCCTACCAGCGCAGCAGCACACGCCCCATGATCGCGCCGAGCAGTGCGGTCATGGCAATGCCCAGCGTGTACCAGACCGCCATGAACATCATGCCGGTCTCACCGCAGTAAAAGGCATAGGCCCAGGCGCCGAGCCCGCCGGCAACCAGCCCGGCAGCCAGGCCCGCCAGAGGGGGCGAGTGCGGCGCAAAGCGGCGCATGGCCATGATCATCGCGACCAGGATGGGTGCGCCCGAGAGGGTGATGAGCCAGGGGCAGACCATGGCGGTGGCCCCCATCAATTCCGGCATGCTCCATTGCGTGCCGCTCCAGACCAGAACACCCACTATCAGCGCAAGCAAGATCAGCGCGCCGATAGCGGCCAGCGGCCAGAGCTTTTGCCCATCCGGGCGCGACAGCGTGGGCGCGGCGGCAGCGGCCAGGGCACCGATCCCCAAAGTATAGGCGAACTTGACCCAGAACATCGGCCCGCCGAAGGCAGCGCCAAAGGGGCGGCCCATCAGCATGGCAAACAGCACATAGCCTCCGGCGAGCGTGACGATGAGCCCCAGCACCAGCGCCAAGACAAGCCGCCGCTCCAGCGCCCTCGACGGTATCGGGCGGAGGTCACTGGCGAGACGCGCGATGAGGTCGTCGGTCATTTTCCGCCCCCCGCAAATTTCTGCATCAGCGATTTGAGGCCGCGGTGGATCGACACCTTGGCGGCGGTCTCGCTCATATTGTGCAGGGCGGCCGCCTCGGCCACTGTGGCGCCTTCCAGCCGGGTCTGGCGAATGAGGTCTGCGGTGCGCCCCGGTACCAGCGCCAGGGCGACTTCGACATCATGTCGGTCAGCGCTGTCCGTCGCCTTGTCCGGGGCGAAGATCGGGGCATCGTCGTCGAGCGGCACGGTTGGACGGATGGCATAGCGGCGGATGTGATCGACGAATTTGTGGTGCGCCACAGCGTGCAGCCAGGCGGTAAACGGACGGGTTCGGTCGTAGGTGTGCCGCTTGGTGTGCACGGCCAGCAATGTCTCCTGCACGAGATCCTCCGCGTGCGCGGCATGGGCGGGGGTGAGGCGGCGGACAAACCAGGGGCGCAGATAGCGGGTCAATTCGGACAGCAGCGCGCGATAGGCGACCGCATCGCCATCCAGCGCCGCCAGCATCAGCGTGCGCATCTTCTGTTCCGTGGCATCAGTCCGCATTGCCAACCCATTCGCAGCGGGGTGGGGGAAGGTTACATGCGGGCGAGAAAAAAGCGACAGGCGAACACGCTCGCGTGAACCTGTAACCGCGACACTGGATGGCGCGAATGGCTGGTCATGAACCGTGGCAGGGGCTGCGGTCCGACAAGGGAGTTTTCGATGATCACCAGAATGTTCACCCTTTCCGCCATTGCCGCGCTTATGATGCTGGGCGTGAGCGCACAGGCCGAGGAGGCAATGTCGAGCGGCGCCATGAAGAGCGATGGCATGGCCATGGCATCGATGATGAGCGACGCGGACCTGGCCAAATGTGTCGAGCAGGCCAAGGCCATCAGTTTTCCCGACGTGGCCATGGTTGCCGAACAGGCGTGTCATGACAAGCACAACGGGCACGGTGCGATGGGCGGTGACGCCATGGGCAGCAACAGCATGATGTCGACGAAATAAAGTTGTCGTGATGGTGACCATTGGCCCGATGCGGTAGCGTTGCTTTACGGCAGATGGTCACTTTCACGGACAGGCGGGGGATGGAATGACACAAGTTGAAGAGGCCAGGCCAAAGCGCGGGCCGCTGGTCTATCGCCAGTCGATCTTTACCCGGTTGACCCATTGGGTCTGGGTGATCTGCCTGTTTTTCCTGCTGCTGACGGGCTTGCAGATTTTCAACGCCCATCCGGCGCTTTATGTCGGGCAGCAATCGGGCTTCGAGTTCGACAATGCGGTTTTGCGCATCGGGGCGGTCAATACGCCGGAGGGGCCGCGCGGACAAACCACTGTTTTCGGCCAGACCTTCGACACCACCGGCGTGCTGGGGATGAGCGGATCCGACGCGCAGCCCAGTTTCGTCGCCTTCCCCGCGCAGGTGACCATTCCCTCGTTCCGCGACCTGGCCACCGGGCGCGTCGTGCACTTCTTCTTCGGCTGGATTTTCGTCGGCGCGCTGTTCGTCTGGTTCCTTGCCAGCTTCATCAATGGCCATATCCGGCGCGACGTGCTACCCAGGGGCGCCGATCTCAAGGCGTTGCCACGTGATGCGCTCGACCATGCCCGCTTCCGCTTCCACCATGGGCGAAGCTATAGCCCGCTGCAGAAGCTGAGCTATTTTACCGTTTTCTTCGTGCTGTTTCCGCTGATCATCCTCACCGGGCTGACCATGAGCCCCGGCATGGACGCGGCCTGGCCCTGGCTGCTGGATGTATTCGGCGGCCGGCAGACGGCGCGCACCATCCATTTCGTGGTGATGCTGCTGCTGCTTGCTTTCTTCATCGTCCATATCGCCATGGTGCTGCTGGCCGGCCCCCTCAATGAAATGCGCTCGATGATCACCGGCTGGTATCGCACCAGCCCCGGCACGCCGACCCAGCAAGGTGACAAGCCATGAGCAGACTGATCGTCAATCGCCGCCGCTTCATGCTCGGTTCTGCCGCAGTGGGCTCGGGCCTGGTGCTCTCGGGCTGCGACCAGTTCGATTTTCTCGGCCAGCGCGGCAATCCGGTGCGGCAGGTGATGGAACGGGCCAATGTGCTCACCTACAAGGCGCAGCGCACACTGATCGGCGACCAGGTGCTGGCGCGTGAATATAGCGCCAGCGAAATCCGCCAGGGCATGAAGCCCAATGGCTCCGTCGAGCCTTCCACGGCAGAGTACAATTTCCTGCGCATGCAGGATTTCGCCTCCTACAAGCTGACCATCAAGGGCATGGTGGAGCGCGAGGTAAGCTTTTCGCTCGATGAATTGCGCAATATGCCGGCGCGCAGCCAGATCACCCGGCACGATTGCGTCGAAGGCTGGAGCTGCATCGCCAAATGGACCGGCACACCGCTGGGGCCGGTGCTCGACCAGGCCGGGGTCAAGCCGGAAGCGCGCTATTGCGTCTATCACTGCTTCGACAATATCCAGCGCACGCTGAGCGGGGACATTCTCTATTACACCAGCTCCGACCTGATCGATGCCTATCACCCGCAAACCATCCTGAGCTATGGGCTCAACGATCAGGTGCTGCCGGTCAGCAATGGTGCGCCTATCCGCCTGCGCATTGAGCGGGCGCTGGGTTACAAGCAGCCGAAATATCTCCACACCATCGAGCTGGTCGATGACCTCACCCCCTTTGGTGGCGGCAAGGGCGGCTATTGGGAAGACAATGGCTATGACTGGTATGGCGGGATTTGACGGGAACGGATCGCTGTTCCCCAAGAAACAGCCCCATTAGGTCGGGTGAGGCAGTGTTGTTTTATCAACGGAGCCCAAGACCATGCTGTTTCCCGACCTGCCAGACCGACAAAGAGCAACCCTATTGACCGTGTCCGAGCGGTTGGTGGTCTATAAGGTCTATGAAACGGCCATGATTACCGATGGCAAGGTTTTCGCCGAAGCGGGCACGGTTTATGGCGATCCGAAATGCGCTGCAATTGCCGATGACGAGAGCTGGTGTGCCGTCGGTGGCGCATCGGTCTGGGTGCGCGTCGCGCCGCCGCGGGGAGACGTCCTCAAAAGCGAGGGGGTACGGCTTCACCATGTGCCGGAATTGCGCTGGATAGAAGCGCTCTGGCCGCTTGGCGATCGTCTGCTCGGCTTTGTTTGCGTCGATGGCGGGAGGAGGCGGATTGGCGCGCTGGATGTGGACAGGCTGGCGATCGAATTCGAGATTTGATGGCGGCCATGCGCCCAGTGGGCAACTGCCGCGCTTGCCTTTTTCTCCTATCTCCCCCATATGGGGGTCACGTCGCGGCAGAATGACCGTCGATGGACTTCTCTTCTTACTCACGCGGTGAGCGGCGAAGTCAGCCCGGAGACCTCAGAATGGTCCGGGTTTGAGCCAGCACCCGCGCGATATCTCCCTATCGCCCGATTGCATATTCCAATAAGCGCCAGCCGCATCGCGGCTCAGGCGCCTGCGCGGTTTCGCGCAACATGAAAGACGAAAACTTTGAACGATTTCATTTCGCTCGGCCTGCCGACCCTTCTCACCGACAGCCTGACTGCCGGCGGCTTCACCGAGCCCACCAAAATCCAGACCCAGGCGATCCCCAAACTGCTCGAAGGCCGGGACATGCTGGGCATCGCCCAGACCGGTTCGGGCAAGACGGCGGCTTTCGGCCTGCCGATCCTGGCTGGGATCATGGGCCTTACCGGCCGTCCGCGGCCGATGACCACCCGCGCGCTCATTCTTGCCCCCACCCGTGAACTGGCCGTGCAGATCGAAGAGAACCTGCGCAAGTTCGCCGGCTCCAAGATGAAGCTCGACACCGTGCTCGTGCTCGGTGGCGTGTCGCGCTACCACCAGGTCGGCAAGATCGCCAAGGGCGTCGACGTGGTCGTGGCCACGCCGGGTCGCCTCAAGGACCTGATGGACGACAACAAGATCCGCCTCAACGAAACGCGCTGGCTGGTGCTGGACGAAGCCGACCGCATGCTCGACATGGGCTTCATCGCCCCGGTGCGCGCCATTGCCAAGCAGATCGGCCTGCGTCGCCAGACCATGTTGTTCTCCGCCACCATGGCGGCCGAGATCGAAGACCTGGCCAAGACGCTCCTCAAGGAGCCGATCAAGGTCGAGGCCGCGCCGCAGGGCTCCACCGTGGTCAAGATCGACCAGCGCGTAATCATGTCCGGCTCCAAGGCCAAGCGCGGCGTGCTCAACGACCTGCTCGCCGATGAGAAGGAAGGCATGGATCGCGTCATTATCTTCTCGCGCACCAAGCATGGTGCCGACCGCGTCGCCAAGAATCTGGCCATCGACGGGCACGAGGCTGCAGCCATCCACGGCAATAAGAGCCAGAATGCTCGCCAGGCGGCGCTCAAGGGCTTTGCCAGTGGTTCGGTGCGCATTCTCGTCGCTACGGACATCGCGGCGCGCGGTATCGACGTCAAGGACATCACCCATGTGGTGAACTACGAGCTGCCCGACGATCCGGAAAACTATGTCCACCGCATTGGTCGCACCGGCCGCAATGGCGCTTCCGGCATCGCCATCACCCTGTGTGACGGCACCGAAAAGGGCAAGCTGCGGGATGTCGAAAAGCTGATCCGCCGGACCCTGCCGGTCTCCGGCGACGTCAATCTGGTCGAGGAAGTGCAGGCGCCGCGCGCACCACGCAATGCCCCGGGTGCACCGGCCGGCGCGCGCACGGCTCGCAATCCCAAGCCGAATCCGCGCAAGTTCAACACGCCGCGTCCCGGCGGCGAACGCACCAAGGCGGCAGTGCCTGCCAATGGTGAGCGCACCGGCGCTGCTCCCGGCAAGATGGTCCGCCGCGATTCCGAAACCGGCAAGGTGATCAATGCCAAGCCGGGCAAGCCGCGCTGGACCAAGGGTCAGCGCGACGCTGGCAAGGCCCGTCGCGCCGCCAATAGCTGATAATGAAATGGGCGGCCCACGGGCCGCCCTTTTTGTTGGCAGTCTTGGATGACGTCCTCAAGCCACCGAAGCCAGATAGAGAATGTCGCGGCTGCTGCTCGTGGCCGTGGCGCCGGGAGCGAGGCGGTCGAGGAAGCGCAGGGCCCAGTCGTTGACATTGTGGTGCCGTGCAGCCTCCATCAGCGCGGTCCAGCGCTGGCGGCGTTCATTGAGCGGCATGTCCAGCGCCATGCGCAATGCTTCGGCGGTCTCGTCGGTATCGAAGGGATTGACCAGCAGCGCATCGGGAAAGATCTCGGCGGCGCCGGCAAAGCGAGACAGTACCAGCACACCCGGGTCATCCGGGTTCTGGGCGCCGACAAATTCGTGCGCGACGAGGTTCATGCCGTCGCGCAGCGGCGTGACCAGAGCGGCGCGTGACAGGCGATAAAGCCCGGCAAGGCTGGGTTGGCCATAGGCGCGCTTCACATAGGTCAGGGGCTGCCAATCGGGCTCGGCAAAGCGGCCCATGACCCGCCCGCACATGGCATCGAGCGCATCGCTGGTTTCCTGATACTGCTTGATGGTGTCGCGCGAGGGCGGGGCTACCTGCAGGAAATGCACGCCGCGCCGCAGCCGCGCATTATTGGCGAGCAGCTTTTCATAGGCTTCGACGCGCTGCGGCAGGCCCTTGGAATAATCGAGACGATCGACACCCAGGACAAGCCGCTGGTTGCCCAGGACGCGCTCCATGCGTTTGACCATCTTGGTGGCGGCGGGACTGGTCGACATGCGGGCGAAGGCGTCGGGCTCCGAGCCGATCGGGAAGACTTCGATTTCGGTGCGGCTGAAATCCACCGGCTGCGTGTGCGCGCCAAAAGTCGAGGGGGCCTGGTGCTCGGCGAATTCGGTGAAGGCGGCGACGTCGCGCTGCGCCTGCATGCCGATAAGGTCATAGCGCGAGAGATCGTGCATGAGTTCGCCATGGTGGGGAATGGCGTAAAGCGCATCGGTCGTGGGGAAGGGGATGTGCAGGTAGAAACCGATGCGGTTGCGCGCCCCCAGATTGCGCAATTCGGTGGCCAGCGGAATGAGATGGTAGTCGTGGACCCAGACGACATCGTCGGGGCGCAGAACTGCCATCAGGGCCTTGGCGAATTGCTGGTTCACCCGCCTGTAACCCTCGTACCAATGGCTCTCGATATTGGCGAGGTCGAGCCGAAGGTGGAAGCTGGGCCAGAGGATGGAATTAGAAAAGCCGGAATAATAAGCGTGGTAGTCGTCGCGCGTCAGGTCGATCTGGGCGATGTCGAGGCCGTCGATATTTTCGAACCTGGCCTCGCGCGCCGGGTCTTCGGAGAGTTTCCCGGACCAGCCGAACCAAAACCCCTCTCTCTCGTCAAGCACTTTGCGCAGGGCGACGGCGAGCCCCCCTGCGGCGGGCTCACGCCCGGGTGTGCGATTGGATACGATGACGATGCGGCTCATAGGTCTGTCGGTCCCTTTTTCTGGTTGAAGGATGTGTGGCGGATCAGTGCTCTGTCATGTCTCCGCTCAAATGGCCGCGTTCGGCCATGTCGCCCAGGCCGCGCAGCAGCGCCCGCACCGATTGCACATCGGCGATGCGCATGCGGGCGAAGGTTTCCCCAGGCCCCAGCTTGATGCCGATCCCACCCAGTTCCTGGGCGGCGAGAAAGGCATCCTCGTCGGTGCGATCATCGCCGATAAAGACCGGAATACGGCCGGCAAAGGGCTCTTCCTGCATGAAGGCGCGCAGGGCTGCGCCCTTGTCGAAGGCCGCCGGGCGGGCTTCGATCACCATCTTGCCGGGAACGAGGGTAAAGCCGGGATAGTCCACCAGCGCCTCTTCCATAGCCAGATGGCAGGCGCCCTCGAGTTCGGGGGCCTGGCGGAAATGCAGGGCCACCGAGCCCTCCTTGGTTTCCACCAGGAGGTTGGGATTGGCCTGCGCCAGGGGTTCGATGGCCCGGGCAATATCATGCGCGGCACTGACGATGCTGTCGTCGGGCAATTCCAGTGAACCATCGACCCGGCGCCGTTGCGCGCCATGAGCGCCGGCAATGGGCAATTGCAGTGGGTGCAGGAACCGGTCGATATCGGCGATTTCGCGCCCGGTGATGACGGCAAAGGCGTGATCGAAGCGGCGGATCGCCTGATCCAGTTCTTCGGTCAATTCGTCTGGGACCGAAACGGCATCTGGGGTTTCGGCGATATCGACGAGCGTGCCATCGAAATCGGTGAAAACGGCGAGCCGGGGCGTGGCGTCGCCGTGCTGGACGATTGCATCGGTCATGGTCGAGCCTTGTCTGGATTGCGTCTTAACCTTTCAACGCCCCATCGTGGCAAAAGGTTCGTGCCTCATGGCAGCCATGCGCGAAGGCGGCTTTCTGAATGCATTCTTAATGGGGCATTCGACAGCGGTTCAAAGCGACACACATATCCAACGGACAGGATCGCAACCCGGCCAGGCCGGAAAGTCCAAGCGTCAACCCGTCCGGAACCGAGACCGATGTACCAGATCGTCCTAACAGCCCTTTTCGCCCTTGCCCTCAGCGTTCTTACTTTTGCCGCATCCATGGCGGAAGTGCCACGCAGCGAGATGTCTCCCGCGATTCTGGTGGCTGAATAAAATGGTCAATATCGTCAAGCTGCGGGCGCTGCGCGCCGACGGGATCGGTGCCCGCCTCTGGCAGTGGATGGCTCAGCGGCACCTGCCGCAGGTGCCCTCGCCGGTTGAAGCCGTAGAGGCCGTTCGGGCGGTGCGCCGCCCGCTGAAATCGGTGCGCAAGCCGGCCTAGAATTGTGCCTCAGGCCAGGTGAATGCCCTTGTTGCCCTTGTCCGCCTGATAAGTGGCCGACAGGTTGTTGTAGAGCGCGTTGATGTCGTCGATACGCCCGGTCAGGCTCTCGCGATGGTCGCGGTCGAGGCCGGCGATCAGTTCCTGCAAGCCATGGCTGGTGAAAAAGGCGTTGCTGCGATTATAGAGCGGGCGATCCGGCGAGGCCGCTTCCATGCCCGGCTCGGGTACCGCATAGACCGCTTGCAGGATCTGGATATCGTAGGGAATGGCGAAGCTGTCGCGGCTATCCTGGTGGCTGAACAGATAATAGAAATTGTCGAAGCCCGACCAGGTGATGCCGGAAAGGCAAAGCGAGCAGGGTTCGTGGGTGGCGAGGAACAGGCAGTCTTTCGTCTCCGGGCGCTCGTCTGAGGGCAGTTCAAAGAAGCGCTTGATGGCGTGCATTTCGCCGTGCCACAGCGGATTGTCGATCTCGTTATTGGTTTCGGCCACCACCACCGACAGGTCTGACTTGCGCAGGATGGCGGCGCCGAAGAGCTTGTTTCCCTTGGCCACGCCCTTCGATGTCACCGGAGCGATATCGTGCTCGATAACGTCGAGCAGGCGGGAAACGAGATTGGCAGTGTCCAAGTCTATTGCTCCTTGGCGGCAACGAAGCCGATCAGCGGGATGCCTGCAGCGTCGAGCAGACGCAGGCTGTTGTCGCTGACCTCATAGCGTGAAACCGCCGCCAGGGCAGCGAAAAAGCTCAGCTCTTCCGCCATTGCATCGGGAGCGCAGGCCATGCGGGTCGCCGCTGCCGGGCCAAAGCTCAAAGCTGCGCCATCAATGCTCGCTTCGGTGAAGTAGCGGTTGCAGCCGCCAAAGCCACTGGTGCGCAGATCGGCTTCGATCGTCATGGTCGGTTTGCGCTGGCCGGTCACCGGTTTGCCGCCAATGCTGGTCGCTTCCCATGCCTGTCCAATGAGCGCCGGGTCGGGCATGGGCAAAATCGGCTCGGGGGTGGGCTGCACCGGCTGGCTGGCCACCCGCTGCACGAGAATGCTGAGGCCGGTCGGGTTTGCGAGGTCTATCGGGACCGGCGCGGGCGTGGCGAACACCAGCATGCCGCCATGACGGATTTCGGCGACCAGCCCATAGCGGCCGGGCGTCCTGTCGAGGCTGCTGCGCACATTGAGCGAGAAGCTGAGTGGGGATTGCGCCTTGGTGCCGATGGTCTGGCCGGCGCCCACCACCGGCTTGCCATCGGGCAGGGACACCACGCCGACATGCAGCACGGCGCCTGCCGGCAGGGCCATGCGCTCGCGATAGACCACGTCGCCGGAAAGGGTCAGCGGTGCGGCCAGTGCCGGCATCAGCATGAGCAGAAAGGCCGCGATGACCTGAGCGAGGCGGGACGCAAACATAGCCAAATTCCTTCAAGGGTCGACGCATTCTAGCGCAGTCCCCATCGGGGCGCGACCGACTCTGCCCATTAGGGTTACGAGGCCGGCGTCAGATCAACGCCTGATCTCGATTGGCGTTTCAAAGAAATGCTCTTCGAGATTATTGCCGTCGCCGCCACGATCGACCACCAGATAACGGCTCTCTCTTTCGAGCGGCGTCAGCACGCCGTGCCAGGTATTCATGGCGATGTTGACGCCTTGGCCCGCTGCCGGGGCAAAGGCGCGCAGCCGGGTCGGCATGCCGCCCTGGTCTTCGGCCACGATCACCAGCCATGGCGCGTCGGACAAGGGATAGAAGGCCTGGCTGCCGAGAGGATGGCGCTCGACCATTTTCAGCGCCAGGGGCAGGGCGTAGGGCTGGCCATGGAAGATCGAGATCAGCGGGCGCGGATGCACGCCGCCCAGCTCGATCCGCGCCAGATCGTGGTAGCGCTCGGTCATCCCCGAATTGATGGGATAATGGTGGGCGCCTTCGGTGGTGATCACCTGCCCGAAGGGGGCGAAGGCCTCGGCAGTCAGCGGTTCGATGATGACAGGGCGGTCGGTCATGGCTCAGAACGGCAGCTTGGCGTGGCGGTTGACGTCCTTGTAGAGCAGGTAGCGGAAGCGCTCCGGCCCGGCATAGCAGGCCTGCGGGCAGAAGGCGCGCAGCCACATGAAGTCGCCGGTTTCCACCTCGACCCAATCGCGATTGAGCCGGTAGACCGCCTTGCCTTCGAGCACATAGAGCCCGTGCTCCATGACGTGGGTTTCCTCGAAGGGAATGACCGCGCCGGGCTCGAGGGTGACGATATTGACATGCATGTCGTGGCGCAGATCGGTGGGTTCGACGAAGCGGGTCGTGCCCCAACGATCATTGGTGCCGGGCATCCAGCGGATGGGCTCGTCCTGCTCGTTGGTGACGAAGGCGGTCGGGATGTCGATGCCGTCTACCGCCTCGTAGCGCTTGCGCACCCAATGGAAGCGCACGGGGGCGGTGGATTTGTTGACCAGGCTCCAGGCGCAGCCGGGCGGGAGAAAGGCATAGCCACCCTCCTTGAGCAGATGCGTCTCGCCCTCCACGGTCAGCGTCATCTGTCCGGAGACCACGAAGAGCACACCTTCGGCTTCGCGATTGGGCTCAGGCCGCTCGCTGCCGCCGCCGGGAAGCACCTCGACGATATATTGCGAGAAGGTCTCGGCAAAGCCGCTGAGCGGGCGGGCGATGATCCAGGCGCGGCTGTCGCGCCAATGCGGCAGGTAGGAGGTGACAATGTCGCGCATCACCCCGGCCGGCAGGAAGGCATAGGCCTCGGTGAAAACCGCGCGCTGGGTATGCAGGGTCATCTGTCCGGGCAGTCCGGCGGGCGGGGTGGCATAGGTCGAGGTCATGAGGCGCTACCGAATAAGGGGGTGGCGAGACTGGCCCGCCACCCGAATGCTTAGCGGCAAGTCGGGGCCTTTGGCTAGACGGTGTAGCGCAGCACCGCGGCAAGGTCGCCCTTGCCTGGGATGTCGTCGCGCCGGACGGCCATCACCGTTGCGCCACTGGCCAGCGCCCGGCCGGCGATTTCATCGACGATCCCGTAGTCGACCGCATCAGGCGTATCCGAGAAGCTGATGGCGCCGTTTTCCTCGTCAATGGTGCCGTTGACGACATTGTCGATGTCGACGAGCAGGGTATCGATGGCGCCGAAAGTGGCGGCACGGGCGGCATCGGAGAGATCAGTGGTTGCCCGGTTCTGGCCGTTGCGGGTGTCGAACAGAGTAGCGAAGTCGGCAATCTTTCGCGCATAACGGGCATCGAGCACCTTGCGGGCGGCATCGGCCAGCTCGCCTTCAGTCAGTCGGTCGGGGCTGCCGGCAATGATATCAGGCTCGAAATCGAGGCCGCTGACGGAGCGAACCAGCGATGCCACAGGCTCGGTGGCGGCGAGGATCAGCGGCAGGTCCTGATTGGCGAGGACCGGGCGCAAGGCGGCATCGACGCGGCGGATATATTTGGCCAGCTGCACCTTCTGCCCTTCCGAGCCGTGGATGCGGCGGCTATGCGAACGATCATTGATCGTGGACTTGTTGACCGCATCGGCCGCGCCATCTGGAAAGCCCGATACGTCGACTTCGCTCGCCGGCAGGTCGGCGGCGATCTCGACCAGGCGCACCTTGTTCTCGGAAATGGCCAGCACATGGGCGGCATTGCGGAAGGTCACGGCGCGCAATAGCGGCTTGAGATGGAAGCGATCGGACACCTCGACCATATCGGTCAGTCGATTGGCCAGGCGGAACGTGCGGATATTGTCCGGGGTGGCAAAGATGGCGAGGCTGTGCGCCTGCTGGCGCCAGAAATCGTCGTCCTCGGCCAGATCGTCCAGTTCTTCGATGAGGCTGGCAAGACGCTTCTTGTCGATACCCGCGTCTGCCAATTGGGTCAGGGCATCCTTGCCCAGATTGCCAAAGGTTATCCTGCTTTTTTCGATATCCTGGGTGAGTGGCGTGGTTTCGAGGTAGATGGAAACGCTGGCGTCGTCTCGTGCGGCTCGAAGGGCGGTGAGGTCCTTCTGGGTCGGGATGTCGACATAAAGCATGCGGCCAAAGTCCTTTCAGTGACAGAGTTACTGAAGGCAAAAGGCCTGCCCGCCGGGTCTGTTCCGAAATCGGCCTGACAATAGCGTGATCAGACGGCGGGCTCTTCGACATGGCGCTTGAGACGGCTGAGCATGCCGGCGGCATAGGCGGCGTAGGGGCCGATCCAGCGTTCGTGAATGGCGTGAACAGGCATTGCATCGAGGTGGTTCCAACGCTCGCGGCCGCGCTTTTCGGCGACGACGAGCCCGGCATTCTCCAGCACGCCCAGATGCTGCATGACGGTGCAGCGGTCCAGACCGGGAAACCGGTCGCAGAGCATGCCTGTCGTCAACGGCTCTGCTTTCAGCGCATCCAGAATGCGGCGGCGCGCGCGGTGGCTCAAGGCCTTGAAAATCAGGTCGTCGGCGTCGTCATTTGACATGTTATAAAAATATAACATATTGTGATCGAGGTCAAGCCGAGGAGGTTGGTATGGCTTATGAGTTCACAGTGGGTGGACGTATATCCCGTCCGGTCCATGACGTGTTCGAGGCGGTGGCCGATCCGGCCAGGCTGTCGGGCTATTTCACCACGGGCGGCGCCAAGGGCCGGCTCGAAACCGGCGCCGTGGTGACCTGGGACTTTCATGACTTCCCCGGCGCTTTTCCGGTGCATGTCGTCGAAGTCGTGCCCGACCGGAAGATCGTGCTGCGCTGGGATGCGCCGCCCGATGATGATGCGGCCGGCCTCTACCAGACGACGGTAACCATGACCTTCGAGGCGCTGGAAGATGGCCGTACGTTGGTGCGCATCCACGAGGCGGGCTGGCGCGAAAACGAAGCGGGGCAGAAGGCGTCTTATGGCAATTGCGAAGGCTGGACCGGCATGCTGGCCGCGATGAAGGCCTATGTCGAGCACGGTATCAACCTGCGGGACGGCTTCTACAAATGAGCACGGTGACCGCACGGGCCGAGTACGAATTTGCCAGTCTTTCGGCCGAACAGGTGTATGACGCCTGGCTGATGCCTGAACGTGCAAGACAGTGGATGACCGCGCAATTGCAGGCAAAAACGCCGGACGAGGTTGTTACCCGGGTAGAGATCGAGCCGGTGACCGGCGGAAAGTTCGTCTTCGCCGATAGCCGGGATGGGTCGGAGGCCTGGGGCACCTACAAGCGCCTCGATCGGCCGACCCGTATCGCATTCAGCTGGTTCGTGACACCCGAAGAAGAGGCAGAGGACAGTTCGCTGGTGACGCTGGAGATCGAACCGCGCGGCAAAGGGTGCCAGGTGCGGGTCACGCACGACATGGACGCCGAATGGGCCGAGTATGTCCCCCAGACGGCAGCGGCATGGGGCGCGATGTTGGCCGCGATCGATACAGCGTTCGGTTCGCGCTAGGGCAGAACTGCCTTCAAGCGCAGCAGGGCGATGCGTTCGACCTGGGCGCAGGCGGTGGCAAATTCCTCACCCGCCGAATTGGCCAGGCGTGTCTCGAAGTTTTCGAGGATCGAGGCCTTGGTGTGATCGCGTACGGCGATGATGAAGGGGAAGCCGAATTTTTCGACATAGGCGGTGTTGAGCGCGGTGAATTTCTCGCGCTCGGCATCGGTCAGCGCGTCGAGGCCGGCCGAGGCCTGTTCGGCTGTTGAGTCGGCGGTGAGGCGCTTTGCAGCGGCCAGCTTGCCGGCCAGATCGGGGTGGGCCCGCAGCACGGCGAGCCGTTCTTCGGGCGTCGCCAGGCGGAACTGGGTCCGCAGCGCGAAATGCAGGCCGATGGCGGTGTCATTGGCGGGCCCCATCTCGCCTTCCCAGGCGCGGTCGGCGATCCAGTGGGAATGCTCGAAGATCGAGCCGAAGCGTTCGACGAACGCCGCTTTCTCCATCTGGCTCGGCACCATTTCTGGCGCCATATAGGGATGTTCCTTGGCCCAGTGCTGGGCAATCTCGAGCCGGGTGGGGATCCAGACCTTGTCGAAGCCCTTGATATAATCGACGAATTTCTTGAGCCCTTGATAGCGCCCCGGTTGTCCCACCAGACGGCAATGCAGGCCCAGCGACATCATCTTGGGTGAGCCCGCCTGGCCTTCGGCATAGAGGCAGTCAAAGCTGTCCTTGAGGAAGGTGAAATATTCCTCGCCATTGTCGAAGCCCGGCGCGGTCACGAAACGCATGTCGTTGGCCGAAAGCGTATAGGGGATGATGAGCTGCGGGGTGCCGGCGATCACCTTCCAATAGGGCAGGTCGTCGTCATAGGTGTCCGAGATATAGGCAAAGCCGCCGGCCTCGGCGACCAGCTCGACGGTATTGAGGCTGGAGCGTCCAGTGTACCAGCCGAGCGGGCGCGCTCCCGTTGCGATGGTGTGGAGCCGAATGGCCTCGGCAATCTGGGCGCGTTCCTCCTCGGGCGGCATGTCCTTGTGCTGCACCCATTTGAGCCCATGGCTGGCGATTTCCCAACCGGCCTCCTGCATGGCGGCCAGCTGGGCCGGCGCGCGCATCAGCGCGGTGGCGACGCCATAGATGGTGACCGGCAGGTTCGCCTCGGTGAACAGCCGATGCAGCCGCCAGAAGCCGGCGCGGGCGCCATATTCATACATGGACTCGACATTGGCGTGGCGCTGGCCGGGCCAGGGTGCGGCACCGAGCACGTCGACCAGGAAAGCCTCGGAGGCCGCATCGCCATGCAGCACGCAGTTCTCCCCGCCCTCTTCGTAATTGAGCACGAACTGCACCGCCACGTGCGCGCCGCCCGGCCAATTGGCATTGGGAGGGGTCTGGCCATAGCCATGCATGTCACGGGGGTAGCGGTTCATTGGGCGGTCTCTTCAAAGTCAGGCTGAGACCAATGGTAAGCAAAAGGCAGGGTGCGGCGCTAGGGGGTGAGCGATGGAGTGTCGCGATCCACCGTTCCGCGCCCGCGCCTAATCCAGCGTCCCCACCAGAGTATCCAGCTTGTTGAAAAAGCCCTTCCAGCCGGCATGGGCGCCGCCATAGGCCTGTTTCTGGTCGGCGTGGAAGCCGGATTGCTCGACGCGCAGCATGGTGCCGGTGCCGCTGGGAGTAAGCGTATAGGTGACGACACTTTTCAGCGCATAGGTCGGGTCATCGTTGGCGAAGTCCCAGGTATAGGAGAGGCTGCGCTGGGGATCGATTTCAAGCACTTCGCAGTCGAGTACGCCGCCCCATTCGCCGCGCAGCTTGAACTTGTGGCCGACCACCGGCGCGAAATCGTTCTGCATCAGCCAGTCGGCGATCAGGTGCTGCTGCGTCAGCGCGCGCCAGACCTTTTCAGGCGCATGGGCGAGCTCGCGCTCGATGACGACGGAGCGGGTTTCGGCGATGCTCATGAGAATCTCACGTTTTGGTTTTGGCGGGTTTGGCGCGGTTGGCGGCAGCGGCGTCACGGATCAGGGCGATGAAACCGGCCTCGTTGATGCTCTCGCCCTCGAAGAAATCGATGGCGCGGCGCACATTGCCCTCAAGGCTGGAATTGAAGAGTTTTTCGGGGTCGGCCAGTGCGGCGCCCTTGGGGAAGGTGGTTTTTACGTAAGCCTTGTAAACTTCGCCGGTGCACAGAATGCCGTCCGCCGACCATACCGGCTTGCCCCATTTCCATTCCTCGGCCACGTCGGGCAGCGCCTCGTGGATGAGCCGGCGGATCGTGGCGAGCTTTTCGCCACGCCAATCGGGCAGGGCGGCGATGCGCTGGTCGATGAGTTCGCTCGGCGTGGCGCCGGTAGCGAGGTCGGCGGCACTGTTCTTCGAAAAGGCCATGGGGCTACATCCTTTCGCCGGGCAGGAGGCTGGCCTGCTTGACCCACTCGGCGAAGCGGCCTGCGTCGAATTCATCGGTTTCGTAAATGTCGAGATAGCGCACATGCGCCTGCTTGGACGTGCCCGGCGGGACCGGATCGAGATGGGCGCCCTGGAAGAACGAGACTTTCACGTAGCGGGTGAGGCAGTGAAAGCCGAGGAACCAGACATCCGTCTCCGTTCCGTAAAGCGGGGAATTCCACTTCACCGCCTTTTCGACATCTGGCAGGGTTTGGGTGATCACGGCGTCGAGGCGGCGGCCGACTTCGGACTGCCAGCCGGGCATGGCGGCGATGTAGCGTTGCACAATTTCGTCGCCATAACCCTTGGCGATTTGCGGATTGCCGCCGGCCAGGCGGACAATGCCATCGGGCCCGGGCTTTAGGGCGGGGCGCCGGGTCATTGATCCATCCTTGTCAGTGTGTTTTCCAGCGCATCGAGACGCGTGTTCCAGAAGCTGGTCATTTCGCGGGTCCAATCCAGCAGCGGCGCCAGCGCATCGGTGCGGGCGGTGTAATGGGTCTGGCGCCCGGCATGGCGGTCCTGCACCAGGCCGGCCTGCCTGAGCACTACCAGGTGCTTGGAGACGGTGGGCTGGGATACGCCGGCCCAGTCGGTGAGCGCGCCCACAGTCTGCTCGCCATCGCGACACAGCCGCTCGAAGATCGCCCGCCGCGTTGGATCGGCGAGAGAGCGGAAGAGCAGGTCGTGGGGCAGGGGTGCTGACATATATTCACCGTTGGCTATGAATTAATTCATAGCTGAATGGCTATGCATGTCAAGCGTCCGGGCTTGCTTAAATCGCCCCGGGCATGGACAGGCTTTCGAAATAGCCCTTGGCGTGTTCGTAAAAGATCGCCGGCGCCAGGTGCAGGGCGCCACCATTGCGCACCAGAATGCCGAAGCGATTGGTGGGCAGGCCGCCATCCTGCAATTGCTTGAACACCAGCCGCCCGGCGGCAATGTCGTTCTGGGCGCCGATCGGGGTCATGATCGAGGCATAGTGCCCGCCCAGTGCCAGCTCCACCAGCATGCGGATCGAATCCACCTCCACCAGCGGCGGGGTGATGGCGGCCGATGAGCGCAGGAACGGCTCGATGACTTCGCGGATGGAGATTTCCGGCTTGCCCACGGCCAGTGGGTGTTCGAGGCACTGGGCCATGGTGAGGTTCTGCGCCGTCGCCAGCGGATGGTCGGGGGTCATGACCACGCCGATGCTGACGTCGCGGCGAAAGGCGATGTCGACATGGCGCGTTGCCTTTGCGGTGAAGCCGAAGCCGATATCGACCCGCTCATCGACCAGCCGCTCGATGACTTCGGCCGAGGGCACGATGGAAACATCGAGATTGAGCCGGGGATAGCGGCGACCGAAATCGCTGATCAGCTGCGGCAGGAACGACAACCCGACACTTTCCACCGTGGCGATGCGTACCGAGCCGGCCCGTACCCCGCGCAACATTTCGATTTCCGACACCGCCGCTTCCATCGGCGCGGCAAGGCGGCGGGAATGGCGGAACAGGATTTCACCGGCCGGCGACAGGCGCAGGCGTCTTCGTTCGCGCAGGAACAGGGCAATGCCCAGTGCATCCTCGAGCTGCGCCACCTGCCTTGTGACCGCCGATGAGGCCACGTTAAGCCGCCGCGAGGCCTCGCGGATGGAGAGGTGGGTGGCCACGGCGTTAAAATAAAGCAGCGAGGGCTGGTGGAACACCCGCGCCAGCAGGCTGGCCGAAAGGGCATGTTCTCGCGGCCGGTCCGGGGGCTGACGAGGATCCATGCTGGTGCTCCGTTGTTGCCGAATTGGCAGCATAGTGCTTCCAATTTAAGAGTATCAAGAGCAGTAACGCGTGTTATGGTCGGGACGGGGATGACTTTGATTGTGCATGCTGCGGTTCGGACCGGCCCCATGTTTCGACCCGGCATGCGGAAGGAGCAGCAGCATGGCGGACGGACGCCTCACCACTCACGTCCTGGACACGATGCTTGGCAAGCCGGCGCGCGGCATGCGCATCGAGCTGCATTTCGTGCATGGCGACCACACCCATCATCTGCTCGACAGCTATACCAATGAAGATGGCCGCGTGGACCAGCCCTTGCTCGGTCCGGATCAGTTCCAGCAGGGCGAATTCGAAATCCGCTTTCATGTCGGCCAGTATTTCGAGCGGCTCGGCGTCGAAATCGCCACGCCATTTCTCGATGTGGTGCCGATCCGCTTCACCATTTCCGAGGACAAGCACTATCACGTGCCGCTGCTGGTAAGCCCCTTCTCCTATTCGACCTATCGGGGGAGCTGAGCCATGGTCGATGTCGCCAATGCCATCCGCTTCCTGCTCAATGGCGAGGAGGTGACGCTGACCGATGTGGCGCCGGACCTGACCCTGCTCGACTGGCTGCGGCTGGAGCGGCGGTTGCGTGGCACCAAGGAAGGTTGCGCCGAGGGCGATTGCGGCGCCTGCACGGTGCTGGTCGGCCGGCTTGCGGGCGAAGAGATCATCTATGACTCGGTCACCGCCTGCATCCGCTTCGTTGCCAGCCTGCATGGCACTCATGTGGTGACCGTCGAACATCTGCGCGGTGAAAACGGCGTCTTGCATCCGGTGCAGCAGGCCATGGTCGATCACCATGGCAGCCAGTGCGGCTTCTGCACACCCGGCTTCGTCATGAGCCTTTATGGCTTGTGGATGCGCGAACCCAATCCGACGCGCCCGGCCATCGAGAAGGCGTTGCAGGGCAATCTCTGCCGCTGCACCGGCTATGCGCCGATCATCCGCGCCGCCGAGTCCCTGTCCCAATATGGCCAGCCGCAGGGCGATCCGCTCTGGGCCGAACGCATCGCCGCCCGGGCCCGCATCCAGGCGCTCAATGATGGCAAGCGGGTGGAATTGGGCGCTGGCGACAAGAAGATTTTCATCCCCGCCAGCCTTGACGATTTTGCCGATATCTACGCCGCCAATCCGCAGGCGCGCATCGTGGCTGGTTCCACCGATGTGGGGCTCTGGGTCACCAAGTTCATGCGCCCGATCGGGCCGGTGATCTTTATCGGCCATCTGCAGGAATTGCGCCGCGTCGTCGAGTCCGAGACCGGTGTCGAAATCTTTGCCGGCGTTTCCTATTCGGATGCCTTCCCGCTGATCGAGACCCGTTTCCCGCACCTCAATGAATTGTGGAACCGCATTGCCGGCGAACAGATCCGCAATATGGGCACGATCGGGGGCAATATCGCCAATGGGTCGCCCATCGGCGATACGCCGCCGCCCTTCATCGCCCTGGGCGCTACTTTGCGGCTCCGTCGCGGCAGCGAGCGGCGCGACATCGCGCTCGAGGACTATTTCCTCGCCTATGGCAAGCAGGACCGCCAACCGGGTGAGTTTGTCGAAAGCATCACGCTGCCCGTGCTTCCCGAAGGCGAGCATTTCGCCACCTACAAGATTTCCAAGCGCCGCGATGAAGACATTTCGGCGCTGTGCGGCGCCTTCCGGGTCGCGGTTGGTGGAGACGGCATGGTGAGCCTGGCGCGCATTGCCTATGGCGGCATGTCCGGAACGCCCAAGCGCGCCAGCGCGGTGGAAGCGGCGCTGCTCGGCAAGCCCTGGACGCTTGAAAGCGTGGAAGCTGCCCTGCCAGCCTTCGCCATCGACTACCAGCCATTGTCCGATATGCGGGCTTCGGCAGAATACCGGCTGCTGACGGCGCAAAACCTGCTCAAGCGGTTCTTTCTTGAAACGCAGGGCCAAAGCGCGCGGCTGACGCGGGAGGTGGCGTGATGGGCGTTCTCGTGACAGGCCCCCTCATCCGCCCTTCGAGCACCTTTTCCCGCGAGGGGAGAAGGGACGTGCAGTGGCCAGAGAGGCACCATGCTAGCCTTCTCCCCTTGTTGGAGAAGGTGGCTCCCGCACAGCGAGAGACGGATGAGGGGTTTTGCCCATGAACAAGCACGAAGCCGCCATCAACCTTTCGCTGCTGCACACCAATACCCGCCATGACAGCGGGCCCAAGCATGTGACGGGCACCGCCGAATATATTGACGACATGGCCGAGCCGCTGGGCACCATGCATGCCTATCTTGGCCTCTCGACCAAGCCGCATGCCGAAGTGCTCGGCATGGATTTTACCGATGTCCTGAGTGCGCCGGGGGTGATCGGCGTGCTCACCAATGCCGACGTGCCCGGCGCGCTCGATATCAGTTCGGCGCATGTGCATGACGAGCCGCTGTTCGCTGATGGCGTGGTGCATTTCTGGGGCCAGCCGATCTTTGCGGTGATCGCTGAAACCCGCGATCAGGCGCGGCGGGCGGCGCAACTGGCCAAGGTCGACTATCGCGATCTCTCCTTTTTCACCGATGTGCGCTCGGCCCAGGCGGCCGGCGGCAAGGAAGTGACCAAGCCGCTCAAGCTCGAACGTGGCGATGTCGAAGCGGGCATGTCATCAGCCCCGCGCCGCCTCAAGGGCGCCATCACCATTGGTGGGCAGGACCACTTCTATCTCGAAGGCCAGATCGCGCTGGCCATTCCGGGCGAGGACGAGGATGTGATCGTCCATTCCTCGACCCAGCACCCGAGCGAGGTGCAGCTGATTGTCGCCAATGCGCTGGGCATCCGGCAGAATGCGGTGACGGTCAATGTGCGTCGCATGGGCGGCGGCTTTGGCGGCAAGGAAACCCAGGGCAATCTCTTTGCCGTGGTGGCGGCGCTGGCGGCCAAGAAATGGAACCGCGCCTGCAAGCTGCGTCCCGACCGCGACGACGATATGAGCGCCACCGGCAAGCGGCACGATTTCGTGGTCGATTACGAAGTCGGTTTCGACGATAGCGGCAAGATCCACGCCGTCGACGCGCTCTATGCGGCGCGCGGTGGCTTTTCCGCCGACCTGTCCGGCCCGGTGACCGATCGGGCGCTGTTCCATTGCGACAATGCCTATTGGTATCCGGCGGTGCGCGCCAAGTCGCAGCCGCTCTATACCAATACCGTCTCCAACACGGCTTTCCGCGGTTTTGGCGGGCCACAGGGCATGATGGGCGCTGAGCGCTGGATCGAGGATATCGCCTATGCGCTGGGCAAGGACCCGCTGGATATCCGCAAGGCCAATTTCTACGGCACCGACACCGACAATATCACGCCCTATCACCAGACCGTGGAGGACAATATCGTCCACCGTGTGGTGGACGAGCTGGAAAAGAACGCCGACTACCAGGCGCGGCGCCAGGCTATTCTGGATTTCAATGCCGGCAATGCCATTCTGAAAAAGGGCATTGCGCTGACGCCGGTCAAGTTCGGCATCTCCTTCACCGCCACCTGGTACAATCAGGCCGGCGCCTTGGTGCATGTCTACAAGGATGGCTCCATCCATCTCAGCCATGGCGGCACCGAGATGGGGCAGGGGCTCTATATCAAGGTGGCGCAGGTCGTCGCCGACGCCTTCGGGGTCAATCTCGATACCGTCAAGATCATGGCTACCTCGACCGGCAAGGTGCCCAACACCTCCGCGACTGCTGCTTCATCGGGCTCCGACCTCAACGGCATGGCCGCCTGGGACGCTTGCGAGCAGATCAAGACGCGGCTGTTGGCCCATGCGGCAAAACTCTATGGAGCCGAGGAAGCCGATTGCCAATGGGTGCAGGGCGGCATCGACGTCGGCCGCAAATTCGTGCCCTTCGCCGAGCTTGCCGCGTCTGCCTATATGAACCGGGTGCAGCTGTCTGCGGCCGGCTTCTACAAGACCCCGAAAATCCATTGGGACCGCGCTACCGGCAAGGGGCACCCCTTCTATTACTTTGCCTATGGCGCCTCGGTCAGCGAAGTCAGCATCGACACGCTGACCGGCGAATATACGGTCGATCGCGTCGATATCCTGCACGATGTCGGCAAGTCGCTGAACCCGGCCATCGATATCGGCCAGATCGAAGGCGGCTTCATCCAGGGCATGGGCTGGCTCACGACCGAGGAGCTGGTCTGGGACGCCAAGGGCCAGTTGCGCACCCATGCGCCCTCGACCTACAAGATCCCGCTGGCCTCCGATATTCCGCCGGTTTTCAATGTGCATCTGACCGAATGGTCGGTCAATCGCGAGCCAACCATCGGTCGCTCCAAGGCCGTTGGCGAGCCGCCCTTCATGCTGGCCATGAGCGTGGTGGAAGCCCTCAGCATGGCGGTGGCGAGCGTCGCTGACTATAAGATCGCCCCGCGCCTCGATACCCCGGTGACCCCAGAGCGGGTGCTGATGGGCGTCGAGCGGCTGAAACGGGAGGCGCGCGGGTGAGATTGGTCACTGACTTCATTGCAGTACCCCCACCCAACCTCCCCCTGATAGGGGGAGGGGCCGCTCCACTCGGATACGAATTTCTCGCGTTGTACTCTGATCTTCTCCTCCCCCTTCTTGAGGGGGAGGCCGGGTGGGGGTATTTCGATGAGTGAAGACCTCACCACTTTCCTCTCCGCCAATCCCCACGCCATCGTTTGCGAACTGACCGAAGTGCGGGGATCGTCGCCGCGGGAGCGGGGCACGTTCATGCTGGTGGGCATGGGGGCGATTTTCGGCACTATTGGTGGTGGGGCGCTCGAATATATGGTCATCGACCATGCGCGGCGCCTGCTGGTCGAGGGGCGAGCCGAGGAGGCGATGGATGTGCCGCTCGGCCCTGAAATCGGCCAGTGCTGCGGCGGGCGCGTCGAGGTCGGGTTGCGCTATGCCGATGCGTCATTGCGCCGGGACCTCGTCATGCGTATTGCCCAGGAAGAGGCGTCGGCGGCGCAAGTCTATATTTTCGGCGCCGGCCATGTGGGGCGGGTGCTGGCGCAAATCCTGGCGCTCTTGCCGGTGCGCATCGAGGTGATCGATACCCGCCAGGCCGAGCTCGACATGCTTGCGCCCGGCATTGCCCATCGGCGGGTTGCCATGCCCGAAGCGGTGGTGCGCGCGGCGCCCGCCGGCAGCGCCTTCGTCATCATGACCCATGACCACGCCCTGGATTTTCTGATTGCCGGGGAGGCACTGGCCCGCCGCGACGCCGCCTATGTCGGCATGGTGGGCTCGAAGACCAAGCGCGCCAAGTTTTCGAGCTGGTACCTGCAACAGGGCGGCAATGAGGATGCGCTCGAGCGATTGATATTGCCCATTGGCGCGCAAGGGCTTGGGGATAAACGGCCATCGGTGATTGCGGCACTGGCAGCCGCTGAAATTATAGTCCAGATTGGGGGACGGGAAGCATCTGTCGGGCGCAAGCCCACCCCCGCAATGGAGGGGGTGGGGAGTGGACGCTGACATGCATAATCGCCTGGAATTGAGGGGCATCACCAAACGGTTTCCCGGCGTTCTCGCCAATGACAACGTTTCCTTCTCGGTCAGGCCCGGCGAAATCCACGCTCTGCTCGGCGAAAACGGCGCCGGAAAATCCACCCTCGTCAAAATGATCTATGGGATCATGCAGCCCGATGCCGGCGAAATCCTCTGGGATGGCCAGCCGGTGGTGGTGCAGAATCCCAAGGCGGCGCGCAAGCTGGGCATCGGCATGGTGTTCCAGCATTTTTCATTGTTCGAGGCGCTGAGCGTGCTCGAAAACATCGCGCTGGGCATGGATGCCAAAATCCCATCGCGTGAACTCGAAGCCCGCATCCGCGAGGTCATGCAGACCTATGGGCTGAGCCTTGATCCGCACCGGACTGTGGCGACCCTCTCGGTGGGCGAGCGCCAGCGTATCGAGATCGTCCGCGCGCTGCTGCTCAATCCAAAACTTCTGATCATGGACGAGCCCACTTCGGTGCTGACGCCGCAGGAGGTGGAGCAGCTGTTCACCGTGCTGCGCCAGCTGGCCAGCGAGGGGTGTTCCATTCTCTATATTTCGCACAAGTTGCATGAAATCAAAGCCTTGTGCGATACCGCGACCATCCTGCGCGGCGGCAAGCTGGTGGATACCTGCGATCCGAAGCACGAAACCAGCCGCTCCATGGCCGAGAAGATGATCGGCGGCGGGCTCAAGGATATCGTCAAGGCCGAGGGGCGTGCTTTCGGGCCGCCCAAGCTGGTGGTCAACCGGCTGGCGACCCGCAAGGGCGGCCATTTCGACGTGCCGGTCGATGATGTCAGCTTCACCGTGCGCGCCGGGGAAATCCTGGGCGTTGCCGGCGTGGCGGGCAATGGGCAGAACGCGCTGCTCGATGCACTGTCCGGCGAGATCAGGGGCGATGATCGCGAGGCCATCACCATTGACGGGCTCGGCATCGGCATGATGGACACCACCGAGCGCCGCCGCCAGGGCCTTTGCGCCGTGCCGGAAGAGCGCAACGGCCATGCCGCGGTGGGCGATTTTTCGCTGGCCGACAATTCCGTTCTCACCGCCCGCGATCGGCTCGGCATGGTGGTGATGGGCCTGATCAATTCGGGCGCCGCCCGCACCTATACCGGCAAGGTCATCGCCGAGTTCGCGGTCAAGGCGCTGGGGCCGTCCTCAACCGCCGGTTCCCTTTCGGGCGGGAATCTCCAGAAATACATCATGGGGCGGGAAATCCTGCAGAAGCCCAGCGTGCTGGTCGTCAGCCAGCCGACCTGGGGCGTCGATGCCGGTGCGGCCGCGGCCATTCACCAGGCGCTGGTGGATCTCGCCTCGGCCGGTTCGGCCATCGTGGTGATCAGTCAGGACCTCGATGAATTGCGGGCGCTATGCGACACGCTGGCGGTGATCAATATGGGACGGCTGAGCCCGGCGCGGCCGGTGGGGGATTTTAGCGTGGAAGAAATCGGCCTGCTCATGGGCGGCGTGCATGGAAGCACGGAGGCGGCATGATGCAGATCCGCCTCGAAAAGCGCCTCGAACCCTCCAAGACCATGCTCTATCTGACGCCCATCGCGGCCGTGCTGGTCACGGCGCTGGTGGGCGCGCTGGTGTTTTCGCTCATCGGCTATGACGGCATCGGCGCGGTGCGCGAAATCTTCCTCACCCCGCTGCTCAATCCGCTCAAATGGCAGGATCTGGCGGTCAAATCGGCGCCGCTGATCATCATCGCGGTGGGCCTCTCCATCGGCTATCGCGCCAATGTGTGGAATATCGGCGCCGAGGGGCAATATGTGCTCGGCGGTCTCGCCGCCACCGGCGTGGCCCTGCTTACTCGCGACATGAGCGGCCCCTGGATTCTGCCGCTGATGATCGCTGCCGGCATTGCCGGGGGCATGGCCTGGGCGGTGGTGCCGGCCTTTCTGCGCACCCGCCTGCAGGTCAACGAAATTCTCACCAGCCTGATGCTGACCTATGTCGCCATCCAGCTGCTCAATTATCTGGTCATCGGCCCGTGGAAGGACCCGATGGGCTTCGGCTTCCCGCAGACGCGGATGTTCACGTCCGACCAGATGCTGCCCAACATCATTCCGCGCACCATCGTGCATCTGGGCGTGCCCATTGCCATTGTCGTGGCGTTGGCCGCCTGGTTCTTCATGAGCCGGTCGGTGTTCGGCTACCAGATCAAGGTGGTCGGGGCGGCGCCCGACGCGGCGCGCTATGGCGGCTTCTCTGTCAACAAGACCATCTGGCTGGCCCTTCTGACCAGCGGCGCGCTGGCGGGCCTCGCCGGTGTGCTCGAAGCAGCCGGGCCCTTCGGGCGCATGGTGCCGTCCTTCCCCACCAATTACGGCTTTACCGCCATCATCGTCGCCTTTCTGGGGCGGCTGCATCCGGTGGGCATCATCTTTGCCGGCCTCGCCATGGCGGTTGCGGTGGTGGGCGGGGAGGTGGCGCAGACCACAATCAAGCTGCCGGTGGCCGCCGTGGGCATTTTCCAGTCGATGATGCTGTTCTTCCTCTTGGCCAGCGACGTGCTGGTGCGCTATCGGCTGCGCTTCGGCGCGACCCGTGAGTTGGAGGCCTCCCGATGAACGCCGATCTGCTCATTCCCATCATCATCACCCTGATCGGTGCGGCGACACCCATCCTTATCGCGGCGCTGGGCGAACTGGTCGTCGAAAAGAGCGGCGTGCTCAATCTGGGCGTCGAGGGCATGATGCTGATCGGCGCGGTGGTCGCCTTTGCGGTGACCTATCACACGGGCAATCCCTGGCTGGCCATCCTGTGCGCGGCCATTGCCGCCTCCGCCTCCTCGATGATCTTTGCCTTCCTCACCCTTTCGCTCTCATCGAGCCAGGTGGCGACCGGGCTGGCGCTGACAATTTTCGGCACTGGCTTCTCCGCCCTGTTCGGGCAGGCCTATACCGGCAAGCCCATCGAAATCTTCCGTTCGGTGTTCCCGACCGAGCTGGCCACCGATCCGTTCTGGCGGCTGATATTCGGTCATAGCCCGCTGGTCTATTTCTCGCTGCTGCTGGTCTTTGCCGTCTGGTGGTTCCTCAACAAGTCGCGCGCCGGGCTGATCCTGCGGGCGGTCGGAGAGAACGACTTTTCCGCCCATTCCATCGGCTATTCGGTGATCGGGGTGCGCTATGCGGCGGTGGCCTTTGGTGGCGCCATGGCCGGGATTGCCGGCAGCTGCTTT
Organism: Devosia equisanguinis; assembly: GCF_900631955.1. GTDB lineage: Bacteria > Pseudomonadota > Alphaproteobacteria > Rhizobiales > Devosiaceae > Devosia > Devosia equisanguinis. The sequence goes on along the minus strand of NZ_UZWD01000034.1, from coordinate 84,803 downwards.
CCGCTGCTGCTCACCCCGCAATGGGCCGAAAAGCTCACCGCCGGCCGCGGCTGGATCGCGCTGGCCCTGGTGGTGTTCGCCGCCTGGCGGCCGTTCCGCCTGCTTGCGGGCGCCTATCTCTTCGGTCTCGTCATGACCATCGAGCTCTACACCAAGGCATCGGGCAGCATGGGGCTGCTGCCGTCCGAATTCTGGGCAGCGCTTCCCTATCTCGCAACGATCGGGGTGCTCGTTCTGATCTCGCTGCGGCGGTCTGGAAATTCCGCCGCGCCTGCCTGCCTGGGCAAGCCGTTCATGCCCGGCCAATAACCACAATAACCGGAAACCCGTCAGTCAAGGAGAAACCAATGACACAGATTACCCGCCGTAATGTGCTGAGGATCGGCGCCGCCGGCCTGGCCCTGCCGCTCATGGGCTCGCTGGCCTTCGGCCAGGATGGCCCGTTCAAGATCGGCTTCGTCAATGTCGGTCCCAAGGACGACAATGGCTGGACCTATGGCCACTGGGTCGGCGCCCAGGCGCTGGAAGCCGAGTTCGGCGACAAGATCGAAGTCACCTTCGTCGAAAGCGTGCCGGAAGGCCCGGATTGCGAGCGCGTGCTGCGTGAGCTCGCCCAGCAGGGCAACAAGATCATCTTCGCCACCAGCTTCGGCTTCGGCGACTATGTGATGAAGGTCGCCAAGGAATTCCCGGACGTGGTGTTCGAGCACGCCACCGGCTACCAGCGTTCCGACAATGTCGGCACCTATAATGCCCGCTTCCATGAAGGCCGCGCCGTCATGGGCACGCTGGCTGGTCATCTCTCCAAGACCAACAATATCGGCTATATCGGTTCGTTCCCGATCCCCGAAGTGGTCATGGGCATCAACGCCTTCACCCTGGCGGCCCGCAAGGTCAATCCCGAGATCACCGTGAACGTCGTCTGGCTCTCCAGCTGGCACGATCCGGCCAAGGAAGCCGACGCCGCCCGTGCGCTGATCGACCAGGGCGCCGATATCATTGCCCAGCACACCGACGGCCCGGCCGCCCTGCAGGTTGCCGAGGAGCGTGGGATCGTGGGTGGTTTCGGCCAGGGCGCCGACATGAGCGCCTTCGCGCCCAAGTCGCACCTCTCCGCCATCATCGACGTCTGGGCCCCGCACTACATCAAGGCCGTGCAGAGCGTCATGGACGGCACCTGGGTGTCGGCCGACAGCTGGCCGGGCATTGCCGATGGCGAAGTGGTTATCGGTGCCTATAACGAGAAGATCCCGGCCGACGTGGTCGCCGCTGCCGAAGCCGTCAAGGCCGGTATCGTCGATGGCTCGCTGCATCCGTTCACCGGCCCGATCGTGGACAATGCCGGCACCGAGCGCGTTGCCGCCGGCGCCACCGTCGATGACGCTGGCCTGTGGGCCATGGATTGGTATGTGGAAGGCGTGAAGGCCTGATTTTTCAGGGTTTTACGTGTGGGGGCGGGCTGACGTCCGCCCCTTTTTGACGATTGCTCTCTTCCTTCTCCCCTTGCGGGAGAAAGTGGCGTGTAGCGCCGGGTGAGGGCTCTATGCGGGCTGAGACCAACCCCTCACCCGCCTTTTGATCGCCTCTCCCACTCAGGAAGAGGTGGTGCCGGTGAATGGGGAGCGATGAATGCCCGATTATGCAATTTTCTACGAATGGGCGATGTTTGCCGCGCGCTGGCTGCACGTGGTCACCGCCATTGCCTGGATCGGCTCGTCTTTCTATTTCATCGCGCTCGACCTGGGCCTGCGCAAGACCCCGAGCCTGCCGCCTCTGGCGCATGGCGAGGAGTGGCAGGTGCATGGCGGCGGCTTCTATCACATCCAGAAATATCTGGTGGCGCCCGAATTCCTGCCCGAGCACCTGACCTGGTTCAAATGGGAAAGCTACGCGACCTGGCTCTCGGGCGCGATGCTGCTGGCGCTGCTCTACTATGTCAGCGCCGATATTTTCCTCGTCGATCGCAATGTGCTCGACGTCCCCAGCTGGGGGGCTATCCTGTTGTCGGCCGGTTCCATCGTTCTGGGTTGGCTGCTCTACGATACGCTGTGCAAATCGCCCATCGGCCAGTCCACCACCGGGCTGATGCTCGTGCTGTTCGCCATTCTCGTGGCCATGAGCTGGGGCTATACGCAGCTGTTCACCGGCCGCGCCGCCATGCTGCATATGGGTGCCTTCACCGCGACCATCATGACCGCGAATGTGGCGATGATCATCATCCCCAATCAGAAGATCGTGGTGGCCGATCTCAAGGCCGGCCGCGTGCCCGACGCGAAATACGGCAAGATCGCCAAGCAGCGCAGCCTGCACAACAATTACCTCACCCTGCCGGTGATCTTCTTCATGCTCTCGTCCCACTATCCGCTGGCTTTTGCCACGCAGTGGAACTGGGTCATTGCCAGCCTGATCTTCCTCGTCGGCGTGGTGGTGCGCCACTATTTCAACACCCGCTATGCCCGCAAGGGCAATCCGCACTGGACCTGGGGCGTCGCCGTCATCCTGATGCTGGTAATCGCCTGGCTCTCGACCTCGCCCAAGCTGCCCGCTGACGATACCCCCACCCTTGCCACTGCGACGGGCGAGCGCTTCATGGCCACCGAGCATTTCAAGGCGGCGAGCCTTGCGGTGCAGACGCGCTGCAGCATGTGCCACACTGCCGAGCCGGTCTGGGAGGGTATTTACGAAGCCCCCAAGAACGTCATTCTCGACAATGACATCGCCATTGCCAACCGGGCCCATGAGATCGTCATCCAGGCCGGCTGGAGTCACGCCATGCCGCCCGGCAATCTGACCGAGATGACCGAGGCCGAACGGGCGCTGCTGGTGGAATGGTATCGCGAAGGCGCGAATTCATGAGCCGGACCATTCTGCGCGGTCGGGTGCTGAGTTTTCACCGCGCGCCGCAGGACCTCGACGATACCGAGAGCTACCTCTATCTCGCGGACGGCGCGATCAGCATCGAGGAGGACAAGGTGGTTGCCGTGGGCGATTTCGCCTCGGCCGATCTTGCCGGGGCCCAGGTCGTCGATCATCGCCCCAACCTGATCCTGCCCGGTTTCATCGATCTGCATCTGCATTATGTGCAGAGCCAGATGATGGCGGCCTATGCCGGATCGCTGCTGGAATGGCTCAATACCTACACCTTCATCGAAGAGCAGAAATTCTCCCAGCAAGGCCATGCCGATGCGGTGGCGGTGGAGTTTTACGACGCCCTCATCCGCCATGGCACCACCACGGCCGTCGCCTATTGTTCAAGCCATCCGCGCTCGGTCGATGCCTTCTTCGCCGAGGCACAGTGCCGCAATATGCTGATGGTGGGCGGCAAGGTGATGATGGATCGCAATGCCCCCGAAGAACTCTGCGACACCGCCCAGTCTGGCTATGACGACACCAAGGCGCTGATCGCGCGCTGGCACGGACGGGGCAGGGGGCTCTATGCCATCTCGCCGCGCTTCGCCATCACCTCGACGCCCGCCCAGCTCGAAGCCTCGCGGGCGCTGGTGGCCGAACACCCCGATTGCTATGTGCAGACCCACCTCAGCGAGAACGACGCCGAGATCAGCTTTTCCATGGAGCTCTATCCCAATAGTCCCGACTATACCGGGATCTACGAGGATTACGGCCTGCTGGGCCCCAAGACCTTGCTCGGCCATTCCATCCATCTCAATCACCGCGAAGTGGGCGTGTTGGCGGAGACCGGCGCCGTGGCCGTCTTCTGCCCCACCTCCAATCTCTTTCTCGGCTCCGGCCTGTTCGATCGCGACCGACTGATGCAGAACGGGGTGCGCATCGGCATCGCCACCGATATTGGCGGGGGCACCAGTGTCTCGATGCTGCGTACGCTCGACGAGGGCTACAAGGTGCTGCAATTGCGCGGGCAAAGGCTTAATCCGCTCGCCTCCTTCCACATGGCGACGCGCGGCAATGCCGAGGCCTTGGGCCTGCAAGAGACCATCGGCTCCATCGCGCCGGGTCGTGCCGCCGATCTCGTGGTGCTCGATGCGCGGGCTACGCCCACCATGCGCATGCGCCGCTTCGAGACGCTGATCGAGGAGCTGTTCCTGCTCCAGACAATGGGCGACGATCGCGCCATTGCCGAGGTCTATGTGGCTGGCGCAAGGGCGAAGTCCACTTTAGGCGGGTTGTGACGAGGCCGCTGCTGTCCTAAAGCTGTGGACGAAACGAGGAATGCGAACACTCCTGTCGCCGCATCGCCTGGCCTTGGCCGGCGATCCGACCCGGCTGGGCCTTTGGGTCCGGCAGGGTTGATCTGGCATCACGAGCCCGCATTCGCACCCAGACCGGAGGCATCCCATGAACGATTACCTGACCAAGTCCGGCCTGTCCGTGCATCCTCTGCTGGTGGATTTCGTGGAACGGGAAGCCCTGCCGGGGACGTCGATGTCGGCGGAGCAGTTCTGGTCCGGCTTTGCCGCCCTGCTGGCCGAGCATGTGCCTACCAATGCAAAACTCCTCGCCAAGCGCGACGAATTACAGGGCAAGATCGACGACTGGCATCGCCAGAACGGCCCGGTGGGCAACAATCCGGCCGGCTACGAGGCCTTCCTGCGCGAGATCGGTTACCTCGTCGATGAACCCAGTGATTTCAGCATCGAAACCGAAGGGCTCGATCCCGAAATCTCCAGCCTTTGTGGCCCACAACTGGTCGTGCCGGTCTCCAACGCCCGCTACGCGCTCAACGCCGCCAATGCCCGCTGGGGCAGTCTCTATGACGCGCTCTACGGCACCGATGTCATCCCCCGCGACGGCGATTTGGCCCCCGGCAAGGGCTATAATCCGGCCCGCGGCGCTGCCGTGGTGGCGCGGGCTGCACAGTTTCTCGATGAGAGTTTCCCGCTCGCCGCCGGCAGCCATGCCGATGTCACCGGCTATCACGTGATCAAGGAAGGCGATACGAGGCTCTTTGTCGTCGACACCGCCGCCGGCCGCACCGGTCTGTGTGATCCGTCGCAGTTCATCGGCTATGGCGGCACCGAAAGCGCCGGTGAACTGGTGTTGCGGCACAATGGGCTGCATGTGGTGCTGGTCATCGCTCCCGATACCGAGATCGGGAAAACCCATCGGGCCGGCCTCAGCGATGTGGTGGTGGAAGCGGCGCTGACCACCATCCAGGATTGCGAGGATTCCGTCGCCGCCGTCGATGCCGAGGACAAGGTCGGGGTCTATCGCAACTGGCTTGGCTTGATGACCGGTACGCTGCAAGACACGTTCGAAAAGGGTGGTCAGACCGTCACCCGCAAGCTCAAGGCTGACCGGAGCTATAAGGACATCCGTGGCCAGCCTCTGGTGCTCAAGGGCCGCTCGCTTCTGCTGGTGCGCAATGTCGGCCACCTGATGACCACCGATGCGGTGCTGCTCAACGGCAAGCCGGTCGGCGAAGGCCTGATGGATGCCGCCGTGACAGCGCTCTGCGCGCTGCATGACAAGGGGGGCAATGCGCGTCATGGCGCCATTTATGTGGTCAAGCCCAAGATGCATGGTCCCGAGGAAGTGACCTTTGCCTGCGCCATCTTCGCCTCGGTCGAAAAGCTGCTGGGCCTTGCCGAAAACACCATCAAGATCGGCATCATGGACGAGGAGCGTCGCACCTCGGCCAATCTCAAGGCCGCCATCTACGCGGCGCGGGCTCGGGTCTTCTTCATCAATACGGGTTTCCTCGACCGCACCGGCGACGAGATCCACACGTCGATGGAAGCCGGCGCCGTGCTGCGCAAGGACGAGATCAAGTCCGAGCGCTGGATCGCCTCCTACGAGGATCGCAATGTGCTGATCGGTCTGGCCGCCGGTTTCTCCGGCAAGGCGCAGATCGGCAAGGGCATGTGGGCGCGCCCCGACGACATGGCGGCGATGATGGACGCCAAGATCGGCCATCCCAAATCTGGCGCCAATACCGCCTGGGTGCCTTCGCCCACCGCCGCGACGCTGCATGCTTTGCACTATCATCAGGTCGATGTGTTCGACGCCCAGCGTCGCCGCCACAACGAGGCGACGCCGGGGCTCGACGCGCTGTTCTCCATGCCGGTGCTGGCGCCTTTTGCGCTGAGCCGCGAGGAGATTACCCGCGAGCTCGAAAACAATGCGCAGGGCATTCTGGGCTATGTGGTGCGCTGGGTGCAGCAGGGCGTCGGCTGTTCCAAAGTACCCGACATCAACAATGTCGGGCTGATGGAAGATCGCGCCACCTGCCGGATTTCCAGCCAGGCCGTGGCCAATTGGTTGCGCCATGGATTGGTCAGCCGTGACGAGGTCACCTCGGTGTTCGAGCGCATGGCCAAGGTGGTGGACGAGCAGAATGCCGGCGACCCCATCTATCGGCCGATGAGCGAAAACTACCAGTCCGTCGCCTTCACCGCCGCGCTCGACCTGGCCCTGCACGGCGCCGATCAGCCCAGCGGCTATACCGAACCCCTGCTGCATGCCGCGCGGCGCAAGGTGAAGGCGCGGGATCGGAAGTAGCCTATACTGTCCGGCGGCGTGCTCGGCTGACTGGCGTCGGCCACACACTCTATCGTCACCCTCGGGCCTGACCCGAGGGCCCTGCGCTCGCGGCAGGTGGGCAAAGGACACGCCAGGTCGCCGGCTATCATCCCCAAGGCAGCCGGGACCCAACCCGAGCTTTCAGCATGGGCATCAGCCGGGGAAAAATACAGCCCGCGTCAGTCGAGCGCGTAGGTGGGAAGCGTGATGGACGTGCCCGCGTGCACGATCTCCACATCATTGGCGACCATCGTGGTGGCGGTAGCGATGGCTTCGCCGGTGCCGGGATTGCGGGCATAGCGGGGATGGGCGCCGGAGGCGATGAGCAGGCGTAGGCGGTGACCGGCGCCAAAACTATGGGCCATGGCGTGGAGCGGAATGCTCAATTGCCAGGAGCCGTCGGCCTCGGTCGGTGTATCTGGCGTCACATGCGCCAGCCCGTCGGCGATATTGCGCGAGACGCCATCGGGCCCGACATCGCAGAGGCGGACGAAGAAATCGACATTGGGCAGGGCGGCACGCGCGTGCAGGCGCACCTGGCACTGGCCGATAAAGGTCAGCGGCGCCAGCAGCGCCGGTCCGGTATAGGTCAGCACATCGGGCCGGTTTTCCAGCGGCGCATTGTCCACCGCGCCGGCCCCGGCAAAGGCGAAGATGGCGCCGCCCAGATTGGGCGTTGGCTCGGCGGGATCGTAGCGATAGCCATCATGGCTGCCCGGCGCTGCTGGGCTGTTCTCCAGCCTTCCACTGGGAGCGATGAACTGGGTTCTGGGCACGACCGGCCCCGGTGGATAGCGGTCGAATTCGTGCCATTCGTCGCGGCCGGAAATATGGATGCGCACGGGATTGCGACGCAGGCCCGAGGTGTCGCCCAGCAGCTTGGCGCGCATCCAGATCAGCGTTTCGCTGAGATTGTCGCGCTGCAATTCCTCGGCGATGTGAAACCAGGTGCCGATGGTGAGATAGGGCCTATGCCCCAGCTCGACCAGTCGCTGATAATCGGCCAGCAACGGATCGACCATGAAGTCGTACCAGCCGGAAATGAAATGCACCGGCGGCGTATCCTTGGTCAGCCGGTGCCGGTGGTCGAGCTCGGTCCAGAACTGGTCATTGCCAACGGCATGCTCGAACCAGTGCCGCCAGAACCCGATCTTGTGGCCTACCGCCAGCTTGTCGGCCTCGATCAGCGGCAGGGTCAGTGCGGCGCGCTCGGTGCGCCTCTCGATGTCGCCCGAGAACATGCGGGCGGCGGTGGCCAGGGGATTGTTGCGTAACCCTTCGATCACCTGCACCCAGCTCAGCCAGAGGTTGAGGTGAAAGGCCCCCGACGGAAACACCACCGGGCGGAAGTCGGCCGTCGTCACCTTGGTGGCGAGTGCAGCTGTGGGTGGTAGCGCGTCGGAAATGGCCCATTGCGCATAGCCGAGATAGGAGGGACCGGTCAGCCCGATACGGCCGTCGAACCAGGGCTGGGCCTTGATCCAGTCCAGCGTCGCCAGCCCATCGGCGCGCTCATTGGCGAAGGGGTCGAAGCTGCCGCCCGATTTTTCCGTACCCCGGCAGGCCTGCACCACGACATGAAAGCCGCGCTCCGCATAGGCCTCGGCAATGGGGCCGAAGCCGCGCCGCCCATAGGGCAGGCGCATCAATATGGTGGGATGCGGTCCCTCGGCGCGCGGCGCATAGTGGTCGGTCTTCAGCACCACGCCATCGGGCATGGACAGGGCGATGCCGCGTGTCTTGCGCACCGCGTTGAGGCGCGGCGGCAGGTCTTCGACCCAGGCCAGGTAAAGCGAGGGCAGGCTCACCGCTTCAACTCACGAAATCGAACTTGTCGACATCGAACAGCCCGCGATCGGTCATCTTGAGATGCGGGATGACCGGCAGGGCCAGGAACGCCACCTGCAGGAACGGCTCGGGCAGCACGCAATCGAGCGCCTTGGCCGCGTCGCGCAGGATATGGAGATCATGCGCGACCGCCTCGAAGCTCTTGGTGCTCATCAGCCCGGCAATCGGCAGCGCCAGCTCGGCCGTGACCGTGCCGCCCTCGGCGACGACGAAGCCACCGCCCAACTCGATCAGCCGGTTGACTGCGGTGGCCATGTCCTCGTCCGAGGCCCCGACCACGCTGATATTGTGGCTGTCATGCCCCACCGAGGAAGCGATGGCGCCGCGCTTTAGCCCGAAGCCGGTGACGAAGCTGCGGCCGATATTGCCGTTCTTGCCGTGTCGTTCGATCACCGCGACCTTGATCACATCGGCGGCGAGATCGGGCTGCAGGCCATCTGCGGTGGCGGCCAGCGTCGCCTCCTCGCGGAAGGTCAGGATCAGCCCGGGCTTGACCCCGATCACCGGCACCCGGTTCTGGCCCGGCTTGGGCGCGGTGATGAAGGCCTCGGCGTTCACCGGCGTCGCCTTCATCGAGGAGAGACCGACCGGCGCAACCTCTCCGCGCGTTTCGAACAGTTCCGCAGTCACCAGCCGGCCGGCCGATATGACGTCGGATACCTGGCAGGTTTCGAGATTGTCGAGCAGCGCGATATCGGCGCGCCAGCCGGGTCCGATCAGGCCGCGATCCCTGAGCCCGAAGATGCGGGCCGCCGAATGGCTGGCGGCGCGATAGACATGGTGCAGCGGTCGTCCCATGGCAATCAGCCGACGGATGGAGCTATCGAGATGCCCCTCCTCGGCGATATCAAGCGGATTGCGGTCGTCGGTGCAGAGCGCCACGAAGCTCGAGGTGTTTTCGTCGAGGATTTCGGCCAGCGCCTTCAGATCCTTGGATACCGAGCCCTCGCGGATGAGGATGGCCATGCCCTTGGCCAGCTTTTCACGCGCCTCGGCCGCCGAGGTCGCTTCATGGTCGGTGCGGATGCCGGCGGCGAGATAGCCGTTGAGCGCCGTGCCCAGCAGCAGCGGCGCATGGCCGTCGATATGCCCGTCCTGGAACGCCACCAGCTTGGCGAGAATGCCGGGATCGGCATTGAGCACGCCGGGAAAATTCATCATTTCGGCGAGGCCGATCACCTTGTGGTGGTCGCGGAAGGGCAGCAGGTCGTCGATTTCCAGTTGCGCGCCAGCGGTTTCGAACCCGGTGGCCGGCACGCAGGAGGACAGGTTGACCCGCACATCCATGATGGTGCGCTCGGCGCTGTCGAGAAAATAGGTGATGCCCTCCGCTCCCAGCACATTGGCGATTTCGTGGGGATCGCAGATCACCGTAGTGACGCCATGCGGCAGCACGCAGCGGTCGAATTCGAGCGGCGTCACCAGGCTGGATTCGATGTGCAGATGTGTGTCGATAAAGCCCGGCACGGCAAAGCGGCCGCTGCCGTCGATCACCTGCTTGCCCTCATAACTGCCATGGGTGCCCACGATCCGGTCGCCGACAATGGCGATATCGGTGGTCGTCACTGCCCCGGTGATCACATCGAGCAGGCCGACATTGCGGATCACCAGATCGGCAGGGGCCTTGCCCTGTCCGGCCATGATCATGCGGGTGAGATTTTCGGGCGAAACCGGCGAATTCTGATTTTTATGCATGCCGAACGTTGGGTCGGCGGCGATGGCGCGTCAAGCCCCTCCTTGCCGCAGGACGGAACCTCCGGCGCCGCTGCACATTGGCATTGTGAACACCAATTGGAGCGCCCCATGCAGACCTATGATCCCAAGAAAGACGCCACCGATGTCCGTCAGGCCAGCCCGCGCAAGATGAACCTTCGCGTGCTTGTCACCTCGATGGTCGCCATCGTCGTGTTGTTCGCGATCATTTTCATCGTCTATTCCACCATGCAGCCGCAGCCGGCATAACCGGGTTCAGATGCTACTCCGCCGGTTGGCGAGGCCTTCTAACAGTCCATTATCGGCAGCGGGGTTTTCGCCTGCCTTCTGGCCGAGATGGATGACGTAACGATTGCGACCGCCGCCTTTTGCTCGATAGAGCGCGTCGTCGGCCAGGCGGGTCAGGTCATCCTCGGTGCCGGCGGCGTCGGGGGCGGTCGCTATGCCGATGCTCACACCGATCGATGCGGTGCCGTCGCGCAGGGCAACCGGGTCGCTGAGCACGCTGATAATGCTCTGCGCCAATCTGGTCGGCTGGTCATGATTGACTATGCCGGTCTGGATGATGGCGAATTCGTCTCCGCCGAGGCGGACGAGTGTGTCATCGGGCCGCAACGTACCATTCAGCCGCTGGGACACGTGGCGCAACAATTCGTCGCCCGCGGCATGTCCCAAAGTGTCGTTCACCTCCTTGAAGCGATCGAGATCCAGCGCCAGTAATGCAACGCGCGGACCACCCGGCGGCAGATCGCGCAATGCGGCCAGCAAGCGCAGGTGGAACAGCGCGCGATTGCCCAGCCCAGTCAGCGGATCGTGCAGGGCATTGTGGCTGGCCTCCTCGCGCTCGATGCGCAATTGCGACAGGGCGAGATAAAGCCCTCTGAGCAGCATGATCACGATCAGCATGGCGATGGCCAGCGCCGCCATCATCGCCGGCAGCGCCGAGCGTAACAGGCTGGCCCCCGGCGTGCCCGGCTTCCAGCTCAGTTGCGCCACCACCGTGCCATCCGCCGACGTGACGGGCAGCATGGCGCGGTTTTCGATGGTGGATGTGGTCGCGTCGAGAAAGGCCACCATATCCATGCGGTACTGGTCGCCCAGTGCCGCGCCGAGGTCGGAATCGAGATATTTCACCGAGACCAGATAGCTCTCCGTGCCCGGCGCCGGGGCATTCACGCCGCTGAAGGAGAGGATCGGCATGATGCCGACCAGAGCCGGTTTGTCCTCGAAGCGATTGAATGCGATGACATGGGGTGGTGTATCGTGCCCGCCGCGCCCGAATGCGGCGATATGGGCCTCCGTTGCGGGATTACGCAGCATGTCGAACATGGGGTCGAGGCTGCTGATGGCGGCGCGCGCGCTCTCGGGCGGAATGGCATAACCGTTGACCACCGAGATGATCGGGTTCAGCGCGTGATCGACGACGATGACGCGCTCATAGTCATAGGCGTCGAAGTGGTAGGTCCCCAGATTTTCGACGAGCCAGCCGATATCGCGCCGCTCCAGCGCGGCGATGCTGTCGTCCCAGATGGCAACGCCCTGCTGCGCCAGCAGCATCTCCGACTGTTCGCCTTCCAGCGCCCGCGTCAGCAGCAGCTTTTCGCGCTCGAGTTCGCTATTGTCGATCTGCTCGGCCGACCACCACAAGAACCCTGCCAGTGCCACAAGCGTCAGCGCGGCAACGGCCGCGATGGGCAGCAGCAGCCTTATGGTGAACTGGGTCGTTGTGGGCATAGGCGCACTCCTTGGAGATAAGCTATTGTCCGCACAGGGCCTTATTGGGCAATGAAGGCGCCGGTCACGACAATGAAAGTCGTAAACATGTGGTTAGCGCGGTGCTGAGGGGGCTGACTTTTGCCCCGGAGCTGGGCTATTGCTCTGCTTGTCGGTTGAGAAGGATGGTCTTCATGGCGTTGGTGGATGCATTGGTGCTGGAGCGGCAGCACGAATTGGCCTTGCGCAGCATCGAGCTGCCGCTTGAGGTCGGTCCGGGCATGGTCAAGATCGCCATCCATACGGTCGGGGTCTGCGGTTCGGACGTTCATTACTATACGCATGGGCGCATCGGTCCCTTCGTGGTCAACGCGCCGATGGTGCTGGGGCACGAGGCTGCCGGCACGGTGGTGGAATTGGGCGAGGGGGTGAGCCACCTCAAGGTGGGTGACCGCGTCTGCATGGAACCAGGCATTCCCGATGCCAATTCCCGCGCCAGCCGGCTGGGCATGTATAATGTCGACCCGGCGGTGCAGTTCTGGGCAACGCCGCCGGTGCATGGGGTGCTGACGCCCTTTGTCGTGCATCCCGCCAATTACACCTTCAAACTGCCCGACAATGTCAGCTTCGCCGAAGGCGCCATGGTCGAGCCTTTTGCCGTGGGCATGCAGGCGGCCACCAAGGCGCGGATCACGCCCGGCGACACGGCAGTGGTGCTTGGTGCCGGCCCCATCGGGGTCATGGTGGCGCTGGCGGCGCTGGCCGGTGGCTGCGCACGCGTCATCGTCGCCGATCTCGCCCAGCCCAAGCTCGACATTGCCGCACAATATCAGGGGCTCATTCCGATCAATATCCGCGACAAGGACATTGTCGCCGAAGTGGCACGGCTCACCGAGGGCTGGGGCGCCGATGTCATTTTCGAGTGCTCGGGTTCGCCCCATGCCTGGAAGACCATCATGGATCTGCCGCGTCCGGGTGGCTGCATCGTGGTGGTCGGCCTGCCGGTCGAACCGGTGGCCGTCGACGTGGCTGGGGCCTCGGTCAAGGAACTGCGCATCGAAAACGTGTTCCGCTATGCCCATCAATATGATCGCGCCATTGCGCTGATCGCCTCGGGCAAGGTCGATCTCAAGCCGCTGATCTCGGAAACCTTCGCCTTCAAGGACGCGATCAAGGCGTTCGATCGCGCGGTCGAGGCGCGGCCCACCGATGTCAAATTGCAGATCAAGGTGGCTGCCGAATAGGGGAGGCGAATATGGACCTGGGGCTGAAAGGCAAGATTGCCGTCATTACCGGCGGTACGGTGGGCATCGGTCTGGCCATTGCCGAAGGGCTGGCGGCCGAGGGCTGCAATCTGGTGCTGGTGGGGCGGGATGGCGCGCGGGCGCAAGCCGAAGCAGATCGCCTTGCCACCGAGTTCGGGGTGCGGGCAATAGCGGTCTCGGCCGATGTGGCGACGGCCGCCGGCTGTGACGCGGTGATCGCGGCCGCCGGCGCTGTCGATATCCTCGTCAACAATGCCGGCACTGGCTCCAACGAAACCATCCAGGAAGCCGACGACGCCAAGTGGCAATACTATTGGGATCTGCATGTCATGGCCGCGGTGCGGCTGGCGCGCGGACTGGTCCCGGGCATGAAGCAACGCGGCGGTGGTGCGATCATCCACAATGCCTCGATCTGCGCGGTGCAGCCGCTGTGGTACGAGCCCATTTACAACACCACCAAGGCCGCCTTGATGATGTTCTCCAAGACTCTGGCTAATGAGGTGGTGGGCGACAATATTCGCGTCAACACCGTCAATCCCGGGCTGGTGCTGACGCCGGACTGGATCAAGACCGCCAGGCAGATCGCCGGCGAGGACGGCTACCAGGCCCATCTGCAGGCAGTTGCCGACGAGGCCGGCGGGATGAAACGCTTCGCCGCGCCCGAAGAGGTGGCCAATTTCATCGTCTTCCTCTGCTCGGACAAGGCCAGCTACTCGACCGGCAGCACCTATTTCGTCGATGGCGGCTGGCTCAAGACCGTCTAGGGCGTTTCGCCCCGAGAACGTCTGGCGCGGCAGGTGCAACGAGCCTCCTGCCGGCCCTGCGGGGAACCGGTGAGCCGAATGGGGTGTTGTGGGGGCAGCGTCACAATGGGAGGCCCCGAGCATGGAAGTCGGCAATAGTTTTGGTCTGGTCGATACCTACCTCCCCACGCCGATCATCGCCATAAGACTGCTGCTGGCCGCGGTGTTTGGAGCCATGATCGGTGTCGAGCGCGAAATCCACACTGCTCAGGCGGGGTTGCGTACCCATATTCTAGTGTCTGTGGCGGCGGCGCTCTTCACCATTCTGGCCTTTGAAATCTACCACACGCTGGGCACGACCGAGACGGTGCAGGCCGATCCGATCCGTGCCGTCGAGGCGGTTACCGCCGGTATCGCCTTTCTCGGGGCCGGCGCGATCTTTCGCAGCGGGGCGGGCGTGAGCGGGCTCACTACCGGCGCCGGCATGTGGCTGGCGGGCGCGGTCGGCGTGGCCACGGCGCTCGGCCATTATGTGGTTGCGGGCGGCGTGGCGCTTCTGGCCGTGCTGGTCATGGCGTCGCTGCGCGTCTTTGCCCACCGGGTGGTGGGACAAAGGGAGGCCGCGCTGGCGGAGAGCAAAAACAAGGAAATTTAGCAGAGGGGGCCGCGGGGAGAAGCGGAACGCTTGCCGGCGCGCTGAGGGACAGGCGCGATCCAGCACAATGCTTCTCCCCCCGTACGGTTCGCGACCGGGAGGTGTCGCGCCCGTGCCCTTCGTGCCGGCATCCCCGATGGGGAAGGGCACGTCCGATCACTGGCGGTGCAAACCGGTGACCGTATTCAGCGACGGAGAACGCACTTGGGAATGCAGGCTTGGTCGGGGGACCATAACTGCAGCGCTGTTCTCCGTCTAAGGCATGCAACCTGTGGACGCAGGTGTCACATGCCAACCGCATCGGGGCGCTGCGGTTGCGCCCAGAAACTCACGATATCAGCCGCCTCGTGCCGATAGGCATCGAGCTCGGCATGGCGGCAGAATACTGCCGTGGCGCCAGCGGCGAGCAGCGCTTCGCGGGCTTGCAGCCCGGATATCTGCGCCATCACCGCGATGCGCACGCCCTTCTGGCGCAGCAGCGCCTGATTGCGCGCCAGGAATTCGAGATTGGCGCCGCTATGAGACTTGAGGTCCACGATCACCAGGTCCGGCCAGTCGCCGCCGGCGTCGGCAAGCAGCGCCAGAAGGGCCGCTTCGCCTGAAGCGGCGTCGCCGAGATGACGGACATCGGGCGAGCCCTGGCCGAGCAGCATGCGGGTCAGCAGATATGCCGAATGCCCATCATCATCGATCAGGGCGATAAAGGAATTATCGTGGGACGCAGCACTCATGGGACACCTCTTGCCCCGCGCCGCGCGGGACAATTCGAAAGCAAAAACTTCGCCCCGCGGGTCGACAAGACCGGCGCGGGCAGATGGATTTATAACGGGTGGTCAAATCATCCGGCGGGGCCTAGCCGTCGGAAAAAGCGCCGAGTGCAACACATCGACTGGCCGGCATATGGTGGATGTCCGGGAAGCTGAACAGGCAAACTCAGGTAAAACTGATGTAACCCGGCTTGCGTTTTACATGTAACGCGCCGAAAGTCTCTGCCGATGAGAGGGGGAGATTTGGTGGCGGGGGACCCAAATCGGGATGATATTGAACGGGCGCTCGCCAAAGTGCTCGATTGGCCCGAGATCGCCCGCTCCCCGCAATTGGCCCGCTTCATCGACTATATCGTGCGGCGCAAGCTCGACGGCGACGAGCAGTCGATCAAGGCTTATTCCATTGCCGTCGATGTGCTCGGCCGGCCGCCTGATTTCGATCCGCAATCCGATCCCATCGTGCGCGTGCAGGCGCGTCGGTTACGTGCGCTGCTCGAGCAATATTATCGCACCGATGGCGCCGGGGACGTGGTGCATATCCATTTGCCGGTAGGCCGTTACATCCCTGAATTCCTCGCCGCCGGTGCCGCGTCCAAAGCCGAAATAGAGCCGGACATGGCGCCGCCACAACCGCCGCCGCCAGCTGTCTCCGTCGCTCCGCCGCGCCGAAAACGTGGCGAAATCACCGTGCCGTGGTTCGTGCTCGTGGTTGGGATATTCGCCATCCTGGCCCTGGCCTATTCGCTACTGACCCTCGGCCCCCGCCAGCCGGTGCAGGCCATTCCCGCAGGCCTGCTCAGTCGCCCCATCGTCTCGGTGGTGGAATTTCAAAGCCTCACCGGCGATCCCGCCGACACACGTCTCGCCGCCGGGCTGGCGGTAGAGCTGGTCACCGATCTCGATCAGTTTGAGACCATCACCACGCTTTACGGCGGTAGCATGGGCGGCAGCGCCGCCGGCAATGGCGTCGACTATATCCTCAGCGGCATCGTGCGGCGCGAGGGGCAGATGCTGCAATATAGCGCCATCCTCACCGAAGTTGTCACCAGCTCGGTGGTGTGGAGCAAGGTGGTGTCACTGACCCCGGAGGAGGCGGCGCGCCCGGACGTGCTGGATTACGTGTCGGGACTGCTGGGCCGGGTGCTGGGCAGTCCGCGCGGACCGGTGCATGCCAAGGCGCGGGCGCTGCTGCTCAATGGCCCGCTCAGCGCCGCCGACGAAAATCTCTATCTCTGCCGCATGCTCTTCGACCTCTATCGCGAGCGTGAAAATGCAGCCATGGCGGAACGGGCCTCGAACTGCTTCCAGACCCTGCCTGAGCGCGACCGGCGCTCCGGCCAGGCGCTGGCTGGCCTGGCCAGTCTCCTGGTCGAGACCACCGGCGCCGATTCCGGCGGGCGTTCGCGCATGGAGGTGGTGGACCTTGCCCAGGTCATGCTGAACGAAGCGATCGATGCATCGCCCACCAGCGGCTTTGTCTGGGAGCAGCGCGCGCGCCTGTTCGAAGCCATGGGGCGCCATGGCGAGGCGGAGGCGGCCTATGGTTCGGCGCTGCAACTCAATTCCGCCAATACCGACACCATTGCGGCCCGGGCCCGACACCTGGCCTTTACCGGCCGGCTCGAGGCCGCCGAGGCGCTGGCCTGGGGCGCCATCAACACCGCGCCCGATGCACCGGCCTGGTATCTCTGCGTGCCGCTGCTGGTGGCGCTCAAGGATGGAGCGTTTGCCGCCGCCACGGAGCTGGCGGAGCGCTATGCCGAAACTGACCGGGAACTGGGGCCTATCCTCACCATCATGGCGGCGCAGGGGCTGGGCGACGGGGAAATGGTCAATCGCTACCTGCCGCGGGTGCTCGATGTGCAGGCCTTCCGCCGCGCCGGGGTGCTGACGCAATTGCGCCGCCGCATTACCGATGACGATTTGCTGGCGCGGGTGCGGCAGTCGCTGGTCGCCGCCGGCCTCTCGCCCGCGGCCCTGGTCGGCTCGTTCTGACCCCTGCTAGAGCGTTTCACGTTCTGGTTGACGCGGCTCCATCGCCCCCTCCCCCCTTGAGGGGGAGGGCCGGGGTGGGGGTGGTTCAGTGATTCACTGATGGACCCCCACCCTCAGTCCCTCCCCTCAAGGGGGAGGGAGGCGAGAGCGCCCAGCGTCCACCTCGGTTTGAAATGATTTAGTGCGTCGAGGAGTGGCTGAAGAGGTTGATCACCAATACCCCGGCCAGGATCAGTCCGATGCCGATCAGGGCCGGCAGGTCCAGCGTCTGGCCATAGGCGAAAAAGGCGATGATGGAGACGAGGATGATGCCGACCCCCGACCAGATGGCGTAACCGATGCCCACCGGAATGGTCTGCAGCGCCAGCGAGAAGAAATAGAAGGTGATGACATAGCCCACCACCACCACGACGCTGGGCACCAATTGGGTGAACCCCGCCGAGGCGCGAAGGAAGGAGGTGGCGATGACCTCGCCGACAATGGCGATGGCCAGGTATACCGCCCCGTTCATGCCGCGCTCTCCGCAAAATGTTCCCGGCACAAGGCCACGAAGCGATCGCCGCGCTGCTCGAAATTCTTGAACTGGTTATAGGACGGCGCGCCGGGCGACAGGATGAGGGTATCGAACCGGGTCCGCAGACCGGCCAGCGCAGAGATCGCGTCTTCGAGTGTGGGGGCCTCCACCACTTCGATCTGTGGCGCGGCGGCCCGTACCTGCTGGGCCAGGCGCAGCCCCGTCACCGGCAGGGTGGCCAATGTCGTGACGCCGCGCCCGTGTAACAGGCCGGCAAGCTCGGCATAGTCCTGCTCGCGCTCGTGGCCGCCGACGATCAGGGCAATGCGGCGCCCGGGATAGGCCGCCAGCGCCGCCTTGGTGGCTTCGGGCGTCGTCGAGATGGAGTCGTCGACAATGGTCAGCGCGGCCAGCCTGTGCTCTTCGAGCCGATGGGGCAGGGGGCGGAAGGCGGCAATCCCTCGCAATACGCCGTCCATGGTGCCGCCAACGGCGAGAGCGATCTGCGCTGCCAGGAGGGCATTGTCGAGATTATGGGCGCCGCGCAGGCGCGAATGGGCGCTGGCGTTCTCGATGGCCAATGCCTCCTCCGGCGTGAGATCGCGCAGCAGCCGGCGATGGTCGCGCACGGCGCGGGCGACCAGGGCATTGCCCTTGGCCGCGGCGCCCAGAGCCACGGTAAGTGGTCCGTCGCGATCCACCAGATGGAGCTTGTCGGCATAATAGCGCTCGACGGAACCGTGCCAGTCCACATGCTCGGGGTAGAGATTGGTGATCGCCGCTACATCGGGCAGAAAGTCCATATCGGCGGTCTGGTAGCTCGAGAGCTCGAAAATCACCACCTGATGCTTGTCGGCGATATCGAGCGGGGCAAGCCCGACATTGCCGGCCAGCCCGGCATCGATGCGGGACTGCACCAGCATCAGATGCGTCAGGGTGGCAGTGGTCGATTTGCCCTTGGTGCCGGTAATGGCGATGACGGTGCGGCCGCGTCGAAACGTGCTGCCCCAGAGATTGAGGTTGGAGGTAACCGCGATCCCATGGCTCCGCGCCGTCTCGAAGATCGGCTTGTAGCGCGACACGCCCGGGCTCTTGACGATAAGGCCGAAGCGGCCCGTCGCCATGGCGTCGGGCAGATCGGCGATGGCGATCTGTTCGGTCTCGGCAATGTCGGCCGTGCCGCTGTCGACGGCCACGAAAACCTTCAGGTCAGGTTGGCTTGCCTTGAGGAAAGCGCGCGTGGAGAGGGCTTCCTTGCCCGCGCCATAGAGCAGGACCGGCGCGTCAAACCGCATAGGCGGCCACCTTGGCGGCCAGCGCCGGCGGGATATGATGGTCGCGGCTGTCGGTCAGACATTCGGCCATGGCCAATTGCAGCTTCTCCTCGCCATATTGGGCAAAGAGATCGGCCTTGACCGCGCGCACCACCGCATCCTCATGCCAGTCGGCATGGCGGGTCAGCGTATAGAAGCATGCCGCCGCCTCGAGAATTTCACCCACGCATTCCCAGGGCTTTTGCCCCGTCAGTCCTGCCAGTTCGCGGAAGGAATGCTCGTTCTTGGGTTCATCGAGCAGGTTCTTGCCAAAAATGGCGAGCAGCCGCTCCTTCTTCATGAAGGGCGCGAAGATCAGGAACACGAAATGGCATTTCGGGCATTCCCCGCACCAGAGCGGCCCGTCATTGCCGGTCAGGCGGAAATTGCGGTTGCAGCTCGAAAATACCGCATCGAACTTGGTGCTTTGGGTGAAGAGCGAGGCGATGCGCGCTTCCGAATAGGGGCGCAGTAGCGAGAAATATTTGAGCGCGCCGCCGGTGGCATTGGCCAGCGTATCGGCGATCAGCAATTCGAAGCCGAGGGACTTGGAATATTGGTGATTGGTCTCGCGCCCGTCGAAAACCACATTGCCTTCGCTGGCCGAGCGCTCGTTGGAGAGCACGATCTGACTATAGCCGTAGAGCAGGGCACAAAGCGCCGCGATCATCGAATTGATGGCGGTGGAGGGCACGTGCCCGTTGTAATAGCCCGGCTCCTTGCCCAGCCGGATCATATCCGGATCGAGCGTGCGGGTGACGTAAAGCGGGGCTGTGCCGATGGCAGCCACCGAGGTCAGGATCGGGCCCTTGGGATTGACCGCAAAGGGGGTAAAATCGACGCCGGTATGGGTGAGCAGATCGACGCTGACGAGGCTATCCTTGCCACCGCCAATGGGCAGCAGCGTGCGGTCGGGCAGGTCCAGCGCCGGCTGGCGCGCCACCGGGTCGGTAGGGGCGACGAGGCTCAGCTTGCCGAAGCGCGCGAGGTCGTTGCGGGCATAGAACTCGCCCAGCCCATTTTCATAGACATCGATGACAAAGGCGCGCTCGGCATCGGTCAGCGCGATTTCGGGAGCCTCGATGGCAAAGGGCGCGCGCAGCTTGAAATAGCTGACGCCCAGCACCAGCCCGGTCAATCCAAGCAGCTTGGCAAAGGCCGGCGATACCGCCATTGCAGCATCCGCCCCCATGGGCAGTTGCAGCGTCTCGGTAAAGCTGAGATCGTTCAGGCGATAGAAAAAGCGGGCTTGGCCCGTTGCCGGGTCGAAGGAAGGACGCTCGATGCGGAAGAATTCGGTCACGGGCAACTCGCTGGATGTTCTCTCCATATAGGTGATTTGCGCGTGTGGCGGGAGTGGGGTTTCGGCAGCGCGGTTATGGGCAGTCGGCTGCATCACGGCCATTGGCGCATAGGTCACATGGCCTGCTGACCTAAAGTCACGCCACCGCCGCGCCTTCACTTACAGATCGATCAATAGATCCGCATCTGCATGCGCATGACGATTTCCGAGCCGAGGCGCTGGAAGCCGAATTCGCGCATGGTGCATTGCCAGCCTTCGCCGGCGCGCTCGATGCGGAAGAGGTTGTAGCGGGCGGGATCGTCGATGGTGCCGCCCTTGGCGGCGCTGGCCGCGGCCACCCCGATCACCGGCACTTCATGGTCCTTGCCGGGAATATGGTGGATGGAGGAGCGGTGCGTGTGGCCATGCAGCACCAGTTCGGCGCCATGCTCGGCGATGACCTGGCGGAACAGGCGGTGGCCCTTGAGGCCGAAGGAGGGGTGCTGCAATTCCGCATTGGGCGGATGGTGGATCAGCACGGTGCGGAAATAGCCGGCATCGCCCATGAGCTTGAGGATACGCGCCAGGCGAGCAGCCTGTTTTTCCTCGAAGCGGCCGATGGCCATGAACGGTGCGGTAGGCACGGCGCTCGAGCAGGAGATGATGGCCAGGTCGCCGACGCGGCGCACGAAGGGAAATGCCTCCCCTTCCAGCGTCTCGCCCTTGAGGTAATCGCCCCAGTCTTCCTGCGCCGTCGCCAGGGCGCCGGGCACATAGGCATCGTGATTGCCGGGACAGACCGCGACCTTGTCGCTGGCGCCAAGCGCGCGCAGCCAGTCGCCGGCCCGCTCGATCTCGAAAGGCAGCGCCAGATTGGTCATGTCGCCGGTGACGGCGGTGAAATCGGCGTTCTGGCCCTGCATATGGGCGACCAGCTGGGCCAGGGTTTCGCTGTTCAGCTCCCCATGCCGCTTCAGCTTCCAGTTGAGAAAGCCGGTCAGGCGTTTGCCGACCAGGTCACGCGGCCTGATGGCAGGCATGGGCGAGAGGTGAATGTCGGAAATGTGAGCGAGGGTGATCATTGCGGCGGTTTTGCCAGAAGCCGGGCGCTAAGAAAACGCTCAATCGTGCAATCGCACGATTTTGTCACGCGGACCTCTCTGCTAGAGCAGAGGCGAATGGTTCGGCCAGCACGGAGACAGGCAGATGATGAATCGCTTTCAGCGCGTGCGCGCCAAGGTGTTTTTGACCCTCAAGGGTCTCTGGCATCGCATGACCATGGGCACCCGCGTCATGGTGGTGGATGGCGACAAGGTCCTGCTCATTCGCCACACCTATGTGCCCGGCTGGCAGTTTCCAGGGGGCGGCGTCGGCCCCGGCGAGACTTTCGAGGAGGCCGGCGCCCGCGAAACGCTGGAAGAAACCGGCTATCGCGTGCTCGGCCCGATGCAGCTTTTCGGGCTCTATCACAATACCAGCCCGGTCACGAACCGCGACCATGTCGCCTTTTACGTCGCCACCAGCTTCGAAAAGGCCTTCGACCGCAAGCCCGACCACGAGATCGCCGAAGTGGGCTGGTTCGACCGCCACGCCTTGCCCGAAAAGGTCACCCCGGCAACCAGCCAGCGCATCGATGAATATTTCGATCGAGTCGAAAAGCGCGCCGTCTGGGGCTATTGATCGCCTCGCGACTTCCGTCTTTGCCCGGCTTGACCGGGCAATCCACTTCTTGGGCGTGGGCCACCCGGTCGAGCCGGGTGGCGACGATGACCAAGAAGCGCAGCTCGCAATCAATCCAAAAACGGCAGTTCCGGGCCGACCGGAATGATCCGGTGCGGATTGATCGTGGTGTGGCTCCAGTAATAGTGCGTGCGGATATGGTCGAGATCGACCGTTTCCTTGACGCCGGGCACCTCGTACAGCGCCTTGAGATAATGGCTCAGGTTGGGGTAATCGGCGATGCGCTTGCGGTTGGTCTTGAAGTGGCCGACATAGACCGCGTCGAACCGCACCAGCGTGGTGAACAGCCGCCAATCCGCCTCGGTGATGGTGTCGCCAGTGAGATAGGCGGTCTCGCCCAAAATCCCCTCGACCCAGTCCAGCGCTTCGAACAGTTTTGCCACGGCCTCGTCATAGGCGGATTGGGTTGTGGCGAAGCCGGCCTTGTAGACCCCATTATTGATGTCGTCATAGACCCGCGCATTGATCGCGTCGATCTGCGGGCGCAAAGCCTCTGGATAGTAATCGTCGGTATTGCCGGTCAGCTCGTTGAAGGCCGAGTTGAGCATGCGGATGATCTCCGCACTTTCGTTCGAGACGATGGTGTTGCGCTGCTTGTCCCACAGGATCGGCACGGTGACGCGACCGGTATAATTGGGGTCGACCTCGGTATAGACCTGCCAGAGCAGGTCCTTGCCGAGCACGGCATCGCCGGTCGAGCCTTCATCGGTCCTGAAACTCCAGCCGGTTTCGTCGGGCATCTTCGGTGAAACGACCGAGACCGAGATGAGCTTGTCCAGCTCCTTGAGCTTGCGGAAGATCAGGGTGCGGTGAGCCCAGGGACAGGCGAGCGACACATAGAGATGGTAGCGGTCGGCCTCGGCCGCAAAGCCGCCTTCGCCAGTGGGGCCGGGGGTGCCGTCGGCGGTCAGCCAGTTGCGGAAGCCCGCCTGCGAGCGCACGAACTTGCCGCCCGACTTTGAGGTGTCATACCACTGGGTGGACCATTTCCCGTCGATCAATTGTCCCATTTCGGGTTCCTTTTTGTCATCTTGCCGTCGGCTTTTGCGGCTCAACTGCCCAAGGCGCGGCAAAGTTGCGGTGTTGAGTGTCACCTAGCGATCCGGCGCCCGTCCATAAAGACGGCTTCTGCGTAACAATCCGTTGTGCAAATGGGACACAGCGGCCCGCTCCGAAGAGGAATTTACGATATGGGCCATGCATTTCTATTTACGCCCGGGCACGCTGGTGCTAATGCGGATTCAGACGTGGAGGCGTCCAGGATGGTAAAGGTATCGCAGATGAACCGACGACCCTAAGCGGTCGTTCAAGACAGTGCCCGCATGCGGCGCTGCAGCTCTATCTGCTCATCATCTTTACTTCTGGATTTGCCCGATGAACACGCAAATTGCGGCCGATGCCGTCGCTCACCCTGTTGCTGGCCAGCCTGTCGTCCGTGTCGCCACCGCGCATGACGACGCCTTTGTCGAAGAGTTGCAGGCCATTGCTTTCGGTCCCGGCCGCTTTGCGCGCACCGCCTTCCGGGTGCGGGAGCGGTTCCCCATCGACACCAGCCTCAGCCTCATCGCCGAAGTCGATGGCACGCCCTGCGGCTCGGTATGGATGACCCCGATCAGCGTCGGTGGCCGCAAGGGCTATCTGCTTGGGCCGCTGGCCACCCATCCCAATTTCCGCAAGCGCGGCGCCGGCAAGCTTTTGGCGCGGGAAGTCAGCGCGCGGGCACTGGCACGGGGCGAGGGCGATTTCGTGCTTCTCGTCGGCGACCAGGACTATTATTGCCCGCTCGGCTGGGAAACCACCACGCCCGGCAATATCCAGTTCCCGGGCCCGGTCGATCCCAATCGCGTGCTGCTGCTGTCCGACGACAAGGATCTTGCCAAGACCCTGTCCGGCGCCATCGCCGCCTTCGACGCGCGCTGAAACCGTCGAAAAGGGATGCCAGAGTGTGGCAGCTTGACTAAAGTCAGGCTGCCCCTTGATCCGATCCGGAAGCCTTCTTGACCCTCGATCCGCACTTCACCCAGGGTTTGCGCCAGCGTCTCCTGCCCGAGCCGCCGCCTTGGGCGCCAGCCGAAGAGCTGGTGCCGGACTGGCAGCCGCTGACCCCATACAGCCGTCCGCCCGTGCCTGCTGCAGTGTTGATCGCGCTGGTGCGGCGTCCCGAGGGGTTCACCGTGCTTTATACCGAACGCTCCCCGGACCTGCGCGCCCATTCCGGGCAGGTCGCTTTTCCCGGCGGCAAGATCGACAAGACCGATGCCGGCGCCGGCGCCGCCGCCCTGCGCGAAGCCTGGGAAGAGGTCGGCATGGAAGCCAGCGACGCCGAAGTCCTCGGCTACATGCCCACCTATTACACCGGCACCAATTATCTCATCGTGCCGGTGGTGGCCGAGGTCTGCCCCAGCGGTCCATTCGTGCCCAATCCGGGCGAGGTGCATTCGGTATTTGAGGTGCCGCTCAGCCGCATCCTTGATGACGCCACCTATGGCCGCTATCACATCAGCCGCGGCGGCAAGCAGCATTCGACCTGGCAGATCGATCACGACGGCCACACCATCTGGGGCATCACCGCCAATCTGACGCGCCGGTTCCGCGACTTGGCATTGGGCGAGGTGGCAGCATGATTCCGGACCGGTTGGATGATGTGGAGTGGCTGGCGCGGCCAGCAGTACAGTCGATTTTCGCCGCCCTGGGCGGTGCCGAGGGGCAGACCCGTGCCGTTGGCGGAGTGGTGCGCGACAGTCTCATCGGTCGCATCGGCCAGGTCAGCGATATCGACATGGCTACGCAATTGCTGCCGGTGACGGTCATGCAGCGCGCCAAGGCTGCCGGGATATCCGCCTATCCCACCGGCATCGACCATGGCACCGTCACCCTCAAGCTCGACGATACAGTTGTCGAGGTGACGACCCTGCGCGAGGACGTCGCCACCGATGGCCGTCACGCCGAGGTGCGGTTCGGCATGGATTGGCGGGCCGATGCCGAGCGGCGCGATTTCACCCTCAATGCCCTCTATTGCCATGCCGATGGCACGCTGTTCGATCCGCTCGGCGGCGCTGCCGATCTGGTCAATGGCCGGGTGCGGTTTATCGGCGAGGCCAGCCGCCGCATCGCCGAGGACGGGCTGCGCGTCTATCGCTTCTTCCGCTTTTCGGCCAGCCATGGCGGCGAAAACTTCGATCCCGATGGCCTCGCCGCCTGTGCGACCGCCGTCGGTAATCTCGACCATCTCTCCCGCGAGCGCGTCGGCAGCGAAATGCTGCGCATGCTGGCCCTGCCGCGCATCGCCCGTACCCTGGCGGTGATGAGCGAAATCGGTCTTTTCTCCTCGGACGAGCCTGCGCTCAAATCCCTGCTGCGCTACGAATCCTTTGGCGGGCAGGGCGCCGGTGCCCGGCTGGCGCTGCTTGGCATTGACCGGCTCGAAGCCTTGCGCGCGGACTGGCGGTTGTCCAATGCAGTGATGGAAGAGGCGTCCGCCATTGCTGACGCCGCCCAGTTGATCGCCAGCGATCAGACCGCCCGCGCCGCCTACACCCATGCCGAACGGGCCGTCGAAGGACTGGCCGTCGCCGCAGCGCGGGAAAACTGGCCGCGCGAGCGCCTCGCCGAAACCGCACGCGATCTCGCCCGCCTCCCGGTGGCTCCACTGCCAGTCAGCGGCAAGGACTTTATCGCCAAGGGACTACAGCCCGGCCCCGATATCGGCACCGCCCTGGCCCGTGCCGAAACCCTTTGGATCGACAGCGCATTTTCGCTGTCGCGGGAGCGATTGATAGAAGGCGCATTGGGGCAGATCGGCTAGGACAAAAAGAAAGCGGCACCGCGTGGGATGCCGCCTTTGTCGTCTTACATCAGTTCGGTCAGTGTCGGGTCTTGGCCCCGTCATCGACATCGAAAATGCGTTCCTTAATGCGCTCGATCATGTCGGGGCGCACTTCGGTTTCGCCGTTGAGGTTTTTCATGTTCTCGACGGCGCGGCGGACCACCTCGGCTTCCGTTTCCGCCTGGGCATGCCAGGTCGAACCGGGGATGAGCGTGCCAGAATCAAAGCGTTTCATTGCTGAATCTCCTTCGTTCACATGCGTGGACGCGTCTTGACAAACGTAGGGTCTCAGAAAAGGTTGCCTCAGTCGTCGGGAAATATACCGATCTCGGACAATCCTTCGAGCCAGGTGCTGCCATTGCGCCGGAGGACCTTGCGGGGCTGTGTGCCTGTTTCTTCAGCAATCGCGTCAGCCAGCATCGTCGAATGGGTCACCACCCAGACCTGCGTGCGCGCGGCGGCGCGGGAAATGGCGCGGGCGAGGGCGGGCAGCAGGTCCGGATGCAGCGAGGCCTCGGGTTCGTTGAGCGCGATGAAGGGCGGCAGTCGATAGGCGAGCAGTGCGCCGAGCAGCGCCAGGAACTGCAAGGTGCCGTCGGAAAGCTCCGCCGCGCCAAAGGCCCGCTTGGGCATGTCGGGAAATATCATGGCGAAGTTGGCGAATTTCTCCGGCACCGGAATGTCCAGTCGCGCCCCGGGAAAAGCCTGGTCGATGGCAGCATCGAGGTCTGTGGTGTCGCCGCGAATATGTTTGAGCGTCGCCAGCACCGCGCCGAGATTGCCGCCGTCCGAATCCAGCATGGGCGCGGTAATGGCCAGCGCCGGGCGCCGCAATGGCGATTGTGGATCGGTGCGAAAGCCATGGTAAAAGCGCCAGCTGGCGAGCAAATGGCGCACCATGTCGACCTCTGGCAGCGTGCCGCGCAGCGCCGACAAGGCGGTTTCGCTGGCGAGGAGCGGGTCGTCCATCTGCCGGCGCGCGCCGCTGTCGTCGCGATACCACAGCGCCGAGCGATCGCGCTGCAACAGCGTCACCGGACGACGGCCCGGCAGAATCAGCGTTTCGGACTTGATCTGCGGCTCTTCGGCGAACACGGCCTCATAGCGGGAATCGCCGAAGCCGACCTCGACGCCATAGCGGGGCAGGGTGGTGCCTTCGCCATCATCGGCCACGAGGCCCACCTCCAGCGCCAGCCGCGGCTTGTCGGTGACGCCGCGCTCGCCGGCCCACAGCACCGCGCCCAGTCCGCCCTCACGCGCAATGGCCATGGCCAGATCGCCAGTTGCCGCCAGGTGCAGCATCTCGAGCGCACGATAGAGATTGGTCTTGCCCACGCCATTGCCGCCGGTCAAAACCGTCAGGCGCCGCAGCGGAAAGCGGATGGCGCGGATGGAGCGGTAGCCCTTGATTTCGAGATCGGAGAGGGACATGCGTTCGTTCGGTAGTTCTCAGGCGCCAATCAGGCGCGGTGGTGCGATTATGACCAAAGCCAGGCCCATGTCACTGCGCGATCGGCTATGGCCGCGCATGGGATTGCGCCGCTATCTCACCTATCTGCAAAAGCGCCTCGTGCGCCTTTCGGGCAGTCCGCATGCCATTGCCGCCGGGGTGGCGGCAGGGGCCTCGGTGGCCATGCTGCCGCTGTTCGGGCTACATTTTCTCCTGGGCCTGGCGCTGGCCTTCCTGACCCGCGGCAGCCTGCTGGCCGCTGCCATCGGCGCGCTTTGGGGCAATCCGCTGACATTCCCGCTTTTCGTTGCCGCCGGTTATGGACTGGGCGACTGGATGCGCGGTGGTGGCGGCATGAGCCCGGAAGAGGCTGAGATCGTCCATGCGGTGGCGCAGAAGCTGCCGCACGGCCTGATCTCGAGCGATTTCGAGGCCATCTGGCCGACCTTCAGCACCAGCCTCATTGGCTCGATCCCGCTGGCCATCGCCGTCTATGCGCTGGCCTATGTCCAGGTGCGGTGGCTGGTGCAGCGCTTCCGTGCCGCGCGGGCGCAACGTCTCCTGGCTCGGAAATAGCCGCTCACGGCCACTTCACCGCCGGAGGCATGGACGAGAGAATCGAGTTCACATTGCCGCCGGTCTTGAGCCCGAAGGTCGTGCCGCGGTCATAGAGCAGGTTGAATTCGACATAGCGTCCGCGCCGCACCAATTGTTCGTCGCGCTCCGCCTCGCTCCAGGGCTTTTCGAAATTGCGGCGCACCAGTTTGGGATAGATGTCGACAAAGGCCTCGCCCACCGCCTGGGTGAAGGCGAAGTCGGCGTCCCAATCGCCCGAATTGAAATGGTCGTAGAAAATGCCGCCAATGCCGCGATGTTCGTTGCGGTGCGGCAGGAAGAAATACTCGTCGCACCAGGCCTTGAAGCGCTCGTAATCGACGCCGGGTCGGTTCGCGCAGGCCGCCTGCATGGCGGCGTGGAAATCGACGCTATCGGGATCTGTCTGGGTGCGGCGATTGTCGAGCACCGGGGTGAGGTCGGCGCCGCCGCCCCACCATTGTTTGCCGGTGACGATCATCCGCGTGTTCATATGCACTGCCGGCACATGCGGGTTCCATGGATGCACGATCAGCGAAATGCCCGAGGACCAGAATTCGGTGCCCGCTTCCGTGCCCGGCATCTGGCGGGCAAAATCCTCGCTGAAATGCCCATGCACGGTCGAGATATGCACGCCTGCCTTTTCGAAGACGCGACCATGCAGCATGCCCATTTCGCCTCCGCCACCGGCTTCACGATCCCAGGGGGAGCGCTCGAACGTGCCCGGCGCCCTATCGGCGTGAATGGCAATGGCCTCGCGCTCGATGGCTTCGAATGCAGCATGGATGCGATCGCGTAAGCTGCGGAACCAGGCGCTGGCGGTGGATTTCTTGGTATCGATATCGGCAGGTAAGGTCATGGCTGGGGATTGGACCCTTGGGCGAGCGATGTAAAGCGGCCAGTCTGCCGCATGGCTTCGCTCAATACCATCGCTCCGGCAATGGCAACGTTGAGCGAGCGCAAGCCGGACTGCATGGGAATGCGGACGCGCAGGTCCGATGCCTCGGCCACCGCGTCAGGCACGCCGGCGCTTTCGCGCCCCAGCATCAGGATGTCATTCTCATTATACTGCACCGCGAAGGCCGACTGGCTGGATTTGGTGGTCAGCAGGACCAGCCGTTTCTCCGCGCTGCGCCGCCACTCCTGAAAGGCCGCAAAACTGTCATGCTCGACCAGGTTCGCCCGGTCCAGATAGTCCATACCCGAGCGGGCGAGGTTGCGCTGGGTGATGGCGAAGCCGGCCGGATGGATGACATGAACGGGTACGCCCATGCAGGCCCCCAGCCGCAGCAAGGTGCCGGTATTGGCGGCGATATCGGGCTGGTAGAGGGCGAGCTCGAGCGTCATGGGGCGTGCTCTGGCGCAAACAAGGTGAAACTGCCGAGATTGTCGTGGGTATAGTGTCGCACTTGATCTATGTCATGTGGCGCGCACTGGACAAGTGCATGTGACAGTGCAAAAAGAGCCGAACCTGACGGGCCGCTTGAGGGCGGACGGCTGTCGATTCTGCATATGCAGGCGATGAAGCCGCGGCCGGTTCCGTCAATTGTGCATCGTACGGGGATACGGACCTTGGCCACGCAAGCAGAACATTCAACCACGAACCGGCGTGACTTTCTTTACGTCGCCACGGGCGCTGTGGGTGCCGTCGGCGCCGCCGCCGTGGTCTGGCCGCTGATCAACCAGCTCAATCCAGACGCATCGACCCTGGCTTTGGCCAGTATCGAATATGATATCAGCGCTATCCCTGAAGGCCAGTCGGTGACCATCACCTGGCGCGGCCTGCCCGTATTCGTGCGTCACCGCACGCAGAAGGAAATCGACGAGGCGCTGGCCGTGCCGATGAGCGATCTCAAGGATCCCGAGACCGACGAGCAGCGCACCAAGCCGGGTCACGAACAGTGGCTGATCATGATCGCCAACTGCACGCATCTGGGGTGTATCCCGGTTGGCGAGTCCGGCGATTTCGATGGCTGGTTCTGCCCGTGCCACGGTTCGCACTATGACTCTGCCGGCCGTATCCGCCGCGGTCCCGCGCCGAAGAACCTGGTCGTTCCGCCTTATGAATTCGTCAGCGATACGCTGGTCCAGATCGGTTAGTGGGGGCTTTTCCGATGTCCGAACATTCTATCTACACCCCGGGAAATGCCGTCGAGAAGTGGCTGGATGACCGTCTGCCGGTCGTCCGCTTCGCCAAAGAACATCTCATGGACTTCCCCACCCCGAAGAACCTCAATTACTGGTGGACCTTCGGCGCGATCCTGGTCATGTGCCTTGGCGTTCAGATCGTCACCGGCATCATTCTGGCCATGCACTACGCCCCGAATGTGGGCCTGGCCTTTGACTCGGTCGAGCACATTCGCCGCGACGTCAATGGCGGTCGCATCATCCAGGCCACCCACGCCGTGGGCGCCTCTATGTTCTTCGTGGCCCTCTACATCCACATGTTCCGTGGCCTGTTCTACGGTTCCTACAAGGCGCCGCGCGAGATCCTGTGGATCCTGGGCGTGCTGATCTTCATCCTGACCATGGCGACCGCCTTCATGGGCTACATCCTGCCCTGGGGCCAGATGTCGTTCTGGGGTGCTACGGTTATCTCGAACATCTTCTCGGCCATTCCGCTGGTCGGCGAGAACATCAAGCAGCTGGTGCTGGGCGGCTTCGCGGTCGGCAACCCGACGCTCAACCGCTTCTTCTCGTTGCACTACCTCTTGCCGTTCATCATCGCTGCCGTTGTCGCGCTCCACATCTGGGCGCTGCACGTTCCGGGCAACAACAACCCGGTCGGCGTTGAAGTCAAGGACAGCCGCGACACCGTTCCCTTCCATCCGTACTATACGATGAAGGACCTGTTCGCGATGGTGCTGTTCATGATCCCGTTTGCCTGGTTCGTGTTCTTCGCACCAGACATTCTGGGTCACCCCGACAACTACATCATGGCCAACAGCCAGGTGACGCCGGCGCATATCGTGCCCGAATGGTACCTCTTGCCCTTCTACACCATCCTGCGCGCCATCGACTTCAACGTGCTGTTCATCGACTCCAAGCTAGGCGGCGTGATCGCCATGGCCGGCTCGATGATCGTGCTGCTGATCCTGCCGTGGCTCGATACGTCCAAGGTGCGCTCGGGTTCGTTCCGCCCGATGTTCAAGTGGTTCTATGCCCTGTTCGTGCTGAACTTCCTGGGCCTGGCCTATCTCGGCGCCCAGCCGGCCGAGGGCATCTACACCATGCTCGCCAAGGTCTGCACCGCTTACTACTTCATCTACTTCCTGGTCATCCTGCCGGTGCTGTCGCGGATCGAGACGCCCAAGCCGCTGCCGACCAGCATTTCCGAGAGCGTTCTCGGCAAGTCCAAAGCGTGATTGGGGCGACTGTCATGTTCAAGAACAAGATCATCATCGCCGCTCTCGCCGCCGTGATGGGCATGTCCGCCGCGGCTTCGGTCCAGGCCGCAGAGGGTGGTGCACACCCCGAGCGCGTCAACTGGAGCTTTGCAGGCATTTTCGGCACCTATGACCAGAACCAGCTGCAGCGCGGCTTCCAGGTGTTCCGGGAAGTCTGCTCCAGCTGCCATGGTGCCCACCTCATCGCCTTCCGCACGCTGAGTGAAGAGGGCGGCCCGAGCTTCTCGGAAGCCCAGGTCAAGGCGCTGGCCGCCGAATATGAAGTGACCGATCCGACCGCTGAAGGCGGCAAGCGTACTGCCGTTCCGGCCGATCGTTGGCCTTCGCCTTTTGCGAGCGACCAGGAAGCCCGCGATGCCATGGGTGGCGCGCTGCCGCCTGATTTCTCGGTGCTGGCCAAGGCCCGCGGCGTCTCCGACCCGTTCCCGACCTGGATCTTCAACTACTTCACCGGTTACCAGGAAGGCGGCCCGGACTATATCCACGCGCTGCTCAACGGCTACCACGAGGAGGTCCCCGAGAATGCTCCGGAAGGCTTCGAGCTGGCCGACGGCAAGTATTACAACGACTACTTCCCCGGCCACGCCATCGGCATGGCACCGCCGCTGTCCGATGGTGCGATCACCTATACACCGGGCGAAGATGGCGTGACCGTCCCCGAGACGCTGGACCAGTATTCGCGTGACGTCTCTGCCTTCATGATGTGGATGGCCGAGCCGCACCTGGTGAGCCGCAAGCAGACCGGTTTTGTCGTGCTGCTGTTCCTCGTCCTGTTCGCTGGTCTCATGTACGCCACCAAGCGCAAAATCTGGGCCGGCATCGAGCACTAAGTTCAGTGCAAATCGAATTCTGTCAGGGGCCTGCGGGCCCCTGATGCATTTGCGGCGCCCGATTTGCGCCGACCGACAAATTTGGCGCGCCATTTGTCCTTAGGGTCTTGTCATCACCGGCTCCTGCCGTGATATTTGGGTTAGTCACAAAGGATCATGCCATGTCGGCCATTCGCCTTGCGGTCACCGTTGTCAGCGCTGCGATTACCGTCAGCCGCCATCCGGTGGTGCGGGCGGGCATGCAGGCTGTGGTCAATAATCCCAAGGCGCGCGAAACCGCGATCACCACCACGCGCAATGTCGCCTATAATGCCGGCGTGATTGCCCGACACGTGCTGGGCCGCAACAAGCCCTGACGCTGTCCGCCGGACCCTTTGTTCCCTGCTGCCCAACCGCAAGGCCGTCGATGTCTCTCGATCTCAAGTCGCTCGTCCGCACCATCCCGGATTATCCCAAGAAGGGCATTCTGTTCCGCGACATCACCACGCTGATCGAGCATCCAGAGGGGTTCAAGGAAAGCGTCGAGCGACTGGCCGCCACCTATCGCGGGCAGGGCATCACCCATGTCGCCGGTATCGAGGCGCGCGGCTTCATCTTCGGGGCTGGGGTGGCCATCGCGCTGGGCGTCGGTTTCATCCCGATCCGCAAGAAGGGCAAGCTGCCCGGCGAAACCATCGGCCAGAACTACGCGCTCGAATATGGTGTCGATACCATCGAGATCCACGCCGATGTGGTGAGCGCCGGCCACAAGGTGCTGCTGGTCGATGACCTGATCGCCACCGGCGGCACCGCCATTGCCGCGGTGGGCTTGCTGCGCCGCACCGGCGCCAGCTGCGATGACGCCGCCTTCGTCATCGATCTGCCAGATATTGGCGGTGCCGCGAAACTGGCGGCCGAAGGCGTCAGGGTACAGTCCCTCATCGCCTTTGAAGGGCACTAGACCATTTCAACCTGAATTGGTTTCTGGGCACTTTCGCCTCCCTCCCCCTTGAGGGGAGAGATTGAGGGAGGGGGTCCATCAGTGATCACTAAATGACCCCCACCCCGGCCCTCCCCTCAAGGGGGAGGGGGCGATAGGTCCTCATCAACCAGAACGTGAAACGCACTAAGCGCAAAGCGCAGCCTACCAGCTGCTGCGGCCGTCCACGGCTTCCACCACCACGGCCGACCAGTCGAGATCGTCAACGGTGTTGAGATTGACCGCATAGATGCGCTCGGTCGGCATGCCGCCGGCATTGCCGTCCTTGGGCGTGCCATCGGCATTATACATCGACGCCCAGTCCGGCGAGTCGCCCCAGGTCTGCATGCCGCATTTGCTGCAGAAGTGATGGTGGTTGAGCCCGCTGGCCGAATAGGTTGCGTCGCCATCAAGCGACACGAAACGCAGCTCGCCGGGCTTGTAATAGGCCCAGACCGCGCCGGTGCGGGCGCAGAAGCTGCAATTGCAGGATTTTGCCTGGCTCGGCTGCGCCGGGAGCGCAATTTTCGTCGCGCCGCAATGGCAGGTGGCAATCAGGGGCATGGCGTCTCTCCTCTCGGGACGGATTAACCCTAGCCTCGCCTCGTGACAGCGCCTGTCAGCACGATCCCGAAGGCAACCAGAACCTGAGACGCATCAGCGCCTGGAGGCACCCCCGCCCGCCCTCGGATCAAGTCCGAGGGCGGCATCGTGATGCGGGATAGTCAGATGCCTAAGCAATGCGGGCCCCACCGCCTCAGGCGGCCATGGCCTCGCGGCGGTCGATCAGGCAGAACTGGTTGCCTTCGGGATCGCGCATCACCGTATAGGTGGGCAGGACGCGGTCGACGCTGGCGCCCACCGCCTTGAGGCGTTCCACCTCACTGGCGCGGTCGGAGACGTCGACGTCGAAATGCACCCGATTATTGTCGGGGCGTTGGCCATCGACGTTCTGGAAGCAGATCGAGGGGCCGGGCCCGTCGATCATCACCGTGGTCGGGGCTTCCGGATCCAGCCCCAGGGCCAGGCTCAGGGCGGCATTGGTGGCGGCGTCACTCTGGCGGACGGAATAGCCTTCGAGCAGATTGGCCCAGAAAGCGGCCAAGGTTGTTGGTTCTTCGCAGTCGAAGACGATTTCGTGGATGGCACCCATTGCCGATCTCCTCTGTCGTTCCCCAATTCGTTAATAAGCAATTGCGGCAAGAGTGGCGCGAGGCCCGACACAGTCGCGCCGGGCCTCTTTTCCATCATTTCTGCTGCGGCTTTTCCAACAACGCGGCCAAAGGAGGCAGGCTCGCCTCCGGCGGCCGCACGAGCGGATTGGCCTTGGCTTTCGCCGGCGGCGGTATCGGCTTGCCGTGGCGCGGCACATCATGGCTGTGACGCACGGGGAGGGGGCGCTGGAACTGGTTTTTAGGCATGAATTATCCTTTCCCGCCCGGCAGATGGCGCGGGCTGGTCCGATCGAAATGGGCGCGCAAATACGCGCGGTGACTGCGGGAAAAGACGTCGGGCTGGTGGAAAGACGGAGCGCGATACCGAGGTGTTCTAAGGTCAATTCGATGCTCTCGATCCCCCTCGACAATGCGAGAGACGAAAGAGCTTCGGCTTCAACAGATTTTGAAATGCCTCAGGCGAACCGGTGCACGGTGATCCACAAATGCTCTCGCATCCAATCAGCCACCACGACAGCGTCGCGCACAAGGCGCGGGGCGAGCGTGGCATAGACGTCTGGAGCGGGCTTTCAGATCATTTTCGTGCAGAACCTCCGTGTGGTCCGCAAAGACTAGACAAGCCAAGGGGCCGGCGTCAACCGCCGGCCCCCTATTGTGATCAGCCTTGTCGTCGAGCCGATCAGGGCTCGAGCTGGCCGGTCTTGGGCTCGTCCTCGGCGCTGATATTGGGCTCGTTGCGGGTCTTCCACAGCGAGTAGAGCACGCCGGCGGCCAGGATGCCGATGGTCACGCCCAGCGACAGCATGGTGTCGATCTTGATGTCGAGCGGCACTAGGAAAATCTTGATGCCGATGAGCACCAAGATCACCGCCAGAGATACCTGCAGGTAGCGGAAGCGGTTCATGGCCGCTGCGAGGGCGAAATAGAGCGCGCGCAGGCCCAGGATAGCGAAGATGTTCGAGGTATAGACGATGAAAGTGTCCTGGGTGACCGCGAACACCGCCGGCACGGAGTCGACGGCAAAGATCAGGTCGACGATCTCGACCATGATCAGCGCCACGCCGAGCGGGGTCAGCCACAGCACCAGTTTGCCGGTCTTCTTGTCGGGCTCGCGCACCATGAAATTGCGGCCGCGCAGCGCATCGGTGATGCGGAACCGCTTGCGCAGGAACTTGAAGATGCCGTTCTTTTCGAGATCCGGCTCCTCGTCCTGGTGGCTGAACATCTTGATGCCGGTGAACACCAGGAAGGCGCCGAAGATGAAGAGGATCCAGTCGAACTGATGCACCAGGGCTGCACCGACGCCGATGAGCACAGCGCGGAACAGGATCACGCCCAGAATGCCCCAGAACAGCACGCGGTGCTGGTAAAGCCTTGGAATACCGAGGAAACCGAAAATGGTGGCGATGACGAACATGTTGTCCATCGCCAATGATTGCTCGATCAGATAGCCGGTATAAAACTCGAGACCGGCCTGCGCGCCACGCTGGAACCAGACCCAGACGCCGAACAACAGGGCAATGGTGACGTAGAAGCCATAGAGCAGCAGGCTCTCCTTGGCTTCGATCTCGTGCTCATCGCGATGCAGCACGCCGAGGTCGAAAACAAGCAGGCCGATAACGATCGCGATGAACGCGACCCAGAAATAGACGGGGGTACCGAGAAAATCGCCCGATAGGGCGGCAAGTAGCGATTCCATCGCCGGACCTTCTCCATGTAATAGGTGGAGTAACTCCGACATCGCCATGGAGAATCCATGACCAGAGGGGCCCGGCGTTACGAGATGAAAATGCGCGAAATCGCCGAAAGTTTCAAGCCCCCTCGCTGTGCGAAGCGGTTTCCGCCTACTGCCAATGCGCCGATCTGGCCAGGACGTTCGGGCCAAAATACTGGCGCACAACAAGATTTGACGTCAGCATGGGTCATCAGCAGATCGCTCATCCTGTCCCAAGGCTGTTTTTTGGCAATATCTGGCTCAGTACGCGATGCGGCTCCTCCCCCTCCTTCAGGGGGAGGCTGGGTGGGGGTGTGCAGAGCGCTCAATGGGCCGCCAAGGCCGCATCAATCAGAACCTGAAGCGATTTAGCGCGGCGTGCAGAGCATGACGATGGCCTGCGCGGTTTCCAGCTGCAGGGCGACGCCATAGGTGGGGTCGCTGACGGTGCGGCCGGCCTGGATACCGGCATTGGCGCGCAGATTGCCATCATTGAGGCCGACGCCATCCTGGTAGGGGGTCAGCGTGCCGGTGCCGGAATTGGGATCGCCGACGGTGCGTGAGGCCCAGCCATAGACATTGCCATAGATGGTCAGGATGCCGGCGCGATTGGTGGTCGCGTCGCGACAGCTCCAATTGCCTTGGTAGGTCTGGGCCAGAGCAGGCGCAGCGGAGAGGGCGGTGATGGCAAGGCAAAGGGCGAATCGGCGCATGGATGCAGAGTGCCGATGCGGCCCCGGGCTTTCAAGAGCCTCGCTGCAATATGCGCGCCATTCCAGGCACCTTGGCCAGCAGCAACATCAGCCGCAGTCCCAGCGGCATGCGATAGTCGCGCAGCTTGGAGAAGCCGACAATCTCGGCCTGGTAGACCAGTTCGTCGCGCTGGTTCACTGCCGTCAGGCGATTGATCAGCAGTCCCCAGCCCGGCAGCGAATTGGATGGCCGCTTGCTCGTCACCACCAGCTGGTAGCTGACCGTGTCTCCCGGCCGAACCGGCGCCTTGAATTCCATCGAATTGACGCCGGGGGAGGGCCCCGAGACGCCCGGCGAGCGCCCCTCGGCCCGCAGCCGCTCGGCTTCGGCGTCGAGTGCGTCCACCATCTTGCGATGCCCGATGCTCACCGTGTGCCAGCCGCTGGCGATCAACCCGCCGAAATGGCTCTCCTTGGCCAGCTCGGGGTCGATGTGGAAATACTGCGGATCATATTGGGTGGCGAAGCGGATGATTTCGTCCTGGGTGAATGTATGGTCGCCCAGCGCAAACTCTTCATCGATGACGATATCCTCGAACCAGCGGGTCATGCGGCGATCTCCCGGCATTCGACCAGATTGGCGAGGCGCATGGTCATCACCGGCTCGTTCTTCTGGTTGCGGATGTCGAAGTCGAGCGTGACAATGCCCCATTGTGGCTGACTGCCCGACCGCCGGAGATCAACGATGGTGACCGTGCCGCCAATGGTGTCGCCCACCATGACCGGTTTTTTCCATTTGAGGTCGGTAAATCCCAGCCCGCCGCAGGACGCGATCCTGGACAGAAAGCTGTCGACCAGCATACGCAGGCTGAGCCCGCCCGTCTGCCAGCCGCTCGAGGCCAAACCGCCCAACAGGCTCGCCTTAGCCGCCGCCTCGTCGAGGTGAAAGGGCAGGGGGTCGAATTCGCGCGCGAAGGTGACGATCATGTCCTTGGTAACCGTGGTGCGGCCAAGGGTGATCACTTCGCCAATGGCGAGGTCTTCGAAATGGCGGCGATCTTTGGTTACAGCATTGGTCATTGTCTTGCCCTATACGTCAACCGTGGTTTTGCCATGCTGGCCCGCGCAGGGCAAGTCGCTAGCCTGCTTCCTGGCGGGTGGCGCGAAACTGCAGCGGCGACAGCCCGCGCGCGCGTCGAAAGGCTTTAGCCAGATAATTGCCATCGGCAAAGCCCGTGGCGCGCGCAATCTCGGTCACCGTCATTTCCGTTGCCAGCAGCAGGCGCTCGATGCGGTCCAGCCGCCGGGCCTGCACATAGTCCGATGGCGATATCCCGGTGGCCGCCGAGAAGCGCCGCACGAAATGCGCGCGCGACATTTCGGCCAGCGATGCAAGGCGCTCGACCTGCAGCGGCGCTGACAGATTGGCGTCGATATAGGCGGTGACTCTTGCAATTGCCGCCGACAGTTCCCGCTCGGGCAGGGGCCGCGCCGCAAAGGCGGCGTCGTGCAGCGCCGACATGGCGGCATAAGCGGCGGACGAAGCGGCGCCCGGCGTCGGGTCTGACAAAGTGAGAATATCGAGACAGGCGCCGGCCAGGCGGTCGATCAGCGCGGGCGAGGGTTTGAGCACCGGCCCGGCGCCGTCGAGTATTTCCCGCGCCAGGCGCAGGGCTTCGCGGCCATTGAGCAGCAGCCAGAAATACTCCCAATGCCCGCCCCGATCGAGCCAATAGCGGTGGGCGTGCGGCATGGTCACCAGCATGGTGTCGCCCGGCGTCAGGCGGAATTGGGTGCCGGCATAATCAAGCCGTCCTTCGCCCACCGTGGTGTGCTGGATCACGAGGAAAGGCGCGGTGCCGCGGGCCAGCCCGTCCCAGGAATAGACCTCGTTCATGCGCTGCTCATAGCCGGCGCTGACGGCCATGCAATGCAGCGGCGCGACGCTGCGCGGCAGCTCCACGCGGCGCAGGTCATGACCGTGATCGAGAAGATGTTTGAGCACAAAATTACCCGGGTTCGCACAAGCTTTCTCTACACCGTCCGCCGCGTTGACGCTAGCAATAGCGACAGAAGTCAGGGTGCGCGGCACCATGGGAGGTTTGCATGTCGTTCAAGGTCACAGTCATCGGCGCGGGATCGGTGGGGTTCACCAAGACCCTGATTTCCGACCTCTTGAAAGTTCCTGAATTCGCCGGGTGTGAATTCGCGCTCACCGATATCAACCCGCACAATCTGGACATGGTGAAGCAGATCATCGAGACCATCGTCTCGGTCAACAAGCTGCCGGCCAAAGTCACCGCCACCACTGATCGCCGCGCCGCCCTCACCGGCGCCCGCTATATCATGAGCTGCGTCCGCGTCGGCGGCCTCGAGGCTTTCGCGACCGACATTTCAATCCCGCTCAAATATGGCGTCGACCAGTGCGTGGGCGACACCATCTGCGCCGGCGGCATTCTCTATGGCCAGCGCAACATTCCGGTCATTCTCGACTTCTGCAAGGATATTCGCGAGGTCGCCGAGCCTGGCGCGCTGTTCCTCAACTATGCCAATCCCATGGCGATGAACACCTGGGCTGCCGATCTCTATGGCGGCGTCAATGTCGTCGGTCTCTGCCACGGCGTGCAGCACGGCGCGCATCAGATTGCCGAGGTGCTTGGTGTCACCGATGACGAGCTCGACTATGTCTGCTCGGGCATCAATCACCAGACCTGGTATATCGATATCCGCGCCAAGGGCCGGAAGATCGAAAAGGACGAGCTGATCGCCGGCTTCGAGGCGCATCCGGTCTATTCCAAGACCGAGAAGGTGCGCATCGACGTGCTCAAGCGCTTCGGCGTCTATTCCACCGAGAGCAATGGCCACCTTTCCGAATACCTGCCCTGGTATCGTAAGCGTCCGGACGAGATCAATCGCTGGATCGATATGAGCCACTGGATCCATGGCGAAACCGGCGGCTATCTCCGCTACTCCACCGAGCGCCGCAACTGGTTCGAGACCGATTTCCCGGTGTTCAAGCAGGAAGCCGCTAAGCCGCTGAGCGAATACAAGCGCACCAGCGAGCATGCCAGCTACATCATCGAGGCCATCGAAACCGGCCGCCCCTATCGCGGCCACTTCAATCGCCGCAACAACGGTATCATCACCAATCTGCCTGACGACGCCATCATCGAGAGCCCCGGCTATGTCGACCGCTTCGGCATCAACATGATCGAGGGCATCACCCTGCCGACCGCCTGCGCCGCCACCTGCTCGGTGTCGGTTTCGGTGCAGCGTCTGTCGGTTGAGGCCGCCATGACGGGCGATATCGAGACGCTCAAGCTGGCCGTGCTGCACGATCCGCTGGTCGGCGCCATCTGCACGCCCGACGAAGTCTGGGCCATGGTCGATGAAATGGTGGTGGCGCAGGCCGAGTGGCTGCCGCAATTCGCCGACGCCGTGCCTGCGGCCAGGGAGCGCGTTGCCAAGTCCACGGTCAAGACCCGCGACTGGGACGGCGCCGCCCGCAAGCGCGTCCGCTCGGTCGAAGAACTCCGCGAACTGGGCAGCGCCCATAGCTGACCTCGCATTGCTAGCTTTTAGTACCGCCTTGCGATTGCTTTCGCGAGGCGGTATTGTTTTTCATGATCCAGACGTTCGGCAATGACGCTGCTCGGTCCTGTTGGGAACGTCGCTTTCGCAAGGGCGTGCCCAATGATGTCATGAGAGTTGCATATCGCAAGCTCATGCAGATCAATGCCGCCGTGTCGCTGGATGATTTGCGTGTGCCGCCGGGAAACAGGTTGGAGGCCCTGGCGGGTAACCGCCGCGGTCAGCATAGCGTCCGTGTCAATGATCAGTGGCGCGTGTGTTTTTTGTGGCGAGATGGCAAT
This sequence comes from Devosia equisanguinis, assembly GCF_900631955.1. Classification (GTDB taxonomy): domain Bacteria; phylum Pseudomonadota; class Alphaproteobacteria; order Rhizobiales; family Devosiaceae; genus Devosia; species Devosia equisanguinis. The sequence continues at coordinate 44,239 of NZ_UZWD01000034.1, read as the reverse complement.
GCCGTCGATGTCGAACTGGTCGACTATCATTGAGGTTCGAATGGCTGACTTTAATCCAATTCATCCCGGAGAAGTACTGCTGGAGGATTTCATGAGGCCCATGGGGTTGACCCGCTACGCCCTGGCGAAAGCCTTGGGGGTTACTCAGGTGCGCATTGGTGAAATCGTACACGGCAAACGCGCAATTTCGCCCGACACGGCTTTGCGGCTGGCGCGCTATTTCGGGACGAGTGCCGAATTCTGGGTCAATATGCAGGCTGCTTATGAGTTGGAGCTTGCCCGCAGCACGCTCGGCGCCACGATTGCCGATCAGGTCTCGCCGCGCGCGGCATAGTGCCTGTAGTTTGATTGGACGCGGTGGCCAGGAAACACTAGGGTATCAAAAGGTAATACCGGAGGTCGCCATGGCCGTTTCTGTCAAACTTGACGACGATATGCGCGAGCGCATCCAGGCGCTGGCCGAGAGCAAGCAGCGTTCGGCGCACTGGATCATGCGCGAAGCCATCCGGGGTTATGTGGAGCGCGAGGAGGCGCGTGCCAGCTTCATTGCTGATGCTGATGCAGCAATGGAACATTATCGCGAAACCGGTCTTCACGTCACCCATGCAGAGGTTGCTCATTGGCTCAAAAGCTGGGGAAGCGATGACGAGCTAGAGCCGCCGCAGTGCCACACCTAGCCTACACTGATCAGGCACTTCGGGATCTGCAGCGGTTGCGTGCGTTTCTGCTAGTCAAAAATCTCAGGGCGGCGGCGCGCGCCGGCGAAACTATATTGTCTTATCTGGACGCTCTCGAGACAGCGCCGGAAATTGGGCGGCCTTTGGACGCCAAGCGCCGCGAGCTCGTCATTCCGTTTTCGAATGGGGGCTACGTCGCTCTATACGAGTATCTCCCGTTGGAGAATCTGATCGTGGTCCAGTCCATTCGTCACCAGAACGAAATCAGCGGCGGGTAGGGCGTCGTCCGGCCTTCACGGTCTTTCCTCCGGTTTCCTAAGAAACCTCGTTTCCGCACGCCCAGCCTGCTTGTCCCCCATCCCGCCGCCCCATAGCTTCACTGCGGGGAGGACCGCGGCATGGATAAACCAGCCCATTTTGTCATCGTCGGCGGCGGCACGGCCGGGTGGATCGCGGCCTTCATCATTCAGGACGAGGCGCGGCGGCGCGGGCTGAATTTCCGGATTTCCGTGGTCGAAAGTTCGCGCATTCCCACGGTCGGCGTTGGCGAGGCGACCACCGCGGCCTTTCGCGTGCTGCTGAAACATTTCGGCATCGACGAGTTCGAGTTCTTCCGCAAGACCGATGCCAGCTTTAAGCTGGGCATTCGCCACGAAGACTGGCGCCGCAAGGGGTTTACCTATTACGGCCCCATCGATGATCCGCACCAGGTGGTGCTGGCGCCGCCGGGCGCACCCAGTGACTACCTCAACGTCTATGCTGTGGCGGCGGGCCGGGCGGTGCAGGACATGCACCTGTTCCAGCCGTTGCTCGAACAGAAGAAAGCGCCCTATGCCCAGAAACACGATGGCTCGCTGATCCCGCTGGGGCCGTTTCATTACGCCTTCCATTTCGATCAGGCATTGGTGGGCAAATTCTTCGCATCCAAATCCAACGGCGTCGACAAGGTCGATGCGCAGGTGGCAGGCGTCGAGCGGGATGGAGAAACCGGCGATATCACCGCATTGGTGCTGGACGACAATGCACGCCTCGAGGGCGATTTCTTCATCGACGCCACCGGCTTTCGCAAGCAGATCATCGTCAAGGCGCTCGAGGCGCCCTGGGTCAGCTATGCCCATGAATTGCCGGTCAACCGGGCGCTGCCGTTCTGGGTGGATGTGAAGCGCGGCGAGGAATTGGCCAATTATACCCGCGCCTGGGCGCAGAGCTCGGGCTGGATGTGGCAGATCCCGACGCGCACCCGCTATGGCTGCGGCTATGTCTATTCCGACGAATTCTCGACGCCCGAGCAGGCCAAGGACGAAGTCGAGCGCGTGCTGGGCCACGAGATCGAGGTGCGCGGCGATATCCGCTTCCAGATCGGCCGGCTGGAAAAGGCCTGGATCGGCAATTGCGTTGCCGTCGGGCTCTCCTCGAGCTTCCTCGAACCGCTCGAATCCACCTCTATTCACGGCACTATCGTACAGATGATGCTGTTCGCGCAGCGTTACATGGACCATCCCAACCGTATCAGTCCTGCTGCCCGCGACGATTACAATGCCCGCGTCGGCCGACAGGTCGACGACTTCCGCACCTTCGTCAACACGCACTATGTCACCGAGCGCGACGACACGCCGTTCTGGCGCGAGGTGCGCGCCAACCGCATCCATCCCGAGACCAGGGAGCGACTGGCGCGTTGGTCGCGGGAAATGCCGCGCAATGACCACTTCCCCAACTATCTCGGCGGCTTGCCGCATATCGAGACCCAACTGCATTATCCCGTGCTCAATGGGTTGGGCCTGCTCGACCAAAACCTGGCGCGGCGGGAAATGGAGGCCGATCCGAAACTGCGCCGTTTTGCCCAGCAGACCTTCGATGGCCTCGTCCGCGAATACCGCGCCGCCGCCAATCAGGCCCTCGGCCATGCCGAGTTTTTGCGGATCGTGCAGGAGATGGGGTGATTAGGTTGACATCGCCGCCGATCCGACCCAATTGGAGCCCAACCAGTTTCCGGAGATACCCATGGGCTTCAAGATGGGCATTGTCGGCCTGCCGAATGTCGGCAAGTCGACGCTTTTCAATGCATTGACCCGCACCGCCGCCGCGGCGGCCGCCAATTTCCCCTTCTGCACCATCGAGCCCAATGTGGGCGAGGTGCCGGTGCCCGACAAGCGCCTGGAAAAGCTCGCCCAGATCGGCAAGTCGATCAATGTGCAGCCGGCCCGCATGAGCTTTGTCGACATTGCGGGCCTGGTAAAGGGCGCCTCCAAGGGTGAGGGCCTGGGCAATCAGTTCCTCGCCAATATCCGCGAATGCGACGCCATCGCCTATGTGCTGCGCTGCTTTGAAGACAGCAACATTATCCACGTTGCCAATCGCGTCGATCCGCTGGCCGATGCCGAAGTGGTCGAGACCGAGTTGATGCTGGCCGATCTCGAAAGCCTCGAAAAGCGCCGTGCCGGCGTCGAAAAGAAGGCCAAGGGCAATGACAAGGACGCCAAGACCACGCTCGATCTCATCGATCGGGCGCTGGTGCTGCTGCGCGACGGTAAGTCGGCGCGCTTCGTCGAGCGCTCCAACGAGGAGGAAAAGGCCTTCCAGGAGCTGCAGCTCCTCACCTCCAAGCCAGTGCTCTATGTCTGCAATGTCGATGAAGGCTCGGCCGAAGCCGGCAATGCCATGAGCGCCAAGGTCGCCGACTATGCCAAGGCCAACGATGCCGGTGTCGTGGTGATCTCTGCCGAAATCGAGAGCCAGTTGGCCCAGCTCCCCGATGCCGAACAGGCCGAATATCTCGAAAGCCTCGGCCTGCACGAGCCGGGCCTTAATCGCCTGATCCGCGAAGCTTACGATCTTCTGGGCCTGCAGACCTATTTCACTGTCGGTCCCAAGGAAAGCCGTGCCTGGACCATCCACAAGGGCGACAAGGCCCCGCAGGCGGCCGGCGTCATCCATACCGATTTCGAGCGCGGCTTCATCCGCGCCCAGACCATCGCCTATGACGATTTCGTCGCGCTTGGCGGCGAAGTCGCGGCCAAGGAAGCCGGCAAGGCCCGCGATGAAGGCAAGGAATATGTCGTCAAGGACGGCGATGTGATGCTGTTCAAGTTTAATACTTAAGCGCGTGCCGCTCCGCGGCAAAATCCCTCCAGTGGAGGGATTTTAGCGCTTAAGGCTACGAGACTTCGGCGTGTGTCCGCTTGGACAAGCATCGCCAGTGGCGATGCGCAAACGCCGAAGGCCGCGAGAACTACGCTCGAGTGGCAGCTCGAATGGCACGAAGGCTGAGCAAATACGGACCTAACCGGCCTTCGGCCGGAAAAACGCTCCGGTGGAGCGTTTTTAGACCTCAAGGCCATGAGAGCTATGCTCGAATGGCACGAAGGCTGAGCAAATACGGACCGGACCGCCTGCAAGCAGCAAGCAGCAGCCTTTCACCCGAAATCTTCTGGCCAGTCCCTGGCGGTGTGCATCACCGCCAGGACTTCGACATCGTCCCGGATGCGATAGGCGACAATATAGGGCAAGTCGGCAAAGACCAGTTCGCGCGTGTCTTTCACCCTGCCCATGCGGCTTGCCGAAGGATTGTCGGCGCGAATGCGCTCCGTGCGCTCGTATAGAGCGTTGACCAGCCTGAAGGCCGCAGTTGGGCTTTCCGCCGCGACATAGTCACCGATCTCTTCAAGGTCGCGCAGGGCCGGAATTGTCCAGCGCACGCGCATCATGCTGGACGAAATTTGCCCAGCACGGCGTTGATATCCTTGTCGTGGGCGAACTCTCCCGCATCGGCAGCAGCAATCCCGGCCGCCACCCGCTCGACAAAGCGCTCCTGCCACTCCAGCGAATGACCGTTCTGCAGTGCATCGGCGATGATTTCTGATGGGCTCAGCCGCGTCCGCTCCGCGATCGCAGCGACGCGGGCCTCAAGTTCTGGCGTGATATGGACCGTAACGCTCATGAAGAGAATATGGTCTGTTTCAGCAGCTTTGGAAAGCCATCCGCCCGACTACCCAATCGTGTCCTTGCGCATCTGGCTCGGCGTCATCCCATAGGCATTGCGGAAATGCTCGTAAAACTGGGTCTGGCTGACAAAGCCGGATTGAAACGCGACATTGGCGATGGAGAGGCTGCCATCGAATAGCAGCGAGCGGGCGCGGATCAGGCGCATGCGGGTGACGAATTTCTGCACCGAGATGTGCATCACTTTGGTGAAAAGGTTGGTAGCGTAGTTGGGGTGCAGGCCCACCACCTTGGCGATTTCCTCGGCCGATAGCGTATCGGTGATGTTCTCGACAATATGGCGCACCATGCGCACCACATAGCGCACCGGGGTCGAGGTGCGGGTGCGCGTGCCCGAGCGTTCCACCCAGGCCGGCAACAGCGTGTCCCAGCCGGTAATGGCGGCGCGGCGGAACATGGTGCCGATCTCGGCGCGCACCAGGTCGGTGCGCAGAGAATTGCCGCTGCGATAGTCGGCATGCCAGCGTTCGAGCGTGTCGAGGCCGATACATTCGGGCGATAGCTGGATGACGCCGCCGCCCATCAGCGTTTCCGTGAGCCGGCCCAGTTGCGGCATTTCGAGAAAGGCGTCCATGGGCAGGTAGATATTGAGCTGCTTGCCATCGCCCACCGCGCGCAGGTCGGTGGTCTGGTGCGGAATGCCGGCCCAGAAGGCGATGAGCCGGTCCGGCCCCACGGTCACCGGGCCGCCATCGAAGACGTAGTCCATCTCGCCCTGGGTCAGCCAGTTGAATTCGATATGTCCATGGGTGTGCGGCTGGGCCATGATCTGGGGCGCAAAGGCGCGAATGCCGAAGCGGCCGAAGGCCTTGCCGGTGGCATAAAAGCGCCGGTCCGGCCTTGGGGTGGGGCGGGGCGGTTTCTCGCGCGCCGAGGCGGGCGCCCTGCCGATTTCCTCTTCAATCATACTTTTGCGCTCGATCTTAGAAACCCGGAACTAGTCTCTATCATTCCGGATTGTTTCCCGCGTGGCAAGGCGTAGGCTTTGCTCATGCACGGGGAATGGCCGAGGGAGTGAGCGGCCACGACAGCAATGTCGCCAGCCCGGCAAAAATGGGAGGTTCTATTGAGAAAGCCTATCTATGCCCTTGGCGGGGCAGGACTTTTGCTGTCCGTTTCCATGCTGGCCCTGCCGGCGCAGGAGCTGACCGGCGAGCTACCCGATCCGCCGGAGTTTGCCGCGCAGAGCGAGCCGGTCTTTGTCAGCATTTCTGACATCCAGGAATACAAGGCGCTGCCGGAATATCACGAGCCCGATTGGGTGACCTCGAAATATGTCGATGCCGGCACGCTGCCGCCCGTCGCCGAGCGCCTGCCCAAGGAGCCGCTGGTCTACAAGGCCGGCAATATGCCCGACGGCATTGGTGTTTATGGCGACACCATGCGCCACGTCATCGGCGGCCGGCCGGAAGGCTGGAACTATATTGGCGGCCAGAGCCAGGGCTGGGGCGGCATCGATATCGGGCTTTCCGAATGTCTGACGCGCACCGGTCCTTTGTTCATGGTCAAGGCCGACGAGCTTGAGCCGATGCCGAACCTGGCCAAGAGCTGGGAATGGTCCGAGGACGGCAAGGAACTGACCATGCACCTGATCGAGGGTGCGAAATGGTCCGACGGCGATCCGTTCGACAGCGAAGACGTGATGTTCTACTGGAACGACAACGTCAACGATCCCAATGTCACCCCGCTCAACGGCGCGACGCCCGAATCCTTCGGCGTGGGCACGACGCTTGAGGCCATTGACGCCTACACCATCAAGTGGACGTTCCAGGAAGCCTTCCCCACCCAATATCTCTACACTATGGCCTATGGCACCTTCTGCCCGGGCCCCAGCCACATGCTGAAGCCGCAGCATCCGAAATATTCGAGCAATACCTACGAGCAGTACAAGAACGCTTTCCCGCCCGAATATATGAACATGCCGGTGATGGGCGCCTGGGTGCCGGTGGAATACCGGCCGGACGACATCATCGTCATGCGCCGCAACCCCTATTACTGGAAGGTCGACGAGAACGGTAACCAGCTGCCCTATCTCAACGAGATGCATTATCGCCTCTCGACCTGGGCCGATCGTGACGTCCAGGCCGTTGCCGGTTCGGGCGACTTCTCCAATCTCGAACAGGCTGAAAGCTATGTGGAATCCCTGCGCCGCTCGGCCGAGGAAACCGCTCCGGCCCGCCTGCAGTTCGGTGCCCGCACCATCGGCTATGCGCTGCGCATGAACTTCTCGGCCAATGGCTGGGGTGAGCCCGATGCCCGTGCCCAGGCCGTGCGCGAGCTCAACCGCAATCTCGACTTCCGCAAGGCCGTCTCCATCGCGCTGGATCGCCAGCGGCTGGGCGACTCGCTGGTGCGTGGTCCGTTCACCGCCATCTATCCGGGCGGCCTCTATGCCGGCACCACCTATTACGACAAGGACTCGACCGTCTATTATCCCTACAATCTGGAAGCGGCCAACAAGCTGCTCGACGATCTCGGGCTGATCGACACCGATGGCAATGGCATCCGCAACTTCCCCGCCGGCACCGCCAATGGCGCCGATGTGGAGATCACCGTCCTCGCCAATTCCGATTATGGCACCGACAGCAATCTGGCCGAGGGCGTCATCGCCCAGATGGAGCCGCTGGGGCTGCGCGTCATCGGCAATCTGCAGCAGGGCACGGCGCGTGACGACATGGCGCAGGCCGGCACCTTCGACTGGTCGGTGGAACGCCAGACCGCTGAAATGGTCGCGGTGGTGCAGAACACGGCGGCACTCGCGCCGACCGGTCCGCGCATCTTCCCGTTCCATCGTGCGGGTTCCGACGGCACGCTCGATCTGCTGCCGTTCGAGCAGGAGCTGGTTGACGTGGTCAACAAGTTCATTGCCACGAGCGACAATACCGAACGTGCCGAGTTGATGAAGCGGTACCAGCACATCTTCACCGAAAATGTCTATTCGGTGGGCCTCACCCAATATCCGGGTGCGCTGATCATCAACAAGCGCTTTGCCAATATCCCGGCCGGTGCGCCGATCTTCATGTTCAACTGGGCTGAAGACAACATCATCCGCGAACGCGTCTTCGTGCCGGAAGACAAGCAGGGCAATTACGAACTGCATCCGGAAACGCTTCCGGGCGCGCCCGGCGGCGCCGGCGCCGTCTGATCGCAATCCATGAGGGGCGGTTCGCGCCGCCCCTCTTCCCTCCTGACCTCCATCGGGGGCGGGCCAGGCTGACCCAACTCGATACGCATCGAGAGTGCAGAGGCCGCTGAACTCACTCGATAGTCGCCCCGGCGGAGGCCGGGGCCCATCCTGACATTTGGATATGGATCCCGGCTCAAGTCCGGGATGACAACCGGTGGGGCACTGACAAGGGGTAAGGGACTTACCTCGATATAAGGGGCGCAAATGCTTCGATTTCTGACCTTCCGCATTCTTGGCGCCATACCGCTGCTGTTCCTGCTCAGCATCGTGACCTTCGCCATCATCCAGGCGCCTCCGGGCGACTATGCGGACTATATCCGGTCCATGCTGATCAATCAGGGCGGCGTGCGGCCCGACCTCGCCGAGATCCAGGCCGAAGCCTATCGGCAGGCCAATGGTCTCAACGATCCGCTGATCATCCAGTATTTCCGCTGGATCACCGGCATCGTCACCCGTTTCGATTTCGGCCATTCGCTCTATTACAACAAGCCGGTCGGCAATGTGATCGCCGAGCGCCTGCCGCCGACCATTCTCCTGGCGCTGGTCTGCCATATCCTGGCCTCGCTGCTCGGCATCGGCCTCGGCATCATCGCCGCCACCCGCCAATATAGCTGGGTCGATACGCTGCTTGGCATCATCTCCTTCCTGGGCATGACCATCCCGCGTTTCCTCTTCGCCATCATCATCATGTATGTGCTGGTATTCCGCATCGGCGTGAACGAGATCGGCAGCTTCAATTCGGCCTATTGGGGCGGTCAGCCGTGGGGCTGGGGGCGGTTCGTCGATCTGGTCGCCCATGTGTGGCCGGTTGTCTTCATCGCCACCTTCGGTGGGCTCGCCTATAATATGCGCGTCATGCGAGCCAATCTGCTCGATGTGCTCAATAGCCAATATGTCGAGACGGCGCGCGCCAAGGGCCTGCCCGAAGGCGCCGTCATCATGCGCCATGCCGTGCCCAATGCGCTCCATCCCCTGGTGGCCTATCAGGGCGTTGTCCTGCCCTACATGCTCACCGGCGAAATCGAAGTGGCCATCGTCTTCGGCCTTGCCACTGTCGGTCCGGCCATTGTCGGCTCCATGGCGGTGGGCGACGTTTTCGTCACCGCCAGCTTCATGCTGGTCCTCGCCACCACGCTCATCATCGGCAACATCATCGCCGACCTGCTGCTGGTCGCCCTCGATCCGCGTATTCGTCTCGGAGGAGGCACGGAATGAGCCGCACCGACACCCATTCGTCCATTCCCCTGCCCACCGATGTCGCCGGTGGCCCCCAGCCGACGCCGGCCGAAGAGTCCGATGTGGCGCCTGTCGTCGGCCGTCACGGCTCGGGCAACGAGACCTATGCCACGCTGGTCTGGCGCCGCTTCCGCCGCTCGCCCATGGGCATGATCGGCCTGGTGCTGGTCGCAGCGCTGCTCATCATGTCGATCTTCGCCGATTTCTTCGCGCCGATGGACCCCAAGCAGACCAATCTGCCTTTCGCCCCGCCCGACATGATCGCCTTCGAGGACGCAGCCGGCAATTTCAGCCTGCTCCCCCATATCTATCCCATCGGCGATACCGGCGAGTTCGACCCCATCACCTTCCAGCCCCTGACCGGGCCGGTAAAGGACGATCCCACCCCGGTCGGCTTCTTCGTCGAGGGCTATAGCTACAACATCCTCTGGGTGATCCCCTCGAACATCCATTTCTTCGGCTCGACCGATGGCCGGCCGCTGCAGCTTCTGGGCACCGACAAGTTCGGGCGCGACATTCTCTCGCGCGGGATCATCGGCTCGCGCATATCGCTGATGATCGCCCTGGCCGTGGTCACCATCACCACCATTGTCGGCACGCTGGTCGGCATTACCTCCGGCTATATTGGCGGGCGGCTCGATGCCTGGGTGCAGCGCTTCGTCGAATTCGTCCTCGCCTTCCCGCAATTGCCGCTCTATCTGGCGCTGACCTCGCTGATCCCGGTCACCGCCCCCTCCAATGTGTTCCTCACCTTCGTCATCTTCGTCATGGCGGTTCTGGGTTGGGCGCAACTGAGCCGCGAAGTGCGCTCCAAGACCCTGTCGCTGGCGCGGATCGAATATGTGCGCGCGGCCATTGCCGTCGGCGCGTCCGACCGGCGCATCATCCTGCGCCACATCCTGCCCAATGTGCTCAGCCACATCATCGTCTCGATCACCCTCGCCATTCCGGCCGTGGTGCTGCTCGAGAGCTTCCTCGGCTTCCTCGGCTTTGCGGTGAAACCGCCGCTGATTTCCTGGGGCCTGATGCTGCAGGATACCGGCACCTTCTCGGTGATCGGTTCCTATCCGTGGATCCTCACCCCCGTGATTTTCGTCCTGATCACCGTCTTCGCCTTCAACGCCCTGGGCGATGGATTGCGGGACGCGGTTGACCCCTATTGAGGAGCGCGCGATGAGCACCACCAATCTGGCGCCCGCCGAACGGCACGATCTGGGTACCCATGGGCGCGAGCTGATCCTCGATGCCCGCAATATCGGGGTCGATTTCAAGGTCGAGGGCGGCGTGGTCAATGCCGTGCGCGACGTGTCCTTCCAATTGCACAAGGGCGAGACCATTGCCCTGGTCGGGGAAAGCGGCTCGGGCAAGTCGGTGACCGCCCGCACCATCATGAAGCTCCTCACCAAGCGCGCCACCATCCTGCCGGAGACACGCATCACCCTGGCGGGCCGGGATGTCGTCACCATGAGCGATCGCGACATGCGCAAGATGCGCGGCAATGACATTGCGATGATCTTCCAGGAGCCGATGAGCTCGCTCAATCCGGTCTATACGATCGGCCAGCAGATCTGCGAAATCATCCACCTGCATAACCGCGTGTCGCGGCAGGAGGCGATGAGCCGGGCCGAGAAGCTGCTCGAGGAAGTGCAGATCCCCGAGCCGCGCGCCCGTCTCAACAATTATCCGCACCAGCTTTCGGGCGGCCAGCGCCAGCGCGTCATGATCGCCATGGCCCTGGCCAATCGCCCCGACGTGCTGATCGCCGACGAGCCGACCACGGCGCTCGACGTCACCGTGCAGGCGCAGATCCTCAACCTGATCAAGGACCTCAAGGACAAGTACGGCATGGCGGTGATCCTGATCACCCATGACCTGACCATCGTCCGGCAGTTCTCCGAATATGTCTATGTGATGCAGAACGGCAAGGTGCAGGAACATAACGAGACAGCGGCCCTGTTCGCCAATCCGCAGCATGCCTATACGCGTCATCTGCTCGCCTCCGAGCCGCGCGGCACGGCGCTGCCACTGGCCGAGGGCGTCCATGACACCGTGCTCGAGGGCAAGGAGGTGAAGGTTGCCTTCACGCTCAAACGCGGCAGCTTCCTCAAACCCGATTTCTTCGAGCTCAAGGCCGTCGATAATCTCGACATAAAGCTCATGCGCAATGAAACGCTGGGGATCGTTGGCGAGAGCGGCTCGGGCAAGACCACGTTCGGGCAGGCGCTGATCCGGCTGATCAACAATCAGGGTGGCCAGATCTGGTTTGATGGCGAACGCATCGATGGCAAGGACCGCAAGGCCATGCGCCCGCTGCGCAGCCGCATGCAGATCGTCTTCCAGGACCCCTTCGCGTCGCTCAATCCGCGCATGTCGATCCGTCAGATCATCGAAGAGGGGCTGATCGTCAACGGCATCGGTGCCAATGGGCGTGAACGCGGCGAGCGCGTGCAGCAGGCGCTGAAGGATGCGGGCATGCCCGACAATATCCTGGCGCGCTTTCCGCACGAATTCTCCGGCGGGCAGCGGCAGCGCATCGCCATCGCCAGGGCGATCGCGCTCGAGCCGGAATTCATCCTGCTCGACGAGCCGACCTCGGCGCTCGACCTGTCCGTCCAGGCCCAGATCATCGACCTCTTGCGCAAGCTGCAGGACGAGAAGGGTCTCTCCTACCTCTTCATTTCGCACGATCTCAAAGTCGTGCGGGCCCTCTGTCACCGGGTGATGGTGATGCAACACGGCAAGATCGTGGAGCAGGGGCCAGTGAACGAAGTCCTGATTAACCCCCAAACCGATTACACGCGTCGCCTTGTGCGCGCCGCGTTCGAAATTGCCGCCTAACTCCCGGAGCATTCCCCAAATGGCAAATCCCAAAATCACTTTCATCGGCGCCGGCTCGTCGGTGTTCATGAAGAACATTGTCGGCGACATCCTGCAGCGCCCGGCGCTTGCCGGCGCCGAAATCCGGCTCATGGACATCAATCCGACCCGGCTCGAGGAAAGCGCCGTTATTGCCGGCAAGCTGGTCAACACGCTGGGCGTACCCGCCACGGTCAAGACCTATGACAATCAGCGCCAGGCGCTGGACGGCACCAATTTCGTCGTCGTCTGCTTCCAGATCGGCGGCTACGAGCCTTCGACCGTCGTCGATTTCGACGTGCCCAAGAAATACAATCTGCGCCAGACCATTGCCGATACGCTGGGTGTCGGCGGCATCATGCGCGGCCTCAGGACCGTGCCGCATCTGTGGAGCATCTGCGAAGATATGCTCGAGGTCGCGCCCAACGCCATCATGCTGCAATATGTCAACCCGATGGCCATCAACACCTGGGCCATTTCGGAAAAGTACCCGACCATCAAGCAGGTCGGCCTCTGCCATTCGGTGCAGGGCACGGCGCATGAACTGGCGCATGATCTCGGCATTCCCTACGAGGAAATCCGCTATCGCTCGGCCGGCATCAACCACATGGCCTTCTACCTCAATTTCGAGCATCGCCAGCCCGATGGCAGCTACAAGAACCTCTATCCGGACCTGCATCGCGCTTATGCCGAAGGCCGCGCGCCCAAGCCGGGCTGGAACCCGCGCTGCCCCAACAAGGTGCGCTACGAGATGATGACGCGGCTGGGCTATTTCGTCACTGAAAGCTCCGAGCACTTCGCCGAATACACGCCCTATTTCATCAAGGAGGGCCGCGAAGACATCATCGAGAAATTCGGCATTCCGCTGGACGAGTATCCCAAGCGCTGCGTCGAGCAGATCGCCAGCTGGAAGCGCACCAGCGAGGAATATCGCAATGCCAACCGCATCGAGGTGAAGGCCTCAAAGGAATATGCCAGCTCCATCGTCAATTCGGTGTGGACCGGCGAACCCTCGGTGATCTACGGCAATTTGCGCAATAATGGCGTCATCACCTCGCTGCCCAATGCGGCCGCCGTCGAAGTGCCGTGCCTCGTCGACGACAATGGCCTGCAACCCACCTATATCGGCGAGCTGCCGCCCCAGCTCACCGCGCTGATCCGCACCAATATCAATGTGCAGGAACTCACCGTCCGCGCGCTGATCGAGGAAAATCGCGAGCACATCTACCACGCTGCGATGATGGACCCGCACACCGCTGCCGAGCTCGATCTCGACCAGATCTGGAACCTCGTCGATGACCTCATCGCCGCCCACGGCACCTGGCTCCCCGAATGGGCCCGCGGCCCCCGCAAAGCGCAGGTGGCGTAGGCCATAATCCGGCCCCTCGGCCCTCGTCCTCCCTCCCCACAAGGGGAGGGAGGTGTTCACTTTGAGCGCATTGGGAGGCGCTTCGGCTTCGGCTCCTGCTCTCCCTCCCCCTTCTACAGGGGGAGGTTAGGTGGGGGTGCTGCAGGTTCAGCAACTCCCATCAATGAACGAAGTCCTGGATGGATCAGCGCCTGCCCCCTCATTCCCAGGCCCACAAGGGGGAGGGAGGCGAAAGAGCAGTTAAGGCGGTTCTCAACACGCCCCCGCCGCCTCTATTCCGCAACCCCGAACCGGCCCGACTGCAGCGCATCCACGACCGACTTCAACGCTCCATCTCGATCCTGCCCGGAAACCGAGAGGACATGCGCCTCGTAAGGCCCCAGCGCCATGAATTCGGCATGCAGGTCTGCGACCACATTCGGGTCGCTCAAACTATCGCCGCCCCGCAGAACGCACCGATCGATCGCCTCGGCGGCAGTCGTGCGCAACACGATATAGTGCAGCGGCAGGCCCAATGCCTGAAAGGCCGGCAGCCAGCTCGGCCGCACCACGCCATCGAGCACCACGAAATAGCCGTGGCGGGCATAATGGCCAGCGACGTCAGCTGCGATCTGCATGATCATGCGGTTCTGCTCATGCGCCTCTTCGAGCCAGGGGTCGATATGGCCATGCTTGATATAGCCCCAGAAGTCATCGGAATGCAGATGCACCTTGGGCCCGCCGGGCAGGTGCGCCAGCGCCTCGGCCGTCGTGGTCTTTCCGGAGCCAGGATGGCCGGACAGCAGCAGAATGTGGCCTCGAAAATCGATCATCATGGTCCTCCCGCTGCGGCACTTACCAACGCCGACCCAATTTGTCACGGCGGCGATCCGTTGCGCGACCTCCGCCCGATGCCACGGCCGCGACACCAAGAATATGCGCTGGGCTATTGCCACCCGATGCGATCTATCGGACACTCGTCCGGTGATACAGAGATCGGCTATCATCCTGCTCGGATTGGTGATTTGCTATTTCCCGAGCTACGTCAACCCGCTGCTTCGCTGGTGGGGTCTTGACGTCGGGCCCGAGGGGCCGGCATCCATCATCCTGTGGAATTGGCTGGCTGTTCTCGCCGTCGTCGCGTTCATTATCCTTGTCGAAAGACGGACGCTGGCGTCGATCCTGATCAGGCGTCCGGATGGCAAGGACATCGAGACCGCCCTTTTCTATTGGGGCATCGCGATGGCCTGGTCGTGGCTCGCCATGACCCTTTTGCCGCCAGCAGACGATCCTGGCACGGCGAGCCTCGTGGCCCTGCCGGTCCCGGTTCTTGTTGCCATGATCGTCACGGCGGCCATCACCGAAGAAGTCCTCTATCGCGGCTATCCGATCGAGCGGATCAACGACTTGACGTCATCGCGCTGGATCGGGCCAGCGATCAGTTTTGCCATCTTTGTGGCCCCGCACCTGGCCTTTTTCGGCCCCACCTGGTTTCTCTATCATGGTGGCGGCACCGTCATGATCTATGCGCTCTATCTGCGGCGGCGCAATCTGCCAGCTTGCATGCTGCTGCACCTCCTGGTCAACCTGCCGATCCTCATTCCGGCATCGGGTCTGATCTAGCCTTAGTGCTCCTGTCCAGCGCGCGTCAGCCGGCCCCGTCCCCGTTGATTGCCCCAGGTATATCCTGGGTTTCGGAAGCCCCGAACCAGTGCAGAATGCCTCCGTGGCGCCGCGCCTTGGCCAGGCGCAGGCATGGATCTCTTGCCATGATCCGTCTCGTGGCAAGGCCCCGAAGGACGGCGAATAAGGGGGGTGACAGCCCAGAAATGACGACCAGTCCCGCTCAACCCGCTCCAGGTCGTCCGGGTGTAAGTAGTCGCGCCAGTGCTGCAGGTCTTCGCTTTTGAGACCAATCCGGTGCTTGCCGCGCTGATTGGTAGCGCTCAACTCGCCGTCCAGGGTAACTTTCCAAAGGCAAAGGGGCTGTCTTCCAGCAGCGCCTCGCCCTCGCGCTAGCCCTCGACCGGCTGGGCGCCCGGTCGTTTGTAGCAGTCGATGTCCTGGGTGATGCCATACCACCGCAGGACGTGCCCCTCGTTGTCGCGCCGCGGCTGCGCAAACACCCAGAACCAGCGATAGCTGCCGTCAGTCTGTCGCAGCCGCAATTCTTCATCGATATCCAATTGGTGGGTGATGGCACGGTTCCATGTCGCCTCCACCTGCTCGAAATCGTCGGGATGGACCTGGTCGAGCCAGCCGCCGCCCTGCAAGGCATCGAGCGGGGCATGCTGCAGCATGGTGTGTTGCGGCGAGAGATAGAGCAGCTGTCCCGTCGCGTCCGCGGTCCAGGGCATGTGGGGCATCAGCTCGACGGTGTGGCGATAGTGTTCTGCGCTTTCCCTGAGCAGCGCTTCGGTCTGTTTGCGTTGCGTAATGTCGATGCCGACGATCGAATAGCCCATGATTTCGTCGAGCTCATTGGTCACGCCCTGCACCCAAACCAGGTCGGTGCCCCCGGCCGGCATCGCGCATTCGAAGGTCACGACATCCCTTGCCGCGGTGGGTGAGGCTTGCATCTGCGACAGCACCGGCACAATGCCCGGCAGCAGGTCGGCGATGGGACGCCCGCGCAGTTCATGGGTGCCGAGGCCCAGCCGTCCGGCCAGCGCCTCGCCGACCCGAACCAGCTGCATGTCCGGGTTGATGAAGGCAATCGACAGGCCCGACGAACCATAGAGCGCATCGAGCTGCGCCGCGCGCCGTTCGGGCGACAGCGCTTCGAGGGTCGATAGCGCGCCTTGCTGGAAGATTGCGAGGGCCTTTGCCGGTACATCGGCTGCGGGCAGGCCGGCACCGAACAGATAGCCCTGTGCCAGGTCGCAGCCAAGCCGGGCCAGAAGGCGCTCCTGCGCCTCCGTCTCCACGCCCTCGGCCACCACCGGCATGCCGAGATTCTGCCCCAGCCCGATCACCGCGGCGACGATTTTGCGCGTATGGGGATCATCCAGCATGGTCCGCACGAAGCTGAGGTCGATCTTGATCTTGGTAAAGGGCATGGTCTGCAGCCAGCTCAGGCTGGAATGGCCGGTGCCGAAATCGTCCAACGCGACGTGAAACCCCATATCGGTCAGCTGTTCGAGCACCGCGTGCGCCTCGGCATCGTCGCTGAAAATGGCGGTCTCGGTGATTTCGACGTGAATGCGGCCGAAGGGAAAGCCCGCCCGTTCCGCCTCGATGCGGAAGATTTCGGCGACGCTGGCATTGCGCAACTGCGTTGGGGAGACGTTGAAACCCAGAAAGAACGTGCCGGGCCAGTCGCGGGCCGCCTCAAAGCTCTGCCGCAGCTGTGCCGCAAGCATGGCATCGAGCAGGCCCGCCTCGTCCGCCATGGGAATGAATTCGGCCGGAGAAACAAGGCCCATCACCGGGTCCTGCCAGCGTGCCAGAACCTCAAAGCCCACCAGCAACCGGCTGATGGGCGTGACAATGGGCTGAAAGACCGCAAAAACGCCGCCATCCAGCAAAGCGGCCTGGAACGACATCAGAAGAGCTGAGTTGTCGCGGGCACGCATGTCGGTCTCCGTTTGGCCTGCAGAGTCCGATCTACTCCGCTCCGGCCTGCTCGTAATTTAAATATGTTGTGTGGGCGCGATGTCCGATCGGCCTCGTGCAGGCTTGGCCTCTGCAGGCGGCGGTTATTGCAACTTCAGTATGGTGCCGCTCCCATTTCCAGTCGTTTCCAGAATTATCGCAAATTTGAATTTTGAAGGCGGGGCGGCCCGCATCTCGGCACTATGCTGCCTGCATCCTGATGTGTGGCGAGCAAACTTATCCCCGCCCGAAAACCCTGCGGCATAATCCGCTCATTCCCGTTACACACGCGGCCCCGACGCAGGGCCGGGCGGGAAGGATCGGACGGGGAGGGCGCTCCCCTGCCGGGGTAGAAATTTGGCAGCCGGACCTGCAATATTGGTTCCGCCTGAGACCAGACCCCTTAAGCAAGCCGATACCGTGACGAACGGCCAGTGGCTCATGCTTTGAACGTTCGACTTTCTGGGCCACTGGCCGTCCGTTACCGTGCAACCGCTCGGCCACGAGGCCAAGCGGGTATTTGGCATGCCCGGAATCTAGCCGCGAATCCGTGGAAGCGCGCTACTCGCCCTTGCCGAAGAGCTTGTTGAGCATGTCGGCCATGGGGCCGCTCTTGGGGAGGTCGGCCTGCGGCTTGGCGGGGCGCGCCTGGCGGATATGGCTTTGGGCGGGCTTGGAGGCCGAAGCCTTGGGGGCCGCAGCCGGTTTTTCCTCCTCGCCACCCTGCACGGCCAGCGCCAGCTTGTTCATGAAGCCGTTATCGTCGCCCTTGAGCAGCAGCGGCGCCTGCCGGGCGATCTCGTCGAGCAGCGGATCGAGCCAGGCCTTGTCTGACTTGGCGAAGTCGCCCAGCACATGCGGGGTGACGAATTCCTTGCCGGGATGGCCGATGCCGAGGCGGACGCGCTTATAGTCGAGCCCGATCTGCGGATCGATGGACCTGAGGCCATTATGGCCGCCATTGCCGCCGCCGATCTTGACCCGCACCTTGCCGGGCGCCAGGTCGAGCTCGTCGTAGAAGACGATGACCTCGCCAACCGGGATTTTGAAAAAGCGCGTCACCTGCTGCACGCTGTCGCCGGACTTGTTCATGAAGGTCTGCGGCTTGAGCAGCAGCACGCGCTCAGTGCCGATATTGCCCTCGGCGATCAGGCCCGCATGCTTGGATTTCCAGCCGGAAATGCCATGGGCCGAGGCGATGGCGTCGATAGCCATGAAGCCGATATTGTGGCGATTGCCGGCATATTGGTTGCCGGGATTGCCGAGGCCGACGAGCAGTTTCATGGGTCCAAGCCTTACAAATGACTGAGGCGGCCGTGGGGCCGCCTCAAACAGGTTTGCCAATCCGGAAGACTTACTCTTCGGAAGCGGCTTCTTCTTCGCCTTCGTCACCGGCCGACTTGAGCGCCGACGGAGCAACGACGGTCGCGATGGTGAAGTCGCGGTCGGTGATGGTCGGGGTCACGCCCTTGGGCAGGGTCACGGCCGAGATGTGGATCGAGTCGCCGATTTCATAGCCGGAGAGATCAACGGTGATCTCGTCGGGAATGGCGTTGGCGGGAGCCAGCACTTCGACGGTGTGACGCACGACGTTGAGGGTGCCGCCACGCTTGAGGCCGGGGCTCTTCTCGTCGTTGACGAAGTTCACATGCACTTCCACGGTCAGCTTGGCATTGCCAGAGACGCGCAGGAAGTCGATGTGCATCGGCTGGTCCTTGACCACGTCGAGCTGGTAATCGCGCGGGATCACCTTGTGGATGGTGCCATCGACGTCGAGGTTGAGGACGTGCGACTTGAAGCCGCCGGCATAGATCGCCTTGTGGGCGTCCTTGTAAGCGACGGACACGGTGACGGGGGGCTTCTTGTCACCATAAATAACAGCGGGAACGAGTCCCTGACGACGAGCTTCGCGAGCGGCCCCCTTGCCCACTCCGTTGCGCGCCTGTGCCTTGAGCACCTTGGTCTCAGCCATGGAAAACATCCATTGGGTTGGTGTATGCGTCATCACAACGACATACGCGCCCGTCCTCCAGGGGTGACGAGCGCTTCATGGGGCTGGGCTATAGAGGATTTGTCCTGGCTGGGCAAGGAAGTTGAGCATCCCGCAATCGCCGAAATCCGGGGATTTCACCCCGCGCGATAAAATGGGTCACATTTTCGTCAGAACCAGCGGCGCTGATGCGGTCTTGTTTTATCGATTCAGGACTAAAAATGAAATCCAGTGCCGCTTTTGCCGTCGCCTTTGCGAGCCTTGCGCTGTTTTCAATCCCGGCGCAGGCCGCGCCGAAATTCTCCTTTGGCACCGATAATGGCGAATATGCCAATGATGGGGAATGCGACGACCCGCGCTTCGAGGGCAAGGGCATGACGCGCACCTTCCTGTTGAGCGACGACATTCTCAACGACGCCACCGACTGCCGCGCCGCCTATGAGGCCGGCACGATCAGGTTGCGCGGCATCGACGACAATGGCGTGCCCGATTTCGGCGACGACAAGGGCGAATATGCCAATGACGGAGAGTGCGACGACATGCGCTTCACCGGCGAAGGCATGACCGCCACGCCGCTGCTCGAGGAAGACATCATGCATGATGCCACCGATTGCGGCACCGCCTATGCGGCCGGCAAGCTGCAGTTAATCCTCAAGTAAGCCTGGTCGCGTCGTATAAAACAGCAGCCGGCGGCTGCCGTCGGCTTTGGTATAGCTGCGGCAGCCCTGGTGCAATCTCGTGGCACTGCGAATCGAGGCCATATTCTCCGGCGCCACGATCGAGACGATGTCCGGGGCGTCGGTATTGTCCCAGCCCCAGGCGAGCACGGCGCGCCCCGCCTCGATGGCATAGCCGTGGCCGCGATGGTTCTGGGTGACGTGATAGCCGAGTTCAAGTTGGCGTCCGCGGTCAGTGTTCTGCCAGGTGAGGCCGCAATCGCCGACAAACGCGCCGGACTTGTCGCAGATCGCCCAAAGGCCGAAGCCATATTCGCGATAATTGTCGAGGTTCCAGTCGATCCAGCGCAGGGCGGCCGCTTGGTCCTGATAGGTTGGATAAAACTGCGCCGCATAATCGTCGGCAAACATCGCCCTAACGTCCGCCTGGTCGCTGGTCTGGAACCGGCGGAAGACCAGGCGATCTGCCTCGGGCAGGGGAGTCATCAGTCAAACAGGCTCGACACACTCTGTTCGCTGGCGGTGCGGGCAATGGCCTCGCCGATCAGCGGGGCGATGTTCATGCGCCGGATATTGGCAGCCAGCTTGGTCGCTTCGGTGTCGACGATGGAATCGGTCACCACCAGTTCCTTGAGCTTGGAGCCGGCGATACGCTCGGAGGCGGCGCCCGACAGCACGCCATGGGTGATATAGGCCGAAACTTCCTTGGCGCCGGCCTTGAGCAGGGCCTCGGCCGCATTGACCAGGGTGCCGCCGCTATCGACGATATCGTCGATGAGAATGCAGGCCTGTCCGGACACGTCGCCGATGATGTTCATCACCTCGGAGACGCCGGCACGCGGACGGCGCTTGTCGACAATGGCGAGATCGGTGCCGAGGCGCTGGGCCACGGCACGGGCACGCGCCACGCCGCCAACGTCAGGGGAGACGATCATGGTGTTCTCGAGCTTGTAATTGTCGAGAATGTCCCGGGTGATGATCGGCGCGGCATAGAGATTGTCGGTCGGAATATCGAAAAAGCCTTGGATCTGGGCGGCATGCAGATCGAGCGTGATGACGCGATTGACGCCGGCTTCCACGATCAGATTGGCCACCAGCTTGGCCGAAATCGGGGTGCGGCCGGTGGCGCGACGATCCTGGCGGGCATAGCCGAAATAGGGCAGCACCGCGGTGATGCGACGGGCCGAGGAACGGCGCAGCGCATCGACGATGATGAGCAATTCCATCAGGTTGTCATTGGCCGGATAGCTCGTCGACTGCAGGATGAAGACGTCCTCGCCACGCACATTCTCGTGGATCTCGACATAGACCTCGTTGTCGGCGAACCGTTTCACCGTGCAATCGGTCAGGGGGAGTTCGAGATAGCTGGCGACAGCCTGAGCCAGCGGGCGGTTGGAGTTGCCGGTCACCAGCTTCATGGACGCGATCCTGTCTCAACGGGTCCTGGGGGAGGACCTTCCAGTTTCGCGGGCAGCTTTAGCTTGTCGCTGCCTGCCTGACAACGCAACAAATGGATGACAGAAGAAAATGGGTTACCGGGTTGCAACCAGGGCAATCTGCCGCCCGGTGCCCGTTCCGCGATGGGTGGCGAAGCGATGCGAGAAATAGCGCTCCGGCTGGCCATAGGTGCAGCCACCCACGCGCTCGACCGTCGCGATTCCGGCGGCGCGCAACTGCTCCTCAACCAGCCCTGGCAGGTCGAAATGCGGCTTGCCGCCCGGCGGCGTCACAAAATAGCGGTCGGCATCGGGGTGAAGGGCCAGCACATCGGCGCGGAATTGCTCGCCCACTTCGTAATTGGGCTGGGTGATGGTGGGCCCAATCGCGGCCGTGATCCGCGATGGCTCGGCCCCCAGCGCCACCATGGCTTTTACGGTCGCCGCCGCGATGCCATCCACCGCACCGCGCCAGCCGGCATGAGCCGCCCCGACCACCCCGGCCTCGGCATCGGCCAAGAGAATCGGCGTGCAGTCGGCGGTGAGAATGCCCAGCACCAGACCGGGCCGGTCGGTGACCATGGCGTCGGCCTCGATCGTGCCGGGCGCGATGGGGCCGGTAATGGTCTCGACTCGAGCCGAATGGACCTGCCGCAACAGGCAGAGCACATCGGGGGCGAAACCCAGCGCCGCCAGCGCCCCGGCGCGATTGGCCGCCACCGCCTTGGCATCGTCGCCCACGGCGGTCGACATATTATTGCCCGCGAAATCGCCCAGCGACACCCCGCCGTCGCGGCCGAAAAAGCCATGCGGCACGGCAGCAAGCCCTGTGCTGGTACTGAACCCAGTCACGCCACAAATCCCGGCGGCACCAGGCCCGGACTATGGGCGCAGAACACCTTGAAGAGCTCGCCCATCTGCTGGGCGCTGGTCAGCCGCTCCTCGGCCAGGCGCACATCGGCGGCGGCCTCGGGATTGGCCCGGGCCAGGGCGCTTGCGCGCTCGCCAATGCCCAGCCGGGTCAGAAACTCGCCCTGGGTCACCAGCGGCTGGGCCGCAAGCCCCGCCTGACGTGCGGCGCCGCCGAGCACGGCAAAATCGACATGGGCAGAGAGATCGACCGCGCCGGGATCGGAGAGGACATCGGCGAAAGCGTGGTTGCGCACGCCCTGCAGCGTTTCGCCGGTCTGGCTGTGGGCATAGCCATAGTCGATGGCCAGCATGGCGCCACCCTGGCGGGCAATGGCGCGGGACAGGCGGGACATCACTTCGCCGCTGGCAAAATGCACCTCGAACACACTGTCCGGCGCTGCATCCGCCGCCGCAGGCGGCATGGACTCGGCTGGAATCGGCGTCGGCGACAGGCCGAAGACGCGCTGGCCATCGGCCAGGCCGATCTGGCGCTCATGCCAGCCGTCATCCTTGCGCACGAACTGTCGGATCGGCAGCGCGTCGAAGAACTCGTTGGCCACCACCATGAGCGGGGTATCGCCCAACTGGTCGAAGGACTCGATCCATTGCGCATCATAGGCAGCCAGGCGCTGCTTCTGCTGGGCGATCAACACTGGGCTGGTTTCGAACAACCGCAATTGCACCGCTTCGCGAAAGCCTGGCGCGCGGCAGGCGACGCGCATAATATCGGCCATCAGCGTGCCGCGGCCCGGTCCCAGCTCCAGCAGGGTGAAGGGCTTTGGCTCGTCCATCTGTTGCCAGAGATTGACCAGGAAAAACCCGATCAACTCGCCGAACATCTGCGAAATCTCCGGCGCGGTGATGAAATCGCCATCGGCGCCGACGGCGTTCTGGGCGCGATAATAGCCCTTGGTCGGATGCGTCAGGCAGAGCCCCATATAGGTTGCCACCGAAATGGGCCCGGTGGTGCGGATCTGCAGGTCGATCTGGTCAGAGAGCGAAAGGGTTTGGTTCACGTCAATAATTCCGATTTGCCGGGCAGGAGGGGTGTTCAAATCCCGCCGTTCAAGGGCGCAGCTTGTTCTCCGGGCGGGTCAGCGCAAAGATGACGAGACCCAATCCGGCGACCACCATGGGCAGGCTCAAGACCATGCCCATGGTCAGCCAACCGCCATAGAGATAGCCGATCTGGATATCGGGCAGGCGAACCAGCTCGACAAGAATGCGCGAGACCCCATAGCCGATGCCGAATATGCCGGCGACGAGGCCCGGCTTGCGCAGGGCGTAGAACACGTGTGTCGCCACGCGAATGATGAGGAACAGCAGCAGTCCCTCCATTGCCGCTTCATAGAGCTGGCTGGGGTGGCGGGCGACCTGCAGCGGGTCGGTCGGGAACACCACGCCCCAGGGCAGGTCGGTGGGTGCGCCATAGAGCTCGGAATTGATGAAATTGGCGATGCGCACAAGGAAGATGCCGATAGTGGCCACGGCCCCCATCAGGTCGAGCGCCGAGAGCCAATTGCCACCCTTGGACCGGGTGAACAGGATCGCTGCCAGCATTAGCCCGATCATGCCGCCATGATAGGACATGCCGCCATCCAGCGTGTTGAACACCTGGATAGGGTCCTGCGCATATTCGGAGAAATTGTAGAACAGCACATAGCCGGTGCGGCCGCCGATCACGATGGCGAGCATGGCCCAGAAGGCGAAGTCCCAGATGTCATTGGCCTTGAAGGGCGGCGTGCCCCGATGCCAAAGCCGCTCATTGCGCAGCAGCAACCAGCCATAAGCGGCGCCCAGCAGCACGCCGAACAGATAGCCCAGCGCATACCAGCGGATATCCACGGGGCCGATGGAAAAGGCGATGGGGTGAATATTGGGGAAGGGCAAGGGCGGTCCTCTGTGCTGGCGCGGACCATTGCCGCTTCGCCTGGTCTGGTCAAGTCGGGATGGCTGGCCTACATATCAAGCATTGCTGAGCCCTGCGGGCCGCCTCTCAAGGAATTGGAACTGCCATGAACCAGAACAACAGGATTTTCGACGGGCTGGGCCGGGTGATGAACGAGGCCGCAGGCGTTGCCGATGGCGTTCGCCGTGAAGTCGAGACGGTGGTCAAGTCTCAGGCCCAGAGAATCATCAACGACATGGAATTGGTCAAGCGCGAGGAATTCGACGCCTTGCGCGAACTCGTCCAGGTGCAGGGCGAAGAAATCGATGCGCTGCGCAAGGAACTCGCCGCGCTGCGCGGTGGCGACAAGCCTGCGGTCTGATCCTTGCGGGTCGCCGTTCTTTCCGATGTCCATGGTAACAGCCCGGCACTCGATGCGGTGCTCGAGGATCTGGCGCGGCACAGTTTCGATGCCGTCCTGTGCCTCGGCGACCATGTCAGCGGCCCCATCGATCCGGCCGGCGCCGCCGAGCGGCTGATGGGGCTGGGCGCCCTCTGCATCCAGGGCAATCATGACCGCTGGGTGCTGGACGCACAGGGTGCACGCGCCGGCGCCGTCGATATTTTCGCCCGCAACCTGCTGACGCCGACGCAAATCGAGTGGCTGGCGGGGCAGGGCGCGGAGGCTCGTCTGGGCACCGACATCTATCTTTGTCACGGCGCGCCACAGGGCGACGAAATTCCCTGGCTCGACAATTTCTACAAGGGCCGCACCACCACCCTGCCGTCAGAAGCCGAAGTGACCCGCGCAGCCCAGGGCCTCACCGCGGCCGTCATGCTGTGCGGTCACACCCATGTGCCCCGGACCGTCCGGCTCCGCGACGGAAGGCTGATCGTCAATCCCGGCTCGGTGGGCATGCAATTGGTGCGCGGCTCCCCCGATGCCCATTATGCCATCCTCGAACAGCGTCGCGCCGGGTGGCAGACGGCATTGATCGCCATCCCCTATGATACCGAATCTGCGGCACGCATGGCCGAAGCCAACGGCTTCTCGCAATGGGGCGAGGCCATCCGCTTCGGCTGGGCCGGCCCCGAGCATTTGTTTTAGGCCTCCCAGTCCCGGGGTGGTTGGGTTCTGGCGCTGCCTGGCTGATGCAGCCTAATAATTGTAAACGCCGCTAAATCGGCGCCGCTCTTGGGCTTAACGGCCTGTTAAGACTTTGCGGCCCATCGTCATCCACAAGAGATTGCCCTCATCGTGTCCGCTCGCGTCCCCTGAATCAGGAACGCGGTGTAGATTTGTCCTCGTGGACGATTCGTAGACCCCGGAGGGGGGCGCGACCTGTTCCCCGCTTACACGCCAGTATCGCGCGGCGCATTCTTGCCGCAAGCAGATCAACAGCGCCTACGAGGACGGAATCCGCTTATGTCATTGATTGAATACGAGCCCGATCGGTCGTCCCATCCGGTGGACCTTGTCGAGCACATCGCATCGATCAACGACTGGACATTCGAGCGCCAGGATGCCGACGAAATCTCCATCTCGGTGCGCGGCGGCTGGAGCGATTACCACGTCTCCTTCAACTGGATGGAAGACCTCGAGTCGCTCCACATCGCCTGTGCCTTCGACCTCAAGGTGCCCGATGCCCGGCGTTCCGAAGTAAGACAGTTGATCAGCCTGATCAATGAACAGCTCTGGATCGGCCATTTCGACATCTGGAACAAGGAGGGCGTGGTGCTGTTCCGCAACTCGCATCTCTTGACCGGCGGCGCCGACGTTTCCCCGCAACAATGCGAGGCCCTGCTGCGTTCTGCGACTGATAGCTGCGACCTCTATTACCAGGCCTTCCAGTTCGTGGTGTGGGCCGGCAAGTCGGCGGCCGACGCTCTCAGCCATGTGATGTTCGAAACAGTGGGTGAAGCCTGATGTCTTCCTTGCGCAATCTCGGACCGGTCATGCTCGTCGGGGCCGGGAAAATGGGTCTGGCCATGGCCCGCGGCTGGCTGGATGCCGGCCTGCCGCCCAGCAGTCTGGTGCTGGTCGATCCGGCACCGAGCGACGATGCCAGGGCGCTGGCCGACGATTATGATCTCGTCATCAACAGTCAGGCCTCGGGCCTTGTCCCCAACGTCCTGGTGCTGGCAGTCAAGCCGCAGATCATCGGGCCAGTGATGGCAGGGCTGCTGCCGGTCGTGGGCCCGCAGACGCTGGTGCTCTCCATCGCCGCCGGCATTTCCATCGCCCGGCTTTCCGAAGGGTTGGGCACCGGCCGCATCGTTCGCACCATGCCCAATACGCCCGCCCAGCTGGGCAAGGGCATTACCGGCGCCGTCGCCGGTCCAGAGGTTGGGAACGATGATCGCGGCAATGCCGATGCCTTGCTGGCTGCTGCCGGGCCGGTGGTCTGGTTCGACGCCGAGAGCGATCTCGATGCCGTCACGGCGGTCTCCGGTTCTGGCCCGGCCTATGTGTTCAATCTCGTCGAGGCCTTGGCTGCGGCCGGGCAGGCACAGGGTCTGCCCGAGCATGTCGCCATGAAACTGGCGCGTCAGACGGTGATCGGCGCTGCGGCTCTGCTCGAAGCCGATCCGGCGCCGGCCAGCGTATTGCGCCAGAACGTGACCTCCCCCAATGGCACCACAGCTGCCGCTCTGGCCGTGCTGATGGCGCCCGATGGGCTGACGCCATTGATGGAAAAGGCGGTTGCCGCCGCCCGGCAGCGCAGCGAGGAGTTGGGTCGGGGCTAAGGGGCTTAGTTCATCACCTTATCCCGCGCCCCCAAACTCGAGCGGATGGCCCTGATCTGTGTGCTCAGCGCGCTATCGCCAGCTTTTCGGATTTCCTGCTCGGCGCTGTCCAGCTCGATATGGGCCGCCATCAGGTCGGTTCGATTGCCATCGCGGCGGAAGCGGCGCGCATAGGCGATCGCCAGATTGATCATGGTGGCGGCATCGGCGCTGGCGCCGGTTGTCGAGGTGATTTCGAGGGCCGCACGCAGGGTCTCGATCGCTGCCCCCAGATGGTCCTGCGTCGTGTCCGACTGGCGGATATCCTCGCGGATGAAGGCGGCACCGATTGCCGCATTGAGGTCTCCGAGACGATCATCGTCTCCGGTCAGCGTTGCCAGCGCCAGGGCCGAACGCAGCAGCGCGATGGCATCGGCATCCCGTCCGGCGGCGCTTTCCTGTCGCGCGGCCTGAAAGAGTTTTGCCGTTTCCAGCCGCAGTCTCTCCAGTTCTATAGAACGATGTGGAATTTTAGAGCCCCCTGGTATGCACTGGTGAACAGCCTGTTCGACCGGTGAAGGGTGGTCTCTATCCCGAGGGGGAAGGTATTGGGATTTTTACCCTAAGCGTGCAGCAATCTACAGATTTTTGCGGTTTTCGCCGCGCCGGCCCTGTCACATTTTCTCGATGTGTCGGGAGTTTAGCCGGGCCGACATTAGAGATTGGCGGTGAGGCTCAGTCGATCCAGCACGGTGTGGTCATCGGCATTTACCATGCCGACGAGGAAGCGCCGCACCATTTCGGCCGCTTCCGGAGGCAAGGTGGCAAACGATGCATCGATGCGGCTCGCCTGACTGGCAGACAGGCGGGCAAAAAACTCCCGCCCCTTGTCGGTGGCGTATAATAGGCGCTGACGGCGGTCGGCATGACCGGGCAATTGCTCGATATAGCCGTTGTCGATCAGTTGGCGGAGAACGCGGGCGAGGCTTTGTTTGGTGATCTTTAGAATGTCGAGCAGATCGGCCACCGGCATGCCGGGACGCAGATTGACGAAATAGAGCACGCGATGGTGGGCTCGCCCGAAGCCCTGGCGGTCGAGCAGGGCATCGGCATCGCCGGTGAAATCGCGATAGGCGAAGAAAAACAGTCCCATCACGTCGAGCGGGAGATCGGGATGGCCATGCACAGCCGGATTTATGTCAGCTTTGTTGACATTTTTCTGCTGCGCTGTCATTGTCTCTCCAAAATCACCGCTTCGTTGTCTTATCCCAAAGCCATTCTGGTTTGCCAAGGGTACGGCCCTGGGGCATGATTGAGCAAATAGCCATTTCGACATGGCGGTAAAATCTAAACTCTGGAGAGGAACATGGCAGGCGTGCCCATGGACCAGCGTGATGGCTGGATCTGGTTCGACGGCGAACTCAAACCGTGGAAAGATGCAAAGATCCATGTGCTGACGCACGGCTTGCATTATGCCTCTTCGGTATTCGAAGGCGAACGCGCTTACGGCGGCGAGATCTTCAAGTCGCGCGAGCATACCGAGCGCCTGATTCGCTCGGCCGCGACGCTCGACATGCCGTTCCCCTATAGCGTTGACGAGATCGAGGCCGCCAAGCGTCTGGTTCTGGAAAAGAACGGCCTGGTCGATGCCTATATCCGTCCTGTCGCCTGGCGCGGCTCGGAGGAACTGAGCGTTCCTGCCCGCAACAACAAGGTGCATGTGGCGATCGCCGCCTGGATCTGGCCCAGCTATTTCTCGGTCGAGGAAAAGCTCAAGGGCATCCGCCTCGAATGGAGCAAGTGGAAGCGCCCGTCGCCCGAGACTATCCCGTCCTCGGCCAAGGCCGCCGGCCTCTACATGATCTGCACCCTGTCCAAGGATGCGGCCATGGCCAATGGCTATGCCGATGCGCTGATGCTCGACTATCGGGGCTATGTGGCCGAGGCCACCGGCGCCAATGTGTTCTTCATCAAGGGCAAGGACATCACCACGCCCAAGCCGGATTGTTTCCTCAACGGCATCACCCGCCAGACGCTGATCGCGCTGGCCAAGGAAAATGGCTTCACCGTTACCGAACGCCATATCATGCCCGAGGAACTGAGCCAGTTCGACGAGTGCTTCCTGACCGGCACGGCCGCGGAAGTGACGCCGGTCTCGGTGATCGGCGACTATAAGTTCACTCCGGCCGATGGCTGCCGCACCCTGATCGACGCCTATTCGGCCGCGGTCCAGCCCAAGCGGGCAGCGGCGGAGTAAGGTCGCGCCATTGAGTTTGAAAGGCCGGGCTGTCGTGCCCGGCTTTTTTGTTTATTGACGGCGCGCCCTCACCCGTCTCGGCCTATGGCCGATCCACCCTCTCCCCAAGGAGGAGCGGAACAGAGCGGGCAGCGGTCCATTCTTCTCCCTCTTGGGGAGAAGGTGGCGCGTAGCGCCGGATGAGGGGGTTATTACGACCAGCGCTGCCGCGCATTGTCGTCCTCGCCCTTCGCCTCCACCCATTGCAGGCCCGTCGCAGTCTCTTCCTGTTTCCAGAAGGGCGCGTCGGTCTTGAGATAGTCCATCAGGAATTGCGCGGCCTCGAAAGCGGCCTGGCGGTGGGGCGCGAGCGTCATCACCATCATGATCGGCTCCCCCGGCACCAGGCGGCCATAGCGATGAATGATGCCGGCATCGGTGAGGCCAAAGCGCTGCATCGCCTGCTCGCGCAGAGCCGCGATCTGGTTTTCGGCCAGTTGCGGATAGCATTCGAGGATCAGCGCCGAGATCGGAGCCTCCGGATGTGAGCGCACGAGACCGGTAAAGGTCACCATGGCCCCGGCCTCGAGATGAGCCGCCTGAAAGTCATTGGCTTCCTGGCCGGGATCGAACCTGTCCTCCGTGACCCGGATCATCCTATCCGCCGGTCATCGGGGGCAGGATAGCGATTTCGCGCGCGCCGGCGATGGGTGTATCCAGGGGCCGGATATGGGCGTCGATCGAGAGTTTGAAGATGGCTGGGTTTTCCATGGCCATGTCCAGGGTTTCGTCGTTTTGGCGCAACCAGGTCACCAGATCGGCCAGCGTCACCACTTCAGGTGGCGGATCGACTTCGTCGCTGGCGCGATTCAGGCGTTCGCGCAGCCAGGCGAAATAAAGGATCTTCACTTGCCGGTTCCCGACAGATGCGGCCAGGAGGCGCGCAGGTAATTCCAGCCGGTCCAGAGCGTGATCAGGCCAGCGGCCCACAGCACTACATCGGAGACAAGGCCAAGACCCGGCACGATGCGTTCGAGCAGAATGATGCCCAGGGCAATCAGCTGGATGGTGGTCTTCCACTTCGCCAACTGGCTGACCGGCAGCACCACGGCGGTATTGCCGAGAAATTCGCGCAGCCCGGAGACGAAGAATTCGCGGAACAGAATGGCGACGACTGGAATCATGTCCCAGCCGGAAAGGCTGCCGTCCCAGGCGAGGGCGGTGATGAGAATGCCCACCAGCAATTTGTCGGCAATGGGATCGAGCATGCGCCCCAGGTCGGAATACTGCCCCAGGGCCCGCGCGAGATAGCCATCCACCCAGTCGCTGGCGGCCGCCAGGACATAGAGCACCAGCGCGATGATGCGCATTGTGATGCTGCCATCCATCACCAGCCAGACGATCGGTATGATCGAAAGGATGCGGGCAATGGTGATGATGTTCGGGATGAGAAAGAGCGGGTTTCTGGCCATGAGGGGACAGAACAGGAATGGGCGCGAGGGGTCAAGGGGCGACGAGCGATGCAGTTTGGGTTTGCGCCGGCCCCCACCCCGCCTCCCCCTGAAACAGGGGGAGGAGCAGAGCTGCACGCTGAGAGGCCCGCATACGCGATCGGTCCCTCCCCCTGTTTCAGGGGGAGGTTAGGTGGGGGTTACGCAACCGCCTGAGCATTGACCCTGCGGCGCTGTTCTACCGTTTCGGCCAGAGCGCGTAGTGCCGTGACCGTGGTGTCCCAGTCGATGCAGCCATCGGTGATGGACTGGCCGTAGACCAGCGCCTTGCCCCGCACCAGATCCTGCCGTCCGGCCACGAGGTTGGACTCCACCATCACGCCGATGATGCGCTTGTCGCCATTGGCCAGCTGGCTGCCGATATCGGCGAGAACCAGCGGCTGGTTTTCCGGATTTTTCGAGGAATTGGCGTGGCTGGCATCCACCATGATGGCCGGGTTGAGGCCGGCCTTGATGGCGACCTGGGCGGCAGCGTCGACGCTTTGGGCATCGTAATTGGTGGTCTTGCCGCCGCGCAGGATGATGTGCCCGTCTTCGTTGCCCGTGGTGGCAGCGATGGCGGAACGCCCATCCTTGGTGACGGCGAGGAAATGGTGCGGATGCGAGGCCGACAGGACGGCGTCGAAGGCGATCTTCACATTGCCATCAGTGCCATTCTTGAAGCCGACCGGGCAGGAGAGGCCCGAGGCCAGCTCGCGGTGGATCTGGCTCTCGGTGGTGCGGGCGCCGATGGCAGCCCAGGAGACGAGATCGGCAATATATTGCGGCGTCGTCATATCGAGGAATTCGGCTGCGGCGGGCAGGCCGAGATTGTTGATGTCGAGCAGCAAAGCGCGCGCCGTGTGCAGGCCCTGAGTGATGTTGAAGCTGCCGTCGAGGTCGGGATCGTTGATCAGGCCCTTCCAGCCGACCGTGGTCCGCGGCTTTTCGAAATAGACGCGCATGATGATTTCGAGCCGATCGCCAAGCTCTGCGCGCAGGGCGTTAAGGCGGTGGGCATAGTCCATGGCCGCCTTGGGGTCATGGATGGAGCAGGGCCCTACGACAACGGCCAGGCGGTCGTCCTGGCCGGTCAAGATATTGTGGAAGGCGTGGCGGGCCGCCAGCACGGTGCGGGTCGCAGCATCGGTGCGCGGGTGCTGACGCATCACCTCGATGGGGGTGGTCAGCGGTTTTATTTCGGTAATGCGCAGGTCGTCGGTGGATTTGAGCATTCTGGTGGTCCTCGGTAGGTCTGACACGAGGGGCCACAAAAAAGCCGCCTCGGAAGTCGGGCGGCTGGCTTGCGATTTGGTCTGGTCTTGTCGGGATCAGGACGCGCGCGCAATAGCCTCCGCCGGGAGCGGATAGCTAAAGTACCAATAAAAGGTCGCTGCGTTGATCATGGCGCAAACCCTAGCGGGCCGTTTCATGGATGTCGAGTCCCGACTTTGGTCGCATTCGCCCCTGATCGGGGGCTGATGTCGCTGACCCCAGCCCCTATGCGTCGAAAGGCAGAAAGGGAGGAGCGGCAATGAGGCGACTTACGATTGCACTGGCGGCGACGGCCATGCTCTCACCGGTGTCGGCGCAGCAGCTCAGTGCCGAAACGGACCAGGCGATGTGGTGTGCGACGGCGATTACCCTGCTCGATGCCATGGGCGTCTATCCGGATAGCGCGCCCGATGCCATTGCCATGTCGCGTCTCTGGTTGCAGCCGGCCTTCCGGGAATTCGACAGGCTCGGTCTCTCGGAAGACGCAGTCGCCGCTTTGGTTAGCAGTTATAATGATGAGCTATCGATGCAGCTGCCGGATTATCTCGTCAGCAGCGACCCGGATGCGCTGCGACTCGATATCAATGCGTGCATCGAGATGTAAGGGCCGGCGCTCGGCCAGCCCAGTCGGATATCACGGGATGCGATTGACGGCGTTGTCGATGCCGCCGATCTCGATCTTCGGCTCGGCGACGCCGTCGGCCAGCGACCAGTTCACCACCTGATCGGTGCCGGCAATGTCGATGCTGGTTTCGGAGGCCAGGGTCAGGTTGAGCGTCTGTTCGGCCCCATTGACCTGAACCTTGGCCGGTGCCCCGTTTCCATCCAGCGTGGCGGTCACGACATGGCCGGTTGTCTGCACCGAGAGATCGGCAATGTTTGCCGAAGACACGGTGTGATCGGCGCCCGACAGCGTCAGGGCCTTGGCCTTCTCGATCGATACCTGGTGACTGTCGCCATGGACGACGACATTGCCGCAGGTCCCTGTGAGGTCGATCTTGTTGCCCGAACCATAGATGCCGATATCGCGTCCCTCGCAGGGAATGTTTTGGGAAAGCCCGATGCCTTCGATGACGACTTCGTCTTCGGCCGGCGCATCAGCAGTCTGGGCATGGGCGGCCATCGGCAGGGCGAGAAGGACGGCGAGGGGCAGCAGGTAACGCATGCGGTGAACACCTTGTTGTGAATGACAAGGGCCAATGTGCCGCCGAGTTGGGCATCAATGCGGCAGGGCGCGACTTTCTAGCTGCGGTTGAAGTGATCGTAGATCAGCTGCGCCATGGCCTTGGAGATGGTCGGAACGGCCTCGAGGTCGGCCAGGGATGCCCGGCCGACAGCCTTGGCCGAACCGAAATGGTTGAGCAGCGAGCGCTTGCGGGTCGGGCCGATGCCTTCGATTTCGTCCAGCGGGTTCTTCACCACGTCCTTCTTGCGCTTGGCACGGTGGGTGCCGATGGCGAAGCGGTGGGCCTCGTCGCGCAGGCGCTGCACGTAATAGAGCACCGGATCGCGATGCGGCAGCATGAAGGCGTCCTTGCCTTCCATGAAGAATTTTTCGCGACCTGCATCGCGGTCTTCGCCTTTGGCGATGCCGATGAAGGTGACTTCCTTGGGCAGATTCAATTCGGCGATGACGCCGCGCACTGCACTCATCTGGCCGGCGCCACCATCGATGAACACCACATCGGGCCAGTCGGGCATGCCGGTATTTTCATCCTCGGCATCGGTTTCGCTTTCGGCAGCCAGTCGGGCGAAGCGACGGGTCAGCACTTCGCGCATCATGCCGAAGTCATCGCCGGCCGAGATGTCGGATTTGATGTTGAAAGTGCGGTAGTGCTTTTTCGAAAAGCCTTCCTCGCCTGCGACGACCATGGCGCCGACCATGTTCGTGCCTGATATGTGGGAGTTGTCGTAGATCTCGATGCGGCGCGGGACGTCTTCGAGGCCAAAGGTTTCGGCAACGCCTTCGAGGAGCGTGCGGTGGGAGGCGCCTTCGGCCAATTGGCGGCTGAGGGCTTCGCGGGCATTGTTGAGGGCGTGATTGACCAGGTCGCGCTTCTCGCCGCGCTTGGGCTGTTCGATATAGACCCGGCGCCCGGCGCGGGAGCTCAAAGCCTCTTCCATCACGTCCGGCTCGCTGAGTTCATGCGAAATCAGTATCAGGCGGGCCGGAGTGCGGTTTTCGTAGAACTGGCCGATAAAGGCTTCCAGCACCTCGGCATCGGTGAGACTGGCATCGGCGCGGGGGCGATAGGGGTAATTGCCCCAGTTCTGATAGGCGCGGAAGAAGAACACCTGCACGCAGAACTGCCCGCCTTCGTGATGGATGGCAAAGACATCGGCCTCTTCCACCGAACGAGCGGTCGCGTCACCCTGCGACTGGATCAGCGCCAATGCGGAGAGGCGGTCGCGGATCAGGGCGGCGCGCTCGAAATCGAGGTCCTCGGCCGCCTTGTTCATGTCGGCCTGCAAATGCTCCTGCACGCTGCGCGATTTGCCGGAGAGAAACTGCCGCGCGTCCTCCACCAGCTCGCCATAGGCCTCGAGGCTGATTTCGCGGGTGCAGGGGCCGGCGCAGCGCTTGATCTGATATTGCAGGCACGGCCTTGTGCGGGCGGCGTAGAAACTGTCCGAGCAGTTGCGCAGCAGGAACGCCTTTTGCAGGCTGGCAATGGTGCGGCCCACCGCGGTTGCTGAAGCAAACGGGCCGAAATAATGGCCAGGCCGGCGGCGGGTGCCGCGATGCTTGGTCAGCTCCGGCGCCTCGTGATCGGTGGCAATCAGGATATAGGGGAAGCTCTTGTCGTCGCGCAGCAGCACATTGTAGCGCGGCTTCAAGCGCTTGATCATGTTCGCTTCGAGCAGCAGCGCCTCGGATTCCGTCTCGGTGCGGACGAATTCCATGCTGACGGTCGAAGCGATCATGCGCTGCAGGCGCAGTTCCAGCCCGTCGGGACGGGTATAATTGGTGACGCGCGCCTTGAGATTGCGGGCTTTGCCCACATACATGACCTCGCCCTCGGCATCGAGCATGCGATAGACCCCCGGCGCTGCGGGGAGGGTGCGGACAAAGGCACGGATCACGTCCGGGCCGGATTTGGGCGGGGTCTGGTCTTCAGTCATTGTCGGGGTGTAGGGCCGCGTTTCGGCGAAAATTCGAGATGCTTGCCGCCATCCAGCGCCAGCATCTGCCCGGTCATGGATGGCAGGGCCAGAATGGCCAGCACGCCCTGTGCAATCTCGTCCGGCCCGGCATTGCGCTGCAGCGGCAGGGCTTTGACGCCGCGTTTGAACTCCGCCTCGCTCTGGCGCGAATGCGGCAGGACGGGGCCGGGGCCGATAGCGTTGACGCGAACATCGGGCGCCAGCGATTGCGCCAGGGTCTGCGTGGCCGTCCACAGCACGGACTTGGATAGGGTGTAGCTGAAATAGGCCGGGCTGGGGTGGAGCACCCGCTCGTCGACGATATTTATTATATTGCCTTCAGCGCCCTTGGGCAGCTGATTGGCGAAGTCGCGGGCGAGGAAAATCGGGGCTTCTGCGTGAATGGCAAAATGCTGGTCCCAGAGCTTTTCGTCGATATCGAGGGCGCTGTCAGGATCGAATAGCGAGGCATTGTTGACCAGGAGCGTCAGCGGCCCGAAGCAGGCGGCGGCCTTTTCGACCAGGGTCTGGCGCTGGCGGCGTTTGCCCAGATCGGCCCGCACCAATGCCGCGCGGCCGCCATCTGCTTGGATGGCCTTGCGCAGGGCCCGGGCGCCCTCGGCATTGCTGCGATAGTGGATGACCACCGCATAGCCCGCGCGCGCCAGAGCCTGGGCAATGGTGGCGCCGATGCGATCCGAGGCCCCGGTGACCAGAGCGACGGCACCTTGTGGAGCGGATACATCGAGCGGGTGATTTGACATGGGCAGAACATAGGCTGGTTCGGGTGGTTTCTTCAATTGCCGCAAAGTGCTGACAGGCTGCGACAGCAGGATGGCTCTTTCACGCTGGTGGAAACGGGCGTAGCCTTTCTCCGTTGCAAGGCGGAGGGCCTTGTTCATTGGGAGGGGACCACATGGAAGTCATCGTGCCTTTACTGGTGCAGCTGGTTGCCGGCGGCGCCGGCGGCAATGTCATCGGGCAATTGGTTAAATCGCTCAACCTGGGGACCGCAGGCAATTCGATTGTCGGTGCTATCGGCGGTCTGATCGGGACCTGGCTGGCCAGCCAGATTCCGGGCCTTGATTCCCTGGTCGGTGCAGCGGCGGGCGCAGCCGGCACGGCCGGTGGCATCGATCTCGGCGCCCTGGCCGGGCAGGGAGTGACGGGGCTGGCCGGCGGCGGCGTCCTCACCGCCATTGCCGGCCTGATCAAATCGGCCATGGCAAAGCGCTAGGCCCTGCGCTAAGCAAGGCGCCTCGCGGCCAAGGCTGCGGGGCTTTTCGTCCTGGTCAGTTCCACAATGCAATCTCGTCCCGACACGCCGCGCGCCGATACGACCGGCCGCGCCATTCTTCTCACTCTGATCACGGTTGGCGTGTTTGGGGTTCAGGATGCCGTGTCGAAAATGCTGGTGCAGGACTATTCGCCCTTCCTCATCACCATGCTGCGCTATTGGGGTTTTGCCCTGTTCGCGCTGGTTCTGGTGGCCCGCCAGGCCCCGCTGCGGCAGGCCTTTCGTTCGCGCATGCCCGGCTGGCAAGTGCTGCGCGGCGTGTTGCTGATCGGCGATATCTGGTTTTTCGCCATTGCGCTCAAGACCGTGTCCCTCGGTGAATTGCAGGCCATCGTCATTGTCTATCCGCTGCTGGTAACACTGTTCGCCATCCCCGTGCTGGGCGAAAAGGTCGGCATCTTTCGCTTCGTCGCCGTTGGCGCTGGCTTCCTCGGCGCAATGGTGATCATGCGCCCCGGTGGCGTGCCGCTCGATTTGGGCGCGCTCTGT
This sequence comes from Devosia equisanguinis, assembly GCF_900631955.1. GTDB lineage: Bacteria > Pseudomonadota > Alphaproteobacteria > Rhizobiales > Devosiaceae > Devosia > Devosia equisanguinis. The sequence continues at coordinate 7,781 of NZ_UZWD01000034.1, read as the reverse complement.
GCACTGGCCTCTGCAACGCTCTACGCCTTCTATATCGTCATCACCCGCAAGGTGAGCCAGGTCGATAGCGCGGCGACGAGCATGACCTATGTCGCCCTGGTGGGGCTGGCGCTATCCAGCGTCGTCGGCGTGTTTTTCATCGAGCCGATGGGCTGGCGGGATGTAGCGCTGGTGGCCTTCATCACGCTGACCACCTGCGCCGGCCATGGCGTGATGGTGTTCGCGCTATCCATGGCGCCGGCCAGCGTCTTGCAGCCGTTCAACTATTTTTCTCTGCCTTGGGCGATTTTCCTCGGCGTGGCGCTGTTCGGCCAATGGATCGACCCCATCTCCATGCTAGGGGCCGGCATCATCGTGGCTGCCGGGCTGGTGGTGATGGCGCGCGAGCGGGCACGAAAGGTGGTGCCACCGCCGGCACCGCTGCAGGCGGGGCACGAATAGCAGTCGGCTAGGTTGCCATCGCGCCGGTCAGACCGCATATACAGCGTCTGCGGAGGTATTGATGGGCATGTTGTTACAGATCGCGCTGGTTTTGCTGCTGGTCGGCGGCGGTTGGACGATGCTGACGCGTGGGCGCCGCACCGACCGCAAGGATGCGCTGACCATGCGCCGCGTCGATGCCTATATCGAGACCATCAGGCGAGAGCGCAACAATCCAGAACTCGCGGCGATGAGCGATAGCGAGTTGCGCGACCTGTTGCATTCGGGTGCCCGCAACATGCAGGTGGCCGAGCAGAAGAAGAACTGGGTGCTGCTCGGCTGCGGTGTCGCAACTTTGCTGGCGGCCATCGTGGTGGCCAATCAGGAAGGCTGGATGGGCTTCGGCATTGCCTTCGCCGTGGGCGCCATCGTTACCTATGGACTCAATGAGTTCCTGATCCGGCGTATGCGCGAGCCTCTGGCCCGGCACGGTATCGATGTGGAGCGTCTCAAGGTCGAATAGGCCAGCGCCGCCCGAGTGGGGCGGCGCCAGGGGATTGGTTCAGTTCCCGACGCAGAAATAGCCGTTGGGACCGTTGAAGCAGAAGCTGGCGCCAGGCCGGCTGGGATAAGTGGGATAGACCGGATAGACCGGGCCCGGATTCCAGTGTGGCGGGCGCGGCGGACGCGGGTTCCAATGCGGAGGACGGGGTGGACGCGGGCGTTCCCAACCGTCGTTCCAGTCATTGCCGCCGCTGGCGAGGTAGCTCGACGACACCCAGCCATCGGTACCGCGCTTTTCCACATAGCACCACGAACCCTGGCAATATTGCACGTCGACCTGTTCGCCGCGACGCAGCGTATCGACGACGCGATAACCGGTGCCCGGCCCGTTGCGCACATTGACATTGCCCGTGGCGAAGGCGGGGGCGGCAGAAGCAGCCGCCGTGGTCACCAATACCGCCAATGCAGCAAGGCCGGATGCCATAAGCTTCCGATTGAGAGCCATGGGGGTCTCCTTTCCCTGTTGAGGCATTCTTGCTCTGAACCCGCATCTAAGCGCATCGCGGATGAACCGAAGCTGAATGAAGTCTTAATGCTGCGGCGCGCGGAAAAGGGGCTTTGGCAGAAATGCGTCAGAGGCGAAGAAGCTCCACGAAGCGGGCAAGGGTCTTGCCGAAGGTCTTGCGCTGCTTGGACTTGAGTTCGCCCAGCAAGGCCTCTTCCAGCTGCGCCCAGTGGTCGGCGAGGGCGTTGCGGATGCGCACACCGCGTTCGGTCAGGGCGACTCCCGGAACCAGCTCCGGGCCAACGGCCTGGCGGGTGACGAGGCCGCGATCGGTCAGGCGGTCAAGGCGGGTGGCGAGAGCAGATGGGGGCAGGCCCAGCTCGTCGCTCAATTGCTGTTCGGTGGAGCCGGCGCGCCCAAGCTCGAACAAAATGGCGTCGTCACCAGGCTCGAGACCTTTCTCGAGCACCGGCACCAAGAGAGCCTTGTGCGCCAATTGGCCGGCTTCAATGAGCCGATAGAGCGCCGAACGAGAGGATGGCCTGGACATAGGCGGGAAAATAGTCCGAACTCCTTATGCGCGTCGATGAGCCTTCTATCCTATCGTTAATCGGACAACGACCAAGGGCTGTTATTGTTCAGCAGATGCAGATGAGTTATGCGTCGATTGACAGTAGCAAACGGCATAATGGACGCGAACGCGCCACCGCAGACGATCCCGGCGGAACGCGGATTGCTCCCAGAATGCAGCGATGAGCGGTGAACATGACTCAGGATCTCGCCCGTATCCGCGCTTTTGTGCAGGTGTTCGATTCCGGCGGGTTCTCGTCCGCAGCCCGCCAGCATGGGCGCTCCAAGGCGCTGCTCAGCAAATATGTCACCGATCTCGAGGATTATCTCGGCGTGCGGTTGATGAACCGCACCACCCGCAAGCTCAGCCTCACCGAAGCCGGGGAGGCTTATTATCGCGAGGCCTCGAGCCTGTTGCAGCAGCTCGATGATCTTGACGCCACCATCACTGACCAGACCGCCGAGCCGCGGGGCATGTTGCGCGTATCGGCGCCACGCAATTTCGGCGAGTCCACACTGGCGCCGGCGATCTATCACTACCTGCTCAAATATCCCAAGGTGACGCTCGATCTGCGGCTCGAGGATCGCTATGTCGATCTCGTCGATGAGGGGATCGATGTGGCGCTGAGGATTTCGACGCTGGCCGACTCCTCGCTGATTGCCCGCAAGATCGCCGATATGCATGTGGTTACCGGCGCGGCGCCGAGTCTGTTGCAGAAGGTTGGCACGCCAACGCACCCCGAAGATCTCCGCCACATGCCCTGCATCGTCGACGTCAATCTGCAAGGCCAGTCCAACTGGCGGTTTGTGGAAGACGGCAAGACCATTTCCGTGCCGGTAAACGGGCCGCTGCGGGTCAATTCGCCACTGGCCGCGCGCAGTGCTGCCTCGATGGGTCTGGGCTTTGTGATGCTGCCCTCCTATTTGGCAGATCCGGCCATCGCAGCCGGCGAGCTGGTGCCGGTGCTGGCAGACTACCTGCCGACTGGCCAGACTCTGCAGGCGGTTTATCCGCATCGCCGCCATCTTGCCGGTAAGGTGAGGGCGTTGATCGACCATCTGGTCGATTGGTTTGCGACCCATCCCATTCACTAGATTGCCGCATTGCTGGGCGAAGCACGCGCAATGGTGCCTACACCGCATGACTGACGAACTGCGCCCCGCTGGGGTGCGCAAGGGGCTGGCTTTGAATTTCCTACGATCCTGCGCTGGCCTTGTACTTTCCGGCATGGTCCTGTTGGGTCTGGTGCAACCAGCGATCGCCCATCCGCATATCTTCATCGATGCCAAGGTCGATATCGGCTTCGACGCCGAGGGGCGCGTGCAGAGCCTGCACCATAGCTGGACCTTCGACACCGCCTTTTCGGTGTGGATGGTGCAGGGGCTGGATACCAATGGCGATGGCAGTGTCAGCCCTGAGGAAATGCAGGAGCTGGCCGACGAAAACATGGCCGCGCTCGCTGATTTCCATTTCTACACCTATGCCGGTGACGACATGGATTTCACCGCCGTCGGCGACCAGCACATGCGCTACGACAACAATCGCGTGACGCTTGAATTCACCATCGCCGCCAATCAGCCGCAGGCTCCCGGGCACCGGTTCGAACTGGGCATTTACGACCCGGAATACTATGTCGCCATCAGCGTGGCCGACTTGGCCGATGTCAATCTGCTGGAAGCGTCAAATGCCTGCACGGTGACGCTGGAACCGCCGAAACCGATGGATCGGACCACCGAAGAGCGTCTCTACGCTCTCGGCCCGGAAGTTCTGGAACTGCCGCCCGACCTGGCGGCGGCGATGCGCGGCACGCAGGGCCTTGTGGTCTTGTCCTGCGCGCATGCGCCGGTTCCGACCACGGCGATGGAGGCGGTGACGCAGATGGCACAGGCCAAGCCTGCGACCCCGTTTGGTGGACCGCCGCCGGAAGTGGGCCTCAACCTGCCGCGCACCGGCTTTTTCGGCTGGCTGCAACAGCAGCAACGCGATTTCTACGCTGCACTGACGGCGGCGCTCGATGGGTTGCGCACCGATGGGAATGCCTTCTGGATGCTGGGTGGCCTGAGTTTTCTCTATGGCATTTTCCACGCCGCGGGCCCCGGGCATGGCAAGGTGGTGATCTCGTCCTATGTGCTGGCCAATGAGCGGCAATTGCGCCAGGGCATCGTGCTCAGCGGGCTTTCAGCGCTGATCCAGGCCGTGGTGGCTGTTGCCTTCGTATTGGTGCTGGCCGGCATATTGAATCTCACCAGCACGGCATTGGGCGATGCTGCCCACTGGGTCGGCGTGATCTCCTATGCGCTGGTGGCGCTATTGGGTCTCTGGCTGGTGCTGCGCAAGATTTTCGGCTGGGGGCACCATCACCACGGTCCCGCAGCGCAGCATGACCATGGCCACCGCCGCCGCGACCATTGGAATGATCCTGAGGATCACCATGGCCATGAGCATCGCGACCACGACCATCACGACTGCGCTCATCATGACCATGGTGCGCATGGCCATGAGCATATGCATCACGCCATCGGCCCGGCCGATCTCAAGGGCAATTGGCGCGAACAGCTGGGCGTGGTGCTGGCGGTTGGCCTGCGGCCCTGCTCGGGCGCCCTGGTGGTGCTGGTCTTTGCCTTGTCGCAGGGTCTGCTGGCGGCTGGGATCGTCTCGGTGCTGCTGATGGCGCTGGGTACGGCGATCACCGTGGCCACACTGGCGACGCTGGCCGTCACCGCCAAGGGTCTCGTCAGCCGCATCGGCGGCGCCGGCAGCGCCCTGGCCGGGCATGTGGTGTGGTGGGCCGAATTGCTGGGCGCCGTGGCGGTGTTGGGATTTGGCGTCCTCTTGCTGATTGCCAGCCTCTAGGGTTTGATCAGGCTCAAATTGCAGCGCGACCCATCGCCGCCTTGCGATAAGAGCTGAAGCGGGTATGGTGCGGCCACCCTGGAATTCCTCCAAACTGGCCCATTGATGTCGCAAGTCCTGCCTCCGAACCATCCTGCCGTGCCCACACAGAAGGTCGGGGTGCTACTGCTCAATCTGGGCACGCCCGATGCCACCGATTACTGGAGCGTCAGGCGCTATCTCAAGGAATTCCTCTCCGATCCGCGGGTGATCGAGACCAACAAATTCCTGTGGTGGCCGATCCTCAACCTCGTCATCCTCTCCTTCCGGCCGCAGAAGAGCGGCCATGCCTATGAGCAGATCTGGGACAAGGAGCGGAACGAAAGCCCGTTGCGCGTCATCACCCGCGCCCAGACCGAAAACCTGGCACAGCGGCTATCCGGTGATGGCGTGATGGTGGAATATGCCATGCGCTACGGCAATCCCTCGACCCAGTCGGTGCTGGAGACGATGCAGAAGGCTGGCTGCCAGAAAATTCTCCTCGTGCCGCTCTACCCGCAATATTCTGCTACGACCACCGCCACCGCCAATGACAAGGCGTTCGACGCGCTCAAGACCATGCGCTGGCAGCCGGCGGTGCGTACGGCACCGGCCTATTTCGATGATCCCGCCTATATCCGCGCGCTCGGCGATTCCATTCGCGACGGCGTCGCCAAGCTGGATTTCGAGCCGGACGTGGTGATTACCAGCTATCACGGCATGCCGGTGGAGTATCTGCAGAAGGGCGACCCGTACCACTGCCAGTGTTTCAAGACTACGCGGCTGGTGCGCGAGTATCTGGGCTGGGAGAAAGACAAGCTGATGGTCACCTTCCAGAGCCGGTTCGGGCCGACGGAATGGCTGCAGCCCTATACCGACAAGACGCTGGAAGCGCTGCCCGGCAAGGGCATCAAGAAGGTGGCGATCCTGGCGCCGGCTTTTTCGGCCGACTGTATCGAGACGCTGGAAGAAATCGCCATGGGCGGCAAGGATACCTTTATCGAGGCCGGTGGCGAGAAGTTCGCCTACATTCCCTGCCTCAATGACAGTGCCGGCGGCATGGATTTCGTCGAGACCATGGTGCGCCGCGAACTGAGCGGCTGGCTCTAAGCGACGTTACCAACCGGCGCCAGCGAAATCGGGTGGGGTGACGTTGACCAGGCCACGACCGACGATCCAGCTGCGCTCGACCCAGCCGGTATCGGGAATGCGGCACCATTGCTTGGCACCGGCGCCCCAGAGCGGGTGACCGGCATCGCCCCAGCTGCCGAAGCGGGAATCGCTGTCCACCTGCGTGCAGTAGTCGATGGGGATTTCTGTGCCATTGGCGACGCGGCCCACCACGGCATAGCGATCGCCGGGGCCAGTGTGAACGGCGATATTGCCGCCGGATACACGGGCGGTGATGGTGACCGCCATGGCGGGTGCGGAGGCTGTGGCCAGCACGGCGGCGGCGAGAATCAGGGCGCGCATCGGCTTTCTCCCAGTGTTTTGCCCATTCTATCACCCGTCCATGCGGCGAGGAAAAGGCGGGCAGCGAACCGCAGCGCGCTGCCCGAAAAACCCTAGAGGTCGACCTTGGCGTTGTCGCCCATATCGGGCGTGGCGCCGGTCACGGCTGCGAAGGCCATCTTGGCGAGGGAAACGGCGCGATTGGGGCTGTCCCAGAGTTCGCCATCCTCCGGCGTGACGGTGATGAGGCGAATATCGGGGTCGTTGGCGTCTTCCCACCAGGCCTTGTCCCAGTCGCTCCACAGCTCGGTGATCTTGCCGCGATCGTTGCTGAGCTTGGCCTTGCCGGAGATCACTGCATATTTGTGGCCGCCGCTGTCCACCCAGGCGAGCGAGACGAAGGGATAGCGCTCGATCTCGCCATTCTTGTGCCCCTCGATATCGACGAGAAAATAGATGGCGTGCTGGTCGCGATGCACGCGCGCCGAGAGAGGTCGGCTGCGCTGGCGTTCGCCATCCCAGGTGGTGAACATGCAGATATCGATCTTCTTGGCGAGCTCCCAGATGCGATCCTGCACTTCGGCCGGGGTCATATCGGTGTCGTCGTGATGGTCCTTGGTCATGAATGGGCTCCTGCGTTGGGATTGCAGGAGTAACGGGGAGCCGGGGCACCGGTTGCGCGCGATATTTTTGCGCGCCCGGTGATCCAAACCGGAACCGGCCTCAATCGGCCGGCGGATCGTGGTTGAACACATAAGGACGCGCCGAAGCGGTCAGGTGGCGATAGCGCTCCTGATAGAGCAGCGCCGCCAGGGTCAGCCTCGCGATGATGACCGACAGATCGGCCATGGCCATGGGGATGCCGACATCGACCGGCAGGAAGCGTGGCAGGTCCGGGTGGCGGCGAAACAGGCGATTGGCGATATTGATGAGGCCGTTGAGCGCCATCAGCGTCTCGCCCGCCACCGTGCCGCCGGGCCTGGTCTTGCGCAGCACGAAATTGAAGGCCGCCAGTTCGCGGGCGAGGCGATTATAGGCGTCGATGGCACGGGGGCCGAGTTCAGGTCTGGTCATGCTCACTCTCCTTTGCCGCCATTATCGCAGCATCGGCAAGCAGGGGGATAAGACCGACCAGTGGACGCGCCGAAACCGCGCCCGGCCCGCTGGCGTCGCGCTTTCCTCTTGCCCCGTTGCACCGAACCGGCGCGGGGCGGACCCGATGCCTGAGCACGGGTAACGGGCGGCCTTTGACCCAGGCCGTTTTGGTAACGTGGGGAGCCAAAGGCCGCCCGTCACGGAAATCGGCTTGCTTAAGGGGTCTGGTCTCAGGCGGCACCATATTGCAGGTCCGGCTGCCAAATTTCTACCCCGGCAGGGGAGCGCCCTCCCCGTCCGATCCTTCCCGCCCGGCCCTGCGTCGGGGCCGCGTAACCGGCGGGGATGGGAGGAGAATAAAAC
>NZ_UZWD01000045.1 GCF_900631955.1 Devosia equisanguinis | reverse complement strand
GTGCGGGGCCACGCCATGGGTATGGCGGCGCGGGCGGGGGCAGTGATCGCCGACCCCGAGTTCGTGCAGTTTCATCCCACCGCCATTGCCACCGGCGCCGACCCGGCGCCGCTTGCCACCGAAGCATTGCGCGGGGAGGGGGCGATCCTGGTCAATGACCGGGGCGAGCGCTTCATGCCGGCCATTCACCCCGATGCGGAACTGGCACCGCGCGATATCGTCGCCCGCGCCAATTTCCGCCAGATTCAGGCGGGGCGGCGGGTGTTTCTCGATACCAGAGAGGTGCTGGGCGCCGCTATTCTCACCCGCTTCCCCACCGTTTCCAAATATTGCCGCGATGCGGGGATCGATCCGGTGGCCGAGATGATCCCGGTGACGCCGGCGGCGCATTTTCACATGGGCGGGGTCAAGGTGGACGAGCGCGGCCGCTCTTCGCTGCCGGGGCTTTGGGTTTGCGGGGAGGCCTCGTGCACGGGGCTGCACGGGGCCAACCGGCTGGCGTCGAATTCGCTGCTCGAGGCCGTGGTCTATGGCGCGCGCATTGCAGAGGATATCGGCGGGCTAGAGCCGGCGGGCCAACTGGCGCCGTTCAAAGGCATCGAATGGGACGAGGCCGAAGGCAATCGGGCCGAGGAAGTGCTGCGCAATTCGCTGGCGGTGCAGCAATTGCGCGGGATCATGACCAATCTGGTCGGCGTCGAGCGCCATCGCGAGGGCCTGCAGCAGGCGCTGCGCGATATCGCGGTGCTGGAGGCGCAGGCCGAGCAGGTCACGACTGCCTATCTCAACATGACCACCTCGGCGACCATGGTCGCCGCCGCCGCGCTGAAGCGCACCGAAAGCCGCGGCGGTCATTTCCGCACCGATTTTCCTGAGCCCGATCCGAGCTGGGAGCACCATACGCAGATGACGCTGGGCGAGGCGCTGTCGATCCGCGCGGCGGCGCGGTAAAGCCTGACCACAAAGGGTTATTTGGCCTCGAGCAACTTACCGGTGACCAACGCCGCAAGAGTAAGGGCAACGCGGTCGGTGAGTTCATCGACACTCGCCTCCGTGTCGCCGAGCGTCCACTTGATTACCATCCACATAGCGCCGTTGGCGACGATTTCGAGCACATCCATGTCAGTGGTTGAACGTACTTTTTCAGTCGCCATGCGGAACTCCCAGTCCGCCTTGGCCATGAACATTGCAACAGTCTGGTTGAAATAGTCGAGATTTGCCGCCTGCTCCAGGACCCTGCGGAAAAATGCGCGATGCGTTGCGACCACTTCGAGAATGGGGCGAACCTGGACGCGAATGCGGTCGGCGATGAAATCGGCGTCCCTGGGCACCCAATCGTTGGGCTGCGGCGGGACGTCTGTTTGCATCGACATCATGGATATTGCAGTAAAACGGGCCGCGTCTTCTACATCCCGGAAATGGCTGTAGAATGTTGGTCTTGTTGTCCTGGCGTCATCGATCACCATCTGAACGGTGATGTCTTTGAAGTCCAATGTGCTGACCAGTCTCAAAACGGATTTGCTTATCGCGTTCTGGGTGCGGCTGGATTTTTTGTTCATCCCTGACTCCTGCGACGGGTCAGAACAGGGCTTTAACCCTTTCCTAACGGTATGGCCAGCGGCGGAAGACATGGTTAACGGAATTCTAAACCTTAGTTAAAGCAGTAACTTACCATATGTTAAGTTGTTGATGGTTTGTTAGGGTTATCAAGTCGTTTGTGAGCACCCTAATGTCGCTTCTCTCAAAAATGAATTTGTCTACCAAGATGACCGCGACTTCGGCCATCGGCATGTTCTTCCTGGCCATCATGGTCACGGCGCTGTTCGTCATGAACAACAACGCCATTCGCGACACCAACCGGGCAATGGATGCGGCGGCGACCGCGACTGACCTGGTGGCCGCCGAGAGCTATTTCCGCGGCGTGCGCATCGGCTCACGCGACTTCCGCCTCGCCACCAATTCCACCCAGATTGCTTCGGCGCAGGCCAATATCGACACGAACTACGCCGCCTTGATCGGTGTGCTGGCGGATGCTCGGGCCCGCATTCAAAACGACGCGGAGGTCGAGGCCATCGACGCCACCGTGCAGCTGGTTGGCTCTTACATGGCGCTGGTGCCGCAATTGCGCACGGTGATCGAGCGCGACATCGCCGCTGGAAATAGCGGGGCATTCGACGCCCAGGAAGCGGCAATCCAGGGGGAGATGTCTGGCTTTTCTGAACAGGCGCGGGCTTTGCTGGCCGAAGGTGTCAACACTGCCAAGCTCACCGCCCATGAGATGCAGATGGTCGCGGCCAATGCCTCTGCCACCGGGCAGGTGACTGGCGCGGTTCTCGGAGGCCTGGTCATCCTCATTCTCATCGGTTCGGCGGTGTTTGCCCGCACCGCCGTGGTGCGGCCGATCCAGCAGATTACCCATGCCATGATCACCATTGCCGACGGCGATTTCTCCGTCGCCATCCCCCATGCCGGCCGGGCCGACGAGGTCGGGCGCATGGCCGGCGCGGTGCAGGTGTTCAAGGAGAACGGCATTCGCGTGGCTGCGCTGGGTGAAGAGGAAGCGGAGCGGGCGCAGCGGGCGCTGGAGCGTGCCCAGATGATGGAGCGGTTCCAGAGCGAATTCGATGGCGCGGTCTCGGCTGCGGTCAAGGGCGATTTCTCGCGCCGCATCGAGGGCAGCTTCGCCGACGCCGATGTCAGCCGGATCACCACCAATTTCAACATGATGCTGACCCGCACCGAAGAGGCGCTAAGCGAAGCGGGGGATGTCCTGGCCGCGCTGGCCAAGACCGACCTGACCCAGCGCATGTCCGGCAGCTATGAGGGGGCCTTTGCCAAGCTGGGGGCCGACACCAACCTGGTCGCCGAGACCCTCTCCGACGTGGTGTCGCGCCTGCGGTCTACCTCGAGCACCCTGCGCACCGCCACCAATGAAATCCTGACCGGGGCCAATGATTTGTCCGAGCGCACCACGCGCCAGGCCGCGGCCATCGAGGAAACCTCCGCTGCCATGGAGCAGCTGACCCAGGCGGTGGAAATCAATGCCCGCAAGGCCATGGATGGCTATGAACGCAGCCGCGGGGCGGCGCAGCTGGCCAATGAGGGCGGCGCGGTGATGAAGGAAACCACGGGTGCCATGGGCCGCATCTCCACCTCATCGGCGAAGGTATCAGACATTATCGGCATGATCGACGACATCGCCTTCCAGACCAACCTCCTGGCGCTTAATGCTTCGGTCGAGGCCGCGCGTGCCGGCGAGGCCGGCAAGGGTTTTGCCGTGGTGGCGGTGGAAGTGCGGCGCCTGGCTCAGTCGGCAGCCCAGGCGTCCTCGGACGTGAAGGCACTGATCGACCAGAGCTCGATCGAAGTCGATGCGGGCAGCAGGCTCGTGGCCACGGCCGCTGCCAAACTCGACACGATCCTGATCTCGGTGCAGGAGAATGCCAGCCTGATGCACGATATTTCGGTGGCCAATGGCGAGCAGTCCTCCGCCATCGCAGAGATCCGCCAGGCAGTGCGCCAGATGGACGAAATGACCCAGCACAATGCGGCGCTGGTCGAGGAAACCAATGCCGCCATCGAGCAGACCGAGGCCCAGGCCCGCGATCTCGATACCATCGTCGATATCTTCAAGATCGCGCCGGCGGCGGTGGATAGCGGTTCAACCAGGCCCAAGGCCAAGCCCAGTACCGGTGGCCGCATGGTGCAGGCGGCGCGGGCCTATATCAGCAATGGCAATGCCGCGATCAGCACGGACTGGAACGAGTTCTAGAGCCTTTCAGGGTCTTGTTGATGGAGCCCTCAGGCCAACCCGGTATGAAATGATCCAGTGTGCCGCGCCGATGCCGTCTGGCGTGTCAGGCCCTGGTGACCTTGCGGAATTTGATCGGCGTGGCGGGGTATTCGGTGTCGGGTTCTGCCCTGCCGAAGAGGGCCATGAGCGTGTCTTCGCCGCTGGTGACGGCGCCGAAGGCAGCAAAGCCCTGGCCGTCGGGATTGCGTCGGCCACCGAAGTCGAGCTCGGGCTGGTCGCCGATGCAGATGAAGAATTCCGAACTGGCGCTGCCGGGCGCGAAGCGGGCCATGGAAATGGTCAGGTGGCGATGGCGCAGGCCGGTCGTCTCGGTGGTTTCGTGGGGGATGGCGGGGAAGGGCGACGGCTTTTGCTCATCGCTGCGCATTCCCCATTGCACGACTTCGATCTTGTGGACGGTGGTGGCGGGCTGGTTGGCGAGGGTGACGATGCGATAGGCAGTGGCGCTGTCGAGATGGCCGCCATCGACATAGGCCAGGAAATTGGCGGCGGTGATCGGGGCGCGTTCGCTCTCGATCGCGAGGGTGAAGGCGCCGAGTTCGGTTTCGACGAGAACGGGTACGGTCACGGGGCTTATCCGGGAGGTTGGTGATTTGGTCGGCCCCCACCCGGCCTCCCCTGAAGGAGGGGGAGCGTTCACTTTGGGCGCACCGAGGCTTCGGCTCCAACTCTCCCTCCCCCCTTGAGGGGGAGGGCCGGGGTGGGGGGTGGTTCAGTGATCCACTGATGGACCCCCCACCCTCATCCCTCCCCGCAAGGGGGAGGGAGGCGCAAGAGCTCAAGACTATTGCCAAAACGT
>NZ_UZWD01000035.1 GCF_900631955.1 Devosia equisanguinis | reverse complement strand
CCCCCTCCCAACCTCCCCCGTCAAGGGGGAGGAGCCGCATCGTGCTTGGGGTAAGATTTTACCCAAAGCGCCGCCCGAACTCCCTCTCCCTTGCGGGGAGAGTTGGGGTGGGGGATGAGAGCCCGTGACCGATAAGTCCATATGCGATAGCCCTGACCCTCAAGGGGAGGGAGGCGATGGAGCGGCGTGTTGGCACACCATATCCCGCCAGACCACCCTTGGGCTCGACCCGAGAGCGGCCTGGTGCGGGTGTCACCTGTCGCGAAGGACCCCAAATCCCAGTTGGTGCGTTCGCGAAACACTCTCAGGTCACGCCTGTGGCATAAGCTTGCCTTTCGGCCGACGCTCAGCCGCGGCCGCCTTCTTTCATGATGCGGGCCTTGTCGCGGTTCCAGTCGCGGTCGCGGCTGGTGGCGCGCTTGTCGTAATTCTTCTTGCCCTTGCCGACGCCGATCAGCAGCTTGGCGCGGCCCTGATCGTTGAAATAGAGCTTCAGCGGCACGATGGTGTTACCCGCGCGGGCCACATCGGCGTCGAGCCGCGCCAATTGTTTCTTGCTGATCAGCAGTTTGCGCGGGCGGCGCTCGCTGTGGTTGAAGCGATTGGCCTGCAGATATTCGGGAATATGGGCATTGATGAGCCACAACTCCCCCTGCTCGGGAGAGGCGTAGGACTCGGTGATCTGCGCCTTGCCGAGACGCAGCGACTTGACCTCGGTGCCGGTCAGGACAATGCCGGCCTCGATGGTGTCGCCGATTTCGTAATCGAAGCGCGCGCGCCGGTTTTCAGCCACGAGACCGTGGCTGATCCAACCATTCTTGCTCTTGTCGTTCTTCTGCTGTGCCATGAAGGGTTAGATAAGACCTGCATGGGCCATTGCAAAGTCCATGGCGTCCTGCGTTGCCTTGCTGATCGGGATCAGCGGCAGCCGCATTTCATTGGCGCAGAGATTGAGGCGGTTGGCCACATACTTTGCCGGAGCCGGATTGGGCTCCATGAAAAGGTCCTTGTGGAGATAGGACAGCTTTTCATTGATGGCGCGGGCGGCCTTGAAATCGCCGGCCAGGGAAAGCTCCTGCATCTGCGAGCACAGGCGCGGCGCAACATTGGCTGTCACCGAAATACAGCCATTTCCACCATGGGCGTTGAAGCCGAGGGCGGTGCTGTCATCGCCCGAAAGCAGGATGAAATCATCGCCCAGCTTGACGCGTTCCATGGTGGCGCGCTCGAGACTGCCGGTCGCGTCCTTGACACCGATAATATTGGGATGGGCATCGCGCAGACGCACGATCGTATCGACGGAAAGATCGACAATGGTGCGGCCCGGCACCGAATAGAGAATGACCGGGATGCCGATGGCCTTGGCGACAGCGGAGAAATGCTGGAACAGGCCTTCCTGATTGGGCTTGTTATAATAGGGCACGACCGAAAGCACGGCATCGGCGCCGGACTTTTCGGCATGCTTGGCCAGCGACACCGCTTCGGCGGTGGAGTTCGACCCGGCACCGGCGATCACCGGCACGCGCTTATTGGCGACCTCGACACAGATCTCGACGACGCGATTGTGCTCTTCATGGCTGACCGTAGGGCTTTCGCCGGTGGTGCCGACGGGCACCAGGCCATGCGTACCCTCGGAAATCTGCCAATCGACAAAGCTGGCGAAGGCTTTCTCATCCACGGCCCCGTCACGCATGGGGGTGATGAGTGCCGTAATCGAACCACGCAGCATTTTGTCGATATTCCTTGATTTGGGTGCCGGAGCTGAACGCCGGCCGATAGGGTGTGTTGTGTCCCATGCCTCCCGCAGGGACGAGCGGCACCATACTTTTAACTGCCTTCTGCGACAAGGCGGGTCTCGCGACACAAATCCAACTTGTGGCCAAGCCGGTGGCGCCGGTAAATGAGCATATGTTTGCGTTCCTACAGAAGCGAAAAGTAGCCAGCGACCACCCCGCCTTCACGGCTCTGCCCGTGCAGCGCATCGCCCTTTCCAATCCCCGGATCAGCGCGGCGGTGCATCTCGATGGCCGCTTCGAATGCGGACGCACCCCGATAGTCTGCCTTGCCGGCTATCATCGCAATATGAGCGACTTCACAAGTTTCGTTCAATATTTCAAACGCTTGGGGCTGGATGACTGGCCCGTGGTGCTCATCGACCTGCCGGGACGCGGCCGATCTGACGATCGGCTTCGCACCGAGGACTATAATTCGATCAACGATGCCGCAGATGTTGCTGACATCCTGAGCGCGCTGGGAATTGGCCGCGCAATGCTGCTCGGCCAGGGGCATGGCGGACAGGTGGCAATGCTGCTGGCCGCGTCGCACCCCCTGCTGATCGCGGGGACGATCCTGCTCGATTCCGGGCCGGTGGCCGACTCACGCGGCATCGTCCGCCTGCGCAACAATATGGCGCATATTGAGGGCCTTAGGAGCGCCAAGGCGGTGAAGGCCGGGTTCCGTCGCATGCTGGCCGGCGACTATCCCGGCAGCAGCGAAGAGGCGCTGGACGGACTAGCTCTGCGCAGCCATTGGTTCGACAAGCGCGGTCGGGCGCGGCCGCTCTTCGACCCGCGACTGCTCGATCCGTTGAAGCGCTTCAACTTCGACGACGTCTTGGTGGCGCAGTGGCCGCTTTTCGACGCGCTCAAATGCGCGCCGCTGATGATGTTGCGCACGCAGCTGACCGATCAGTTGCGGCGCGAAACCTTCGAGGAAATGACCCGCCGCCGACCTGAGGCGGTGGCGCTGATCATTTCTGGCCAAGGCTCCCCTGCCCTGTTCGACCAGATCGAGGAAGTCCAGGCGGTGGCGCAATTCGTGATCGATCCCGAACGCGCCCAGGCGGACGCGGCCGCCTGAGCCGGCGCCGCTATTCGTGCTCCTCGAGCACGCTCACGACGATGCGGCGATTCCTGCGTTTGCCATCCTGTGTGTCGTTGCTGGCCACCGGCTGGGATTCGCCATAACCAATGGCGTAGAGCCGATCAGGGGAAACACCGCGCTGAATCAAGGCATTGACCACAGCTTCGGCGCGCGACACCGACAACACCAGATTGCGCTGGTCGTCGCCATCGGAATCGGTGTGACCCTCGATATGGATAACGGCGTCGGGGCAAAGATTGAGGCTGGTGGCAAAACTGTCGAGAACGGGTGCAGCTCCAGGCGCCAGTACGGCGGCGCCAGACTGGAACAGAATGGCGTTCTGGGCCGACAGGGCATTCACCTCGTCACGACAGAGCGCGATGTTTGAAGCGCTTGAGGCGGGCGGAGACACAGCGGCGGGCGCCGGGGTCTGCTCGACGACGGCAGGGGCTGCCGGCGCTTCCGACTCGGTGGCCACAGGCGTAGATTGTTGAGGCGTAGCAGGCGTTTCGGCTGGCGGGGTCACGGGTTCGACCGGCTCAGAGGGCGCAACTGCGACAACCGGCGCCGGCGTCACATTCACATTCCAGGCCGACGCGCCCGTGCCGAGAATGGTTGCGATCGCGGCAATGCTGTCGGCCTCCTGGCCCTTGCCGGTGACCGACCACATGGTGCCGTCGAACGCCACCTGGCCCTCGGATAGCAGGTCCAATATTGCGACGGCGCGTTCGGCCTGCGCAGCAAAACCCTCTGGCGCGGCGGCGTTGATCTGGCTTTTGTCGGTAAGCGCGGTAGACACGCGGCCGGCCAAGTCCTGCTGCACCGCAGCGGACGGCACCATGCCGCCAATCTCGACCTGGCCACCGGCCTGCTTCACCGCACTCCAGCCATAGGCCGCGACATTGGCTTCAGCGCCGACGGGCGGGCGGATTTCGGCCATGGCCAGGACGACACCAGCGGGGGCACCTGCCGCCAGCACCGACTGGACGGCGTCATAGTCGGCCGGCGTTGCGGCTATTCCCGAAATGGTCACCACATTGGCGCGCAGCGCAAAGCGGCCCTCGGACAGTTTCGAAAGCAGGGTCAGTCCGAGTTCGGTGGCTTGCTGGTATTGAGCCGGAGCACCGCTGCCGAGCTTGAGCCAGTTGACGTCGGCCCCACTCACCTCAGCAAAGCGGTCGCGTGTTGCAGCGTCGGGCGCGTAACCATCAAAAACCAATACCCCGCCCGGCTGGAGGCTGATGCTCATCCAGTAGTCGGAAATGCGCGGGGGCGGAAGGCTGATCGAAGAATCCGAGCGTGAGGGCGGAGCGCTGGTGATCTGCGCCAGCAAAACCGGCGGTTTCGTATCGACCGCGACCTGTGCCAGGGCCGATGTGCTGGCGAGCAAACCAACAGCCGTGCCCGACACCACCCAAAAGAGCAGATTCCTCAACATCATCAATCCACTGAAATTGCCGCCACGGCGGTGAAACTAGGATAATTCGGCAGGCGTCACAAAGAAAAACGCGTCTCCGCCCCCAAGATCACGCACACTTCACCAGCCGTCGCGGCCAAGAGATGCATGTGTGAGCGCCCTGTCGCGACGCCGCGGGCGAACTGAGGCCCATATACAGAAAGGCCCGGCATGAGCCGGGCCTTTCCGTTCGCATAAGCGAGGCAGAGATTACTGGAAGGCCTTGGCAGCCTTGAAGGTAACCTTGTAAGCGCCGTTCTGGTGAGCTTCGCCAGCGATGGACGAAGTGAAACCACCACCCGGAGCCCAGGCCAGTTCGGCCTTGCCGTAGAAGTCGGTCTGCTGGACAGCAACAGGCTTGTTGGTGCCGTAGACGCCGATTTCACCGGTGATCTTGATGGTTTCGGTCACAGCAGCGACGAGCTGAGCGGCGACCTGGTAGCCTTCGGTGTTAGCAATCGCGGTGTTTTCGTCGTACCAACGACCACCGAGGTTGATGCTCACGCCTTCGGTGACGGTTGCGCCGATGGAGCCGCCGACGCCAACCTGGTTAGCGAGAGCAACGCCGCCGACCTGGCCACCGGCAGCTTCACCCGACAGGGCGATGGTGAACATGTCGAAGGTGGCCTGAGCCGAACCCAGAACGTTCCAGTAGTTGGTGTTCGCAGCGTGGCTCGAGAAAGCACCGGCAGCGCGGACCTTGAAGGCGTCGAAGGTGCCGGTCACGCCAGCATGGACAGCCCAGTCCTCGACAACGCCGTCGAGCACACCACCAGCAAGACCGGTGACGTGAGCGGTGATGCCTTCACCAGCGTATTCGAGAACGCCGACGAGGGTACCAGCAGCCTGACCACCATTGCGAGCCGGGATGCCGTTGAAGGCGTCAGAGGTCGAACCTTCGAGGTTTTCGAGGCCGAGCTTCACGCCAACGCCGTTACCGAGATCGGAAACGACCTGGATAACATGACCACCGGTCTTCGGATGGTTCTTGGCAAACATGACGCCCTTATCGACGGCGTCAGAGTTGAACAGGCCGAGCCAGTTGAACGGTTCGTCATCGCCGAAGTTGGCAACGGAGCCCTTCTTACCAGCCATGATCACGGTGGTGTCGCCGACGGAGACGAAAGCTTCGTCAACGATCCAAGCGCCGTTCGAGCCAGCACCGTTCGTGGTGGCGTCGCCGCCAACGGTCGAACCGACATAAACGCCAGCAGCGTTGTAGCCTTCGTTGGTGAAGACGGTGTCGGTCAGGGACTTCAGCTTGATGGTGGCGGAAGCCGGACCGAAATCGCTGTCGGCGGTGCCGACGAACTTCAGCCAGGTTTCGACCTTGGAGCGCCAGTCGTTGTCATAGGTCACGCCGCCGACGACGACGCTGTCGTTGTCCATGACGTTACGGCCACCGGCATGGCTGTTGATCCAAGCAGGGTTGGTACCGCCATTCCAGTTGGCAGCGTAGTCGCCCCACTGGAACTCATACTTCACTTCGCCCGAGATCTGCAGGCAGTTGGTGTCGGACGAGATGGTCAGGCCCGAAAGACCGAGAGCGTCGCAGACGTCCAGCGAGGTGAGAACGCCAAGATCGGCAGCGAAGCCAGCGGTCGAGAGACCAGCGGCAGCAACAGAACCGAGGATAAGGCTCTTGAGTTTCATTAATTGACCTCCAAAGTCAGTCATTTTTTGGTGCCGGTTACCCAGCGGTTTGTCGAAACGCGACCACACTGTTCGTGGTGCTGTGTGTTGCCGTCGCGTTGCGACCGACAAACGATCCCATGCATGGATTCGCAAGACCCACTCTACGCATGCAAAAACAGGACGCAATCGCCGAAACCGGCTTTCGAGGCTGCCACAATCTGGTTGCCATGCGGATGTTGCAGATTCAGCACACAGATTGAAACCAAGTGTTAAGCACCCCTAACAATAAGTTAAAGGCCTCTAAAACAAGACGTTTTCAGAAAGAAGCCGGTTACCAATCGCAGGTGGTGGACCAGCGCCCCTGATATGGCGACCGGACACAGTCTGGGCGGAGCGCTGACACAATTGCGGTGAACCGCATTAAAAAAGTCCCCGCCTCGCGAAGGCGGGGACGCTTGCAAATAGCGAATGAAAGCAATCAGGCAGACCAGACGGCCTCGCCTCCGATCCAGGTGGAGCGCACGGCGCGCTCATTGGAAAGATGCACGAAATTGGCCACCGCCGAACGGCCCAGATGGCCATAAGTGTCGGCAATGCCCATCGCCTCGGCAGGGTAGAGGGAGGCCATCCGGATGACTTCCTCGAAATCGAGACCGATGTGATCGACCATAAAGGTGATGGCATCGATCATATCGAGGTCGGCGCCGGCAAGGGTACCGTCGGCCAGTCGCAGCGCGCCATCGGCACGAGTGATGGTGCGGCCGTTGAGGGTAAGCGTTTTGAGGTCGGTACCGGTCTGCGACATGGCATCGGTGACCAGGAAGATGCGTCCGGGTCCGACCTTGGCGCGCAAGGCGGCAGCAATGGCGGCGGGGTGAACGTGAATGCCGTCGGCAATCAGCCCGGCAAAGACATTGGGATTGGACAGTACGGCGCCGACCACGCCGGGTTCGCGATTGCCCAATTGGCTCATAGCATTAAACAGATGCGTCGCCATTGTGGCCCCGGCGGCAAAGGCGGCGTTGGTGACGTCGTAGCTGGCATCGGAATGGCCGATGCTGACGACGGCACCGGCCCCGGCAAGGGCCGCCACCTGCTGGGGCGTCACCGTTTCGGCGGCGACGGTGCAGAGTAGATTGGGCAGGTCATGCGCTGCCGCGACGGTGCGGGCCAGATCGGCAGCATCCATCGGGCGGATCAAAGCGGGGTCGTGCGTGCCCTTGCGCGCCAAAGACAGGTGTGGACCTTCGAGATGGAGGCCCAGGAAGCCCGGCACGCGCTGCTTCCAGGCTTCCACGCCGGCAGCGATGGCCTCGATATTGACCGCGGCGGTGTCGGTGATCAGCGTCGGCAGCAGAGCGGTGGTGCCGAACTGGGCATGCGCGGCGCATATCGTGCGGATGGATTCCACAGTCGGCGCATTGTTGAACAGCACGCCGCCGCCGCCATTGACCTGCAGGTCGATGAAGCCGGGGACGAGCATGCCGCCATCGAGCGCGTGGCGCTCGGCATTGTCCGGGAGGGCGTCGGTCGACACGATGCCGGCGACATAGCCGAATTCGACCAGCAGTGCCGAACCATCATGCCAGGCATTGCCGTCAAAAATTCGGGCTCCGGTGAAGGCGAGAAGCTGGCTCATAATGTTTCCGTGACTTTCTTGAGCATTGGCGGCTCGTCGGGATTAAGGCCGCGATGGCGGGCCAAAGCCTCAACGAAGCCATAGAAGGACACCACAAGCGCCAAGGGGTCGGTGATCGGGTGACCGGTGGCGGCAAAGGGCAGGCGTCGCGCGGCGCCTCCCAGGTCGCTGGTCAGAAAAGCACTCGCCCCCTGCCCGGCCAGCTTGTGCGCCATGTCCGCCACCGACTTTTCGGCGGCGTCGCGAGCGGCAAGCCCGAGCACCGGATAGCCGGGGTTGACGATGGACACCGGCCCATGCATGACTTCAGCGGCGCTGTAGGACTCGCCCTGGATGCCGCAGGTCTCCTTGAATTTCAGCGCCGCCTCGTTGGCAATGGCGAAACCTGGACCGCGCCCCAGCACATAAAGGGCGTCATGCCCATCGAGCACCGGGATCATCTCAGACCAATCGCAGGCAACCGCCCCGGCCAGGCGCTCGGGCAAGGCGGCGACGGCGCGCTGCAGCTCGACGTCGCCGCTCCAGTGCGCCAACAAGGCCAGACCCGCGACCACCGAGGTCACGAAGGTCTTGGTGGCGGCGACGCTCTTTTCGATGCCGGCATGCAGTTCAATGGTGAAATCGCTCGATTGGGCCAGCGGCGAGCCGGCGGTATTGGTGATGGCCAGGGTTGTGGCACCGCTGCGCCGGGCCGACTGGGCCATGCCGACGATATCGGGGCTCTTGCCGGACTGCGAAATGGCCAGCGCCACGGCGCGGGAGAGGCGCAGATCCCGTCCATAGATGGAAGCGATAGAGGGCCCGACCGAGGCCACCGGCAGGCCCATTGTCAGCTCGATGGCATATTTGAGATAGGCCGAGGCGTGATCCGAAGAGCCGCGCGCGATGGTGATGACCATGGCCGGATCTTCGGTGCGCAGCCGGGCGGCGGCCTCGCCCAGCACCGGGGATGACGCAGAAAGGAAGCGCGCCACGACTTCGGGAATCTCCTCGATTTCGAGGCGCATATGGGTCATGGCGGTCATGGTTTGCCGGCTCCTGCGGGTGCAGCGTCGCCCAGGCGCAGCTCGGCGACGAAATCATAGGTATCGCCCCGATAGATGGAGCGGGTGAACTCGATGGCGCGGCCGGACGGCAGATAGGAGATGCGCTCTATGAACAGGCCCGCCGACCCCACCGGCACCAGAAGCAGATGCGCATCGGCATCGCTGAGATTGGCGGCGCGAATGCGCTGAATGGCGCGAACAGGGCGATTGCCGGACTTTTCGAGATGCTTATAGAGAGAATCGCCGATCAGGTCGGGATCGGGCAGGATGGAGGAGGACAGGCTGGCACGCTCAATGGCCAAAGGCGTATCTTCGGAGAGCCGAAGGCGGGCGATGCGCGTCACCTGTTCGCCGGCGCCGAGGCCGAGGATCACCGTTTCCTCGGTCGAGGGATGGTAAAGGCCGCGATCGAGCCATTCGGCCCGTACCGCCATGCCGCGCCGCGCCATATCTTCGGTGAAGGAGGTCAGTTGGGAGAGCGATTGCTCGACCCGCTGCGCCTGCTGGGCCACAAAGGTGCCGGAGCCGTGGCGTTGCACCAGTACGCCATCCTGCACCAGTTGCTGCACCGCCTTGCGCACGGTGACGCGCGAGACATCGGTCTTGATGGCCAGGTCACGCTCGGAGGGCAGCGCATCGCCGGGATTGATTGCGCCGCGTTTTATGGCATCTTCGATCCAGCGCTTGAGCTGGAGATAGAGCGGGCCGCCCAGGGGCAGCACGACTGGGCCGTCTGTGAACAGATTTCCGGACGCGTCCGCCACTCAAACCCTCTCAAATCCAAGACAGGCCCCGCCGAAAACCGGCCGGGCCCTGCGCAAAAGACAATACCAATAAAATACCATCCGCCAAGTGCAAACAGCGTGGGCTCCGCAAAATCGGGCATCGCCTTGTTCGCTAACGGCCTTTTATAGCGGATGGTTATGGCTGCTGTGCGGCAGCTGGACAAGTGGTATTTTTTTGGCATTATCGTCGCAGAGGAGAGCGAGATGGCCACACGACAGACCGAACGCCGCCACCCCGATGGCGCGGGGCTGGATCAGCGCCCGGACGCCGACATCCTGTCGGTCCTGTCGCGGGCACAGGCCGAGGCGGCAGTCAGTGTCGCGGACAGCCTGCCGCAACTGGCGGCAGCGGCGCAGCTGGCAGCGGATGCCATCGCCTCAGGCGGCCGGCTGATCTATGCGGCAGCAGGCAGTTCTGGCCTGATGGCGCTGGCGGACGCGCTGGAACTGCCGGGCACCTATGCCATCGACCCGGCACAGATCGTGGTGCTGCTGGCCGGTGGCATGGGCTCGCTCATCCATATGCAGGGCGGGCCGGAAGACGATGGGGAGGCCGCGCGTGCGGCGGTGGCAAAGCTGCAGCCGACGTCGCGCGACTGCCTGATTGCGGTTTCGGCCAGTGGCAATACCCCCTACCCGCTGGCAGCGGCGCGCACGGCCCGGGACGCTGGGGCGCGCAGCATCGGCATCGCCAATAATGCCGGCGCCACGCTGTTTTCGGTGACCGATGTGAGCGTGCATCTGCCCACCCCGCCCGAAGTGATCGCCGGCTCCACCCGCATGGGCGCGGCAACGGCGCAAAAGATCGCGCTCAACCTGATCTCGACCCTGATGGCGATTCATCTGGGGCACGTGCATGACGGCTATATGGTCAATGTGATCGCCGACAATGCCAAGCTGCGCGAACGCGCCAGGGGAATCGTCATGGCCATTACCGGCGTCGATGCCGAAGAGGCCGAGCGGGCGCTCGATGTCAGCGATGGCGCGGTCAAGCCGGCGGTGCTGATCGCGGCGGGATGCGAAAGCATTGAAAGGGCGACGGAACTGCTATCCCGCCACGCCGGCAAGCTGCGCCCCGCGCTGATGGAATTGGGCTGACAGACGAACCATCGCCTGCCGCGCGCGGCTCCGCAAAACAAATACGCCCGGCGCGATGCCGGACGTATTTGAAAGCGTATCAAGCAGTATTAGTGCTTATGCTCGGGCATCTGCTCGAGCTGATCCTTCGTCCAAGCCGTGACGGCATGAACGTCGCCGTTCTCGTCACGCATGAAATCCAGATCACTCAACGGCACGGCCACAGGCTTGGCACCAATACCCAGGAAACCGCCGACATCAATGATGACAGAATCCATGCCGTGGACATGGTCGACCTTGCCGACCTTGTGGTCATCGGCGCCGTAAACAGAAGCGCCTTCAAGGATGGACGGAGTGAGTTCAGCTGGGCTGAGACGAACGTGGTTTACATGATCCATTTGGTAATCTCCTCATGGTTATAAGGAGTTAACCCAGTGCGGACAGGAAAGTTCCGCGTTCAAATTTCGGTCATCAACGGAACAAAATCAAACCAGGCCAAGGTTATCGGCGGTTGCAGCGCGCAATGTCTGGAAAGTGGCGGAGAGGAAGGGATTCGAACCCTCGAGACCGTTCCCGATCTGCACCCTTAGCAGGGGTGTGCCTTCGACCACTCGGCCACCTCTCCGGCAAGTGTCTGATACAGGCACCGATAGCGTCATTGCAAGGGCTTTATGCCGGGTCCCCGCAATTTCCCCAGCCGCAGATTTCTGGCCGAATTGTCTTTATGCCGCCCCTAAACCTCGGCCGCCTCGATGTCACGATCATGCTGGCTTTGACCGACAGTGGAAATGTGCAAGCTGTGGGGCATGAAGCACGGCCGAGTCTTGCGGGCGGGGAGACAGTCTCGTGAAAGAGATTTTTGCGGGGGTGGTGGGGACGATGATGCTGTCGATTGGCAGCGCGTCGGCGCAAATGGCTGATCCCGTCGTCGGCGTCTGGCGCACGCTGTTGCGGTCGGAGGTGACGATCAGCGCCTGCGAAACCGGCTATTGCGGGGTGTTGTCGCGCATCGTGGTGCCGGAGGGACTGCTGAGCGGTGCCGAGGCCGAAGCAGCGGCGGCGATGCGGCCGGAGGACTTCTTCGACTTTCGCAACAAGGACCCTGCCCTGCGCGACCGGCCGATGCTGGGCCTGCAAATTCTGACGCTGCGGCCGGGCAGCCAGCCTTACATCCTCGATGGGGAAATCTATAACCCCGAGGACGGCAATACCTATTCGGGCTATGTCGAACTGCTGAGCGCCGAGCGCATCAGGCTCAATGGCTGCGTGTTGTTCAACACTATCTGCCGCGGCGAAGAATGGGTGCGGGTGCCGCCCGAGGAAGTGCTGGAGCCGGCGGAGTAGCGCACGGCCCGGATGGCCGGACCGTGCTGCAAATGATCAGGCCTTGCCGTATTCGAGGCCGCGCACGGTGGCGGGACGAGCAGCCATGCGCTCCAACCAGGCGTGGACATGGGGGTAGTCGGCCTTGGTGGCGCCATAACGCTCCCAGGACTGAGCCCAGCCGATGGCGGCGAAATCGGCAATGGAAATGTCGCCGGCGATGAAGTCCTTGTCCTTGAGCTGGGTGTCGAGGACCTTGAACAGCCGCAGGGTTTCCTCGCTATAGCGCTTGATAGCGTAAGGAATCTTTTCCGGCGCATAGACCGAGAAGTGGTTGTTCTGGCCCAGCATGGGACCGAAGCCACCCACCTGCCAGAACAGCCATTCATCGACCTTGACCTGGGCGCGGGTGTCGGTCGGATAGAACTTGCCGAACTTCTGGGCGAGATATTTGAGGATGGCGCCGGATTCAAACACTGAGATCGGGGCGCCGCCCGGACCTTCGGGATCGACGATGGCGGGAATCTTGTTGTTCGGCGAGATGGCCAGGAATTCGGGCTTGAACTGCTCGCCCTTGGAAATGTCGATGCGATGATAGGTCCACGGCACGCCCAGCTCTTCGAGCATAACGTGAACTTTCTGTCCGTTCGGGGTCGGCAGCGAATAGGCCTCGATCGGCTTGGTTTGCGTCGTCATGGCGAGCCATCCTTGGTTTCAGTGCTCAAGGTATATCGGCAGCTGCCGATGAAAGACAAGGTGTGGCACGCGGTGAATGGCCCAATGCTTCCTTCCCGCCGGGAGACGGGAAGGAAGATTGCGGTGCCATCCGCTAGGCGCGCAGGACACGCATCTGCGGCTGGCCGTTGCCGCGCAGGGCGGGCGAGACGCCGTGGATGTCCACAGTGGTCACCACGCGCTGGCGCAGGGCGGCGAACATGAAGTTGGGCGTGACGTTCACCGGCTCATCGAAATGAATGGTGAGCGTGTAGTTCTGCATGTTGTGCGCCAGCTGCACGCCCAGCACGAGGCCGGTAAAGGGCTGCTCGAGATAGAAGCCCTTGACGCGCATGCCCACCTGGAAGGGCACGGCGACGCGTTCCGGCAAAGCGGCGCGGGCGGTGTTCCAATCGCGAAAACCATGGGCGCGCGCCACCTCTTCAAGGGCCGCGCTATGGGTCAGCATCTGCCCGGCGCGGGCACGATCCTGACGCAGGCTCTTGGCCTCTGACTTCAGAGTCTGGGCGGAGGGGGTATCGAGTGAATAAGACATGATCGGTCTCTCCGAGGGGAGGCGACTTTCTGCATGGGAGCCCGCATTGCCACGATGCGCCTTGGGAGGAATAACCGAAGGTAGCAAAAAGCAATGCTGGACTTCACCATGGATCACGCGATCCGCGGGCGGCCGGTGCCAGCAACCATGGCTTAGATGCGCCTCGGTCGCCCTCAAGTCAAGGGAGGCGCGATCAATCGCAGTGATGGGCGGATCAGACAATTGTGTTGGGACATTGCAGGCGTTGCAGGTAGGAGGAACAGAGGCAAGAGGGCTGATGATGACGGAAATTCTGCTGTTGGTGGCCGGTCTATTGGGCGGCGCGGTCAATTCGCTCGCCGGTGGTGGCTCGTTCATCGTATTTCCGGCGCTTTTGTTCTCCGGCGTGCCGCCGATCCTGGCCAATGCCTCGAACACCTATGCCGCCCTGCCCGGCTATGCCAGCGGCGCCGTGGGCTATTGGAAGGCAATGGCGCCGCACAAGGACAAGCTGATCCTGTACGGCATCATCGCTGCAGTGTTCGGCTATCTGGGCGCCGAACTGCTGCTGGTGGTGTCCGAAGAGCAGTTTTCCAAGGTGGTGCCGTGGTTGATGGCGTTTGCGGTGACCCTGTTCATCTTCGGCAACCAGCTCAATGCCGCGGTCAAGGCGCGTAATAGCGGCGCGAAGGGCATGCAAATGGTCGGTGCAGCGCTGTTGCTGGCGCTGCTGGCGGCTGTCTGTGTCTATGGCGGGTTCTTCAATGCCGGGCTGGGCATTCTGCTGCTGGCGTTTCTGGCGCTGGCCGGCATGACCGACATTCACGCCATGAACGGGTTGAAGCTCTATGTGTCGTCCATCGTGGCACTGGTGGCCGTGGTGCGCTTCGCCTTCAACAGCCGCATCGACTGGTATCACGGCTCGATTGCGCTGGTGGGCGTGACCATTGGCGGCTATGTCGCGGCGCGGCTGGCCCAACACATACCGCGCAACTGGATCCGCGTGGGCGTCATCGTCTACGGCATCGGGATGACTGCGTACTTCTTCTGGTCGGCGTATTTTGCCTAAGTGATCCGCCTATTGCTCGATCGTCACCCCCGGGCTTGACCCGAGGTGACGGCCGGTGGTTGGGCAAGGGGACGTCGAGCGTTTCAGACTTTTCGCACCCACACCGCCGCATCGTGGAATGCGGCGCCGCCGAAGGGGGGCGCGGGGTCGGAATTGGTGAGGGTGTTGATACCCTGGCCGCGCCGGTGCGCCTTGTTGCGATGCAGACCCTCTGCGATGAGCACGCCGGTGCAGAGGCCGGTGTGGATACGGGCGGTGAGTTCAACTTCACCGCGGCGATTGCCGACCAGCACGGCATCGCCTTCGACGACACCGAAACGAGCAGCGTCTTCTGGATGGATGAAAACCGACGGTTCGCCCTCGCGCTTGAGGCTGCCTGGGGTCTGGTTGAAGGATGAGTTGAGGAAGGCGCGGGCCGGAGAGGTGGCGAGCTTGAAGGGGTGCTCGGCATCAGTCGGCTCGTTCACCGCCCAATGGTCGGCAAAGCGCGGCATATCGGCGGGATGGCAGGACCAGCGATATCCCTTCTTGTCGGCCACTTCCTGCCAATCAGGCTCGAAACGGAAGCGGCGATCGGGCCAGCCGAAGCCATGGGCGAAACGGGAGATATCGTCGGGACGCTCGCGGTCGATATAGCCAGTCTTTTCAACCTCTTCGAGAGCCGGGTAGTTCGAGCGCGCGAAGGTGTCGGCCACGACGTCGCGATCGGAAACATGAAAACTCGGATCGTCGCTGCCCAGCCGCAGAGCAATGGCGTTGATGACCTCGTGGTTGGAGCGGGTATCGCCCGGCGCATCGACCACTTTGGGGCCATAAAGCACGCGGGTGTGACCGCCACGGGTGTAGTAGTCGTTGTGCTCTAGGAACATGGTGGCCGGAAGCACGATATCGGCCAGTTCAGCCGTTTCGGTCATGAACTGCTCATGCACGACGAGGAACAGGTCCTCGCGCAAGAGGCCTTCGCGCACCAGGCGCTGATTGGGGGCCACGACAGCAGGATTGGTGTTCTGCACGATCATGGCGTGGACCGGCTTGCCGCCCTGCAGCGCCTTGGCATCGCCGGTGAGGATCGGACCGATTTCGGACATGTCGAGCACCCGCGGAGTGCCCTTTTGCAGATGCGTGCCTTCGACGCGCGATTTATCCAATTGCCAGGTGCCGGAATTGGAATGGAAGGCGCCGCCGCCGCGATGCTGCCAGGCGCCGGTCATGGCCGGAATGCACAGGGCGGCGTGAACGGCGGTGGAACCGTTGCGCTGGCGCGAAAAGCCATAGCCGAGGCGGAAGAAGGTTTTTGGTGTCTTGCCGACGAGATGGGCGAAGGCTTCGATTTCCGCGACGCTGAGGCCGGTGATTTCGGCAGCCCATTCGGGTGTGCGGGTTTGAAGATGTGATTCAAAATCGGGGCCGAAGTCGGTGAATTTGGCCATATATTCACGATCGGCGAGGCCATCGCGCAGCAGCACATGCATGACCGCCACCGCGAGCGCGCCATCGGTGCCGGGGCGGAGGACGAGGCCCATATCGGCCTGTTCCATGGTCGCGTTGCGATAGATGTCGATGACCACGATTTTCGCACCGCGCTGTTTGCGGCCGCGCATGGCGTGAGTCATGACATTGACCTGGGTATGCACCGCATTGGTGCCCCAGATGACGACGCAGTCACTCTCGGCCATCTGCTCGGGATTGACGCCACCGAGCAGGCCGGTGCCGGCAATATAGCCAGGCCAGGAAAGGCCGATGCAGATCGTGTCGTATTGGTGGGAATAGCCACGCACGGCGCGCAGGCGCTCAATGCCGTCGCGATGCACATGGCCCATGGTTCCGGCATAGAAATAGGGCCAGACGGACTCGGGCCCATGCTCGGCTTCCACCGAGAGGAAGCGGGCGGCGATCTCGCCCAGCGCCTCGTCCCAGGAAATGGCCTCCCACTGCCCTGCCCCTTTGGGACCGACGCGTCGCATGGGGTGCATCAGGCGGTCTGGGTGGTGGATGCGCTCGGCATAGCGGGCGACTTTTTCGCAGATGACGCCGGCGGTGTAAGGATCGTCCTTGGCGCCGCGCACCCGACCGATGCTGTTATCGGGGAGAATATCGACATCGAGCGCGCAGACCGATGGACAGTCATGCGGACAGACGGAGCGGATGGTGCGGGCGGGGGCTGGGGCGTTCATGGAAGGACGCTAGATGAGCCGGCTCATGGCGGCAAACGGATTGTGGTGATGGAAGGGATAAAGCGGGGTGATGGGGCTGGGAAATACCCCCACCTAACCTCCCCTGAAGAAGGGGGAGGGACCGATCGAGCATGCTGCCAAGTTTGCGCCCCGCCTCTTCTCATCCCGCTTCTCCAGGGGAAGGACAGGTGGGGCCAGACCCATCACGAGGCCGCGAAGGCCTTGGTCGCGGTCTCAGCGTTGCGCTTGGCGCGGGTGGCGGCGTGCTTGGCGAGTTGGGAGGCGCCGCCGTGGAACTGGGAGAAGGTGATGCGGCCGGTGGTGCCTGAAATGGTGATGCCACGCCAATTGGGGCGAACGGCGCGGACATCGGACCAGTCGATGGTGGTTTCACGCCCGGCAGCAGAGCGGTGGCGCACCTGACGATTATCCCAGCGGGTTTGAGTGAAAAGGCCCGCGACGCCGATCCCCACCGAACCGGCGGCGAGGAACAGGACTGCGATATAGGTTGCCACAAGCTGGGTCGTATCAGCCGCGCTGCCCATGACGATGACGGCGAAGAGCAGGATGGCGGCGAGGGCGGCGGAGCCATAGCAGGCGAAATATTCGACCAGCGAGGGGCGCAATTCGGCCCAACCGCCTTCGACCATGATGCCGTCCTCGGACTGTACCAGCCGGAGCGCGAGGAAGGCCGCATAGCCAAAGGCAACGACGCCGGCAGCGCGCGACAGCGGCAAATGGGCCGTCGCCGGAATATATTTGAGGATGATCAGCATCGTGATCGTCATGAGTGGCAGAGCCACTTCCTGCCAACGCAAGGGCACGCTTGTCTTCTCCGCAATGAGGGCCGCGACGCAAATCGGCAGGTTCACGCATAAGCCTACGCGAAGGCGGGATTTTCGCCATTCACAATTTCGCCAAAGTCGGGAGCGTCCGAAGACGGGACGAAATGGCGTCATGCGATGAGTCAAAAGGCTTGGCAAAATGAATCGACGCACTTGCATAAGCATTTGATCGAAATTGGGAATTTTCCTTGTGGAATGAGCTTGCCGATGCCGCCCGCTAGAGCCTGCGAGCTTCACAAATGCTTGACCCCAGGCGCGCGCTGGCCCGATAGTGTGACCGGCCCGCCCGGTTGCCCCGGCCAGGACCTGCCTCTCGGGAGGGAAAGCATGGAGTTTTTTGCCGGCGATACCGCGCCCTTTGCGGTGGCGCTGGGGCTGACTTTGGCCCTGGCGGCGGTTGAGCTCGCCGGCCTGGTGATCGGCATCAGCCCTGGCGCTGCGGTGGACAACAGCCTGCCGGATCTCGACGCCGACTCTCCCGATTTCGAGCTCGGTCCTCTCAGCGAATTCCTGAGCTGGATTTCATTCGGCCGCCTGCCGGCGCTGGTGGTGCTGATCGTCTTTCTGACCAGCTTTGGGTTGATTGGCTTTGCCGAGCAGGAAGTGCTGCGCCGGCTGTTCGACTTCACGCTCAATCCCTGGATCGCCAGCCTGCCTGCGGCGGCCGCCGGCCTGGTTGCGACCCACCATATCGGGCATGCGCTGGCGCGCATTGTGCCCAAGGAAGAAACCGATGCGGTCAGCACCACCGAGTTTATCGGTCGAGTTGCCACCGTGTTTCGTGGCTCAGCTAGCATCGGGCGGCCGGCGGAAGCCAAGCTCACCGATATTCACGGTAAAACCCATTATGTGCTGGTGGAGCCGCAGGATGTCGACCAGACCTTGCCGGAAGGCTCCGAAGTGGTGATCGTGCGCCAGGAAGGCAGCATTTTCCGTGTCATCACCCGGCTAAAACCGGTGGACTGATGGTCGACAAGGTCAAGACCAAGCCGGCGGGTGACACGATCCAGCCGCCGGATGCCACCACCGCCCTGCCCCAGCCGCCGATCGAGGATGGCGGGCAAACCTCATTCGACGCCGTGACCCAAAACCAGGAGTTACCCGCCATGTCCCAGCCCATCTATGATATCCTGATCACGATCGCCGTGATCCTGGTGGCTTTGTTCGCCATTGGCCTGATCTTCTCGCGGCTCTACCGCAGGTCCTCCAAGGAAGTGAGCTTCGTGCGCACGGGCTTTGGCGGGCAGAAGGTGATCATGAATGGCGGCGCGCTGGTGTTTCCCGTGCTGCATGAACAGATCCCGGTCAATATGAACACGCTCCGCTTGGAAGTGCGGCGCGCGGCAGACCAGGCACTGATCACCAAGGACCGCATGCGCGTCGATGTGCAGGCCGAATTCTATGTGCGGGTGCAGCCGGTGGTGGAATCCATCGCCAATGCCGCCCAGACGCTGGGCCGGCGCACCATGGAGCCGGCAGCGCTCAAGGAACTGGTGGAAGGCAAATTCGTCGACGCGCTGCGCGCAGTGGCCGCCGAAATGGCGATGGAGGAGTTGCACGAACAGCGGGTGAACTTCGTGCAGAAGGTGCAGGCAGCGGTTTCGGAAGACATTCTCAAGAACGGGCTGGAACTGGAATCGGTGTCGCTCACCGGGCTCGACCAGACCAATCGCGAATTCTTCAACCCCGACAATGCCTTCGACGCCGAGGGCCTGACCAAGCTGACGCAGGCGATCGAGGAGCGGCGCAAGACCCGCAACGATATCGAGCAGGAAACGCAGGTGCTGATCGAGCGCAAGAACCTCGAGGCGGAAGCGCAAAAGTACCAGATCGCCCGCGACAAGGAATTTGCCCGGCTCGAGCAGGAGCGCGAAATCCAGATCCGGCTGGCCGAGCAATCCGCATTGATCAAGCAGCAGCAGTCGGAGCGCGAGCGCGAGGCGGAAGAAGCCCGCATCCGCGCTGCCCAGCAGGTGCGCCAGGCCGATATCGCCGCCGAGCAGGTGGTGAAGGAGCGCGAGATCGCCACGGCCCTGGCGGTGGAAGCAGCAGCAGTGGAAAAGGCCAAGCAGATCGCGCTGGCGGAACAGGCGCGCGATATCGCCGTTTCGATCAAGAGCAAGGAAAAGTCTCAGGCCGATGCTGCAGCCGACGAGGCGCGCGCCGTTGCCGCCAAGGCCGCCGAAGAGGTGAGCACGGCCCGCCAGACCGCCGTGGCCGAGCGCGAAAAGGCCATTCAGCTGATCGAGGCGCGCAAGGCAGCCGAGCAGCAGGCGATTTCGGTGACCGTGGCGGCCGAGGCCGAAAAAGCCGTGGCTTCCGACCGCGCCGAGGCCCTGCGCATTGCGGCACAGGCCGATGCCGAGCAGGCAAAATTGCGCGCCTCCGGTCAGGCGGAAGCCGAAAAGCTCAAGGCGGAAGCGCTAGCGGCAACCTATCAGGTCGAGGCGGAAGGCAAGCGCAATATCAACGAGGCCAGCAATACGCTTAGCCCCGAGCAGATCGCCATGCAGGTTCGGATCAAGCTGATCGAGGCACTGCCGCAGATCATCGCCGAGAGCGTCAAGCCGATGCAGAACATCGATGGCATCAAGATCCTGCATGTCGATGGGCTGAACGGCGCGGGCGGCAATGCTGCGGGCGGTGGCGACGGCGCCAGTGGCCCGGGCAGTGGTGGCCTCGCCGATCAGGCGGTTGCCGCGGCGTTGCGCTATCGCAGCCAGGCGCCGCTCATCGATGCACTGATGAGCGAATTGGGGCTGAGCGGCGGGACATTGGACGGCTTGGCGAGTTCGGTGACGCAAGCAAATCCGGCGGCGCCGAAAGGGCGGAAGTAGGTAGAGGCCCCCACCCGGCCTCCCCCTGAGTCAGGGGGAGGAGAAGGAGGGACTAGCGCGTCGCCGTGGCCGGTGCGCCAACCATGGCAGCGGTGGCGGATTCTTCGGCGTCGATTTCGGCCTCGGGTTCCTGGCGAAGGGTGTTGGCCAGGGTGCGTTCCTCGAGCAGGAAGCTGAGGCCGAAGGCCAGGATGGCGGCGCCGGCGGCGGTGAAGAACACCGGATGCAGGGCGCTGGCAAAGGCTTCGAGCACCATGGTGCGGACGGGTTCAGGCAGGGCCGCAACGGCCTGGACGCTGAAGCTGGACGTGCCGCTGCCATGGCCGGCCGGCATGATATCGCCGAGGCGTGACGCGAGGCCTGTGGTGAAGATGGCGCCGAAGATCGAGACACCGATGGAGCCACCGATCTGGCGGAACAGAGTCGCGCCGGCCGTTGCGGCACCCACGATCTCTCGGGCCACCGCGTTTTGCGTAGCGGTGACGCTGACGCTGTTCACCGGACCGATGCCCGCACCCACCAGGAACATGTAGAGCGCGACCTGCCAGGACGGCGTATCGAGCTGCATATTGGCAAGCAGCAGCAGGCCAAGGGTGAGCACCGCCGTGGCTATGGTCGGCAAGAGTTTGTATCGGCCGGTGCGGGTCATGATGAAGCCCGAGGCCATGGAGGCACCGATCAGGCCCATCATCATCGGCACCAGTTGCAAAGCCGAATCGGTGGGCGATATGCCCTTGGCGAGCTGCAGATACATGGGCAGGAAGGTGATGGAGCCGAACATGGCCATGCCCACCAGGAAGCCGACGGCGCTGGTGACGGCAAAGGTGTTGTTGCGGAACAGGGTCAGCGGCAGCACGGGCTCGGCGGCGCGGGATTCGACCCAGAGGAAAGCGCCGAGCGCGACCACGGCCAGGACGATGAGGCCGATGATCTCGACCGAGAACCAGGGCCAGGTATTGCCTCCCAGCGACGTGGCGAGCACGAAGGCGGTGAGGCCACCCGAAAGCAGGACGAAGCCGGCATAGTCGATGGAGTGCTTCACCCGTTCGGCGCGGGGCTTGAGCGCGAAGCCGATCACGGCCAGCGCCAACAGCCCCAATGGCAGGTTGATGAGAAAAATCCACTGCCAGGACAGGTGTTCGACGATGAAGCCGCCGGCCAGCGGCCCGATCACCGTCGCCACGCCGAAGACGGCCCCGAACAGGCCCTGGATCTTGCCGCGCTGGCGCGGTGGGATGATGTCGGCAACCACGGTCATGGCCACGACCATCAGGCCGCCGCCGCCGAGGCCTTGTATGGCACGAGCAATGATGAGGAAGGTCATTGATGTCGCCATTGCCGAGAGCACGGCGCCAATAAGGAAGATGACGATGGCCGCCTGCAGCACGATCTTGCGGCCATAGAGGTCGCCGAGCTTGCCATAGATCGGGGCGACGACGGTGGAGCTCAGGAGATAGGCGATCACCACCCAGGTGAGGTGATCAAGCCCGCCCAACTGGCCGACAATGGTGGGGAGTGCAGTAGATACAATGGTCTGGCCGAGCGAGGCCAGGAGCAGCGTGACCGCGACGGCGCCGATAACCAGCCGCACGGACTGATCCTGCGGCTCGGCGGCCGGTTGCGTGGGTTGAGACATTGGGGCAATCCTCAAAAACAGAGGGTCGGCGTCCGGCGTCGGCCCTTGCATATTCTAATGTGGGGGCATACATGTGCCCTCAGCAATTACATGTCAATAGCATGCATTTGTCGTAAGCATGCAAAACGACGAGGGCTGCCATGCCTCTGAGCACCAAAACCGAAATCAATGCCCTGCTCCAGCGCGCCGGCGTCACTGCCGAGACGACCGCAGCGGTCATGGATATCGATGGCATGCTGCAGCATTGGCGCCGCCGGGCGATGAAGCGGGAATTGGGCAACCGGGCGCTGATCGATCTCAAGATCGACATCGACCTGGCGCAATTGGACGTACTGTCGGCGATTGCCGGGCCCGCCCCCGAATTCGGTGATAGCCAGGGGGAAACCATGGTGGGGACGGTGGCCGATCGGCTTGCTATCGACCCCTCGCGCGCCAGCCGGCTTGTCAGCGAAATGGTGGATCGCGGTTTTGCGCGGCGGGCGGTGAGCCAAGCCGATGCGCGGCGTACCATTATCGAACTCACGGCGCAGGGTGAGGCCGTGGTCGATGCGGTCCGCGCCTACAAATACCTGATCCTGGGAGACTTTCTCGGCACCTGGTCACCCGAAGACATCGCCGCCTTCGTGCCACTGCTCAAGCGATTCTCACGCTGGACCGACGGGATCGATGCGGTGACCGACCGCCACGGGCCTGAGATCGACCAACTCGTCGAGGCGATTGCCATGGCGGGCAAGGTACCCGAAGAGGTTTAGAGACCAAATAAAAGCAATCGCCCTGCCTCGATATGGCAGGGCGATTTTCTGTGCCGATCAATCGGCGGCGCGGGGCTTCTTGTGGTCCTTGGGCTTGGCCGCCTTCTTCTTGGGCGGACGAGCTTCGCCTTCGGCGACGGGCTTGGACCATTGCGGCTTGCCCTTGTCCTTGGAGACCGGCTTATCCTTGGCGACGAAGGGCTTTTCCGCCCTGGCTGGCTTGGCCTCGCGAACCGGGCGGGGCGTTTCCATAAAGGTGTCGAAGTCGTCGGACTTCGGCTTGGGATAGCGTTCCTTGCGGTCGGCCCTTTCCGGGCGCGGCTTGCTTGGATCGTATTTTTCCGGCGGGCCGGGCGGACGGCGCTTGGACTGCGGGCGTTCCTGACGATCAGGACGCTCGCCGGGCCCGTCGATTGCGGAAATATAGACGCCCTTCTCACCGGTCCCGTTCTTGCCGACCGAGCGGAGGAAAGAGTCCACCTTGTCGGCCGCGACCTCAAAATGGGTTTCGGTATCGAAGATGCGGATGGAACCGACCGCAGATTTGGTGACCCCACCGGCCTTGCAGATCATCGGCAGCAACCAGCGCGGTTCGGCGCGCTGCTTGCGGCCAATAGACACCTTGAACCAGGAGCCGCCGACAAAGGCATCGCGGGAGCGCGGCGTGCGATCACCGGTGTCTTCGGCGATGGCCGTGACCTCTTCGGGCACCGGGCGCGCCGCAAGCTGCATGCGCAGATAGGCGGCTGCCAAAGCCTCGGCCGGCCACTTTTCGATCAGGCTGGCGACGCTGGGCTGCTCGTCATCGGTGACCGGCTCGGTCAGGAGCGGGCTGGCGAGGATGGATTCGCGATAGCGCGCGTCGATTGCCTCGGCCGAGGGCGGAGCAATCAATTCGGCTTCGATCTTAGCGGTACGCAGGATCGAAAGCGCGACGCGCTTGCGGTGGGCCGGGGCGATGACGACGCAGGTGCCCTTGCGCCCTGCCCGGCCGGTGCGGCCCGAACGGTGCAGCAGGGTCTCGGCATTCATCGGCAGGTCAGCGTGGATGACGAGATCGAGATTGGGCAGGTCGATGCCGCGCGCGGCCACGTCGGTGGCGACGCAGATGCGGGCGCGGCCATCGCGCATGGATTGCAGGGCGCTGGTGCGCTCGGCCTGGCTCAGTTCGCCGGAGAGGGTCACGACCTCGAAGCCGCGATTGTGCAGGCGCGCCGAGAGATGCTTCACCGCTTCGCGGGTGGAGGCGAAGACGATGGTATTGGTGCTGTCGTACCAGAGCAAAGTGTTGATGACCGCATTCTCACGTTCGGCGGCCGGCACGGACATGAGCTTGTACTCGATGTCGGCATGCTGCTCGCCGGAGCTGGCGGCGGTAATGCGCAGGGCATTTTTCTGGAAGGTCTTGGCCAGTTCGGCAATCTGCTTGGGCACGGTGGCGGAGAAAAGCAGGGTGCGGCGATCTTCCGGTGCGGCGGCGAGGATGAATTCGAGATCTTCGCGGAAGCCGAGATCAAGCATTTCGTCGGCTTCGTCGAGCACGACAGCCCGCAGGGCCGACATGTCGAGTGCACCCCGTGTAATGTGATCGCGCAGGCGGCCGGGGGTGCCGACCACGATATGGGCACCGCGTTCAAGGGCGCGGCGCTCGGTGCGCTGATCCATGCCGCCAACGCCCTGGGCGGTCTGGGCCCCGGTTTCGGCATAGAGCCAGGTCAGCTCGCGCTGCACCTGCATAGCCAGTTCGCGCGTCGGGGCAATGACCAGCGCCAGCGGCGCACCGGGCGGCGGCAGGATGCGGTCGTCGCCAAGCAGCGTGGGGGCGATGGCCATGCCGAAGGCGACGGTCTTGCCCGAGCCGGTCTGGGCGGAGACCAGCAGGTCGCGGCCGGCCGTGTTGTCTTCGATGACGGCCGACTGGACCGGGGTCAGGGTTTCATAGCCCTTGGCCTGGAGGGCACGGGCGATGGGGGGGGAAATGGTTTCAGGCAGTGACAATGTTGTTCTTTCGGAGCGGGATACACCATGGGTGCCGTGCCCCGGCGCAATGCGGGAAGCTCCGACAATAATGGGGTGTTCCATCAATGGGGTCCTGGCCATCATGGCGGCGGACCGGTCAACGTTCGGTACTATAGCACGAACAAGCAAAAAGGCCGCCCGGCGGGCGGCCCGATCTCAGGATAGGCCCCGGCCGGTGCCGGGGTGACAACCGAGTTTGTTTCTTTGCCGGATATTAGCCGACGAGTTCGTCATCGCTGAAGAAGAACTTGATTTCTTCAGCGGCGGTTTCGGGAGCATCCGAACCGTGCACGGAGTTTTCGCCGACGGACAGAGCGAATTCCTTGCGGATGGTACCTTCGGCCGCGTTGGCCGGGTTGGTGGCGCCCATGATTTCGCGGTTCTTGAGGATGGCGCCTTCGCCTTCCAGGACCTGGACCACGACCGGCGAAGCAATCATCTGCTCAACGAGTTCACCGAAGAAGGGGCGTTCCTTGTGGACCGCGTAAAAGCCTTCGGCCTGGGCGCGGGTCATGTGGATCTTCTTGAGGGCGATCGGGGTCAGGCCAGCTTCCTCGAACTTGGTGAGGATCTTGCCGATCAGGTTGCGGCGGACGGCATCGGGCTTGATGATGGAGAAGGTGCGTTCGATCGCCATGGCGGTCAGTCCTAGTTCTTGCTTGGGAAAGGTGGGGCCTTTTAGCGGGCACTTGTGTCGGACGCAAGACGGGGCGCGCAGACTGTGCCCCGGTCACTGCACCAGGCGCAACGTGGCCCGGCCGGACTGGAGCGACCCATCCAAGGGTTCGAAGACGCAGCGGTCGCGTCCGCCCGCCTTGGCGGCATAAAGGGCCCGATCTGCGCGGGCCAGGGCCTGCGACAGGTCCTCCCCGGGCGCCACAGGGGTAAAGCCGATGCTGACGGCGACACTGTCGACTTTCCGCAGGGAAAGCTGTCGCACGGCCATGCGCAGGCTTTCGCAGGCCAGTCGCGCCAGACTTTCCTCCTGCCAGGGCGTCAACAGCACGAATTCCTCGCCGCCGATCCTGGCAATCGTGGCATTGGCCGGCCGGTTGCCCTCAAGGCACTCAGCCACGCTGCGCAGGACTTCATCGCCGATGGCATGGCCGAAGGCATCGTTGATCGCCTTGAAATGATCGATGTCGAGAATGGCGATGGTGGCACTCAGCCCACTGCGTTGAGCGGTCAATTTCTGGAAGGCCGCATGCAGGCCGCGTCGGTTCAACAGGCCGGTCAGAGGGTCTGACATAGCGTCGTTGCGGTCCCGCAGGACCACCATTTGCAGCGCATTCACCAGCACCAGCAGCCCCGCACCGATGAGCAGGACGCCTGAGCTGGCCTGAGAGATGAGCGCATAGGTGGTTTTGGAATAGTCCAGAGCGGAGGCGCCGGAGCCGAAATAGACGGCAGCCGGAGGCTTGAGGAGGAAATGCACGCCGATGACGGCAAAAAGCGAAGCGGCCGCGGTGTCGAGGCCAGTCTTGCGACCATGGCGGAGTATGGTGGCGGCGCATAAGAAGGCGGCCGCTGCGTAGGGCAGCTGATAGAGCAGCTCGTACCAGAACTCATTGCGCTGTCCGCCCCAGATCAGCACGCGCAGGGCAATGCCGGAGGCGATGATGCCGAAGGCCCACCCCCAATAAGGCTGGCGGCTATAAAGCAGCGACAGTGCCGGGGCCATCAGCACAAGGCCGATCAGCATGCCCCCATAGCTGACGATCATGAACGGCGCGGGCCAAGGGGAAAGGGGCAAGAGCAGTTCTGCCAGCGGCGTCAGCAGGCCGAATGCATAGCTCAGTGCGATCCAACGAATATTGGCAAAGCCGGGATTGAGCTGGGCGATGGTAAGGAAGCTGGCGACGAACATCCCGGCCACGAAAATGTTGACCAGGATAGGAAGGGTCGCGGCGAACATGTGACAAATCTCGCGGGTGCCGGGCCGCCGGGACAGGTGACGCCGGTGCGGCCGATCCAGGGCCGCATCGCCTCCGTTTCTGCCACAGCATGCTTAAGGTTGTGTAATGACGGTGCTCGCAAGAAGGCCTGGCCCCGCAGATTTGAACGGAGCAGGCTTTTGGGTGCTGCGGAATGGCTTAGTCGTGATCGACATCGGTGGTGCCGCTGGCGATGGTCTTGCCGTCAGGCGCGTTGAGCGTCACGTCAACCTTGGAGACGATGTGTTCGGCCTGGATGGTCTGTTCGACTTCGATCTCCACCACCTGCATGGTGCAGACTTCAGCGGTCGAGATGGTCGGGAAGGTCACCGACAGCGTGCCATCGACCAGTTCACCGACTTCGGCAGGTCCGACCTGCTCGCAGGCGCCGCCATCATACTCGAATTCGATGGTAATCTGATTGGGGTTGATGCGGGTTGCATCGAGGTCCTTGAGGCGAAGCGTCTGCTCGGCGGAGGGGGCAGCGGGCGCGTCCTTGGTCTTATCTTCGGCCAATGCAGGCATGGTCAGCACGGTGGCGGCAAGGGCAAGAGCGGCGAAGCGGTTGGAAAGCATGAGAATTTCTCCAGACAATGGGGTCGACACCCAAACGCGGAAAGCGTGGAGATGGATGCGCCCAAAAGCGTCCTCGGCGTGACGCGCGGTTGCCTTATCCGCAGCGAGCCCCTAAGTCGTGCGGCAAGAGTTTCATGCGTCCCCTGCCCCATCCGGCGCGCGCGGGGTCGACGCCAGCGGATTGAGCCACTGCCATGCTGACCATCAATAATCTCACCTATCGCATTCAGGGGCGCGTGTTGCTTGAAGACGCCAATCTTGTGCTGCCCGACAATGTCAAAGCCGGCTTCGTCGGCAAGAACGGCACCGGCAAGACCACGCTGTTTCACCTGATCCAGGGTCATATCGGCGCGGATTCGGGTTCGATCGAGGTCAACAAGAAGGCACGCATCGGCGCCGTGGCGCAGGAAGCTCCTGCTGGCGACGAGACGGTGCTCGATGTGGTGCTGTCCGCCGACAAGGAACGCACGGCGCTGATGATCGAAGCCGAGACGGCGACCGACCCCAACCGGATCGGGGAAATCTATACCCGTCTCGCTGATATCGATGCGCATACCGCCGAGGCGAGGGCCTCGTCCATTCTCAAGGGCCTGGGCTTCGAGCAGGATCGCCAGAATGCGCCGACGCGCGAACTTTCGGGTGGCTGGCGCATGCGCGTCGCCCTAGCGGCGGTGCTGTTCAGCCGGCCGGACCTGCTGCTGCTCGACGAGCCGACCAACTATCTCGATCTTGAAGGCACGTTGTGGCTGGAAAAATACCTTGCCACCTACCCTTACACAGTTTTCCTCATCAGCCACGATCGTGACCTGCTGAACAAGGCGGTCAATTCGATCGTGCATCTCGAGCATCGCAAATTGACCTTCTACAAGGGCAATTACGACACGTTCGAGCAGACCCGTCGCATGCAGATGGAGCTCAACAACAAGAGCCGCGAAAAGACGCTGGAGCAGATCGCGCATCTGCAGAAATTCGTCGACCGCTTCAAGGCCAAGGCCACCAAGGCCAAGCAGGCCCAGGCGCGCGTCAAGATGATCGAAAAGCTGAAGCCCCCCGAGGCGATGTTCGACGAATATGCGGCCCCGTTCCAGTTCCAGCAGCCCAAGGTGGACCTGCCGACGCCGATGATCACGCTCGACAAAGTGTCGACCGGCTATGGCGACAAGGTGATCCTGCGCAATGTCACCCAGCGCATCGACCCGGATGCCCGCATCGCGCTGATCGGCGTCAATGGCAATGGCAAGTCCACCTTCGCCAAGCTGCTGGCCGGCGACATCCCGGTGCTCGATGGTGCGCTCAAGATCAACAAAAAGCTTGAGATCGCTCATTTCGCCCAGCACCAGATGGACAAGCTCAAGCCCGAGCAGACGCCGCTGGAGCATGTCACGGCGCTGATGCCGCTCGACAACGAGGCAAAGCGCCGGAGCCGGCTGGCACAAATGGGGCTGACCACCAGCCGCATGGACACCAAGGCCCAGAACCTGTCGGGTGGCGAGCGGGCGCGGCTATTGATGGGGCTCATCACCTTTGCCGGACCCTCGATGATGATCCTCGACGAGCCGACCAACCATCTCGACATCGATAGCCGCGATGCGCTGGTCTATGCGCTCAACGAATATCAGGGCGCGGTGCTGATCATCTCCCACGACCGGCACCTGATCGAAGCCACCTGCGACACGCTGTGGATCGCCGAGAACGGGACCATTCGCGAACTGGACGAGGATCTCGACAGCTATCAGCGCAACATCACCTCGTCCAAGGACCGGGACAGCAAGGGCGGGCCATCGGAGGCCCGGGCCGAGCGCAAGCTGACCAAGCAGGAGGCAGCGGCGCGCCGCGCCGAATTGGCCCCGCTCAAGGCCTCGATCAAGGACGCCGAGACCAAGATGTCGCGGCTGGCCAAGGAAATCGAAAAGATCGAGGCGCAGTTGGCCGACCCCAAGGTCTATAACGGCCCGGCGGATCGGCTGATCACGCTGGGCAAGGACAAGGCGCGCTTTGCCACCGATCTGGAGCAGACCGAAGAAAGCTGGCTGGCGCTAAGCGCCGAACTCGAAGAGGCGGAACGGGCATGAGCGAGATGACGGCCAAGGACATCATTGCCACTCTTGGGATGGAACGCCATCCCGAGGGCGGCTGGTTCGTGCAGACTTTCAAGGACGCCGAGAGCGTCGACGGGCGAGCGCGCTCCACCTGCATCTATTATCTGCTGGAAGAGGGCGAGGTGTCACAATGGCACCGGGTCGATGCGGTCGAGGTCTGGCACTGGTATGCCGGGGCGCCGATTGCGCTGTCGATTTCGGGCGGCGTCGGCATTGACGAGCATATTCTGGGTCCCGAGCTCGGCAAGGGGGAGCGGCCGCAGGTGGTGGTGCCGCATCTCGGCTGGCAGTCCGCCCGCTCGCTGGGCGCCTGGACGCTGGTGGGCTGTACGGTAGCACCGGGTTTTGAATTCTCGGGCTTCGAGTTGGCTGAGAAGGGCTGGTCACCGAAAGCGGTTTGACCGGGATGCGTCTGACATTGACAGCGCGCGGCACTTGCCGTTTTCTGGGGGCAGTTTCGGCTGGATGGCCCCGAATGCGTCGCGTTGTCTTACTTTTGGTTCTGGCGCTTCTGGCTCCCCTTTCTGCCCCGGCGATAGCGCAGGACATGTCGGGGCTGAACAAGCAACAGCGCGCCGACACAGTCCGTTTTGCCCGTAACAACAGCCTTTTCGTGCTCTATCACGAGGTGGCCCACCTTCTGGTGCATCAGCTGCAATTACCAGTTTTGGGCAAGGAAGAAGATGCGGCGGACAATCTCGCCACCTGGGTCTTGCTCAACAAGCGGACCTCGGACACCGACCAGGTGCTGGCCGATGCGGCGCAGGGCTGGATGCTGTCGGGCGTGGCCTATGACAGCGGTGGGGTCGAAAGCGATTATGCCGCCGCGCATAGTCTCGACAAGCAGCGCGCCTACCAGATCGTGTGCCTGATGGTGGGCAGCGACCAGAATGCCTTCCGGCCCATCGCCAACCAATATGCGCTCGACCGCGACCGACAGGACACCTGCGATCTCGACTACAGCCTGATCGACCGCAGCCTGCGCGGCCTGCTCAAGCCGGGCAGCAGCAAATCCGGCGATGGTGCGCAGGTGACGGTGACCTATCACGATGCCGGCGGCAAGCTGAAGCTGGCGGCCGACGCCTTCCGCTCGAGCGGTATCTTCGACCAGGTGGCCGAGGAAATCCGCCAGAGCTACAATATTCCTCGCCCGGTGCGCTTCAATGCGCGGCGCTGTGGCGAGGCCAATGCCTTCTA
Source organism: Devosia equisanguinis (assembly GCF_900631955.1). GTDB lineage: Bacteria > Pseudomonadota > Alphaproteobacteria > Rhizobiales > Devosiaceae > Devosia > Devosia equisanguinis. The sequence goes on along the minus strand of NZ_UZWD01000035.1, from coordinate 87,391 downwards.
CTACGCCGACACGGTTGAGATCATCTTCTGCTACGAGCTGATGCAGGACTACATGCAGCTCTATGTCGACGAACTGCCCGAACCGGCGGCTCCGGTGACGCGACCGACCGGCGCGGGCAAGGAAAAGTCCGGCGAAATCTAGTTTTGTGGGGACGAGGGCCCCGGGGGACATCATGACGGCACTGCGTGCAGCATTGGCGGCGACGATTTGCGTGTGCGGGTTGGCGGGGGGCGCCTACGCACAGGAGAGCGATGACGAAATTCTGGCACAGGCCATGGACTTCGCCATGCACGACGCTGCCTTCACCATGTATCACGAGATCGGACACATGCTGGTGGGTGAGCTCGGCCTGCCAGTACTGGGCAAGGAAGAGGATGCGGTGGATACGCTCGCCACCATCTGGCTTCTCACCGACGATAGTGACGAGGACAGCTATAACGCCCTGGTCGACAGCGCCGACGGTTGGTACTTCAACGCGGTCAATTCCACGGGGTCGAGCCTCGAGGATTTTTCCTACTATACCGACCACAGCCTCGACATTCAGCGCGCCTACAACATGGTGTGCCTGATGGTGGGCAAGGACCCTGACGCCTTTGGCGAAACCGCCGACAATTACGAGATGGACACCGACCAGCAGGAAGCCTGTTCTTACACCTACGAGCAGGCGGCCACATCGTGGGAAACCCTGCTGGCGCCTCATGCGGTGGACAAGGACGAAGGCGCGCCGATCGAGGTCATTTACGAGGATGCCGGCGACTATGAGATGTTCGCCGAGGAGCTCAAGGCGCGCGGCATCATGGAGCATGCGGCCGAACTGGTGATGAGCAATTACGTCCTCCCCGGCCCCGTCACCTTCCGCGCCGCGCAATGCGGTGAGGCCAATGCCTACTACTCTCCCAGCGACAGCGAAGTGACCTATTGCTACGAATTGGCCGAGGACCTCTACTACCTCTATCTCTACGACATTGTCGGCTGGTCGGACACCGCCGAATAGGCGGGTCTGGACACCGCCGAATAGGCGGGTCTGGACACCGCCGAATAGGCGGGTCTGGACACCGCAGTCACCGCCCGGTCAGCTGAAGCCGACATAGCGGCCGGGCCGGTGATTGAGCGCGATGATGAGGTTGAGGACCAGCGCGCCGAGGATGGAATAGACCACGCGGTCAAGCGGCAGGATGAAGAAGGCGGCCACCAGGATCACTGCATCCACACCGAGCTGAAAGTAGCCGGCGCGAATGCCGAAATTCTCCTGCAGGTAGAGCGCCAGGATATTGATGCCGCCGACGCTGGCCTTGTGGCGGAACAGCGACAGAATGCCGAGGCCCATGAGCCCGCCGCCCACCAGCGCTGCGAACAGCGGCTCGATATGGGAAATCTGTACCCATGCCGGGATCTGGGTGGCCATCCACGAGACCAGCGCGACGCTGACCATGGTTTTGAGAGCAAAGGGCCAGCCCATGCGCAGCACAGCGAGGATATAAAACGGCAGGTTGATGGCGAAGAAGACCCAGCCGAAGGGAATGCCGGTGGCATATTGCACCAGCAGCGCCAGACCGGCCGTGCTGCCGGTGGTAAGCTGGGCGTGGCCATAAAGCGCGATTCCCAAGGCCACCAAAGTGGTACCGATGAGGATGGCGAAAACATCCTCGTGGAATTTGTGGCGGCTGGGCGAAGAGAGGTCGGGGGTCATGCCTTTTTCACCCAACGGCCTTCGGGAGTCTGCTGCCAATAGGTGACCGCATTGCCGTCGCGCAATTGCCGCCAGGCTTCGCGCGCTTCGGCCACGGCGTCTGGGTCGAGGCCGGAAAATAGGTAAACCAGCCGCTCATAGCCCTCGCCGGATTTCGGCACCGCCCGGTCGACAAAGAAGCGCACGGCGGCGCCATTGGGATTGTCGTTCTCGGTGGTCAGCAAGATCGGCTGATGGGCGTCGGTCTCCTCGCCGGCCAGGCCGTGGGCGAGAAAGCTGTCGTCGCGATAGGTCCAGAGATGCGCGTCGAGCGCTTCGGCCCGTTCGAGTGAGCCCACCTCCACCACGGCACGCCAGCCCCGCTCGAGCGTCTTTTCGAGCAATTGGGGCACGACGACCTCAAGCGGACGGGTTTCGAGATGATAGAACAGAATTTCGGCCATGGTCTCACCATATCGGTTCGCCATGATCTCTGCCAGACAATCGCTGCGCTGGCGGCTATGCAGGGAGCGATTGTGTCGCACCACGGATTCGCTCATGGTGCGCACCACCGACCACGCTCGACCATGGACAGAACGACCCGGTTTCGATGAGGAAGCTCACCACCTATCTGGCGCGGCTGTTTGCAACCGATGCCCTCATCCTGACGGGAATCGTCTGCTTCCTGCTCTGGCTGGTCAATTGCCTACGCTCGTTCGAGGTGGTGTCGGTCAAGGGCCAGGGATTTGACACACTGGCGGTGCAGGCGCTGTTCACCATGCCACCACTGCTGCTGTCCTTCTTCTACATCTGTATCGGCATCGGCATGGTCCGGGCGCTCTCGGCGCTGCAGACCAGCCATGAAATGCACATCATCCACATCAGCGGCGGCTTGGGCGATCTGTGGCGCGCGAGCCTCGTTGTCGGAGGGTTGGCCGTCGCCGCGGTGCTGTTGCTGGCCCATGTGGTCGAGCCGCTGGCCAATAAGCGGGTGAACACGCTGGCGGCCGAGATCGCGGCCGATCTCGTGAGTTCGACGCTGAAGCCCGACCGGTTCACGCAGGTGACGCCGGGCGTGGTGCTGTTGATCGGCGGCCGTCGCGCCGGGGGTGAAGTCATCGAGTTTTTTGCCGACGACCGACGCAATCCGGAGACGCGGCGCACCTATGTAGCCGAAAGGGCCCGGGTGTCGAGTGACGGCGCGTTTTATGTGATCGAGCTCTATAATGGCGCGCTGCAATATGTGGAGGCCGATGGGCGCTATTCGGAAGTGCGCTTCGCGCGTTATGACATCAGCGTCGATAGCCTGAGCCAGCCTCTTGCGGCCGGCGATCCGTTGTCAGAGACCGACAGCTTCCAGATGGTGCGCCAGGCGATGGAGACCGGGGATTGGACACCCGAAATCACCAAGCGTTTGCTCGATCGTTCCGCCGAGGGCTTGCGGGTGATCGCGATATGTCTCCTGGCCCTGGCGCTGGCCGGCTTTCCGTCGGGACGGCGCACGCGGGTGCGGCTGCCGCTCGAAGCCATCGTCATGCTCTGTGGTTTCGCCGAACGCGGGCTCAGTGCATATAGCCCCCTCGGCATGGGCACCGGCGCGGTGATCCTGATCCTCATATCCGGCGTCGTCCTGGCCGTGCGGCTGTGGCCGCGCCCTATTATCGAGGAGCCGGCATGACCCGCATCGACTGGCTCGTTCTCAACCGCCTCGCCACCCGCATCGGCGCCACCGTCTTCATTTTCTACGGGCTGATCGCGCTGGTGGAATCGCTCGACACCTGGCGCTTCAACTATGTGGCGCAGGAAAAGGGTATCGGCCTCGCCATCCTGATGGTGGCGATGAGCGCGGTGCGCTGGACCATCAAGACCCTGCCAGTGACGGTGCTGCTCGGCGCCATTATCGGCTTCGTCGACCTCAAGGCCCGCCACGAACTGACTGTCATCAAGGCCAGCGGCATTTCGCTGTGGCGCACCGTAAGGGCGCCGACCCTGGCGCTAATGGTGATCAGTTTCGTCATCGCGCTGGGCGCCGAGACGATCAGCACGAGGGTCAATCGCGAGCTCTCCCCGACCCCGCCCGGCCAGGCGGTGCTGCTGACGCCGGCAGACGAAATCTGGCTGGAGCAGGAAGGCGACGGCGCCCATTACGTGATGCTGGCGCGCAGCATGTCGGCCGGCGGCGCGGTGCTGGGCGAGGTGACGGTGTTCCAGCTGGGCGCTAGCGACATTCCGAGGCTCGAGGCCAGCGAAGCGCGGCTCGAAACCGGACAATGGGTGTTTCCCGTCGCCATCGCCCGCTCCCCCGACCAGCCGGCGCGCACCGTGCTGAATTTCGCCCTTCCCACCCGCTCGACACCCAGCGAAATCAACCTCAAGCTGGCCTCCACCGAGGACACGACCTTTTTCGAGCTGGTCGACATGTTGCAGCGCGGGGTGGCCGATCCCTCGATCCGCGCGGCCAGCACGATGCGGCTGGTCAAGCTGATGGCGCTGCCGCTGGTGCTCACCGGCTCGCTGTTCATCGCCTTTGCCTTCACCGCCGGGTACCGTCGCAATGCCCAGCTGGGGCCGTCGGTGCTCTATGGCATGGTGCTGGGCTTCATCGTTTTCGTGATCACCGAAATGGCCGACCGCGCCGGGGCCACCGGCGTGCTTGACCCGGTTTTCGCTGCAGTCGCGCCAGCGCTGATCGCCATTTTCGTGGGAATAACCATCATGCTCTACAAAGAGGACGGATGGACCTGACCAAGTCGTGAGGGTCCGGATTTTGGCCGTATTCATCCAGCAATTGACAGCGCAGACCAGACGCCTCATTGAAGGCGGGTTGCAGAAAGCGGACACAAACATGACCTTTGCTTCTCTTCGGCGCGTTGCAGGCGCCGCGATCCTCGGCCTGGCCATGGCGTTTACTGCCGTCGCGCCCTCGTTCGCCGCCACTGTCGTTACTGTCAACGGCGTGCAGATTTCCGACGTGCAGGTCGACCAGCGGTTGCGCCTGTTCCGCCTGGAAGGCAACAATACCGGACGTAACGGCGCCATGGAGCAGCTGATCACTGAGGCCATTCAGATGGCAGAGGCCAAGCGCCTGGGCGTCAACGTGTCCAATGCGCAGGTCGATGAGGCGTTTCTGCAGATTGCGCGCAATCTCAAGGTCAGCCAGGACAAGCTGGCCGATATGCTGCGCCAGGGCGGTATCAACACCGATACGCTCAAGGATCGCCTCCGTGCCGCAATTGCCTGGAACGCGGTGGTCGAAGGCGCGGTGATGTCGCAGGTGCAGATTTCGGACGCCGAACTCGACCAGCGCGCCGCCAGCAAGATCGCTGACTACCAGAATTTCGACTACATCCTCAAAGAGATCATCTTTGTGGGCCAGGGCTCGGGCGCCCGCACCGGCCAGGCCAATCGCTATCGTTCGAGCTTTGCCGGCTGCGATACCGCCGTCGACCTCTCGCTGACCTATACCGACGCCGCCGTGATCGATGTCGGCCGTCGCCATGCAACCCAGTTGCCCGACCCGATCGCCAAGGAACTGGCCGGTCTGAATGTCGGTGGCATCACCAAGCCGCGCGTGGTCGATTCCGGCGTCTCGATGCTGGCGATCTGCGAAAAGGTGCAGGCGCAGGACCTGACCTTCGTGAAGAGCGAACTGGAAGCCGAAGCCGGCAATAGCGCGCTCAAGGGCAAGACCGAGGAATATCTGGCAACGCTGCGCAAGAACGCCAAGATCATCTACAACTGATCCGGTCTTGCGGACACGGCGACAACGCCTGAGACTGACTGATGCGGCCGGAGCCTCGTGTTATGCACATCCCTCCGTCCGCCCGAGGGCCGAAATGACCAAACCGCTGGCGATCAGCATGGGTGAGCCAGCGGGCGTCGGACCCGACATCATCCTGATGCTGTTCGCCCGCCGCGGTGAACGCGCCCTGCCGCCCTTCATCGTTTTCGGCAATATCGACTTCCTGCGGTCGCGCGCGGCGCGGCTGGGGCTCGACATCGCCATCGAAGCCGCTACTGCGGCTAATGCGGCGGCAATCTTCGCGCGCGCCCTCCCCGTTTGGGACATTGCGGGCGACGTGCCCGACCAGCCGGGCCAGCCGCATGACGCCGCCGGCGCCGTGGTGGTCGCAGCCATTGCCGAGGCGGTAGCCGCCATTCAGCGCGGAGAGTGTCGAGGGCTGGTGACGGCGCCGATCCACAAGGGCGCGCTCTATCACACCGGCTTTGCTTTTCCCGGCCATACGGAGTTCCTGGCTGCGCTTTGTGCCGAAGACGACGTCGTGCCGCTGCCGGTGATGATGCTGGCGCATGAGGATCTGCGCACCGTGCCGCTGACTATCCACGTGCCGCTCAAGGACGTGCCGGGGCTGATGACGGCCGAGCTGATCCACCACACGCTGCGCGTCATGGATTATGATCTGCGGCGGCGCTTCAGCATCGCCGATCCGCGCATTGCCGTGGCTGGCCTCAATCCGCATGCGGGTGAAGGCGGGGCCATCGGGCGGGAGGATATCGACGTGATCGCACCCGCTATCGAAAAGGCCCGGGCCGATGGAATCGATGCCGTCGGGCCGCTGCCTGCCGATACGCTGTTTTTCCCGCCACACTGGCGCAGCTATGACGCGGTGCTGGCCATGTATCACGACCAGGCGCTGATCCCGATCAAGACCGTGGCCTTTGACGCCGGTGTCAATGTCACGCTGGGCCTTCCCATAGTGCGCACCTCGCCCGACCACGGAACCGCCTTTGACCATGCCGGCAAGGGCACGGCATCGGCCACCAGCTTTGCCGCGGCCATCGCCCTGGCCGACAGAATGACTGAAACCACCACATGAGCCAGATCGATTCCCTGCCGCCGCTGCGTGAAGTCATTGCTGCCCATGGCCTCCGGGCCAAGAAGGAGCTGGGGCAGAATTTCCTGTTCGACCTCAATCTGACTGCTCGCATCGCCCGGGTCGGGGGTTCGCTGGAAGGTGTGCGCGTCATCGAGGTGGGGCCGGGGCCCGGCGGGCTGACCCGGGCGCTCCTGGCCGAAGGCGCACGTGAGGTGGTTGCCATCGAGCGCGATGCGCGTGCGCTTCCGGCGCTGGCCGAAATTGCCGAGGCCCATCCCAATCGCCTTACGGTGATCTCGGGCGACGCCATGGAGATGGATTATCGGCTGCTGGCGGAAGGACCGACGCGGATCATTGCCAACCTGCCCTATAATATCGGCACGCCGCTGCTGACCGGCTGGCTCACCATGGAGCCCTGGCCGCCCTTCTTTGAAAGCCTGACGCTGATGTTCCAGCGCGAGGTGGCCGAGCGTATCGTTGCCAAGCCCGGAGACGACGCCTATGGCCGGCTTGGTGTGCTCGCCGGCTGGCGCACCGAGGCGCGGATCGCCTTCAATGTCGGCCGCCAGGCCTTTGTGCCGCCACCGAATGTCACCTCGGCCGTGGTGCATCTGGTGCCCAAACCGGTTGAACCGGACCTGCCGGTCAAGCTGGTCGAACAGGTGACAAAGGCTGCCTTCGGACAGCGCCGCAAGATGGTGCGCCAATCGCTCAAGGCGCTGGGCGTGCCGGTGGAGGGTCTGTTGGCCGCCGCAGGCCTCAAGGGCGACGAGCGGGCAGAGGAATTGCCGATCGCGGCCTTTCTCGCCATGGCGCGGGCGCTACCGGACCTGCGATAAGATCTTCTCGAAGGACCCGGGCCCCCACAGAGCTAATCCATCGAAGTTGGCTCAGGTGTGCTTTCGGGCATTGAGAGCGGCGCGATGAAGACCAGCCGTATCGCTGCCAGCAAGGCCAGAAACGCGGCGCCGCCCGATACCAGCATGACGCCGGGCCAGCCCCATCGGGTCCAGGCAAAGCCGCCCAATGTGCCGAGGATCGAAGCACCAAGATAGTAGGCGACGAGGTAGATGGCGGAGGCCTGCGCCTTGCCGATGCGGGCGCGGCGGGTGACCCAGGCGCTGGCGACGCCGTGGGCAGCGAAGAAGCCCATAGTCGCGACACCAAGACCGGCAATAACAACGGGGGTCGAGGGTACGGCGGTGATGACGACGCCGACACCCTGCATGGCCACCAGTGCCCAGAAGACCTTTCGACGACCGAGACGCTGCGACAAGGCCCCGGCCCAGGTCGAGCTGGCGCTGCCCAGCAAATAGACCAGAAAGATCGCGGCGACGGCCGAGTGGCTCAGCGCAAAGGGCGGCAAGGCGAGCCGGAAACCGGCATAATTGTAGAGCGTCACGAAACCGCCCATCAGCAGAAATGAGCTAGCAAACAGCCATGGCAGTGCGGCATCGGAAAAGCTGGCGAGACATCGCCGCCACAATTCACCGAGGCGGATGGGATCGCGCAGCAATTGGCGTGGTTGCGGCAGCAGCACGGCCACGGCAATCGCCGCGACAAGGATCAACCCGGCGAGAATGCCGGTGCCCAGCCGCCAGCCGAGAAAGTCCGACAGCACGCCAGAAATGACGCGACCGGCCATGCCGCCAATGGCGGTGCCGCCGATATAGAGCCCCATGGAATAGCCAAGGGCGTCAGCATCCATTTCCTCAGAGAGATAGACCATGGCCACGGCTGGGACACCGGCCAGGCTGATGCCCATGAGCGTCCTCAGCGTGATGAGTTGCCACCACACCTGGGTGAATGGCAGCAGACAGCCGAGAATGGCGGTGAGCAGCAAGGCACCGACAATGAGCGTGCGACGGCCGAGACGATCGGCCAGGAGGCTCGCGGGGATAAGCGCAAGCGCCATGGTCGCCGTGGTTGCGGACAGGGCAAGAGAGGCGGTGCCAGCATCGCGCACCCAATATTGCGCGAACATGGGCAGCAGCGGCTGCACGGAGTAGAGCGAAGCAAAAACGGAGAAGGCCGAAAGGAAGAAGGCCACATTGGCGCGAATAAATGCCGGCGTGCCGCGCCGAATGGCAAGGCTGGTCATGACTGGCACCGAAAGCCGACAAGCACGATCATTTCCGCGCCTACTTTGTCACCCTCGGGCTTGAGCCGAGGGGCCTTTACGTCCTGCGGCCTCGCAAAGTGTAGGTCCCTCGAGGCAAGCCCGAGGGTGACGATCGGGGGCCTTGGAATAACTGCACTTCACTCTCTCAAAGAGAATCGATCTGCTGCTGCAAGTCTTTGACAAAGCTGGTCAAATCCAGCTGGCGCTCGCGCTTTAGCCGGGCCGAGGCGAGGATTGACCGGACGTTCTGCACCGACTGCTCGAGATCGCGATTGATGATGACATAGTCATACTCGCCGGCGTGATCGAGCTCGATCCGGGCATTGCGCAGGCGCTTTTCGATGGTACCGACGCTGTCCTGGGCGCGGCGCTCGAGCCGGGCGCGGAGCTCTTCGATAGTGGGCGGCAGGATGAACACGGTCACCATGTCGGCGCGGCATTTTTCATAGAGCTGCAGCGTGCCCTGATAGTCCACGTCGAACAGGATATCCTTGCCGGCGGCGAGTTGCTCTTCGACCTTGGCACGCGGGGTGCCGTAGAAATTGCCGTGCACCTCGGCCGATTCAAGCAGGCCGCCCTCGGCCTTCATGCGGTTAAAGGTGGGTACATCAACGAAATAATAGTGCGTGCCCTCCACCTCATCGCTGCGCCGCGCGCGCGTGGTCACCGACACGGACAGACGGATATTGGGGTCCTGCTGGAACAGAGAGCGCGAAATCGATGACTTTCCGGCGCCGGAAGGGGAAGCAATCACCAGCATCACGCCGCGGCGCTGAAATTCCATCTGAGCACTCTATTCGATGTTCTGAACCTGCTCGCGTAGTTGATCGATCGCCGCCTTGAGGTCAAGACCGATCGCGGTGAGCTCCACTGCGTTCGCCTTGGCGCAGAGCGTATTGGCTTCGCGATTGAATTCCTGGGCGAGGAAGTCGAGGCGGCGGCCGACCGGCCCGCCATCGGCAATGAGCTTGCGGGCCGCCGTGATATGGGCGCGGAGGCGATCGAGCTCTTCCTGGATGTCGGCTTTGGTGGCGAGCAGCAGCGCCTCCTGGGCCAGCCGGTCCGGCGGCAGGCCGGCATCGGCGACAAGATTGGCCAATTGGGCGCGCAGCCGCGCTTCGACGTGCTCGCGCGCGCGCGCCGGATGATCCTGGGCGTCTGAAACCAATGCCTCGATGCTGTCGAGCACACGGTTGAGAATCATGGCGGTGGCCCTGCCCTCTTCAACACGCATGGCGCAGAGGTACTCGATGGCTTCGGCGGCACAGGTCATGACCAGGGCGGCGATGCCGTCCTCATCATCAGACAGGGTCGGCTGGTCGAGGACCAGCACGCCGGGCAAGGCGAGGATGTTTTCGAGCGCCGGCGGGGTGCTGGGGGAGATGCGGGCGGAAAGTGTTTCCATGGCCGCGAGCACCGTCTCCAGCGCTGCAGGATTGACCCTCACGCTGCCGCCAACGCTGTTGCGCTCGACGGTGACGACGAGATTGACCGACCCGCGCGACAGGGCCCGGGAGACTTCCTGGCGCAGCGGAATATCCAGCGCATCGAAACCGGGCGGCAGGCGTAACCGCATGTCGAGATTGCGGCCGTTTACAGAGCGGATCTCAAGGCGGACACTCTGCGGCCCGTCCGCGCGTTCGGCGCGGGCGTAACCGGTCATGCTGGCAATGGAGCTGCTCACTGTGCGCTGTCTTGGGCTTCTTCGGCCTGCTCGGCCTCAAGCGCCTGGCGGGCCTGCTCGGCCTCGGCCTCCGCCTGTGCCGCAGCCTCGGCGGCTATGGCACGATAGCGGGCCACATTGGTCTGGTGCTCGGCATAGGTCTCGGCAAAGACGTGACCCTCGCTCGGGGTTGCGCCCTTGGCCACGAAGTAGAGATATTTGTGGGTGTCGGGATTGGCGACGGCGCGCAGGGCCTCGATGCCCGGATTGGCGATGGGCGTCGGCGGCAGGCCGTCGATCTGATAGGTGTTGTAGGCTGTCTTCTGCTCGATTTCCGAGCGGCGAATGCCGCGATCGAGCGTGCTCTGACCCAGGGTAATGCCATAGATGATTGTCGGGTCGGACTGCAGGCGCATGCCGGTGCGCAGGCGATTGACGAAGACGGCAGCGACTTCGGGACGCTCGGAGGCGACGCCGGTTTCCTTCTCGACGATGGACGCCAGAATCAGCAACTCGGCTGGTGACTTGAGCGGCAGGTCGGCGACACGGCCCTCCCACACGGTGGCAAGCGCCTGGGTCATGGCCAGTTGCATCTTGTCGAGCACCGACTGGCGGGTATCGCCGGGAGTGTAATCATAGCTTCCGGGCAGGATCGAGCCTTCCGGTGGCAGAGTGGTGATTTCGCCGGTCAGCCGGTCATCGTCGGCAAGGCGGCGCAGCACCTGCCAGGCGGTCCAGCCTTCGGGAATCGTGACGGCGTAGCGGATCGGGTTGCCCTCGGTCAGCTCGCGCAAAATGTCGGACATGCTGGCCTGGGCGGGAATGCTGAAATCGCCGGCCTTGACCACGGTGTTCTTCTCGACCCTGCCGCCGAACTGGCTGAAAATCAGCGCGTTGGAGATAAAGCCCTGCTCCTCGAGGCGATTGGCGGTGGTGGTCAGGGTGTTGCCGGATTCGACGCGGAAGATGCGTTCTTCCTGGACCGGACCGGCGCCGTAATACTGCGAAGCGACGTAGAAGAAGCCGCCGCCCACGACGACGAGACCGATGACCAGCAGTGTCAACATGCCGTTCAAGACGTCGATCAAGGCGTTGCCCGAGCGGCGGCGGCGGCGTGTCCTGCGGTCGTTCATGGTATCGGCTTCACTCGCAAAAGGCCTTGTTGCGGCCTTGTTTCATTATCTTTTGCGCCAAACTATGGCGAAGCGGCTGCATTGTTTGCATGACGCGCGACAAAAACAAGGGGCACATCGCGCGTTGACGCGATGTGCCCCTCACAAAAGGTGGAAAAATCAGCTGACCTTGCGCATGACCAGCGTGGCATTGGTTCCGCCAAAGCCGAAGCTGTTGGACAGGGCCACATTGATTTCCTTCTTGAGCGGCTTGTGCGGCACAAGATTGATCTCGGTCTGGACCGAGGGATTATCGAGGTTCAGCGTCGGCGGCGCGATGCCGTCGCGCATGGCGAGCAGGCAGAAGATGGCCTCGACCGAACCGGCAGCACCCAACAGATGGCCAACGGCCGACTTGGTGGAGCTCATCACCGTCTTGGGGGCAGCATCGCCCAGAACGCGGGTCACCGCGCCCAGTTCGATCTCGTCGCCAAGCGGCGTCGAGGTGCCGTGGGCATTGATGTAGTCGATGTCGGCGGCCGAAATGCCGGCGCGCTTGATCGCCGCGCTCATGGCGCGGAAACCACCATCGCCATCGGGCGACGGGGCGGTGATGTGATAGGCATCGCCCGACAGGCCATAACCGATCACTTCGCCATAAATCTTGGCGCCGCGGGCCTTGGCGCGCTCGTAATCCTCGAGCACGACGATGCCGGCGCCTTCACCCATCACGAAACCGTCGCGATCCTTGTCATAGGGACGCGAAGCCGCGGTGGGGTTGTCGTTAAAGCCGGTGGACAGAGCACGGGCAGCAGCGAAGCCGGCCAGAGACAGCCGGTTGACGCAGCTTTCCGCACCGCCTGCAACCATCACGTCCGCATCACCCAGCGCGATCAGACGGGCCGCATCGCCAATAGCATGCGCACCGGTCGAACAGGCAGTGACGACGGAGTGGTTCGGTCCCTTAAGGCCGAAGCGAATCGACACCTGCCCGGAGGCAAGGTTGATCAGCCGGCCGGGGATGAAGAACGGGCTGATGCGGCGCGGACCCTTTTCGTGCAGGGTCACCGACGCATCATAGATGCCGCCGACACCGCCGATACCAGAGCCAATCAGGACGCCAGTGCGTTCCTGTTCTTCCTGGGTCTTGGGTTCGACGCCGGCATCCTGAATGGCCTGCGTTGCCGCAGCCATGGCATAGACGATGAAAGGATCGACCTTGCGCTGTTCCTTCACCTCCATCCATTCATCGGGATTGTATTTGCCATCGGCATAGTCTCCCAATGGAAGGCGGTGGGCGATCTGGCACGCGATATCGTCGACTTGGAAGTCGTCGATACGCTTGGCACCACTCTTACCGGCAAGGATGTTGGCCCAGGTAGGCTCAACGCCACACCCAAGAGGCGTGACAAGTCCCAATCCGGTGACGACGACTCGGCGCAATTCCATGGTCAGCGGCCTAGCCCCCAGATCAGCTGGTGGCCTTGGTCAGGAAAGCGACGGCATCACCGAAGGTCTGGATGGACTCGGCGGCGTCATCGGGAATCTCGACCGAGAATTCTTCCTCGAAAGCCATGACCAGTTCGACCTGATCGAGCGAGTCTGCACCCAGATCGTCGATGAAGCTGGCCTTTTCGGTGACCTTCTCGGCATCCACATTGAGGTGTTCCACAACGATCTTGCGGACCCGATCAGCGACATCGCTCATATTTGACTTCCCTTTTAGAAATCGACGTTTCGTTTCGCTTCTTATTGGCGGATCGCCAATTCTTCAAGCTGTGTTGGCTTGCTCGGAGGCAGTGTAAGCGGCCCGATGGGCGCCTGCAAGGCAGACCGGCAAGGGTAAACGCGGCGCGACGTAACACGTTTCATACGCAATAGCCAACCGCGTTCTGCCCGGTTTCCAAGGCTTTTGGCCTTTGGAAGTCAAATCATGGCCATGCCGCCGTTCACATTCAGCGTGTGTCCGGTGATGTAGGCGGCTGCATCGCTGGCCAGGAAAACGGCCGATGCGGCGATTTCCTGGGCCGTGCCGAGACGACCGGCCGGCACGCTGGAGAGGATCGACTCGCGCTGCTTGTCGTTGAGCTCGTCGGTCATGGCCGAGGCGATGAAGCCGGGAGCAATGGAGTTGACGGTGATGTTGCGGCTGGCCACTTCGTGGGCCAGCGCCTTGTTCATGCCGATGAGGCCAGCCTTGGAGGCGGCATAGTTGCCCTGCCCCGGATTGCCCATCACGCCCACGACCGAGGAGATGCCGATAATGCGGCCCCAGCGCTGCTTCATCATCCCGCGGAGCACGGCGCGGTTGAGATGGAAGGCGGCGGTGAGGTTGACGGCGATGACCTCGTCCCACTCTTCATCCTTCATACGCATGAAGAGGTTGTCGCGGGTCATGCCGGCATTGTTGACCAGAATGTCGAGCCCGCCCATGGCCGCTTCGGCAGCCGGGACCAGCTTGTCGACTTCCTCGAGCTTGGAAAGGTTGGCGGTCAGGATCGGGCAGTCCTTGCCGATTTCCTTCTGCGTATCTTCCAGCGCCCCAATGCGGGTACCCGAAAGCGCAACAGTGGCCCCTGCTGCGGCCAGGGCCTTGGCGATCTCGCGACCAATACCGCCGCTGGCGCCAGTGACGAGTGCGCGTTTACCAGTCAAATCAAACATTTAGGGCCTCTTGGAAGAGAAACAGAGTCAAGCACTTCAGATGGTGAATCAAGCACCGAGCTGGGCGACGAAAGCATCGATATCGGCCGGAGTGCCGATGGCCTGGGCAGTGGCTTCGGGCGCAATGCGTTTGGCGAGGCCAGTCAACACCTTGCCGGAGCCGAGTTCGACCAGGTTGGTGACGCCCCCGGTCGTGGTGAGCCAGGAGACACTCTCGGTCCAGCGGACGACGCCGGTGACCTGTTCGACGAGGCGCTGGCGGATTTCGGCCGGGTCGGAAATCGGCGCAGCCAGCACATTGGCGACCAGCGGCACCACCGGCGCCTGCATGCTGACTTCTGCGAGGGCAGTGGCCATGGCGTCTGCGGCCGGCTGCATCATGGAGCAGTGGAAAGGGGCGCTGACCGGCAGCAGAAGAGCGCGCTTGGCGCCCTTGGTCTTGGCGATTTCGACGGCGCGTTCGACGGCGCCGGTTGCGCCGGATACGACGACCTGGCCGGGCGCGTTGTCATTGGCAACGTCGCAGACCTCGCCCTGCCCGGCTTCAGCCGCCACCTGACGCGCGGTTTCGACATCAAGGCCGAGAAGGGCAGCCATGGCGCCATGGCCGACGGGGACGGCTTTCTGCATGGCCTGGCCACGGGTACGCAGCAGGCGGGCGGCATCGGCAATGGTGAAAGTGCCAGCGGCGCAGAGGGCGGAATATTCACCCAGCGAGTGGCCGGCGACGAATTTGGCGTGGTCCTTGATGGAGACACCGCGCGCTTCGAGCACGCGGATGACGGCCATGCTGACAGCCATCAGCGCCGGCTGGGCATTTTCGGTGAGGCGCAGAATGTCCTCGGGGCCTTCGAACATAGTGGCCGACAGGCGCTCGCCCAAGGCTTCATCGACTTCCTGAAAGACCTGGCGAGCCTCGGCATAGGCGGCGGCAAGATCCTTGCCCATGCCCACGGCCTGGCTGCCCTGCCCCGGGAAAGTGAATGCTGTAACGGACATCTGCGCCCCCTCTAAAGACCTCAATGCGCCACTTCGTTAACTGAGCGCACGCTTACCTGCGGCTTTGCAGTCTGGTTGTGGCAGAGTCAAGGCGCGTAAACCCCCATGGGCCAAACGCACACTTTCTTAGGGGATGTGCGCGAGGCTCTGGCGAGGAGAACGGATACGATGCTGAAAGGGCCAAGTCAGGGCCACCGTTGGAAAATCGATCTCGACATACCGCTGGTCGAAGCCTTTGTCGTGTGCGTCATGGTTTTGGCGGCCTGCCTCGTCGGCATTCACTCGCGCTTTCTGTTCTCGTTGGCCAGCATCTGGCCTGCCAATGCGCTGCTGCTGGGTTGGCTGCTGGTGCGGCCGCGCGCCAATCGGCTGCTCGTCTGGATCGGCGCGATCATCGGTTATGGATTGGGCGACCTTTATGCGGGTTCGAGCCTTTTGAGCATTGTCCTGCTCAATGGCGCCAATCTGGTGGGCATTGCGGCCGGCTTCACGCTCGCCCGATGGCGCGGCGTGACCCCGCTGCGGCTGGGATCGCCCGAAGACGTGGTGATGACCATTGTCGTCGTTGCCGTGGCTTCGGTGACCACTGCAGTGGCCGGCGGGCTCAGCGGCCCCATCCTGTTTGGAATGCCGGCGGGGAGCGCTTTCGGCATCTGGCTGGCGGCGGAATTTGTCAATTACGCCCTCTATTTGCCACTGGTGCTGGCTGCCGCCTCCGGCTCCTTGCGCTTCCTGTCCCGCAGCAGCCAGCAAAGGCTGCACCAATATGGGGCACTGGCATGCCTTTCCGTACTCATCCTGTCGATGAGCGGCATTGGCGGTCCGGGCGCACCGACCTATGTGGTGCCGGGTCTTTTGTGGTGCGCCATCGTTTTCCGGCCATTCGCCAGTGCCATCCTGACCGCGGCGACCTGCACCTGGATATTGATTGCGGTACCGCTGGGCTATTTCCGCCTGCCCTATGAATTGGTGACCCCGGCCGAAGTCACATCCTTCAGGCTTTCGATCGGCATGATGGCAATGGGCGCCTTTGCAGTTTCGGCGATCAGCAGCGCCTGGCGCGGGATGAATACCGAGTTGCGGCACCTGGCGGCCCACGATCCGCTGACCGGCGTGCTCAATCGCGGCGCTTTCCTGACCCGTCTCAATCAGCAGGTCAGCGGCCGAAACGGCGCGTTCGGCTTGCTGATGCTCGATGTCGACCACTTCAAGGCGATCAATGACAGTTTTGGCCATGCCGCAGGCGACAATGCGCTGCGGACCCTGGCGGAGGTGATGCGTCAGGCGCTGCCGCAGCAGGCCATCATCGGTCGCCTTGGCGGCGAAGAATTTGCCGCCATTCTCGCCCGACCCGATGATGCGGCCAATCTTGCGACAGCCGAGGCTTTGCGCTCGGCGATAGCCGCCACCGCGATCCTGACGCCGGACGGGGTAGCAATCCATGCCACGGTCAGCATCGGCGTCGGCATGGGAACGTCTGGCTGCAACCAGACCGAACTGCTTGCGGTCACCGACGCGGCCCTCTACGCCGCCAAACATGGCGGGCGAAACCTCGTCGTCAGCGCCGCTCCTTGCACGCACCGGCCTACCGAAGCGCCGAAAACAAACCCATCAGCGCCGCGGCGTCGCAACGTCATCAGACGGACAATGTGACTTGCCAGACCGGGCCGGTTCCCCTATAGCGACGCCAGCAATTCGTTTGGCCGGGGGCTGAACGGAGGGTTTTTCCTTTGGCAGACGGGGTTCTCCGAACCTTGCTTTGGGAAAGATAGGGTTCTTCGAACCCGGCCTCCCGTGTTCCCGCTCTTTGCAAGACTGCTTTGACGCCTTTCCGGCTTCGAAGGGGCTCCGCGCCAGGCATTGCTGAGTGAAACTCGAAAGGAAGGCGCATCAATGGCCCTCTACGAACATATCTTCCTCGCGCGCCAGGACGTGTCCCAGCAGCAGGTCGAAGAACTGACCACGGCCCTCACCGACATCCTGGCTCAGGGCGGCGGCAAGGTGACCAAGAACGAATATTGGGGTCTCAAGGGTCTCTCCTACCGCATCCGCAAGAACCGCAAGGCGCACTACACCCTGCTCAATCTCGACGCTCCGGCTGCTGCCATTGCCGAGATGGAACGCCAGATGCGCATCAATGAAGACATCCTGCGCTTCATGACCGTGCGCGTCGACGAGCTGGAAGAAGGCCCGTCCGCGATGATGCAGAAGCGCGATCGCGATGACCGCGATGGCGGTGGCCGTCCCGGTGGCGACCGCGGTGGCTTCTCCGGCGAACGCCGTCCGCGCCGCTTCTAAGATAAGGAACGAGTAAAAATGGCTATTAAAGACCTTACCACTTCCCAGGCCCGACGCCCGTTCCAGCGTCGTCGCAAGACCTGCCCGTTCTCGGGTGAAGGCGCGCCGAAGATCGACTACAAGGACGTGCGCCTGCTGAGCCGCTACGTCTCCGAGCGCGGCAAGATCGTGCCGAGCCGCATCACCGCCGTTTCTGCCAAGAAGCAGCGTGAACTGGCTCGTGCCATCAAGCGCGCCCGCTTCATCGGCCTGATGCCCTACGCAGTGCAGTAAAACACAGACTTCATGATTGCCGTCATTGCCCGGCTTGACCGGGCAATCCAGCGGCGCGGAAGTATGGACCACCCGGTCAAGCCGGGTGGTGACGATGGTGGTGGCATCCAGTTTGCCTCCACCAAAGCTGGGGTCGCGAATGGTTCGCGGCTCCTAACCGCCCCAGAGGCGGGACAGCCAAAGGATAAAAGACATGAAAGTCATTCTGCTCGAGCGCATCGGCCGCACCGGCACGATCGGCGACGAAGTCAACGTCAAGGACGGCTTTGCCCGTAACTTCCTTCTGCCCCAGGGCAAGGCCCTGCGCGCTACGGAAGCCAACCGCAAGCGTTTCGAAAACGAGCGTGCTCACATCGAGCAGCGCAACGAAGAGCGCCGCAACGCCGCTGCCGGCATTGCCGAAGGTCTCAACGGCCATGCCGTCGTGCTGATCCGTCAGGCTGGTGAAACCGGCCAGCTCTATGGTTCGGTCGCTGCTCGTGACATCGTCGAGGCCCTGGCCAATGACGGTTTCACCATCCAGCGCAACCAGGTCGACCTGCCCGACGCCATCAAGTCGGTCGGCGTCCACACCGTGTCGCTGTCGCTGCATGCCGACGTTGCCGTCTCGATCACCGTCAACGTCGCCCGTTCGGGTGACGAAGCGGAGCGTCAGGCTGCCGGTGAAGACGTCACCGTGCACACGTTCGAAGCTGACGAAGGCGGCGACTTCGCTGCCGGCCAGGCCGACGCTGCCCAGGACGACCGTTTCGAAGAGTAGTCTTCGACGCCAAACTGCATTCGAAAGGCCGGGCTCAGCGCCCGGCCTTTTGCTTTTCGAGGGCAAGACGGACAGAGAATCGGCGCGAAAGCGGCACAAGCCCGGGCGATCACATTCCCCGTTGTCCCCAGTGATCACAGTCGCCATTCGCACTAACTTAACCGGCGCGCCGTTAGCCCAAGACTCATGCCCGAGTCGCGTGATTAAGAAAGGTTAACACCCCAGGAACCGTCATGGCCGAGATTGCTAGGCTGCCTATCGCCGAAGAAAAGTCCTTCCGCCTCGCGCCCCACAATGTGGAAGCCGAACAGGCACTGCTGGGCGCGATCCTGATCAATAACGACGCCTTCTATCGCGTCGCCGACTTCCTGATGCCCGAACATTTCTACGAGCCGGTGCATCGCAATATCTACGAGATTGCCGGCAAAATCATCCGCGCCGGCAAATCGGCCGACCCGACCACCATCAAGACACACCTGCCCGACCAACTGTTGCCCGAATTGACCATGGCGCAATATCTGGCGCGCCTCGCCGCCGAGGCAACTACGGTCATCAACGCCGCCGACTATGGGCAGGCGATCTATGACCTGGCCATTCGCCGCAGCCTGATCCTCGTGGGTGAGGAAATGGTGTCGGTCGCCTATGAATCGGATGTCGAGATGACGCCGGTCAAGCAGATCGAAAAGGTGGAGGGCGAGCTGTTCCAGCTGGCCGAAAAGGGTCGCTATGACGGGGGCTTTCAGAGCTTTTCGAGCGCCCTGACCGCCTCCATCCAGATGGCTGGCGAAGCCTTTCAGCGCGATGGCGGGCTTTCCGGCGTCGCCACGGCCCTGCACGACCTCGACAGGCAGATGGGCGGATTGCAGCGCTCGGACTTGATCGTGCTGGCCGGCCGCCCCGCCATGGGCAAGACCTCGCTCGTCACCAATATCGCCTATAATGTCGCAAAAGCCTGGCGCGGCGACGTGACCGCCGATGGACACAGCAAGACCGTCGATGGCGGCATTGTCGGCTTTTTCAGCCTGGAAATGAGTTCGGAACAGCTGGCCACGCGTATTCTGGCCGAGCAGGCGGAAATTTCCTCCTCGGACATTCGCCGCGGCCGTATCCATGACAGCCAGTTTACCAAGCTGGTCGATGTGTCCAACATCATGAGCAAGGTGCCGCTCTATATCGACGATACCGGCGGTCTCAGCGTGGCGCAGCTGGCGGCGCGGGCGCGGCGGCTGAAGCGGCAGAAGGGGCTCGACCTTTTGATCGTCGACTATTTGCAGCTGTTGTCCGGCTCCTCGAAAGCCTCGAGCCAGAACCGCGTGCAGGAACTGACCGAGATCACCACCACGCTCAAGGCCCTGGCCAAGGAGCTGGAAGTGCCCGTCATCGCGCTGTCCCAGCTCTCCCGCCAGGTGGAAGCCCGCGACGACAAGCATCCGCAACTGGCGGATCTTCGCGAATCGGGCTCTATCGAGCAGGACGCGGACGTGGTTCTGTTCGTGTATCGCGAAGAATACTATCTCAAGAACAAGGAGCCCAAGGAGGGTACGCCCGAACATCTGACCTGGCAGGCGGAAATGGAGAAAGTGCACGGCAAGGCGGAAGTGATCATCGCCAAGCAGCGTCACGGTCCCACCGGCACGGTGCAGCTCAGCTTCGAGGCGCAATTTACCCGCTTTGGTAACCTTGCTCGGGCAGACTACCTGCCCGAACGCATGGAATAGGCATGACGCTGACCTCTGGCCTTGGCGGGCAATTAAGCATCGATCTGGGCGCTTTGGCCCGCAACTGGCGCGCCCTCGACAAGGTGAGCGCCGGCGCGTTGACTGCCGCCGTGGTGAAGGCCGACGCCTATGGCACCGGTATCGAAATGTCGAGCAAGGCGCTGCACGCCGCGGGCGCCCGCTTCTTCTTCGTGGCGACGCCGGACGAAGGCATGACGGTGCGCGCCGCCCTGCCCGATGCCCATATCTTCATTCTCGGCGGCCTCTATCCGGGCGCCGCAAATCTCTATATCCGCCAGAACCTGATGCCGGTCATCGGCTCGATGGCGATGCTGGAGGAATGGCTGGGCAAGTGCATCGAGCGCAATGAGGCCTATCCCAGCGCCTTCCATTTCGACACCGGCATCAACCGGCTGGGCTTCCGCCTCAACGAGGCGGCGCTGGTGCGCGAGCGCATTGAGCGGCTGGGCTATGCCCCGCAAATGGTGATGAGCCACCTGGCCTGTGCCGATCAGCCAAGCCACGAAAAGAACCGTACCCAGCTGGCGCTGTTCGGTTCGGTTATGGCGCAGTTTCCCGGCATCCCCGCGTCACTGGCCAATTCGGCCGCCCTGATGACCGGGCGCGACTATCATTTCCAGATGGTACGGCCCGGGATTGCCCTTTATGGCGGCCGCGCCGTGGCGGGCCGGAAGAACCCCATGGGCACAGTGGTAACGCTGCATGTGCCGATCCTGCAGGTGACCGAGGGGCGGACCGGAGAATCGGTGGGTTATGGCGCCACCTATACGCTCAACCGCAATTCCAAGCTGGCCATCATCGCCCATGGCTATGCCGATGGTTTCTTCCGCTCGCTCTCGGGCACCAATCAGCGGCCGGGTGGCAAGGTCTATATCCGCGGCAAGCTCTGCCCGGTGGTGGGCCGCATCTCCATGGATATTTCCGTCATCGACGTGACCGAACTGGGATCGGACCTGCCGATGCCGGGCGAGGGCGCGGAGGTGTTCGGGCCGCATGTGAGCGTGGACGACCAGGCCGACGCCGCGGGCACCATTGGCTATGAGATGCTCACCAGCCTCAAGGGGCGGTATAACCGGAACTATGTCGGGGACGGACGGCTGCCGGAATAGGGGTGCTGTCTAGCCCCCCACCCGGCCTCGTCCTGAAACAGGGGGCGGAGCAGAGGTGACGAACCATGGCGCAGAGAGTGCTGTTGGTTCCTCGCTCTATCTCGCGGGCAGGCGGCGTCCCACCCACCACACCGCCCTCGGGCTCGACCCGAGGGCCAAGCCCCACGCGCGTCAGTGCCACTCTGGTGGCGCGCTGACAGGCCCTCGGGTCGAGCCCGAGGGCGGACCAGTGATCGTTGTGCCTGTCGAGGCAGAACCCTCTTACCCACAGGTCAGTTCGGGTCATTCCAGAATGTATCCACAACAAAGTTCTCTTTTTGTTCTTGATGCGAAACAGGCACGGTGATAGCGTCCGGCATCGTGCTGAGAGATCCTACTTTTGCCTCATCAAGCCCACCCCTATGTCATCCTGCTGCGCGCCATTGGGCCGGCGACGCATCGGCTGATGGGGATGGCGCAGTGGCGGGAGGCTGCTGAAGCGGCGGGGTTCATGGCGCCGGAAACAGTGCTCAACACCGGGAATATGGTGGCCGATTTCGCAGGGGATGCGACTGCCACCCGACAGGCGATGCGCGTGGTGCTGCGCGGGTTCGGGCTGGGAGAGAATGTTGCCCCGATCGTGCGGCGCCCTGCCCTGCTGGAGACGCTGATCGCGGCTGATCCGATCGCCGCTGCGGCCAAGGATCGTCCGGCAGAAACCGCTGTGTTCTTCTTCGCCTCGGACAAGCTGGACTTTGCCTGGCTTGGCGACCATGACGGCCCGGAGAAGACACATGTGGTCTCGGACCATCTGATTGTCGACTTCACCCGGGATGTGGCGAAGTCCTCGCGGTTGATCCGGCTCATCGACAAGCATTGCGGCCTCAACACTGCGCGCAGCTGGAGCAGCATGCGCAAGGTCGCCGCCAAGGCGCGGGACCGAGCGACCCGCCAGAACACCAATGCCGCCAGCGGCGACGAATAGAGAACGAAACGACCCATGGCCAAGAATCGATCGCAATTCATCTGTCAGTCCTGCGGCGCTGTCTCGACACGCTGGCAGGGCCGGTGCGATGCCTGCGGCGAGTGGAATTCCATGGTCGAGGAGATCGTGGATTCCGGCGTGGGCGCGGGGCCGAAAGCCGCCAAGTCCAATGGGCGGCCGGCCAATCTGGTGCCGCTATCGGGGGAGACCGAAAGCGCCGCGCGCGTGGTGACCGGGCTCGCCGAACTTGACCGGGTCACCGGTGGCGGGTTTGTGAAGGGCTCTGCACTCCTGGTGGGTGGCGATCCCGGCATCGGCAAGTCGACGCTGCTGCTGCAATCGGCGGCGGCGCTGGCGGCCAAGGGGAAGCGGGTCATCTATGTGTCGGGCGAAGAAGCCGTGGCGCAGGTGCGCCTGAGGGCGCAGCGGCTGGGCCTGGGCGAGGCCGGCGTGCTGCTGGCGGCCGAAACCAATGTCGAGATCATTCTCGCCACGCTGGAAAGCGGGCCCCCGCCTGATCTCGTCATCATCGATTCGATCCAGACGCTGTGGACCGACCGAGTGGACTCGGCACCGGGCACGGTGACGCAGGTGCGCACTTCAGCGCAGGCGCTGACGCGTATGGCCAAGAAGAGCGGCGCGGCGGTGGTGCTGGTGGGGCATGTCACCAAGGACGGCCAGATCGCCGGGCCGCGCGTGGTCGAGCACATGGTGGATGCTGTGCTCTATTTCGAGGGCGACAGCAGCCACACTTTCCGCATCCTGCGCGGGGTGAAGAATCGTTATGGCGCCACCGACGAGATCGGCGTCTTTGCCATGACCGAGCGCGGGCTGGAACAGGTCGCCAACCCCTCTGCCCTGTTTCTCGACCAGCGTGACAAGGACGCAGCGGGCTCCGCCGTCTTTGCCGGCATGGAAGGCACGCGGCCGCTGCTGATCGAAATCCAGGCGCTGGTGGCGCCCTCGCCACTCGGCACGCCCCGCCGCGCCGTGGTGGGCTGGGATTCCTCGCGCCTCTCCATGGTGCTTGCGGTGCTGGAAACGCGCTGCGGCGTGCGCATCGGGGCCAATGACATCTATCTCAATGTGGCGGGCGGTCTCAAAATCAACGAGCCAGCGGCCGATCTGGCGGTTGCGGCGGCTTTGATCTCTTCGCTGACCGGTTCGCCCCTGCCGGCGGAAGCGGTCTATTTCGGCGAGATTTCGCTGGCCGGCGGCGTCAGGCCGGTGGTGCATGGGGCGCTGCGGCTGCGCGAGGCGCAGAAGCTGGGCTTCCGTTCGGTGGCGACGGGGCGGCTGGGGGCGGCCGACAAGGCGCCGGGGCTCGAGGTCACCGAATATGCCCAGCTCAGCGACATGGTCAGCCGCATCGCCGCCAATGGCAAGAAGCCCATGCCAGAGCCGGAAGGGTGGTAAAAGTTAACAAAGAGTTTTCATGCAAGCGCGACCGCTGCCCTTGGCAGGGGCGATCAAAGCGGCTAATGGTCCCCTCAAGGCCGGGGCGCAAGTAAAACTAGGCGAAGATATATGCTGACTGCATTTGACGTTGGTGTGGGCGTACTGGTGCTGATTTCAGCGATCCTGGCGACGGCGCGGGGCCTCACCCGCGAAGTGCTGTCGCTGGCCACCTGGGCCGGCTCGGCCGCGATCGCCGTCTATATGTATCTCTACCACCCCGAAATCGCGCAGCAATATATCGCCGAGGAGCTGGTGGCCAATATCGCCACCGTGGTGGTGACCTTCATCGTCGCCCTCATCGTGCTGCACCTTTTGACCATGCGCATCGCCGACTTTGTCGTCGATAGCCGCATCGGGCCGATCGACCGGACGCTGGGCTTCGTCTTCGGCGTGCTGCGCGGCGTGCTGATTGCCATTGTCATCACCATTTTCGGCCTGTGGCTGCTGGGCAGCAACCTGCCGGACTGGGCGCGCAATTCGCAGTCGCTGCCGCAGCTGCGCAGCATGGGCGAGACGCTGATCTCGATGTTGCCCGATGGGCTGGAGCAGAAGGTCACCGAAGTCATCAAGGGCGGCGGCGCCAATCTGACCGAGGATCCACAGGCTCCGGCTGCCGGTCTCGATGGCGTCGACCCGACGCTCGACGGCACCGTCGATCCGACCGATCCGGTCGACGAAGTGCAAACACGAAGCTGATCTCGGACGGGAGCTTGCGCCCCGTTCAAGTCTGCCGGACACACTTATCCGTGGTGGCCGACAGGATTTTGCGCTATTGGCGTTGGCAATCGGCCAGGCGATAGGCCCGCCGCCCCAGCGGACATGATTTTTGGCATGGAGACCCAGGTGACCCATCCGAGCGATGACGATTTCGATCTCTCTGGGGACACGCTGCATGAAGAGTGCGGCGTGTTCGGCATTTTGGGGCACACCGACGCCTCGACACTGACCGCTCTCGGCTTGCATGCGCTGCAGCATCGCGGCCAGGAAGCAGCCGGGATTGTCAGCTTTGACGGCCGCCAGTTCTACCAGGAAAAGCATATGGGGCTGGTGGGCGACCATTATACGGACCCCGCCGTGCTGGCCAAGCTGCCCGGGACCATCGCCATCGGCCATACCCGCTATTCGACCACCGGCGAAGTGGCGCTGCGCAATGTGCAGCCGCTATTCGCCGAACTCGAAGACGGGGGCATCGCCATTGCCCATAATGGCAATTTTACCAATGGGCTGACGCTGCGCCGCCAGATCATCGCCACCGGCGCCATCTGCCAGTCCACGTCGGATACCGAGGTGGTGCTGCACCTGATCGCCCGCTCGCGCCATTCCTCGACCAGCGACCGCTTCATCGACGCGCTGCGCCAGATGGAAGGCGGCTATGCCATGCTGGCAATGACGCGCACCAAGCTGATCGCGGCGCGCGACCCGGTGGGCATCCGCCCACTGGTGATGGGCGAGCTTGACGGCAAGCCTATCTTCTGTTCGGAAACCTGCGCCCTCGACATTATCGGCGCCAAATATGTGCGCGATGTCGAAAATGGCGAAGTGATCATCTGCGAAATCCAGCCGGACGGCTCGATTTCGATCGATGCCCGTAAGCCGGCCCGCAAGGTGCCCGAGCGGCCATGCCTGTTCGAATATGTCTATTTCGCCCGCCCCGACAGCATGGTGGCCGGCCGCAGCGTCTACAAGGCGCGCAAGAATGCCGGCATCAACCTGGCCAAGGAAGCCCCGGTCGAAGCCGATGTGGTGGTGCCGGTGCCCGACGGCGGCACGCCCGCGGCTATCGGCTTTGCGCAGCAGAGCGGCATCCCGTTCGAGCTGGGCATTATCCGCAACCACTATGTGGGCCGGACCTTCATCGAGCCAACCCAGCAGATCCGCGCCTTCGGCGTGCGCCTCAAGCATTCGGCCAACCGGGCCGAGATCGCCGGCAAGCGCGTGGTGCTGATCGACGATTCCATCGTGCGCGGCACCACTTCGCTCAAGATCGTGCAGATGATCCGCGATGCCGGCGCGACGGAAGTGCATATCCGCGTCGCCAGCCCGATGATCTTCCACTCCGATTATTACGGCATCGACACGCCTGATCCCGACAAGCTGCTGGCCAACCAATATGCCGATATCGAGGCCATGTGCCGGTTCATCGGCGCGGATTCGCTGCAGTTCCTGTCCATTGACGGGCTCTACGAAGCGGTGGGCGGCAAGAAGCGCGATCCCAAGGCGCCGCAGTTTACCGACCACTATTTCACCGGCGACTATCCGACACAGTTGACCGACCTCAATGGCCGGACCATGAACGACCCCAAGCAGATTTCGATGCTGAGGGAAGCGGGCTGATGGCTGAAAACAAGGAACTGGCCGGCAAGGTCGTATTGATCACCGGCGCGTCGCGCGGCATTGGCTATGCGGCGGCGCTGGAAGCCGCACGTCGCGGCGCCCATGTGGTGGCTGTCGCCCGCACGGTCGGCGGTCTCGAGGAACTCGACGACGCCATTCAGGAGCTCGGCTCCAGCGCAACGCTGGTACCGCTGGACCTGCGCGACGGCGACGCCATCGACCGCGTCGGCGCCGCGATCTATGAGCGTTGGGGACATCTCGATGGGCTCGTTGCCAATGCTGGCCTTTTGGGCGTGCTCAGCCCGGTCAGCCACATCAAGCCCGACGAGTTCGACAAGGTCATGGCTGTGAACGTCACGGCGAATTACCGCCTGCTGCGCTCGCTCGACCTGCTGCTGCGCCAGTCCGAGGCCGGACGCGCGGTCTTCGTGTCGTCGTCTGCTGCCCGCTCGGCACGCCCGTTCTGGGGGCTCTACGCCGCCAGCAAGGCGGCGCTGGATGCGCTGGTGAAGTCTTATGCCGGCGAGTTGGAGCAGAGCAAGGCCCGCGCCAACATCTTCTATCCCGGTGCCGTGCGCACGGCGATGCGGGCCAAGGCCATGCCGGGGGAAGACCCGGAAACCCTGCCGCAGCCGACCGAGATCGCGCCGAAGCTGATCGACCTGTTGAGCCCCACGCTCACCGAAAACGGGCGGCTCTTCGACATGCCCAGCGGCAAGTTCGGCGACCTCTGACCATGGTGGAGCTGCGCCCCTACCGGTCCGACGACCTCGAGGCGCTTTACCATATCTGCCTCGTGACCGGCGATTCCGGTCGCGATGCGTCGCCGCTGCACAACCATCCCAAGTTGATCGGGCATCTCTATGCCGCGCCTTACGCGGTTATCGAGCCCGATCAGGTGCTGGTGGCCGAAGACGATCTGGGCGTGGCCGGCTATATCGTGGGCACCTATGACACCGACCGCTTTGCCCAAAAGCTCGAAGACCAGTGGTGGCCGGCGTTGCGCGCGCAATATGCAGCGGTTGAGGACCTGACAGAGGCCGATAGCCGCCGCGTCGCCGCCATCATCAAGCCACACAGGACACCAGCCGAGCTGGTGGCGCGCTTTCCCGCCCATATCCACATGAACCTGTTGCCGCGCCTCCGCGGGCAGAAAGTCGGCACACGGCTGTTGCAGCGCTGGGTGGAGGAGGCCCGTGCCGCCGGCGTGCCGGGCATCCATCTCGGCGCCAATTCAGGCAATAGCGGCGGTATCGCCTTCTGGAAAAGCGGCGGGTTCATCGAACAGCAGGTGGTGGGGACCACGGCCTGGTTCGGGATGGATATTTAGGGCGGTTCACGTTCTGGTTGATGCGGCTCCATCGCTCCCTCGCCCTTGATGAGGAGGGCCGGGGTGGGGGTGCTGAACTATCCGGGAATCCGTTCGTTCATGGGGGTTTGCTGAACCCGCGGTACCCCCACCTAGCCTCCCCCTGTAGAAGGGGGAGGGAGAGCAGGAGCCGAGGGCTCCGTGCCTCCCAACGCGATCAAATGAACACGTCCCCTTGGGGGGAGCGCCCAGAGTCCACCTCAAAGTTGCAATGATCTCGGTTTCGACGCGACACGTGCAACGAGCCCGAGGGCGGAACGGTGGGGGCGGAGGCGGTGTGCCATCAGGCAGCTCCAATTCGCGCCCGCCGAGCTTGGGAAGGCCAGGAGGGCGATAACGCGCCCTGCCCCATACAAAAACGCTCCCCGAAAGGGGAGCGTCGACAGGCGACTAGGTCACGATCAGCTCGGGACGACCAGGGAGGATACCAGCACCTTGTCGATGCGGTGACCGTCGAGGTCGACGACTTCGAAGCGCCAGCCCTCGCGGTCGAAGGTTTCGCCCACGGCCGGCAGGTGGTTGAGATTGGCCAGGATGAAGCCGGCCAGGGTCTCGTAACGCGCGTCCTTGGGGATGCTGATCTTGAAGCGCTCGCTGAGATCGTCGACCGGCATCCAGCCGGCGACCAGCCAGGAGCCATCCTTGCGCTGCACCACGACAGGATCGTCGCCCGGTTCTTCGTTGTAGACGCCGGTGATGACTTCAAGCACGTCGCCGAAAGTCACGATGCCTTCGAAATGACCGTATTCGTCGACCACCAGCGCCATCTGCACCTTGGACTTGCGGATGGATTCCATCACGTCCAGCGCGTCGGAATGCTCCATGACAACAGGCACCGGCTTGACCAACTTGCGCAGGTCAGGCTGCTGGCCAGCCGCAAGATCGGGCAGCAGGTCGGAAAGCGCCAGCACACCGAGAATGGAATCCGCGTCCCCATCCTGCACCAGCAGGCGCGAATGGGTGCTGTTGAGGATGATGCGCAGGTTGTCCACAAAACTGTCCTGAACGTCGATGACCTCGACGTCGAGACGCGGGGTCATGATGCCGCGTGCCGAACGATCGGCGAGGCGCATGACGCCGGAGATCATCGAATGCTCGCCGGTTTCCAGCACGCCGGCTGTCGTGGCTTCGGCAATGATGGTGCGCACTTCTTCTTCGGTCACCGACTCTTCGCTCTGGCCGGTCTGGCCGAGCAGGCGCAGCACCAGCTTGCCCGAGATATCGAGGAACCAGACGATCGGGGTACCGATGAGCGCAAGAATGGCCATGGGCTGGGCCACGCGGGAGGCGACGGCTTCCGGATTGCGCAAGGCGATCTGCTTGGGCACGAGTTCGCCCAAAATCAGCGAGCAATAGGTGATGACCACGACCACCAGGCCCACGCCGCCGACATCGGCGATGTTGACGGGAACACCAATGCTTTTCAGACCCTCGCTGAGGCGCGCACCCAGAGTGGCGCCGGAGAAGGCGCCCGACAGGATGCCGACCAGGGTGATGCCAATCTGCACGGAGGACAGGAATTTGCCCGGGTCTTCGGCCAGTTTGATGGCCGTGGCCGCCCCTTTATTGCCTTGATCGGCCAGCGCCTTGAGGCGCGCGGGACGGGAGGAAACAACGGCCAGTTCGGACATGGCCAAGGCGCCGTTCACGATAATCAGAACGACGACGATAAGGATTTCTTCTAACACCAAAGTGCTTCAATTACACGCCGCAACCCATGGCGGGTGTTTCAGTGGCGCGCACTATAGGGCAAAGCGGAAACACGTAAAGAGACCATAAGGATGAAGGGACAGCGCCTGCGCACCGCCCCTCCCCCGAGATCAACCGATGCGGCGCGCGTTTTTGTCGTCGTAGGGGTTCTTGGTATTACCGCGAATCCACAGGCGAATGGGCGTGCCCGGCAGGTCGAAGGCTTCGCGCAGGCCGTTGACGAGGTAGCGCTGATACGAGGCCGGCACGGCATCGGGGCGCGAGGCAAAGATGATGAAGCTGGGCGGACGGGTCTTGGCCTGCGTCATGTAGCGCATCTTGAGCCGGCGGCCGGAAACGGCCGGAGGCGGATGGCTCTCGAGCATGCCGGCCAGCCAGCGATTGAGGCGGGCGGTGGAAACGTGGGCGTTCCAGCTGCGCTCGATGGCGAAGATGGCGTCCATCAACCGGTCGATATTCTTGCCGGTGAGGCCCGACAGGGTCACCAGCGGGATGCCCCGCAGCTGCGGCAAGAGGCGCTCGCAGGCCTCGCGCAGCTCGGACAGCGCCTTGTTCTTGTCCTCGATCAGGTCCCACTTGTTGAGGGCGATGACCATGGCCCTGCCCTCGCGCTCGACCAGATCGGCCAGCGCCAGGTCCTGCTTTTCGAAGGGGATGGTGGCGTCGAGCAGCAGCACGACGACTTCGGCATATTGGATGGAACGCAGGCTGTCGCCCACAGCCAGCTTTTCGAGCTTCTCCTGTACGCGGGCGCGGCGGCGAATGCCGGCGGTGTCGACTAGGTTGATGGTGCGGCCTTCCCATTCCCACGGCACGAGAATGCTGTCGCGGGTAATGCCGGCCTCGGGGCCGACGAGCACGCGGTCTTCGCCCACCATACGGTTGACCAAAGTGGACTTGCCGGCATTGGGACGGCCGACAATGGCGACGTTGAGGTGGCGGCGCGGGTTCCAGCGCAGCGTCGCCTCGTCGCCCTCGCCTTCGAGCATGTCCGGGGTGATGTCGACATCGACCTCGGGCAGCATATCGAGATCGGCAGCTGCCTCAGCTTCGGCAGCGGCGTCGCTGGCCTTCTTTTCCTCGGCCTTGTCAATGGCGGCGGACACGATGGAATAGAGCTCGGAAAGGCCCAGCCCATGCTCGGCCGAGAGGGCGATGGGTTCGCCGAAACCAAGCTTGAAGGCCTCTACGAGGCCAGCTTCGGCCGATTTGCTCTCTGCCTTGTTGCCCACCAGATGCACATGCTTGCCGGCCTTGCGCAAAACCTGGGCAAAGCGCTGGTCGAGCGGCACGACGCCGGCGCGGGCGTCAATCATGAACAGGATGATGTCGGCTTCGCGGATGGCCAGCTCGGTCTGCTGGCGCATGCGGTCCTCAAGACTACCGTCGGTGACGTCTTCATAGCCGGCGGTATCGAGCACGCGGAAGCTGAGATCGGCAATGTGGCCTTCGGCTTCGCGGCGATCGCGGGTGACGCCGGGCGTATCGTCGACCAGCGCGATCTTGCGGCCAACCAGGCGGTTGAACAGCGTCGACTTGCCGACATTGGGGCGGCCGACAATGGCGAGTGTGACCGTCATGGCCGGTATCCTTCCGCCGCTATACTGCGACTATTCGGCCGCAGGCGCGGCTTCGCCCTGCACGGCGGCGTCAATGGCATCGGCAGCCACTTCGGCATCGGTGGGGGCGGTGGTGACGCCATCCGACAAGAGCTGGCCGAGATAGTAGGCCATGCGATTGCGCGTCGGGGTCTGGGTCAGCGGGTCGTTGAGCACGGCCTCGAAGCTGGCCTGAGCGGCGGCGAAATCGCCGGCCTTGTACTGGGCGAGGCCGAGGCGCTCGCGCGCGACGCGGCGCAGCGGACTATCGTCGCTGGCGACGGAGGCAATACGGGTTTCAACATCGGCCAGGGTGCCGGTATCGACCAGGATATTGGCCGCCAGCACCAAAGCCAGTTCGCGCAGGCGCGGATTGGACTGTGCATTGGCCAGCGCGTCATATTCCGCCACGGCGCCGGCGCTGTCGCCCTGCTCGGCGAGCAGCGCGGCACGACGGAAGCCGGCCAGTACGGCGTAACCGCCCGAACCGTTGGCGAGTGTATCGAGCTGGGCCTGCGCCCCGGCGAGATCGCCCGCATCGGCGGCGTTGAGCGCGGCGTAGTATTCGTCCGAGGCCTTAGCCGACTGGCTATTGCTATACCAGGCCCAGCCCTCGTTGATCGCAACCAGGGCCACGATGGCGATGGCGCCGCCAATTACGAAGGGGGCAAAGCGACGCCAAAGCGCCCGCATCCGGTCGGAGCGGAGCTCTTCATCGACTTCGCGAAAGATATTGTCCTGCGACATGGCCAGCCTGAACCAATTCGTTCCAAATTTGGCGCAGCTTTATCACGCGCACCCGCGAATGCAAACCGCAGGGCGGCTTGATCACCGCAAACTGGTCGAGCACCCTGTTTAGGAGTAAGAGCGGGCCAACGGGCCGTGGCTTCGCCTGCTTTCGGGCAATGCGACGGCCGGGCGGTTTGGTAAAGGAGTGCACGGTGAAATCTCAGCGGTTCGGGGCATTGGCCCTTGTCGCCCTGCTGGTGCAGGGATGCAGCAGCAGCGCTGCGCGTGCACCCTCGATTTCGGTGTTCGGCTCGTTCTTTCCGGCCTGGGTGATCTGCGCAGTGGGTGGAATCGTGCTGGCCGTCGCCATCCGGGCGCTGTTCATCGCCACCCATATCGACGAGCACCTGCCGGCGCCGCCGCTGGTCTATCTCTGCCTGTCGATCAGCTTCGGCATTGGACTCTACATGCTCTGGACGGGGACGGTTTGATGCGCCCGATCATCGGAAAAATCCTCGGCTACGCCATCTTCGCGCTCACCGCCTTCATGATCTTTCTGGCCTGGAGCAATGGCCTGGCCAATCCGCGCTCCGACGTCGCCGAGATCGAGGCGCCGGTGGTGCAGATTTCCTCCAACGTGCCGGGGCGGATCATTTCCATCGCGGTGCACAACAATCAGGCGGTCAAGCAGGGCGATGTGCTGTTCCAGATCGACCCCGAGCCCTATCAATTGCGTCTGGACCAGGCGCAGGCAGAATTACGCGCGGCGCAATCGGAACTGGCGCAGGGTGAGCGCAATATCGCCACCGAACAGTCCAATGCCGATGTGGCGCAGAAACAGATCGAGCGGGCGCAATTCAATGCCGACCTGGCCAAGCAGACGCTGGACCGGCTGACGCCGCTGCTCGACCGGGGCTTCGTGACCGCGCAGCAGGTCGACCAGGCCCGCACCGCCTATAATGACGCGCTTGTGAGCCTCGAACAATCGCTGCAGCAGTCGCAGGGCGCGAGCCAGGTGATCGGCACGCTGGATACGCGACAGGCGCAGGTCGACACCGCTCAGGCCACAGTGGCGCTGGCGCAGCGCGATCTCGACAATACCACGGTGCGCGCGCCGTTCGACGGCATCATTTCCGGGCTCACCATGCCCGCCGGGCAATATGTGATAACCGGCCAGACCGTTTTCGCCATGATCGACACCGCGCAATGGGAAGCGGTGGCGTTTTTCCGGGAAACGGAATTGCCCAATATAGCGGTCGGCGACAGCGCCGAGATATTCATCATGGCCAATTCTCAGGTCACCGTGCGGGGCAAGGTATCGGCCATTGGCTGGGGCGTGCGCTCAGCCGACGCTGCCACTCTCCTGGGCCTGCCGATCATCTCCAATTCGCTCAACTGGGTGAAGGTTGCCAAGCGTTTCCCGGTCTATGTCGAAATCGAGGATCCACCAGCGGACCTGATGCGCGTCGGCGCGTCGGCCATCGTGGTGGTCACCGGTCACGCGGACGCCGAACATGTCGCGGCCGAACACTAGGCGGGGCCTGTTCGACATCGTCGCCGAGGACTTGCGGCCACGAGAGGGGCGGCTGGGCGCTGCCTTGCGCATGGCGCTGTGCTGCGTGCTGGTGGTGGCGTTTTCAATGAGCCAACAGGTGCCGGAGGCGGCCCTGTCCTGCTACCTGATCTTTTTTGCCAGTCGCGACAATGCGGCAAGCGGCATCCTGATCGGCCTGGGCCTCATCGTCGCGGCGACTGTGGGCATCGGGCTGGGTCTGCTGTTCCTGCAGATCGCCTCGGACGAGCCGATGCTGCGCCTGGCGCTGATGGCCGGCTTTACCTTTGCCGGCATGTATTTTTCCGTTGCCACCAAGGCCGGTCCGATCGCCGCGACAGTGGGATTCGTCTTCGCATTCGTGATGACGCTCAACGACTTCGTGCCCATTCCTGAACTGATGTCGCGGGCGCTGAGCTGGATGTGGGTGGTGGTTTTCGTGCCCATGGCGGTGCTGGTGCTGGTCAATGCGCTGATCGGCCCCAATTCGGCAAGGTTGGTGCGGCAGGCCGTGGCCAGGCGCTTGCTGGCCAGCGCGGCGCTGTTGCGGCGCGAAGAGGGTGCTTTTGAACGAGCCGACGCGCTGCTCCGCGAAAGTGTTGGCGCGTTGGCCTCGCCGTCGCGGCTGGGCGCAGCGTTCGGATTCCAGGGCAAGGACGAGGCAGCAAGGCTCAACGTTCTGCTGCCACAGGCGCAGGAGCTGCTGGCGCTGAGCCTGAGCGCCGTTGCCGATCAGCGGCTGGCCACTGGAATCGAGCAGTTGGCGCAGCGCATCGAGCAGCGCGACACGACGCGCCACCACGCGCCGCTCGTCGCCGATACCCGCGCGGCGCGCCCCCTCGCCGCGACCGCTGACGCGATGGACCGCATCTGGTGTGGCGCGATGGCACTGCCCGCGCGCCCTGCTTCGGCGCCCAAAGAGCCTGCCGATACCTTTACCAATCCCGCTTACGCGCAGTTCGCGCTCAAGACCTTGCTGGCGGTGTTCATCACCTATGGCATCTACACCGCCGGCGGCTGGTTCGAAATCCATACGGCAATGATCACCTGCTTCTACGTGGCGCTGGGGACGACCGGCGAGACCCTGCACAAGGCCAGCCTGCGTATTATCGGGTGCCTGGTCGGTGCGGCCATGGGCATTGCCAGCATCGTGTTCCTCATGCCCCACATGACCGATATCGGGCATTTGCTGCTGCTGGTGGCGGCGGGAAGTTTTGTGGCGGCCTGGGTATCGAATGGATCGAGCCTTATCCAATATGCCGGCTGGCAGATGGCGCTGGCCTTTTTCCTCTGCGTGCTGCCCGGCTTCGGGCCGAGCTTCGACACCCACGTCGCCACCAACCGCATTCTCGGCATTCTGATCGGCAATGTGGTGGTGACCATCGTCTTCCTGTGGCTGTGGCCGACCAGTGTCTCCAGCAGCGTCGGCGCCCATCTGGCCAATGGCATCGCCGGACTGGCAAGGGTGCTGAAACGCTCGGCTGGCGGATTGGCGGCGGCCATTGCAGAATTCGATGCTGCGGGACGACTGGCCAGACTTTCTGCCTTCGAGCCGTCGCGGTTGCGCGCCTCCTCGCCCATCCTGCCCCATGCCGCCGCCATCCTCGACGCCGGCCACCGGGCCATGCCTGACATTGCGCGGCTGCAGACCTTGCGTGCCGAACCACGCTACCTCTTCGGCGCGCCACGCCGTGTCAAAGCGGCAACGCTTGCACAGGAAGCGTCCAGCAGTGGGTTTTTGGCGGTGGCGTCAGAGGCTATCCTCAAACCCGAACCCGAGGCCCGGACCATGCTTGAGCAGTCGCTGCACATTTCCTTCCAGACGCTGGGGCGGCTCGAGCATATGGCTGAAACCGCGCCACGCCGGGCGCCCTGGCGAAGCGATCTGGTTGCGGCCGCCCATACCCATCGCAAACTGCTCAAGGGCTTTGCCACGACGCTGGAGGCCATGTGATGGGCGGACGCAGTTTTATACACCTCGGCGCACTGGCCATAATGGCTCTGGGGCTGGCGGCGTGTTCGAGCTCGGCACTGAAGCTGGCGCCAGCCAGCGCCACGACGCCTTATCAGGGCATGGCGGGGCAAGCGGCCGTCGACACCGGCAGCCGTGATTTTGGCGTCGCCGCCGACCCGACCATGCCGATTGCCATCGCAACCCCGAAGCTGGATTCTTCACGCAGCTACAGCCTTCCCGAGCTCATCAATATCGCGCAATTGTCGAGCCCGGTGACGCGGGCCGCCTGGGAGCGTGCGCGAGAAGCTGCTGCGGCCACGGGCATTGCCGAGGCCACCTATCTGCCGGTGCTGACCGCCGATGTGCTGGCCGGCTATGCGGTGACCTCCAATACCGCACCGGGCATCGATGCCGGGATCATCAGCGTGCCCAATGGCACCATCACCACGTCGGGTGGGCAGCTCGTGCCGTCGCTGGCAATCAAATGGCTGCTGTTCGATTTCGGTGCGCGCGACGCGGCGCTGGCCACAGCGCAGCAATTGTCGTTCGCGGCCAATGTGGGCTTCAACGCCACCCACCAAAAGCTGATTTTCGACGTCGCCAACGCCTATTATCAATATAGCGCCGCAAGGGCACAAAGCCGTATCGACCGCGAGGCTCTCGACAATGCCAAGGTGGTGCTGAGCGCCGCCGAAGCGCGCCTCAAGCAGGGCGTGGCCACCACAATGGAGGTGGCGCAGGCCAAGCAGCAGGTGGCGCAGGCCCAGTTCGACCTGACCCAGGCCAGCGGCCATGAACGCGGCAGCTATTCCATGCTGCTCGGGGCCATGGGAATATCCCCCACCACCAGCATCAAGGTGCAGGATCTGGGTGGCAAGCCCCTGCCCCGCCAGGTGCCCGCCAATCTCGATAGCCTGATCGTCACCTCGCTGCAGCGGCGGCCCGATGTGCAGGCCTCCTTCGCGCAGATGAAGGCCAGCGAGCAGGGCATTCTGGCGGCACAGGCGGAATTCCTGCCCAAGATCGCGGTGTCGGCGACGGCAAACCGGGTGATCGGCAATTATTCGGTCAGCGACTCGCGCCTGTCGTCCTCGGCGAACCTTGAGGTCAACCAGCCCAATGCAGCGCTGCTGCTTGGCGTCACCATGCCCATCTTCGATGGCGGGATGCGCGATGCTCGGCTCGATTCCGCCCGCGCCAATGCGGCGGCGTCGCAGCAGGATTTTGCCCGGTTGCAGAATACGGCAGCGCAGGAAATCGTGGTCGCCTATGACGTATTGCGCACCAGCCTATCCGGCCATGCCGCCGCCAGCGAACTGGTGTCCGCCGCGCGCACCAATTACGACGCGGCGCTTGAATATTATCAGAACGGACTGGGCACACTGGCGGATGTCAGCGTCGCACAGACCGGCCTGCTCAAAGCGCAATATGCCCAGGCCCAGGCCCGCAGCAACGCCTTTGCGGCGGCCGCAACCCTGGCCTTCGCGACGGGGACGATGACAAGCGCCGGCTCGCTTTAGAGCGTTTCAAAATGGTGTTAAAGCGGCTCTAGCATCCCCTCCCCAAAGGGAGAGAGGCGAAATTGCCCTGAGCCCGCCTCGGTTTGAAATGATCCAGGCGCCTCCGGGGTGCCGCTAGTCGAGGCACAAATGCCGGGGTTGCCGCTAGTCGACGGCCTTTGTGCTGGTGCGCACCACCAGCTCAACGGGCAGCCGTTCAACCGTTATTGGCATGCTGGTGCCCGATATCCGCTCAACTAGCAGGTCCACGGCCCGTTCGCCCAGAACGTTGAGCGGCTGGCGCACCGTGGTCAGGCTGATCAAGGGCCAGCTGCTCCACTGCATGTCATCGAAACCGATGACTGAAACGTCGTCCGGCACGCTCAATCCCAGACTTTTCAAGGCACTGAGTGCAGCGATGGCGACGAGATCATTGACGCAGACGATGACGCTGACCTCGCGTCGCGCGATCGCGGCCACCGCAGCGTCCGGCAGCTGCGGCACGAGATCGACCTGGATTTCCCAGACCAGATCCAGTCGTTCCCCGGCTCCCTGCACGAAGCCATCGCGGCGTTCGCGATTACTGGTGTGTTCCTGGAAGCCCGACAGGAGTCCCACCCTGCGGTGGCCAAGCCCAACCACATGCTCCGCCATCAGCCGGCCGCCGGTGATGTGGTCGGCCATGACGCCATCGAGCCCAGGGAATGGCGCGTCCAGCGAAACCATCGGTAATTGCGGCGGTGTCGCCAGGGGAAAGCTCGGATGCAAAAGCGCGACGACGCCATCAATGCCATGCCGCCCCAAGGTCTCGATGACTTCGAGCTCGCGCATGGGCTCGTTGCCGGAATCGATCACGACCGTCGCATAGCCATGGTGTGCGGCACGCCGCTGCACGGCCTGGGCTATCTCGGGGAAGACCGGGCTGGTGAGCGTGGGCAGAATGCAGCCGATCAGATGGTGGTGACCGGTCTTGAGAGCGCGCGCGGCATTGTTGCGGGAATAGCCGATCTCGGTGGCGGCACGACGCACCAGAGCGTCCACTTCCGGGGTGACTTTGTTGAGCCCGTTCAGCACGTAGGAGACGGTGGCAGAAGATACGCCCGCCGCCTTCGCCACATCTTTGATCGTTGGACTTCGTCGTCGGCTCATTGCATCACCCCGCTGATACCCCTTGGCGGAAAAATCCCGCGTCGCCAAGTCTGGTTGAATGTCCGTCACGACGCCCCTTGACAGAACCCCGGGCCACCGACTTATCATTTACACGATTAAACGACTGCTATGCGGCCGTTTCAAGAGAATGCCAAAAGCACCAGGGGAGGTTCATCATGGTCAAGGCGAAAAACGGAACTCATGCGCGCCGCGCGCTTCTCGGCTTGGTCAGCGTGGCGACCTTGCTCGTCGCGACACAGGCAGGCGCCATGGCGCAGGACAAGATCCTGCTGCTGATCAACGGCGCCCTGGGCGACAAGTCGTTCTTCGATTCGGCCAATCGCGGCCTTGAGCAGATCAAGGCCACCTATGGCGACGATGTCGAAACCCGCGTTCTCGAGATCGGCGACGATCCGACCGGTTGGGAACCGGCCCTGCTTGAAGTCTCGGAACAAGACTGGGACCTGATCATCGGCGGCACCTTCTCGCTGTCGGAAACCCTGGGCGACGTGGCCGAGCTCTATCCTGACAATAAGTACATTCTCTTCGACGCCTCCCTCCCCTATGACGGCGGCGCTTATGCCAATGTCTATTCCATACAGTACAAGCAGAACGAGGGCTCCTATCTCGGTGGCATTCTCGCCGCCAGCCTGCTGCAGAATGGTCTGCCGGACGGCACGGGCAAGAATCTCGGCTTCCTCGGCGGCATGGATATTCCGGTGATCAACGACTTCCTCATCGGCTATATTGCCGGTGCGCAGTCGGTGAACCCGGACGTCAAGGTTTCCGTCTCCTATGCCGGCTCGTTCACCGATGCTGCCAAGGGCAAGGAACTCGGCTTGGCGCAGTACCGCGCCGGCGTCGGCATCGGCTTTATTGCCGCCTCGCAGGCCGGGCTGGGCCAGGTATCGGCTGCTGCAGAAACCAACCAATACGTCCTCGGCGTCGACTCCGACCAGGAGGCCATTTTCGCCGAAAGCGATCCGGCGCTGGCCAGCCGCGTCGTGAGCTCGGTACTCAAGAATGTCGATGTCAGCCTGGTGCGGGCCTATGAAATGTACCGCGAGGGCAAATTGCCCTTCGGCACCGCCGAAACCGTAGGCCTGGCGGAAGGCGCTGTCGGCATCGTCGAAACCGGCAATTTTGAAAAACTGGCATCGCCCGAAACCGTTGCTGCAATCGAAGCCGCCAAGGCCGCCATTGCGGCGGGCGAAATCCAGGTGCCCACGGCCTTCGGCATGGATAGCGCCGCCATTGCCGCGACGCGTGACAGCGTTCGCCCATAAACCAGGACGATTGTGCAGATGACGTCGCCCGTTCCGATCGTTGTGTTCGAGAAGGTCTCCAAGACCTATCCGAACGGCACGGTGGCCCTCAATGATGCCACTTTCGACATTCGCAAGGGGTCGATCCACGCCATCTGCGGCGAAAACGGCGCGGGCAAATCCACGCTGATGAAGATCCTGTTCGGCCTTGAGCCCCACAGCGCCGGACAGGTTCTTCTAGACGGTGCCGCCGTCGATACGGCGGCACCCGACTTTGCCGGCCGCAACGGTATCGGCATGGTGCACCAGCATTTTTCGCTGGTCGCGCCACTCACCGTGACCGAGAACATCATTCTGGGTCACGAACCGCGTGCGGGCGTCTTCATCGACCGGCGTCGCGCCCGGGAGCAGGTCATCGAGCTGAGCAACCGCTACGAGCTCGATGTCGCTCCCGATGCGCGCATAGAAACCCTTTCGGTCGCGGCCCAACAAAAGGTCGAAATTCTCAAGGCGCTGGCGCGCCAAACGCGCCTGCTCATCCTTGATGAACCGACTGCCGTGCTGTCGCCGCCGGAAATCGAAGAGTTGTTCGTCCGCTTGCGCGCCCTGAGGGACAGCGGCATCACCATTCTCTTCATCTCGCACAAGCTGCACGAAGTGCGCGCCCTGGCCGATATGGTCACGGTGCTGCGCGCCGGCAGTGTGGTCGCGACATTGCCGCTGGCCGAGGTCAGCGATGCCGAAATCACCCGCATGGTGATGGGCCGCGATATCGAGATCGTCCGCCGCGAGGCTGGCGCATCCGGCGGTGCGCCGCTGGTGGAGATCGCTGATGTGACGACGCAGACACGTGACACTGCCGATCGGCTGAGCAATATCTCACTGAAGATCGGCGCCAACGAGATCGTCGGCATTGCCGGCGTGGATGGCTCAGGCCAGCGCGGCCTCGTGGCCCTGCTGAGCGGGCAGATGCGGGCAAGCACCGGCTCGATCCGCTTCGAGGGGCAGGCCATGGACAAGGCCAGCATCGCCGAATGGCGAAAGTCCGGGCTGGCCTATCTACCTGCCGATCGGTTCACACAGGGCGGCACACCCAGCCTGACGCTGATCGACAATGCCATTGCCGGCACCGATGGAGACCGCGGCCTGCAATGGGGCCCCTTCCTCAGGCGCGGCGCGATCCGCAAGCATGTCGGTGCCATGGTTCGCACGTTTGCCGTGCGCATGCGTGGCATCACCGAAAGACTGGATTCCCTGTCCGGCGGCAATGCGCAAAAGCTGATCGCGGCTCGCGAACTGGCCGGCTCGCCGCGCCTGCTCATCGCCGATCAGCCGACGCGCGGCATCGACGTGGCGTCGGCTGCATTCCTGCATTCCCGCATCGATGCCGTCGCCCGCTCGGGCGCCGCCGTGCTGCTGGTCACCGCAGACCTCGACGAACTTCTGAGATTGGCCGACCGCGTTGTGGTGCTCTTCAATGGGCGCATCGTGGCCGACCTGCCCAATGCTGCCGGCCTGACCCCGGCAGCATTGGGCCCCTACATGCTCGGACTGGAGCAGGCCGCATGATCCGTTCAGCCCTTGCCGGCCTTACAGAATTTGCTCTGACAGCACTGGTCATCGCCGTGGTGATCCTGGCCGTGCTGGTTCCCGTCGCGTTGTCGCAACCCGACCCGGCGCAGGTCCTCGGCCTCTTTCTTCTTGGGCCTTTTGGCACGATGCGCCATCTTGGCAACGTCTTGG
The DNA here is from genome assembly GCF_900631955.1 of Devosia equisanguinis. GTDB lineage: Bacteria > Pseudomonadota > Alphaproteobacteria > Rhizobiales > Devosiaceae > Devosia > Devosia equisanguinis. The sequence continues at coordinate 46,820 of NZ_UZWD01000035.1, read as the reverse complement.
AACTCGCCACGCCTACCATGCTGACAGGCCTTGCCGCGACACTGATCTTCCGGGCCGGCAGTTTCAACCTGGGCGTCGAGGGGAGCTTCTTCCTGGGTGGCATTGCGGCCACGGCGGCGGCCCTGTTCCTGCCCCTTACCGGCATGATCGCTGCCCCCATTGCCATTCTCGTCGGCGCGCTGGTCGGGTCATTCGCCTGCTCGGTGCCTGGCTATCTCAAGGTCCGCTTCGGCGCCTCCGAAATGGTCAACTCGCTCGTGCTCAACTTCGCCTTCCTCTATGCCGGCATCTTCATCCTGAACTACTACCTGCGCGATCCCAATGCCGGGGCACTGATGTCCCACCGGTTGCCGGGCGATTTCACCCTTGAGCGCCTGATGGCGGGAACGCGCTTGCATACCGGTGTGATCGTGGCTTTCGCGGCCTGCATCATTGGCGGCATCTGGCTCTATGGTACCCGGGGCGGCCTCAATCTGCGCATTGTCGGCGCCGGCCCCGGATTTGCCCAGCATCTGGGCCTCAATAGCGGCGCTCTCGTCATGCGCGCACAGATCATTGGCGGGCTCGTGGCCGGCATGGCGGGCGCCATCGAGGTGCTCGGGCTCTACAACCGCTTTTCCTGGACCGCCCTGCCCGGCCACGGCTGGACCGGCATCACCATCGCCATCCTGGCGCGCGAAAACCCCTTCCTCGTCATCCCGGCCGCCTTGTTCCTCGCCTATCTGCAGGTGGGTGGCGACATGCTGGCGCGCAACCTGGCTGTCCCGAGCGAAGTCGTCGGCCTCGTCACCGCCGCCATTATGCTGGTGGTCACCGCCACCGCCATTTTCCGCCATCCCGCCTTCCTGCGGCTGATCCGCGACATCAAGGGCCAGGAGCAGGCACTATGAGCGACGCCATCTGGTCCTCGATCTCCGATCCGGCACTGTTCGCCACCGTGCTGCGGGTGATGACACCGCTGCTGCTCGCCGCTCTTGGCGTGCTGATTTCCGACCGTGCCGGCGTGCTCAATATCGGCATGGAAGGCATGATGCTGTCCGGTGCCCTGGTCGGGGTGCTGGCCAGCGCCTGGACCGGCACGCCGATGATCGGGCTCCTTGCCGCCATCGCCTGTGGTGCCGCGCTTGGCGCGCTGATGGCCATGGCGATCAATGGGCTGGGGACGCATTTCATCATCACCGGCATCGCGCTCAACCTGGCTGCGGCCTCGGCGACGACCTTGGGCCTGTTCCTGGCCACCGGCGACAAGGGCATGTCCGGCGCCCTGCAAAGCGGCGTCCTGCCCTCCATCCATATTCCGCTGCTGCGGGACATTCCCGTTCTCGGCAGCCTGCTCTCGGGTCACCACATGCTGACCTATCTGGCCATTGCCTGCGTGCCGCTTATCTCGATCATGCTGGCGCGGACGCCGTTCGGACTGCATATCCGCGCCGTCGGTGCCGACCCCAAGGCGGCTGCCGCGGCGGGCATATCCCGTAATCGCACCCAACTTTTCGCGCTCATGATCTCCGGCGCGTTCGGTGGCGCCGCCGGCGCCTATCTCTCGATGGGCTATGTGAGCTGGTTCGCCCAGAACATGACGGCCGGCCGCGGCTTTATCGCCATCGCCGCCGAGGTGATGGGCATGGGCACGGCCTGGGGCACATTTGCAGCCGCTGCCGTGCTTGCCGTCGCCGAAACGACTGCCATCACCATGCAGGCCCTCGGACTGCCCAACGAGCTGATGCAGATGATCCCCTATATCGTGCCGGTGATCGTGCTCACCGTCTATGCCGCGCGCCGACAGGCCAAGGCCCGCACCCATTCCTGAACCATCAAGGACGAGACCAATGAAAGCCTGGGAACTTACCCGCGACCTCCTGCGCAACACCAAGCCGGTGGTGCGCAGCGCCGAGGAGCAAACCTGGGACGCCAGCGCCGTGATGGCTGCTGGCGATGCGATGCTGGCCATGTTCTGGAAGAGCAATGTGCCAGGCTCGGCCGCGCCCGAATGCCTGATGGCCGGCGCCTTGCAGTCGCTGGAGAGCAAGGGCTACGTCCTCGCGCCGTACCACGACTTGCTGGCCGATGGCCTCAAGGCGGTCGATGCGGCCGATTTCGAACAGCTTTACATGATCGATATGCGCCTGCGCGCCATCATGCAGGCGGCCAAGCCCGATCCCGAGCATGCCTCTCAAAAGACCCTGCGCTACCAGAGCTGGGCGGAGTTCGACGCGGCGACCCATTGGCCCGAAGACGAGGCCGTCGATGTCGCCGGGGCCGATTTTGCCGACCAGACCCGCGCGGCCTGGCTGGGGCAGCTGGTCGGCGCGGCAGCGGGTACGGCGCTCGAGGGCTATACGGCGGAAAATATCGCTGACGTCTTCGGCCCTATCCGCGACTATGTGCGCGAACCCAACACCTATAACGACGACATTACGTTCGAGCTCGCTTTCCTCGAGGCCTATCGCGAAAAGGGCGCTGCCATTACCGGTGCCGATATTGCGGCGCGCTGGACCGGCATGATCCCCATGGGCTGGTCGGCGGAAGGCATTGCGCTCAACAATATCCGCCGCGGTATCATGCCGCCGGTCAGCGGCTGGCTCGAAAACCCGTTCGACGAATGGATCGGCGGCCAGATGCGCGGCACCATTTGCGGCATGGTTGCGCCGGGTCGCGCCCGCGAAGCCGCCCGCCTTGCCTATATCGACGCGGAAGTATCCGCCGCCGGCAATGGCATCCTGGGGGAGGTATTCAACGCCGTGCTGGCCGCGCGTGCCTATACACTTTCGGACACTCAGGACCTGCTGGTCTCAACCTGCGCGCTGTTCTCCACCGCGACCGAATATGGCGCCGTGCTGGCCTTCGCGCTCGATGCGTGCCGCAATTCCCCTGACTGGCAGACGGCCTGGGCCAAGTGCGATGCCGAATATATCGAATATAACTGGATCCACGTCTATCCCAATGCCGCAGCCCAGGTGGTGGCCCTGTGGTTCGGCGAGGGCGATTTCGATCGGACACTCGAGATCATCTGCGGCATTGGCCACGACGTTGACTGCAATGCCGCGCAGATGCTTTGCGTGCTGGGCATCCAGAAGCGCAGCAGCGTGATTGCGGAACGCTGGTACGCACCGCTGATCAAGGACGACATCGTCACATATATGCGCCGCCCGGCAAAGATCGCCTTTGACGACCTCGTCCAACAAACCCTGGAAGCGGCCGCAATCGGCCGCTGATCATCGTGGCGCTGCGGTCGGCATGGCGCTGACCGCAGCTTCTTAGCCCAATCTGGGCTTTTGCCAGCCGCCGCTCACGATCGGTGTCGCTGCCCAGTCTGGCCGCCATGGTTGCGCTCCAAGGCTAGACGCCAATGCCAGTGCACTTATCCTTTGTGTATCGGTCCTGCCGAAGCGCGATCAAAATTCGCCTCGGCCCAGTCGGGGAGACGGATATGCGCTGTGAGACTATTGGCACGATGCATGGACAGTCTGCCATTCGTGCCTTTTTCCTCGAACCTACCCTGAACGAGTTGCAGCGGCTGCACCAGCCGATAGGCGCCACGCTTGGACGCCATGGCCTGACCTCCTCCGACATCGCGTCCCCCTACGCCTGGGTGCCGCTCCGGTGCCACACCGAATTGCTGGAGGACGCAGCCGAGCAGACCAACAACCCCTATCTCGGCTTCGATATCGGACGGCGCTTCGATCAGCGTAGCCTCGGGCCCTTTTGCGCTCTCTTGGCAAATGCCGGCACATTGCGCGAGGTGTTCGAGCTCTATGGCGGCTTTCAGGGCCTGTGGCAGATCAATACGCGGTTCCTCATCGAGCGGCATGAGGACGTCACGCACTACACCTATGTCATCGACGATCCGAGCATCTGGCCGCGCCGGCAGGACGCAGAGCTGACGCTTGCTGCGCTGGTGACGCTGGGACGCCAGGCCGGCTTTGCCCATTGGTCGCCGGAGACGGTGGAATTCGAGCATGTCCTGCCTGCCGACAAGCGGCCGCTGCGCGCCTTTTTCGATGCGCCGGTCTTTGGGTCGTGCGATGCGAACCGCCTGGTCGTCGCCAACTCGGACCTTGAACGGCCGCTCGGTCACGGTGCAGGCGGGGGTGCGAAAGTCTTGGAGCGGCACTTGGTCGATCTGATGAGACAGGACAATGGCGCGTCTGAAACCACCGGAATTGTCGAGGCCACAGTGGCGATCATCAATCGCCGTATGGGGCGGGCGCCGCTCGATATCGCCACAGTGGCGCTGGAAATGCACACGTCCGAGCGCAGCTTGCGTCGACATCTGGAGGAAGCCGGAACCAGCTTTCGCGACCTTGTGCAACAACAGCGCCTCCTGCGCGCGCGATCCCTGTTGCGCGGCGGCCATATGCCATTGATTGAGGCAGCAGCCCGGCTTGGCTATGCCGATGCCGCCGCGTTCTGCAGGGCCTTCCGGGGCTGGACCGGCATGTCGCCGATGCGCTTTGCCCAGGCCGGCCACTAGCCTCAGCGCTGCTGGTAAAGAAGGGGGCCATCGGCATCGCGCCAGCGCTGCATTTTATCAGCCGCAACCAAGTGGTTCAGCAGTGCTGCTGCCATGGTGTAGTGGATGTCGAGCACTGGGCTCCCGGCACTGACGCGGAACAGGCTGGGCAGGAGATCGGCACAGGTCAAGGGGCGTTCCGCTGCGGCCCAGACGCGCGCCAGCCGACGCTCATAGGACGCAAGATGAGCGCGGGCCCGCCGGCCGGGATCGGTAAACGGCGCGCCATGGCCCGGCAGGGCGATGCAATCGGCGTTCACGTGGGTCCATGCATTGAGAAACGCGATCATGTCGGACATGGGGTCGGCATCGGGGGCGCCGAAGGAGACGCCGACATAGGGCGCAGTGTCGGGGAGTATCTGGTCGCCGGTGATGACCAGGTCATGCGCGTCATTGATGAACAGGGCCGGTCGCGGCGAGTGCCCGCCCCCCAGCTGCACGCGCCAGGCTCCGCCCTCAAACGCGAGGCGGTCGCCGTCCTCAAGCGTGAGCGGAGCGACTGGCGGTCTGGTGGGGCTGCCACCGAGAGGCGTTGTGGGGCTGGCTCCGCTGCGCAAGCCACCCATATCGAGCAGAAATTTCCGCCGCAGGCCGGCCTTTGCGTCAGGCGCGCGATTGAAGCCAAGCCGGACAGCATCCAGTTCCAGGGTCGTCGCTTGGATGCGGGCGCCGTATGCCGCTTCGAAATGGTGGGCGAGCCCTATATGGTCGGGATGGCCATGGGTACAGACGATGTCGGTGATGCCGCCCAGCCCGCCGGCCTGCTGCCAGGCATTGCGGGTGTCGGCATCGTCCTTGCCGGTATCGACCAGGACCGAAGGGCCGATGCGCCAGGCGTTGACATGCTGCAGGTCCGGATTGGCCTTGCCCATGGGCAGCATCACGCGCTCGACGCCGGCCTCCCGCAGGCGGTGCTCGATTGTCAGCGGCATGCAGCGGCCCATCCTTCCGGCCCAACCGCCGGCAGTGTGCGGCAGCTTTTCGCGTGGCTGGTACCATCGCCCCCGCAAGCGGTCCAGCGCTCGTTGCCGTCCGACCGAGAATCTGCCTCGGTGGCCGGAATTGCAAAGATTTTGGCCGAACTTGCCTACAGCGCCGCCAGAAGCTCATGCCAGTCTCACGTTCAAGACGACAAAGCAGGTGATGGCATGCTGAACGCACACGAACAGACCAAATCGACGCCGACCGGCGCGGTTCATCCTCTCGATCCCCTCACCATCGAGGAAATCCGGAAGGCCTGCAATATCGTGCGCGCGGACACGGCCGACGCCGCGGCATTGCGCTTTCCCTGGGTGGAATTGCTCGAGCCGGTCAAGAGCGAGGTCGAGGCCTTCACTGGTGGTTCGGATTTTCCCCGCCGGGCGCTGCTGGTGACCCTCGATACCAGCTCCGGTGCGGCCACTGAGGCAGTGGTCGATCTCTGCAAGGGCGTGCTTGAAAGCCGCAAGTCGATAGAGACCGACCACGAGCACGGCCAGCCGCCGATCCTGGTCGAGGACTTCCATCGTGCCGCAGAGATCGTGAAGGCAAATGCCGACTGGCGCGCGGCGCTGAAGCGCCGCGGCCTGACTGATGCGGAAATCGATCTCGTGCAGGTCGATCCGATCTCGCCGGGCTACTTCGATTTCGAGCCCTATAAGGGCCGGCGCATCCTGCGCGCGGTTACCTATTATCGGGCTTACGAAAAAGACAACGCCTATGCGCACCCGGTCGAGGGCCTGGTGGCGGTCGTCGATCTGATCGAGGGCGCGATCATCTCGCTCAAGGACGATGGCCGCAATGTGCCAATCCCGCGCAAGCAATATAACTACGAGACGGCGGCGCTGGGTGCCCCCCGCACCGACCTCAAGCCGCTCGAGATCGTACAGCCCGAAGGCCCGAGCTTTACGGTCGATGGTTGGAAAGTCACCTGGCAGGACTGGGAATTCCGCGTCGGCTTCACCCCGCGTGAAGGCGTGGTGCTGAGCCAGCTCGGTTTCCGCAATGAGGGGCGCGTGCGTCCGATCATCTATCGGGCCAGCATCACCGAAATGGCGGTGCCCTATGCCGATCCGACGCCGCAGCATTTTGCCAAGTGCGCCTTCGACGCCGGCGAATTCGGTCTAGGCAAGCTGGCCAATCAGCTGGAGTTGGGCTGCGACTGCCTTGGGCATATCCACTATTTCGACGCGCCGGCCAGCGACGATTTCGGCCAGCCCTTCGTGATGAAGAATGCCATCTGCATGCATGAGGAAGACTACGGCATCCTCTGGAAGCACAATGAATTCCGCAGCAATGTCAGCGAAACCCGGCGCTCCCGGCGACTGGTGATCAGCTTTTTCGCCACGGTGGGCAATTACGACTACGGCTTTTACTGGTATCTCTACCAGGACGGGACGGTGCAGCTCGAGGCCAAGCTCACGGGCATCGTGCAGACGGCGGCGCTGGAAGCCGGCGAGCGCTACAAGTATGGCGGCATGATCACGCCCGACCTGGGCGGTCCAAGCCATCAGCACTTCTTCAACGCACGGCTGCACATGGCCATCGATGGCACTGGCAACAGCGTGACCCAGCATGACTATCGCAGCGTGCCGCTGGGGGAAAAGAACCCCTATGGCAATGTGTTCGAAGTGGCCAGCGAACTGCTGGAGAACGAGGCGGACGCCGCCCGCAATGCCGATGGCGCCACCGGCCGCTACTGGAAGGTCATCAATCCCAACATCACCAACGAGGTCGGCAACCATCCTGGCTACAAGGTGGTGGTCATGCCCTCCCCCACGCTCCTCGCCGACCCGGCCAGTTCGGTGGCCAAGCGGGCCGGCTTTGCGCAGAAGCATATCTGGGTAACGCCCTATGCCCCCGAGGAACGCTTCGCCAGCGGCGACTATCCCAACCAGCATGGCGGCGAATGTGGCCTGCCGGTCTATATCCGGCAGAAGCGCAGCATCGTGAACCAGGACATCGTGCTCTGGCACAGCTTCGGCCACACCCATGTGTGCAAGCCCGAAGACTTCCCGATCATGCCGGTCGAATATGCGGGGTTCACGCTCAAGCCCAACAATTTCTTCATGACCAGCCCGGCCATGACCATCCCGCCGGCGGCCAAGGGCCACCACTCACGGTCCGGTGGCGGGGAAGCCTGCTGCCACGGGCCAACCGGAACCAAGGAGTAGCACCATACGCCGCCTGCCTCGCAGGCGGCGCTTTTCGGAGATGACGTGATGATCTGCTGCGCAACCCTCTTGCTAACGCTCAAGCTGGCCTGGACGACACTGCGTCCTGCGCCGCGCGCAGCAGTGGCCGGGGGGCACCGGTGTGCCGGCCAGCATGTCGCGCCGGCAATGGGCCGGCTGGCATGGCTGGAAATCGGGACCGCCACGGTCCTGCTGGCCGTGTTTTCGTCCGCCATTCTCGAAATGGCGCTGGGACAGCCGCCCGGCGCGCTGTTGGGCAATATTCATCAAATCGGCTGTCTGGCTCTGGGGAGAGCAGCGGGCAGCTGAAATCCATGAGCGAACAAGGAGGTCCCAGATGAACGACCATATCGAAAAGTTGCTGGATGGGGTGCGTGAACAGGTGATTGCCTGGCGACGCCATATGCACGCGCATCCCGAACTCTCTTTCGAGGAGCACGAGACCGCCGCCTTCATCGTCGCGCGGCTGGAGGAGATCGGCGGGATCGAGATTTCGCGCCCCTCCGGCACGAGCGTTGTGGGCAGGCTGAGGGGTAATCGCCCCGGTCCGACCATTGCCATCCGTGCCGATTTCGACGCCCTGCCCATCAACGAAGAGACCGGCGCGCCCTATGCGTCGCGCAATCCCGGCGTCATGCATGCCTGCGGGCATGACGGACACACGGCCATGCTGCTCGGCACGGCGACGGTGCTTGCGCAATTGCGCGACAACTTTGCCGGGGAAATCCGCCTGTTGTTCGAGAATGGCGAGGAAACGCCACCGGGCGGCGCCAAGGGCATGATCGAAGGCGGCGTAATGGACGGTGTCGACCGGGTCATCGGCCTGCATCTGTGGTCGCCGCTGGAGGTGGGGCAGTTGCACATCAATCCGCGCCGCATGATGGCCGCCTGCGATATCTTCCGCATCGAGGTGAAGGGCGTTGGCGGGCATGTCGGCGCGCCGCATCGCGCCGTCGACCCCATCGCCATCGGTTGCCAGATCGTTACCAATCTGCAGCATCTGGTGGCGCGCGAGATCGACCCGGTGGAAGCCGCCGTGGTCGGCGTGACCGAATTTCACGCCGGTCAATCGGTGGGCGTCATCCCGGCGACGGCGGTGATCGGCGGCGGCACCAATATGTTCGATCCCGCAGTCCGCGACCTTATCGAGCGGCGCATTGGCGAGATCGCCGGGGGCATTTGCGCTGCCCATGGCGCGACCTGCGACTACAGCTATACCCGCGTTTATGATGCCGTCATCAACGATCCCGAGACCGCCGCCATCCTGGCGAGGACGGCGCGCGACCTGTTCGGGGCCGAGCGGGTGGAAGAGCGTGATCCGATCATGCCGGGCGAGGATTTTTCTGCCTTCGGCCAGGTCGCGCCGTCATGCTTCATCTTGGTGGGCGCCGGCAATCGGGCCAAGGGCATTACCGCGGCTCATCACGATGCGCGCTTCGATATCGACGAGGACGCGCTCGATAACGGCGTGCGGCTGTCAGTCAACGCGCTATTGGCGCTGCTCAAGCACGGCTGAACCCCGAAAATCCTGCGGCCCGTTATGGGTTGATCCCGTAGCGTGCCGCATATTCTTTTGTCTGTCGGTCAGCGCCGATCGAGTGGATCAGGCGCTCTTGGCCGCGCTTTCAAGCCGGCGCAGGTCGCCCTTAAAGTCTCGCAAGTCGATGGTGCATGCATCGGACACGAGGGTCTGCGCGATCCTCTTGATCTCGCCGCGCTGCAGTTTCTGGGTGGCCGTGGTCGGCAGGGTGTCCACAAACGCCACATAGCCCGGCACCTTGTGATAAGCGAGCCGCGCGGCGGAGGCCTGGGCAATGCTGCGCGCCACCTCATTGGGATCTCGATCCTGCTGGCCGGGCCCGAGGATGACGAGCGCCATCACTTCCTCGCCGCGCAATTCGTCTGGCACGGGCGCCACGGCGACGCCGGCGACGACATCGAGATTCTGCAAGACGCCCTCGACCTCGACCACGGCAATGTTCTCGCCCGAGCGGCGGACGATGTTCTTCTTGCGATCGACGAAAAATAGGGCGCCATCGGCACCGCGACGGACGACGTCGCCGGTATGGAACCAGCCACCGATCCAGGCCTCGGCCGTTGCCACCGGATCCTTGAGATATTCGGTGAAAAAGCCACGACGCGGATCATCACCGGTGGCGCGGACCACCAGTTCACCCGGCTCGCCCTCGCTGATATCAGCGCCCTGTTCATCGACGATACGGTAGTCCATTTCCGAATGCGGATAGCCGATGCAGCGCTGCGCCACATGGCGGTCACCCCCGGCCGTCGAGGTCGTGGCGCCGCCGCCTGTTTCGGTCATGGCCCAGGCTTCGGTCAGCGCGATGCCGAAGCGGCGCTCGAAGGTTTCCTGATGCAGCGGGTCAACGCCGGCACCGAAGGCGATCCTCACCCGATGATTGCGATCATGCTCTGAGGCCGGGAGCTTGAGGAGAATGGCGGGCATGACGCCGAGATAGTGGATGAGCGTCGCGCCGGATTCGGCGACACTGGGCCACCAGCGCGAGGCGCTAAAGCGATCCAGCGGCACGAGGGTGGATTGCAGGATGATGGCGCCCAGTGCCGAGCAGCCCAGCGCGTTCATATGGAACATCGGCAGGGGCGTGAGGATCACTTCCTCGCCAACTCGCAGAGCGCCGCCAGTGCCGGCACCGACATACCATTGGGCCAGGCGCACGAAATAGTCGTTGGAGAGCACACAGCATTTAGGCTTGCCGGTGGTGCCGGAGGTGAAAAGAAACGCGCAGGGGTCGTCGGGCCGGCCTTCGAACCGGCTCGCCGGCTTGAAGGCGGGCGGCACGATGCCATCCGGCCCGATTACCCGTTCCGCTAGCAGTCCGGCCTCGATGCCGGTGTGGTGATAGGCCGGCAGCGCCACCATCAGTTCCGGCTCGGCGATGGAGAACTGGTAGGCCAGTTCTTCGCTGCGCAGGTCAGGATTGAGCGGCAGGATGCCCACCCCGAGGCTGTTGAGCGCCAGGAAATGTACGAAGAATTCGGGGCGGTTATCGAGCGAAATGGCCACGACGTGGCCCGCGCCGTACCCGGCTTGGCGATAGGCTTCGCGCTGGGACAAAACGGCCTTTTCGAGTTCGCCATAGTTTATTTGAAATCCGCCCGGAGCATAATCCAGCTTGGCTGCCGCGGGCAGCGACAGGAAGACCTGATCGGGTCGGGCAGCTGCTGCGTCGGCGAAGAGAAAAAATGGCGTGGTCATCGAATGGTCTCGCACTGACGGGTCGGCTCGACCGCGTCGACTGATTTAGTGTGTGGCGCTGCGCAGGCCCTGCTTGCGCGCTCGCCAGTCCAGGCATCCGGGTTGGGACAATGGCGCTTCCGCCAGGCCGCGCAGCTTTTCGCGCTGGACCTTCTGGGTCGAAGTGGTCGGGAGCGACGGGACGAACAGCAGCAGGCCTGGCACCTTGTAATAGGCGAGGCGCTCGGCGGCGGCGGCGAAGAGAGCTTCGGCCAGAGCCTCCCTTTCCCCCTCGCCCGGCACCACCACCGCCATGACTTCCTCGCCGCGCAGCGGGTCGAGGGCGGCAATGACCGCCACCTGGGCAACGCCAGGGACGGCCGCCAGCACGGTTTCCACCTCGGCGGCGGCGATATTCTCGCCGGAGCGGCGGATGATGTTCTTCTTGCGATCGACGAAATAGAGCCGGCCGCTCTTGTCCTGTCGCATGACATCGCCAGTATGCAGCCAGCCGCCGGACCAGGCTTTTTCGGTCGCTTCGGCGTCATGCAGATAACCGGAGAAGAAGCCTTCGCGTGCCGAGGCGCCGCCGGATCGGAGCAGGAGCTCGCCGGGCTGGCTGGGAGTGACCTCGTTGCCATCGTCATCAACAAGGCGCACCGCGAGCGGCGGGCCGGACCGATCGGGCGAGCCGATGCAGCGTTCGCCGATGCTGCGCGGGTCGAAGGCGGCGCAGAGCGTGCCCGCGCCGCCGGTTTCGGTCATGGCCCAGCCTTCGAGCAGCGGCACGCCGAAGCGGGCTTCGAAGGTGGCATGGTGATCAGGGTGCACGCCGCCGCCCAGTGCGAAACGCACCTGGTGGGCGCGATCCGCGTCGGAGGGTGGCAGCTGCAGCAGAATGGCGGGAATGACGCCGAGATAGTGGAAGGCCGTGGCCCCGGCTTCGCGCGCCGTATCCCACCAGTCGCGGGGATGGAAACGATCGATGATGATCTGCGCGCCGCCACTGCCCAACATGCCCATGAAGCTGTGGCCCATGGCGTTGACGTGGAAGGCCGGCAGCGGGTTCATCAGCCGCTCCTGACCAGGCCGCAGCGATATCAGCCCGCTTTGCGCTGCGTACCACCACGACCAGTTCAGGAAGAAGCGATTGGAGAGCATGCAGCCCTTGGGCCGGCCGGTGGTGCCGGAGGTGTATATCAGGGCTGCTTCCTGTTCGAGGCCAGGCACTCCGCCGGCGACAGAGCCTCGTGAGGCGGAGACCTGGGCGCCCGGCGCCATCACCGGAATGCCCAGCTCTGCGGCCACATCGTCGAGGCGTTCGGCATGGCTTTGGAGCCGGACCAGCAGGACAGCGCCGCTGTGGCTGAGGAGATAGTGGACTTCCTCGCCGCGCAGATCGGGATTGACGGGCACGACGCTGACGCCGAGCCGGTTGAGCGCCAGCCAGTGAAGGAAATGGGCGGGCCGGTTTTCCAGCGACAGCGCCACGCGCTGACCGGCGACATAGCCTGCCGCTTCAAAGGCATGAGAGAGCCGCAGCACCTGCGCGAGCACATCAGCATAGCTTAGGCTCGCCGCCGCTTCCTGCCAAAGCGCCTGTACCTTTGCCGGCAGGACGAACAAGTCATTTTGCGGGTAGCGCGCGGCCTGGGCCTCGAGCAGGCCAAAGACCGTGCCGGCCAAGAGATAGGTTTCACCTAGGGCGGCGTTTTCTTCCGGGGTCAGCAGCTCTGCCATGGTCAGACCTCGACCAGCGCGATGACGCGCAGCGGGCTGCCCGAGCCGCCAAGAATTTTGAGTGGGGCCGCGATAATCAGGGCGCCCGTGGGCGGCAGTTCATCGAGACGCGCCAGGCATTGCAGGCCAAATTTGCCGGCACCGTGCAGATAATGGTGGGCCGGATAGGGCGGATCGAGATGACCGCCCTGCCCCGCATCGGTGCCGATGGTCTCGGTGCCGACGCCGAGCACGTCGCGCTCCTCGACCAGCCAGCGCATCAGTTCAGCGTCCGGACCCGGCGTGTGTGCACCAGTCTCATCGAGATTGGCATAGGCAGCGCCGCGCTTCAGCGACCAGTCGGTGCGCAACAGCACCCAGCTCCCGGCCGCAATGCGCCCATGTCGCGCCTCCCAGGCCTCGACAAAGGGCACTGTCACCAGAAAATCGGCATCGGCGGCGCTTTCGGCGGAGCAGTTGATGACGCAAGCCGGCGCCACCATGAGGCTGGCCGGCATGGTATCGACGGTGTTCTGCGGCAGGTAACGCCCGGTGATCCAGTGGATTGGGGCGTCGAGATGCGTGCCGGTATGCTCGCCGAAGCTGATATTGTTCCAGTACCAGGCCGGGCCATTCTCGTCATATCGCGAGATCGGCTCGATGCGCACCGGCCAGGACTGGCCCAGCTCCGGCGGCATGACGATGGTCGGCGCACCCGGCTCCAGCGTCTGGCTGAGATCGACGACGCGCATGCTGCCGCCGGCTAAAGCCATGGCCATTTGGGCCAATAGGGATTGATTTTCGCTCATGCTCATTGCCGCCAGAGGTCGCGTTCTATTTCCTTGGGATTGGCGCTGAAGCGGTCCCGGAAGTCCTTGGCCACATCGCCGACCCAGCGCTCTTCCTCGCCGCCCTTGAGCGCCGCGACGATTTCGTGGGCGACGGCGGCGGGTTGAACCTTTGGCGGTGGCAGATGCTCCAGCCAGTCGATTTCCATGGGACCCGAAAACACATCCAGCACCCGCACGCCGCTGCCGCGCATTTCGGCACGCAAGGCCTGCGAGAAGGAAAGGCTTGCCGCCTGCGTCGCCGCATAAGCGGCAAAACCGGGCCAGCTCAGATGCGCGAAGATCGAGAGCACATTCACCCAAGCCGCCGCGCTGTTGTCGCCATCAGCGCCGCGCGAGCGCATGACCGGGCCGAAATGCTGCGCCAGCCGCAACGCGCCGAAATAGCTCACTTCCATGGCGTCTCGCGCCTTGAGCACTTCGCCACCCGAAAACAGGCTGCCGGGCCGCAGATGCAAAGCGTTGTGTACGAGGATATCGGTCTTGGCCGCATAGTCGGACGCCAGCCCCGCCACCGAGCGCTCGTCGGCCAGGTCGAGATCGACCAGTTCCACCGCCCCCAGCGCCTCGAGCTTGCCGGCATCGGCAAAGGGCTTCCAGCGCTCGGAAATGCCGACCACCACCTTGGCTGCCCCGGCGCCCAGCAATGCCTTGGCCAGAGGCAAGGTCACCGGATTGCGGCCATCGGTGATGAGGCAGCGCCGGTGCAGCGGATCGGCGACCAGTTCGCGCCAATGCGGATCGGTGTCACTTTCGGGATCGCCATTTTCGGGACGGGCATAGATCACGGGCTGGCCCGCCTTATCCAATTGCAGGGAGGCGCGAATACGCATGCCGGCCACGCAGTCCGGCCGCGCTTCGGCGACGATGGTCGGTCCGCAATCGAGCGCGATAAGCGCCTGGCGGGCCGGGGCGAGGCGGCGGAAATAGGGTTCACCGCTGATCTCGATAGTGGTGATGGAGAGCACCGTGCCGCCGCGAGCGACCGGAGCAACCACGAGATCGGATAGACATTTCGGGCAGGCTTCGCGCGCCGGGTAGCTGACCGTTCCGCACCCTGTGCAGGTATGCAATGCGAACTCACCACGCGCAGCGGCGCGGGTGAGGCCATGGGCCGCCCGGCTGCGCGTTGCCGGTGGCAGCAAGGGCGCCGTAGTGCGGGCCAGCGGATTTTTCCGCGGCGGGCGCGGGCGTTGCATGCTCATACGTCGTCCCCCGCAAAGATGACGGCGCCAGAGGCGAGGCCCCGATCATAGTTGATCATGCCGAAACCCGACGCCATGCCCAGCCGCGCGCCGTCGACCTGCGTGGTTGCAGCCGTGCCGGTGACCTGGCGTATGGTTTCGACAATGCCCAGATGCCCACCTGCGGCGCCGGCCTGGCCGGCGGAGAGCTGTCCGCCTGTCGTATTGTGAGGGAAGCTGCCGCCGATGGTGAGGTCGTTGCCGGCCACGAAGGCGGCGCCTTCGCCCTTGGCGCAGAAGCCCAGATCCTCGAATTGCATCATCACGATCACCGGGTAATCGTCGTAAGTCTGCAGCACGTCGATGTCGGATGGTCCGACGCCCGCCATGCCGTAGAGTACTTCGACATCCAGCGCCCAGCCGCCGCGATACTGCACGGGGTCGTCGGGAAAGGCATTGTGCCGCTCGATGCTCGAGAGCAGGCGCGCTCCGGTAAGGCCATGGTGGCGCATGGTGTCGCCGCGCATCAGCAGAAACGCCTCGGCCCCCGCCACCGGCATGACGCAATCGAAAAGGCCGAGCGGATCGACGATGGGCCGAGCCGAAAGGTAGCCGTCAAGCGTCAGCGGCTTTTTCATGATGGCGCGCGGATTGCGGAGGGCATTCTGGCGCTGGGACACGCAGATGCGGCCGAAATCCTCGCGCGTGACCCCGAAGCGGTCCATATAGGCATTGGTTAGATGCGCGAAGCTCGCATTGGCGCCCCCTGCCCCATGCGGATAGACCGCATCCTGGGAAAAGCGGGAAAAGCCGGCGAGCAGTTCGCGGAAGGTATCGGTGTAATTGGTATCAGCGCCGATGCAGGCAACGATATCGACATCCCCTGCCTCCAGCGCCCGCGCGGCGCGCCGGATGGCGGCAACCCCCGACGCGCCGCCCATGGCCATGCTGTCGATCCAACGGGTCGTCATGCCGAAATGCTGCGTCATGGCGATGGCCGGATCAGGACCGAGCGTGAAGCTGGCAATGCTAAGACCATCGAATGCGGTATGCGGGATGCCCGAGGCCGAAGCCAGATTGCGCAGCGCCGCGCCGATCCACCACTGGGCGGGCCGGGTCGAATAGCGTTGATAGGTCAGACTGACCGGGGCGACGGCATATATGTCCTCATATGGCCGCCGCTTCCCGTTCCGGTTCGCGGGCATGGTTCACCACGTTAGTGACTGGTAGCGTCACCTAGACCATGGCGCGGAACAATCGGACTAGCTCACTAGCGCAGCCTCGACCTTGCCGTTCTGGGCTAAGCGGGACCGCCCGGCTCCGGCAGTTCCGCAAGTGTCTCAAGCAGCGCGATTAGGCGGCGCAAGGCGGGCGAGATCTCGTCAACCCGCCAGGCGAAATGCAGGTCGATGAGCACCGGCAAGTCCTCAACCGGAATAAGCATTACCCCGTCTGGACGGCGCCGCGCCTGCCGCGCATTGACAAAGGCAATGCCCAGTCCCATGCGGACAAGAGCCAGCATCACCGCTTCGCTCTCGGAATGGTGGATGACATTGTATTTGACACCCGCCGCACGGATCGCCTCGGCCAGCTGGTCGTGATATTGCGGGCTGGCGGCACGGTGAAACCAGATGAATTTCTCCCGTTCGAGCTCGCCAAGACTCACCGACTGGCGTTGCGATAGCGGCGAGACATTGGGGACGGCCAGAAACACCGGATGGCGCTCAAGCCGGATCGAGACCACGTCGGCGTCGCCCCTGGGCGGGTTGTAGAGAAAGCCGCCATCAAGCCGCCGCGCGCGGATCTCCTCGATCTGGGTCAGGCTGGCCATGGAGTGCAGTTCGAGCTGCACATCGGGCACCTTTTCGCCGAAGGTGCGCATGGAAGCAGGCATGATTTCGGAAAGCGCTGCAACTTCGATAAAGCCAAGCTTGAGATGACCGGCCAGCCCCCGACCAACGCCGCGGACCTCCTCGATAATGCCGTCGAGATTGTCGAGCAGAGTTTGACAGCGCTGCAGCATCACTTGCCCAGCGTTTGAGAGCCGCACGCCGCGCGGCAGGCGGATGAAAAGCTCGACGCCAAGCTCATCTTCAAGCGCTGTCATCTGCCGGCTGAGCGCCGGTTGCGCCACGTGAAGGAGCTGTGAGGCGCGGCGGAAATTCTCGGTCTGCGCCACCGCCACGAAATACCTGATTTGACGTAGATTCATGCTGTCCGATACCGTTCCGGCATCAAAAGGAGCATACAATTGTATTGGAAGTCACGCCCAATCTGGGGATCATTCAGGCTTAAAGGAGTTTTCTGGCATCTGCATGACGACGTGAGGGAAAAGCGTCGCCACGCCGCCGGGAAGACCGGAGGGACACAGACGTGAATGCAATGAACCAGGCTCCGAGCCTGCCCCGCACCGACCTCTACATCAACGGCGAGTGGGTCAAAGCCAGCTCGGGCAAGACCATCCCGGTCTTCAATCCGGCCACGGAAAACCAGATTGCCGAACTCGCCGCGGCGTCCGTCGAGGACGTCAACCGAGCGGTGGAAGCGGCGCATGCCTGTTTCGAAAGCACCGCCTGGCGACGTATGCGCCCACTGGATCGCGGGCGTCTGCTCGAAAAACTGGCCCTCGTGGTCGAGGAGCATGCCGACGAACTGGCGCGCCTCGAAACCTACGACAACGGCAAGCCCTACGCGACATCCCGCTATGTGGACCTTGCCTTCACCATCGACGCTCTGCGCTATTTCGGTGGCTGGGCCTCCAAGACCGCCGGCGAATACATCACCCTCTCGCCTTTCTTCGACGATGGCGGCGTCTATCGCGCCTATACCGAGCGCAAGCCGGTGGGCGTGGTGGGCGGGATCACCCCCTGGAACTTCCCGCTGGGCCAGGCGATCCAGAAGATCGCCCCCGCCATCGCCTTTGGCTGCACAGTGGTGCTCAAGCCGTCCGAGGAAACCTCGCTGACGACGCTGCGGCTCGCCGAGTTGATCCATGAGGTCGGCTTCCCCAAGGGTGCCGTCAACATCGTCACCGGATATGGCCACGATGCCGGCGCGGCATTGGTCGATCATCCGCTGGTGCGCAAGATCGCCTTTACCGGCTCGACCGCCACCGGCCAGCGCATCCTCGCCGCGTCGGCCAAGACCATGAAGCGCGTCACCCTGGAACTTGGCGGCAAGTCGCCGACCATTATTCTTGCCGATGCCGATCTCAGCCGCGCCATCCCCGGCGCCGCCAATGCCATTTTCGGCAATTCCGGACAGGTCTGCACCGCCGGCTCGCGCCTCTTGATCGAGAAGCCGGTCTATGAGGAAGTGGTGGCAGGCGTTGCAGAGATCGCCCGTGGACTGCGCCTGGGGCCGGGTCACCAGGAAGGCACGCAGCTGGGACCCATCGTCTCCTCGCGCCAGCTCGAGCGTATTTCCGGCCTGGTGCAGAGCGGCCGTTCAGAGGGTGCCCGCGTCGTTGCCGGCGGCAATCGTGCCGATCGCGATGGCTGGTTCTTCGAGCCGACCGTGCTGGCCGATGTGCGTCCGGACATGCAGGTGATCCGCGAGGAGATCTTCGGGCCTGTGGTCTGCGCCATTCCGTTCAGCGCGCGTAGCGAGATCAAGGCGATTGCCAACGATACACCCTACGGCCTAGGCGCCAGCATCTGGACGCGCAATCTCGACCACGCGCACCTGCTGGCCGAGGAGATTGATGCCGGCACCGTCTGGTTCAACACCCACAATATCCTCGATCTCGCCGTGCCGTTTGGTGGCACCAAGATGTCGGGGCTCGGCCGCGAGTTCGGCACCGAGGCGATCAACGCCTTTACCGAACCCAAGGCCGTGGTGATGCGCCTGGCAGGCGATTATTGAGACCGGGCGGATATTGAACGTGACCACAACCAGCTTTGAAACCGATTATGTGATCGTGGGCGGCGGCTCCGCTGGCTGCACGCTCGCCGCGCGACTCTCCGAAGATAGCGCGACCTCCGTCACCCTGCTCGAGGCGGGCGGGCGCGACTGGAACCCCTGGATCCATGTGCCCATCGGCTATGGCAAGACTATCGTCGATCCTTCGCTCAACTGGCGCTACGAGACCGAAAAGGGCGCCGAAATCGCGGACCGCCCGATGTATTGGGCGCGGGGCAAGGTTCTCGGCGGCTCCTCATCGATCAATGGCCTGCTCTATGTGCGGGGCCAGGCCGGCGATTACGACCACTGGCGTCAATTGGGCAATGCCGGCTGGTCCTATGAAGACGTGCTGCCCTATTTCAAGAAGGCGGAAAACCAGGAAAACGGCGCCGACGAATTTCACGGGGACGACGGCCCATTGGCCGTGTCGAACCTCAGGGAGCGCAACCCGCTCTGCGACGCTTTCATCGATAGCGCTGTAGAAGCCGGCATTCCGCGCAATGACGATTTCAACGGCGCCAATCAGGAAGGCATTGGCTACTACCAGATCACAACGCGCAATGCCCGGCGCTGCTCGGCTGCCGTCGCCTATCTGCATCCGGCGTCAAAGCGTCCGAATTTGCGCGTCGTCACCAAGGCCGCGGCGGAAAAGATCATCTTCGAGGGTACCAAGGCGGTCGGCGTCCAGTACGAACAGGGTGGCCGCAGCGTGATCGTGCGGGCGCGCCGCGAGGTCATCCTCTCGGCAGGCTCGATTGCCTCGCCGCAATTGCTGATGCTTTCGGGCGTCGGCCCTGCCGCTCATCTCGCTGAATTCGGCATTCCGGTCGTCGCCGACGTGGCGGGCGTGGGCGAGAACCTGCAGGACCATTACGGCGCCATCATCACCTATAAAAGCCGGCTGCCGCTGACGGTCAACGATATCATGACCAGCCCGGTGCGACAGGTGAAGGCGGGGCTGGAATATCTGTTGTTCCGCAAGGGGCCGCTGACCATTTCGGCCGCGCAGGTCGGCGCCTTCGTCAAGTCGGGCCCGCAGGCGACGACACCCGATATCCAGTTCCTGTTCCAGACCTTCAGCCACGACGAATATGACGCCGGCCTGCACAAGTTTTCGGGCTTTGCCAATGTCGTCTGCCCGGTGCGTCCGGAAAGCCGCGGCACGCTGAAGCTACGCTCGGCCAGCGCCAAAGACAGCCCTTCCATGCAGCCCAACTATCTGGCGGCCGAAGCGGATCGGCGTATCCTTGTCGATGCGATGAAGATTTCCCGCAAAGTGGCGGAAAGGGCGGCGATCCGCTCCCATATCGTGGCCGAATACTCGCCTGGCCCGCAAGTGCAGAGCGATGACGAGCTTTTGGCCTATGCCCGCGAGACGGGGCTTTCCATCGCCCACCAGGTCGGCACCTGCAAAATGGGCCAGGACGCCATGGCCGTGGTCGACGAAACGCTGAAGGTGCGCGGCGTGCAGAACCTGCGCGTCGTCGATGCCTCGATCATGCCCACACTGGTCTCGGGCAATACCAATGCACCGACGATCATGATCGCGGAAAAGGCCGCGGACATGATCCGCCGGCAGAGCCTCTGAATGCGGCCGGCGAAGGGGCCGGCTGCACTGGGGGGATATTGGGGCGCAAAACCCCGACACTAAGCTGAGTTGGGCGTGAGGGCGCCCGACGACCTACCGGCGGCGAACCGGCGGCAGGAATGAGAGGGGGAATGCTGGCCTGCCCCGGCCGGTGTTCCAAAAGTGGAGACAGAACCGTGCAAGACGGTCAGAGCTTTGACTATATCATCGTCGGCGCCGGATCGGCCGGCTGCGTCCTTGCCAACCGGCTGAGCGAAAGCGGCCGCAACAGTGTGCTTTTGCTCGAAGCGGGCGGCAAGGACGACAGCTTCTGGATCCACATCCCCATCGGCTATGGCAAGACGATCGTCGATGAGCGCGTGAACTGGAAATTCCAGACCGAAGCCAATCATGCCCTGGGCGGGCGCACGATCTACTGGCCGCGCGGCAAGGTCTTGGGCGGCTCCTCCTCGATCAACGGCCTCATCTACATTCGCGGCCAGGCCGAGGACTATGATCACTGGCGCCAGCTCGGCAATGTCGGCTGGTCCTATGAGGACGTGCTGCCCTTCTTCAAGAAGGCGGAAAACCAGGAAAACGGCGCCGACGCCTATCACGGTGCCGATGGCCCCCTACGGGTTACCAATCTGCGCGAGCGCAATCCCCTCTGCGACGCCTTCATTGGTTCGGCACAAAGCCAGGGCATTCCGCGCAATGATGATTTCAACGGTGCGCGTCAGGAAGGCGCCGGCTATTTCCAGGCCACGGTGCGCAACGGTCGGCGCGAATCCGCGGCCACGGCCTATCTGCGCCCGGCCATGCGCCGCCCCAACCTCACCGTCCTCACCCGCGCCATGACCGAAAAGGTGCTGCTCGACGGGCAAAAAGCCACCGGAGTGCAATTCCGCCACGAGGGCCGCATGGTCACGGCAAAGGCCAACCGCGAAGTCATTCTCTCGGCCGGCTCGGTCAAGTCTCCGCACCTGCTCATGCTCTCGGGCATCGGCAATGCCCGGCACCTGGCACAGCACGGCATTGCGCCGGTCCTCGATCTCCCCGGCGTGGGGCAGAACCTGCAGGACCATTATGGCGGGCAGATCACCTGGAAGTGCAATCGTGCCATCACCATGAACGATGTGATGATGAGCCGCTTCCGCCAGTTGAAGGTCGGCCTGCAATGGCTGCTGACGCGCCGCGGCCCGCTCTCGGTTCCGGCTGGCCAGGCCGCGCTCTTTGCGCGCGTATTGCCCGACAGCGCCACGCCGGATCTGCAGTTCCTGTTTCAGACGTTCAGCGGCGGCTATTACGAGGACGGGTTGTTCAAGTTCTCGGGCTTTGCCAATTTCCTCTGTCCGGTTCGACCCAATAGTCGCGGCCAGATCACGCTTAGCTCCGCCGATGCGCATGCGCAGCCACGGCTTGAGCCGAACTATTTCTCGGACGAGCGCGATCGCCGCATCGCCGTCGAAGGCCTCAAGCTCGCCCGCCGCATGGCCGCCAGCAAGCCGCTGGCCGATTTTGTCATCGAAGAACACCTGCCCGGCTCGGCGACCGCGACCGACCAGGAAATCGAGGACTACCTGGTCCAGAACGGCGGCTGCGTGTCCCACCAGGTCGGCACCTGCAAGATGGGCACCGACGCCATGGCCGTTGTCGATCCGCAGCTGCGTGTCCGCGGCGTCGAGGGGCTGCGCGTGGTGGATGCCTCCATCATGCCGACCCTGATTTCGGGCAATACCAATGCCCCCACCATCATGATCGCGGAAAAGGCCGCCGCGACAATTCAGGGGCAAGCCGCATGAGCCAAGCCGCCGAACCCATCCTGCGCCTCGAAGGCATTTCCAAGACCTATCCGGGCGTGAAGGCGCTGCAAGGCGTCGATTTCGTGGTGCGGGCCGGCGAGGTCCATGCTCTGACCGGTGAGAACGGCTCGGGCAAGTCCACCTTGGCCAAGGTGATGTCGGGCATGATCCAGCCGGATGGCGGTCGCATCTTCGTGGATGGCCGCGAGCAGGTCATCGCCTCCCCGGCCGCCGCCATCGCCATGGGCATCGTCATCATCAGCCAGGAGCTGACCCTGGCGCCGACCCTGACCGTCGCCGAGAACATTTTCCTCGGCCGCCTGCCCCGCAACCGCATCGGTCTCGTCGACTGGCCGCAACTGGAGCGGGACGCGGAGGCTGCGCTGCAGCGGCTGGATGTGCATGTCTCGCCCCGCGCCAAGGTCAGCGATCTCAGCGTCGAAATCCGCCAGGAGATCGAGATCGCCCGGGCGCTGTCGTCCAATGCCCGCGTGCTCATTCTCGACGAAGCCACCAGTTCGCTTTCCGAGGCGGCCACGGCACGCCTGCTCGAGCTGGTGCGCAAGGAACGCGATGCAGGCATGGCCGTAGTGATGATCACCCACCGCATGCCCGAAATCTACAGCGCCGCCTCGGTCGCCACCGTACTGCGCGACGGGCTGTTCGTTGCCAGCGTGCCGCTGCCGGAAACCGACGAAGACCAGCTTGTCCGGCTGATGGTCGGCCGAGAAATCCAGGATTTTTACGGCAAGCGCGCTATCGCGGCGGGCGATACAGTCATCGAAATTGCCGACCTGGCCACGCCACAGGGATCTCTGCGCCCCACCAGCCTCAGCGTCCGCCGGGGCGAAATCCTTGGCGTTGCCGGCCTTGTTGGCTCCGGCAAGGCCGAGTTCGGCCTGGCCTTGGGTGGCGCCATTCCTGCCACTGGCACGGTCCATGTCGCCGGGCGCAGCGTGGGTCTCGGCGATCCGCGCCGGGCCATCCGCGCCGGCATCGGCTTCGTGCCCGATGATCGCAAGGCCTCGGCCCTTTTGCTGGTCCGCAGCATTCTCGAAAACTTCTCGCTGGCCTGGTTCGACCGTATCGGCCGCGCCGGCGGCCTGCTCAACCTGCGGGGCGAACAGGCGCAGGTCGACGCGGCCATCAGGACATATCGGGTCGCCACCGGGTCGTCCGCCCCCGCCATCGGCACGCTTTCAGGCGGCAATCAGCAGAAGGTCATTCTGGGCCGCACCTTCGTGCGTCGCCCTGACGTCCTGGTGCTGAGCGAACCCACCCGCGGCATCGATGTCGGCGCCAAGAGCGAAATCTACCGCATGCTGCAGGATGCCGCCGAGGCCGGCGCCGCCGTCATCGTTATTTCCTCCGAACTGCCTGAGCTGCTCGGCATCGCCGACCGGATCGCCGTATTTTTCGAGGGCAGTCTCGAAACGATTTTCGACCGCGCCTCGGCGGACGAGGAAGCCATCGCCCATGTCGCCGTTGCCGGCGCCGACCGGCACCATCACCCCTCCCAGCACATCGGAGCGTCAGCATGACCGCACAATCGATTGCCAAGGCAGACGGCCACGGCCGCTACACGGCGACGCCCTCCCTCGTCAGCCGCATCCTGCAGAACCGCTACACCGGCGCGCTGGTCAGCCTTTTGCTGGTCGCCGCCTTTCTCGCCGTCACCCAGCCGGTCTTCCTGACCTGGCCGAACCTGATGAACATCGTCAAATCCAACAGCGTGGTGTTTATCCTGGCACTGGGCGCGACTTATGTGGTCATCGCCGGTGGCATCGACCTGTCGGTGGCCAGCGCCACCGCTGCAAGCGCCATGATCTTCGGCCTGTTGCTGGCGGCCGGACTGGCGACCCCGGTCGCGGTGGCGGCGGCAATCCTGTTCGGCGCCTTTCTCGGCGCCATCAACGGCACGCTGATCAGCTATTTCAAGATATCCTTCTTCGTGGTGACGCTGGGCGCGCTGTCCATGTTCCAGAGCTTTGCGCTGATCATCAATGACGGCGTCAGCGTCAGCGTCTTCTCGGCCCCCGGATTTGCCCCGATCAATGCCTTCGTCAACGGCAATATCGGAGCGGTGCCGATGATCCTCACCTTCGACGTGGCGTTGCTGCTCATCGCCGGCGGCGTACTGCGCTACACCACGTTCGGCCGCTCGCTCTATGCCATTGGCGCCAATATGGAAGCGGCACGCCTCAACGGCATCGACGTCAAGCGCGTCATGTTCTTCGTCTTCGTCATCGCCGGCCTCGCGGCCGGCCTGGGCAGCGTTGTCCAGGTGGGCCGGCTGACCTCGGCCTCGGCCGAGATCGATCCGACCTTGCTGATGACCGTGCTGGCCGCTGTGCTTATCGGCGGCACGGCCTTTACCGGCGGCGAGGGTGGCGTCTTCGGCACCATGATCGGCGTGTTGTTCTTGGGCGTGATCCAGAACGGGCTGACGCTCAGCGGCGTGTCCTCGTTCTGGCAGGGCATGGTGAGCGGCGGAATTCTCATTTTCGCGGTGTGGCTGGGCGGGATGCGCCAGCTGCTGCGCCGCAAAAGGCAAAGCACTGGAAGCTGACCCCGGCGGAAGGTGCGTCCACGAGGGGTGTGGACCCGATGGCCCTGAGGGAAAGGGCCTAAAACAGACTACCCAAGGAAGGGAACTGCAATGAAACGTTCTATCGTGTTGGCCGCTGCGGCGGCATTGATGGCGACCTTGTCCGCCTCGGCGAGCTTCGCCCAGGACAACATCACCATCGGTTACATCTCGCCCATCGCGGCCCAACCGGGCCAGCAGGTGATCAATGCGGCCATGGAGAAGGCTGCCGCCGATCTGGGCTGGCAGTGGCGCCTGCTCGATGCCAACCTCTCGGCCGACCGCCAGGTTTCCCATGTCGACACCCTGCTCACCCTTGGCGTCAAGGCATTCGCCTCCTGGTCGCTCGACCCGAACGCCGTGGCCGGCGCCTATTCGCGCGCCAATGCCCAGGGCGTTCCGGTGATCGGCGTCAATTCGAGCGGCGAAGGCGTGACCAGCTCGGTCTGGTGGGCCGCCAATCTCTGCACCGAAGGTGGCGCCTACGACCAGCAGGCCGCCTGGATCGCCGAGCGCGCCCCGGCGGCCAAGGTCATCGTCATGGGTGGCCCTCCGGTCCCGTCCATCCAGAACAACGTCACCTGCTTTACCAACGCGGCAAAGGCCGCCGGTCTCGAAATCATCGACCAGGTCGACAACACCAAGGACTCCGCTGCCAACGCCTCGACCCTCGCCGCCGACGAAATCCTCCGCTTCCCCGATGCGCAGGTGTTCTGGGCCTATAACGACCAGAGCGCCCTGGGAATCTCCGCCGCGCTGGCCTCTTCCGGCAAGCCGATCTATGGCGGCCAGTCCAAGGAAGGCGTGATGATCTTCGGCATCAATGGTGACGACGACGCCATCCAGGCCGTTCGCGATGGCCGCATCACCGGCACCTGGGACCCCGACAGCTATGCCACCGGCTGGGCCGTGGCCCTGGCGATGAAGAACGCCATCGACAATCCCACTGGCGAGCATCCCGACCTGACGGTCAAGTCGACGCTGTTCACCTCGGACAATATCGACACCTGGGTGGCTCCGCTCGAGCGTCCCTATTCTCTCGACAATATCCCCCTGGTGGACTGACGCCTTCGCCCGGCGGATCGTCCGCCGGGCGCCCCCTGATTGGAATTGGAGGCCGCTCGATGACCATAGCCGTCAACCTGAATTCACAGGCGGCAACGCCCGTCCTTTTCAGCGCCTTTGCCAGCTCCCCCTTCACCACGCAATCGCCGGTGAAGGCCTGTTCGCTGGATGAGGCCCGCACCTACCTGACCAATCTCATCGCCCCGCACGACCTTTCCCTGCGCGGTCGCGGCCGCAAGCTGCACCTCGTTCACAACAGCGCCAAGCTGCACAAGCTGAACCTGCACTTCATCGCCTACAAGTCAGATGCATCCGGCGTCGACGTGTTGGCGCCCAAGCTCGAAAGCAATTTGCTGGTCAAGATACCGCTGTCGGGCAGTGCCGAAATGTCCCAGGGTAAGGCCACGACGCAGATCCGGCCCGGAATGATCTACTTGGCGGAGCCACGCAAGCCGCTGATGTCGTCGATGTCGGCGGATTACCAGCAGCTGACCCTGCAAATCCCCATGTCCGTGCTGCTTCACGCCGCCAGTGCCGAGTTGCAGAACAGCTGTCCCGATGCGCTGCATTTTGATCTCGACGCGGTCAATAGCGGCCCGGCTCCACGCCTTTTTCTCAGCACGCTGGGCTCGATCTGCCAGGCGCTCGACATGGGCGACGGGCTTTTGAAACAGCCCATGGTCCAGCGCTCGTTCCAGATGGCGCTGGTGTCGCTGATCCTGTCGCTGCCCAACAGCCTGTCGGACCGCTTCGGCGATGACCAGCGCTCCGCCATTCCCTACTATATCCGCCGCGCCGAGGAATTCATGCGCGCCCATCTGACCGATGATATCGGCATCGACGATCTGGTCCACGTCGCCGGTGTCAGCCGGCGTTCGCTTCATGCCGGCTTCCGGCGGTTCCGCGACACGACCCCACTGGGCCTGCACAAGACCATGCGGCTGGAGGCGGCGCGGGCGGAAATTCTCAAGGCGGCCGAGACCTCGCGCACCGTCACCGATATCGCCACCACCTATGGCTTTTATCATCTCAGCAAGTTTGCCCGCGACTTCCGCGCCAGTTTCGGGGCCCTGCCCTCCGAGATGATGCGCAGCCCAGGGCGTTGAGGCACCACAATTTTGCGCTGGCGGGCTACAGGCTGCCGCCGTCGCCTGTCGCATCGGACGGGGCCGCGGCACACTCCTCGAACCATCTTTTGAAGGAGGTTTGCATGCCCCGCTTGGAAAACGATCTTTCGGCTCTTGGAACGGCGGCGCAGGCCTATCTCGACCGGTCGCACCCCATGCATATTGGCGGCAAGGCTCATGCCGCCGCAGCCAGCTACGACCTTAGCGACCCGACCACGGGCCAGTCCTTCGCTCGCGCTGCTGATGCCTCGGCGGCGGATGTCGATGCCGCCGTGCGTGCCGCGCGCGCCGCACTCAACGGAGCCTGGGGCCGCATGCGCCCCAATGAGCGCGAACTGGCCATGCTGCGGCTCGCCGACCTGCTCGAACGGCATGAAACCGAGATCGCCGAAATCGAGACCCTGTGTTCCGGGCGCCTGCTCGCCAATACGCGCGGCGTCGATGTCGGCTATTCGGCCCACTTCCTGCGCTACATGGCCGGCTGGGCCACAAAGCTCGAAGGCCAGACGGCGCGTCTCTCCATTCCCTACATTCCCGACGGCGAAATGGCGGGCTTCACCTTCCGTGAGCCCATCGGTGTCGTCGGCGCGATCGTGCCCTGGAATGTCGCCCTCGGCATCGCGGTCTGGAAAATCGCGCCGGCGCTGGCAGCCGGTTGCACCATAGTGCTGAAGCCCGCGCCGCAGACCCCGCTCAGCGCCCTGCGCTTTGCCGAACTGGCGCTCGAAGCCGGCATTCCCGAGGGTGTCATCAATATCGTCACCGGCAGCGGCGCCGAGACCGGCATCGCGCTGGTGCGCCACCCGGATGTCAACATGGTGACCTTCACCGGCTCCACCCCCGTCGGCCGGCAGATCGCCGTCGATGCCGCTGGCGCCTTCAAGCGCTGCAGTCTCGAACTGGGCGGCAAATCTCCGGTGATCCTGTTCCAGGATGCGCCGCTGGAACGCGCCATTCCCGCGGCCGCCTGGGCCATCTTTTCCAATCACGGACAGAATTGCTGCGCCGGCTCGCGCCTCTATGTGCACCGATCTCTCTACGATCAGGTCATCGAGGGCGTGGCCGAGATCGCGCGAAACATCGTCATCGGCTCCCCGCTCGACCCGGCGACACAGATGGGGCCGGTCGTCACGCGAGCCCAGCAACGCCGCATTCATGACCTTATCAACGCCGGCACTGCAGAAGGCGCCCGGGTCGTCGTTGGCGGCACGCCGATCGAGGGACCGGGCAGCTATGTGCCGCCCACCGTCTTGACGGATGTGCGCTCCGACATGACCCCGGTGCGCGAGGAAATCTTCGGGCCCGTCCTCGTCGCCGCCAGTTTCGACAGCGATGCCGAGGCGCTCGCCTTGGCCAATGGCTCGGAATTCGGCCTCGGCGCCAGCATCTGGACCAATGATCTTGGCCGGGTGCATCATATGACGCGCAAGCTCGAGGCCGGCTCGATCTGGGTCAATGTGCATAATGCTCTCGACGTTGCCCTGCCCTTCGGCGGCTGGAAAAATTCCGGCATGGGCGCCGATCTCAGCGAAGCCGCAGTTCTGGCCCACACCAAGATCAAGGCCTCCGTCCACCACTATGCCGAATTGCCATGACGCCACTCCACTATCAGTCCCTCGCCGAAATCGCGCAGCGCCTGCGGGTGGGTGAACTCACCGCCCGGGCCCTGGCCGAGCATATTCTCGCGCGTGCCGCGGCATTGGCCGAGCGCACCAATGCCTTCATTACCCTTATGCCCGAGGCGGCTTTGGCTGCGGCCGACCGGGCGGATGCAGCACGCGCCGAGGGGCGTTTGCTCGGCCCGCTCCATGGCGTACCCGTCAACGTCAAGGACATGTTCGACATTGCCGGTGTCCCGACCACTGCCGGCATGCCCAGTCGCATCGACCACCGCGCCGCCACCAATGCCACCATCATCGACCGACTGCAGACGGCTGGTGCGGTGATCGTGGGCAAGGTGAACCTCGCCGAAGGCGTATTCGGAAAATATGTGCCGCCCTTCAACGAGCCGCTCAATCCCTGGAGCCTAGAGCACTGGGGTGGCGCTTCGTCGGGCGGTAGCGGCGTCTCGATGGCAGCGGGCCTCGGTTATGCGTCCATGGCCTCCGACACCGGCGGCTCCATCCGCATGCCCAGCGCCGTCAACGGCGTCACCGGCCTCAAGCCGAGCTGGGGCCGCATCAGCCGCCATGGCGCCTTCGAACTGGCGGGCCTGCTCGATCACGTGGGGGTCATCGCCCGTTCTGCCGAGGACGTCGCCATCATGCTGGGTGTCGTCGCCGGCGCCGATCCGGCAGACCCGACCACCCTGGTCGCCCCCGTTCCCGATTATGTGGCGCAACTCGGCCAACCGGTTTCGGGGCTCAGGATCGGGGTTCCGCGGCAGTGGCTGGCGCAGGGGGTTGAAACCGGCCTGCTCGACGCCATCGAAAGTGCACTTGACCTCTATGCCGGCCTTGGCGCGCGCATTTCCGACTTTTCGTTGGCCCCCGAACCCGAACTGGTCGACCGCTGGTACGATATCTGCACGGCGCATGTGGCGCTGGTGCATGCGGAGAATTTCGCCCGACACCGCGAGACCTATTCAGAGCCGCTGGCCCTTGCGATCGAAACCGGCCGCGCTTTGCCGGTGGCGCGGCTGCAGCGGGCCTATCGCTACCGTACGGAATTTGCGGGGCGGCTGGCCCATGCCATGGCCGATGTTGATCTGATCGCCGTGCCGGCCATTCCCACGGCACCGCCGACCCGCGCCGCCGTGGAAGCCATGGACAACGAAACCATGTTCGCGCTCCACCGCTTCACCTCGCCTTTCTCCATGGCCGGCGTGCCCACCATCACCCTGCCCTGCGGCGTTACGCCGGACGGCCTGCCCTATGCCATCCAGCTGGTGGCAAAGCCGCTGGCAGAGCCCATGCTGCTGAATGCTGCACACGCCTTCCAGAAGGTGACGGAGCATCATAGGCGGTTTGCCCTGCCCTAGCGTCCTGCCGGACCCCCGCCTCTTATGCCTTGAGGTGACGCTCGAAGAAGGCGGCCATCTTGCCATAGGCAAAGCGGGTCAGTGTGCGGTCTTGCTTGGCCCAGGCGTGGCCTGTGCCCGGCAGGGTGACGAGTTCAAAGCTCTTGCCCTGTTCGATGAGCTTTTCGACCAGCGCCAAGGTGTCGGCGTAGAGCACCACTTCGTCCTTGGTGCCATGCAGGATCGTCAGAGGGTCCTTGAGCCCGGCACTATGGAACAGGGCCGACTGTTTGCGATAGCGGTCAATAAAGTCCTCGCCTTCGGTCAGGCCCATGATCCAGCCCTGTTCGGGATAGGCGTGCCAGACATTGGTCGCCGGTGCCCCCGCAAAGCCGGCAGCATAGAAACCGGGCTTCTTGAACAGCGACATCAGCGTCATGAGGCCGCCATAACTCGAGCCCCAGATGCCAACACGCTTGGGATCGGCATAGCCGAGATCGGTCAGGGTTTTGACGCAGTCGGCGATGTCCTCGATATCCTGGGTGCCATAGCTGTTGAGCATGGCGCGGTTCCACTCGCGACCACGGCCGAAACTTCCCCGGATTTCGGGACTGACGACGACAAAGCCGCGCGCCGCGAGATATTGGTCGATGCCCCAGCTCGGATGCGCAGCCCGGCCGCCCCACTGGTTCAGGAGCCCATCGGAATAGACCGAGCCGACCACCATCGGATGGGCGCCGTCGGGCTGGAAACCGTGGGGGATCATGACACGCGCCATGAGTTCCGCGCCGTCCACATGGCTCTTGAACTTCACATAGCGCACCTCAGCCCATTGCCGTTGCGCGAAGGCCGGCAGCGGGGATTGCGTCACTGGAACGGGATCGGTCTTGCCGATCAAGGTTTGCACGAAGAGTTCGGGCGGCGTCATGTCATCGCTGAAAAGATCGACGAGGGCGCTGAAATCGCGGGCAAAAGTCGGAACGTGAATGCCGGCCGGTCCGGTGATCCGCGTGACCTCGCCACCCGACACGGGTACCGCGTAAAGGTGCCGCTCGGCGGGGTGGGCTGCATTGGCCATGAAGTAGATAGTGCCGCCCGCGGCGTCGATGAAGAATTCTGCGACCTCCCAAGGGCCCGCGGTCAATGGCTGAAGTGCCGCGCCGGCCTTGGGCTGCAGATGCAGGTGATTGTAGCCATCGCGATCGGTGAGAACGATCAGGCCCTCGCCGTTCGGCGAGAATGCCACCTGCCAGTCCGGGCGGATCTTTGCGGGGTCGTGGGCGGCATAGGCCGTGCTGCGCGTGCCCGAAGCCGTATCGTAGAGATAAATCGTGTGATGCTTGATGGAGAGATCGCTGCTGCTGATGAACAGTGAACGACCATCCGGCGACACGCCATAACCCCAGATTGCGTCTTCGGCGTCCGGCCGCTCAAACCAGGTCGGCGCGCCACCCTTGGTGTCAACCAGCCCCACACGACGGCGGGTCAGCAGATCGCCGGGGAAGGCGCGGACAAACCGGTCCCGCCGCGCTTCGCCGCGCGCATCATAGGCGATCTCGATCTTGCGGGTATTGGTATCATCCGCCTCGACGAAGCAGAGGCGGCCATCTTCGGTCCAGTGAAAAGACTCGACGCCGACAAAGGTGGAGCCCGACACCAGCGTTTGAGGCTGCGCGCCGGTTTCGGTGCTAAGCGCCAGCAAGGCGTTACCCGACAGGAATGCCAGCGACGCACCGTCAGGCGCGGCGGCAAGGGTGTGAATATTGGGCGTGCCGATGGCGAGAGGCAGCACCTGCCCCACCGCGTCCACGGCGTAGAGCTGGCCGCCCAGCACGAAGGCCAACCGACCCTCACCGATCCAGGCGAGTTCGGAAATACCCTGTGGTTCGCCGCTGGTGCGTCCCTCCCCCAGATGCGTCAGGCGCTGCCGAGATTGGCTCGCGCCATCCCAGATCCACACATCGCGAAAAGTGTGGCCGCCATCGTTCCAAAGGAAAGCCAGGCGCGTGCCATCCGCCGACCAGCATTGCCCGATCGGCAGCGTGCCGATAATGCTGGGCTCACTGTACAGCGTTTCAAATGTCAGGTCGGCAGGGGCTTGGCTGGTCATGGTCGGCACTCGAGGATCGGGCAACAAAAAGAACGGCTCAGGCGGCCTTGGCGGCCAGGTCGGTCTTGTAGATTTGACCGTCCTTCATGATCATGCGCAGGTTCTTTTCCGGCGCAGTAAGCACGGAAATGTCCTTGAGCGGGTCGCCATCGACCACAAGGATGTCGGCGGTGGCGCCGGCCGCGATCACGCCCAGGTCCGGGCGCTGCACGATCTGCGCATTGACCGAAGTCGCCGACCGCAGCACATCCACGGGACGCTGCACCCGGGCGCGGATCGTCAGCTCCTGCAATTGTGCAAATTCCATGTCGCCCATCAGATCGGTGCCGAAACCGAGCTTCACCCCGGCATCTTCGCAGAGGCCGAGCATGACGATACCGGCATCGTTGACCATATTGAGCTTCTGCATGACATAGGGCGACAGCCCCAGGCGCTCGCCATGCTGGGCGGTCACCTCATAGGCGACCAGGGTGGGCACGACGAAGGCATCCGCAGCGGCCACCATGGCGGCGGTTTCGCGGTTGATGAGGTTGGCGTGTTCGATGGTGCGCACCCCTGCCCGGATGGAATGGGCGATGGCGGCGCTTTCATAGGCGTGGGCGCAGACATATTTGCCGCGCACCGCTGCCTCGCGCACCACGGTGCGCAACTCTTCTTCGCTGTATTGCGGAACTTCGATGGCATCATTGGGCGAACCCACCCCGCCGGAGGCCAGAACCTTGATGTGGTCGGCGCCCTTGCGCAATTCGTTACGCACCACGCTGCGGAGATTGTCGACGCCTTCGACAATGCGGCAGGTGAAGTAGAAAGCGCTCGAATTCAGGTCGATGTCGAGGCTCTCGTCGGTGGTGCTGCGATGGTCACCATGGCCGCCGATCTGGCTCAGCGCCGGTCCACCCACGAAGAGGCGCGGCCCGGGAATGAAGCCCTGGGCAATGGCATTGCGGATGCCCACATCGCCGCCGGCAACGTCGCGAACGCTGGTGAAGCCACGGTCGAGCATTTTGCGGATGCGCGGAACGGCGCGGGCGGTCATCTCGGTGAGCGGAATATTGCGGTCGTGTTCGGCCACCAGATTGATTGCGAAAACATGGGCATGCGCGTCGATCAGCCCGGGCATGAGCGTGCGCCCGCCGACATTGTATTCGGTGACGGCTTTGCCGGTTATGGACTGGTCGGTCACCGCCTCGATGCGGCCGTCCACGACGAGGACGTTCATGCCCGGAATGGCCTCTTCCTTCACGCCATCGAACAGCGTGGCATTGGTTAAAGCGATGGCTGACATATGATTTTCCTCCGGACGAGCATGTGCTGAGTGACCGCTTCCCGGTCCCTGTGCGGCGCCAATGTGTCGCCATCGCCGAGCGCTGTAAAGGCGTTTGATCAAAAAATCACAAAGTGGCATTTTTCTGTGATCAGGCCGACCACCTTGTGATTTTCCGATGGCGACCGCGTTGACATCTGCCGAGCGTGGCTCCTAGTATCGCATCGTTTGATCAAATGCTCAGACTGATATTTCCGGCGCGCAAGGGGTAAGTTCGCGCCTGAAATTTCGAGGTTGAAGGGAACTGCCGCTTTGGCAGAAAGGGAACACATGACATACCGCACATCTGCCAGGATGGCCCTGGCCGGGCTCACGCTCGCCTTGCTGAGCTCCACCGGCATCATGGCGCAGGACGCCCAGACCGGCGGCACACTGCGCGTTCTGGGCACGGCCGAAGTCGATCGCTTCGATACGGTCCCGCCGGCCACCGCCGATACCGGGAGCTTTTTCCGCGCCGTCACGCGCCAGCTGATCAATTTTGCCGCATCGAATGATGCTGAGGAACAGATCGCACCCCAGGCCGACCTGGCGGACAGCGTTCCCGTGCCGACCGACGAAGGTTTGACCTACACCTTCAAGCTGCGCCAGGGCGCCAATTGGGACGCCCCGGATGGCGCGCGCCAGATCGTGGCGGCCGATATCGAGCGCGGCTTCATGCGCATCTGCAATCCCTCGCTGCCGAACCCCGCCGTGTCCTATTTCGAGGACCTGATCGTGGGCTATGCCGAGTTCTGCGCTGACTTTGCCAAGGTGGAGCCGACCGTCGAGGCGATGAAGGCCTTTATCGAGTCCGGCGATGTCGCGGGTATCGAAACCCCCTCTGAAGACACAGTGGTCTTCCGCCTCAAATATGCGGCCAACGATTTCATCTATCTGCTGACCCTGCCCGTCACCACCCCGGCCCCGGTGGAAGTGCTGGACTATCTGCCGGACAGCCCGGAATACCGCGAGAACTTCATTTCCAGCGGCCCCTATACCATCGACGCCTACGTACCCGACACGCAGGTCACACTGGTGCGCAACCCGGCCTGGACCGCCGAGAGCGATCCGCTGCGCAAGGCCTATGTCGATACGATCGAAGTCGTTGCCGGCGTTCAGCCCGATGCGGCCATGCAGCAGTTGCAGTCCGGCGACGGCGACATGCTCTATGACATCAATGTGCCACCGGTCACCGTGCAGATGCTGACGATGCAGGGCGATGATAAGATCTCGACGCTGGCCGAAGGCGCCTCGCGCATGATCTGGATCAACACGGTTTCCGAGAACAATGACGGAGCCTTGCGCAATCCACTGGTGCGCCAGGCACTGAACTATGCGGTCAACAAGGCGGCCATCGTGCAGCAGCTGGGCGGGCCTGAATTCGCCACCCCGCTCAACGGCATTTTCCCGCTCGGCATCCTGGGCCACCACGACTTTGCACCCTATCCGACGCCGAACAGCGAAGGCGATGCCGCCAAGGCAAAGGCATTGCTGGCCGAAGCCGGTTATCCCGATGGGCTGTCGCTCAAGATGCCGTTCCGCAATGCGGGGAACGGCGCTGCCGAAGCCCAGGTGCTGCAGGCAAGCCTTGAGGCCGCCGGGTTCAAGATCGAACTGGTGCCGACCCCGGCTTCCGATTTCTATCCGCGCCTGATCACCAATTTCGACAACGCCCTCAACGGTGTCTGGGATCTGGTGCCGTCGGGCTGGTCGCCGGATTGGCCGGGTGGTGCTGCGCGCTCGATTTTCCAGCCGCAATACACCTATGACGGCACCCACGGCACCTTCAACTTCTCGGACTACAACAACGAAGAGGCCAATGAAGTGGCGGCGCGCGCCCTGGCAACGTCGGACCTAGAGGAAGCCGGCAAGCTCTGGAACCAAGTCGACGAGATTGTCATGGCCAATCCCCCGACAGTGCCTCTGATCTCGCAGACCACCGTGCTCTACCACGGCGCTGCCGTTCAGAACTTCCTGCCCTATGCCGCTGGCGGCAATGGCGACTGGACCAATGTGTGGCTGAGCCGCTGATCGCGCCTCATCCCCAATCGACGGAGGCCGGCTTGTCCGGCCTCCTCACCGCAGCCCCCTGGCGACCGATCTGATTATGACCGTTCTTTCCGTCCGCAACCTCAGCATCGACATCCCCACCGGGGATGGATTCGTGCACGCCGCCCGCGACGTCTCCTTCGATGTGGGCGCGGAGGAGCTGTTCGGCATTGCCGGCGAATCCGGCTCTGGCAAGAGCGTCCTGTCCAAGGCGATCATGGGTTTGCTGCCAGGCGCACTCATTTCAGGCGAAATTCTCTTCGAGGGCCGTAATCTGCTCGACCTGCCAGCGCGCGCCATGCAGCAGCTGCGGGGCAATCGAATTGCCATGATCTCGCAGGATCCGCTCTCCAGCCTGCATCCTTTCTACACGATCGGTGCACAGATCGTCGAAGCCATCCGCACCCATCGCAAGGTGAGCGAGGCGGAAGCACTCAAGGAAGTCATCGACATTCTCGGTCGCGTCGGCATCCACGATGCGGAAAAACGCGTCCACGACTATCCGCATCAGTTTTCAGGCGGCATGCGCCAGCGTGTCATGATCGCCATGGCCATTGTGCTGCGCCCTGCCCTGTTGATCGCCGACGAGCCGACGACGGCACTGGACGTCACCGTGCAGGCGCAGATCATCAGCCTTCTCAACCAGATGCGACGCGAATTCGGCACGGCCATCATCATGGTCACCCACGATCTGGATCTGCTCTCCTCCATCGCTGACCACACCATGGTGATGTATGCGGGCAACCGCATGGAGTTCGGTCCCGGCGAGGCTGTGCTGACCGCGCCGGCCCATCCCTACACGCTCGGCCTGTTGCGCTCCTCGCCCAGCCAGGAAAAGCGCGGCGCGTTGCCTTCCATTCCCGGCCAGCCACCAAGCCTGCTGCTCGAGCAGAAAGCCTGCGCCTTTGCGCCGCGTTGCCCAGCCGCAATGGCTATATGCCGGCAAGAGCGCCCGCCCTTGCGAACCTTCGCCGATGGCACGCAGTCACTGTGCTGGCTGGAGGACAAGGCTTCCAATACCGCGGCAGCGCTCGCCCCGGTGCCAGCGGAGCCCGCAGCTCTTGTCGCGCAACGCGATATCGTGGTCAGCGCAAAGGATGTTCGGCTGACCTATGGCGGCCGCTCACTGTTCGGCAGGCGCATCAATCTTGAAGTGCTCAAGGGCGTCAGCCTCGAGCTGCCGCGCGGCACGACGCTCGGCATCGTCGGCGAAAGCGGCTGCGGCAAGTCAACGCTGGCCCGCATCATTGCCGGCCTCCTGCCCCCGACATCGGGTGAGGTCACCATCGAAGGCGAGAGCGTGGTCGACATTGATCGCGCGCGCTGGATTGAAATGCGCAAGCGCGTGCAGATGGTGTTTCAGGACCCCTTCGGATCACTCAATCCGCGCCGTCGTGTCGGCTCGATCATCGGCGACCCTTTCCGCATCCAGAACATCGCCCATGGCATCGAGCGCAAGAACAAGGTGCGCGAGCTCATGGAGATCGTTGGTCTCAACCCCGAGCACTATAACCGGTTTCCAGCCGAATTCTCCGGCGGCCAGCGCCAACGCATCGGGATTGCCCGGGCGCTGGCGCTCAAGCCCTCGATCATCATTTTCGACGAACCGGTTTCGGCACTCGACGTGTCGATCCAGGCGCAGATTCTCAACCTCATCGGCAAGCTGCAGCGGGAAATGGGCTTGTCTTACCTTTTCATCTCCCACGATCTGGCCGTGGTGCGTCATGTCAGCTCCGAGATTATGGTGATGAAATCGGGACAGGTGGTCGAGCGTGGCGAGACCGAAACGCTTTATCACAACCCGCAGCACCCCTATACGCGCGAACTGCTCGCCGCGGCCGACCCGCACTATCGAAAAACAGGCGGCGGCCTTGCCGACGCCCTCGGACAGGGGGCCACGCCATGAGCGCCGAAGTCAAACAACGCGGTTCGTTCGAATTGACGATGCGGCGGCTGCTGGCTGACCGCGCCGGCCTCGTCGCGCTGGTCTTCATCGTGCTGCTGGCCGCAGCTGCCTTGGGTGCAGATGCCATTGCCGCCCTGACCGGCCACAGCCCGGTCGCGCAGTTCCTCACCACTGGCCTCACACCCACCGGCCTGCCCGTGCCGCCCAGCGGCGAATTTCTCTTCGGCACCGATCAATTGGGGCGCGACGTCCTGGTCCGGCTCGCTTATGGCGCCCGCATCTCGCTGGCCATAGGCGTTCTCGCTTCGCTCACGGCTGCTGTCATCGGCATTACTGTCGGGCTCGTGGCCGGCTATTTCGGCGGCTGGATCGACGTCGTGCTGGGCCGGCTCATGGATCTGGTGATGAGTATCCCGGTGCTGCTCTGCATGCTGTCGCTGGTGGCGGTTTTCGGCCCCAGCCTGCCCCTGAGCCTTGCCGTCATCGTGTTCTTCTCATGGACGACGATGGGCCGGGTCATCCGCGGACAGGTGCTCTCGCTCAAGGAGCGCGAATTCGTTCTCGCGTCCCGATCGATGGGTGCCGGGCATCTGTCGATCATGGTGACCGACATCCTGCCCAATCTGGGTGCGCCGATCATCATCTACACGACCATGATGGTGCCGACCTCCATCATCTTCGAGGCAACACTGTCCTTCCTCGGCCTGGGCATCGTTCCGCCGGCGCCGAGCTGGGGTGGCATGCTGGCCGAGGCGGCCAACAATTCGATCTACATGTTCGCCTGGTGGCTGGTGCTGTTTCCCGGCCTGGCGCTGCTGTTCACCACGCTCTCGTTCAACATCCTGGGGGATGCGCTGCGCGATGCGCTCGACCCGGCCAGCATGCGGCACAAGGTGCAAAAGAAGAAAAAGACCGCCGTGGGGACTGCGCCATGATCCGCTTCATCGCCAGCCGCATCGGCTTCGCCGCGCTCGTCCTGATCATGCTGAGCGGCTTCGTGTTCACGCTGTTCTTCGTTGCGCCGGGCGATCCCGCGCGCGTGGTCGCAGGGGAAAGGGCAACCGAGGCCCAGGTTGCACAGGTGCGCGAGAACCTTGGCCTCGATCGGCCAATCATCGAGCAATATATGAGTTTTCTCGGGCGCAGCCTCAGCGGTGATCTCGGCTATTCCTATCGCAACCAGCAGCCGGTGCTCGATCTCATCAGCAACCGCATGCCTGCCACGATTTCGCTCTGTGTCGGGGCGGTCATTCTCTGGCTCTGCATGGGCATACCCATCGGCATCATGTCGGCGCGGCGACCCGGCAGCCTGGCCGACCGGCTGGGCCAGGGGTTCGTCCTGATCGGCGTGAGTTTCCCCTCCTTCGTTCTCGGCATGGCGGCGCTGTATTTTCTCTATTTCGTGCCGCGGCAGGCCGGCTTCACCCTGTTCCCACCGGGCGGCTACCGGCCGTTCCTGCCCAATCCGGGGCTGTGGGCGTGGCATCTCATGCTGCCCTGGTTCACCCTGGCCTTCACCTCCGCCGCCATCTATGCGCGCCTCACACGCGGTCAATTGCTCGAGGTTTTGGGCGAAGACTATATCCGCACCGCCCGGGCCAAGGGACTTTCCGAGCGCAAGGTCGTTTATAAGCACGGCGTGCGATCGATCTTCTCGCCGCTGTCGACTCAGCTGGGGGCAGATATCGCGGCCCTGCTCGGCGGCGCGCTGGTCACCGAACAAGTCTTCGGGCTGCAGGGCATTGGTTCGCTCGCCGTGCAATCGGTGCAGACCCAGGACCGCCCGGTGATCATCGGCGTGGTCATGCTGGCAGGCTTCTTCATCGTCATCGCCAATCTGATCGTGGATTTCCTCTACATCCTGCTCGATCCCCGGATCCGGACCTGACCATGACCACACCCCTCCAGGATACGCTGTGGACCCGCACGGCGCGGCTCGCTGCCGAGACCGACACCGACCTGCCGCATTCGGTGGATGTCGCCATTATCGGCGGGGGCTTTACCGGTCTCACCGCCGCACGCGCGCTATTGCTTGCCGGCCGTTCGGTCGCCGTGCTGGAGGCCGGCCAGATCGGCGCCGGGGCCAGCGGCATGAATGCGGGTTTCGTGGTCCCCAATTTCGCCAAGGCTGACCCCAACGCCGTCCGTGCCAAGCTCGGGACTGAGCGGGGTAACGCCTTGCTGCGTCTTGTGGGGGATGGCGCCAACGCCGTGTTCAGTATCATCGCGGAAGACGACATCGCCTGCGATGCGCGCCAAAGCGGCTGGCTCAATCCCGCCTATGGCGAGGCGAGCGCCGACATGCTCCGCAGCCGCGCGGCGCTGTGGCGGGAGTTGGGCCGGCCGGTATCGTTCCTCGACGCGGATGCGACCCGCGAACAGACCGGCATGGACATCTATTCCGGGGCGCTGCTCGACCAAGACGGCGGCACCATCCACCCGCTCGATTATCTGCGCGGACTGGTGCAAGGCGTGCGGCGCCGGGGCGGTACCGTGCATGAAAACAGTTGCGTCGATAGGGTCGACCGCGACGGCAGGCTTTGGCGCCTCACCATGCGCTCAGGTGCGAGCGTGATGGCAACGACGGTGCTGCAATGCACCAATGCCTTCACCAGCGGCGTGGCTTCCCGCATGGGACGCTCAACCGTGCCGCTGCGGGTCTACCAGATCGCCACCACACCAGCCGACCCGACGACGGTCAAACGCATTGCGCCCGATGGTCGCCCGGTCGGCGATACGCGGCAAAACCTGTTCACCTATCGGTTGGACCGCGACAATCGCCTGATCAGCGGGGGCATGGCCGCCATTCCCTTTGGCGCCTTCGACAGGCTCGGCCGGGCCGTGGCGAAGCGGCTCAGCGAAGAGCTCGCGCTGCCCCAGGCCGTGACGCCCGAAGTGGTGTGGACCGGCGTTGCAGCGATGACGCCGGACTTCCTGCCACGTCTCTACCAGCTGGGCGAAAACTGGTTCGGCGGCATCGGTTGCAATGGCCGCGGCATCGCCATGACCGCGCAACTGGGCCGCGTGCTGGCACGGGCCGCGCTCGGCGAAAGCCTCGAGACCTTGCCCATTCCAACCCGCCCGCTGCGCCCTCTCCCCTTTCACCAGTTTACGCCCATGGTCGCCTCGGCCGCGCTCGTCCAGGCCCGCCTCAAGGACATGCTGGCCAAATGATCGAACAGTTGAGCGGCACAGATCGCCGCCAGGACCTATAGTTATGAAGCAGCTCTCCCGCCGAATTACCGCCACGTCCAAAAAGTCCTTCGGCATGTATGCGCGCGCCGCGTCGAGCGGCCGTGAGGACCTGATTCATATGGAGCTGGGCAAGCCCTCCGCCGACACGCCACAGCACATAAAGGATGCCACCATCGCTGCCATCCAGGCGGGCAAGGTCCATTATTCCGACCTTCCCGGCATCCTGCCGCTCCGCCAGGTTATCGCCGCCAAGCTGTCGCGGCAAAACGGCATGGACGTCACGCCCGACCAGGTGGTCGTCACCAATGGCCTGACCCACGGCTCCTATGCCGCGCTCATGGCCTTTATCGACGATGGCGACGAGGTCATCCTGCTCGAGCCCTACTATCCCCAGCATATCGGCAAGATCGAACTGGCCGGGGGCATTGCCGTTCCCGTGCCGCTCGACGCCGCCAACGACTACGCCATCGATGCGGCGCGGATCGAGGCCAGCATTACCGACCGCACCAAGATGATCGTGCTGATCAATCCGTGCAATCCGACCGGTCGCGTCTATACGCGCGCGGAACTTCTGGCCCTGGCCGATCTTGCGATCCGTCATGATCTGATCGTGGTGTCCGACGAGGTCTATGAGGAAATCGTCTACGACGGCGCCAAACACATCTCGATCGCGTCGCTTCCCGGCATGGCCGAACGCACGGTGACGCTTTTTGCCTTCACCAAGAGCTATGCCATGGATGGCTGGCGCATCGGTTATCTGGCTGCGCCCAAGGCAGCGGTTGGCGCCATCCTCAAGATCACAGCCAATGACGTGACCCATGTGAACACCTTTATCCAGGAAGGCGCCCTGGCCGCGCTGACCGGTGATCCCGCGATCCTGGCGGAACTCATCGCCGACGACCGCGCCAAGCGGGATCGCGTGGTCACCCGGCTCAACCAGATTTCCGGCGTGACCTGCGCCTGGCCGCAGGGAACCATCTATGCTTTCCCCGATGTGTCGCAACTCGGCCTGTCGGCGCAAACCCTGGCCGAGCGGCTGATGGACGAAGCCGGGGTAGTGGTGGAAGCCGGCAGTT
The DNA here is from genome assembly GCF_900631955.1 of Devosia equisanguinis. Lineage (GTDB taxonomy): Bacteria > Pseudomonadota > Alphaproteobacteria > Rhizobiales > Devosiaceae > Devosia > Devosia equisanguinis. The sequence goes on along the minus strand of NZ_UZWD01000035.1, from coordinate 5,520 downwards.
TCTATGGCACGGCCGGCGAAGGCCGCCTTCGCATCTGCTTCGGAGCGCTGTCGCTGGACGACATCGACCGGGCAATGGACCGCATGGCGGGCTTTGTTCGGCAGCTCGGTTGATCGGGCATTTCCGTGTTGCGGATAGTGTCCTTTGATCATACTAGCAAAGACTAAGGGGCGTTCGTGCGTGGGAAAGGGTATTCGATTGCTGGAAAGCAAATTCTCGACCGGCGAGCTGAAACCCGTTTCTTCGCGCAAGACTGTGCATGATCTGGTCTATGAGCAATTGCGCGATGCCCTGATGTCCGGCGCTTTCGAAGCCAGAAAAGCCTTCACCATCGCGTCTTTGTCTGAGCGGTTTCACACCTCGCATATGCCTGTGCGCGAGGCGCTGCGCCGGCTGGCATCGGAAAATGCGCTAAGCATTTCTGCGTCCGGCACCGCCTATGTCCCTGCGATCACAGCACCGGAGCTGCGCGATATCACCCTGGCCAGGATGATCGTCGAGGGCGCCACGGCGCGCATTGCGGGACCGCAGCTCAGCCCTGCTGATATTGCCCGGCTCGAGCAAATTCTCGAGCACCACCGCGCCAGTGCCAGTGCCGGAAACAATACCGAAATGACGGCGGCCAACCGCGCCTTCCATTTCCACATCTACCGCGCTGCCGGCAGTTCCGTATTGTTGAGCCAGATCGAAAATCTCTGGCTGCGATCCGGGCCTTATGTGCGCTTTCTTTCGGACCGGATGAGCGAATTGCTCAAGACTGAACATCGTTCGGGTTTCACCGACCAGCATGCCGCGATGATCACGGCGATCAAGAATGGTGACTGGAATGGGCTTGGCGAGGCCTGCGAAGCCGATATCCGCGCCTCGCAAGACCTGTTGCTCGATATTCTCGCAACCGAAGATTCCACCAGCGACGCGCCCTAGAGCTAGAACGAGCCGACCAGCCCTGCCATGGGGCGATTAGGCCCAAACAAGAAAGCACGAAAATATGTCGACGGACCGCCGCGCCATTTCATCCGGATCGAAATTCGAGAAACTGGCCGGCTATTCGCGCGCGCTGGTCGATGGCGAATGGGTTTTCGTCTCGGGCACAGCGGGGCACAATCCCGATGGTTCGATCTCGTTCGATCCGGAAGAGCAGACGCGGCAGTCGCTGCGCACCATTGCCCGGGCGCTTGAAGAGGGTGGCGCCAGCCTTGCCGATATCGTGCGCCTCAATGTCTATGTCGCCGACCGTGCTGACGTGATGACCGTTTCAAAGGTCCTGGGCGAGACCTTCTCAGACCCGCGGCCGACCAACACAACAATCATCTGCGGTTTCCCGGTCGAGGAAATCAAGGTTGAGATCGAAGTGACTGCCCGCAAGCGCGGTCAGTAATCCAGCCAGTCGTAACTGCCGCTTTACAGGCAGGCCGGGTCGCTTCGGCGGCCCGGATTATTCCCACTCGATCGTGCCCGGGGGCTTGCTGGTGACGTCGTAGACGACACGGTTGATGCCGCGGACTTCGTTGATGATGCGGGTGGCGGTCTTGCCGAGGAAGTTCATGTCGAACTGATAGAAATCGGCGGTCATGCCGTCGACCGAGGTCACGGCGCGCAGCGCGCAGACGAATTCATAGGTGCGGCCATCGCCCATGACGCCGACGGTCTGGACAGGGAGCAGCACGGCGAAGGCCTGCCAGATTTTGTCATATTGGCCGGACTTGCGGATCTCGTCGAGATAGATGGCGTCGGCCTGGCGCAGGATATCGAGCTTTTCCGGCGTGATGCCGCCGGGGCAACGAATGGCCAGGCCCGGGCCCGGGAAGGGATGACGGCCGATGAAGCTGTCCGGAATACCCAGCTCGCGGCCGAGCACGCGCACTTCGTCCTTGAACAGTTCGCGCAGCGGCTCGACGAGCTGCATGTTCATGCGCTCGGGCAGGCCGCCGACATTGTGGTGGCTCTTGATGGTGACCGAGGGGCCGCCGGTGAAGGAGACGGATTCGATGACGTCCGGATAGAGCGTGCCCTGGGCCAGGAATTCGGCGCCGCCGAGCTTCTTAGCCTCTTCCTCGAAGACTTCGATGAACAGGCGCCCGATGATCTTGCGCTTGGTTTCGGGATCGGACTGGCCTTCGAGCTCGCCGAGGAATTTCTTCGACGCATCGACATGGACCAGCGGGATATTAAACTGATCGCGGAACATGGTGACGACCTGTTCGCTTTCGTTCAGGCGCATCAGGCCGTGATCGACATAGATACAGGTGAGCTGATCGCCGATGGCTTCGTGGATCAGCACCGCCGCGACCGAAGAGTCGACGCCGCCGGAAAGACCACAGATGACGCGGCCAGAGCCGACCTGATCGCGAATCTTTTCGATCATCTTCTGGCGATAGGCGGACATGGTCCAAGTCGACTGGATGCCGCAGATCTTGTGCACGAAATTGGCATAGAGCTTGGCGCCGTCGGGCGTGTGCACGACTTCCGGGTGGAACTGCACGGCCCAGATGCGGCGCTGCTCATTGGCGATCATGGCGAAGGGCGCATTCGGCGAGGTGCCGACGACCTCAAAGCCTTCCGGCAGCGCGACGACGCGGTCGCCATGGCTCATCCAGACCTGATGGTCGGTGCCCACGTCCCAGACGCCTTCGGACAGTGAATTTGGCTTTTGCAGCGTCAGCTCGGCCCGGCCGAATTCGCGGTGGTGGCCAGCCTCGACCTTACCGCCCAGCGCCATGCACAAAGCCTGTTGGCCATAGCAAATCCCCAGGATCGGCACATTGGCATCGAGGATCGACTGGTCGATGGTGGGGGCGTTGTCGTCCAGCGTCGAGGCCGGGCTGCCCGAGAGCACCACGCCCTTGGGATTGAGCGCGACCATGGCGGCGCCCGCCGACTGGAAGGGATGGATTTCGCAATACACGCCGGTTTCGCGGATGCGGCGCGCAATCAATTGCGTGACCTGCGATCCGAAGTCGACGATGAGAATGGTGTCGGTGCGGGGGGCGGTGTCTGGGTGCAGCATGGCGAGGCTTTAGCCCCGCCATGGGGATTCCGCAAGTGCGACGTGGGGCAAGGTTGCTATGCGCCGGGATTGAGTAGCGCAATCGACAAGTTCAGATAGCCCGCAAAGCTCACCCAGGCGAGATAGGGGGCGAAGAGCCAGGGAGCGAGCGTGTCGTGGCGACGGCTGGTGACGATGAAGCCGACAATGGAAAGCCACATGGCGACGAGCACCGCAAAGGCAAGCCAGGGCTGCTGTGCCAGGAACCAGATGGGCGACCAGGCCCAATTGAGCAGCATCTGCCCGCCCCAGAATTTCATGGCATTCGATGTCGGCGCGGCCACCCAGATGCGCCAGCCGGCAATGGCGATCAGCACGTAAAGCGCGAACCAGACCGGGCCGAATACCCAATTGGGCGGATTGAGCGGCGGCTTGGTCAGTTGCTCATACCAGGCGCCGGGGACGGACTGCGTACCGATCAGCGCCCCGATGCCGATGACCAGGACAAGAAAGACGGCAAGAGCGACCCAGGACTGGGGGGCGCGGTAGTCTGTGGTGGTGGCGTGCATGGCGACGCTCCTGTGTCAGCATTCTGACACCATAACGTCGCGCAGGCTGGGGTGGTTCACTCCGGCCGCACAGTAGACCGGTAACCTCCGCGCTACGCCTTGCGCAGCATATGCACGTAGAACCCGTCGGTCCTGGTGCGACGGGGGGTGAGGCAGAGGCCGCCGGCTTGGGTCGCGAGGCCCGCAGGCAGATCGGTGATCAGGGCGCTGCGCCAGGCCCCGGCGATATCGACCGAGGTAAATTCGGGATGAGCGGCGCGGAAGGCGGTGATCTGGTCGTCGTTTTCCTCGGGCAGGATCGAGCAGGTGATATAAACCAGCGTGCCACCCGATTTGAGATAACGGGCGGCTTCCACCAGGAGCGCCGCCTGTTCGGACTGGCGCTGCGCCAGGAGCTCCGGCGTCAGCTTCCACTTAGTGTCGGGGCGGCGACGCCAGGTGCCGGTGCCGGTGCAGGGCGCGTCGACCACCACGCGGTCCATCTTGCCGACGAGGTCGTCCAGCGCGCCATCATTGGGGGCGCGCACCTGCGCATTGCGCACGCCATTGCGCTTGAGGCGATCATAGATCGGCGCCAGGCGCGCGCGGTCGCTGTCATAGGCAAAAATCTGGCCGGAATTGCCCATGGTCGCGGCAAGGGCCAGGGTCTTGCCCCCTGCCCCGGCGCAGAGATCGAGCACCTGTTCGCCTTCGCGCGCGCCGGCAAGGGCGGCGACGATCTGGCTGCCCTGGTCCTGCACCTCGAACCAGCCCTTGAGATAGCCTTCATCGGTGGTGACATTAGGCGTACGGGCATCGCGTGGGCCGGCCGGCATGGTCAGGCCGAAGGGGGCAATGGCAGCGGGTTCCGGCGCAAAGCGGGCCAGCGACTTCATCACCTTTTCCGGCGCCGCCTTGAGCGCATTGACGCGCAGGTCGAGCGAGGGGCGGCCGGTCATGGCTTCCCCCTCGCCAATCCAGTCGGCGCCAAAGGCACGCTCCAGCGACGGCGCCAACCATTCGGGAACATCAGCACGGATCGCGGCCGGCGCAGCGGCCAGATCGGCCGTTGCGCCCTTGGTCTCTTCCTCGCTCAGCGGCACGGGGGCGTGGCTATCGGAGGCAAAAGCCGCATTGAGGCTTTCCGGCGTCTCGGCCCAATCGCGCAGGGCGACGGCCAGCACCAGCGCGCGGGGGCTGTCACTGCCCATGGCGATGGCGTGGGAAGCCCGGCGGCGCAGTGCGTCATAGACCAGATTGCCGATGGCGGCGCGGTCGCCTGCCCCGGCAAAGCGATTGTTGATGCCCCAGGCCTTCAGCGCCTCCGAAACGGGCCGCTTGCGCTGCTCCACATCGGTCAAGACTTCGATGGCAGCGGACAGACGGCCGGGAAAACGCATGGATCAGACACTCGGGGCTAGGATGACGAGGCGCACGACCAGCCATAGCCAGAACAGCGCCAGGATCGCAAGGCCGGCGACATAGGCCATGAAACGCTGAGTGACGCGATTATGGGTAACGTGGATATAGGCGTGGATATAGCGGCTGGCAACGAAGAGCCAGGCGAGCCCCGCCTCCGGCCAACCCGGCGCCGCATAGAGCGAAAGAATGGCGCCGACATAGAACAGCACGGGCAGCTGGAACTGATTGTCGAAATTGTTCGAGAGCAGCCGCGCCTTGAGCGGATAGGCATCGCGCTCTACGGCGATCGTCGCGACCGGGATTTCCCCGCTCATGATCCTCGGCACGCGCTCGCGCCCCAACAGCACCAATATGCCCATCGACAAAAAAACCTGCGCGGCCATGGCAAGGATGATGAGCTTGATGGTCAGGGTCATGGTTGAGGCTCCTGTGGAGAGTCCGAAGACGCGGCTAGAACATTTCAAATTGACGTGGACTCAGGGCTCTTTCGCCTCCCTCCCCCTTGAGGGGAGGGATTGAGGGTGGGGGTCCATCGGTGTGCCACTGAACCACCCCCCACCCCGG
>NZ_UZWD01000069.1 GCF_900631955.1 Devosia equisanguinis | reverse complement strand
GCAATCCACTGATAGACCCCCACCCTCAATCCCTCCCCTAAAGGGGGAGGGAGGCGAAAGCGCCCAGAGTCCACCTCAGTTTGAAATGATCTAGGACAAACTCCGGTCGGGAACCATCACGAGGTCTGGGGGATGGCCCGCGCCTTCGCCGCGTGACAGCCGGGAGCGGTGGAGGTGGCAGCAGGGGCCGAAATGTTCCTGCAAACCACGATGCCGCCCACCCACCGTACAGCCCCCGGGTCAAGCCTGAGGGCGGATCGGAGCAAGGCGGCTCTTGTGCATCACGCCGACACCTCTTGGCGAGCCCTCTACCCCTGTTCGCGCCAGGAGCCCATTTTGCCGCTGTCGAGCCCATACTGGTAAAGCTGCGCCAGCCATTGCGGCGAGCCGAAGAGGCTGTCGCTTTCCGGAAAACTGCCGGGAATGGCGGTGATGTTGTATTTGACGCCGCTGCGACGCGCCGAATTGGCCAGTTCAGCCAGGTTGGCGCGGCCGAGATACTTGAGCAGCGTCGGCAGCGAGCGCTCCAGCAGCCGCATGCTGGTCATCTGCACGGTGGTGGGCGAGGCATCGACCACGCCGTTGAAGATCACGTAAAGCCGGGCGCTGCTGGCATTGCCGACCTTGCCCCAGCCACCGGGCATGAGCAGCACCTGTTCGGTGACACCGCCGTCGACGTGCATTTCGTTATAGCTAACGCCCTGCGCATCCACGTCGATCAGCACTGGCGAGAACACGGTGGGCACCGCCGTCGAGGCGAGGATGATTTCGCGCACCAATTGCAGCTTGTCGGGCAGGGTGCTGTTGGCAATGGCGCCGATATCCCAGACCACCGGGCGCTGCGCATCGAGATTGGTCGTACCCACATAGAGTCGGCGGCCGGCGCGATGGGCGGCGGCGACTTCGCTCAACACCTGTTCGTCCACCGAAAGCGCGATGGCGCGCCGCACCGGGGCATTGTCGAGCATGGCGGGCGCGCCGAACACGGCGGACAGCACATTGGCCTTGGGATTGCTGGCCTGGCTCAGCGATTCGAACACCTGGTGCAGTCGGCCATCATATTTTGGGCCGAGCAGCGCCAGCGGCGCGATGATGGCGCCGACGCTGATGCCGGTGACCACCTCGAATTCCGGCCGCTTGCCCGATTGCGACCAGCCCACCAGATAGCCCGCGCCATAGGCGCCATTGATGCCGCCACCCGACAGGGTCAGAAAATCCACGCGCCCGTCCGAGCCCGGCTTGACCCTGGTGTGTCCGGCGGCAAATTCGGGATCGTCGCCCCAATAGCGCAGCTTGGCCGTGGTAAGGGGGCCGACGGCGGCATCATTAATCAGCGCCACCGGGATATCGGGGCGTTTTGGCGCGAAGTTGGCGCAGCCGGCCAGCGTTGCTGCCGCCAGCACCAGAATCGAAATTCTCAACAGACGCCGCATCGCAGGCCCCCAAATCTTGCTATGCTCCTGTGATAGCGGCCCGGCCCTAGCGTTCAAGAAACAAACAGATGCAATTTCGCGGTTTCGCACCAAAGGTTCATTCACCATGATGGCTTTTGCCCTGGTTGGGATCGGCGGCGCCATTGGCGCCATGGGGCGCTATGGCCTCTCCCAGTTGATCGGACGGTTGCTGCCGATGAGCTTTCCGCTCGCCACGCTGCTCGTCAATATTCTGGGCTCGCTGGCGATGGGCGTATTCGTCGGTTTGATGGCGCGGCTGCTCCCGGCCTGGCAGGCGGAAGCGCGGCTGTTCGTGGCGGTGGGTATACTGGGCGGGTTCACCACTTTTTCCTCCTTTTCGCTCGATACGATCGTGTTGATGGAGCGCGGTGCGCTCATCGAAGCGGGTCTCTATGTCGTGTTGTCGGTTGTGGTTTGCCTCGCGGGGCTTTATCTCGGCCTTCTGATGACAAGAGGCGGACCGGCATGAGCGCTGTTCAACATCGCGAAGTAAGCGCAGACGAAGAGGGCATGCGGCTCGACCGCTGGTTTGCCCGGCATTTCCCACAGGTTGGATTCGGACGGCTGCAGAAGCTGATCCGCAACGGGGAAGTGCGCGTCGACAAGGCCAAGGTCGAGACCAGCACCCGCCTCAGCGAAGGCCAGGTCATCCGCATTCCGCCGGTCGACGATCCCGGTGCCGTCCGCCCCATGCGCATCAACGAGGAGGATGTGCGCTTCCTCGAGGATCTGATCCTCTATCAGGACGACGACATCTTCGTTTTCAACAAGCCGCATGGCCTCGCCGTGCAGGGCGGCAGCGGCACGACCCGCCATCTCGATGGCCTGCTCAAGAACCTGCCCAATAAGAAGGGCGAGACGCCCAAGCTGGTGCACCGGCTCGACCGCGACACCTCCGGCTGCCTCGTCGTCGCCAAGACCTCCGCTGCCGCCACCCATTTCGGCTCGGTGTTCCGTTCGCGCTCGGCCCGCAAGATCTACTGGGCCGTGGTCGCCGGCAATCCGACGCCGCGCCAGGGCGAAATCTCCTGCTTCCTGGCCAAGCAGTCGACCACCGATGGCGAGCAGATGGTGGTGGTGCGCAATGGCACGCCGGGCGCCGTGCACTCCTCCAGCTATTATTCCACCACCGACACCGCCAGCCGCCGCTTCGCCTGGGTGACGCTGAAGCCGGTGACCGGCCGCACCCACCAGCTGCGCGTGCACATGGCCCAGCTCGGCACCCCGATCATCGGCGACCCGCGCTATTTCAACATCGAGAACTGGATGCCGGCACCCGGCCTCGGCGAAGGCCTGCACCTGCATGCGCGCCGTCTCGTCCTGCCTTTGCGCAATGGCAAGAAGCTCGACGTCTCCGCCCCGCTGCCGCCGCATATGCTGGAGAGTTTCGAGGCCCTGGGCTTCGACGCCAATCGCTACGATGCGCAAAGCGTCGATCCGGAGGACGCTGCATGAAGCTCGTCATGTTCGACATGGATGGCACGTTGATCGACACTGAGGCCCTCATTTCGGAACACATGGCGACCACCTTTGCCGGCGCCGGCCTCAGGCCGCCCACTCCGGCCGAGGCGCGGCGGGTCATCGGCCTGTCGCTCCCCAAGGCCATGGCCAGGCTGCTTGGCACTGACGACACGGCGCTGGCCGAAAAGCTGGCAGAAGACTATCGCGGCCATTATCGAGCCTCTCTCGTTGCCGCCGAGGGCCGCGAAGGCCTGTTTCCCGGTGCGCGCGAAGCCCTTGACCTGCTCCGCAGCCGCGCCGACACGCTGCTCGGCATCGCCACCGGCAAGGGCCTCAATGGCGTGCATCGCCTGACCCAACTGCATGGCATCGCGGATCACTTCGTCACCCTGCAGACGCCCGACCACAATCCCTCAAAACCCCATCCCGGCATGATGCTGCGCGCCATGGCCGAAACCGGTGCCGATGCCCGCGACACCGTCATCATCGGCGATACCACTTTCGACATTGAAATGGGCAAGGCTGCCGGCACGCGCGCCATCGGCGTTACCTGGGGTTATCACCACCCCGACGAATTGCGCGCCGCCGGTGCCGACCGCATCGTCGAGACCTATGCCGATCTGCCCGCTGCAATCGACAGCATCCTGGAGTCCTGAGCATGCGCGACCAACTCGAAGAGGCCCACCGCCACAGCGACGACGGCTATGGCCGGGCCCAGCACCTCAACAAGGTCGAGCTGCCCAAGCGCTTCTACAAGGCGGTCGACGTCGCCCGCCTCGAGGATGGCTATGCCGTTACCCTCGACGGCCGCCAGGTCCGCACGCCCGGTCACAAGCTGCCCATCGTCGTTCCGGCCCTCTCCATCGCCCAGGCGCTGGCGGCCGAATGGGCGGCGCAGGGCGAATTCATCGATCCCGGCACCATGCCCATGGTGCGGCTGATCAATTCGGCCGTGGAAAGCGGCGACGAGATGGTCCCGGCCTTCCGCGCCGAGATCGGGAAGTTCGCCGGCAATGACCTGCTGCTGTATCGCGCCGATGCGCCGCAGGAACTGGAGGCTGAGCAGGAAAGACACTGGGATGGGGCGCTGGTCGCCCTGGCCCGGCATTTCGACATCGCCTTCCAGCCCACCATCGGCATCATCCACCAGCCGCAGCCCGCCACGACGCTCAGCAAGCTCGACGCAGCGCTTGAAGGGCAGGGGCTGTTGTTGCTCACCGCGCTTGTCTCGATCACCGGCATCACCGGCTCGGGCCTCCTCGCCATCGCCTATCTCCACGGTCTGCTCACCGCAGATGCCGTCTGGGCCGCCGCCCATGTCGATGAAGACCACCAGATTCGCCTCTGGGGCGAAGACGAAGAAGCCATGGACCGCCGTGCCAAACGCCGCGTCGAATTCGACACCGCCATCGCAGTGGTGGATGCGCTCAAGGGGTGACGGGCTGGTCGGACCGGTACGTTCCCGCCCTTCCTGTTGAGGGGTGGTATTTAAAATAGCGGTATGCGAAGGCGCCGGTTTTCCGGCTCCAGCGCTCCCTCCCCCCCTTGAGGGGGAGGGCCGGGGTGGGGGGTGGTTCAGTGATTC
>NZ_UZWD01000032.1 GCF_900631955.1 Devosia equisanguinis | reverse complement strand
CCCCAACCCTCCCCCTCAAGGGGGGAGGGAGCCCAAATCGAGGACCACATGACCCACCTCTCCCTCGCCACCCTCTCCTCGATCACCAGCGCCGCCGCGCCCACCTACACCCGGGCCGATCTCACCCCCGGCATCGTCCATTTCGGCGTTGGCAATTTTCATCGCGCCCATCAGGCCGTCTATCTCGATGCCCTGTTCAACAGTGGCGAAGGGCATGACTGGGCGATCATCGGCGCCGGCACCCGCGCATCGGACGCGGCGATGCGCGATGTGCTGCGCCAGCAGGATTGGCTCACCAGCGTGGTCGAGCAGGAAGCCGGCAGCTCCTCCGCTCACATTACCGGCGTCATGGTGGATTATCTCGAACCCGGCGATAGCCAGTCCGTCATCGCCGCCCTCACCAATCCGGCGATCCGCATCGTCTCGCTGACCATCACCGAAGGCGGCTATTACATCGACCCGGCGTCGCAAAAATTCGACCCGACCCATCCCGACATCGCCTGGGACGCCGCTCATTTCGATACGCCGAAAACCGCCTTTGGCCTGATCCTCGCCGGTCTGGTGAAGCGCCGCGACGCCGGCATCGCACCCTTCACTGTCATGAGCTGCGACAACATCCCCGGCAATGGCCACGTCACCGAGAATGCCATCGCGGGCCTCGCCCAGCTCATCGACCCGGCCCTAGCCGAATGGGTCAAATCCTCGGTCGCTTTCCCCAATGGCATGGTCGATCGCATCACCCCCGCCACCTCGGATCGCGAGAAGAACCTGCTCGCCGAGCACTTCGGCATCGAGGATGGTTGGCCCGTTTTCTGCGAGAGCTTCAAGCAATGGGTGCTGGAAGACAATTTCCCCGCTGGCCGCCCGGCGCTGGAAAAAGTCGGCGTGCAGTTCGTTGATGATGTCGCGCCCTACGAGCATATGAAAATCCGCATCCTCAATGGCGGCCATGCCACCATTGCCTATCCAGCGGGCCTGCTCGACATTCACTTCGTCCACGAAGCCATGGAACACCCGCTGGTCTCTGCCTTCCTCAAGAAGGTCGAGAGCGAGGAGATCATCCCCATCGTGCCGCCCGTGCCCGACACCGATCTCAATGCCTATTTCGCGCTCTGCGAACGCCGCTTCGCCAATCCCAAGATCGGCGACACGATCCGCCGGCTCGCCCTCGATGGCTCCAATCGCCAGCCCAAATTCATCATCCCCTCGGCGCTCGACCGGGTGCGCGCCGGCGCTTCGGTGACCGGCCTGGCGCTGGTTTCGGCGCTATGGTGCCGCTATTGCTACGGTACTACCGAGAGTGGCGCCGTCATCGAACCCAACGATCCCAATTGGGAGCGGCTCACGGCGCAGGCGAAACGGGCAAAAGACGATCCGTGTGCCTGGCTTGAAATGAGCGATATCTATGGCGACCTCGCCCAGGCCCCCGCCTTTGTCGCCGCCTTTGGCACCTGTCTCGATTTCCTTTGGGCCAACGGCACGCGCGCCGCGCTCGAAGCCTATCTGGCCAACCGGCTCTAGCCCCGTCCGGCGTCATCCGCTATGGTCCGCGCCGGACCAAGAAGAGAGGCCGGCGTGGCGCAAGACCTCCTGGTGGGAGTGGATGTCGGAACGGGCAGTGCCCGGGCAGGCGTTTTTACGCCCGCTGGCAAACTGCTGGGGCGGCACGCTTTTCCGATCCTGATGCGGCGCGAAGACGCCAATTTCGCCGAGCATGACAGTACCCAGATCTGGCAGGCCGTGTGCGAAGCTGTGCGCGGGGCCATGAAGCGTGCGGACGCGGCGCCCGCCGATATCGCCGGCATCGCCTTCGACGCCACCTGTTCGCTGGTGGTGCGCGATCCGGCTGGCCAGCCGGTCAGCGTGACCACTGCCGGCGAAGATCGCTGGGACACCATAGTCTGGATGGACCACCGCGCGCTGGCCGAGGCAGAAGAATGTACGGCCACAGGCCACGAAGTGCTCGACTATATCGGCGGCGTCATGTCGCCCGAAATGGAAATGCCCAAGCTCATGTGGCTCAAGCGGCACCTGCCGCAGAGCTGGGCCCGCGCCGGCATGATCTTCGATCTGGCCGATTTTCTGTCCTTCATGGCGACGGGATCGCTGGCGCGTTCGCAATGCACGCTGACCACCAAATGGACCTATCTTGCCCATCAGGACACCGCCTGGAAGCGTGACTTCCTCGCGCAGGTGGGCCTCGAAGACCTGTTCGAGCGCGCTGCCCTGCCTGATGTGGCTAAACCGGTGGGCGCCGATCTCGGGCCGCTCACTGAAAAGGCCGCAGCGGACCTAGGGCTGACGACGCGCTGCCGGGTGGGGGCGGGCGTCGTCGATGCCTATGCCGGCGCGCTGGCGGTGCTGGGGCCGCTCACCAAGGAGGCCGCGCAGATGCATCGCCATTGCGCCTTGATCGCCGGTACCTCCAGCTGCGTCATGGCCATGTCCGACCGCAGCATCGGCATCAATGGCATTTGGGGCCCGCATCTGGGCACCATTCTCGAAGGCTTCTGGCAGCTCGAAGGCGGGCAGTCGGCGTCCGGGGCGCTGCTCGACCATGTCGTGCAATGGCACGGCGCCGGTGGCGAGCCGACGTCCGAGCGGCATGCGGCCATCGTCGCCCGCATCATGGAATTGCGCGAAATTGAGGGGATCGCGCTGGCCGACCGGCTGCATGTGCTGCCCGATTTCCATGGCAACCGCTCGCCTCTGGCCGATCCCAACGCCCTGGGCGTGATTTCGGGCCTGACGCTGGACAGCGATTTCGACAGTCTTTGCCGCCTGTATTGGCGCAGTTGCGTCGGCATCGCCATGGGCATTCGCCATATCCTTGAATCCATGCAGGGCGGCGCCTACGCCATCGACACCATGCACATCATTGGCGGGCACACCAAAAATCCGCTGCTGATGGAGCTCTATCCCGACGTTACCGGCTGTCGCGTCGCCGAACCGCAAACCCCGGATGCAACGCTGCTGGGCATGGCGATGATCGCGGCCAATGCTGCCGCGCTCTATCCCAGCCTCGATGCTGCCTGCCGGGGCATGGACCAGGGCGGCACGGTGCGTGAACCCAACCCCTTGGCGCGGGCGCAGTTCGACCGGGATTATCGCATCTTTCTCGAAATGCAGCGTCATCGCCAGGCGCTCGACGCGCTGTCCTGACCGGGCGAGCGTCCGGCTCGAACTCTGGCGCGACAGCTGCAACACGCCCGATTCCACCCTCGGGCTCGACCCAAGGGCCAATCTCCGCGTGCACCAGTTCGTCCACGTGGCGCGCTGACAGGCCCTCTGGTCAAGCCCGAGGGCGGCGTGGTGCTTAGGACGCAGCGGGCCAAAAAAATAGCGCCAACTCGCAGTCAGATTGAGCATTGCTCCCATGCCGGACTGGTGGGCGCAACTGCGCAGACCAGGGACCCTTGCTCCGATCCCTGTCGAATTTTTCCGGTTCGGCGCATTGTCCTTTAGGTGTAGTCGGCCGGTTTTGCTATTGCCTGGCATTGGCCAATCATTTGATCTGCATTGCCTTTTTCATTTCTCTCACAGCATGAAAAACACCCGGAAAGAATCTGATTAACACACTTGAGTTAAGTTAATAGCGTCCGCATAGTTGGTCACATGATCGTTGCAGAGGGCCGCGGAGGGCCCGGCTGCGACCCGGTCATGGAGAGGAAAAGACCAATGACACGTTTGACTCGGCGAACCTTTATCGCCTCCGTGCCGCCTTTGCTGGCGGCCACGCAGATTCCCGCCTGGGCGGCTCCCGCCTCCAATCTGGAACTGATCGCGGCTCAGAAGGGGGAGCCGGCCATCGTCAAGCTCTATCGTCAGCTGGAGCGCCTGACATCGACCGTCACGCTGATGACCACGGGCGCGCATCCGGATGACGAGCCCAGCGGCATGCTGGCGGCTCTGCGCCATGTCTATGGCATTCATCCGGTGCTTTACTGCATCACCCGCGGCGAAGGCGGCCAGAACGCCATCGGTCCGGAGCGCGGCTCGGTTCTCGGCGTGCTGCGCACCCGCGAAATGACCGAAGCCTCGCGCGCCCTCGACGCCTCGCTGGCCTTTGGCGGCCAGGGCCATCATGACAGCGTACACGATTTCGGCTTCTCCAAGGACCCGAACCAGACCATCGACCGCTGGGGCCGCGACCGCGTCATCGAGCGCATGACCTGGGCGTTCCGCTACTACCGCCCCGACGTGATCATGAACTGCTTCCTCGACGTGGGCGGTCAGCACGGTCATCACCGCGCCGCCAACGTCGCCACCTTCGTCACCGCCAAGATTTCCGGCGACGAAAACGAATTCCCCAACCAGATCGCTGCGGGCTTGAAACCCTGGAGCGTGCCGAAGATCTATCAGCCCGCATGGGGCGGTGGTGGCGGCGTCTATGACGACGAAACTCCGCCGCCGCCGCAGACGCTGGTGGTGCGTGCCCCCGAGCGCGACCCGATTTCCGGCGCCACCTTCCCACAGATGGGCGAATGGTCCCGCTCCTGCCATCTGACGCAGGGCATGGGCTCCTGGCGTCCCGATCCGCAGACCGAATGGCCGCTGAACCTGAGCTGGGCCGCCAATGGCGAAGCCGGTAAACAGGAAAACGACATTCGCGATGGCCTCATCGCCACTGTCGGTCACGTCGCTGCGCTCGAGGGCATGCCCGCTTCGGCGGCCGATGCGCTGCGCAATGCCCATGGCCTCATCGAAGAAGCCATTTCTGACTATGGCGATCCGGTCGTGGTCACCAAGAAGCTGGTCGAAATCGGCAAGGCCATCACCGAAGCCCGCGCCAACCTGCCCGAAGAGCTGGAACTGCAGGCCGGTCATCGCCTCGATCGTAAGATCAAGGAAGTCGACCTGGCGCTCGCTACCGCTGCCGGCATGCATATCCGTGCCTTCACCGATGGCGGCGATCTGCGCCCGGGCCAGGACATCGTGGTCAAGACCGTGGTCGATGCGCCCGAGGCCGTTAAGGTGGCATCGGTGGCTGTCGTCGCGCGCGACGGCATCAGCAGCGCTACCAGCGAAGATGGCGTCAAGGTCACCGTCGCGGCTGACGCAGCTTTGACCAACCCGCTGAACGAGCAGTTCGATCCGCTCGGCGGCAATGGCGATGCCTATGTGCAGCTGACCGCTGATATCGATGGCTACAAGGCCGTGCTCGATATCGACCTCGAAGATGCGCTGCGGGTGCTGCCCGAGGCTTCGCTCGAGCTCAAGCCCGATGCCGTGGTGTTCAACACCGAAAAGGAAATCGTGCCGGTCGAAATGACCGCCGTGGTTTCCGGCGCGACTACGGCCGATCTCGACTTCAACCTGCCCGAAGGCTGGTCGATGACGGCAACTGGCGAAACCGGTTCGGAAGCCGGCACCTTCGAGCTGGCCCCGCCGGCCGAGCTGGGCACCGAGCGCATCACCATTGCGCCCAAGCTGCTCGACAAGCAGGCCTATGCCATCAACGTCTTCTCCTACCCGCATATCGGCCGTTCGGTCGTGCCGACGGAAGTCGCGGTGCCGGTGCAGTCGGTTGGTGCACTGATCCCGGAAGGCAAGATCGGCTATATCGGCGGCGGCAATGACAATGTCGCCACCTGGCTCAAGCGTCTCGGCGTCAACCTCAAGGAACTGACCCCGGCGGACATGGAATCGGGCGCCTATCGCGACCTCGATACCCTGGTCGTGGGTATCTTCTCCTTCGGTCGCCGCAAGGATCTCGTGGCCGCTCTGCCGGGCATTCACGAATGGGTCAAGAATGGCGGTCACCTGCTGACGCTCTACCACCGTCCCTCGGATGGCTGGAACAACGACACCGTGCCGCTGGCCTTCCTCAAGATCGGCACACCTTCGATCCGCTATCGCGTGACCGATGCCAAGGCGCCGGTGACCGTGCTCGAGCCCGATCATCCGCTGCTCAACTACCCCAACGTCATTGGGGAAGAAGACTGGGCCAATTGGGACAAGGAACGCGGTCTCTATTTCGCGTCGGAATGGGACGAGGTCTATAAGCCCTTGCTCGCCATGAACGATGCCGGCGAAGAGCCGCTGACCGGTTCGCTGCTCTCGGCTGAGATCGGCGAAGGCCGCCACACCCATACCAGCCTCGTGCTGCATCACCAGCTCGACAAGCTGACGCCGGGTGCCTTCCGCATCATGGCCAACCTGATCCAGCCCGCCAAGCGCTGATCAAGCATCCGGCTCGCGGGGACCTCCCTGCCGCGAGCCGCCCCCGCCGCTTCAGCGGCAATAAAAGCCCTCCGATCCTGCCCCGGATCGGAGGGCTTTTTCATTAGGCCTGCGGGTCGTTGGTGGCCGGGTGGCGGCGATCGAGGCGCGAGGTCAGTGCCAGGGCGAAGAGAATGACGGCGATGCCGGCAAGGGTGGTCCAGGCCGGCACTTCCCCGAAGGCGAGGAAACCGGCCAGGCTGGCCAGCACGATGGAAAGATAGCCCAGCGGCGCCAGCACATTGGCCGGGGTCGATTGATAGGCGCGCAAATAGCAATATTGCGCGATCTGGGCGATGACGCCGATGCCCAGCAAGAGCGGCCAGTCGGCTATGGCCACCGGCTGCCAGGCAAAACCGGCGGGAACAGCGGAAAAGACGGTGAGCCCGACCGTATAGAACACCATCATCACCGTGGTGTTCTCACCCTTGAGCGCCCGCGTCTGCACCGTGGCCAGCGAGCCGAAGACCACCGCCGCCAAAGCCGCGAGAATGCCCGCGTTCCATGCGACTTCGCCCGGCGCCACCATGATGATGACGCCGAGGAAACCAATGCCGGCGCCGATCCAGCGCCAGGGACCGGAGCGTTCGCCCAGCATGAGCGTCGCCAGCGCCAGCACCACCAGCGGCCGCATGAAGCCGATGGCATTGGCCAGCGCCAAAGGCAGGGCGGTGAGCGCGGCGAAATTGGCGTTGAGCGCGGCGGTGTTGCAGAAGACGCGGAAGGCGTGGCGCCCCCAGGCCTTTGTCTGGCGCAGCGCCTGCCGATGCCGCCAGGCCAGCGGCAAGACGCTCACGAGGCCCACCAGCGAGCGGATGAACACCATCTGCACGGCGGGATAATCGGCCCCGCCGAGCTTGACCAGAACGGTCATGATGGTCACCAGCACCATGTCGCAGAGCAGCCAGACCATGCCGAATTCGGGCCCGGCGGGTTTGGGCATGTCAGGCCTTCTGCAGGAGATTGGCCATGATGCGGAAGGCGCCCGGCACCAGCTTGTCGAGCTGATGGTGCAGCACGAGGCTGGTATGGGTATGCCGCCCCTTGCCGATCTCGGCCGAGAGCAGCGAGCCGGTGAGCGGCGCTTCGCCCGCATCGCTCATGGCCAGCAGCGGCACATAGGCGCCATCCCAGTCCGAGGCGAAATAGAGCCCACGCTCCTTGTCCCAGCCGGCAAAGTCCTCTGCGGTGATGCGATTGGGCCCTACGAAAAGACTGTGCGAGGGCGCCAGCAGCGTCACTTCGGCAGCGGGATTGGTGACGCGCCAGCGCAGCGAAGGCGAACCAATGACCAGGCGGCGCGGCGGCGTTGTATCCGGCGACCAGCCATCGCTGGGGCGATGATAGAGCGTGACCAGATGTCCGCCCTGTTTCACCCAGTCATGCAGGCGCGCGGTGGCGGCAGCGAGATCGGGCCGGCTGCCAAAGGCAAAGGTGCCGATGACGATGGTGTCGAACCCGTCCAGCGGCCCCGCCAAAGCCTCGGTATCGAGCATTGTGACATCGGCGCCCATGCGCTCCAGCCAATGCCCGACGCGGTCACTGCCGCCGCCGATATAGCCGATACGCGTCTTGGGCACGACGAGGTCGAGTGCCAGCACGTCGAGTGTCAGGGGCCGCACGAAGCGGGTACCGCCGATATGGGGATAGTCGATCGGCGCCACCACATGGGCGGGCGCACCATCGACTGTTACCGGCATAGCATAGCGCCCCGGTGCCAGACCGGCACTCACCACCAGCGCCAGATCATCGCCCTGCCGCTCCACGGCAAGACCGGCCGGCATATCGAGGCCCAGCCGGTCGGCGGCGATATGTGGCTTGGTGGCAATGCGATGCGCGCCTGTCGCGGGTAGGGGGAGAATCAGTGTCTCGGGCGAGAGGCGCAGCGGATGGGGCGGCGCCACCTGAAACGGCTCCTCGGTGTCGACGTGGAATGTCACCGCTGCCCCGGCCACATGGGCCGTGACCGCGAGGGAAACCGCGCCATTACCGCCCAGGCTCAGCCAGTCGGGCGCAAAGGCATTGGTAACCTTGGCGTCGGAACGGACCGAAAGGGCAATCCTCGCGCCGGTTTCGACCGTCACGCTTGAAGCCGAATGCAGCGCCTCGCCGGTGATCGGCGTTACGCTGATCGAATCAGCTAGGCCGGGCTCGACCTCAACCATCAGGTCAAAACTGCCGCCGGGCACGACATTGGCCGAGGACAGGCTGGCCATGACGCGGATATTGGCGGCCGCCGCGATGGCGGCGTCGATTTCGCTCTGCTTGCGGGCGAGGCGATGGCCATGCAGGTTTAATATGTCGTCGCCCAGTTCGGCCTGCGCGCGGGCAATAGCGGCGCGTGCTGACAGCAGCGTTTCGATGACCGCTGCTGCGTTCGGAAACGCGGCCAAAGCCTCGGCAAAACTGGCATCGGCTTCGGCCAGCGCCGGGTGATCCCCAAGATCGGCGAGTTTTGTCGGCAGGCCGGCGGTCACCTCGGCTTCGCTGCTGCCACCGACCAGATGCAGGTCCCAGCTGGTCACCGGCGGGTGGATCCAGTGTCCCATATTCTGGCTGGCGTGATAGGCGCGGGAAATCTCGCCCATGCGGGCATAGGCGAGTCCGGTCGCTGCATCGCTGCCCAGGGCGCGCACGTTTGATGTGGCCGGCGGTGGCGGCACTTCATCGTCGTAGTAGCCGTTCTCGCCCCCGGTCCAGGCCGGCAGGTAATATTTGGCGACGCGCCAGGGTTTCAGCCCCTCGGCGGCATGTTCGGGATAGGCGGTGGCATCGGCGGCCAGCGCCAGCGCGATTTCGGCGGCCTGGGTCATGGCGCGATGGTGGCCATGCTGGCCCGGCACATCGAGAAAGGTGGGGATGACGATATCGGGGCGGAATTGCCGATAGGCCCGAACCAGCCGCTCAATGGTGCGGTCACGGCCCCAGCGGGCCAGCGTGTCCGGGCCGGATTTGGAAAAGCCGAAATCATGCACGGGATCGTCGGGGCCATGGCCGAGCCAGGCGACATCGGCGTCGATGGCGCGCGCCGCCTCTTCCATTTCCCGGCTGCGCATCACGCCCAGCGCGCCGCCGCGCTCCGGCCCCAGCGTATTCTGCCCGCCTTCGCCGCGCGTCGAACAGGCAATGACGATGCGCATGCCATATTGATGCCGCAGCGTCGCGAGCATCTCGTTCTGCTCGTCATCCGGGTGAGCGCCGGTATTCATGACGGTCAGGGGCGAGCCCAGGCGTCCAAGCGCGTGGCGCAGGGTGACGAGATAGGGTTTGGCGGCTTCGTGGCGAAGCCTTTGGCGATCGGTCAGCATGGCGAATTCCGAATTCAGAAAGTGTCAGTTTGCCGGATCGGCAACACTGAGATGGGGCGAGACGGTGTCGAGCAGCGGCAGCGCGGCGGCCCCGAGGGCGGCGGTCAACTGGCCGGTCTGGCCGCGCGACACGCGGGGCAGGGAGCGTTGCAGGCGCGTCGCTACCGAAACCGGCAGCGGATCAAGTGCAGCTATGACTGCATCGAGCACCGAATCGGGCAGGCCGCCGCCGAAGATCACCGTTTCCGGATCGTAGATATTTTCCAGCATGGCGACGGTGGGCGCCAGATAGTCGGCAGCCATGGCGATCCAGTCCAGCAGCGTCTGGTTGTTGGCGTCATGCAGCTTCTGAAAATCCTCGACCGTGGCCGTATAGATGCCTGCCATGGCGAGGCGCTCGCGCAGGGCGAAGACTGAAACGAAGCGCTCGAGCGCGCCGGCCGGGCCATAGACACCCTTGCCACGGCGCGGGGTCAGCCCGACATGGCCGATTTCGCCGGCATTGCCGAAGGCGCCGCGCACCGGCCGTCCGTCCTGGATGACGCCGAGCCCCAGGCCCACGCCGAAATAAAGGTAGCAGAAATTGCTCAGCTGCCGACCGGCGCCATAGAGGCGTTCGCCGACAACGGCGGCGGTGGCGTCGTTTTCGACCACGACATGCTGGTCGGTGGCCTTGGCGAAAAGCGGCGCGGGATCGACGCCGGTCCAGCCGGGCAGGGTGGCGGGGCCCACCGAGCTCATGCCTTCGATTTCGAACGGGCCAGGCATCACCACGCCGACGCCGAGCAGGGAATTGCTGTCGGCGCCCAGCGTCGCCTGTAGTTTGCGCACTTCGGTGGCGGCAAGGCCCGGAACGACATCCGGCCCCTGGCCATCGGGCGCCAGGGCGATGATAGACTGCCCGCGCACGCCGCCGGAAAGGTCGAGCAGCACGGTGACCATATGGTCGGCCGCCACTTCGATGCCGGCGGTCAGCGGTCCGTTGGGATTGACCGCGAACTGGATCGGCGGCTGGCCACGGCCGGAGCGCAGGCGCCCCAGCTCGATAAGAAGGCCCTCTTCAAGCAGTTCTTCGACGATATTTGCCACGGCCTGGGGGGTGAGCTGGGCCCGGCGCGCGATCTCGGTGCGGCCCAGATGCTCGTGCATGCGGATGACTTCGAGCACGACCCTGCGATTGTGAGCGCGATTGCGCTCCGGGTTGGAGCCAATGGCAACGCGCTGACGCAAATTGCGTTTGCTGCGGCTGTTCAAGATCGGCTTTCCTCCCGGCGCGGTACAGCTAGCACATGAAACTGAAACCAGACTAGTCGGTGAACATAATAACTCAAGTAGATTATTTTATTGACAAGGGAGCGTCGCATATCTCACGCTAAAGGTGGATTGGCGGTCGTGCGCCTGTCTCGCACCAGATATGGCCGCCACAGGATCGGCGGTTCAACGGAGGGATAAAATGTTCACCAAGGCAAAGATGGCCGGACTCGCGGCCGGCATCAGCTTTCTGGCGCTGGGTTCTGCCCAGGCCGTGGAAATCGAGTATTGGCAGTATGTGTTCGACAGCCGCGTCCAGGCCATGGACAAGCTGATCGAGAATTTCGAGGCGGCCAACCCCGACATCACCGTCAAGCACACCACCTTCCCCTATGCCGACTACCAGACCCGCGTCGTCGCCGCCAAGGTTGCCGGCCAGGGTCCGGACGTGGTGCAGCTGTTCTATGGCTGGACCGACCAGTTCGTGAATGGCGGGCTGATCAAGCCGCTCGATCCGGCCGTGTTCCCGCATGCGGAAATCGAAGCCGACTTCTTCCCGATCGTTTCGGCCATGAAGCGCGGCGACGATTATTACGGCCTGCCGACCGCCGTGCGTTCGCTCGCCCTGTTCTACAACAAGGCGATCTTCGCCGAAGCCGGCATCGAGCCGCCGACCACGCTCGACGAGCTGGTCGCTGCTGCCGAAGCCACCACCAAGCGCGATGGTTCGGGCAATATCACGTCTGCTGGCATCACCATGGACATGGCCGGCCAGGACCACCACTGGTGGCGTGAAGACCTGATCCGTCAGTTCGGTGGCGTGCCCTACGATGCCGAAGGCAATGTCGCCTATAACGACGAAGCCGGCGCTGCCGCCCTCAAGTTCTACACCGACCTGCAGACCGAGCATAATGTTGGTCTCGTCGGCTTCATGGATGAAGGTCAGGCCGCTTTCCGCGCTGGTCTTGCTGCCATGACCATCGACGGCACCTTCCGTCTCGGCGCCTTCGCCAATAACCCGTTCGAATGGGGTGTTGTCGAGCTGCCGGCCAATGCCGACGGCGTCAAGTCGAACTATTCGAGCTATTTCGCCAATGCCATCGGCGCGACCTCGGAAGGCGAAGAGCTGGAAGCGGCCCAGAAGTTCCTGGCCTATATCTCTTCGGCCGAAGCCATGGAAATCTGGCTCGACATCGTGGGCGAACTGCCGGCGCGCCGCGACGTCGCTCTGACGGAGAAGAACCTCAACGACCCGATCCGCGGGCCGTTCCTCAAGGGTCTCGAATACGCCCAGACCACCCGCTTCTACGACGAAGCTGCCCAGCGCCAGACCGCGATCGACATGGTCAACCGCGTGCTCCTGGAAGGCCAGTCGATCGAAGACTCGATTGCTCAGGCCGCTGCCGCCGAGCAGGCGATCATCGACGCCGGCCGTCAGTAAGCCTAGCCTCAAAACTCCAGATCGGTGGCGGTATCGTTCCGCCACCGGTCGCATGCTTCCCGAGGAGCGACCATGGCGTCGGCAAACGCATCTTCCCCCGCAGGCCCGTCTCGCTTCTGGGATCGCCTGAATATCAGCACCAAGCGCGTCATCTGGGCCTGGACCTTCCTGGCTCTGCCCATCATCTTTTACGCGGGCATCCGCTTTTATCCCACTTTCCAGGCCTTCTGGCTGTCCCTGACCAATTGGGACCTGTTGCGCCCGGCGCAGTTCATCGGCTTTGCGAACTATCAGAAGATGTTCGCCGATCCGATCTTTTGGAAAGTGTTCCAGAACACCTTCCTCTATCTCATCATCGGCACGCCGATCAGCCTTTTGATCTCCTTCGTGATCGCCTATTACCTCGATCGCGTCCGCGTGCTGCACGGCTTCATCCGTGCCCTTTATTTCCTGCCCTTCCTGACCACGGCTGCGGCCATGGGCTGGGTGTGGCGCTGGTTCTACCAGCCGGTTCCGATCGGGGTGATCAATGGTTTCCTGAGCTCGATCGGCATTGCCCAGCAGCCGTTCCTGCGCTCGGTCGACCAGGCTTTGATCTCCATCCTGATCCCGGCAATCTGGGCGGGCCTGGGCTTTCAGATCATCATCTTCATGGCGGGCCTGCGCGCCATTCCCAACACCTTCTACGAAGCCGCCAAGATCGACGGCCTGGGTGAGTGGGCGATCCTGCGCAAGATCACCATTCCGCTCCTGAAGCCCACCACGGTGTTCCTCGTGGTCTTCTCGTCCATCGGCTTCCTGCGCATCTTCGACCAGGTCTACAACATGACCACGAACGATCCGGGCGGGCCGCTCAACTCCACCAAGCCGCTGGTGCTGATGATCTATCAGACCGCCTTCTCCTCCTACCAGATGGGCTATGCCGCTGCGCAGACCGTGGTGCTGTTCACCATCCTGCTTATCGTCTCGCTGCTCCAGCTCTATGTGCTGAGGGAAAAGAAATGACCGCCATGTCCACCTCATCCACCGAGCTGGCGGCCAATCGCCGCGATATCCGCCCCGGCCGCATCATCGTCTGGACCCTGCTGCTCATCGGCGGGCTGATCATGATCACGCCGCTGCTCTTCATGTTCTCGACCTCGCTCAAGACCTCGGGCCAGGTCTATGACCTGCGCCTGATCCCGGCCGCACCGACCTTTGACAATTACATCAAGGTCCTGGGCGACGGCCGCTTCATGCGCTGGTTCTTCAATTCGACCTTCATCGCGCTGACGGTGACGCTGTCCAACGTCTTCTTCGACTCTCTGGTCGGCTACACGCTGGCCAAGTTCGAGTTCCGCGGCCGCTATTTCATCTTCCTCGCCATTCTCTCGACCCTGATGATCCCCACCGAAATGCTGGTGATCCCATGGTATCTGATGTCTAGCCAGCTCGGCTGGATCGACAGCTATTGGGGCATCATGTTCCCCGGCATGATGACGGCCTTCGGCACGTTCCTGATGAAGCAGTTCTTCGAAGGCGTGCCCAATGACTTCCTCGAAGCCGCACGCGTCGACGGGCTCAACGAATTCACAATCTGGTGGAAGATCGCCATGCCCATGGTGGTGCCGGCCATCTCGGCCTTGGCCATCTTCACCTTCCTCGGCAATTGGACCGCCTTCTTCTGGCCGCTGATCGTCACCACCTCCAAGGAGCTCTATACGCTGCCCGTCGGCATCTCGAGCTTCTCGGCTGAGTCCTCGATCCAGTGGGAGCTGATCATGACCGGCGCCGCCATCGGCACCATCCCGACGCTCCTCGTCTTCCTGGCCCTGCAGCGCTTCATCGTTCGCGGCGTCATGCTGGCCGGCCTCAAGGGTTGATGCGATGACCGATCCCCGCCTTTCCGATACTTCGGTCTTTCCCGATCCGGTCTATAAGGAAACTGTTCTGGCGCCATTGTTCGATGGCGCCAAGGACCACCATGTCGAGGGCTTCCGCGCCATCGACCGCGCCCATCTGGTGATGCTGGCCGAAACCGGCATCCTCGATGCCGCCCAGGCCGGCGAGATCGCCAAGGCGCTGGACAGCATTGATGCCGAAATCGTCCCGTCCGAGCTGGTCTATACCGGAGAGGTCGAAGACTTCTTCTTCCTCATCGAGAAAGAGCTCAAAAAGCGCGTCGGCCTCGATCTCGGTGGCCGCCTGCATACGGCGCGCTCGCGCAACGATATCGACCACACGCTGTTCAAGCTCGGCCTGCGCGAGCGGCTCAATGTGCTGATCGGCAAGGCCCTCAATCTGCACAGCGCATTGATCGAGGCCGCCGAGCGGGAAAAGCACACGCTGATCGTGGCCTATACCCATGGCCAGCCGGCGCAGCCGACGACGTTCGGGCACTATCTCTCGGCCGTGATCGAATTCGTTACCCGCGATATCGAGCGCCTGTTCGAGGCCTATCGCATCGTCGATCTCTCGCCCATGGGCGCTGCGGCGATCACCACGACCGGCTTCCCGACCGACCGGGCGCTGGTAGCAGAACTGCTGGGCTTCGCCGCACCCTTGCAGAATTCCTATTCCTGCATTGCCGGGGTCGACTACATCACCTCGACCTACTCGGCCATCGAGCTGATGTTCCTTCACCTGGGCCGTCCGATCCAGGACTTCCAGGTCTGGACCAGCTTTGAGGTTGGGCAGATCTATGTGCCCAATTCCCTGGTGCAGATTTCCTCGATCATGCCGCAGAAGCGCAATCCGGTGCCGATCGAGCATCTGCGTCACCTGTCGAGCCAGACCGTGGGCCGCGCCCACGCCATGCTCACGGTGATGCACAATACGCCCTTCACCGACATGAATGACAGCGAGGGCGAAACCCAGTCCATGGGCTACGGCGCCTTTGCCAGCGCCTACCGCGTGCTCGACCTGTTGGCGGCCTTGGTCGCCCAGATCCGTATCGATCCGGCGCGGGTGGCGCAGAACATCCGCCGCTCCTGCATCACCATCACCGAATTGGCCGACAGTCTCGTCCGCCGCGAGGGCCTGTCCTTCCGCGAAGGTCATGAGATCGCTGCTGCGGTCGCCAAGGCCGTCGTGGCCATGGGCGGCGACCTCGTGAGCGATGGCTATGCCCCGTTCCGCGCCGCCTTCGAACAGGCGACCGGCCGGGTGTCCACGCTGGACGAAGCCACCTTCGCCGAACTGGTGTCGCCCGAATATTTCGTTTCGGTGCGCACCCGCTTCGGCGGTCCGGCGCCCGAACCGCTCAACGCCGCCATTGCCGGCTACCGGCAGGACGCCGCGCGTCTCGCCCAAACCCATGACAACCTGCTGCGCCGCCAGGCTGACGCCGCGCGCCTGCTCAAAACCCGCTTCGACGCATTGAAGGGACACGCCTGATGGCCAAGATTGAACTTCAGGGCCTGGTCAAGGCCTATGGCAATACTCGCGCCGTGCACGGCATCGACCTCACCATCGAGGATGGCGAATTCGTCGTCTTTGTTGGCCCCTCGGGCTGCGGCAAGTCCACCACGCTGCGCATGATTGCGGGCCTCGAGGACATTTCCGGCGGCAAGCTGCTGATTGGCGACGAGGTGGTGAACCAGCGCGAGCCCAAGCAGCGCAATATCGCCATGGTGTTCCAGAACTACGCCATCTATCCGCATATGACCGTGGGCCAGAATATCGGCTTCGGGCTCTACACGTCCAAGCTGTCCAAGGATGAAAAGCAGAAGCGGATCGAGGAAACCGGCAAGATCCTGGGCCTGGAAAAGCTGCTTGACCGTCGCCCTGCGGCCCTCTCCGGTGGTCAGCGCCAGCGCGTCGCCATCGGCCGCGCCATGGTGCGCGACCCCGTGGCCTTCCTCTTCGACGAACCGCTGTCCAATCTCGATGCGCAATTGCGCAGCCAGATGCGCATGGAGATCAAGAGCCTGCATCGCCGGCTCGGCACCACCATCGTCTATGTGACCCATGACCAGGTCGAGGCCATGACCATGGCCGACAAGATCGTGGTCATGCGCGATGGCAATATCCTGCAGGTCGGCACCCCCACCGATCTCTACGAGAACCCCGTCGATGTGTTCACCGCTCGCTTCATCGGCAGCCCGTCGATGAACATGATGGAAGGCAATCTCGCCAATGGCGCGCTCTCGGTCCACGGCTTGACCGCCTCCGGCCTGACCCTGCCGGTTCATGACGGCAAGGTGCTCGTGGGCGTTCGTCCGCACGATTTCGTCGTCGGCGACGCCAGCGGTGCCGGGGTCAGCGGCTCGGGCGTCGTCGAGGCGGTGGAGCCGCTCGGCGCCGAAACCCTGGTTCATGTGCTCATCGGCAAGACCCTGGTCACCGCCACGGCACCGGGCCGCGTGGTGCCGGTTATCGGCAGCACCGTTTCGGTTCATGCCGGCATTGGCGCCCTCTATCTGTTCGACGCTGCCAGCGAGAAGGCTCTGGGTCGGGCATGAGGTCAACACCATCCAAAGCCAGGGCGGTGTTGAGCCTTGGCCGCATCTATTGCGACATGGTGTTTCGCGGTCTCGATGGCATGCCGCAACTGGGTCGCGAGATGTTCGCGCGCGATTTCACCATGACGCCAGGCGGCGGGGCGCTGATCACCGCGGCCCATCTCTCCGCCAATGGGCGATCCTCGGCGCTTTTGGCGCGCTTTGGCACCGATGCGCTGTCCACCGCCTTGTCGCCGCAGATCGAGCAATTGGGGCTCGACCTGCAGTTTCTCGATCGCAATGACAGTGCCGGGCCGCAACTGACCGTGGTCATGGTCAATGACAGTGATCGCGCCTTCCTGTCGCGCCGCGCCGGCCACGCCCGGCCGGCCAGTTTCGAGCAGGCCCTGGCCTGGCCCGAGGCGGGGCATCTGCACATTGCCGAATATGCGACGCTGCACGAAATGCGCGACGCCATCAGCGCAGCCAAGGCCAAGGGCCTGACGGTCTCGCTCGACCCCAGCTGGGACGACGAGCTGATCCGCGATCCCCTGTTCTTCGAGCGCACGGCAGGGATCGACGTGTTCATGCCCAATGAGGAAGAGGCTCATGCCTTGACCGGGGCCAAGGACCCGCGCGAGGCGTTGGCCATCCTTGCCCGGCATTTCCCGGTCGTCACCCTCAAATGTGGGGGAGACGGGGCCATGCTGGCCATGGGCGACACTGTGTACACATTGCCCAGTCCCAAGGTTCGGGTTATCGACACGACCGGTGCCGGCGATGCTTTCAACGCCGGCTTCCTCGATGCCTGGCTCGATGGTGCCGAACCTGAAGCGTGCCTGGCGGCGGCGATCGGGGCTGGTTCGCGTTCGGTGCAGGCCTCGGGTGGCACCGGCAGCCTTGCGGCCACCGCCTGAACTTGACCTAAAAAGCGGGGCACTCGATCCCGCAACAGAAGCAGAATGATGAGCAGTCCAGAATTTCGCGTCTTCCCCACCGCTGAAGCCACCGCAGAAGCCGTTGCCGCCTATCTCGCTGAACAGCTGGCATCCACGCCTGCCATGCGGCTGGGCCTGGCCACCGGCAATACCTTCGTGCCGATCTATGCGGCGCTGGTCGAGCTCTATA
Organism: Devosia equisanguinis; assembly: GCF_900631955.1. Taxonomy (GTDB): domain Bacteria; phylum Pseudomonadota; class Alphaproteobacteria; order Rhizobiales; family Devosiaceae; genus Devosia; species Devosia equisanguinis. The sequence goes on along the minus strand of NZ_UZWD01000032.1, from coordinate 11,075 downwards.
AGGCGGGCGGCTTCTCCTTTGCCCGGACGGAGAGCTTCAACCTGGACGAATATATCGGCCTGCCGCCCGGCCATCCGGCGTCCTTTGCCGCCTATATGCAGCAACATCTGTTCAGCCAGGTCGACCTGCCCGAGGGCAGGGGACATCTGCCGGGCGTGTTGGGCGATGTCGCGGCGGCCTGCACCGCTTACGAGGCTGCCATCTCGGCGGGCGGCGGCATCGATCTGCAATTGCTCGGCATCGGTCGCAACGGCCATATTGGTTTCAACGAACCCGGCTCGGCCTTCGACAGCCGCGCCCGCGAAGTCGCGTTGACCGCCTCGACCCGCGAGGCCAACAAGGGCGATTTCCCTCCGGGCGAAAGCGTGCCGCCTGCCGCCGTGACCATGGGTATCGGCACCATTCTCGAAGCGCGCCAGATCGTCCTCGTGGCCATCGGCGCTTCCAAGATCGAAGCGCTCGACGCCGCCTTCCGCCAGGCCCCCAGCCCCGATTGCCCCGCCTCGGCCCTCCAGGCCCACCCCAACGTCATCGTCTTCGCCGACAGCGCCGCGATCCCCAACGGGGTGTGAATAGCCCCTGGGTGCCACAAACTCGATTGCCGCCCCGGCGCAGGCCGGGGCCCATTCTGAGATCTCGAGATGGATCCCGGCCGGAGTTTATCCTCGGGCGCGAAGCGACCCGGGGGCCGGGATGACATCGTGCGGGGCGAACGCTTCGTGGCCAGATCATTTCAACTTGAGGTGGACTCTGGGCGCTTTCGCCTCCCTCCCCGCCAGGGGAGAGAGCTCCGGCTGCGTGTTTGGCAATATCTCACCTGGCACGCGATGCGACTCCTCCCCCTCCTTCAGGGGGAGGTTGGTTGGGTGGGGGTGTGCAGCACGCTCAAACCCCTATGCGATAGCCCTGCCTCAGGGGGAGAGAGCGACGAACGCTCTAGCCCATTGGTCGCACCGTCAGCGGAATTGACGATTGTGTGACAGCGGGGCACACTCGCCGCGCTGTGGGACCCGGCTTGTCCCGCAACAAGCGCGCGTAGGAGGCGGGCCTTCGGTGTTGGCAGAAGCGGTGCAATCCGGCCGATCTGGCGGGTGGGTCCATCGGATGCAGACCACGCATCTGGGGGATGCGACCGACTATCTCAACCAGCGCTATTGCGGCCATCGGCTCGATACCGACCGCGATCACAGCGACCTTGATTTCCGCCACAGCGCCGTCGAAATCGGTCCATCGACCTTCAACATGCTGCAATATGGCAGCCCGGTCTCCATCGCTTCTGAGTTCGACGCCTTCTACATGCTCGAAATGCCGCTCGATGGCGGCGTGGATATCGAGTTCGGCAGCGATACCTTTCATACCGAGGCGGGGCTGGCACTGCTGCTGTCGCCCGGGCCGCGCTTCGTTTCGCATTGGCGCGCCGGTACACGGCAATTGATGCTGCAGATCCACCGCGACCTGGTGCGGGACCGCATGACCGAGCTGGCCCGCCGACGGCCCTTGGCGCTGCCGGTGTTCAATCCGGTGATCCAGCTGCGCAGCGAAAGCGGGCAGCAGGTGCAGCAGGTGCTGAGCGAACTGGCCAATTTTGCGGTGCGCGAGGAGGCGCCCGATCCCGAGCAACTGTCGCGGCTGGTGCCGTTGCTGGTCGATGGCATGCTGCGCAATCTCGCCTTTCGGCAGGGCGAGTCCGTGGTGTTCGAGCGGCTGCAGGCCACGCCGCGCCAGGTCAAGGTGGCCATGGACCTGTTCAGCGCCCGCTTCAGCGACAAGCTCAACATGTCCGATGTGGCGCGCGAGGTCGGGGTCTCCGAACGTTCGCTGTTCGACGGCTTCCAGCGCTATTACCAGCGCTCGCCCCTCATGGTGCTGACCGATATCCGCATGCAGGAGGCGCGGCGCCTCATTCGTGGCGGCATGCCGGTCGCCGAGGCGGCGCGGCGGGTGGGCATGCCGCATGCCGGGCGCTTCGCGGCCGGTTACAAGCGCCTTTTCGGCGTGGCGCCTTCGGCCGAGCGCGCCTGACTATCCACATCCTGCAGATTTGCTGCGGGCGGGGTCTTGCCCCTCCTGACAAGCCATCAACACCATGGCTAGACATGGTCCGATATCTCCCAATCGGATCGCTGCCTTGCCTCTTCATTCCGCCAAGATCAAAGCCCTGAGCGCACAGAATCCGGCGCTGCTCTCGTGCTATTTCCCGCTCGGCGATCCGGCCGTGCCGCTGGATATGGTCGATATCTATGCCGGCGAAGGCGTCGACGTGCTCGAGATCGGCATGGCTTCGCCCAATCCCTATCTCGACGGCTCCGATGTCCGCCAATCCATGGCCCGCGCCAATCGCGACCATGCCCGGGCCAATCTCGATGCGCTGCTCGACCGCCTGGCCCGCCTGCCGCAGGCGCCCGCCACTTTGCTGATGACCTATGCCGATGGCGAGCATCCCGGTCTTGCCGGTCCGCAATTCTGGTCGGGGCTCGACAGCCTCCTCGTCGTTGCGCCGGAGGCCGATCCGCTGCGCCAGCGCCTCGAGGCCAATGCCATCGCTGCCGGGCTCAAGCCCTCAAGTTTCGTCGCCCTGCCAATGACCGAGGCGGCCATCGCCGCGGCGCAGCAGGCCAGCTTTTACGTCATGCTGCAGGCCGCTGCCGGCGTCACCGGCCCGCGCGACGTGGTCGATCCGGCCAATGCCGATCACATCGCCACCCTGCGCCAGGCTGGCGTCACCGTGCCGATCCTTCCCGGCTTCGGCATTTCGCGCGGCGAGCATGCGCGCACGGTCCGCAGCCTCGGCGGCGACGGGGTCATCGTCGGGTCCGAAACCCTGCGCGCCGCCCTTGCCGGCCCGGATGCATTGCGGCGCCTGTTCAGGGATTTGCGGGGAGGCCTCGATGGCTGAGGGTGATCTTTACATCGGCTTCGACATCGGCTCGACCCAGGTCAAGGGCGGCATCTTCACCGCCGAGGGCGAGGTGGTCGCCAGCTGGAGCCGCGCCTATCCCACCAACCGTCCCGGCTTCGGCGTGGTCGAGCAGAACCCCTATGACTGGCTGAATGGCGTCCGCGACGGCCTTGCGGCACTGATTGCCGATATCGATGTCTCGCGCATTGCCGGGCTCGGCCTCTGCAGCCAGGTCAATACCGACGTTTTCGTCGATGCCGAGGGCGTCCCGCTCGCCCCCGCCATCGTCTGGCAGGATGTGCGCGCCCAGGCCGAGGCCGCCGCCATCAATGCCTCGATATCCGCCGCCGAAAAAGCCCAATGGTGGGGCCCGGGCGTCGATATCCCCATCGGCGCCAGCCATGTGGTGGCCAAGATGGCCTGGTTCGAGCGCCATCATCCCGATCTCTGGGCCCGCACCGTGCATGTGCTGGCGCCCAAGGATTTTTGCCTCTTCCACCTCACCGGCAAGGCCGTGGCCGATCCGCTGGCCGCCTGGGGCCAGGTCGGGGCCCATCATCGCTATGTCGCGGGCCTCCTTGACCGCGTCAATGGCGCCGCAGCCAGGCTGCCGCCGCTGTTCGAACTGACCGAGGTGATCGGCGAAACCGTCATCGGCGGCCGCACGGTGCCGGTTGTCGCCGGCACGATGGATGCCTTCGGTAATCTCTTCGGCTGCGGCGTCTGCAAGCCCGGCCAGGGCATGTATATGAGCGGCACCAGCGAAATCCTGGCGGTGGCCGGCGATCGCCGCACCAGCGCCCCCGGGGTCGTCACCTTCCCCACGGTCGAGGGACTCGTGGTCCATGCCGGTCCCACCCAGAGCGGCGGCGACAGCCTGCGCTGGTGGGGCGCGGTGGCCAATGTCGAGCCGCTCGACGTGCCAGTGCTTGCTGCGCAGGCCGATCGCCATGGCCGGCCCATGCTGTTCCTGCCGCATCTCGAAGGCGAGCGCGCTCCCCTCTGGGACAGCGAAATCCGCGGCGCCTTCATCGGCATCGACAGTCGCGCCGGTGCGCCCGATTTTGCGCTGGCGGTCATGGAGGGCGTCGCCCTTTCCGGCCGCCTCCTGTTCGAGGCCCTGTCCAGTGCCGCCGGCGAAAAGCCCCAGCACCTGCTGCATGGCGGCGGCGGCTCGCGCTCCGATCTCTGGAGCCAGATCCGCGCCGATTGCCTGGGCGTGCCCATGCATCGCATGGCCTATGCCGGCATTGGCTGTCTCGGCGCCGCCATCATGGCGGCGGTGGGCGTCGGCCGCTTCACCCGCATGGTCGATGCCGTCTCGTCCATGACCGTGGTCGAACGCGTCTTCGAGCCCGATCCGGCCATGCGCGCCCGCTATGACGGCCTGTTCGACGCCTACAAGGCCGCCATCGCGGCGCTCAAACCCATCACCCTATCCGGCCAGCCCCAAGTCTCGGGAACGCCTTGAGGCGCGCCGTTTTTCTGCAAGGAGGACTACAATGAAACTCTCGACCCTGACCCTGGCCTTTGCCGGCCTGATGACGACGACGGCCTTTGCCACCGACGTCACCATCCTCACCCCCTATATCAGCTCCATCCCGACCAATGAGATGGCGCAGGCCTTCAAGGCCGAGGGCGACAAGCGCGGCTGGAACACCACCATCATCGATACGCGTAATGATTTCGGCCAGCTGGCCTCGCGCATCGAGGACACGGTCAATGCCAAGCCCGACGCCATCGTCCTGATCTCCGTCGATCACAACCAGGTCGGCGATCAGGTGGCCCTGGCCGCCGAAGCCGGCATTCCGGTGATCTCGCTCGACGGCACGCCGGGCCCCAACATCACCGTCAACGTCACCTCGAACAATTTCGACATGGGCGTCGCCCTGTCGCGTGATCTGTTCGAGGCCATTGGCGGCAAGGGCAATATCGTCAAATTCTTCCACTCGGCCCATCCGGGCGTGCATCTGCGTGAACAGGGCCTCGATCAGGTCCTCACCGAATATCCCGACATCAAGGTGGTCGCCGAGCACTATGTGAAGGTGCCCGGTCCGGTGGATGACAGCCGCGTGGCCATGGAGAATTTCCTGCGTCAGTTCGGCGACGATATCGATGGGGTCTGGGCCGCTTTCGACGATCCCGGCATCGGTGCGGAACTGGCTGCCGAATCCGAGCGTCCCGATGCCAAATTCATCATCATGGGCATCGACGGCAATGCGCAGGCCGTCGACATGATCAAGAATTGCACCCACTTCAAGCAGACGCTGCGCCAGGACTTCCCCGGCATGGCCGCTATCGGTGCCGAGCAGTTGGACCGCGTGCTGGCCGGCAGCACCGCCGATGCCAGCGAGATGTATGTGCCCGCCATTCCGGTCAATGCGGAATCGCTCGGCGTCACCTGCGAATAAGCCCATGCTGCTCGAAGTCCGCGATCTCAAGAAATGGTTCGCCGGCGCTCGCGCGCTGGACGGCGTCGACCTCAGTGTCGACGCCGGCTCGGTGCATGGCCTGTTGGGCGAAAACGGCGCGGGCAAATCGACGCTGATCAAGTCGCTGTCGGGGCTCGTTACCCCTGACAGCGGCACTATTGCGGTCGATGGCGACATCAGACCGATCACCTCGGTGCGCGACGCCGAGGCGCTGGGGTTCCGGTTCATCCACCAGGAACTGAGCCTGGTTCCCCATTTCACCGCCATCGAAAACTGCTTTGTCGGCCGGCCCTATCCGCGCAAGGGTCCCTTCATCGACCGCGCCACTATGCGGCGCCAGGTGGAAGAGGCGGCAAAACTCATCGCGCCCGACCTGCCGCTCGACGTGCCGGCCAGCCGGTTGACTACCGGGCAGAAGCAATTGGTCGAAATCATTCGGGCGCTGATGACAGAGGGCAGCCGGTTGATCGTCATGGACGAGCCGACCGCCTCGCTGTCCGATGGCGAAGCGGCGCGGCTGCACAATGCGGTGCGCGTGCTGTCGGGGCAGGGCGTCGCCATCATCTTCATTTCACACCGGCTCGACGAGGTGCTCGATATCTGTGACCGCTTCACGGTGCTGCGCAATGGCAAGACCACCGGCAGCGGTGCCATTTCCGACACGTCCCGCGAACAGTTGGTCCGGCTGATGACCGGCAATGACACGAAATTGTCGACCCGCCAGCCGGCCGGTATCCATGGCAAGCCGGTGCTCACCGTCGAAGACCTGCCCTTTGGCCCCGACGGCAATGCGATCTCGTTCGCCGTGCGTGAGGGCGAAATCCTGGGCCTTTACGGCCTGGTGGGGGCAGGGCGCTCCTCGCTGATCAAGCAGATCTGGGGCGCGCGCCGCCATGAGGGTGGGCGCATCCTTCTCGATGGCGAAGCCATGCGGCCATCGGCCATCCGCCAGCGCATCGCCAGGGGTGGCGCCTATGTGCCCGAGGACCGGCGCGGCGAAGGTCTCGTCACCCAGCGCAGCATTGCCGAAAATCTGGTGCTGGCCGATCTCGGCGCCGTGCGCGCCAGCCCGGCTCTTCCCATCGTCAGCGGCAAGAAGCTGGTCGAGCGGGCCGACACCATCCGCCAGCAGTTGGCGGTCAAGATGGGCTCGCCCCATGCCAGGCCGCTGACCCTTTCGGGCGGCAATCAGCAGAAATTGCTGTTCGGCCGCTGGTTCGGCCGTCCTATACGCCTGCTCATTCTCGACGAACCCTCAAGGGGCGTCGATGTCGGAGCCAAGGCGGAAATCCACGCCCTTGCCCGGCAGATGGCGGCTAATGGCGCCGCCGTGCTCATGGCCACCAGCGACATGGACGAACTGCTCGCCCTGTCGGACCGCGTGCTGGTCATGGCCGGCGGGCGCATCACCACAGAACTCGTCGGCGAACAGATCGAGCCCCGTTCCATCGTAGCGGCCGCCTTCGCCCATACCGAACGCAAGGAGACCGGGTCATGAGTGACCTCTTCGGCAAATATGGCACGCTTTTGGCCCTGATCCTGATCGTCGTGGCCTTCGCCATCGCCTCACCGGGCGCCTTCGGCACGCCAGGCAATCTCATCAACATCACCCAGCAGATGTCGCTGCTCGCCATCGTGGCGGTCGGGGTCACCCTGGTGATGGCCGCTGGTGAATTCGATCTCGCCACCGCCTCTTTGGTGTCGTTCGGCGGCATCTTCATCATGTATCTGTTCGCTGCCGGCGTGCCCGCGCCGCTGGCCTTCGTCATCGTCCTTGCCGCTGCCGGATGTTTTGGCGCCCTTTCCGGCTTCATCATTGCGCGCTTCGAGGTCCTGTCCTTCATCGCCACGCTGGCGGCGGGCACCATTATCGGCGGCGTCACCTTCTATCTCTCCGATGGTGCGACGCTGTTTGGCGGCATTCCCGACGGTTTCCGCGATATCGCCCGGGGTTGGACCTTCGGCCTGCCGACCCTCACCTGGTGGATGATCGGCGTCGCCATCGTCGTCTGGCTCCTGCTCGACAAGATCGAGTTCGGCCGTCGGCTTTATGCCATTGGCGGCAATCGCGAAGCCTCCCGTCTCGCCGGCGTGCGCATCGTCCCCAATACCATGATGGCCTTTGCGCTCTCGGGCATGCTGGCGGCGCTGGTGGGCATGCTGCTCACCGGCCGCATCGGCAGCGCCAATCCCACCGGTGGTGGCGGCTATCTGCTCACCGCCTATGCTGCGGTGTTCCTGGGCATGACCGCCTTCCGCGATGGCGAGGCCAATGTGCCCGGCACGCTGGTTGGCGCCGCCATCATCGCCGTGGTCAGCAATGGCCTCACCATTCTGGGCGTTTCGACCTTCCTCCAGGACATCATCACCGGCAGCATCATTCTTGCCGCCGTGCTGGTGCGCCGCATCGGCAAGGGGGCCTAGGATGGCTGGCGCAAGCGCAATGCGGGCCGAAAGACCCGGCCGTTACGGCTCGTTCGGCGGCCAGTTCGTCGCCCCGGTGCTGCTGCCGGTGCTCGACCGGCTGGAAGCAGCCTTTGAAGAGGCCTGGGCCAATCGCGGCTTCCGCGCCGAGTTCGAGCGCCTGCTGCACAGCTTTGTCGGCCGGCCGACGCCGATCTCCGAGCTTGGGGCACTGATGCCCGAGGCCAATGGTGTGCGTATCGTGCTCAAGCGCGACGATCTCACCTTCAATGGTGGCAATTATGCCAATTCAGCGCTTGGCCAGTGCCTGCTGGCGCGGCGCATGGGCCTCGAAAGCGTCGTCACCGATACCGGTTCGGGCCAGAACGGCATCGCCACGGCAGCCGTGGCGGCGCATTTGGGCATGAAGGCGGTGGTCTATATCGGCGCGCGTGATGCCAAGCGCTATGCGGCGACGGTCAAGAAGATCCGCGCCTTCGGTGCCGACCTGCGCGTCGTCGCCGATGCCGAGGGTACGCTGCATGCCGCGACCAGCGCGGCGGTGCGCCACTGGATGGGTACCAGTGATCATACCGCCTATGTGGCTGGTGCCCCGATCGGCGCGCATCCTTATCCGCGCCTTGTCAGTGCCTTTCAGTCGGTCATCGGCAACGAGACCCGCCTGCAGATGATCGGCACCGGCCAGGTGCCGGCGGCCATCGTTTCGGCTGTTGGCGGCGGCTCCTCCACTATCGGCATTTTCTCCGCCTTTCTCGTCGACAAGGGCATTCGCCTCCTGGCGGTCGAAGCCGGCGGCGATGGCGGTCCCGCCCATTCGGCGCGGCTGGCCAAGGGCCGCCGTGGCGTGCTGCATGGTGCCGAAACCCTGGTGCTGAGCGACGAGAACGGCCAGATTCTCTCCGCCAATTCCATTGCCTCCGGCCTCGCCTATCCCGGCTCCTCGCCCGAGCTGGCCAACCTGGTCGACAGCGGTCGGGTCGAGACCACCTCCATCGGCGATGCCGAAGCGCTTGATGCGGTCCGCCGGCTGGCCGAACGCGAAGGCATTCTGATTTCGCTCGAAGCCGGGCATGCCCTGGCGGCGGCCGAGCAATTGGCCGCCACACTGCCTGCCGGGTCCAGCATTGTGGTCATGGTCCCCGCCTCTGGCGACAAGGACCTCGATATCGTCTGGCCGGAGAGCTGACATGGCTAAAGCGCACAAGACGCCAAACCGCATCGATGTGATGTTCGATCGTCTCAAGGCCGAAGGCCGCAAGGCGCTGGTGACCTTCGCGGTGGCCGATGATCCGGATCGCGAGGAGAGCCTTGCCGCCCTCCACGCCTTCGTCGCCAGCGGCATCGACCTCATCGAACTGGGCTATCCCTTTTCCGATCCGATCCTGGATGGCGCCACCATCCAGCGCGCCAATCGGCGGGCGCTCGAAGGCGGCGGCAATCTCGCCGCCGCGCTCGACCTGGTCGCTGCATTCCGGCAGACCGATACGACCACCCCGATCATTCTGATGGGCTATTCCAATCCGCTCGTCGCCATGGGCTATGAAGCCTTTGCCAGCCGCGCGGCTGCAGCCGGGATCGATGGCATCATCGCCGCCGACATGCCCCTGCGCGAGGCCGATGACCTTCTCGCCCAGCTGGATAAAAATGGCCTGGTGATGGTGGCGCTGTCGGCACCGACGCTCGACGCAACCGATTTCTCTGCTCGGCCTGGGGTCGGCGGTTTCCTCTACTGCATTCCGGTGGTGGGGCCGACGGGTGGGCCCTCGGCCTCCATCGAGACCATCAGCGGGGCGGTCGAACGGCTGCGTCCGCTCACCAAGCTTCCCGTATTGGTTGGCTTCGGTATCAAGACCCCAGAGGCGGCGGCCGAGACTGCGGCAGTGGCCGATGGCGCCATCGTCGCCAGCGCCTTGATCGAAGAAGTGCACAGCAAGAACCCGGACCGCACATCGCGCCTTGCCGCCTATGCGCGTCTCATCGGCGACTATCGGCAGGCGCTCGACGCGCTCTGAATTCGGTAAGTCGTTCAGAATTCGTTCATAATGCGGTCAGGTAAGCGGCGTCCCTCGGGGCGCCGCCACCGTTTTGGCGCGCCGAAATGGCCGATGCCGTTTCCGTGAGCATGCCCACTTTACATATAATAGTACTTTATATAGGGTCCTCTCATCGCCTGAAGCTGACAAGCCGGGCGGTCATTTGGGAGGATCAACATGACCATCATCACCAAGCTCGCCCTCGCGGCGGGCCTCGCTACTGCCTTGTCTACCGCTGCCTTTGCCCAGGATTTGTCGGGCAAGGTCGTCGGTTTCAGCCAGATCGGCTCGGAGTCCGGCTGGCGCGCTGCCGAGACTTCTGTGACCAAGCAGCAGGCCGAGGAACGCGGCGTCGACCTCAAGTTCGCCGATGCCCAGCAGAAGCAGGAAAACCAGATCAAGGCCATTCGCGGCTTCATCGCCCAGGGCGTGGACGCCATCCTGGTCGCCCCCGTCGTCGCCACCGGCTGGGATGAAGTGCTGACCGAAGCCAAGGAAGCCGAAATCCCGGTCGTCCTGCTCGACCGCGGCGTCGATGCGTCCGAAGATCTGTACCTGACCTCGGTCGCATCCGACCAGGTCAAGGAAGGCCGTGTGGCCGGCCAGTGGCTGGTCGACACCGTCGGCACCGAAGAGTGCAAGATCGTCGAACTGCAGGGCACCGTCGGCTCGACCCCGGCCATCAACCGCAAGCAGGGCTTCGAGGAAGCGATTGCCGGCCACGACAACCTCTCCATCATCCGTAGTCAGACCGGTGATTTCACCCGCTCCAAGGGCAAGGAAGTGATGGAAGGCTTCATCAAGGCCGAAAACGGCGGCGCCGATATCTGCGCTGTTTACGCCCACAATGACGACATGGCCGTTGGCGCCATCCAGGCCATCAAGGACGCCGGCCTCAAGCCCGGCACCGACATCCTGGTCGTCTCCATCGACGCCGTGCCCGATATCTTCACCGCCATCGCGGCCGGCGAAGCCAATGCCACGGTCGAATTGACCCCGAACATGGCCGGTCCCGCTTTCGACGCCCTGGCCGCGTATCTGGCTGACGGCACCGAGCCGGAGAAGTTCATCATCACCGAAAGCAAGCTCTACACCTCTGCCGACGACCCGCAGGGCGAATATGACCGCCGCAAGGGCCTGGGTTACTGATAGTCTGAACGCGGTGGGGCCCATTTGTGGCCCCACCCCACCCTCATTCCCTCCCCTCAAGGGGGAGGGAGGCGCAAGGCCACGACGCTCGTGTTCATCGTCTCCTTCTCCCTTGCGGGGAGGGATCAAGGGTGGGGC
>NZ_UZWD01000048.1 GCF_900631955.1 Devosia equisanguinis | reverse complement strand
CCCAACCCTCCCCCTCAAGGGGGGAGGAAGCGAGCTGGATCAACCTGGACGTTAAAAGCTCTAGGGGCCTATAGGAAAGTCGTTTTTCGCGACAGCGAAAAGTGGCGCTCGGGCTTTTCGCCCAAGCGCCGTGCGGTAAAGGCCAGGCTACGGCGCCGGGCGGAACATGCGCATCAGCGTGCCATCCTTGCGGACGAACTGGTTGAACAGCGCGCCAGCAATGTGCAGCAGCACCAGGATCAGCAGGATGGGCCGCACCAGCGCATGCACATCGCCCACATCGGCAAGATCGTAATAAGCGACAAGGCCCGAAATCGGCGCTGCCAGCAAAACCAGATACAGCGCGCCGTGGACGACGTTCGCTGCCAGGTTCTGGGCCGGAGGCGAGCCTGGGGCGTGGGCCGGCGCGCCGAAGGTGAGGCGCATGCCCAACCTGACCAGCATAAGCGCGAGAATGGCAATGCCGACCCAGTAATGAATGGATGCACCAGTGGCCACAGAGGCGGCGACCTGTCCGCCTTCTTCCAGGGCATCCACAGTTTCCGTCATACTTTCGGCGACAACCAATTGCACGATGACCAGTAGAACAATCACCCAGTGCATCAATATTTGCGGTGCCGCATAGCCTTCGCGTCTAGCCATAATCGTCTCCAGTGCCTGTTCTCAACACTGGCGATGCTACACCCATTTGCACAGAAGCATTGTTAATTCTTGGTAGGGGTGAAAGCACAAAACCATCCGGCGCTGTCACGGGCTGGATAATTGAATGGGCGAGGCACTATTGCAGCCGCGCCACCCAGCGTTCGAGTTGGGCATTGCGGTGTTCATAGTGTTCGATGAGGCAGAAGCCCGCCTCTCCGCCCATGCCGCCGAAATCGCCCATCATCAGGTCGAGCATGCGGCAGTCCGATTGCGCAAAATCCCACCAGGTGGTCTGCGTCGTATCCAGCAGCGCGCGGGCGGCGGCGAAATCGGTCCCATCAGGTCCCGGATTGCCCAGCGCGGTCTGAAGGGTGTCGAGGATCTGCACCTGATCGTCTTCGAGCGCTTGCAGATGCACGCTCAGACATTCGATCCGGGAGGTGCCCGCGGCGTCGCACTGGGCGAGCCAGGCCGGGTCGTCATTGGCCAGCGCGACGAGCGGCGCCGCAAGAGGAAGCATGGCGAAGAGGGCGAGAGCGCGGGCGCATACGGGCATGAGCAGAATTCCGAGACATGGCAGGTGTTTATACAGAGCCATGTCAGCGGATTCGCACAAAAACAAGGCCGACCCCACTGGGCGCCGGCCTTGGTCGACCTAGCGCCCGCTGCGATAGTTCGGGGCTTCGCGAGTAATGGTCACGTCATGGACGTGGCTTTCACCCAGGGCCGCCGCGGAGATTTTCACGAAAGTGGCGTTCTCGCGGAAATCCTTGAGCGTGTGCGCGCCGGTATAGCCCATTGAGGCGCGGAGGCCGCCTGCCAGCTGGTGCAGCACGGCGCCGACCGAACCCTTATAGGGCACCTGGCCCTCGATGCCTTCGGGCACCAGCTTCATCTGATCGCGCACGTCCTGCTGGAAATAGCGATCGGCGGAACCGGCGCCCATGGCACCGACCGAGCCCATGCCTCGATAGGATTTGTAGGAGCGGCCCTGGTAGAGATAGACCTCGCCTGGGCTCTCGTCGGTGCCGGCCAGAAGCGAGCCGACCATGACGCAAGAAGCACCACCGGCCAAGGCCTTAGCCATATCGCCTGAGAATTTGATTCCGCCATCGGCGATCACCGGAACACCCTGCTTGTGGCCTTCTTCGGCGCACGCCATGACGGCGGCGAGCTGAGGCACGCCAACACCGGCAACAATGCGCGTGGTGCAGATCGAGCCGGGCCCGATGCCGACCTTGACCGCATCCGCACCGGCATCGATCAGCGCTTTGGTGGCCTCGGCCGTCGCGACATTGCCGGCGACGATGCGGGTCGAATTGCTCTCGCGCTTGACCCGCTCGACCGCCTCGGCGACGCGGACGGAATGGCCATGGGCGGTGTCGATGACCAAGAGGTCGACGCCGGCATCGATCAGCGCCAACGAGCGCTCGAAACCGCCATCACCGACCGTCGAGGCGGCGGCGACGCGCAGGCGCCCCTGCTCATCCTTGACGGCATTGGGATGGAGCTGGGCCTTTTCAATATCCTTGACGGTGATCAGGCCGATACAGCGATAGTCCTCGTCCACCACCAGCAGCTTTTCGATGCGGTGACGGTGCAGCAGGATCTTGGCCTCTTCCTTGGAGACGCCTTCGCGCACCGTGATCAGGTTCTGGTGCGTCATCAGCTCGGAAATCGGCTGATTGGGGTTGCTGGCAAAGCGCACGTCGCGATTGGTGAGAATGCCCACCAGCTTGCCGATGGCGCGGCCACCCTTGCCGCCATTCTCGACCACCGGAATGCCCGAGATACGGCTCTTCTGCATCAGGGCGTGTGCGTCGGCCAGCGTCGCATCGGGGCCGATGGTGATGGGGTTCACCACCATGCCGGATTCGAAGCTCTTCACCATCCGCACCTGCTCGGCCTGTTCGGTCGCGGTCAGGTTCTTGTGGATGACGCCCATGCCGCCGGCCTGGGCCATGGCAATGGCCATATTGGCTTCGGTGACGGTATCCATGGCCGAGGACAGGATGGGAAGATTCAGCGCTATGTCCTTGGTGACATAGGTGGAAATGTCGGTCTCGGTGGGCAGGATGTCCGAGCGCGCGGGCTGCAGCAGCACGTCGTCGAAAGTGAGCGCCGCATCGCCAGTGATAGTGGTAATAATCTTCGCCAAGGCCAGACCCTTCCTGCCTTCTGATAGAAACCAGATATGTTGGAATATGAACCGGCGACGGAACTGCGCGGGTTCAGGTTGGCGAGGGTCAATAGCACCGGACACCCCGCTTGCATAGGGGCCGGACCCGCCTGCAATGCAGGAAATGCTTGCGTTTTTTCCGGGAAGACAGCGCGTCCCGGCCGTGCGATAAGCGTTAGGTTTGACTGGCCAAGTGGCGCAAAGCCATCCATAGTGCTGTTACGGCTCACTTCTGGCCGCTGATTTCCAGTCCCATGCCCTCTATCCGCGTTACCCCGCTCATCCTGGCGGTGGCCCTGTTCATGGAACAGATGGACTCCACCGTCATCGCCACCTCCCTTCCCGCAATCGCTGCCGATATCGGCACCGAGCCGATTGCGCTGAAACTGGCGCTTACCGCCTATTTCGTGGCGCTGGCCATCTTCATTCCCATCAGCGGCTGGATGGCCGATCGCTTCGGCGCCAAGAACGTGTTCCGCCTGGCCATCGTCGTCTTCATGATGGGCTCGCTGGCCTGTGCCTTCTCCTATTCGCTCGAAACCTTCGTGATGTCGCGCTTCTTCCAGGGCATAGGCAGCTCGATGATGACCCCGGTTGGACGCCTGCTGCTGGTGCGCTCGACGCCGCGCAACGAGCTGGTTTCGGCCATGGCCTGGCTCACGGTGCCGGCGCTGATCGCCCCCGTCACCGGCCCATTGATCGGCGGCTTCCTCACCACCTATCTCAGCTGGCACTGGATCTTCTGGATCAATATTCCCATCGGCATTGCCGGCATCATTCTGTCCGGCATCTTTCTGCAAGTGCCCGACGAGCGCACCCCTCGCCCGGTCGATATCGTCGGCTTCTTCATCGCCGCCATCGCCTTTTCGGGCATGGTCTTCGGCCTGTCGGTCGTCAGCCTTCCGGCCCTGCCAATCATCTATGGCTATCTGACCCTGGCGGTCGGCATCACCGCAGCGCTGCTTTACCTCCTGCATGCCCGCAAGACCAAGTATCCCCTGCTCGATCCCAAACTGTTCCGCCACAAATTGTTCCGCGCCTCGATCACCGGCGGATCGCTGTTCCGCATTGGCGTGGGCGCGGTGCCGTTCCTCTTGCCGTTGATGCTGCAGCTCGGCTTCGGGCTCAATCCCTTCCAGTCCGGCGCCATCACCTTCGTCTCGGCCATCGGCGCCATCATGAGCAAGTTCATCGCCGAGCGGGTCTTCGCCCGGCTCGGCTTTCCGCGCGTGCTGGGCTTTGCGGCGGTATTCGGCGGGTTGTTGATCGCCGCGCAGGGCTTTTTCCATGCTGACACGCCGGTGCCGCTGATGATGCTGGTGCTGCTGGTCGGCGGGATATTGCGCTCGGTGTTCTTCACCGGCTCCAACGCCATCGGCTATGCCGACATCTCCGACGAGGAAGCCAGCCAGGCCACCGCCATCGTCGCCGTCGGCCAGCAACTCTCGGTCGCCTTCGGTGTCGCTGTTGCCGGCGCCATCATCGAGATTTCCAGCCGCATGCATGGTGGAGAGGTTTCGCTGATCGATTTCCAGATCGCGTTTTTCGTCGTTGGCGGGCTCAGCGCGTTGGCGGGGCTCATCTATTTCCGCCTGCCGGCCGATGCCGGCAGCAATGTTTCCGGCCACAGGGCCATTTCCAGGGAGTAGCCGGAGAGATTTTTCTCCGGTCACGTTTTGCCGTGTCGCGTACCACGCCGCTGATTCTTGCCACCGCCGTGTTCATGGAGAACATGGACTCGACCGTAATCGCCACCTCGCTGGCGGCCATCGCCGCCGATATCGGCACCGATCCCATTTCGTTGAAACTGGCGCTCACTGCCTATCTGGTGGCGCTGGCCATCTTTATTCCGATTTCGAGCTGGATGGCCGACCGTTTTGGGGCGCGCCGCGTTTTTCGCCTGGCCATGCTGGTATTCATGATCGGCTCGGTGGGCTGCGCCTTTTCCGGCTCTCTGGCCGAATTCGTCATCGCCCGCTTCGTGCAGGGCATGGGTGGCGCCATGATGGGCCCCGTGGCGCGCCTAGTGCTGGTTCGCGCCACGCCGCGCCATCAGTTGGTCGACGCCATGGCCTGGCTCACCATTCCGGGCCTCATCGGTCCCATTGTCGGCCCGCCCTTCGGCGGCTTCCTCACCACCTATTTCTCCTGGCACTGGATCTTCATCATCAATATCCCCATCGGCTTGCTCGGCATGGCCCTGGTGGGGCTGGCGCTGCCCAATGAGCAACGCAACCGACCGCGCCGCATCGATGGCAAGGGCTTTGTGCTTGCCGGCCTCGCCTTCGCGCTGTTCGCCTTTGGCTGTTCGGTGATGAGCCTGCCCGCTTTGCCGCCGCTGGTCGGTGCTATCGCCGCCACGGCCGGCATCGGTCTGGGCTACATCTATATGCGCCACGCCCTCAGCACCGAATATCCCCTGCTCGATCTGCGCCTGCTCAAGGTGCGCAATTTCCGCATCGCCATCGTCGCCGGCACCTTTTTCCGGCTCGGCCAGGGCGCGACGCCCTTCCTATTCCCGCTGATGCTGCAGCTGGCCTTCGGCCTCAGCCCTTTCGAAAGCGGCATGGTGACCTTTGCCGGCGCCATCGGCGCACTGGCCGCAAAGTTCGTCGCCAACTGGATTTTTGCCCATTGGGGCTTCAAATATCCGCTGGTGATCTCAACCGCCATTTCCGGGGCCGGCATCCTGGCAATGGGCTTTTATACGCCTGACACTCCCATTCCGCTGATCCTTGCCATCCTGGTCTTCACCGGCTTCTGGCAATCGACCTTCTGGACCGGCTCCAACGCCTTCACCTTCGCCGATATCGAGGACAAGGACGCCGGCCAGGCCAATGTGATGAGCCAGGTCTGGGGCCAGCTGATGTTCGCCATGGGCGTGGCGCTGGGCGGCGGCATTCTGGAACTGGCGCATCGCACTCGCGGCGGTGGCGAACTGGCACTGGCCGATTTCCACATCGCCTTCTATGTCGTGGCAGCGGTCGGCGCGATTGCGACGCTACTGTTCCTGCGCCTGCCCAAAAATGCGGGCCACCAGTTGATGGGCGGCCCGCATATGCATTGAGGCGCTGGTGGCAATTAACGTCGTCGGCAACGTTGACCTTGTCGTCGAGCCGACTACTCGCCACATCACCCCCATGCACCGTTTCCACGGCTTTTGGACTGCTTTGTGCACCGCGGGCAAGACTATCGGCTTTGTCTATTTGGAGTGTTTTACGTCCTGTTTGACTCGGCTCGATCGCCCCCTCCCCCCTTGAGGGGGAGGGCCGGGGT
>NZ_UZWD01000030.1 GCF_900631955.1 Devosia equisanguinis | reverse complement strand
CCCCCTCACGTATTCGCCCATCCCGCATCCACCAAAAACTGTTGTCCCGAGATCATGGCGCTGTCATCGGCGGCGAGGAAGAGGGCCATGCGGGCGCAGTCGTCGGGCATGATGTGGCCGGAGAGCGCCTGGTGCGCTTCGATATCGGCCATGTCCTCCGGCTTCAGCCAGAGGTCGAGCTGGCGTTGGGTGACGACCGCGCCGGGGACAAGCGAATTGACGCGGATGCCGGAGCGCCCGAGTTCGCGGGCCATGGAGCGCGTCAGGCCGTGCATTGCGGCCTTGGCGGTTTCGTAGAGCGGCAGCGAGGGCGTCATGATCATCCAGCTGATCGAGCCGAAATTGATCATCGAGCCGCCACCCGCCCGGGCCATCCCCGGCGCCACCGCCTGCATGGCAAAAAAGGCGTGCTTGAGATTGACCGCCATGCGCTGGTCGAAATAGTCCGGCGTCACCTCGGCCCAGTCATGGCGCTGATCGTGTGCGGCATTGTTGATCAGCACGCGCGCATCGCCATGCGCTTCGGCAAAGCCTGAGATCGCCGCCTGATAGGCCGCAATATCGGTGATATCGCAGTCCGCAAAGCGCACGCTCTGGCCCATGGCGACCAGCTCGGCTTCCAGCGCCTTTCCCTCATCGACCGCAATATCGACAAAGCCGACCCGCGCCCCCTGCGCCGCAAAATTGCGCACCAGTGCCGCGCCAATCCCCGAAGCGCCGCCCGAAATGACCACCGCGCGACCCGCGAGACTGGGATAACTGGCAAAGCGCGACATAGCAGCGACATCCATGATTTTGCGTCCACCCCGTGGATAGCGCGGAAATCAGCAGGGTGGCAAGTGCATCTGAGGTACGTACCTCACTTACTCTTGGGACGCTTCTTGAGGAGTTGGAAACGCCACCCAGCCAATCGCAAAAACTAACCCGCCCTTTGCGTCCCCCGGCCGCTCTGGTTGGCAAGGCCGGTTATGGCGGCGCGCAACGCGGCGGGCTTGACCGGTTTGGTGACAACGGCAATGCCGCGGTCCTCAGCCAATGTGCGCACTGCCGGGCTGCGGTCTGCCGTCACCAGTGCCGCCGGCAGATGGCCGCCGAGATTGTGGCGTAGCCACTCGATGGCGTCGAGGCCTGAGGTCTGGTCGAGGTGATAATCCATCA
This sequence comes from Devosia equisanguinis, assembly GCF_900631955.1. Taxonomy (GTDB): domain Bacteria; phylum Pseudomonadota; class Alphaproteobacteria; order Rhizobiales; family Devosiaceae; genus Devosia; species Devosia equisanguinis. Next base: position 86,287 of record NZ_UZWD01000030.1, on the reverse strand, counting down.
GCACCATGTCGGGATACCAGCCCTCGAGCAGCCGCTCGCGGTCGATCTGCTTCAGCGACAGCGCCGTGCGCACATCGCAGCCCCAATGCTGCAGCAGGCCCTCCATCGCCTCGAGAATGGCGCGCTCATTGTCGACGCAGAGGATCTTGAGATCGAGCATGCCGAAATTCTGCTCCGCCGGCGCCGCCTCGGGCGCGGTCTTGGCCCTGCCGTTGCGCACCACCGGCAAATAGAGCGAAAAGCGCGAGCCATGGCCTTCGCGGCTATCCAGTTCCAGCGTCAGCCCCAGCGCCGTCACCAGGCGCTGCACAATGGACAGCCCCAGCCCCAGCCCCTGTGCCATGCGCGCGCCGCGCTCCAGCCGCGAAAACTCGGCAAAGACCAACCGGTGCTGGTCGCGGTTGAAGCCGATGCCGGTATCGACCACGTCGAGCCGCAGCCGGTTGCCGCGTCGCCGTACCCCCACCAGCACCTTGCCGCCGACCGGGGTATATTTGATGGCATTGGAGACCAGGTTCTGCACGATACGCGCCACCAGATTACGGTCCGCCAGCACCGTGCCTTTGGTCGCCACCATCCGCAGAGTAATCGAGCGCTCCCGCGCCATGGGCGCGAATTCCACCTCGATCTTCTTGAGAAGGTCCTGCGCCGCCACCGGGGCCGGCGCGGGTTTCAGCGCCCCGCTGTCGATGCGGGAAATGTCGAGCAGTGCCGACATGATGTCCTCCACCGCCGTCAGCGACGCCTCGATGGAATTGGCGAGTTCGGCAAAGGCGGTGGATTTGGCCCGCTCGATCAAGGTCGAGGTATAGAGCCGCGCCGCATTGAGTGGCTGCAGCAAATCGTGGCTGGCTGCGGCCAGAAAGCGGGTCTTGTCGTGGTTGGCGGCATCGGCCTTGGCGCGGGCCAGTTCCAGCTCCGTATTGACCTGCCGGAGATCGGCGGTGCGCTCTTCCACGCGGCGCTCGAGGCTCTGGTTGACCCGCTCAAGTTCCATTTCCGCCTGCACGCGCGCCGTCACGTCGCTGAAGCTGATGATCAGCCCGCCATCGGGCAGGCGGCTGGAATAGAATTCCAGCGATTGTCCGGCCGTGCCCATGCGTTGGGTGACTGTGGTGGGCGAGGCGGTAATGGTGTTGATGCGTTCGATGGCCAGCCGCGCGGCGTCGCCCGGGCCGAAATCGCCGCGCTCGGCCATGAACAGGGCAATATCGAACAGCGCCGAGCCCTGCCGCGTCAGGTCGGGCGGCAGCGCCAGCAGCTGATTGTAGCGCTGGTTGGAGGCGGCCAGCCGCAGGCCGGAATCGAACACGGAAATTCCTTGGGGAATATAGTCTATCGCCTCCTTGAGGCTGGCGGTGCGATCGTCGGGCAGAAGCGGCATGTGGGCTGATATCCGCGCCGGAGAAATAGGGTAATGCCCTTATCGTCCCGGCATCATCCCAGTGCAAGGCCGACACATCTCCCATTGCATTTGGGCGAGAGGTCAGGAATTGTTAACCTCCGCCGCCGCGGTCCGCATTGCTTGGTGCGGAAAAGATTACTCAGAGGGCTGCTATGAGCTTGTTTAAGGAATTCCGGGACTTCGCCGTCAAAGGCAATATGATCGACCTCGCCATCGGCGTGATCATCGGGGCGGCCTTTGGGTCTATCGTCTCCTCCATCGTCGACGATATCTTCATGCCGCTCCTCGGGATCATCATCGGCGGCATCGACTTCTCGGGCATCGTGCTCACCGTGGGCGAGGCCAAGGTCAATATCGGCCTGTTCATCAATGCCGTGGTGAAGTTCACCATCATTGCTTTCGTGCTGTTCATGGTGGTCAAGGGCATCAATTCGCTGAAGCGCGATGCCGCCAAGGAGCCGGTAGAAACCACGCCCGCCCCGACCAAGGAAGAAATCCTGCTCACCGAGATTCGCGACGCGCTTCGCGCCAATCCCCCGCGCAGCTAATTCCGCAATCAGAGCCGGCCGTAGTGGCCGGTTCTTTTTTCCTATATATTAGGAATAATATCATTGACATGCGCCAAATATAGGTCATGATGCCTATATATCTTGGCGGTATGTACTTCTACGTACGCAATCCCACTGCGTGGAAGACTGCTTTCACCTAGAGCAAAATACAGTTGCGAGATGCACGGCGGGTTTGTCGCGAAACAAGTAATAAAGTTGAGGTACGTCGGCCACGCGCAATACTGGTCGTTTCCATAAACATTCTGCACCGAGAGAGGTAATGGCATATGGGCGAAAGCAGTTACTATCACGCGTTCCTGAATCGCGATCGGCTGGTTCATCTGGTCGATGCTGATCCGGGCACTTGCGAGGCTTTGAGTGTTTTGTTCCGTCTTGAAGGATTTCAAACCACGTTTTCGCTTGAGGCGGCCCATTTCGTGGCGTCGCTGGAGCGGCGGCGACCGGATGTGGCGGTGATCAATCTCGCCGTCGGAGATGAGAGCGGCCTGTCTCTGCTGCGCCGCATCAAATCCCTGCGCACCGGGGCGCCAGTGGTGATGCTCTCCAACAGCCCCAATCTCGACGCGGCCGTCACCGCCATGAAGCTGGGCGCCAGCGATGTCATCAGCAAGCCCATCGACAGTGAGCATCTGCTTGGGGTTGTGCGCGACGCCTTGCGTCGCGATGTGCATCTGGGTGCCATGCAGGGTGGCTATCGCCCGGTGGAGGTGCGCGGTTTCGCCCAGCTCACCCCGCGCGAGCGCGAAGTGCTGCAATTGATCACCAATGGCCAGTCCAACAAGGAGGCGGGGCGGGAACTAGGCATTTCGCCGCGCACCATCGAGGTCCACCGCGCCCGAGTCATGGAAAAACTCGGCGCCCGCAACACCGCCGACCTCATGCGCATCGTGTTGACTTCGTAGCGTGCCCGCAGGGCGAGCGGCGCCAGTGGCGCCGCGAAAGCGGAGAAGGCCATGAGAGCTACGCTCGAATGGCGAGGTAGCGTCAAGAAATCGCGCCAGTGGCGCGATTTTACCTCACCTCAGGCTCTCTCGCCTCCTCCCCCCTTTGAGGGGAGGGCCGGGGTGGGGGCGTTTAGCAATCCACTGACGGCGACTTGGCGCTTTTAATGGCAGCCCTGCAACCCATCCACCGCACCGCCCTCGGGCTCGACCCGCGGGCCAATCTCCGCGCGCACCAGTGCGTCCATGTGGCTCGCTATAAGGCCCTCGCGTCAAGCCCGAGGCGGCTTGATGCGCGTTGCATCTGTCGCGCCAGAACCCGGCCACTGCCTCCCGCGGGCGTGATGGCCATGCGATGGCTCTCCCCTCATAGCAGATGGGGCCACATCAGCCATAGCGCGCAGCGCCCAATCCAGGACGTCTCCCGACCTGTTCGGCGATGCACGCCCCCAGCACTGCCCCGATCAGCCCGGAAAACGTACCCCCGCCAGGTCCTCCGACGCTGCCCAAAGCGCCGCTGCCATTTTGGTGTCGAGGGCTTGCGGCGGGACGCGCGAGGGGGCCGGATAGCCGCGCACTTCGCTCAGCTGGTTCGGGCCGTAATAGCCGCCGGGCTGCGCCTCTGGCGCAGTGGCGGCGTAGAGTGTCGGCAGGGCACCTTGCCAGGCCGGCTGGAACAGGAAGCCGAGCCAGGTTCGGCCCCAACCGAGCAGGCTCGATCGACCCGCGCCATTATGCACCAGATCCGTCCGCGCCACGCCAGGATGGGCGGCCATGCTGGCAATGCCCCAGCTGCCGGCTTCGATGCGCCGTTGCAGCTCGAAGGCAAACATCAGGCAGGCAAGCTTGGATTGGCTATAGGCTTTCATGGGCACGTAGTCGTTGCATTGCAGGTCGTCCAGATCGATTTGTCCCTGGCGCGCCGCGATGCTCGACAGCGAGATTACCCGCGCGCCCGAACTGTTTCGCAACAGCGGCAGCAAATGCGCCGTCAGCGCGAAATGACCGAGATAATTGGTGCCGAATTGCAGCTCGAAGCCATCGGCGGTTTCCTGCCGCTTGGGCGGCACCATGACCCCGGCATTGTTGATCAGGAGATCGATGTGGTCGTGCCGCTGGCCGATCCGTTCGGCGAACGCGGCCACCGACTGCAGGCTGGCCAGGTCGACCTGCTCGAACCGCACCCTTGCGCCGGGCACGGCACTGTTCACAGCCGAAACCGCCTCGGCACCCTTGCCGGGATTGCGCCCGGCCACGATCACCTCAGCGCCGGCCCGCGCCAGGGCCAGGCTGGTCTCATAGCCAAGCCCGCCTGTGCCCGTGACAATGGCCAGACGGCCGTTTTGCGGGGGGATTTCCGAAGCCGTCCATTTTGTCATAGAAGTGATCCTGCGTCGAATTTGCACTCAGTGCATTTTTATATTGCACTCAGTGCAAAATTATCAAGGGGCAAAGTCATGGATACCGCGGAAACTGCCGGGCTGCGCCAGCGCAAGCGGCAGGACACGATGGATCGGATTACCCGGGCCGGGCTGAAACTGTTCGGCAGCAGCAGTTATGAGGCCACGACCATAGACGATATCGCCGCCGAAGCCGGCATCTCGCGCCGCACCTTCTTTCACTATTTCAAGTCCAAGGACGATATTTTGGTGTCGCTGCAAAGCGGCCTGGGCCGGCAACTGGCTGCAGCCATCGCAGATAAGGCGACCGGCCTCCGTCCGCTCGATGCCGTTCGCGCCGCCACTCTAAGTCTGGTTTCGGCCCATCCGCGTGATGAACTGGTGCATCTCGACCGTCTGATGCGCGCCAGCGAAACCATGCAGGCCCGCAAGCGCGCCAATTACATCATCGAGGAATGGGAATTGTTCGACGCGTTGCGCGACCTCTGGCCGGGCGAAACCGAGACCCGCCTGCGCGCCCTGGCCATGCTGGCCATCGGCGGCGCGCGCCTCTCGCTCGATGCCTGGACCCGCGCCGACCATGCCGGCCGCGCCGAGGACTATATCAACGGCATGTTCGACGCCATCGAGGCGGTCGCCGCGGCGGATTGATCTCCACCCATACTCACATGTAGCGCACAAGGGCCTTGCTTCAAGCCCCATCCCTTCTTCTACAACAAGGGCCCCATCGCATACGGAGGCTCTTCATGATCGACCATCCAGTCATTATCGCCGGCGCCGGCCCCACCGGGCTGGTGCTCGCCGCCGAACTGCGCCTTGCCGGTCTCTCCCCGCTGGTCATCGAAAAGCGCGCTTCCCGCGAGCGCATCCAACCCGGCGCCCTCGGCCTGCATGCCCGCAGCATCGAAATCCTCGATCAGCGTGGCCTGGCCGAACGCTTTCTGGCCGCCGGTACACCCATGCAGGTCATCGGCTTTGCTGGTGTCCGTCTCGATATCAGCGCCTGTCCCACCCGCCATCCCTATGGTCTGTCTCTGCCGCAAAAGCACACTGAACGCCTCCTCGGCGACTGGGCAGACGCGCTGGCTGTGACCATGCTGCGCGGCGTCGAAATCACCGGCCTGGCTCAGGACGACACCGGGGTCACCGTCACGCTCAGCGATGGCACCAGTCTGCGCGCCGCCTATCTCGTCGGCTGCGATGGCGGCCGCAGCCTCGTCCGCAAACAGGCCGGCATCGGTTTCCCCGGCTCCGATCCGACCATCAGCCACCTGCTGGCCGAAGCCGACCTGACGGGTGAACCAAAGCTCGGCCTTTTCACCGACGCCATCGGCACCCACGCCATCAGCAAAACCGAGACCGGCAAGTTCGCCATCATGGTCACCGAAGTCGGCATCGGCACCGGTCCCGTCACCATCGACACGCTGCGTGCCGCACTCAGCGACCATTACGGCACCGACTATGGCGTCGATAATCCCAGTTACATCACCCGCTTCACTGACATGACCCGCCAGGCAGAAACCTATCGCCGGGGCCGGGTGCTGCTGGCGGGGGATGCCGCCCATATCCACTATCCTGCCGGCGGCTTCGGCATGGGCATCGGCATCGAGGATGCGGTCAATCTCGGCTGGAAGCTGGCGCTGGTCGCCAATAATCGTGCACCCGAAACCCTGCTCGACACCTATCACGCTGAACGCCATCCGGCGGCGGCAAAGCTTCTGCGCTACACCATGGCAAGCGTCGCCTTGGCCCGCACCGACGAGCGGTCCAAGGCCGTCGCGGGTGTTCTCGGCGATCTGCTCCGCCTCGACGAGCCGGCCCGCCACATTGCCGGCGACATGTCTGGCCTCGCCACCCGCTACGATCTCGGCGAGGGTCATCCGCTGCTCGGCCGTCGCATGCCCGATCGCGATCTTCTCACCGCCAAAGGTCCCACGCGCATCGCCGCACTGCTGCGCGATGCAAAGCCACTATTGCTCGATTTTTCGGGGAAGACGCCGCTCGATCCGGGTCCCTGGGCCACGCGACTCACCACGCTGACCGTGCAGACGGAGGGCGACTGGCTGCTGCCGGTCATTGGCGCCGTGCCCGCGCCGAAGTCCGTGTTCATTCGGCCCGATGGTCATGTCGCCTGGGTCGGGCAGGGCGATGATGCGGGACTGGCCGAGGCCCTCGCCAGATGGCTCGGCCCGGCCTGAATTTTTAGCCGCCCAGGCTTGGCAGCGTCAGGTCGCCCGAGGTCAGCTTGCTCGCGGTAATGGCGGCATCGGCCTTTTCGCGCGGCAGTTCCAACGCCGTCCACACGCTGACCAGAGCGTGGCGAAGCTCGAAGATCATCTCGTCGGTATGCAGTGGCGTCGGGGTAATGCGCAGCCGTTCCGTCCCCTTGGGCACGGTGGGATAGTTGATCGGCTGGATATAGATATTGTGCTTTTCCAGCAGCATGTCGCTGGCAGCCTTCACCGCCCGCGCGTCGCCGACAATCAGCGGCACGATATGGGTCGATGTCTCCATGACAGGCAGGCCCGCATCGGCGAGGATCGCCTTGGTCAGCCGCGCCTGGCGCTGGTGCATCATGCGCTCATGACCATTGCCCTTGAGGTGCTCGATCGAGGCGCGCGCCGCCGCACAGAGCGCCGGGGGCAGGGCGGTGGTGAAGATGAACTCTGGCGCATAGGAGCGCACCGCATCGATGATGGCCTTGTTGGCGGCGATATATCCGCCCATCACGCCAAAGCCCTTGGCCAGCGTGCCTTCGATGATATCGATCCGCTCCATCAGCCCGTCGCGATCGGCAATGCCGCCGCCGCGCGGACCATACATGCCCACGGCATGGACCTCGTCGATATAGGTCAGCGCCCCGAATTCTTCGGCCAGGTCGCAGATTTCCTTGATCGGGGCGATGTCGCCATCCATCGAATAGACCGACTCGAAGCAGATCAGCTTGGGCCGCTTGCGGTCCACCTGGCTCAACAACTCGCGCAGATGCGCCACGTCATTGTGCCGGAAGATCTTCTTTTCCATGCCAGACTGGCGCACGCCCTGGATCATCGAGGCGTGGTTGAGCTGATCGGAAAGGATGATGCAATTGGGCAGCAGCCGCGCAATGGTGGAGATGCCGGCCTCGTTGGACACAAAGCCCGAGGTAAAGACCAGCGCGCCTTCCTTGCGGTGCAGATCGGCGAGCGAGCGCTCGAGCTCGACCAGCGGGCGGTTGGTGCCCGAAATATTGCGGGTGCCGCCGGCGCCGACGCCCATTGCGCCGGCCGTGTCCTGCATCGCCTTCACGACCTTTTCGTGCTGACCCATGCCCAGATAGTCATTGGAGCACCAGATGGTGATTTCGCGGGCATTGTCGGCATCGTCGCGATAGATGGCCTTGGGAAAGCGGCCGGCAACGCGCTCCAGGTCGGCAAATACGCGATAGCGCTTCTCCGTCCGCAGCGTGTCCACTGCATCTTCGAATATGCCGCGATAATCCATGGAGACTTCCTTCAACACCGTGGCTGGGGTGAGGGGCATTCCAGCCTGGATGCACTGTACTTAGAACGGACGCGCCTGCATTGACATAGGTCAATTCGACGCGCGAAGCGGCTGAAAGCCTTGATAGCCAAGACTCCTGCGCTTTCACTTGAGAGCTATTCTAATGTAGCCGGAGCCATCTGCCAATGCCGCAAACGGGTTTCGCCGCCCGGCATTCCCCCCAAACAAGGGTTAACCGGCCTGTGCATATGCTGTTGATAGTCGGTGCGGACTGCGCTTAGATCGCATCGCGGTGTTTGGGTATCTGAGGGGGTACCGGGATGAAGAGTTTCTCGTCGTCGAGTTTCGCCGGACAAGCCGATGCGCTGGCCTTGGCGCGCATGGCCGTCGCCAAAAATCCCCAGGCCCTGTTCACCGATTTCCAGTGGTTCCTCTATGAGGGCCGCGACACGGTGTTCTTCACCGCCTTCTCCACCCAGACCTATGACCTGGATGTGCTGGGCAATATGGTGGCCGAAATGGTCGCCCTGGCGCCGCAGCTCACCCATGGTTTTGTCGGCGCGCAGCCCGGCCAGCCTTTTCCAAAACATCTGCTCGATGCCATCACCTCGGTCGACTATGTCGACGAACTCGACGGCTATCCCGACAAGTGGCTGAGCAAGTCCAGCGACATTTTCGCCCATAAGGACTTGCCTCTGTTCCGCGTCATGGCCGCGGTGCGTCGTGGCGGGCCCGATGCTCAGGGCAGGGCCTCGGTCATCCAGGTGCGCTCCAGTCACGCTTTGCTCGAGGGCTCCGACTCGGCACTATTGACCCGCTCCCAGCTCGCCTCTCATGGCGTCCAGTCCGACAAGGCCAACAAGCTCCCCTGGGGCGACCGGATGAAGAGCGCCCTGCGCGGCGGCATGACCGCGCTCATCTACCTGGCCATCGCCAATGTGATGGCGCCCAAGGAACAGCCCTGGGGCTTCAAGACGCTGGCGCTGGAGCGTGACCGGCTGCGCAAGCTGGCCAACAAGCTCGGCGTGCGCCAGCGCTCGCTGATGTTCGCGCTGGTCACCCATGCCCTCAATGGCGAGGGCGCTGAAAAATACATGAGCAAGAAGGTGATCGGCGCCGCCTACACCATGCTCGATACCAAGCGCAACAATACCGACGACGACTTCTTCCGCGTCCGCGCGCTCGAAGCCAAGTTCAAGGTGATGGACGATTTCGTCGCTTATGTCCGCTGCGTCGACGACACCGTTGCCGGCATCGAACAGAAGGACATTACCTCCTTCCAGGTGGTCATCAATTCGATGTTCAAGGCGCTGCGCGCCGTCAATCGCGTGCTGCCCTTCCTGCCCAATCGCCGCTTCTGGCGCTTCAATGGCGGCATGCACATCGTGCTGACCCTGGTGCCGCCGCACCGCACCTATGGGCCGCTGACCCACGGCATGATCGAGCCGATCTATTGCGGTGCCTGGCACACAGAGGTCAACATCTGCACCTTCTGCCCGGGCCGCGACTACGTCACGCTCAACTTCTCCATGGAACAGCGCCATCTTGCCAATGTCGACAAGATCACCGCCCTCCTCAACGAAATCGAACGCCGCGACGTCTCCCCCCACACCATGAAACCAGCCGTCGAAAAGCTCTACTGAGCAAGTCTAGCGCTGGGAGCTTCAGCATTTTCAGGCCTTGGCACTATCTTTCCCGAGCCACGATGTGGCTCCTCCCCCCTTCTTCAGGGGAGGTTGGAAGGGGGGGCAGCGCGCTCAGGCTGGTGAGCAGCAGCACCGCGTCAAAGAAGAAGCATGAATCCGGTTCCAGCAAAATCTGAACGGCCGAACTCGCCAACTACCCCCGCGAAAACACCAGCACGGTTTCCTGATTGCCGTCGCCGCCGGTGATAGGGGAGGGCAGGGTGTGGTGTAACTGGAAGCCGGCTGCTTCCACGAAGCGCACCACCTCGGCGAGGGCTCGTGCGCTGGCCTCGGCATCGGTCACGATGCCGCCTTTGCCTACGAAATCCCGGCCCACCTCGAATTGCGGTTTGAACAGGATCACCGCCTCGGCCTTCGGGCCACAGAGGCGCAGCGGCTGCTCGAGGACCTTGGTTATCGACACGAAGCTGATGTCACAGACCAGGAGGTCGATGGGACCGCTGGCGGTTTCCGCGCCGAGGTCGCGGGCATTGGTGCCCTCGAGGCTGACCACGCGGGCGTCGCCGCGCAGCTTTTCATGCAATTGCTCATGCCCGACATCGACCGCATAGATTTTTGCTGCGCCGCGCTCCAGCAGCACTTGCGTGAAGCCGCCGGTCGACGAGCCGACATCGAGACAGGTCTTGCCGCTGGCATCGATCCGTCCGGCGTCGAGACCGGCGATCAGCTTCAGCGCCGCGCGCGACACATAGCCCGCTGCGGGGTCGTCCAGCACCAGCACATCGTCGTCGCCGACCATCTGGTTGGGCTTTCTGGCCGGGGCGCCATTGACGCTCACCGTGCCGCGCAGAATGGCGTCGCGCGCCCGGGCGCGACTGGGCATCAGCCCGCGCTGTTCCAGCGCCAGGTCAAGCCTTATGCGGCTCACCCCTTGACCAGCTTTTCGATCTTGGCCAGCGCTGTATCGCTGGCTTCTTCATAAGCGATGGTGCCCTGGAAACTGCCATCGGCCCGGATCAGGAAGGTGAGGGCCGTGTGGTTGACGAGGTAAAATTCGCTGTCCACGTCGCCGGCCTTTTCCGAGAACACGCCGAAGGCGGCCTTGGCCCTTTCGGTTTCCTCCGGCGTGCCCACGAGCCCGATGACGCTGGGATCGAACCCCTCGACATAGGATTTGACCATCTCGGCTGTGTCGCGTTCGGGGTCGACGGTAACGAAAATGATGCGCAACTGCTCCGGTGTCAGTCCCAGCTGCGCCCGCCAGGCCGTGGTTTCGGCCAGCGTGGTGGGGCACACATCGGGACAGAACGTATAGCCGAAAAAGATCAGGCTCGGCGTGCCGCGCAGATCGTCCTGGGTGAAGCTGCCGCCCTTGGTCGAGGCCAGCGCGAATGCCTGGCCGTTGAGGCCCAATGGCCGCTGTGGCGGCTTGAACACATAAAGCGCTGTCGCGCCGATGGCCGCCACGGCCACCAGCACCCAGAGCACGATCCGGAAATTGCGCAGCGCTTTGTTCGTCATGCTGGTTCGGCCTTCATCAGGAGCGCGCCCACTCGCCAGTGCTGCGGCGCGGCGTCGTCACCCCCAGATGCCAAGCACCCGGTGACAAGGCAACAGGCACTTTGCCGCGTCTGGTCTAGTTGGCGTCGAGCGGCTCGGTGCCCACGGCCTTGCCATCGCGGCTCAGGGTGATTTTCTCGATCCGCGCCTCGGCGGTGCGCAGCAGTGTCTCGCAATGGGCCTTGAGCGCTTCGCCCCGCTCATAGATGGCGATCGATTCGGCCAGCGGCGCGCGACCGCTTTCGAGCTTGGCGACGATCTGCTCCAGCTGCTCCAGTGCTGCCTCGAAGCTCAGCGTCTTCACATCGTCATGCGTGGTTTCGGCCATGGTCTCGTTGCTCGTTCAGAATGCGTTCATAGTCCGGTCATCAACGTCGCCACGTGGTGGCTGGCGCCGTTGGCCAGGCCCCCGAGGTCATAGCCACCTTCGAGCAGGGAGACAATGCGGTTGGAGCAGCGCCGCTCCGCCACCTCCATCAACTTTGCCGTGACCCAGGCAAAATCTTCGCCGGTCCAGTTGAGATCGGCCAGCGGATCGCCGCGATGCGCATCGAAGCCGGCGGAGATGAAGAGCAGGTCGGGCGCGAAATTGTCAAGCGCCGGCAATATCTTGGCGAGATAAGCCTCGCGCATCGCCGCCCCGCCGCTCCCCGCATGCAGCGCGCAGTTGACGATATTGCCCACGCCGGTCTCGCTGGGATCACCGGTGCCTGGAAACAGCGGCATTTCATGGCTCGAGGCATAAAAGACGCTGGGATCGTCCTTGAAGATATCCTGCGTGCCATTGCCGTGGTGCACGTCGAAATCGACGATCGCCACCCGCTCCGCCCCATATTTCCGCTGCGCCTCCCGTGCCGCGATAGCAATGGTATTGATCAGGCAAAACCCCATGGCTGTTGAGATTTCTGCGTGATGTCCCGGTGGACGAATGGCGCAAAAGGCATTGTTGACCTCCCCTAGCACCACTGCATCGAGCGCCGCCAGTGCCCCGCCGAGCCCGGTCGCCGCCACGTCCAGCGATTTGTCGGAAATGAAGGTGTCCGGGTCGAGTTGCCCTATGCCCTCCGCCGGGCGGGCATGGCGCAATTGTCCAAGATAATCAGCGTCATGCACCAGTTCGGCCAGCATCAGGTCGCCGAATGGCGCATCGCGGCGGATCAGCCCATTGAAACGCGGTTCGGCCAGTGCCGCCTCCACCGCGACGATGCGCTCGGCGCGTTCGGCATGACCATTGGGCGTACGGTGGTCGGCAAAATTGGGCTGGCTGATGAGAAGCGTGGTCACGGCGGGCCTGCGAGTGCATCTCTATGTGTCTTGACGCGCCGCGGTGGCATTGTCAAACAGCCCCCATGATCGCTCCCGCCGCCCTCTCCGTCGAAGACGCAGCCCAATTGCTGCGCAATGGCCAGCTCTGCGCCTTTCCCACCGAGACCGTCTACGGCCTGGGCGCCGACGCCACCAATGCCGATGCGGTGCTGTCGATCTACGAAACCAAGGGCAGGCCGCGCTTCAATCCGCTGATCATCCACTGCGCCGACCTGGCCATGGCCGAGACGCTTGCGGTGTTCTCCCCCTTGGCGCGCCGTCTGGCCGAGACATTCTGGCCGGGTCCGCTGAGCCTGGTCCTGCCAATGCAGCCGGGCAATGGCCTTGCCGATGTGGCCACGGCCGGTCTCAATACCGTTGCCCTGCGCGTGCCCGATCATCCACTGGCTCAGGCGCTGCTGCGCGCCGCCGCCCTGCCGCTGGCCGCGCCTTCCGCCAACCCCTCGGGAAAACTTTCACCCACCACGGCCCAACAGGTGTGGCGCGGCTTTGCCGGCAAGGTGCCGGTGCTCGATGGTGGGCCCTGCACCGCCGGGGTAGAATCGACGATTGTTGCGGTCGATGGCGAGCGGCTGATCCAGCTCCGGGCCGGCGCCCTGGCGCGCGAGGAGATCGAAGCCGCTCTCGGCATGCCCGTGGAGCAGGCCGTTGAAGGCGCAGCCATTTCCGCGCCCGGCATGCTGCTCAGCCACTATGCGCCCGAGGCCGGCATTCGCCTCAATGCAGCGCCGCGCCCCGGCGAGGCTTTTCTCGCCTTCGGCGCCGCAGCCGCCTTCGACGGGCCCACGCTCAATCTGTCGCCGAGCGGCGATCTGCGCGAAGCGGCACGGAATCTTTTCTCGATGCTGCATGAACTCGATGCATCAGGCGCGACAACCATCGCGGTCGCACCGATCCCGCAAGCGGGTCTCGGCGAAGCCATCAATGATCGCCTGAGCCGCGCCGCCGCGCCCCGGACCTGAGTGTCGCGCCTCGAAAGGCGCGAGACCCATTCTAGTCCCTCACCGAATAGGGCTTCTGATCCCGCATGAAGCGGGCGAGGGCCTCGAGATCGGGGTCGCCGCCCGGTGGCAGCACCACGCGAACATTGACGTAGAGATCGCCATCGCCGTAGAGCCCCTTGCCCTTGAGACGTAGGGCCTTGGAGGTGTCCACCCCTGGCGGCAGGTTCAACTCCACCGAACCATCCAGCGTCGGCACCCGCACTTTGGCGCCCAGCACCGCCTCATAAAGCGTCACCGGCACATCGGTGCGGATATCCTTGCCATCGCGGCGGAAGGTCTTGGATTTCTCGAAGCGAACGGTCACCAGCGCGTCGCCGGGTTCCCCGCCATAGGGGCTGGGCGAGCCCTGGCCCTTGAGCCGGATCTGCTGGCCTTCTTCCACCTTTTCCGGCAGCTTCACCGACAGCACTTTGCCCGAGGGCATGCGCACCGGCACCGAGGCTGCCTTATGCGCATCCTCGAAGGAAATCGTGGCGTTGACGACGATATCCTCGCCCTTGCCCGAGCGGGCGCCTGCTCCAGCGCCGCCAGCGGTCGCGCCGGCAAACGGGTCCCACTGCGCGCCTCCGGCCGAGGAGGTCCTGCCGCCGCCGCGTGGTTGGCCGCCAAAGCCGCTCATGAACTCCTTGAGGATGTCCTCGGCTGAAAAGCCGCCGGCACCCGCCCCGGGGCGTGCGCCGCGATTGGTACCGCCACCGCCGAAACCGCCATTGCCGAAGCCGGCAAAGCGTGGATTGCCGTCGGCGTCGATTTCCCCGCGGTCGAACTGAGCCCGCTTCTCGGTGTTGCTCAAAAGGTCATAGGCATGGGTCGCCTCGGCAAACTTGTTGTGTGCCGAAGGATCGTCCGGGTTCTGGTCGGGGTGATATTTCTTGGCCAGCTTGCGGTAGGCAGACTTGATGTCCTTTTCGCTCGCTGCCCGCGACACCCCAAGCACGGTATAAGGATCGCGCATTTGGTCCTATCTTCTGGGTTGGGCGTTGCTTGCCCGACATTTCGAGTTCTATATGGCCACGCCCCCCGCCCTTGTCCAGTTTTGCAGGGGCTCAAGCGCAGGAATAATGACGATGCTGCAGACCCTCACCGAACGCCTGTTCGACGATGGTGACCGTTCGGACCTCGACCCTTTTGCCGTATTCGAGGAATGGTTCGCCCTGGCGCAGGAGAGTGAGCCCAACGATCCCCATGCCATGGCGCTGGCCAGCGCCGATGCCTCCGGCCTGCCCGATGTGCGCATGGTGCTGCTCAATCGGCGGGACGAGCGCGGCTTCTGCTTTTTCACCAATTTCGAGAGCGACAAGGGCCGGCAATTGCTCGCCAATCCGCAGGCCGCCATGGTCATGCACTGGAAGTCGCTGCGCCGCCAGGTGCGCATGCGCGGGCCGGTGGAAGTGGTCTCCGAGGCCGATGCCGACGCCTATTTCGCCTCCCGCCCCAAGGGCAGCCGCATCGCCTCGACCGTGTCGCAGCAATCGCGGCCGCTGGCGAACCGCACCCAGATGCTGGCCGAGGTCGATGCCCTGACCCGCAGCATCGGCGATGCCGAGCCGGTGCGCCCGGCGCGCTGGTCCGGATTCCGCCTCGTGCCGCTCAGCCTCGAATTCTGGAAGGACGGCGAATATCGGCTGCATGATCGGGTGCGCTTTACCCGCGCTCAAGCCGACGCCCCGTGGAGCAGCGCGCGGCTTTACCCCTGATTTGGGCTTGCCGGCGCGGTCGGTGCCGCTCCATTCTCTCGCCTGGATGTGATCCAATCTGCCGCTGGAGACCAGATGCCAACGACCGAGCCGATCACCAAATCCGTGGACTTCACCGGCCGCCGGCTCGATCTGGCCTTCATGCTGTTGCGTGGTTATGCCCTCATGGTCCCCACCATCGGGCTCAACCGCTTCTGGCTGACCACCAGCAAGCGCCGCTTCTATTGGGGCCATACGGCGCTGGGCGGCGACGCGCTCGAATATACCGGTAACGCCCAGCAATTGCTGGTTGGCTTCCTCATGGCGCTGGCGGTGTTCCTGCCGCTCTATGGATTGTTTTTCTTCCTTTCCACCCAGTCGATGGAATTGGCGATCACCGGCTATGGCTGCGTCGCGGTCGGCATCTGGTTTCTAACCGGCTACGCCGTCTATCGCGCCCGCGACTTCCGCCTGTCGCGCACCCTCTGGCGCGGCATCCGTTTCGATCTCACCGGCAATCCCTGGGGCTATGGGGCCAGGCGCTTCTTCTGGTCTTTGCTCAATGTGGCGACGCTCGGCCTCGCCTATCCCTTCATGAGCGCCAATCTCTGGGCCTATCGCTATCGCCACACCTGGTTCGGTGATCGCGCCTTCAGCTTCGTGGGCTCCTGGAAACGCCTGGCCTTTCCCTATTACGGCGCCTGGCTCATCGGGGCAGGGCTGGTGGTCTACGGGATTGTCATCGCCGAACAGGGCAGGCTGTTCGAGCCGCTCGAAAACTATGATCCCGATCCCGGCGCCATCGGCCAGTTACTGATCCTCGGCCTTATTCTCGGCATCCTCATCACGATTTATCGCGCCGCGGAAATGACGCGGATGTTCTCTGCCATCCGCCTGGGCGATGCCGCCCTGACCGTGCGCATCGGGGCATTCGATCTCATTGGGCAATATGCGCTCTTCGGCCTGGCTCTCATCGTCGCCTATCTGCTGCTCGCCGCTGGCGGCGCTTTCGTGCTGGGCCTTGTCGCACCGGACGCTTTTGCCGGTGGCGGTTTCGATTTCAGCGCTTTGATGCGGTCGATGCAGTCCAGCGTTACCACGCTGCTCGCCATCGTTTTGGGCTATCTGCTGCTCTTTGCCGCTTTCTCTTTTGTCAGCGAACTGTTTCTCGGCTTCGGTTTCTGGCGCCTGGTCTGCAAGCGGGCCAGCGTAAACGGGCTTGAGACGCTCGCCGATATCCGCGCCCGCGCCGAGGACAAGGCCTTGGCCGGCGAAGGCCTCGCCGATGCCCTCAATGTGGGGGGATATTGATGTCCATTTCCGCCCGCTATTACGATGGCCTCGTCGCCACCTCCCATCAGGTCAACCTGTTCTACGAGCGGCTCGGCACGACTGGCGCGCTGGTGCTGCGTGAGCCGCAGTCAAACGCCGAGCTGACACGCTGGCCCGCGCAAACCCTCCAGGTCATCCCGGGGCGCAGTGGCGAATTGCGGCTGGGGGCGGTGGGCCTGCCCGATGGCGCGCGCGTGGTGGTCTCTGGTGAAACCGATATTGCGCGCATCCGCGCCACCCTGCCCATGCTCGAAGAGCGCCAGCGGCGTGAAAGCGGCCGGCAGGTGCGCCTTGCCGCCCTGTCCACCCTGGCGCTGGCGGCGGTTATTCTCGCCTATGCCTTTGGCGTGCCGCTTTTGGCCAGCCGCATCGTCGCCATCGTGCCGCCCGGCTGGGAAGAGGGGATCGGCGCCACCGTCGCCGGCCAGGTGGAAGCCAGTATTGGCGGCGACGCCGGCCTGCCGCTCTGCGATCCCAATCCACAAAGCCCGGCCAACCGCGCTATTGCCCGTTTTGCCGATCGGGTGATTGCCGAGGTCGGGTCGCCCTTCACGCTCGATGTGCGCGTCGTTCGCTCCGACGTCCCCAATGCCTTTGCTCTGCCGGGTGGCCGCATCTATTTCTTCTCTGCCCTGCTCAATGCCGCTCGCACGCCCGACGAATTTGCCGGCGTGCTGGCCCACGAAATCGGCCACGTCGCCCACCGCCACGGCATGGAGCAATTGATTTCCACCGCCGGCACCGGCGCCCTGATCGGTTTCATCCTCGGCGACATGACCGGCATTTCGGTGGCCGCGGGCCTGGGCTCCACCATCATCGATGCCCGCTTCTCCCGCGAGGCCGAGCGCGAGGCCGACCGCTTCGCTGCCACGGTCGCCCAGCGGCTCGATTTCGACCCGGCGGCGCTGGCGCGTCTTATCGGCCGCGTGGGGCAGGACAATGATTTCAGCCGCGCCCTGGCGCTGCTCAGTACCCATCCGCTGACCGACGATCGCCGCCTGGCGCTCGAGGATCTGGGGCGCGAGCGGCCGAGCGGGCTCGAGCCGGCCTTCACCAATGCCGAGTGGAACGCCATTCGCGACATGTGCAAGCCTGAGACGCTCAAGGCGAAATGAGCCCATCTTCAAGCAAAGGAAACACCTTCGCTTTACCCTGCCTGGGATTTCAGGGAATGCGGCGCCGGTGCGGATAAAGATCAGAACCTCGAAATGGGCCATTTGGTCGCGACGGCTCGGCAGTCTCGCCGTGCCGATGCTCGTCCTGCCCGTATTTCTGCATCGCGAGCAGCTGATCGCCTCGCCGGCCTTTCACGTGGTCATGCTGGCGGCAGGGCTGGTTGCGGCGCTGGCGGTGTTCTGCGCGCTGATCGCCTTGGTGCGTTTGTGGTTCACCGGCGACCAGGGCTGGGGCAGGGCGCTGGCCGGCCTGTTTCTCGGGCTGGTATGCCTCGCGCCCTTTGGCTGGTTCGGCTATCTGGCTGCGGATTATCCGCTGGTCACCGATATCGCCACCACCACGCGCAGCGAACTGCCGCTGATTTTCGAACCCGATACCGCCGCCATGCCGCCGCCGCATCTGCTCACCGCCGAGCAGCAGGCCCGCATCTTCCCCAATGTCACCACGCGCACCTATCCGCTCGACGCCTTCCAGGTTTTCGCCCTGGTCGAGCGGCTGGCCACGGCGCAAGGCTGGGACATCAGGCTGCGCCGTGAACCCGCAGATGCTACCGAAACCGGCCGCCTCAATGCGCGGATCGTAACGCTGGTGGGCTGGCGGGAAGAGGTGGTCATTCGGGTAATGCCCACAGCGACCGGGAGCGCCGTTGACATGCGCTCCGCCTCGATCAACGCCGTGCACGATTTCGGCTCCAACGGCGTGCGCATCAGCGACTTCCTGATTGCGCTGGATGGTGAGGTCACCGCCTTCATTCGCGATAACCGCAACATCCTGCAACCAGCCGATGACGAGGCGGCTCCGGAAGTGGAGACCGGCAGCGATTCCTAGCGCATCGGCCCGAAAAGCCTCCGTGCGCTTTTCGGAAATGCCGCTTTAGCGCTTGCGCACGAACTCGGTGCGCAGCACCAGGCCCTTGATGGCATCGTGGCGGCAGTCGATCTCTTCGGGATTGTCGGTCAGGCGGATGGTTTTGATCACCGTCCCCTGCTTCAGCGTCTGCCCGGCGCCCTTGACCTTGAGGTCCTTGATCAGCACCACCGCATCGCCATCGGCCAGAAGAGTGCCCGAAGCATCGCGCACTTCTAGGGCACTCGCATCGGTAGCAGCCATCTCCGAAGCCGGGCGCCATTCGCCCGTAGCTTGGTCATACACATAGTCGTCGTCTTGATTACTCATATCGGTGCTATTGCAAACCGCGCGCCCAAAGCCAATGGCCAATATGGGTAATTTGCAGCTAGTGCGTCAAAGTCCGGCGCACCGCCTGGTCCCAGCCTGCGATTTTCGCCTTGCGCTCACTGCCATCCATGGTCGGTTCGAACCGCTGGTCCCGGGCCCAGCTGGCGGCGAATTCGTCCATGGCTGGCCAGATGCCGGCCTTCATGCCCGCCAGCCAGGCAGCGCCGAGGGCCGTGGTTTCCAGAATCATGGGACGATCGACGGACGCATCGAGAATGTCGGCCAAGAACTGCATGGTCCAGTCCGATGCCACCATGCCGCCATCGACGCGCAGCACCGTATCCTTGCCGCCGCCCTTCCAGTCCTTGCGCATGGCCTCGAGCAGGTCGCGGGTCTGGTAGCACACCGCCTCCAGCGCCGCCTTGGCGATTTCGGCCGGGCCGGTATTGCGGGTCAGTCCATAGATGGCGCCACGTGCCTCTGCATCCCACCATGGCGCGCCCAAGCCCACAAAGGCCGGGACCATATAGACGTGCTGGCTCGGATCGGCGGTGCGCGCCAAGGGGCCCGTCTCGCTGGCATGCTTGACCAGTTTCAGCCCATCGCGGATCCACTGCACGGCCGCGCCGGCAATGAAGATCGAGCCTTCCAGCGCATAGGTGCTCTTGCCATCCAGCCGATAGGCGAGGGTGGTCAAAAGCCGGTTCTTGGAACGCACCATGTCGCTGCCGGTATTGAGCAGAGCGAAGCATCCCGTGCCATAGGTTGACTTGACCATGCCCGGGGCAAAACAGGCCTGCCCGATGGTTGCCGCATGCTGGTCGCCGGCGACGCCGAGAATGGGCACCGCCGCGCCGAACAATTCGGCTTCGGTCACGCCGAAATCGTCGGCACAATCCTTGACCTCTGGCAACAGCGCAGCCGGCACGTCGAGCAGCTTGAGCAGTTCTTCGTCCCAGCTATTGGCGCCGATATCGAACATCAGCGTGCGCGCCGCATTGGTGGCATCGGTGGCATGCACCTTGCCGCCCGTCAGCCGCCAGATAAGGAAACTGTCGATCGTGCCGAAGGCCAGCTCGCCGGCCTTGGCCCGCTTGCGTGCGCCCTTCACATTGTCCAGCAGCCACTTGACCTTGGTGCCGGAGAAATAGGGGTCGAGCAGCAGGCCGGTCTTCTTGGTGAACAGCGGTTCATGACCCTGCTTCTTGAGTTTGGCGCAGAACTCGGCGGTGCGCCGATCCTGCCAGACTATGGCATTGTGGATCGGCTCGCCCGTTTCCCGGTCCCAGATCACCACCGTCTCGCGCTGGTTGGTGATGCCGATGGCGGCAATATCGGTGGCGGCGGCGCCTGCCTCCTTGATGGCGGTCTTGATCGACCACAGCACGCTGTCCCAGATTTCCTCCGGGTCGTGCTCGACCCAGCCATCCTGCGGGAAGTGCTGGGTGAACTCCTTCTGTCCCACGCCCACGATCTTGCGCGCCTGGTCGAACAGGATCGCCCGGCTCGAGGTCGTGCCCTGATCGATCGCCAGAATGTACTTGGTCATATTCGTCTCCCAGCGAATTCGCTTCCCGACCGATTTTTAGTTCATCGTCACCACCCGGCTTGACCGGGTGGTCCAGGCGTCCAGACACTGGATTGCCCGGTCAAGCCGGGCAATGACGAATGATGTGGCTACACGCGACTCGCTAAATAGGCCTCAAGTCGTGCCACGCCACCAGGCTCCATGCGCAGGCCCAGCTTGGTGCGGCGCCAGAGCACATCTTGTGCCGTCCGCGCCCATTCCTCGGCAACCAGATAATCGACTTCGCGCTCATAAAGATCGGCGCCGAAATGCTGGCCGAGATCGGCTACCGTCCTCGCATCGCCGAGCAGCTTGCGCGCCCGCGTGCCATAAAGGCGCATCAACCGTTTCATCAGATCCGGATGTAATGCCGGATAATCCATGCACAGCCGGCGCACTTCCGGCTCGAAGCTCATCGGCCCGAAGTCGCCGCCAGGCAGGGTGCTCGTCTTGGTCCAGGGCGCACCGCGTTTACCCAGCACGTCCTCGATTTTTTCCAACACCGATTCCGCCAGGCGTCGCGAGGTGGTCAGCTTGCCGCCGAACACATTGATGATAGCGCCGGTCGCGGCATCGCCATTGGTCTTGAGCACATAGTCGCGCGTTGCCTCCTGAGCCGCGCTGGCGCCGTCGTCGAATAGCGGCCGCACCCCCGAATAGCTCCAGACGATGTCGTCCTGAGTGACCGGCTTGGCAAAATATTCGCTCGCCGCCTCCAGCAGGTACCTCGTCTCCTCGGCCGAGATCTTGACGTCCTTGGGGTCGCCTTCATAGTCGCGGTCGGTGGTGCCGATCAGGGTGAAGTCATTCTCATAGGGAATGGCGAAGATGATGCGCCCGTCCCCGTTCTGGAAGATGTAGCAGCGGTCATGGTCATAGAGCTTCTTGACCACGATGTGGCTGCCCTGCACCAGCCGCACATTATGCTTGCCATTGTTGCCGACGACGCCATTGATCACCTGGTCGACCCAAGGACCGGCAGCGTTGACAATCATGCGCGCGCGCACCGTCTCCTCGCCGTTTTCGCCGGCGAGTTTTAGGGTCCATGCGCCATCCTCGCGCCGCGCCTCGGTCACCTTGGTGCGCACATGGATTTTTGCGCCTTTTTCGGCAGCGTCGCGGGCATTGAGCACCACGAAACGCGCATCATTGACCCAGCAATCGGAATATTCGAAGCCCAGCCGATAACCCGGCTTCAGCGGCTTGCCGGTGATATCACGGGTCAGGTCCAGTGTCTTGGTCGGCGGCAACAGCTTGCGGCCACCCATATAGTCGTACATCGCCAGGCCCGTGCGCAGCACGAAAGCAGGGCGCAGTCCCTTGTGATGCGGCAGCACGAAACGCAACGGCCAGATGATGTGCGGCGCGGCGGCCCAGAGGATTTCGCGCTCCGCTAGCGCTTCGTGCACCAGCCGGAATTCGTAATGTTCGAGATAGCGCAATCCGCCATGGATCAGCTTGGTCGCTGCCGAACTGGTGCCGGAGGCGAGATCGTTCATCTCGGCCAGCCCGACGCTGAACCCGCGGCCCACCGCATCGCGTGCCACGCTCACGCCGTTGATGCCGCCACCGATGACAAAGATATCCAGCACGATCCAGTCCTCACCCATCGTCAAGTTGTTTCGTATATAGCGCGTTTTATTTCGTTTTCAAACGTAATGAGTTTCGTTTTGTAGCTTCGCGCGCGAAAGATTGACCGCTTCCTGGGGACGGGTTACGGCTGACGCATCCTAGGGCCCATCCTCAGGCCAATGCTCGATATTCTTGCCGTCATCGCCCCGATTTTCGCGCTCATGGCCTTTGGCTATGGGGCCGTGCGTTTCCGGCTGTTTCCGGCCGATGGCATCAAGGCACTGATCGCCTTCGTCAATAATTTCGCCACGCCCTGTCTGCTGTTCTACTCGATCAGCACCAGCGATTTCCGCTCGGCCTTCAATATCGGCATCATCGGCCCGTTTTATGTCGGCGCTGCCATCTGTTTCGTGCTCGGCATTATCATTGCCCGCCGCGTCTTCAACAATTCGCCGGGTGAAAGCGTTGCTGCCGGCTTTTCCGGCACCTTCACCAATACGGTGCTGGTTGGCCTGCCGATCATGTCGCGGGCCTATGGCGACCAGGCCATGCCGGTCACGCTCTCGATCATCGGCCTGCATGGCGCCATTCTGCTGACCCTGGGCATGGTCACCATGGAGCTGATGCGTCGGGACGGCCAGTCGCTCGCCAAGACCTTGGTCGTCGCCCTGCGCCGCGTCGTCTCCAACCCGCTGATCTGGGGCATCGCAGCCGGCATTCTGGGTTCACTGGCCGATCTGCAATTGATCGAGCCGGCCGAAGCCTTCTTCGTCATGATGAGCCAGGCCGTGGTCCCTGCTGCCCTCTTCGGCATTGGCGGGGCGCTGAACGAGTTCAAGCTCTCGGAAAACTGGAAGCCGGCGCTGGTGGCCTCGCTCATCAAGCTCATCGTCCATCCGGCGCTCGCCTATGTGATGATGATCTGGATTTTGCATGTGCCGATGGACATCGCCCGCTACGGCATCCTGCTCTCTGCCATGCCGGCCGGCGTCAACATCTATGTCTTTGCCACCTATTACGACCGCGGCGTCAGCGTCGCCACCAACACCATCCTCATTGCCACGGTCATGTCGGCCCTGACCATCTCCGCCTGGCTGCTCATCTTGAGCCTTTAGGCCGAAGCTCAGGACGTCAAACATCTTCTGCTTGGTGACCTCCGATTTTCCCCACCCACAACGCCGCCCTCGGGCTTGACCCGAGGGCCATCGGCCGCTTGCGGTTTACAGCGCCTGTGCCTCACCAACCGGCCCCCGGGTCAAGCCCGAGGGCGGTACTGCGTGGTTGAACCCACTCAACCCTGATAACGCACCGAGCCCTCTCCCGCCGGTGCCGGCAGGATGGCAAAGCCGTTCGGTCCCAGCGTCAGCGTCGTTCCGGACAATTCGGCATTGTGACTGACCGGCTCCAGCACCAGCTCCACGCCGCCGACGGTGACAGTACGCGCCTCGGCCGACAGGTTGAACACGCAGACCAGGTCCTTGTTGCCATCGGTGCGCATATAGGCCAGCACCGGCTCATCGCAGTCGAAAAAGGCGATATCGCCGGTCTTGAGCGCCGGGTGATTTTTGCGCCAGGCCAGGATCTGCCGGTAATAATGCAGCGACGAATTCGGATCGGCTTCCTGCAGGTCGACGCTCAGAGCCACGGCGGCATGCTTGACCGGCAGCCAGGGCTTGCCATGGGTAAATCCGGCATGCGCCAGATTATGCTGCCAGGGCATCGGCGTGCGGCAGCCATCGCGGCCCTTGTCTTCCGGCCAGAAGCGCTTGCCACGCGGATCGGTCAGTTCCTCGAATAGGATATCCGCCTCGGGCAGCCCCAGCTCCTCGCCCTGATAGAGTCCCGCCGAGCCCTTGAGCGTGAGCATCAATGCGATCGCCTGGCGCGACAGATCGGCCGACGAAACGCTGAACGGCGTCCAGCGGGTCATGTGGCGAATGACGTCGTGGTTGGAAAAGCTCCAGCACGGCCAGCCGGTGGCGCCATCGGCGAAGAAGGCTTCCACTTTCGAGCGGAAATGCGCCGCCGAGAATTTCGGCCCCAGGAAGTCGAACGAATAGCACATATGCAGCAGGTCGCTGCCCGATGTGTACTGCTTCATCAGCTCCAGCCCGCGCTCGTCGTCGCCGACTTCACCCACGGTGGTGGTGCCGGGATAGTCATTGAGCAGCGCCCGCACCTTGCGCAGCCAGTCCATGTTCTCCGGCTGGCTCTTGGAGAATTTGTGGCTCTGCATGTCATAAGGATTGGTGGCGGGCTTGCCATTGAGCTCCGGCAGTGGCGGGTTCGAGCGCAGCTTGGCGTCGTGGAAATAGTAGTTGACCGTATCGAGCCGGAAGCCGTCCAGCCCGCGATCGAGCCAGAAGCGCATGACCTCGATCACCGCATCCTGCACCGCCGGATTATGGAAATTGAGGTCGGGCTGGGAGGTGAGGAAATTGTGCAGGTAATACTGCTTGCGCGCCGTGTGCCATTCCCAGGCCGAGCCACCGAACACCGAAAGCCAGTTATTGGGCGGGGTGCCGTCGGGGTTGGCGTCGGCCCAGACATACCAGTCTGCCTTGGCATTATCGCGGCTGAAGGCGGATTCGAGGAACCAGGGATGGAGCGAAGAAGTATGGCTCACCACCTGGTCCATGATCACCTTGAGGCCAAGCGCATGGGCCTTCTCGATCAACAGGTCGAAGTCCTGCAACGTGCCGAACAGCGGATCGACCTGCACATAGTCCGAAACGTCATAGCCCATATCGGCCTGGGGCGACTGGGTGAGGGGCGAGAGCCAGATACAGTCCACGCCCAGGCTGGCAATATGGTCGAGCCGGTCGATAATGCCGGCCAGATCGCCGACGCCGTCACCATTGCTGTCCTGAAACGAGCGGGGATAGACCTGATAGATCACTCCGCCGCGCCACCATTCGGTCATTCATTTGCTCCTGTTGGCCGTGATATGTCCGGGCCGGATTCGCGCACGAGGCTATAGATTTGTGCGTCCGCTGTTAATTGGGCAGCATGCAGGCGAGGAATGCAGTTGTGATCACCACCGGATTGCTGATCGACCATGAAGCCACAGTCAGCGACCTGGCCGCGCTGCTGGAGCGGCAATGGCCCGATTGGTACAATCCGCGCGGGGCTTCGGCCCGCGCCGATCTGTGCGACCGGCTGGAGCGCAATCGCCTGCCGCTCGGCATTCTTGCCTTTGCCGATGGCGCAGTGGTGGGCACCTGCGCGCTCACCGCCGGCTCGGGCGGTCTGGTCACCGAACGCTCGCCCTGGCTCGGCGGCCTGGTGGTCGATCCGGCGTTTCGACGGCGCGGCGTCGGCAGGGCGCTTCTGGCCCGCGCCAAGCTCGAGGCAAAGCGGCTGGGTCACGCCCGGCTCCACGCACTGACGGCAGAAGCGCTGGATCTGTTCGACGCCGATGGCTGGCGGCTGCTGGAAATGGTGCCGCTCAACGGCGAAGCGCACGCCGTTTACGTCATCACCGTCTAGGCTGGCTTGGCAGCAAGCAGAACAGGGTCGACATCGATCAGCTTCAGCGATGCCACCATCGCCAACGTCCCCTGCTTGTATTTGAGGAAATGCGGCGTCTGGATATGGGTTAGGTAGGCGGCCTCGGACGCATAGACCTCCAGCAGGCGGATACGATGCGGCGCGGCCTTTTCGGAAACGGCATGCAGCATCAGCACGCCGTCCTCCCGCTCCAGCGACGCTGCAATTTCCTCTTTCAAAAAGGCCAGATACTCATCCAGCCGTTCCGGAACGATCTCCAGTTCGGCGATGCGAACCATGCGCTCGTCCATCACACCACCGCCGAAATCAGCGGTTCCCTGGCAAAATGCCGGTCCAGATTGGCAACCAGCAGTGCCCCCATGGCGTCGCGGGTCTGGTGCGTGGCGCTGCCTTGATGTGGTGACAGCACCACATTCTGCAAGTGCATGAAGGCTTCGGGCACCTCTGGCTCGTCGACGAACACATCGAGCGCCGCGCCGCCCAGCCCGCCATTCTGCAACAGCTCGAGCATGGACGGCTCGTCGATCAATGTGCCCCGCGCCACATTGACCACATAACCATCGGGCCCCAACGCCTCGAGCACCTGTCGCGACACGATACCCTCCGTGCCCTTGCCGCCGGGGGCAATTACCACCAACCAGTCGCTATCGCGGGCCATGTCTTCGAGATCGTCGTAATAGATATAGGGCGTATGTGGCTGCTGCCGGCGGCCATGATAGACCACGCGCATCTTCATCGCCTGCAGCCGTGTGGCGATTTCCTTGCCGATGCGGCCCAGCCCCAAAATGCCCACGGTCTTGCCGGTCAATTCGCTCAACAACCCGAAATTGCCGCTCGGCCACTTGCCCCGACGCACATATTGATCCGATTGCGGAATGCGGCGTGCCAGCGAAATCATCAGGCCCACCGTCAATTCCGCCACCGCGTCATTGAGCACGTCGGGCGTATTGGTCACCCGGATATTCCGAGCCTTGGCACCGGCAATGTCGATATTGTCATAGCCGACCCCGAAACTGGCGATGATCTCGAGATTGGGCAGCTTGTCCATCAAATCCGCCTGCACCCCCGAACCGGCATGAGCGCGGATACGGGCGCCGTTCGCCGCCAGCCAGCCCGCCTTGTGCTCTATCTCGTGCAGCTTGTGCACCGTGTAGCGCTCGGCCAGCGCCGCCTCGCAGGAGGCAAGCAGCTTATGCGTCTGTAGAATTTCGATGGTCATGGCGGCGCGACTCCCTTTGTCAGCGAGACTAAAGGCGCGGGCGGTGGAGGCCAAGTACGAAGCAGAGTGTTTACCCTAAGACCAGTCGCCAGCTTGTGAGACGAAACCAGACTTCGCACATTCGTCGGCAACCGGAGAGATTTGGAATGGCGAGCGCAGAAAAATCGGCACGACTTGCAGTATTGATCGACGCCGACAATACATCGTCCCGCATCGTCGATGGCCTTTTTGAAGAGATTGCCCGAATTGGGGAGGCAAGTGTACGGCGCATCTACGGCGATTTTTCTGGCACGAGATTGAAATCATGGCACGATGTTTTGGCCAGGTACGCCATTATCCCGCAGCAACAGCCCGCCACGACCAGCGGGAAGAATGCATCGGACATTGCCTTGGTAATCGATGCCATGGATCTATTGCATACCGGTCGCTTCGACGGTTTCTGCCTTGTGTCTTCGGACAGTGATTTCACCCGTCTGGCTGCGCGCATCCGCGAACAGGGCGTTGATGTGTTTGGGTTCGGCGAACAGAAAACCCCGCAAAGCTTTCGACAAGCGTGTCGGCGATTTATCTATACGGAAAATCTGCTGCCGGATTCTTTTACTGGGGTTGCGGTGCTGCCAGCCGCAACGCCACTGCAACCACCCAGCAAGGCGGTGCCGCTGCTCAGGAAGGCGATTGTTCAGGCGGAAGGTGATGATGGTTGGGCCAACCTTGGAGAGGTTGGCAGCCGGCTTGCCAATCTGTCGCCGGATTTCGACCCGCGCAGCTATGGCTTTTCCAAGCTCAGCGATCTGGTGCGCAAGACCAACTGCTTCGACTTCGTGCACCCCGAACGCGGCAGCATTCGTATTCGAATGCGCGCCCAACAGCCTGCAATTTCCAAGAACCTGAAGGCGGTCGGCTGATGGCGTTCAGCCCTGCGCGCCAATGCTCACCGGCGCTCGATTTTCGTGTTCTTCGTCGGTGAATACGCGTGATCGCGTCAGAAAGCGCCGCTCGGTGCCGTTATCGAGGCTGAACATGCCGCCGCGCCCGGCAATGGCGTCAATGATCAGCTGCGTGTGCTGCCAGTATTCGAACTGGCTGGGCGACATATAGAAGGGATAGCCGCCGATCTCGCCCATCTTCACGTCGCGATCGCCGATGATGAATTCGCCCTGCGGATAGCACATGGGCGATGAGCCGTCGCAACAGCCGCCGGATTGATGGAACATGATGGCGCCATGGCGCGCCGTGATCTCGCCGATCAGTGCGATGGCCGCCGGGGTGGCAATGACGCGGGGAACGGACTGGTTCATGTCAGGCTCCGCTTGAATGGAGAAAATGTCATTCCAGCGAGCCACGGGCCGGGGGAGAGATGGGGTTGAAAAGGCCCGGTGCCCGCCGGAATGATCCCTTGCCCCCGGGCGGACCCGGGGGCTGCGCGAGGGAGGAGCGCGTAACTCAGTGAGCTGCCGTGGCCCTTAGAAGAAGCCCAGCTTTTTGGGGCTGTAGCTGACCAGCATGTTCTTCGTCTGTTGATAGTGATCGAGCATCATGCGGTGGTTTTCGCGGCCGATGCCGGACTGTTTGTAGCCACCAAAGGCCGCATGGGCCGGGTAGGCGTGGTAGCAATTGGTCCAGACGCGACCGGCCTGGATGCCGCGACCGAAGCGGTAGGCGCGGTTGCCATTGCGGGTCCACACGCCGGCGCCGAGGCCATAGAGCGTGTCATTGGCAATCGCCATCGCTTCCTCTTCATCCTTGAAGGTGGCGACAGAAACAACCGGCCCGAAGATTTCCTCCTGGAAGACGCGCATCTTGTTGTTGCCGGCAAAGACGGTTGGCTTGACGTAATAACCGCCGGCCAGATCGCCCTCGAACGTATTGCGCTCGCCGCCGGTCAGCACCTTGGCGCCTTCCTGCTTGCCGATATCGAGATAGGAGAGGATCTTTTCGAGCTGTTCGGACGAGGCCTGGGCGCCGATCATGGTGGAGGGATCGAGCGGAGAGCCCTGCTTGATCGCTTCGACCCGCTTGATGGCCCGTTCCATGAACCGATCGTAGATCGACTCCTGGATCAGGGCGCGGCTCGGGCAGGTGCACACCTCGCCCTGGTTGAGGGCGAACATGGTGAAGCCTTCGAGCGCCTTGTCGAAGAAATCGTCGTCCTCGTCCATCACGTCCTTGAAGAAGATGTTCGGCGACTTGCCGCCCAGCTCCAGGGTCACCGGAATGAGGTTCTGGCTGGCATATTGCATGATCAGCCGGCCCGTCGTGGTCTCACCGGTAAAGGCGATCTTGGCGATGCGGTTGGAGCTGGCCAGCGGCTTGCCGGCTTCGAGACCGAAGCCATTGACGATGTTGAGCACGCCCGGCGGGATCAGGTCCTCGATCAGCTCCATCAGCAAGAGGATGGAAGCGGGGGTCTGTTCGGCGGGCTTGAGCACCACCGCATTGCCGGCCGCCAGGGCAGGGGCCAGCTTCCAGGTTGCCATCAGGATCGGGAAGTTCCACGGAATGATCTGCCCGACCACGCCCAGCGGCTCGTGGAAGTGATAGGCCACGGTGTCATGGTCGATTTCGGAAATGCCGCCTTCCTGGGCGCGGATGGCGCCGGCAAAATAGCGGAAGTGATCGATAGCCAGCGGAATGTCGGCGGCGGTGGTTTCGCGGATTGGCTTGCCATTGTCCCAGGTTTCCGCCAGCGCGATCAGGTCGAGATTTTCCTCGATCCGATCGGCGATCTTGTTGAGCATATTGGCGCGCTCGGCGGGTGAGGTACGACCCCAGGCGGGCGCGGCCTTGTGGGCGGCATCCAGCGCCTTTTCGATATCGGCGGCTTTGCCGCGCGCCACCTTGCAGATCACCTGTCCGGTGACCGGCGAGGTATTGTCGAAGGTCTCGCCATCGGCCGCGTCGACCCATTGCCCACCGATATAGTTGCCATACTTGGCTTTGAACGGCGACTTGCTGCGCTGGTCCAGGAATTGGGGTTTGTTCAAGGCTTCCTCCCTTGGTTCTTGAATGGAAGCCAGAGGAGCAACTGCCGTGCCAGATCGCTCAGAACCTTGATTTTGCTGCCCAAGTCTTCGTGATCACGGTTTTGCTTTACGCCGTCGATCCATGGGTGCAACACTTTGCAACAACCAGAACCGATGGCAGACGCAACATCTGTTGCATACTGCCACATACTGGGAGGAAGATGAGCATGAACCAGTCGTCTGACCATGTATTAGCTGCGGCACGCGAAAAATTCTTCTCCGGACGCAGCCTGCCAGACGGGCTAGTGCCGGCGCCCATCCTGCGCAGCTGGCAGCGATGCGCCGAAAAAGGGCTCGATGCCGGCGACAGCATCCATGCCGAACCCCTGACATCCGCCGAATTGCGCCAGTTGCAGCAGCAGAACGAAGCCTTGCGACTGCTCAGCCGCCCCGAGCTTGCGACGCTCCGCTCCGAAGCCAAGCTCACTGAAAGCGTCGTCATCCTCACCGACGCCAAGGGCACCGTGCTCGATGTGGTCGGCAGTCCCGAATTTGCCGGCGAGGCTGCGCGGGTGTCGCTACAGCCGGGTGTCGCCTGGTCGGAAATGTCCACCGGCACCAATGCCATCGGCACAGCCATGGCCGAGCGCCGCGCCATTGCCGTCCACGGCGCCGAGCACTTCTTCGAGCCGCACGGCATCCTCCATTGTGCCGCCTCGCCTATCTTCGATCCCTTCGGTAAGCTGGCCGGCGTGCTCGACATGTCCGGCCATGCCACTGCCGAACACACCCATGCGCTGGGCCTGGTGCGACTGGCCGTCGAGCAGATCGAGCACCGCTTCTTCGCCCGCGGCTTCGAAGACAAGACAGTGATGCGTTTCCACCGCCATGGCGACATGCTGGGAACCCCGCGCGAAGGCGTTCTGGTCTTTGATGGTGATCAGCTGATTGCCGGCAACCGCCGGGCCCTCAGCCTTCTGGGCCTTGATCGCCAGGCCCTGCGCAAAACCCGCAGCGACGAATTGTTCGAGCGGCTCGACACCGAACTGCGCTCCGTGTCCGGCGAGAAATTCTCCGCCGCCATCGCGCGTCCGGATCAAAGCCACGCCCGCACCAGCCATGTGGTCAAAACCCCCGCGACCTCGAATGAACCCTATCTCACCGACGAGGCGCGTCTCGGCCTCGCTAAGGCCATCAAGCTGGTCAATGCCGAAATCCCGGTTTTGGTGACCGGGGAAACCGGTTCGGGCAAGGAAGTCTTCGCCCGGCACCTGGCGCAGAAATCCAACCGCGCCGGAAAACCCTTCGTAGCGGTCAATTGCGCCGCATTGCCCGAAAGCCTCATCGAATCCGAGCTGTTCGGCTATGAGGCCGGCGCTTTTACCGGTGCGCGCAAGGGGGGCGCCAAGGGGCTCGTGCAACAGGCCGAAGGCGGCATCCTGTTCCTCGACGAAATCGGCGACATGCCGCTGCTGCTGCAATCGCGACTTTTGCGCGTGCTGCAGGACAAGGAAGTGGCTCCCCTGGGCGGCGGCCAAGCCCGCAAGGCCGATTTCGTCGCCATCTGCGCCACCAATCGCGATCTCAAGGCCATGGTCGATGCCGGCACCTTCCGCGCCGATCTCTACTTCCGCATCGCCCAATTCACCCTGCGGCTGCCCTCCGTCGCCGAACTTCCGGATCGGCATGCCATCATCGAAAGCCTCTGGGCCGGCCTCGACACCGGCAATGGTCCGCTGTCCGAAACCGTGCTCGATCGGCTGGCATCCTATGACTGGCCCGGCAATCTGCGAGAAATGGCCAATGCACTGCGCACAGCCGCGGCCTTGGCCGATCCCGGTCAGCGCGTCACCCTTGCCGATCTGCCCACCGCTATCATTCAGGCGCGGCCCTCGTCCGCGCCGCTAATGCCCTCGGGCGATTTGGGAGAGCTGACTGAGGCCGCCATGCGCCGGGCGGTCGATCTCAATCGCGGTAATCTGTCCGCCGCCGCACGGGCGCTCGGCATCGACCGCTCGACGCTCTATCGCCGGTTGGTTTGGTCGGGAAAAGCCAATTGAGGGAAATCACATGGCGCGAATGAGAGCATGTTCGGCGCTTGATCTGCAAGTCAGACCTGCACGAAAAAGCGGCATGCCCAGGCTTTGAGCGTCTGGACGGCGGCGAACATTCGTGTAGCAATGTTTGGGCGATGGGAAAGCCGTATTATTCAAGCGGAGCATAATGGGCGACAAAACGCCGTTTGACGAAATGTACAACGCGGACGGATCGGTCCGCGAACCTTACCGCGCTTTGAGCGCGTGGTTGGCCGAACAGCCGGATAAGGGCCTGGCGCTGATGCAGACGGACGCCGAGGCGATCTTCCGCAAGCTGGGCATCACCTTTGCCGTTTACGGGTCCGAGGAAGGCACCGAGAAGGTTATTCCCTTCGACGTGATCCCGCGGATCATTGCCGCCAATGAGTGGCGCCGGCTGAGCAAGGGGATCGAGCAGCGCGTCAAGGCGCTCAACGCCTTCCTGTACGACATCTATCACCGCCAGGAGATCCTCAAGGCCGGGCGGGTGCCGGAAAAGCTCATTTTGAACAATGAAGCCTTCTGCCCGCAGATGATGGGGCTGGAGCCCGCCAAGGGCGTTTATGCCCATATCATCGGCGTCGATATCGTGCGCGTCGGGCCCGACGAATTCTATGTGCTCGAGGACAATCTGCGCACCCCTTCCGGCGTTTCCTACATGCTGGAAGACCGCGAAGCGATGATGATCCTGGCGCCGGACCTGTTCCAGCGCACCAAGGTGGCTCCGGTCGAAACCTATCCGGAAAATCTGCGCCGCACGCTAGAAAGCGTCGCGCCGGAAAATTCGCGCGGCACCCCCAATATCGCCGTGCTCACCCCGGGCATCTACAATTCCGCCTATTTCGAGCATTCCTTCCTGGCCGACCAGATGGGTGCCCAGCTTTGCGAGGGTCACGATCTCTTCGTTGATGGCGGCAAGGTCTATATGCGCACCACGACAGGTCCGGAGCGCGTCGATGTCATCTATCGCCGCATCGATGATGACTATCTCGACCCGCTGACCTTCCGGCCCGATTCCATGCTCGGCGTGCCCGGCCTCTTCGACGCCTACCGCGCCGGCAATGTCACCCTGGTCAACGCGCCGGGCACCGGCATTGCCGACGACAAGGCCGTCTACACCTATGTGCCCGAGATCATCGAGTTCTATCTCGGTGAAAAGGCGCTGCTTAGCAACGTGCCTACCTATAACTGCACCGATGAGGAGCAGCGCAAATGGGTGCTCGAGAACATCCATGACCTGGTGGTCAAGGAAGTGCACGGCTCGGGCGGCTACGGCATGATGGTGGGGCCAACCTCCACCAAGGCCCAGCACGCCGAGTTCAAGAAGAAGATCGAGGCCCGCCCGGACAATTACATCGTCCAGCCGACGCTTAATCTCTCCACCTGTCCCACCCATATCAACGGTGACGTCGCCCCGCGCCATGTCGATCTGCGCCCCTATGTGCTGGTCGGCGACGAAGTGCGCATCACCCCCGGCGGCCTCACCCGCGTAGCGCTGAAAAAAGGCTCGCTGGTGGTCAACTCCTCCCAGGGCGGCGGCACCAAGGACACCTGGGTGCTGGAAGATTGATGATGGTTTTTCAGCTTTTGCCTCACTCGCCGGTGTCGGCTCTATCGCCTCCCTCCCCCTTGAGGGGAGGGAATGAGGGAGGGGGTCGTTCTGTGAATCACAGGAGCACCCCCTCCGCAGCTTCGCTAAGCCTGGCGGCTAGGTTCGCTACCCTCCCCTCAAGGGGGAGGGCGGGCATGCCCTCCGAGTTGATCACCGGGAGTGTCTCCCCATGAGAATGCTCGGACGCACCGCACAGAACCTGTTCTGGCTCTCCCGCTATGTCGAGCGCGCCGAAAACATGGCGCGCCTGCTTGAGGTGGGCTACCGCATGAGCCTCACCAGCCGCCGCGAAGGTGGGTCCAGCGAGCATCTGATCTCGATGATGCAGGCCGCCGAGGTCGATGAGGGCTTCTCCGCCAAGCATGACGTGGCCGATGTCGACAGCGTCGCCCATTACATGATGTTCGACCCCGACAATTCCTCCTCGGTCTATTCGTGCCTCGAGGCCGCGCGTACCAATGCCCGCTCGGTCCGTACCGCCATCACCACCGACATGTGGGAAAGCATGAACGGGGCCTGGCTCGAATATTCCCAGATCAAGCCGCGCGATGTGCGGGGCGCAAAGCTCTTGGGCCTGTTGCAATGGGTCAAACAGCGCAGCCATGAATTCCGCGGTGCCCTCCTGGGCACCATCCTGCGGGACGATGGTTTCGCTTTCCTGCAGGCCGGCAATTTTGTCGAACGGGCTGACAATACCGCCCGCATTCTCGACATGAAATACTATGTCCTCTTGCCGCGCTCGACGTTGGTGGGGGGCGAAATCGACATCCAGCAATGGACGCTGATCCTGCGCGCCGCCTCGGCCCACCGGGCCTATCGACACGTCTACCACGACCGCTACAAGGCTCATAACATCGCCGATTTCCTGATCCTCAGGCCGGAAATGCCGCGTTCGCTGATTTTCTGCGCCCGCTTCGTGCAGCAAAATCTCGACATGCTGTCCGAATTCTACGGCCGCAAGGAATGCTGCCACGACGCGGCAGCCGATCTCCTGGCCATGGTGGAAGACACCAATATGGAGACCATTTTCACCCACGGCCTGCACGAGTTCCTCAACGAGTTCATCTCGCGCAATAACCGGGTCACCGACGCCTTGTCGAAAAGCTACAATTTCTACTGAGCCATGCGTATCGAAATCGACCACACGCTGAACCTGACCCTGCCGCCCGGCATCGGCCAGGCCGTGCTGCACCTCCTGCTCACACCGTCCAGTGGCCCCACTCAGTCCGTCGACAGCTGGAGCGTCGAGGTGGCGGGGATCGGCAATGCCGGCCGCTTCCAGGATGCCTATGCCAATCAGGTGCATCTGGTGAATCAAAGCCGCCCTGAGGGCGATATCGTCCTTCGGGCGCGCGGCATTGTCACCACGCGCGACACCCATGGCGTGCTCGGCAAACCGTCCGGCGAACCGGTGCCCGCACTCTACAAACGCGTCACTCCGCTGACCAAGGCGCCGGTCACGCTCTATGGCAAGTTTCGCAGTGCCAAGGAGAGCCGGATCGACATGCTGCACGCGCTGATGGCGCGTGTGGGGGAAACCCTTGGCCTACCCGATCCTGAAACCGCGCCGACCCAGATGCAGGCCACCGGCGAACAGTCCCAAACCCAGAGCCAGGACGCTGATGCGCCCGCGCCCAAGCCGCTGCCATCGGTGCCGGACTATGCTCATAGCTTCATCGGTGCCGCCCGCGCGCTCGATATCCCGGCGCGCTACGTCACCGGCTATGTGCTGGAAGGGGAGGGGCTCGAACCGGGTCTACACGCCTGGGCCGAGGCCTATGACGAGGGGCTGGGCTGGATCGGCTTCGATCCACGCCTGCAGATTTGCCCCGTCGAAGCCCATGTACGACTGGCCGTTGGGCTCGATGCCGACAGCGCCCGTCCCCTGCGCACGGTTCCGGTCGGCGAGATCAGCCAGACCGTCATCGCCAAGGCAGGCTAGCGGTTCGTCTGAATCTCAGCCGACACGCTCGAGGCTTTGCGGGTGGAACAGCTGCATTTCCTCGCCACCGCCAGGCTTGCGCACGAAGGCGCGGACGCAGCCGCCCCACATTTCGACGCTGGTCGCATCGACGCCCATGCCGCGCAATCGCAGCATGTAGAATTCATTGCGGTCCGCCTCGGTGAACGTGCCGCCGACCTTGACGCCGAAGGAGATATCCACTCCCGGCCGATTTACATAGCAGCTCGCCGCTGCCTGCGTCGCGCCGGTCAGGGCCAAGCATAGCGCCACGGCGGAAAGAATGCGCATCATCATTTCGGCTCTCCTTTTGCTTGCAGCTTACGCCGAATTGCGGCGGTCCTGTGCCCGCTTTTCCTGTCGCCGCACCAGCACGACCACCAGAGGTATGGCAAAGCTCAGCATCAAGAGGCGAATGACATGATGCGCGGCGATGAAGGCGGTATCGTAGCCCAGCGCAATCCCCAGCGCGCCCATGCCTTCGAGCGCGCCGGGCGACAGGCCCAGCCAGATCTGCCCGAATGGCATGTCCACCAATTGCGCCACGCCCAGCGCCATCAGCGTCACGATCCCCACGGTCATCGCCGTGGCGATCAGCCCGCCCTTGGCAGCTGCGAGAAACTCCGCCCTGGTGATGCCGACAAAGCGCGAGCCGATCAGCGCTCCGGTGAGGATGAAGGTGATGGTCACAAGCGGGGTCGGCATCGCCGCCTCGTAAAGCCCCGCCAGCTTCGCCCCTGTCGCCACTGCCATGGCACCCAGCACCATGCCCGCTGGTACTTTGGCCCAAAGGAAGACCAGCCCGCCCGCAATACAGGCCCCCGCCAGCACCAGCACTTGCAGCGGCGACAGGAAGTCGCTGGGCAGTGGCGGTGGGAAATGGTCGATCGGCAGGAATAGCGTGCCGATGGGCACAGCGATGGTCAGCATCAATATGCGGATCACCTGGATGATGACGATCTGCCGCGCATTGCCCACTCCAGTCGCGGCAATGCCCATGACGAAGGAGAGATGACCGGGAAATGAGCTGAGATAGGCCGTGCCGACATCGAGCCCGAAGACGCGCACCAGCATCCAGCCGGTCAGCGCTACGATGATAACCAGTTCCAGCGCCAAGGCGGTCAGCGAGATCGGCCAGCTCGCCAGCAGCGACAGCGAATCCGGCGCCACGCTGGCGCCCATCGACATGCCGATGAGCACGAAGGTCACATCCCGCCATCGTCCGGGAAGCGAGACCGGCAGTCCGGCCATGGCGGCAATGGTCACCGCCAGCGCCCCGCCCATCAGCCACCCCGCCGGCAGGCCCAGAACATGGGCAATGCCCCCGCCCATTGCGGAGACGGCCACGGTAAAAGCGAAAGGCAGTAAGCGGTGGAAAGAGGAGGGGAGGGAAACCATGTCAGGCTTCCCCTAACCCAATCGATGCGCCGATAAAAGATTGATCGATCGCGTCAATCTCTGTCGATTAGATCATTTCAAACTGAGCTGAGCTCGGGGTCCTTTCGCCTCCCTCCCCCTTGAGGGGAGGGATTGAGGGAGGGGGTCCATCAGCGGGTCACCGGACCACCCCCACCCCGGCCTCTTCACTTAAAATCTCTCCGCTGGACAGATGTACCCTTCTGAACAGTTCAGAGCCCGCAAGGGCAGGGGGATGGAGCTGCATCAACCAGAACGTGAACGCTAGCGGATCGGCAGAGCCCGCTCGGCCAGTCGCGCCCAATAGCTGACCCCGACGGGAATGGCGTCGTCGTTGAAGTCATAGGTATCGGTGTGCAGCTCGGTGGAATCGCCGTTGCCAATGAAGATATAGGCGCCCGGCCGCTCATTGAGCATGAAGGAAAAATCTTCCCCGCCCATTGAGGGCACGGTGTCGTCGTCGACGCGATCCGCGCCGACGATTTCCCGCGCCACATCGGCGGCAAAGGCCGTCTGCTCGGGAGCGTTGACCGTCACCGGATAGCCGCGCACATAGCGGATGCTGGCCCGCGCGCCAAAACTGTCGGCGAACTGCGGCACCATTTCGACGAGGCGCTGCTCGATGAAATCCTGCACGCCGCTATCGAGCGTCCGCACCGTGCCGGTGATCTTGGCGGTGCGCGAGATCACGTTATCGGCCTCGCCCGCTTCGATCATGGTCACGCTCAACACCGCGCTTTCCAGCGGGTCGAGATTGCGCGACACGATGGTTTGCAGCGCCGTCACCATCTGCGCGGCGACAATGATCGGGTCGATGGTCTGCTGCGGCCGCGCCGCATGGCCGCCACGTCCCTCGATGTCGATATAGAAGCGGTCAGTCGCCGCCATGATGCCGCCGGTACGGATACCGAACTGGCCCACAGGCATCCCCGGCCAATTGTGCATGCCATAGACTTCGGTGATGGCGAAGCGGTCGATCAGCCCGTCCTCGATCATCACCCGTCCGCCGCCACCGCCCTCTTCGGCCGGCTGGAAGATCACGGCGACACGGCCATCGAAATTGCGCGTCTCGGCCAGATATTTCGCCGCGCCCAGCAACATGGCGGTGTGCCCGTCATGGCCGCAGGCATGCATCTTGCCATCCACAGTCGATGCATAGGCGGCGCCGGTCTTTTCGGTGATCGAGAGCGCGTCCATGTCGGCGCGCAACCCGATGGTGCGGTTGCTGCTATTGCCGCGGCCATTGATGATGCCGACAACACCAGTGCGGCCAAGGCCCGTCACCACTTCGTCGCAGCCGAAGGCCCGCAGCTTCTCCGCCACGATCCCTGCCGTCCTGTGCACGTCGAACAGCAGTTCGGGATGCGCGTGCAGGTCACGACGCCAGGCTGCGATTTCGGGCTGGAACTCGGCAATACGGTTAAGGACAGGCATAAAACGTCCGAAGCATTTGGGATGAAGCGACAATGTCGCTGCCCTAAGCGGCGGCGTCAACCTTTGCGCGCATGTCAAACGCGTGAGCCGGCCCGCTACGGCACCTGCCGCACGGTACTCCTTTCCAACAAATTCAGCGCAATCGAACCGATATTCCCTCTGCGCGCCTTGTCCGCACTTCCCCTTTTTGCGATTGAAGCGCCAACCTGACGGAGCTGCTTATGAAAATTCTCGTCGCGGTGAAGCGCGTGGTCGATCACAACGTGCGCATTCGTGTCCGCCCGGATGGCTCGGGCGTCGAGACATCGGGCGTGCGCATGTCGATGAACCCCTTCTGCAAGCATGCAGTCGAGGCCGCCGTGCAGCTTGCCGAAGCCGGTCAGGCCAGCGAAATCGTCGTGGTGTCCATCGGCCCCAAAGCCAGCAACGACGTGATTCTGACGGCCTTGGCCATGGGCGCGCAGCGCGGCATTCTGCTCGAAACCGACGCATCGCTCGAAACCCTCGCCATCGCCAAGCTCCTCGCCAAGGTAGTCGAAGAAGAACAGCCCGATCTGGTGCTGCTCGGCAAGCAGGCTGTGGATGACGACAGCAATCACGTCGGCCAGATGCTCGCCGCTCTCACCAATCGTCCCCAGGCCACTTTTGCCTCCGAGATCAAGCTCGGGGATGGCCGCCTCGAGGTCACCCGCGAAGTCGATTATGGCCGCGAGACTGTCAACCTGCCGCTCCCGGCCATCGTCACTGCCGATCTGCGTCTCAATACGCCGCGCAATGCCGCCTTGCCCATGGTGATGAAGGCCCGCTCCAAGCCGCTGGCCGTGCGCCCTGCCGCCGATTTCGGTGTCGATCTCACCCCGCGCCTCGCCGTGGAAAAGGTTTCTCCCCCCGCCGAGCGCGTCACCGGCCGCACCCTTGGCTCCGTCTCCGAACTGGCCGCGGTGATCGCCGCCGAAATCAACGCGATGGAGGCGATCTGATGAGCGTTCTGGTTCTTGCCGAAGTGGACAACGGCGCCCTGTCTCCCGCCACCGGCCGCATCGTCGCCGCATCAGCCGAACTCGGCGCCGTCGACCTGCTGGTCCTGGGCGATGCCGCCGCTGCTCAGGCTGCCGCCGCCATTGCCGGCGTGCAAAAAGTGCTCCTCGCAGCCTCCGAACCCATGGCCGACGCTATTTCAGGCCTGCTCGAAACCCTGGCGCCCAGCTACACCTATCTCGTCGCCGCCGCCTCGACGCTGGGCAAGGATGTCATGCCGCGCCTCGCCGCCCGCCTCGATATCCAGCCGGTGACCGATATCGTCGCCATCGAAAGCCCCAACCGCTTCGTGCGTCCGATCTATGCCGGCAATGCGCTCGAAACCGTTTCGGACCCGCAGCCGCGCCACGTCCTCACCATCCGCGCTTCCGCCTTCCGCCCCGCTTCCGGCGGCAATGCCGCGCCGGTCGAGACGCTGAGCACCCCGGTGGCCTCCGCCGCCCGCTTCATCGCCGCTCACCGCACCGAGAGCGACATCCCCGATCTCGCCACCGCCCAGATCGTGGTCGGTGGCGGCGTCTCCGTTGGCTCCG
This sequence comes from Devosia equisanguinis, assembly GCF_900631955.1. GTDB lineage: Bacteria > Pseudomonadota > Alphaproteobacteria > Rhizobiales > Devosiaceae > Devosia > Devosia equisanguinis. The sequence continues at coordinate 46,694 of NZ_UZWD01000030.1, read as the reverse complement.
CTGACGGCTTCAAGCTCATCGAGCAACTGGGCAAGACGCTCGGCGCCGCCGTCGGCGCCACCCGGGCGGCCGTCGATGCCGGCTACGCCCCAAATGACTGGCAAGTCGGCCAGACCGGCAAGATCATCGCGCCCGACCTCTACATCGCGGTCGGTATCTCGGGCGCCCTCCAGCACCTGGCCGGTATCCAGGGTGCCAAGAAGATCGTCGCCATCAATACCGACGCCGAAGCCCCCATCGCGAAAATCGCCGATGTCGTGCTGATCGGCGATTTGTTCGAGATTGTCCCGCAGCTGATCGCTGAACTGGAAAATCAGGGGCTGAAACGCTGATCCCGAAACGATCTCGATGTCACCCCGGCAAAGGCCGGGGCCCATCCTGAGATCACCTGATGGATCCCGGCCATTGCCGGTATGACATTCGGTGGTTGCCGAGCCATCCGGCAATTGCAAATATTCCCACCCGGCCTATAAAGACCGCGCCTTCTCACTGGACCTCCAGATCATGTTCGAATCCCTCACCAAGGCCCCTGGCGACAAGATCCTTGCGCTCATGGGCGAATACGCCGCCGATTCCCGTCCCACCAAGATCGACCTCGGCGTCGGTGTCTATAAAGACGAAAAGGGCGTGACCCCGGTCATGACCTCGGTGCGCAAGGCCGAAGAGCGGATTCTGTCCAGCGAAAAGACCAAGACCTATCTCGGCATTGCCGGTAACAAGGGTTATGGCAATGCCGTGCTTGATCTGGTGCTGGCCAAGAGCGTCGATCGTGCCCGCGTTCGCATTGCCCAGGCCCCCGGCGGCACCGGCTCGCTCTGGGTCCTGATGCAGCTCATCAACCGGGCTCGCCCCGGCGCCACGGTCTATGTGTCCGACCCGACCTGGGCCAACCATAACCCCATCGCCATCAATTCCGGCCTAAAGGTCGCCACCTATCCCTATTTCGATGCCGCCACCCGTGGCGTGAAGTTCGATGAGATGCTGGCCGCCCTCGACAAGCTCGGCGCCGGTGATGTCGTCCTGCTGCATGGCTGCTGCCATAACCCGACCGGCGCCAATCTCACCGATGCCCAGTGGGACCAGGTTGCCGCCAGCCTCGTACGCACCGGCGCGCTGCCGTTCATTGATCTGGCCTATCTCGGTTTCGGCGACGGCATCGAGCCGGACGCCTATGGCACCCGCAAGATCGTCTCGTCGGTGCCCGAAGCGCTGATCGCCTTTTCCGGCTCGAAGAATTTCGGCCTCTATCGCGAGCGCGTCGGCGCCGCCATCCTGATCGCGCGCAACGCCGAACAGGCTGAGGTGACCAACAGCCAGCTGCTCAACATCATCCGTGGTGCCTATTCGCAGCCGCCTGATCACGGTGCCGAAATCATCCGCACCATTCTCGACGATGCTGCCCTGCGCGCCGAGTGGGAAACCGAGCTGGCGGCGATGCGCAATCGCATGATCTCGCTGCGCGAGAAGCTGTCCGCCGCTATCCGCGAGCGCTCGAACTCGACCGATTTCGACTTCGTCGCCGGCCACCGCGGCATGTTCTCGCTGCTGGGTCTCACAAATGACGCCGTCGAACATCTCAAGGCCGCAAACGGGGTCTATATGACGGGCGATAGTCGCATCAATGTCGCCGGCATTCCCGAAGATCGCGTCGGCGATCTGGCGGAAGCCTTTCTCTCGGCCACTCGCTGAGCCAATGCTTGCGGCCTCGCGCCGCCGTGCTACACCTTGGCCAGACCGGCCATTCGGAAGACTATTTAGGAGGGAACGATGAAGTTCTTCGTCGATACTGCAGATACCGCCGCCATTCGCGAGCTGAACGATGCCGGCCTCATCAACGGCGTGACCACCAATCCGTCGCTGATCGCCAAGTCCGGCCGCGACTTCAAGGAAGTCATCAAGGAAATCTGCGACATCACGCCCGATCCGGTGTCGGCCGAAGTCGCCAGCCTCGAATATGACGGCATGATTGCCGAAGGCGAGCACCTGGCCAAGATAGCCAAGAATGTCGTCATCAAGCTGCCGCTGACGCTCAATGGCCTCAAGGCCACCAAGTATTTCCACGACAAGGGCATCGCGACCAACGTCACGCTCTGCTTCTCGGCCAACCAGGCCCTGCTCGCCGCCAAGGCCGGCGCGACCTATATCTCGCCCTTTATCGGCCGCCTCGATGACATCAATCTCGATGGCATGGAGCTGATCGAGAACATCCGCACTATCTACGACAACTACCAGTTCGACACCCAGATCCTGGCTGCCTCGATCCGCTCGGCCAACCACGTGACCCAGGCTGCGCTCGTCGGTGCCGACGTCGCCACCATTCCGCCCGACGTGATCAAGAAGTTGGCCAGCCACCCGCTGACCGACAAGGGCATCGAAGGCTTCCTCAAGGATTGGGCCGGCACCGGCCAGTCGATCCTCTAAGGGTTCGTCCCACATAGATAACTCAAGGTGAGCTTGTCGAACCTTGAGGCACAACAAAGACCTCGCCCTCGACAAGCTCAAGGGTGAGGTCTTCTTCTTTCGAGACTTGCCATGGCCGACATCGAACTCTCCGCCCAGATCAAAGCCGCGCTCGCACAGGTGGAAATCCCCGGCGGCGGCGACCTCGCGGGCTATGCGGGTCTCTCCGAGATCATCGTCACCCCCGGCGCAATCGCCTTTGCCATTGCCGTTGCATCGGGAATGGAAGCCGCCTTCGGCCCGGCCCGCGAGCACGCCCAGAAACTGGCGCAGCAATTGGGTGGCTCTCGCAAGGTGATGGTCTCGATCACCGCCGAAAAATCCAACGCCCCAAAGTTCGGCCATGGCGCGCCCCAGCCACAGGGCAAGACCCGCGTGCCCGGGGTCAAGCGCATCATCGCCGTCGGCTCCGGCAAGGGTGGCGTCGGCAAATCAACCACTGCCATCAATCTGGCTCTGTCCCTCGCCGCCGAGGGGCTCAGGGTCGGCGTGCTCGATGCCGATCTCTATGGCCCATCCATTCCGAAACTCCTCGGCATTGAGGGCCAGCCCGCCATTCGCGATGACGGGATTTTCGCCCCGCATGAGGCCTTCGGACTCAAGGCCATTTCCATCGGCTCCATGCTGGTGCCCGGTCAGGCCGTGGTCTGGCGCGGTCCCATGGCCACTTCGGGCCTCCGCCAATTGCTGCGCGAAACTGCCTGGGGCGATCTCGACGTCCTGGTCATCGATCTGCCGCCCGGCACCGGCGATATCCACATCGCCCTGTTCCAGCAGACCATTGTCGATGGCGTCGTCATCGTCTCCACCCCGCAGGACCTCGCTTTGATCGATGCGCAAAAGGCCATCGACATGCTGCGCCGCATGGCCGTGCCGGTGCTGGGCCTGGTCGAAAACATGAGCTACTTCATCGCCCCGGATACCGGCGCGCGTTACGACATCTTCGGCTCCGGCGGGGCGGAGAAAGCCGCCGAAAAGCTCGACATTTCTTTCCTCGGCGCGGTGCCATTGGTCATGTCGATCCGCGAAGGCTCTGACGCCGGCACCCCGCCCGTCGCCGCTGTCCCCACCGGCCCCGAAGCCGCCGCCTACCGCGCCATTGCCAGCCGACTTTTGCCGCTGATCCGGGGCTAAATTGCCGATGCCCTTGGCGGGGCGGCCTGTTTTGACTAGATTTGCTGCTGGAGGTTTGGCGATGATCAACAGCAAGATGACGGATAAAGCCCAAACGACCATTCCCGAGCCCGTGCGCAAGGCGCTGCGGCTCAGTGTCGGCGACGAGATTGCCTACGTCATCGGCAATGGCCGCGTTACCATCAGCCGCGCCAATGCCGTGCCGGCCGACGACCCGTTTGCTGCCTTTTCCGAATGGGACAGCGACGCAGACCGCGCGGCCTATGCCAAGCTTTGAGCGCGGCGTCATCGTCCGGGTGCCATTTCCTTACACCAACCGGCCCATCGAGCAATTTCGCCCTGCTTTGGTCGTCTCCTCGAAGGCATTCTCCGAGAATTCGCATCTGCTTTGGGTGCTGATGATCACCAGTGCCGGCAATCGTCGTTGGCCGGGGATATTGCACTGGTGGAAGGCCATTCTGACTTTGGGCTGCCGGCGCCGTCGCTCTTTCGCACCGCCAAAATGGCGACAGTCGAAGCCGTAGTCGCTGAGCCGATCGGGCAGCTGCCGGCAACGCTGCTCGACCAGGTGGATAACTACCTGCGCAACACTCTGGCACTTTGACCGGACTCCTCGGTTAAATCGATTGCATTAGCCATTCTTCCGATGCTATCCGGCTTGTCCACTGATCGGCGCATGCCGCCATGGAGGGGAATTTGTTTTCGTTTGAGCGCCGGGCATTCGGCCCCGATTTCACCTTTGGCGTTGCCACCGCTGCCTATCAGATCGAAGGCGGGCAGGGCGATGGCCGCGGCCAGTGCATCTGGGACAGCTTCTCCGCCACGCCGGGCAATGTGCACAATGGCGATACCGGCCGCGATGCCTGCAATCACTACGAGCTCTGGCCAGCCGATCTCGACCTGATCCGCGATGGCGGTTTTGACGCCTATCGCTTCTCCTTTGCCTGGCCGCGCCTGATCCCCGAAGGCACCGGCGCCGTCAACCAGGCCGGCGTCGATTTCTACGACCGGCTCATCGACGGCATGCTGGAGCGGGGCATCAAACCCTATGCCACCCTTTATCACTGGGACCTGCCCTCGACCCTGCAGGATCGCGGCGGCTGGATGAACCGCGATATCGCCAACTGGTTCGCCGACTACGCCACGCTGGTGGCCGAAAAGTTCGGCGATCGCCTGACGGCAACCGCCACCATCAACGAACCCTGGTGCGTCGCTTTCCTCAGCCATTTTCTCGGCGTGCATGCCCCCGGCTATCGCGACCTGCGCGCCGCCGCCCGCGCCATGCACCACGTGCTTTATGCCCATGGCACCGCCATCGATGCGCTGCGCGCCGGCGGCGCCAAGAACCTTGGCATCGTACTCAACCTCGAAAAGGCCGAGCCGGCCAGCGACAGCGAAGCCGACAAGGCCGCCTGCAATTTCGGCGATGCCCTGTTCAACCGCTGGTATCTTGGCGGAGTGTTCAAGGGCCAATATCCCGCCGAGCTCACCGAGTGGCTCGCGCCCTATCTGCCCGAAAACTACCAGGCCGATATGGATGTGGTGTCGCGCCCGCTCGATTGGCTGGGCGTCAATTACTACACCCGCGGCCTCTACCAGGCCTCCACCGTGCCCGGTCGCCCCACCGAGCAGGTCAAGGGCCCACTCGAAAAGACCGATATCGGCTGGGAAATCTATCCCCAGGGCTTGTCCGACCTCCTGGTGCGCGTCTCCAAAGACTACACCAAGATCCCGGTCTACGTCACCGAGAATGGCATGGCCGAGGTCGAAGGCGACGACGATCCGCGCCGCATCCAATATTATGACGACCACCTCAAGGCCGTACTGGCCGCCCGCGAAGCCGGGGCCGATGTGCGCGGCTATTTCGCCTGGTCGCTGCTCGACAATTACGAGTGGGCCGAGGGCTACAACAAGCGCTTCGGGCTCGTCCATGTCGACTACCAGACGCAAAAGCGCAGCCCCAAGGCCAGCTACCGCTCGTTCCAGGGCCTGCTGCACAATACGCGCTGATCGCGTAAACATGTCTGGCGGGCGATTCGAAGCCCGCCGGGAGACCGCCTATGACGCTCAAAGCTGCTGACCTCGACGAGAACCTCACCCGGCTGGAAACCATGCTCGGCCAGCTCGATGAAGAGGCCATGGCGCTCTCCGAGCTCGACGGTTTCCTCTGTGGGCTGACGGTTGGCCCGCAGGCGGTTCCACAGGACGAGTGGTTGGCAGAAGTCTGGCATGACGATGTCGATCTTGCCGAGCTCGGCGTCGACCGTGACGAATTGGTCCGCCTGATCCTGCAGCGCGCCGAGACTACCGCCACCGAGCTTGGCGCTGGCGAATATGCGCCGCTCTACGAAGTGGATGACGATACCGGCGAGGTGGTCTGGCAATTTTGGCTTTTGGGTTTCGAGGCGGCCATGGTGCTGCGGATCAAGCCCTGGGAGCGTCTGCTCAAGAGCCCACCCGATGACAACACCGCCCGGGCCATGGAAATTCTCACCATGGCCATGTCCCTGGTCGAAGCCGATCTGGGCGACGAGGCTATGTCTGAAGACGCACGCAAGGAACTCGAAACCGCCCTTGCCGACGTGCCTGATGCGCTCCCCATGGTGGCCATGGCGCTCTATGACGCGCGCCTGCAGAAACCGGCTCCCGTGCGCGTTGTCAGCGTCGGCCGCAACGATCCCTGCACCTGCGGCTCCGGCAAGAAGTACAAGCACTGCTGCGGCGCCGCCGCCTGATCGATCAGGCCGCGTCGGGCAAGCGTGCTGCCACCAGCGCCTGGGTCAGCTGGTGCTGCGGCTCGGCAAACAGGCGCTCGGGCGGGCCTTCCTCGACGATCCGCCCGGCTTCCATCACCAGCACCCGATCGGCCATGGCCGCGACCATATCGAGATCGTGGCTGATGATGAGATAGGTGAGCCCGTGCTCGGCCTGCAGCCGCGACAGCAGACGCAACACCTCGCCCCGCACCGACATGTCGAGCGCCGATACCGGCTCGTCGAGAACCAGCAGGCGCGGCCGCGTCACCAGCGCCCGGGCGATGGCGAGGCGCTGCCGCTGCCCACCTGAAAATTCGTGCGGATAGCGCTCCAGCATGCCCGCATCCAGCCCCACCGCCGTCACCGCCTCTACCAGCCGGGCCTGCCGCTCCATTGAGGCCCGCTGCCCCAGCAGATGCAGCGGCTCCCCGATCGACTCGCCGATGGTCATGCGTGGGTCGAAACTGCCGAACGGGTCCTGGAACACCAGCGACATGTCGGCCCGCAATCGTGCCGGCAGGTCCTTGCCATGATAGGTCACGCCATCGAGCACCATTTGTCCGCTGCTGACCCGGTCCAGGCCCACCACCATGCGCGCCAGCGTGGTCTTGCCGCAACCCGAAGGTCCCACCAGCGCCACGCATTCGCCGGCGCCGACGCTGAAACTGGCATTGTCCACTGCCCGTGTCGGAGGCTGCCACCAGCCGAACAGCCCGTCCTGCCGATAGTCCCGGCTGACATTGTCGATGCTCAACAGCGGTTGGGCGCCAAGCGGCATATGGGCGCGTGGCCGTCTTTCGATGCGGCTGGCCTCTAGCAGGCGCCTTGTATAGTCCGCCTGTGGCGTGGAGAGCACCGCTTCGGCGTCCCCGCACTCAACCAGCCTGCCCCCCTGCATCACCGCCACCCTGGTGCACAGCGCCCGCACTGCCCGGATGTCGTGGCTGATGAACAACAGCGTCATCCGCCGCCGCTGGCAGATCTCTGCAATCAGGTCGAGCACCTTGCGCTGGGTGATGGTGTCGAGCGCCGAGGTCGGTTCATCGGCGATCAGCAAGTCCGCATTGCCGGCCAGCGCCATGGCAATCATGGCGCGCTGGCGCTGCCCGCCCGACAATTGGTGCGGATAACGCTGCGCATGCACCGGCAACAAACCAACCTCGGTCAACAGGCTCGGCAGCTCGATCTGCGGGCTGTCCGTCCCCGAAAAACGCACGCTTTCGGCAATCTGCTCGCCAATGGTCATCAGCGGATTGAGCGCCGTCATCGGCTCTTGGAATACCATCCCCATGCGCCTGCCGCGCAGCCGCGCCATGGTCAATTCGTCGGTCGGTAAATCCGCGCCATCGAAGCGCACGCTGCCGCGCGCCGTCGCGGTTTCCGGCAACAGCCCGGCAATGCTGAGCGCCGTCAGCGACTTGCCCGATCCGCTCTCCCCGATAATGCCGAACCGGTCACCCCGGCCAATGGTCAGCGACAGCTCGCTCACCGCCTCGCGGCCGGCAAAGGCAATGGTGAGATGCTCGATTTCAACCAGCGGCATGGCCCAGCCCCTCCTGCCGCAGGCGCGGATCGATGGCGTCGCGCAGCCCGTCCCCGGCAATGTTGAGCGCAATGACGATGAAGACGATGGTCAGCCCCGGTACCACGCTCAGCCAGGGATGGATGAGGAACAGGCTCTGCGCATCGCGCAGCATCAGACCAAGACTGGTGCCCGGCGGCTGCGTGCCCAGCCCCACATAGGAGAGTCCCGCCTCCGCCAATATGCCGAGCGACAATTGGATGGTGCCCTGGACGATGATGAGGCTCATGATGTTTGGCAACAGATGCCGCATGGCGATGGCGGCATTACCCAATCCGGCCAGCCGCGCCGCCGCCACATAGTCAAGCGTGGCAATGGCCAGCGCCCCGCCGCGCGCCACGCGCGCAAACACCGGAATATTGAAAATGCCGATGGCGACAATGGCATTGATCTCGCCCGGTCCCATCAGCGTGGTGATCAGGATGGCGACGATCACCGAGGGAAAGGCAAAGGTCAGGTCCGAGAAGCGCAGCACCACCCATTCCACCATCCCGCCCCAGGCCGCAGCGGCCAGCCCCATGGGCACCCCGATACCGATGCCAATGCCCACTGCCAGCACCGCGACCATGAAGCTGGTCAGCGTCCCGCTCATCACCAGCGACAACAGGTCCCGCCCCAAATGGTCGGTGCCCAGCCAATGGGTGGCGCTCGGACCGGCAAAGCGCCGGGCAATGGCGATCTGCTCGATGGGGAAGGGTGTCCACCACAGCGAGACCAACCCGAGCAGCGCGAAGACCAGCGCCACGAAGAGCCCTATGACCAGGCTTGGATGGCGCATCAGCTGCCGCCAGCTCATGAGCCAGCCCTCCGCAGGCGCGGATCGACCAGCGTATAGGCCAGGTCCACCAGCAGCATGGTGATGCTGACCATCACCACCAACACAATGGTCGCGCTGCGCACCAGCACCAGGTCGCGCTCGGAAATGGCGGTGAAGATCAGCCGACCCAGCCCGGGCAGGAAGAACACGTTTTCGACCACGATGGTGCCGGCGACCAGATAGCCGAACTGCAGCCCCAATATGGTCAGTACCGGCAGCAGCGCATTGCGCACGCCGTGCCGCCACAGCGCCTCGCCCATGGTCATGCCCTTGGCGCGCGCGGTGCGGATGAAATCCTGCCCCGCCACATCAACCAGGGCCGTGCGCATCACCCGCGCCAGGATCGAAGCCTGCGGCAAAGCCAGCGCCAGGCTGGGCAGGATCAGCCCGCGCAGCGCCTTCCACACATCCTCGTCCCAGGGCGTGAAGCCGCCGGTCGGCAGCCAGTGCAATGTCACCGCAAAGAGCAGCGTCAGCAGCATGCCGAACCAGAAATTGGGCACCGCAACCCCGGTCTGAGCCATCACCATCAGCGCCGTATCGGTGAATTTTCCACGCCGACGCGCCGCGATAATGCCAATGGGCAAACCCACCGCCACCGAAATGATCATGGCAAACACGCTCAGCGGCAGGGTGACGGCCAGGCGTTCGGCGATCAGTCGGGCGACGGGCGCGCGCTGGGTATGCGAAACGCCGAAATCGCCCTGCAGCATGCCCCAGATCCAGCCGAGGAAGCGCTGGCCGGCCGGTGCGTCGAGTCCCATCTGCTGGCGCAGCGCCGCAACCGCATCCGGGCTGGCATTGATCCCCAGGATGAAGCGGGCAGGGTCACCCGGCAGCAAGTCGAGCAAGAAGAAGATAATGGCCGCAGCCACGACCAGCGTCACCACGAACCCGCCGAAGCGCCGCAGCAGATAAACGCTCATAGGCCGACCAGCCTGGGCCGGTCGGCGCGGTGGTTGGGCTTACTCCGTCCAGTGAATGTCGCGCAGCACGACGCCTTCGACGGGCGCATTCGGCCACATGCCATCCAGCTTGGCGTTCCACACGCCAGTCTGGGCCAGCTCAAACAGATAGCCGTTGACTGCATCGCGGGCGATGATGGTCTGGATTTCTCCAGCCAACGCCTTGCGCTGCGCCTCGTCGGTGGTCGCATTCAGCGTCTCGTTCAGGGCCTGAACTTCGGAATTGTTATAGCCGAAGTAGTAGTCGGGATTGGCATAGATGCCAATGTCGAAGGGCTCGACATGGCTCACGATGGTCAGGTCGAAGTCCTTGTTTGTCAACACGTCTTCCAACCACTGCGCCCACTCCACATTGATGAGCTCCAGCTTGATGCCCACCTGGGCCAGTTGGCTGGCAATGATCTGCCCGGAAAGCCGGGCATAGGCCACTGGCGGCAGCTTCAGCGTGGCGGAAAATCCATCTGGAAAACCCGCCTCGGCCAGCAGCGCTTTGGCCGCTGCCGGATCATAGGGATAGGTATTGGTGAGATCGAGATAATAGGGGTGGTGCGGCGCGAAATGCGTGCCGATCGGCACGCCATAGCCATAGGTTGCACCCTCGATGATCTCGGCCCGGTCCAGCCCATGGGCGATGGCTTGGCGCACCTTGAGATTGTCGAATGGCGCCTTGCGGTTATTGGTGGCGAGAATGGTCTCGCCCTCTGTCGACCCCACCAGCACCTTGAACTGCGGATTGCCCTCGAAAATGGCCAGCGCCTCGGGCGCGAAATTATTGGTGCCGTCGATATCTCCGGCCAACAGCGCATTGGTCATCGTCGCGGTGTCGGAGATGAAAACATAGCTCGCCTTGGTCAGCGAAGGCTTGTCGCCCCAATAGGGGCCGTATTGTTCGAGGATCACCCGGCTGCCGCGATCCCACTGCAGGAAGGCGAACGGCCCGGTGCCGATTGGCTCGCTAGCATTGTTATCGGCGCTTTCCGGCGCCACGATCACCGCATCGCCGCGCCCGAGATTGAACAGGAACAGCCCGTCCGGCCGCGACAGGGTGAACTCAACAGTCAGCGGATCGATCACTGTCACGGCCGTGATCGGCGCATAGAGCGCCTTCTGCGCATTGACGCTGTTCTCGGCCAGCAGCCGATCGAAGGTGAATTTTACGTCCTCGGCATCGAAACTGGTGCCATCATGGAAGGTGACGCCGTCATGCAGGCTGAAGCGATAGCTCAGCCCATCTTCGCTAATGGTCCAGCTCTCGGCCAGGCCCGGCTGCACCGCCCCGTTCTGGTCGATGCGGGTCAGGCCCTCGAAAATGTTCTGGTAGACGACGACGTCGATCGCCTCGGCCGCGCCCGCCGTGGGGTCCAGTGCCGGCGGCTCCAGCGCCACCCCGATTCGGATCTCGGTCGGCTGCGCCGCGGCCATGGTAGTGGCCAGCAACAGGCCGGCCATTGCCAGCGCCAGGGACTTCGTCGTTCGCATTGCGGTCTCCTTGAGCCGAGGCATGGGACCCTTGCCTCACCCCCTACCTATAGCAAAGTGCGGGCTTCGCGTACCGCTGACGCGTCAAACTTTCCGCCTATCACCTGCCCAGGACGCCAGGATGACCGGGACGAGGCCCGCCAGCACGATCATCAGCGCCGGCAGTGCCGCCTGCGCGAACAGGCCTACATTGGCGCGCGAATAGACCAGGGTTGAAAGCGTCTCTATCCCAAGCGGCCGCAGCAGCAGCGTCGCGGGCAGCTCCTTGACGATTTCGACGAATACCAGCGTTGCCGCCGACAGGATCGCCGGGCTCAGTGTCGGCAGGTCGATGCGGAACAATATGGCCAGCCGGCTGCCGCCGAGAGCCCGCCCGGCATCGAGCATCGAGCGGCCGCGCTTGCGCATCGCCGCGTCGAGCGTCGAATGGCTGACGGCGAGAAACCGGATGGCATAGACATAGATCAGTGCCGCCATCGACCCGGAAATGATCAGCCCCGGCCGCCACTCAAACAGCGCCATGGTCATGCGGTTGAACCAGAGATCGGCCTGCCCAAGCGGCTGCAGCAGACCCAGCGCCAGAACCGTGCCGGGGATGGCATAGCCCAGTGTCGACAGGCGGATCATGCCATGCGCCGCCGCTGAACCGGTCTCCCCGATCCGCGCCGCCAGCAGCCCGATCGTCACCGTCACCACCGCGCCGATGGCGGCCAGCGTGATGGTCGGCCACAGCGCCGAAAACGCCAGCGCCGTGGTGTCGGGGTGATGGAGCCGCAGCGAGAGATAAATGAGCTCGCCCGCCGGAATGCCGAAGCCGAGCGTAAACAGGCCACCGCAAAAGCCGAAGGCCAGCCAGCGGCGCGCGCCCGTCAGCACTTCTCGCGCTGGCGGTACCCGGCTGTCGCGCTGTGCCGAATAGACCCGGTTCCGTCTTGCCTTCTGCTCGGCCAGGATCAGCAGGCCGATGACCAGCACCACCGTCACCGCCAGCTGCGCTGCGCCACCGAAATCGGAACGGTTGATCCAGGTCGAATAGATCACGGCGGTGATGGCATTGATGCCGAAATACTGTACGGCGCCGAGGTCGTTGACCACTTCCATCATGGCCAGCGTCATGCCGACCACCAGTGCCGGTCGCGACACCGGCAGCACCACTTCGAGGAAAGTGCGCCAGCCATTGGCCCCCAGCGTGCGCGCCGCAATGCTGAGCGCGGTGGACTGCATCAGAAAGAAGGTGCGGCAGGCCACATAGGTATAGGGATAAAGCACCGCCGAAAGCACCAGCGCCGCGCCCCAAGGGCTGCGTATGTCGGGAAACCAGTAATCCCGCACCGTCTGTGCCCCGATCAGCGGCCGCAGCGCCGATTGGATCGGGCCGGTAAAGTCGAGAAATTCCACATAGGAATAGGCGGCGAGATAGGTCGGCACCGCCAGGGGCAGAACCAGCGCCCAGTCGAAGATCCGCCGCAGCGGGAATTCGTAATGGGTGACCAGCCAGGCCGCCACCAGTCCTGCCGTGCCCGCCAGCAGCCCCACCGAGATCATCAGCAGCCCGGTTTCGCGCAATGCCGTCGGCAACATGGTTGCGGTCAGTCCATTGCTGCCGCTGCCCAGCGCCCCCAGCGCCGCAATGGCGAGCCAGATGATCGGCACCCCGACCACCAGGACCAGCACAAGCGCAACGACCGGCAGGCGAAAACGCCTGCCGGTCCGCTCAGATCGTCTCTGTGTGGCCTCGACCGCTATGCCGTCTCTCCACTCCGATTTAGTCATCTGCCCAACAACATTCACAGATCGTCACCCTCGGGCTCGACCCGAGGGTTCTGGTCACAGGGTCGGTTCGGCAAGTGCCCTCGGGTCAAGCCCGAGGGTGACGTGCGGTGAGTGGGCAAGTCAGCAAAATGCCTCGGCCCACTCGACCTGTGCCTTACTTCTGCGGGCCTTCGTCGAACTTCAGCTCGTCCACGAGCTGCGCGGCGAGCGCGCGGTTGGCAGCGACCTGGGTCAGCGGCACCGGCGAGGCCTTGAGCTCGCCCCAGCTGGCGACCAGCTCGTTGATCGGCGCACCGGGGACCACCGGGAATTCGTAATTGGTATCGGCATAGATCGCCTGCGCTTCGTCCGACAGCAGGAAGCCGATCAGCGCATTGGCGTTGTCGACATTGGGGGCGTGCTTGGCGATGAAGCCGCCGGCCACGTTCACCTGGGTGCCGGCGCCTTCGGCGTCCGGATAGATGATACGGGCGGCATTCGCCCAATCCTTCTGCTCCGGCTCGGCTTCGTTGTTCAGCATCGCACCCATATAGTAGGTGTTGACGATGGCCAGATCGCACGAGCCTTCGAGCAGGAACTTGACCTGCTGGCGGTCATTGCCGGTCGGGGCAAAAGCCAGGTTGTCGCGCACCTTGCCCAGCCAGTCGCGGGCCTTTTCTTCGCCATTGACGGCGATGTAGTGGGCGATCAGGCCGATATTGTAGGCATGGGTGCCGGTGCGGGTGCAAAGACGGCCCTTCCACTCGTCCGAAGCCAGGTCCTCATAGGTGAGGGCGGTGGCATCGACCCGGTCCTTGGCGACGTAGAACACGCGGCTGCGCAGCGACAGGGCGGTCCAGTTGTCGTCCTCGTCGCGATAGGCGGCCGGCACGCGCTCGTCGAGCACCGGCGTGGTGATCTTCTGGGTCAGGCCTTTTTCCTCGGCGCCCACCAGATTGCCGATATCGACGGTCAGCACCACGTCGGCGGGCGAGAGTTCGCCTTCGGCTTCGACGCGGTCAAGCAGGCCGTCACCGGCATAGAGCACATTGGCCTTGATGCCGGTTTCGGCGGTAAACTTGTCGAGAAGCGGCTGCAGCAGGCTCTGCTCGCGATAGCTGTAGATATTGACTTCGCCGGACTGGGCGAAGGCCGGGACGGAAACGCCCAGCATTGTCGTCGCCAGAAGGGCGCTGAAAATGCGCGCGGTCTTGGTCATTTGCTTCTCCTGCTGCATCGGGGGTCAAGGCCCCGGTTGACTGGGCGCTTAATGGCCTGTGCCTTAGGTAAAGTCAATAAAGCTAATAAAAACAAATGCTTACAGATTAGAACGGTTCAAGGGAGCAGTGGAATCTGTCAATGAACACAAGTGATTAGCTGATTATAAAAATCCGCTTTTATTGCTGTGGAACTGCCTGGTCGCGCCGCTCCACCAGGTCTGCCGGGATGCGCAGTGAAAACAACAGCCCCTCCGGCCCGGCCGGATCGACGGCAAGCGACACCGCATTGACGGCCAGCAGCGAGCGCGTCAGCGCCAGCCCGACGCTGGAGCGGATCGGGGTCAGCGCCTGCCCGTCCTTGCCGACGCCATCGCGGAACACCACGAAACGGTCGGCCATGTCCATGGCGGTGATGGAGCTGTCGCGCACATGGATGGCAATACCCTTGTCGTCCATCTCTTGGGCCGAGATGACTACGGCGCCGCCTGGCGGGGTCTGGTCGATGGCGCTGGCCAGCAGGTTCAGCACCGCCTGCGCCAGCGAGGCCCGGTCGGCGGTAACGCGCGGCAGCGATTCCGAAATGGCGTTGCGCACGATGACGCGGGAGACATTGGCCTGCTCACGAATGCGCAAGACGCAGCTTTCCAGCAGGCTGGTCAGTTCGAGGCTCGCGCGCTGCGGCAGGTAACGCCCATCGCGCAGTCGTGCATAATCGTCCAGCTCATCCACCAGCGCCGCGATTTCCTGCCCCGCCCGCGAGATATCCTTGGCATATTCGGAATAGCGCTCATTGTTGAGCGCCCCGAAGGCCTCGGTGCGGATCAGGTCGGAAAAGCCGACAATGGTATTGAGCGGCCGACGCACCCCACGGCTGATCCGCGCCAACAGCGCCGGATCGGCTTCATGGGCGATTGCAGGCGCCGGCAGATCGGCTTCACGCGCTCGCACAAAGCCGAAATAGCCGCTGAGAATCCCGGCCTGGCCGACAGCGAACAACAGGATATCGGTCTTGTCGTCCTGCCCGCGAAGCGAGAGGCATGGCCGCGCCGTCTCGGCAAAGCGGGCAGGGCGCTCCAGAAACGCCTGCAATTCCCCGATATCGGCTTCCCCGACCAGGTTTGAAAGCCGCGTGCCCACCACGGTGCTCGAACCGAGCAGCGATATGGCCACCCCATTGGCGGCGCTGATCGTGCCATTGCGGTTGGCTTCGATGAAACCGTCACCCCGAATTTCGGCAAAGGCTTGGGCAAAGGCGCGCACCGCATCTTCATGGCCGGTTCGCACTTCAGTGGCGCTGGCCGACAGCATCAACGCCGGTCGGCCCTGCCAGGAAATCGACTGCAGCCGCGCCGTCACCGGCACCAGCGTGCCGTCGCGCTGCACCAGATGATTGACCGGACCCGCGCCCTGACCATCGGCGCCGGTGGCCGGGAACACCGCGGCCAGGCCCGCACTGCGCAATTGCTCCACCGTGTCATAGCCGGTCATTTCGGTGATGGCGCGATTGGCGAACAAGACCTGCTGGTCGCGGAACACCAGAATGCCCAGCGGCAGGCGATTGAGCACCAGCGTCTCGCCGCCCAGATTGACCAGCGATCCCGCCGATTGTGGTCCAACTGACGTCAACGGCGCCAGCGCAGTTTCCCCGTCCTGGCCCTGGCCCCGGTTCTGTCCGCGATCGCCGACCCGCTCGTTGAGCACCCGTGACAGCTCGTCGAAATTGTAGCGCGATACCCGCTCCATGGCCTCGGCATCGCTGGGATCGGTCGCGCCGATTTCCGCCAGTGCCGTATCCAGCTGCTGTTCGGCATCGGCGGGCTTGGCCTCGGGGGCAGTTGCGTCCGGCTCCTCGGCCCAATGGGCGAACTCGTCCTCGGCGCCGTCCTGTTCGGTGGCTTCGAGCGGGGTAAAACCGCGCCCGATCACCCGATAGAGCGGACCCTCGCTCTCCGCCGCGGCAAGATCATCTCCCTCTTTGGCTTCAGACTCATCCGTCGATCCGGGTTCTTCGACCGGCGCGATCGGTGGCAGGTCGTCGTCTTCGCCCAGCGGCGTATAAAGCGTGTCGTGTGCCGCCAGCCGGTCCACCAGCGAACTCAGCCGCTGCGACACATCCGCCAGCGTCGCCTCGGTCTCGGCGTCTTCGCCCCTCGCATCCTCTTCCGAGTGAGACTCGGCCGCGGCCTCCGGCTCAGGGCCGCTATCGGCCTCAGCCGGCGTCGGCTTGGCCAGCTCATCATGGCTTTCCGGCACGGCACTTTCGGGTGCGGCGATCTCATAGACCGTCTCGGCGTCGGTCTCCTGCCAGCTTTGCAGCTCATGCGCATAGCTGTGATCGGCGCCAATAGGCGTGCCGTCCATGGCCTGAACCGGCTCGCCCGCCTCGGCCTCATCGCCATCCTGTCTCGGCTCGGCAGTCGCGGCTATGTCCTGTTCGACCTCGGTCTCGCCCTCGTCCACCAACATTGCTCGCGGCGGCTCGTCTGCCGCGCTTGGCTGATCGGATTGAGCGGCCTCGATGATCTGCTGCGCGATCGGATCGACATGCACGATCAGCAGCGCCGACTCGTCATGTTCCCAGAGCAGCGGCGTGGTCGCGCAGGTGCCGGAAACCGGCTTGTCCCCGGCGAGGAACTGGATGCGTGCGAGGCTGGTGCGGCCGCTCGAACCCAGCCGAATGATGCGCTGCACCTGTCCCTTGATTGGCACCGCCAAAGGCAGGCGTTTGAGCCCGTGCTTTTTCAGCTTGGCCAGATACAGCCCCGCCGCCGCATTGGACCAGAGCAGCCGCTGCCCATCCTGGGACCACAGCCAGGCCGGGCGCGCATCGTCCGCATGCTGCAGCACGCGGCGGGCACTCGGCGATGTGTTCCACTGGTCATCCATGGACGGCCTTTGTCTGGCGGCGTCGGACGCGATCCGTATCATTACGGAACACTTGTCCGAAGTTCATTAAGTGTTCTTCAATATCGTGACGGTTGCGACGAATCCAGTCCGCCGGGCTGTCCGCATTGGCTGCATCGCTGGTCATGGTTAAATGCCATGTCCTAAGGATTGGTCATTTCCGCCGCGCTGGCGCCGCTTTTGCGATAGGATGTCCACAGCGCAAAAACGGTCTTGTCATCCCGGTCATCTCGACCTATGTTCCGCCCGCTTTCGGAGCGCAGGCCTGCGCCGCCCCCGACTTGCCCATGCCGCCTTAGCTCAGTTGGTTAGAGCGCTAGATTGTGGATCTAGAGGTCCCCCGTTCAATCCGGGGAGGCGGTACCACCCTCCCAAATACTGTTTCGAAGTCGCGCCCGCGCCTCAACGTGTGATGCGCAGGGCTGAGATATTGGCGCCGATCTGGCGGAATGCCTCACGCAGCTGAGCGCCGTTCGAGGCCAGGAAGTAGTTGCTGGCCCCGCTGGCGCAGTAGCGCAGCACATTGGCGGCCGAGGTGCCTTCGCTGATGGCAAAGCCGACAGTGTAGATGGTGATGTTCGATGCTTTCATCGCATCGCAATAGGCCTGCGCCTGCGCGTATGGGCTGCCATTTGGCGCGTTACAATTGATGTGGTCAGCTGTACTGCCGCTACCGCTGGTCGAATTGCGCGCCACCACGCCATTGCAATGCACGGTGTTGAATTCGCCATCGGTCATGATGACGGCAGCCTTGAGCAGATTGTTCGTGTTGTAGGCGGCCGGGCGGCTGTCGAAGGGCCAGACATAGGCGAAATTCGGCGACAGCATCAACCAGCTCCACACCACGCCCAGACTGCCCGAGGTTGACCCCACCGCTGCCAGCGCATTGATTGCCGTGCGAAGTGCGGCCTTGTTCGCGGTAAGGGGCACGATGGTATTGGCGAGGCACCCATTGCCTGCAGGGGGATAATTGCGCCCCACATAGGACACAGTCGGGGCGACATCGGTCAGCCCATTGCTGGCCCGTTCGGTCACGCAGGTGGTCACCGGATTGAGCCGCCAGAGCCCCGTTGAGCCCTGGTAGCGATAATAGGTGCAACCCTCGGCGACGGTCTGCCAGGTACAATGCATGAGGCCGGTATTGTTGGTGTATGTGCCGCCATTGCCTGCCGGAGTGTTTTGCAAAGCCAGGCTATTTGGCGTTACGTTTGAAACTTGGAAGATGTTGCCATTGAGGCTGTGTGATCCGCCGACATTGGTGAAATAGGCGTAATCGCCATTGTTGAAGCCATGGCTGTTCGAGGTCACCACCAGATTGCAATTGGCAACCTGGCATTTGATCACCGACGCTGTGCCTGAAAACGTTGTGTAGTTGCGGCCGTCAATACCCGAAAGCCGGAATGTGTTGGCGGTCTTGCCGGTGACCATGAACGGCTTGTTGCTGATCTGGCCCATCCCTGAGTTCCAGATATAGACCCAGTCGCCGTCGGAAAAGCCATGGCCGTTGGAGGTGATGGTGACCGGGTTGGCCTTGGTCGCCCCGGTGATGGTTTTCGTCGTGCCTGTTGACCAGGAAAAGGTCGAGGTCTCCACCGGCGCACGGATGGGGCCGCGCACGGCTTCGGCATAGCTGCCGGCATTGACGGCCTGTGAGTAGGGGATCAGGGCCATTTTCGAATAGTTGAGCGTCTGGTCGTCGGCAACCACCGCCTCCATCAGATCGGTGATGGAATTGCGCAGGTCGACGATTCTCTGGCCCTGCATCGAGCCGGTCACGTCGAGCGCGACAGCGACCTCGATGTCCAGAGCGCCGCGAACTGCCTCGGCCCTGAAATTGGCCCTCAACTGCGGGACACCCACCAATTGCACGAAGATGGTCGGCAGCGAGAAATGTCCATCGATGAATAGCGAGCCGTTCGCGGGGTCCATGCGCACCGTGTCGATGCTCGCCTCGACCTCGCTATCGCCGATGCGCTCGAGCACCAGCGCCTCCGCGCGCTCGCGGATGCGGGTTTCCGTCATGCCGCCGACCAGGATGTCCGGCTGCAAAGCCAGCACCGCGGCGTCCAGGGCCGTTTGCGCGCGTTGGCGCGTCTGTTCGAGCCGCACATAGTCAACCACCGCGCCACCCAGCGCGATCAGCACCACCGCCATAACGCCGAAGATCACGGCAAAGACGCCGCGCTCGTCGCGCGCGAAACGCTGCAAGAGGCTTGTGGGTGCCGACATGGCTGCTCTCCGATTGAGCTGAATGCGAAAGCGGGCGGCAAGTCTTCGCCGCCCCGGGACAGGCTGCCGGCCTGCCTACATCACCACGACCTTGGTGTTCATCTGCACCCGGCCGTAAAGGTCGATGACATCGGCATTGGTCATGCGAATGCAGCCCGACGACACGTTCTGGCCGATGGACCAGGGCTCGTTGGTGCCGTGAATGCGATAAAGCGTCGAGCCGAGATAGAGCGCGCGGGCGCCGAGCGGATTATTGGGGCCACCATCCATGCGCGCCGGCAGACCCGGCTGGCGTTTGCGCATTTCCGCCGGCGGCGTCCAGCTCGGCCATTCGGCCTTGCGCGTTACCCTATGCGTGCCCGACCATTCAAAACCGTCGCGCGCCACCCCGATGCCATAGCGCAGGGCCCGCCCGTCGCCGAGCACGAAATAAAGGAAATGCGCCCGCGTATCGACCACGACCGTGCCGCTGCGCTCGCTGGTGGGATAGTTGACGATCTGCTTGATATAGGCCGGATGCACCTGGACATTGGCCTGCAGCATCAGCCCGTGCCGCGGCTTTTCGGTGGTCACGGTCAGGCCCGGCGGCGGGTTGAACCGCCACGCCGCCTGATATTGCGCCTGTGCCGGTGCTGCGAACAGGCTCGACAGCAATGCCGCCCCAAGCAACAGCGCTGCCTTTTTCAATCGAATTGTAATCATCATGCCGATCCCCGCAAATGATCGCGCGATTGTGCCGGTGAACAACCAAGGACACGTCAAGCGGCTTGGTTAAAAATCGGCTGGCTTGAACGGTTAACAATGTCTTTCGATGTCGGAGGATGTCGTGGCTTTCGTGCAACACTGCAAGGCGTGCTGCGTCACCCTGACACATCCGCGCTTGCCGTTCACAGGGACGTGAGTTACCCACGCATATCCGCAAATGCCAACCCAGGGAGGCGCTTTATGAATACTGTTTCGTTCCGCCATGCTGGGAAACTTGCTGTCCACCCAGTCGCGGGCCGCCGTTCGATCTGACGATCGCCTGGCTGCGGATATCCAACCACTCCAAACGCTGACTCCGAGCCGTATCGCGTCCGGATTCCGCCCTTAATCCATACTCAACAGAGGCCGGTGGGCGTTTGCTTGCCGGATACACCGATGTCTTCCAATGTGCTCGACGAGCGCAGCGTGGTGCTGCGTCTCGAATTCTCCATTGCCGACGCTGTGCGTCATCGTGGCCTGTTCGCCGTACTGCGCGCTGCCGTCAGCGCCTGGTGGGCCCAGACGCCCCGCGGCTATAGCGATGTGCCCGACTATCTGCGTGCAGATGTCGGCCTGCCGCCCGCAGACGAACCCCTCATATGGTTCTCCGTGCCCCCGGCTGCGGTCGTCCCCAGGCTTGAGGACGGGAAGCGACAATGAACTTTCATGGCGGTCGGGATCCTCCCGGCCGCCTTTCCCGCCCCAGCGCTGTTGTCTCGCCAAATCCTATGAGCTAGGAACGGCACGACTTTCCAAGGTTCGACAATGTCCGAAAAGCCCAAGCTGATTACGCCACGCCTGCCGCGCGGTTTCGAAGATCGCACCCCCGGCGAGATCGCCGCAGTGGGCGCCATGATCGACAAGATCAAGGCCGTCTATGAGCGCTATGGCTTCGATCCCGTCGAAACCCCGCTGTTCGAATATACCGAGACGCTTGGCAAGTTCCTGCCCGATACCGATCGGCCCAATGCCGGCGTGTTCTCGCTGCAGGACGATGACGAGCAGTGGATGAGCCTGCGCTATGATCTCACCGCGCCGCTCGCCCGCTTCTTTGCCGAAAATTTCGAAACCCTGCCCAAGCCGTACCGCTCCTATCGGCAGGGCTATGTGTTCCGCAACGAAAAGCCCGGCCCCGGCCGCTTCCGCCAGTTCATGCAGTTCGACGCCGACACCGTCGGTGCCTCAGGCCCCGAAGCCGATGCCGAAATGTGCATGATGATGGCCGACGTCATGGATGCACTGGGTCTGGCGGGCAAGTACGTGGTCAAGGTCAATAACCGCAAGGTGCTCGACGGCGTGCTCGCGGCCACCGGCATCACCAGCGACGCGCAGAAGCTCAACGTGTTGCGCGCGATCGACAAGTTTGACCGGCTGGGTCTTGAGGGTGTCGAGGCGCTTTTGCGGCATGGGCGTATTGATGAGAGCGGCGCCAGGATGCCCGGAGCCGGCCTTGGGGCCGTCCAGGCCCGCTACATCCTGAGCTATCTCAATTCGATGGTCCCTGCGGGGCAGCGACTGGACCCCCGCTACGAGGATCGCGACCTGGTGCTGCATGCCTATGTTGTCCAGGACGGCCCCGATGGAACGCCGGGCGAAGGCGGCCACAAGGATGAGCCCTTCACCCTCGGAAAGGTGCAGGACGATTTCGCCGCCAATGAAAATTTCCGCCAGGGCGTCAGCGAACTCCAGACCATCGAGCTATTGGCTCGCGCCGCCGGCTATGGAGACGACAAGATCAAGATCGACCCGTCCGTCGTCCGCGGCCTCGAATATTACACCGGCCCGGTCTTCGAGATCGAACTGACCTTCAAGGTGCAGAACGAAAAGGGCCAGGACGTAGTCTTCGGCTCCGTCGGCGGCGGTGGCCGCTATGATGGTCTCGTTTCCCGCTTCCGCCGTGAACCGGTCCCGGCCACCGGCTTTTCCATCGGCGTCTCTCGCCTCGCCAATGCGCTCAAACTCACCGGCAATCTCGGCGCCACCGAGCCCGTCGGCCCGGTCGTGGTTCTCGTCATGGACAAGGACCAGACCGCCCGCTACCAGGCCATGGTCTCCGAACTGCGCCAGGCCGGCATCCGCGCCGAAATGTTCCTCGGCTCCACCAAGAATTTCGGCAAGCAGGTCGCCTATGCCGACAAGCGCAACTCGCCCATCGTCATCATCGAGGGCAGCCAGGAACGCGAGCAGGGCATTCTGCAGGTCAAGGACCTGATCGCCGGCAAACAGGCCGCCCAGGCCATCACCGACAATGCCGAATGGAAGGCCGCCCGCCCCGGCCAGTTCGAAATCAAGCGCGAAGAGCTGGTCAGCGCTGTGCAGAAATTGCTGAGCGAGCAATGAGCGACTGCGCACCGATCATCCATCGCCTTTGCCCCTGCGCTCCCTCCCCCCTTGAGGGGGAGGGCCGGGGTGGGGGGTGGTTTTTTGGGTCACTGACGGACCCCCACTCTCAATCCCTCTCCTCAAGGGGGAGGGAGGCGATGGACCCGCCGGTGGCGCAGCGTGACTGCGAGGCAGGGCTATAATGACCAATCCCGCCTATCGCCGCTCTCAGCTTGAAGCCCTTGTCGAAGCCCAGGGCGGCTGCCGCGCCACCCCGCCGCTGCTGCTCAAGGCCGATCCCTATTTTGATCTCGCCGGGGAAGAGTTCGGCCGCCGCCTGCTGTTGACCACCGACACCAATGGCGCCGAATATTGCCTGCGCCCCGATTTTACCCTGCCCATCGTCACCGACTATATCGCTCAGGGTGCCGGTGCGCCTGCCGCCTTCTCCTATCTCGGCCCGATCTTCCGCCAGCGCGAAACCGGCCCGGCCGAATTCGACCAGGCCGGCATCGAGCTCCTGGCCCAGCCCGATGGTGACATCGCGCTCGATCAGGTGCTGACCTTCGCCCGCGCCGCGCTCTCGCTCTATGGCATCGTGCCGCAGGTGCATCTGGGCGGCGTCGGCCTTTTCGAAGCCCTGCTCGCCCAGGCCGACATGCCCGACGCCTGGCGCAGCCGCATCCGCCACCGCTTCGGCCACCCCGAGGCCATGGATCGCCTGTTGACTCGGCTCGAACGCGCCACCGACCAGCCGCGCAGCGAACAGCCCGCGCGCGACGATCTGGTCGAAGACGTGACCGCGCGCATGGTGTCGGCCGGTCTCAGCCTCTCCGATGGCCGCTCGCCGGCGGAAATCGCCGACCGTTATCTCGAGCAGCAGGCGCTCGACGCCGCCCAGGTGCCGGCCGCGACGCTGAAACTCCTGCGCGACTATCTCGCCATCAAGGGGGATGCCCTCACGGCCTTGCGCCAGATCGAGGCGCTGGGCGAAAAACACCGCCTGTTCCTCGGTGGCCCGATCCGCGCCATTCGCCGCCATTTCGAGGGCCTGGGCGATGCCCGCGTCAGCTTCGACGCCAGCTTCTCGCCGCGCCTCGACTATTACACCGGCATCGTCTTCGAGATGCGCGGGCAGGGCGGCACCATCCTCGTCTCCGGCGGCCAATATGACCGCCTGCTCGAACGCCTCGGCGCCACCGCCCCCATCGCCGCCTCCGGCTGCGCCTTGTGGGTCGATCGCCTGGAAGCGGAGTGGCCGAAATGAAGGGGCCACACTCTACCGCCCCCGGAAGACGGGAGCGGAACCGTGTCGCGTTGTTGACGAGATTTCAGACAACTCACCAGCCTACTCCTCGCCCTTCTTCAGGGGGAGGCCGGGTGGGGGTTGCTTCTACCGCCACGGAGTGGCCGAAATGACCCTCACCCTCGCCGTGCCCTCCAAGGGCCGCCTCGAAGAGCTGACGCGCGACTGGTTTGCCCAGCGCGGCCTCACCATTACCCGTCCAGGGGGCGCCCGTTCCTATCTCGGCGCCATCGAAGGCTTGCCCGACATCACCGTGCGCTTCTATCCGGCCTCCGAAATCGCCCGCGAACTCATCCGCGGCAGCATCGATATCGGCGTCACCGGCCGCGACCTCATCCACGAAACCAGCGAAACCGGCCCGGCCTCGGTCGAGTTCGCGCGCAATCTCGGCTTTGGCGGTGCCGATGTCGTGGTTGCCGTGCCAGATGCCTGGATCGACGTCACCCATATGCATGACCTGGCCGACGTGGCGTCCGATTTCCGCTCCCGCCACGGCCGCTGGATGCGCATCGCCACCAAATATATCACCATCACCCGCCAGCATTTCGCCCGCGCCGGCATCGCCGAATACCGGATCGTGGAAAGCCTCGGCGCCACCGAAGCGGCGCCTGCCTCGGGGGTTGCTGACATCGTGGTCGATATCACCTCCACCGGCTCGACGCTCGCCGCCAACGGCCTGCGCGTGCTCGAAGACGGCGTGATGCTCAAAAGCGAAGCCAATCTCATCGTCAGCCGCACCGCCGACTGGTCAGCCCGCCGCCCAATCCTCGACGATCTGCTGTCGCGTCTGGGAGAGTAAGATGGAACTTGCCCTCGTCCTCCTCTGCGTCCTGGTCGGCGTCACCGCCATCCTCTACGCCGGCCTCCGCCCGCCAATACAAAAGGCAGGGCCGGAAGTTGCCGGCGCAGTTCCCGCGGCTGAGGGCGAGACGGCAAGTACCGATACCGCAGAATAGGACGTTTCGAGCTCGACGCGCTCCAACCCACCTGGCGTCACCCCGGCGAGGGCGGGGTTCATCGCGAGATTTCGAAAGGGGCGCGAAAGGTTGGGATGACAGCCCTTTCGCGCGCCCGCGCGACCACCAACACGCCTACAGATACCAGATGCCATCCGCATAGGTTTCGAGTGCATTGGCCTTGTTCTCATCGCTCTCGGAGAAGAACACCAGCAGGTCCTTGCGATTGGTCTCGCCGGCCTCCAGCTTGCCCACCCAATAGTCGAAGCCTTCCTTGTCTTCCACGCGGCCCAGCGTGTGCTTGTAGAGCAGGGCGATGAAATCGGCGTCGCTCACCGTCGCCTCGGTACGAAAGCGCGCAAGGAACTCGGGGGATGCCATGAAGCTGTCCGCAACATCGGCGAGCGAGGATAGCTTGTTGTCCTGATGGCGGATCCAGTAGCCCAGGCCTTCGAAATCGGCGTCACGGTCAAGAGCAGCCTTGTAGAGGCGCACCAACTGCCCGGCAGGTCCATCAAAGTCAAAGGCCAGGAATCCGTCATTGAACTCGAGGCGTTCCACGTCCGGTAGTTTATAGGCATAGCCCGCGCCATCGACACTGACTATACCGCTGGCTTTGTCGTAGTTCACGTTCACATCGGCGAATACCGCCAATATCTTGGCAATGTCGATGTCGCCATAGCTGGTGACGGGCGGCAGGCCAGTGCCGCCGCCATCGCCGGAAAACTCAGGGATATCACTGAGAAGAGTGTCGGCGGGATACTTCGCCAAAAGCTCGTCCACCGACGATACAAAGGTGGCCTTGCCGATATCGAACAGGCCCGGATTGGCAAGGAGCGCTTCCTTGGCCAAGGCCATATTGGCTTCAAGCTCCGGCGTCCACTGGCCGAAGCCGCGCAGCAACTGCTCTATCTTGTCGAACAAGGCGCCGAAATCGGTGATCACCAACCCACCCACCATCGCCTTGCTGAGGTCGATAAAGCCTTTGAGGTCACCGATGGTCATGTTTATCGTAGTCACAAAGAAATCCTCCGAAGTTTGTCCAGCGCGGCCCTGCAATGCTCGAAGAACAAAGGATGCCGATTAGGACAAAATCTACTGTGCGACAGAGGCGTGGTTGACCCCTCAATAGGGGGGCTTTCAAATGTTCTGGATGATTTTCCTGATCAGATCGCCTTATCAAGACTGTGCTTGGCGTGCTTCTACGCGTGGCGCCGGAATCTCCAGATACCGCAGACGCTTGGCTTCGCGGCGGCCGGTGACGACGCTGTCGAGAATGGCTGCCATGGCGCCGAGGATGAGACTGGCGATGATCCCCAAACCGGAAAGGATTGCCGTTGGAAAGCGCGGTACGAGGCCGGTTTCGAAATAGTCGATGAAGACCGGGATGGCGAGCAGCAGCGAGATGATGGCGGTGACAATCCCCACCGACAGGTAAAGCTGGCGCGGCCGTTCGCGCGCAAACAGCCGCAAGATCATCTCAAGGATCGAAAAGCCGTCGCGAATGGTGTTGAGCTTGCTCGTCGAGCCCTCGATCCGGCTGCCATACGCGGTGGGCACTTCCGCATAGGGCGCGCGCAGTTCCAGCGCATGGATGGTGAGTTCGGTTTCGATCTCGAAGCCGCGCGACAGCGCCGGGAAGGATTTGACGAAGCGGCGCGACAAGACGCGATAGCCAGAAAGCATGTCGCTGAAGCCGCGCCCGAAAATATTGGCGACGGTGCCGGTCAGCACCTTGTTACCCAGCACATGGCCCGGCCGATATTCCTCGCCATCGCCGATGGCGCGACGCGTGCCCACCACCATGTCCAGCCCGCCATCGAGCAGCGTATCGACGAGAATGCGGCTCTGGCTGGCATCATAGGTGCCGTCGCCATCGGCCATCACATAGACATCGGCGTCCACATCGGCGAATTGGCGGCGCACCACATTGCCCTTGCCCCGCTGCGGCACGTGACGCACGATTGCCCCGGCCGCCAAAGCCGCAGCGGCCGTGCCGTCGCTGGAATTGTTGTCGAAGACATAGACTGCCGCCTCCGGCAGGGCGGCCCTGAATGCCGCAATCACCGATGCGATGACATCAACCTCGTTGTAGCAGGGCAGGATCACAGCTACAGAATTGCCCCGATAAAGCTTGGTCACGCCGTCGTCCTCCTTGAGCGCGCCAAATCTAGTTCAACAAAGTCGAAAAAGTGTAACGGCGCCGCACCCTCATGCTCGATCCCCTTATTCTCCTCGCCCTCATGGCGGTCGGCATGCTCGCCGGTTTCGTCGATGCCATTGCCGGCGGCGGCGGCATGATCACCGTGCCGGCACTGTTGTCGGCTGGCCTGCCGCCAGTTGCAGCGCTGGCCACCAACAAGATGCAGTCCGTCGTCGGTACCGGCATGGCGGTATTCACCTATTGGCGCCGCGGCTTCGTCGCCCTGCGCGACCTGCTGCCCGCTATTGCGCTGACCTTTGCCGGTTCTTCGCTGGGCGCCTTCACCGTCAGCCGCGTGGATGTTTCACTACTCACCGTGGCTGTGCCGGTCGCGCTCATCGCCATCGCGCTCTATTTTCTCTTCGCGCCGAAATTGTCGGACGCCGACAAGGCAGCGCGCCTGCCGTTCCGCCTGTTCGTGCCCGCCATGGGCTTTGCCATCGGCTTTTATGACGGCATTTTCGGGCCAGGGACCGGCGCCTTTTTCACCGTGGGTTTCGTCGTGCTCTTCGGTCTCGGCCTGACCCGCGCCACCGGCAGCACCAAGGCGCTCAACTTCACCTCTAACCTCGCCGCTCTGGTGATCTTCATTCCCGGCGGCCACGTGGTCTGGCCTGTCGCTATCGTCATGGCCATCGGCCAGATCATCGGCGGCTATCTCGGCGCCCGCACCGGCATCCGCTACGGCGCCAAAATCATCCGTCCGCTGGTCGTCGTGGTCTCCATCGCCCTCGCCATCAAGCTGCTGCTGTTTCCGTAGTTGTCGGTCTCAGAGCGGCCTTAGTCCGCAAGCTCCCGACGCACAGCAGACGCGATGAATGCCGAGCGGGTTTGGCCGCGAGATCGAGCTTCATCGTCGATCGCCTGCAACAGCCCGAGATCGAGCGACACATTGATGCGCGTCGTCGATCCAAGGTCTCGAACCAGCGGAACGGAAACCAGTATGGCGTCAGCGCGCGCCTCGTTCAGGCTCTCATCATCGACAATGGCGTCGAGCGAACGGGGCTGGGGAATTGCATCTCCATCCGCTTCCAGCATGCGGATATGCGAACCCAGCGCTTCGACGGCATTTTGCGAGGCTTCTTCCAATGTCTCGCCAGCAGAAAAGCATCCTGGCACGTCCGGAAACTGCACACCAAATGCGCTGTCGGGATCTTTGTGGATCATGGCAATGAAACGCAAAACTCGGCTACTCCAATAGTCCCGCCTGTTTCAAAATCGCCCGTACGGTGCCCAGAGGCAGTTCCCGCTTGGGATGCGGTATGGTCAGCTTGCCCGGTCGCGTCGGATGCTTGAAATGGTGATGCGATCCCGTCGTGCCGACCAGCACCCAGCCTTCACGCTGAATGGCGGCAATCAGTTTGCGACTGTTCTGCTCAACCATTCTCGCTTCCGTGTAAAATAATACACATTCTTGATGAATTCAACCAAGCGACATCCTGCCTCGACACACTCTGGGCCAAACCCAGGATCAGGCGCAAGGGCTCGCCTTGACTGTGCTCTGGACACAAAAAAGGCCCCGGTGTTTCCACCGAGGCCTTCCACAAAGATCGTGACTGGGAAGAAACGATCCTTGAAGCTTAGTTCGCTGTCGCGAACTAGAAATCCATGCCGCCCATGCCACCCATGCCGCCGCCGCCCGGCATTGCCGGAGCTTCGGCCTTCGGGGCCTCGACGATGGTGGCTTCGGTGGTGATCAGCAGCGATGCAACCGAAGCAGCGTCCTGCAGGGCGTGACGGACGACCTTGACCGGGTCGATGACGCCGAGCGCAACGAGGTCGCCATATTCGCCGGTTGCGGCGTTATAGCCGAACGAGGCAGCAGCGTTCTCGAGGATCTTGTCGACAACCACGGAGCCTTCGGCACCGGCATTGTTGGCAATGGTGCGGACCGGAGCCTGCAGGGCGCGGCGCACGATGGCGATACCGGCGTCCTGGTCGGCATTGGCGCCCTTGGCCTTAACGGCGGCCGAAGCGCGGAGCAGGGCAACGCCACCACCCGGAACGATACCTTCTTCAACGGCAGCGCGGGTTGCGTTGAGCGCGTCGTCGACGCGGTCCTTGCGCTCCTTGACTTCCACTTCGGTGGAGCCGCCGACGCGGATCACGGCAACGCCACCGGCCAGCTTGGCCAGACGTTCCTGCAGCTTCTCGCGGTCGTAGTCCGAGGTGGTTTCCTCGATCTGCGCCTTGATCTGGCCAACGCGGCCCTGGATGTCCTCGGCCGTGCCGGCGCCATCCACGATCGTGGTGTTTTCCTTGGTGATTTCAACGCGCTTGGCCGTGCCGAGCATGTCGATGGTCACGTTTTCGAGCTTGATGCCGAGCTCTTCCGAAATCACCTGGCCACCGGTCAGGATGGCGATGTCTTCCAGCATGGCCTTGCGGCGATCGCCGAAGCCCGGAGCCTTGACGGCAGCAACCTTGAGGCCGCCACGCAGACGGTTGACGACGAGGGTCGCGAGAGCTTCGCCTTCGATGTCTTCGGCGATGATCAGCAGCGGACGCTGCGACTGAACGACCGACTCGAGGATCGGCAGGATGGCCTGCAGATTGCCCAGCTTCTTTTCGTGCAGCAGGATCACCGGGTCCTCGAGGACGGCGGTCATCTTCTCGGCATTGGTCACGAAGTAGGGGGAGAGGTAGCCGCGGTCGAACTGCATGCCTTCAACGACATCGAGCTCGGTCTCGGCAGTCTTGGCTTCTTCGACGGTGATGACACCCTCGTTGCCGACCTTCTGCATGGCTTCGGCGATCATGTCGCCGATTTCCTTCTCGCCATTGGCCGAGATGGTGCCGACCTGGGCAACTTCGGATGACGAGGTGATCTTCTTGGCCGAGGCCTTCAGCGTTTCGACGACTTCGGCAACAGCCAGGTCGATACCGCGCTTGAGATCCATCGGGTTGAAGCCGGCAGCGACGGCCTTGACGCCTTCGACGACGATAGCCTGGCCGAGAACGGTGGCGGTGGTGGTGCCGTCACCGGCAACGTCATTGGTCTTGGAAGCGACCGAACGCAGCAGCTGGGCGCCCAGGTTCTCGAACTTGTCTTCCAGTTCGATTTCCTTGGCAACGGACACGCCGTCCTTGGTGATGCGCGGGGCGCCGAAGGACTTTTCGATGACGACGTTACGACCCTTGGGGCCGAGGGTCACCTTCACCGCATTGGCGAGGATGTTGACGCCGCGCAGCATCTTTTCGCGGGCTTCGGTGGAGAACTTTACTTCTTTAGCGGCCATGTGAGGCGCTCCTTAAAGTGGGTTGAACGACAGGATGGGTGCGAAGCCTTAGGCCTCGATCACGCCCATGATGTCGCTTTCCTTCATGATGATCAGGTCTTCGCCGTTGAGCTTCACCTCGGTGCCGCTCCACTTGCCGAAGAGCACGCGATCGCCGGCCTTGACGTCGAGCGCATTGATCTTGCCGTTCTCGTCGCGAGCGCCGGGGCCCACGGAAACGACGACGCCCTCGGAGGGCTTTTCCTTGGCGGTGTCGGGGATGATGATCCCGCCCTTGGTCTTTTCTTCACTGTCGACGCGACGGACGACCACGCGGTCATGCAGGGGACGGAAGCCCATGATTTCAGTTCCTCTTGGCATCATTTCTGAATGCAATTTCGGTGCTGTTAGCACTCAACAAGGAGGAGTGCTAACAGGCAGCTGGGATATAGGAACGGGGTGTCAGAAGAGTCAAGGGCGCGTGAACGGAGTTTTTGCTGGCGCGTTATGGGTTTGATCCCATTTGCAGAAACGAGGGCACCGACCATGGCCAATACCGATTTCTCTTCCGCCAGCATTGCGCCGGTTTCGGGGCGCGTGCACATCATTTTCGACGATGCCGAGATTGCAAGCTCCATCAGGGCCTTGCGTCTCGATGCCCCCGGCGCGGACCCGCTCTATTTCCTGCCGCTCGAGGATATCCATCCCGGCATTCTCGAAGCCTCGGACACCCGCCGCACCGATGCCGGCCCGGGCGAAGCGCATTTTTACACCATCAAGACCCTGACCGCCGATGGTGCCGACGAGGCCTGGTACTATCCCTATGCCGAAGGTCGCTTCGAACCCATCCGCGACCTCCTCACCTTTGCCGGTGCCCGCCTCAAGGTCGAAGTCACCGAGGTCTGACCGGCTTTTCCCTGTTAGGGCCGACGACCCCACGGCCCTCCCAACCACCGGCCTCTACCCAACCACCGCTCGTCACCCTCGGGCTCGACCCGAGGGCGCGGCGGTGACTGGGGTGCCAAGACGTTCAACTCGTCCCTTGTCGCCCCTTCTGCTTCCCACCCTTCAGCCGCCCCAAATGCGTATCCTTGAAACCGCTGGCATATTTGAGCCCATAGCCCAGCGCGCGATCGAGCCCGATATGGGCCAGATGGATCAGCGCCAGATGCTGCAGCAGCTCGATCTTCAGCACCACGGCGATCAGCCCCAGCGCCAGTGGTACGACAAAAGTGTGCGCCAGATTATAGACCACCGCGCCGGTTCGGCTGCCGGCCGCATAGCCCAGAAACGACAGGTCCGGCGCGAACAGCAGCACCGCAAACAGCCACCACGGCCCACCGAGCATAAAATACAGCACGCTGGCCGCCACAAACAAAGCCGCGCCTTCGCTCCGAACGATCATGCGGGGCGCGCCGATCACTGCGCCTTGCATTGCCTTGCTATCCAATCCTTCTCTCCGTGCTGGTCTGTTGTTGATGCGCCCTATCTAGTCTTCGCCACCCCTATTCGAAATTCTCGATTTTACGAGGTTGCACATTCATTTTTGAATAGAGTCCCCTCTATCCACGCGCCGCGGCATCGAAATGCACGCGGCCCCTTCCTTCCGTCACCAGAGTGAGCCATAAGGCAGACCATGAGCGAACAATCCTCCCTTCAGATCAAGTTGCGCCGCAAAGGCGGCGTCGGTCCCAATTCCAACTGGCACTGGGAAGTGCAGGACGCTGAGGGCAAGGTCCTC
Organism: Devosia equisanguinis; assembly: GCF_900631955.1. Taxonomy (GTDB): domain Bacteria; phylum Pseudomonadota; class Alphaproteobacteria; order Rhizobiales; family Devosiaceae; genus Devosia; species Devosia equisanguinis. The sequence goes on along the minus strand of NZ_UZWD01000030.1, from coordinate 14,906 downwards.
AAGTCCGGCAGCGCCGTGGGCGAAGAGCACAAGGCTTTCGCCACCGCCCGTATTGCCAAGGAAAAGCTGGAAGCTGCGGCCGGCAAGTAAGGCCCGGCCCGGATAGGATCGACGTGACCACGCCCGCCGCTGCACGAGAGGCTGCCTCGCCGTCCATCAGGAGCGGCGGCCCGCTGCGTGGCATCGCCCTCAAGGTCGCTTCGGTCTGCTGCTTCGTGGTCATGGCCACCATGCTCAAGGCCACGCAGACCATTCCTGCGGGCCAGATGGTGTTCTTCCGTTCATTCTTTGCGCTATTGCCGGTTCTGGCCTGGCTGGCCTGGACGGGTCATCTGGCCTATGCCTTTACCACCAGGCGCCCGCTTGGCCATGTGGTCCGGGGCCTGGTCGGCGTCGCTTCGATGGGCTTGGGCTTCTTCGCGCTGACGCGCCTGCCGCTGCCCGAGGCCACCGCCATCGGCTATGCCTCTCCGCTGATCATCGTCATTCTCTCCGCGCTGCTGCTGCGCGAAAAGGTCTATGTCTTCCGCTGGACCACAGTGCTCGTCGGTCTCGTGGGTGTGTTGATCATCCTCTTTCCCCGCCTCACCGTCTTTTCCGGCGGCGCACAACCGGTCGATGGCACCACCATCGGCGCCTTGGCAGCATTGGCCGCCGCCTTCCTGTCGGCCTTCGCCATGCTGCAGGTCCGCACCCTGGTGCAGACCGAGCGCACCGAGGCCATCGTCACCTATTTTTTCATCAGCGCCAGCGTGCTCAGCCTCTTCAGTCTGCCCTTCGGCTGGGTCTGGCCCACCCCGCAACAGGCGGCGCTGCTGGTCGGCGCCGGGTTCTTCGGCGGCATCGGCCAGTTGTTGCTGACCTCATGCTACCGTTACGCCGACATGTCGGTGATCGCGCCCTTCGAATATGTGTCGCTGCTGCTGACCATCATCATCGGCTTCATCATCTTCGCCGATATCCCCACCGTGCCCATGCTCATCGGCAGCACCATCATCGTCGCCGCCGGCATCGCCGTCATCCTGCGCGAACGTTGGCTCGGCCTGGAACGCACCCGCGCCAAGGAAGCCAGCACGCCTTAGGGGTGGGGGGGAGTGGCGGCTTACGTGGAACCTAGTGCTCGGTAGGTGTCGCCCTGAGCACGCGGCGCCAAGTTCAGTGTCGTTATTGCAGTCAATGGAGAGTGATGGGGCATTCGGTAGACCGCGCCTTCCGAAGAACATATCCGCGCTGCCTGTGCCCTCGGCGCGCGAGCAGTCTTCATAATCGCCGCAATTTCAGCGGTGACGAGGTTGCCCATTCCCTTTCCTGAAAGGGTGCGGCCAAAATAGCCGTTGACCTGATTCCATAAATGAATCAGAGTCGCATGCTGCGTGTTGGCCTTTCGGCGACACACTTCTGCCCGGACCGATTCCGGGATAGTGCGGAGTCGGGGCTGAGCCCCGACCCCTACCGCCCTGCAAGCGGCTGCCAACTTAACCAGGTGTGCAAGACCTCGTTAGGCCGGGAAGTCGTCATATGGGCCCCATCTACTTTCCAATCATGTGTGTCGCCGGGGATTCATCCCCCGGCGAGAATCATATTGCACGACTTCAAGGTGACGTTCAAGTCATCGGAGTAACGGGCGTTGCTTTTGTGGAGTAAGCGCGCTATCTATCATTTAGATATCGAGTGGAGGCCCCTATGGATGCCAAGCCAGTGCGTAGCCCGTCGTACCCCAGCATGTCGTTAGAGGATGCGATTGTGGCGGTAGCCAAAATCGAAAAAGACTACCGCTCTTCGCCAGTTGACCGGGAAAACGGGGCAAAACTGATCGGGTATTCAACTATGAGCGGCCCAGCCGCAAAGGCACTTGCAGCGCTAGCTTCATTCGGGCTCGTTGAGCGCGCGGGTAAAGGCGCTATGCGCGTTACGACTCTCGCCAGGACAATTTTGCATCCCAACGACGATAATGAGAGAGGCGCAGCGCTTCTTGAGGCTGCGATGCTGCCGCGCTTGTTTCAAGATATTCGAGCGAGGTTTCCTGACATTCCAGTTCCCCCTGAAAATGGGGTGAGAACATATCTTGAGAGGGAGGGGTTCAACAATTCGGCTGTGGGACCAGCGGCTAAGGCGTTTCTCGAAACCATGCGATACATCGAGCAAGAAGGCGCAAGCGAAAGTCATGGAAATCAGTCATCTGGCAAGACAGATTTAGAGGTGCCTGGCGGTGGCGTAGCCACTTTCGGCGGGGCGCGTGTAGGCGATCTTGTTCAATGGGAAAGTCAGGGTGCGCTTCAATTTCCAAAGCCTCTGAGGGTCCGAATGGTGTCAGATGATGGCAATTGGGTAGCTGTGGAAGGAAGCAAGACAGGAATCCCAATGAGCGAAGTGATTGTCGACACTCCCGCCCCCAGCCAAGAGCACAAGCCGCCCACATTCGAGTTCGAAGAACAGAAGGCGACGCAAGGGTTCGAGGAATGGTTTCGTGCGAAGGTAGGGCCAGACAAGCAGATTTTGATTTCCTATCGCGGTGAAACCGATATCGGCGCAAAAGAAATTCAAAAGCTTATTGACATGCTCTCTGCGCAGAAAGCGGCGCTGGAGGACTGACCCAATCAGCGTTGCCGATGACCGGACTAGGCGTCCGACTTCTCAGCCACAGTGGATACAGCTGTTGTCGATTTAGAGACACTGGCCACACACGCCGGAAACCAACCGGTCACCAAAGAGTTGGTAATTCTTGATAGGCGAAATGAGGCTGCCCGCTTCTTTCGGACGGTCAAAGCTCTTATTAGCGCAGAAATGGGTTCCCCCTCAGCTCGCCGCGGCCATTTCCGCCCAGCCTTGCCGCTTGCGATAGATCGTCGACGGGCTGATCTCCAGCGCGGCGGCGGCCATCGAGATATTGCCGCCATAGGCGGCGATAGCGTCTTCGATGATCCGCTGTTCCTGCTGCCACATCGGCAGTACCGGCCGCTTGCCTTCCGAGCGCGGCGCTTCCACCGGCGCGGGGAAACTGACCTGCGATTCGATATCGGCAGCGCTGAGCATGCCGGCGCTGATTTCCCCGCCGTCGAACATCACCACCATGCGGCGGATCAGGTTCTGCAATTGCCGGACATTGCCGGGCCAGTCGGCCGCCGTCAGCTGTTGGGCGGCGTCGGGCGCGAAGCCGACGAAACTCTTGTGCTCCTCGCGCGCATAGCGACCGAGGAAATGGCGGGCCAGCACCATGATATCGGTCGGCCGCTGGCGCAGCGGCGGCAGGTGAATGGGCAGGACATGCAGGCGATAGAACAGGTCCTCGCGGAATTGCCGCTCGGCGATCATCTGCATGGGATTGCGATTGGTGGCGCAGATCACCCGCACATCCACCTTGCGCGCCGCCGTTTCGCCCACCCGGCTGATCGCGCCCGTCTGCAGGAACCGCAGGAGTTTCGATTGCAGGGAGAGGTCCATTTCCCCAATTTCGTCGAGGAACAGCGTGCCGCCATCCGCCAGTTCGGTGGCGCCCTTGCGATCTTCATGCGCGCCGGTAAAAGCGCCGCGCGTCACCCCGAACAGCTCGCTTTCCATCAGATCACGGGGAATGGCGGCGCAATTGATGGCCACAAACCGCCGGTCGGCGCGCGGTCCCTTGGCATGCAGCGCCTCGGCGCACACATCCTTGCCGGTGCCGCTTTCCCCGGTGATGAAGACCGGCGCCGACGAGGTCGCGACGCGACCGATCTGCTCATAAAGAAACTGCATGGCGCTCGAAGCGCCGACGAAACCGGCATAGTCCGCTACCACCGGGCCGGTGCCGCATTCCGCCCCCAGCGAGCGCGGGCGGCCATGGCGCTGCGCCAGTTCACCGATTCGCGCTGCCAGCGCGGTGCCATCGATCGGCTTGGCCACATAATCATGCGCACCGGCGCGCATGGCGCCCAGTGCGGCGCTGACCGAGCTGCCATCGGCCACTGCCAGCAACAGCGCGCCCTCAGCCAGCTTGACCAGTCGCGTCACCGCATCCTCGACGCTCGTCGCCAGGTCGAGCAGGCTGCTGAGATCGGCAATGACCACGTCGAACCGCGTCTGGCGCAGCAGTTCCGCTGCGGCGCGTCCGGCTTCCACCACCGTCACCTCGGGTGTCACCAGCATCGATTCGCGCAGCGAGGCGCCGATCACTCGCGCGGAACTGCCGTCGCGATCAATGAGCAGAACCTGTCCGCTGAGTGCGACTTCGCTGCCCGTCGTCATGGTCATATCGGTCTACTTGCCCCGGTCTCACGTGGCCGCCAAATGGTCCTGGCGGCCTGTCGATCCCCCCGATAGTTCCCCAATTAGGGTAAATATTCCGTTCCAGTTCCGCGCCTGTCTGTTGCCTGCATTTGCCCCGCCTTGGCGCAGATTTAGCGAGCCGGACCCAAAAATCGGCGCTTTTCCGCCTGTTTTGGCCCGAAATAGCCCGGGAGAGGGCCGCGTGGCGCTTTTGCCGCTGTGGGTGCGGTGTTATGAAAACAAGGCCGAATCCCGGCGCATCAGAAGGGGTGCAGGTTCGCCCGTGCAGGCTCTGGTCTATTCGTTCATCGCGCTTGCCGCCGCCGCCATGGGCGCCTTGGCCTATTTTGCGCTCGCCTTCACCCCGGCCAATGCGGTGCTGGTGGTGGTCGTCGTCGGCTGCGTCTGCTTCGTCGTCGTCGAGCGCCAGTTGCGCCAGCGCGCCGAGCGCCGCCTCGAACAGGCCATCCAGGAACTTTCCCGGCTGCTCGCCACCGACGCCCAGGCCGGCGCCGTGCTCGGCCAGCGCATCAATGCCCTGACCGATCTCAAGCTGGGCCAGCGCATCGACATGCTCGAGGCCGATATTTCCGTGCTCGGCACGGTTATCCGCCAGGTCGCCGAGGCCGTGGCCGAGGTAGAGGAGCGCGTCGATCGTCCCGCCAAGCGCAACGCCAGCGCCATGGGCGACTATATGCCGGCGCCCGTGCCCGAGCCGGTGGCCCCCAAATTCACCGCCATGCCCAGCCAGCCGGTCATTCCGCTGCCCGTCCTGCGCCAGGCCGTCGCCGATCACCGCCTGACTTTTCATATCCAACCCGTCGTCCGCCTGCCGCAGCGCCGGCCCGCCGGCTACGATCTCCTGCCGCGGCTGACGCTGGAAAATGGCGATCTGGCCGAGGAGGCCGATTTCATGCCGGTGCGGGGCGGCGAGGACGTGGTGCGCGATATCGAGGGCACGGCCTTGTTCGAAGCCATCGCCATCGCCCGCCGCTCCCGCGCCACTGGCCAGCCGGTGACGCTCTATATTCCGTTCTCGCTGGCCTCGCTCGGCGATTCCTCCACCGCCGAGCAGGTGCTGGCAACGCTCGACGCCAACCGGGCCATCGCGCCGGGGCTGATCTTCCTGATGTCGGAAAGCCAGTGGAACGCCATGTCCGGTCCCGAGCGCACCGTTGCCGAGACCATGGCGCGCAAGGGCGCCGGTTTCTCGCTCACCGATGTGCGCTCATTGCGGGTCGACGCCGCCGATCTCGCCGCCATGGGCGTGCGCTCCCTGCGCGTCAACGCCAACCGCTTCATCGCCAATCCCGAAGCCTATACCGACTTCCACCTCTCCGATATCGCCAGCTATCTCGGCCGCTTCGACATCGCCCTGATCGCCATTGGCGTGTCCGGCGAGCGCGAAATCATCGAGCTGCTGGACAACGAAATCCTTCTGGTCAAGGGCGACCATCTGGCCCCCGCCGGCCCCATCCGCCCCGACCTCGTCCTCGAATCCGCCCGCACCACCGCCCCCAAACTCCGCCGCGCCGAGCTTTAGATCACTTCAAACCGATACGGACTCAGCGCCCTTTCGCTTCCCTAGCCCTAGAGAGGTTCGGGCAGCGCTTTTGGCAATATCTCACCAGTCACTCGATGCGGCTCCTCCCCCTTGACGGGGGAGGCTGGGAGGGGGTGTGCAGCACGCTCAAACCTATATGCGATACCGGTGCCCCAACGGGCGAGGGGGGCGAAAGTGCCTCCATACCCCATAGGCCTCGCTCAACCACCGTTCCGCCCTGCCTCGGCGGCGGAACAAGGTTTTGCTTGATCCCCCCGGCAAAAGAGGCTCATAGGGCGGGCAGTGTTTGTGTTGCGGAGCCTGGCCATGTCCTCCCCCCTGCCGATCATTTCAGGGCTCTCCGATCTCAGCGGCCGCTACGATGCGGTGCTCAGCGATGTCTGGGGCGTCATCCATAATGGCGTCGCCGCCTTTCCCGAGGCGGTCGATGCGCTGCGCCGTTTTCGCCAGGACGGCGGCCGGGTGGTGCTGATCACCAATGCGCCGCGCCCGTCCCAGCCCATTATCGACATGCTCGATCGCCTGGGCGTGCCGCGCGACACCTATGACGCCATCGTCTCCTCGGGCGATGCCACCCGCTCCATGATCGCCAAATATCGCGGCCGCGCCATCCACCATGTCGGCCCGCCCACCGAAGATGACCTGCTCTATGAGGGGCTCGATGTCAGGCGCACTGGCGCCGACGAGGCCGAAGTGGTTGTCGTCACCGATCTCGACCACGACGACGATACGCCCGAAATGTACCGCAGCCGCGCCGAGCTTTGGCTCAAGCGCAAGCTGCCCATGATCTGTGCCAATCCCGACCGCGTGGTCGAGCATGGCAACAAGATCATTTATTGCGGCGGCGCCCTGGGCGATCTCTATGCAGCAATGGGCGGCATCGTGCTCATGGCCGGCAAGCCCTATCAGCCGATCTACGAGGAGTGCTTCCGTCTCGCCGAAGCCGCTGCCGGCAAGCCGCTGGAAAAATCCCGCGTCCTGGCCGTGGGCGACAGCGTGCGCACCGATGCCACCGGCGCCGCCCAGTTCGGCGTCGATCTCCTCTTCATCACCGGCTCCATCCATGCCGCCGAGCTCGATGCGTTCGGCAAGCCCGATCCGCAGACCATTGCCGATCTGCTGGCGCCCAGCCGCGCCCATGTGGCCGGCTTCCTGCCGCGTCTCAGCTGGTAGGCTCTTGTCCTTCCGCCGGAAACAGCAGTAAACCCCAACGCATCGGCTCCTTCGCACTCTCCCCGCCTCGGGGAGGGCCGGGGAGGGGGTCCACCAGCCAGCCCATGGTGTCCGCCCGTGACCTTCATTCGCCTCTCCAGTCTCACCGATCTGCCCGAAAGCCTGCGTGGCGCCTATGTCGCCATCGGCAATTTCGATGGCCTGCATCGCGGTCACCAGACCATCATCGCCGCGCTGTTGCAGCGGGCTCGCGCCGCCGGAGCCCCGGCGCTCATGCTCACCTTCGAGCCGCACCCGCGCGATGTCTTCGCGCCCGCGCCCTTCATGTTCCGCCTGACCCAGGGCGACACCAAGGCCCGTCTGGCCGAAGCGATGGGGCTTGATGGCATCGTCATTCTGCCTTTTGACCAGCCGTTCTCGCAGATCGAGGCCGAGGATTTCGTCGAAAAGGTCATCGTCGATGCCCTGGACGCCCGCGGCGTCATCACCGGCGCCGATTTCCATTTCGGCCGCCAGCGTCGCGGCACCCCGCTTTTCCTCAAGGCCGCCGGCGAGCGTCTGGGTTTCGCGGTGGAAACGCTCGATCTCATGGACGAGGGCGACGAGGTCATCTCCTCCTCGCGCATTCGCGCCGCCTTGTCCGAAGGCGCCGTGGTCGCCGCCAATCGCCTGCTCGGCTATCACTGGTTTTTCGAAGGCTGCGTGGTCAAGGGCGACCAGCGCGGCCGCGAACTGGGCTACCCCACCGCCAACACCACCACGCCCACCGGGTTCCAGCTGGCCCAGGGCGTCTATGCCGTGCGCGCCCGCCTCGGCAACCGCCTGCTCGACGGCGTTGCCGCCTATGGCAAGCCGATGTTCAACAACCACCGCCCGCCCTTCGAGACCCACCTCTTCGATTTCGATGAGGACATTTACGACCAGTCCATCTCGGTCGCCCTCATCGCCCATATCCGCGGCCAGGAAGTGTTCTCCGGCCTCGACGAACTCATCGCCGCCATGGATCGCGACTCCAAAAAAGCCCGCACCCTGATCGCCACCGCCGCCCCGCTGAGCGCCCTAGACCACAAACTCGGTTTCTTCGGCTGAGCGCCACCCAGCCTCCCCCGAAAGAAGGGGGAGGAGTGGCATCGGTGCTTTCGTCAAGATACGGGCCGCGCTCGATAGGCGCCTCCCCTTCTTCAGGGGGAGGAGGGGAGGGGAAGTTACCAGGCTTTCTACCCAAAATCATCCTTTGCCCCGGCCGCCTTGCCTTGCTAAAAGGCGCGCACTTCTTCCAAACCTGATTGCCGATCCATGAACGACACCGCTCCCGAGGCGACCGAAAAAGACTATTCGGCCACGCTTTTCCTGCCGGAAACCAATTTCCCGATGCGCGCTGGTCTCCCCGACCGCGAGCCGGGCTGGCTCAAGCGTTGGGAAGACATGGACATTTACGCCCTGCAGCGCGAGCAGGCCAAGGATCGGCCGCTCTTCACCCTGCATGACGGCCCGCCCTATGCCAATGGCAACATCCATATCGGTCATGCCCTGAACAAGACGCTCAAGGACATGATCTCCCGGTCCAAGCAGATGGCCGGCTACAACTCGGCCTATGTGCCGGGCTGGGATTGTCATGGCCTGCCCATCGAATGGAAGATCGAAGAGCAGTACCGCGCCAAGGGCAAGGACAAGAACGAGGTTCCGGTGGTCGAATTCCGCCAGGAATGCCGGTCCTTCGCCGAGCAATGGGTCGATATCCAGCGCGAGGAATTCAAGCGTCTCGGCATCCTGGGCGAGTGGGATAATCCCTATTTGACCATGAGCTTCGACGCCGAAGCCCAGATCGCCCGCGAGCTGATGAAGGTCTCGATGACCGGCCAGCTCTATCGCGGTTCCAAGCCCGTCATGTGGTCCGTCGTGGAACGCACCGCCCTCGCCGAAGCCGAAATCGAATATGCCGACTATGAGAGCGACACGATTTGGGTGAAGTTCCCGGTTGTTAAGAACGATCTGGATCGCGCTGCTGCTGGATATCACGGCGAAGGCTATCAGCCACAGTTGGAGGGCGCCTCTGTAGTAATCTGGACCACCACCCCGTGGACGATCCCGGCCAACCGCGCCATCTCTTTCTCCTCCAAGGTCGAATACGGCCTTTATGAAGTGACCGAAGCGCCGGCCGAGAACTGGGCTAAGGTCGGCGAAAAGTACATCCTTGCAGACAAGCTTGCCGCCGAGACCTTTGCAAAGGCCAAGGTAACCGGCTTCAAAAAGCGCGCCGCCGTTTCTGCTATTGAACTTGCCGGTATCACCGCAGCCCACCCCCTCCGCGGCTTCGGCGGCGGCTACACCTTCGATGTCCCGCTCCTCGATGGCGAACACGTCACCGACGACGCCGGCACCGGCTTCGTGCACACCGCGCCGGGCCATGGTCTCGACGACTTCGGCATCTGGATGGATTCCACCCGCGCCTTGCAGGATCGCGGCATCGACCCCGCCATCCCCTATGTCGTGGGCGACGATGGCTTCTATACCAAGGACGCCCCCGGCTTCGAGGGCGCCCGCGTTATCGACGACAATGGCAAGAAGGGCGACGCCAATAACCGCGTCATCGCCGCGCTGGCCGAGCACGGCAACATCATCGCCCGTGGCCGCGTAAAGCACCAATACCCCCATTCTTGGCGCTCCAAGAAGCCGGTGATCTACCGCAACACGCCGCAATGGTTCGTCTATATGGACAAGCCGATTGCAGCCACCCCCTCATCCGGCCCTGCGGGCCACCTTCTCCCCGAGGGGGAGAAGAATAGTTCCGCGCGCGCCGAAGCCCCTATTCCTCTCCCTCTCGGGGAGAGGGTGGATCGGCCGAAGGCCGAGACGGGTGAGGGGGCTTTTCCCGACACCCTGCGCACCCGCGCCCTTGCCGCCATCGACAAGACCCGCTTCTACCCCGCCGCCGGCCAAAACCGCCTGCGCGCCATGATCGCCGATCGTCCCGATTGGGTCCTCTCCCGCCAGCGCGCCTGGGGCGTGCCGATCACGGTCTTTGTGCACAAGCAGACCGGCGAAATCCTGCGCGACGAAGCGGTCAATCACCGCATCGCCCAGTCCTTCGAGGAAGAGGGCGCCGACGCCTGGTATAAGCCCGGTGCCGCCGAGCGCTACCTTGGCGCGGAGTTCAATGCCGCAGACTACGAAATGGTCCGCGACGTACTCGACGTCTGGTTCGATTCCGGCTCGACCCATTCCTTCGTGCTGCGCAACAAGCAGAAGTGGCCCCACCTGAAATTCCCGGCCTCGATGTATCTCGAAGGCAGCGACCAGCATCGCGGCTGGTTCCACTCCTCGCTGCTCGAATCCTGCGCCACCAATGGCTATGCGCCCTATGACAGCGTCCTCACCCATGGCTTCACCATGGATGGCGAGGGCCGCAAAATGAGCAAGTCGCTGGGCAATACCGTTGCCCCGCAGGACATCATCAAGCAGTTCGGCGCCGATATCCTGCGCCTCTGGGTCGCCTCCTCCGACTATTCCGAGGATCTGCGCCTGGGCAAGGAAATCATCCAGACCACGGTCGACAGCTATCGCAAGTTGCGCAATACCATGCGCTGGCTGCTCGGCAACCTGGCCCATTTCAAGCCCGAAGACGTGGTCGACCCGCGCGACATGCCCGAACTCGAGCGGCTGATGCTGCATCGGCTGGCCCAGCTCGATGCCGGCGTGCGCGCTGCCTTCGCCGAATATGACTACCGCAAGGTCGTCACCATGCTGTCGAACTTCATGAACATCGAGCTGTCGGCATTCTATTTCGACATCCGCAAGGACACGCTCTATTGCGACCCGATCTCCTCGATCAAGCGCCGCTCGGCGCTGACCGTGCTCGATCACCTGTTCAACGCGCTCACCGCCTGGCTCGCGCCCATCCTGGTATTCACCATGGAAGAGTGCTGGCTGGAACGCCATCCGGGCGAGGGTGAATCTGTGCATCTGCGCCAGTTCCCGGACATTCCCGCCGACTGGATCGATGATGAACTGGCCGCCAAGTGGCAGCTGATCCGCGCCGTCCGTCGTGTGGTCACCGGTGCGCTGGAGATCGAGCGCCGCGAAAAGCGTATCGGCTCTTCGCTTGAGGCCGCACCCCAGGTTTTTGTCGCCGACGCCCGTTACATCGTGGCGCTGGAAGGCCAGGATCTGGCCGAGATCGCCATCACCTCGGCGGTCGCGATCAAGCAGAACGAAGGCCCGGCCGAGGCCTTCCGCCTCGAAGACGTGCCCGGCGTCTCCGTGGTGCCGGCTTTGGCCCAGGGCCAGCGCTGCGCCCGCTCGTGGAAGGTGCTGCCCGAGGTCGGGTCCGACCCCGACTATCCGGACGTCTCCCCCCGCGACGCCCAGGCATTGCGTGAGCGGGTGGCTGCGGGGTTGTAGTCCAGACTATCGGCTCCTTCCCCTCTCCCCCTGTAGGAGAGGGTGCCCGAAGGGCGGGTGAGGGGTATTCGAGCGCAGCTCGAATGGCGCTGAACCATCCCAAACCCCTCATCCGGCGCTTCGCGCCACCTTCTCCCACAAGGGGAGAAGGAAAGATGGAGTAGGCCATGAACACCCATCCCCCCCGCACCCCCACCATTCTCGCCTCCCTCATGCTGGCCATTCTGGCCTTCGGCATCGACCGGGCGCAGAAGGGCTTTCACATTGCCGCTGAGTGTTATGCCATCGGCCAGGCGGCGTGCGTGGAGGTGTTTTCGGCCTATCATCCGCTTGTCCTCACCGGCTGGCGTGGCGGCGAGGTGCTGCCGGTGACGCCCTTCTTCGACTATGTTCTGGTGTGGAACACCGGCATTTCCTATGGCCTGCTCGATGGTCTGCCGGTCTGGGCGCTTGGGGTCATCATGCTGGTGGCCATAGCGGCGCTGTCGGTCTGGTGGTGGCGCAGCGATGCGCGGCTGGTGCGCATGGGCCTGGCGCTCTGCATTGGCGGCGCGCTTTCCAATGCGCTGGATCGCCTGCTTTATGGCGCCGTTGCCGACTTCTTTCACTTTTATTGGGGAAGCTGGTCGTTCTATATCTTCAATCTGGCGGATGTGGCGATCACGCTGGGGGTCATTCTGCTTCTGGGTGATCTTGTCGGACTGGGGCGCAAGCGCCCGAACAAGCCGGCGTGATACGACACGGACAAGGTGCTGCCAGAATCTGGCCTTAGGGGCAGGAATAGGTTATAAGCGCCGCCGATATGGTAAGGGACGTTGCATGCGTAATGGATTGACCGGGCACATGGCTGCTCTTTCGACCGCCTCCCGGGCGGGCCTCGCGGCGCTGGGTTTGATCGCGACCTTGGCTCTGGCGGCCTGCACCACGGTGGAAGGCACCAATGCCCTGACCGATTTCGGCACCTTCGAGCGCGAAGTGCTCAACGATACCGCCCGCGGCGTCGGCCTCATCCCCGGCCAGGCCCCCAAGGCCGACCTGACCCAGGCGCGCGCCCCGCTTGCTTTGCCGCGCGATACCGGCAATCTGCCCGCGCCGACCACCAATGTTGCCGCCGCCCAACTGCCGGCCAACAGCAATACGGTGCAGATCGATACCTCCAATCTCTCTGAGGCCGACCTGCAGCGCCTGCGCAATGCCCGCGTCGTCGATCTGCGCTCGCTTTCGGGCCGCCCGCTGACCGAGACCGAAGCCAGGGCGCTTACCGCCCGCATGAAGGCGGCCAATATGCAGGTCAATGTCTCGGGCAACCGTCCGCTTTACCTGCCGCCTGACGAATATTTCACCCGCGTCGGCGATGCCGAGCTGGTCTGTCGTACGCCCCAGGGCGATCTGGTCTCGGTCCGCGATGCCCGCTGCCCTGAAGAAGTACGCAAGGCCATCGGGACACGTGGTCCCATGGTCGGTGCCAGCACCGCAACCCCCGGTGGCAAGCTGAGCGCCTCCGAGACCAAGCTCAACCCCTAGCCTGGTCTCACCGTCGAATCTGTTTTGCGGCCGGAGCCTATCCGGCCGCTTTCGCTTTATCCGCGCCGCCCCTTCCGGGTCCCGCATGTTATGAAAGTGTCCGCCATGAGCGACAAACCCACCCAGCCCGAAATGGCCGACCGTCTTGCCAAGGTCATTGCCCGCGCCGGTCTCTGCTCCCGCCGCGATGCCGAAGGCTGGATTGCCGATGGCCGCGTTGCCGTCAACGGCAAGAAGGTGCTGACCCCTGCCTTCAACGTCACCTCGCGGGACAAGATCGAGGTCGATGGCCTGCCGCTGGCGGCGCGCCAAGGCACGCGCGTCTGGCTCTACCACAAGCCCGCCGGGCTCGTGGTCACCGAGAAGGACCCCGAAGGCCGCCCCACCATTTTCGAGGCGCTGGAGCGCATGGGCCTGCCGCGCGTCCTCACCGTCGGCCGGCTCGATATCAACACCGAAGGCCTGTTGCTGCTCACCAATGATGGCGGCCTCAAGCGCGTGCTCGAACTGCCCGCCACCGGCTGGCTGCGCCGCTATCGCGTGCGCGCCTATGGCTCGGTCACCCAGGTCCAGCTCGACGCGCTCAAGAACGGCATTACCGTCGATGGCATTTCCTATGGCCCGATCACGGCCACGCTGGAGCGCGAGCAGGGCTCCAATGTATGGATCGTGCTCGGCCTGCGCGAAGGCAAGAACCGCGAGGTCAAGAATGTCCTGGGTTCCCTCGGCCTTGAGGTGAACCGCCTGATCCGCGTCTCCTATGGTCCCTTCCAGCTCGGCGACCTGGCCGAGGGCGGCGTGGAAATGGTCAAGGCCCGCATGCTGCGGGATCAGCTCGGCAAGAAGCTGGCTGAATCCGCCGGTGTGGATTTCGAAAGCGAAATGCCCGATTTCGAGCCGCAGCGCGATGAAACCTTCCGCGTCCGCTCCCCGCGCGACCGCGATCATGCCCGGCCCAATCCGGCCCGTGGCGCCACCCGCCGTCCCGGCTTTGACAGCGGCGAGGAAGAACGCCCCATGGGCCGCCCGCGCCGCGTCCATTTCGAGGACGAGGATGGCCGCGCCCCCGAGGCCTATGTGCCCAGGGCGCCCGAGCGCAAGCGCGTCGACCGCGACGACCAGCCCGCCCGCTCCTTCGGCAAGCCCGCAGCGCGTGGTGACCGCCCCGAGGGTGGCAAGCCCTTTGGCGACAAGCCCAAGCGCGATTTCGGCGACCGTCCGCCCCATCGTGACGGCGACCGCCCGGAACGCGGCAGCTTCGCCGACAAGCCCAAGCGTGACTTTGGCGATCGTCCCGCGCGCGGTGGTTTCAACGACCGTCCGAAGCGCGATTTCTCCGATCGTCCCCAGCGTGCCTTCGGTGACAAGCCGGCGCGTGGCGGTTTTGGTGACAAGCCCAAGCGTGATTTCGGTGATCGCCCGCAGCGCCCGTATGGCGATAAACCCGCCCGTGGTGGTTTCGGTGGGGATCGTCCTGCTCGCGGCCCGCGCCCGGAAGGTGGGTTCCAGGATCGTCCGAAGCGCGATTATGGCGACCGGCCGCAACGCCCCTATGGGGACAAGCCCGCACGCGGCGGTTTCAGCGAGCGTCCCGCCCGTGGCCCCCGGCCCGAGGGCCGCTTCGAGGATCGTCCGAAGCGCGACTATGGCGACCGCCCGCAGCGCTCGTTCGGCGACAAGCCGACGCGCGGCCCGCGCCCCGACAAGCCCTATGGCGATCGTCCGCAAGGCGGTCGCCCCGGCGGCAAGTCATTCGGTGATCGGCCCCAGGGCGGTCGTCCAGCCGGCAAGAGCTTTGGTGACCGTCCCCAGAATGGCCGCCCCGGTGGCAAGCCTTTCGCCGGCAAGCCCGGCGGCGCCCGACCCACGGGTGGTCGCCCCACCGGTGGACGTCCAGCCTCCGGCGGTCCCCGCCCCAGCTCCGGCCGTCCCACCGGCCCCCGCAAACCGCGCGGCTAAGGCCTTTGTTCCGTTCACGGTGGGCCATTCTCCGGCTCCACCC
>NZ_UZWD01000027.1 GCF_900631955.1 Devosia equisanguinis | reverse complement strand
ACCAACCACCCCCACCCTCATTCCCTCCCCTCAAGGGGGAGGGAGGCGCAGGCTCAGCCCGCATCATTCCATTTCATCCAACGGATGAAGCCAACTCCGCCGCCTGCGGCTTGGTTTCCTTCAAGACATCCATCTCGAAATCATCGACATGCACCGCCCGGTTGGTCGCTTCGTCGGCCGCCCGCATGATGCCGGCCTCATTGTCGTTGAGCACGCCCGCAGCCACCGCATCGGCAATGGCATCACGGTCGAGCCGCCGCTCGAACACACCCTTGCGCGACGCCTTGATGAACCTTGCCTCGATTTCCTCGGCCTCGGTCACCTTGACGAACGCATCTTCCAGAACGCCCGTAACGTCATTGGGGTCCATGGAAACATAGACGCCCGTCGTCAGCCGGTCGCGGAACGCGCCGGGGCGCAGCACCGAACGCACGAAGCGATAATTGACCCGGTCGCTCGAGCGCTTGGCATGCCGCCCCAGCGGGAAGCAGAGGAAACGCATGGCATTGGCGAAGACCGGATTGGGGAAATTGGCAAACACCTCGCCGAAGATGCGTTCGATATTGGCGATACGATCTTCCATGATCGCGTCGACCAGTTCCTTGTCCTCGGCGATGCGACCTTCTTCGTCGAAACGCTTGAGCGTTGCCGACATCAGGTAAAGCTCGCCCAGGAGATCCGCCATGCGCCCCGAGAGCTTCTGCTTGCGCTTCAGCGCCCCGCCCAGCACCACCGTGGTCCAGTCGGCCACCAGCGCGAAATCCTGCGCATAGCGATGCAGGCGACGATACCATTTGGCCATTGGCCCTTCATTGGGCGAAGAGGCGAAGGCGCCATTGCTCACCCCATGCAGGAAGCTGGCGGCGATATTGCGCAGCATGAACTTAGTGTGGCCGCCAAAGGCGGCGTCGAACGCCTCCATGCCGGCGCGCTTGTCCGGCGACTGGGCCGCTTGCACTTCCTTGAGCAGATAGGGATGGGCGCGCAGCACCCCTTGCGCAAAGGTCATCAGCGTGCGGGTGAGAATGTTTGCACCCTCGACCGTGATCGCCACCGGCAGGGCCTGATAGGCCCCGAACAGATAATTGCCCGGCCCATCCTGGATGGCTCGACCACCATGGATGTCGAAGGCATCGTCCATGCTGTCGCGCATGGCCTCGGTGGTGGTGTATTTCAGCAGGCCCGCAATCACCGCCGGACGCTGGCCCTCATCGACCATAGAGGCAGTCAGCCGCCGCGCCGCCTCGTACATATAGGCGCGCTTGATCATCTCGCCCAGCGGTTCGGCCACGCCCTCCATGATCCCGACGGGAATGCCGAACTGTCGCCGCACCCGCGCATAGGCAGACGTGGCGCGCAGCGTCGCCTTGATCGAGGTCGAGCCGATGGCGGGCAGCGAAATGGCGCGCCCCGTGGACAAACATTCCATCAACATGCGCCAGCCCTGCCCGGCATAGTCGGTGCCGCCGATCAGGAAATCCATGGGCACGAACATATCCTTGCCGCGCACCGGCCCATTCATGAACGCCTGGCGCGCCGGAAAATGCCGGCGTCCGATATCGAGGCCGGGATGGTCATGGGGGATCAGCGCCAGGGTGATGCCGATATCCTCGCCGCGCCGCAACAGGTTATCGGGGTCCTTGAGGATGAAGGCGAGGCCAACCAGCGTCGCGATCGGGGCCAGGGTAATATAGCGCTTGTCGAAGCTGAGCCGCACGCCCAGCACTTCCTCGCCATTATACATGCCCTTGGTGACGACACCGATATCGCGCATGCCACCCGCATCCGAGCCCGAATGCACGCCGGTCAGCGCAAAGCACGGCACGTCCTGGCCGGTGGCGAGGCGATGCAGATATTTCTCCTTCTGCGTCGGCGTGCCGTATTTCTCGAGCAGCTCACCCGGCCCGAGCGAATTGGGCACCATGACCGTGATCCCCGCCGCCACCGAGCGGCTGGCGATCTTGGAGACGATCATCGACTGCGCCTGAGCCGAAAACCCGAGCCCCCCATGCTCCTTGGCAATGAGCATGCCCAGGAAACCCTTGTCCTTGAAGAACTGCCAGAGCTCGGGGCTGAGATCGGCGCGATTGTGCCTTATGTCCCAGTCGTCGATCATCCGGCAGGCAGTCTCGGTCTCATTGTCGAGAAAGGCCTGCTCTTCCGCAGTCAGGGTCAGCGGCCGGATTTTGGTCAGCTTGTCCCAGTCCGGGCGGCCGGAGAACAGTTCGGCATCCCAACCCACCGTGCCGGCGTCGAGCGCTTCCTGTTCGGTGCGACTCACTTTGGGCAGGATGGATTTGACCGCCGCATAAATCGGCGGCAGCAGCAGCGCCATCCGCACCGGTTTGAGGCTCAGCGCCAGCAGCACCGCGCCCAGGACGATCAGCAACCAGCTGCCAAAGCCCAGCCCATAGACTGCACTGCCCGCCTCGGTAAAGCCGATCCCTGACAGCAGCGCAATGACCACCATCGCCAGGCCCCACTGCCACATCGGGCTTTCGCGCATCGCCAGCACGGCGAAAACCACAAGACTGACTGCAATTAGCAACAAGGTCACTGCTCTGTCCTCCCAGAGCGTCTGCCGGCGAAAGGTCTGGGCCGCCGTTTGCAAACGCGCCAACTTCAAGATCGGGCGCCGGCAATCGTTCCGCCACCCCGTCCATTCTACCGATTCAGGACCTGCCCTCGAAGCGGCAAGCCCCAGTGCCGTCTCCACAGCTTAGCGCCGAGACCAGCATTTGTTGAGCCAGTTTACTCAAGTTTACGTATACGTCAATCCAGCGCACATTAGGTCATGCATCAATGTGCAGAACCCGCAGGATGACCAAGTCCGGGCATCGAATTGACGCTAACGTAAAGCCATGGAATACTTTGCTAACCACGCAATGCCAGCCGCAGCAGCGGCAACCGGTCAACGTCCGGACATTGCGCGAGGGAGCCATCCGCTGGCGACAGCGGCATATGAGGAGGAACGCCATGGATACCACGACGACGACCCCCGCTACGCCGCGCCCCTGGATATCGAGCTATCCCGAGGGCATGCGCTGGGACGCCGAGATCGACACCACACCGGTACATGAACAGGTGCTTGCCGCCTGCGCCAAGAATCCATCCGCTGTTGCGTTGGATTTCCTCGGCGGCACCACCACATTCGGCGATCTCGCCAAGCAGATCATCGCCTTTGCCGGCGCCCTGCAGCGCCAGTTCGGCGTCACCAAGGGCACGCGCGTCGCCATCATGCTGCCCAACACGCCCTTCTATCCCATTGCCTATTTCGGCGTGCTGCGGGCCGGCGGAACGGTGGTCAATTGCAACCCGCTCTATACCGTGCCCGAGCTCAGCCACATCACGGCCAATGCCGGCGCCGATGTGATGATCACGCTGGACCTGCAGCAGATTTTCGAGAAGGGCGAAGCCCTGCTCGCAGCCGGTCACGTCAAGTCGCTGGTGGTCTGCCACTTCCCCAATGCCCTGCCGCTGGTCAAGAAAATCCTGTTCTCGGTGGCCAAGCGCAAGGATCTGGCGCAGCCGAAAAAATCCCGCTTTGCCGATCGCATCACCAGCTTCGGCGACATGATCGCGGCCAAAGCCACGCCCGACGCGGTGGTCATCGCCCCCGATGACGTTGCGGTGCAGCAATATACCGGTGGCACCACCGGCATCCCCAAGGGCGCCCTGCTCACCCATGCCAATATCGCCGCCAATATGAGCCAGATCGACCAATGGGGTGACGGGCTGTTCTACCCGCCTTCCAAGGTCGTGGCCGTGCTGCCCTTTTTCCATATCTTCGCCATGACCGTCTGCATGAACGTGCCGCTCTGCAACGGCACGCAGGTGGTGATGCTGCCGCGCTTCGAGCTCAAGGCACTGCTCAACCTGCTCACCCGCACCCGCGCCAATGTGCTGCCGGCCGTGCCGACCCTGCTCAACGCCATTGCCCGCGCCGACACCGCCACTGCCGAACAATTGGCAAGCCTTGAAGTCGCCATCTCCGGTGGCGCGGCCCTGCCAGACGAAGTGCGCAATGCCTTCGCCAAGAAATCCAAGGCGCTGCTCGCCGAAGGTTATGGCCTCACCGAAGCCTCCCCCGTCGTATGCTGCGCCGCCCTGCGTGTACCCTCCAAGCCCATGTCCATCGGCATGCCGCTCCCCGCCACCGACCTGCGCTTCGTCGATGTCGACAGTGGCAAGGTGGTGGAAACCGGCGAGGACGGCGAACTGCAGGTCAAGGGCCCTCAGGTCATGCCAGGCTATTTCGAGGACCCCAAGGCCAGTGCCGACGCCTTCATGGATGGATGGCTGCGCACCGGCGATGTCGGCCATATCGACGAGGACGGCTACGTGTTCCTGGTCGATCGCATCAAGGATCTCATCATCTGCTCGGGCTTCAACGTCTATCCGCGCACCATCGAGGAGGCGCTGATGACCCATGAGGCCGTCGAAGAGGTCAATGTCATCGGCGTGCCGGACGAATATCGCGGCGAAGCCCCCGTCGCCTATATCAAGCTGCGCGCCGGCCAGTCTGCCACAGAGGAAAGTCTCAAGACCTTCCTCAAGGACAAGCTCAACAAGATCGAAATGCCCAAGGAGATCATTTTCAAGGACGCCTTGCCCAAGACGCTGATCGGCAAATTGTCCAAGAAGGAACTCCGCGAGGACTATGCCCAGACAAGAGCCGCAAAGAAGTGAACCGGATCGACGCCGACAACAAGGATCTCTACGCCATTGCCGATCTCGCCAAGGAGTTCGGCATCTCGACGCGCGCGATCCGTTTTTATGAATCCAAGGGCCTGATCGCCCCCGAACGGGTGGGCGCCACCCGCGTCTTCCGCCGCCGCGACCGCGCCCGGCTGATCCTCATCCTGCGCGGCAAGCGCCTGGGCTTTTCCCTGCGCGACATCTCCGACTATCTCAGCCTCTACGATGCCGACCGCAACCAGCAGGTCAACCTGCTCGCCGAAAAGGTCGACGAACGCATCGCCCTGCTCGAACGCCAGCGCGACGACCTCGAAACCACCATTTCCGAACTCCGTGAAATCAAGAACCTCGCCGATCAGCGGGTGCAGAAAGCGAGCTGATTGATTTTTTGTACAAAATAACGTACATAAGCGCGCAAGGAGACCTCTCATGCGCGCCAAATCCATTTCCGACTTTCGCAAAAACATCGCGGCCGACATCGATACGGTCATCGAAACCCGCGAACCCCTGATCGTCACGCGGACCGGCGGGAAAAAGCCTGTAATTGTCATCCCTCTGGATCAGGCGAGCGCCTGGGATGAGACAGCATATCTGCTGAGCAGCCCGGCCAACGCCGCAAGGCTTCGTGAAGCCATTGCCGAAGCCAATCGGGGCGAAGGAACGGTCCGCGAGCTGATTGAGGAATGAAAGTCGCCTTTATGTCGAAAGGCTGGGAGGACTATCTGTATTGGCAGGCGACCGACAAACAGGTGATCAAGAAACTCAATTCGTTGATCAAGGACTGCCAGCGCTCGCCCTTTGAAGGCATCGGGCAACCCGAAGCGTTGAAGCACGAATTCTCCGGCTGGTGGTCGCGACGCATTACGGACGAGCACCGCCTTGTCTATCGCCTGGTGGAAGACCGGCTGGAAATAGCCCAATGACGCCATCACTATTGATGGCCAGGACCTAACGTCCCCGCGGCTTCCCTTTCGTCATCAGGTCCGGCTTTTTCGGCTTCACCCAGCCCTTGGGCGGTTGCCGCACCGGACTGTCCGATCCCAATCCCATCTGACCCGGCGGTGGTTGGCCCACCGAAACCTCGACTGGCTTGCCCTCGTCGAGGATCACCTGCGTCGCGCCATCCCCGCCCTTGAGCCGGGCAATCTCGTCGCGCAGCGCCGCCGCCCGCTCGAAATTGAAATCCGCCGCCGCGTGCTCCATCTCCTTCTCCAGCGCCGCGAGACGCGCATGATTGCTGCGTGATGACATCTGTCTCTCCCAATTCGCCGAACCGCCCCTCCCCCTTCTTCAGGGGGAGGCTGGGTGGGGGCTACCCCACAAATGCATCCATGTCCTCGAGCCGCGCCGCCTCCTGCGCCGGCTTGTCCCAGCGGATGCGGTTGATGCGCGGAAACCGCAGGGCCACGCCCGACTTATGCCGCCCGCTCTTTTGCGCGCTGTCGAACGCCACCTCAAAGACCAGTTCCTTCTTCACCTCGCGCACCGGCCCGAAGGCCGCTGTGGTATTGGCGCGGATCCAGCGATCGAGCTGTTTCAGCTCCTCGTCGGTAAAGCCGAAATAAGCCTTGCCGATGGGCACGATCTCATTGCCCTTCCATACGCCGAATGTGTAGTCCGAATAATAGGAACTGCGCTTGCCATGCCCACGCTGGGCATACATCAGCACCGCGTCAACTACATTGGGATCGCGCTTCCATTTGTACCAGAACCCCTTCGGCCGCCCTGGCACATAAGGAGCGGTCCGGAGCTTGATCATCACCCCTTCATGCCCGTGCTCGTCCGCCCCCTGCCGGCGCAAACGGCCGAGATCGTCCCAGTCGGCAAATGGCAATATTTCGGACAGGTCCATGCGGGTCTGCGGATTGGCCGCAAACCAGTTTTCAAGCCGCGCTCGCCGGTCCTGCCAGCCGAGTGCCCGGATATCCTCATCGCCATCGAACAGCATGTCATAGACCCGCACGAAAGCCGGCAATTCGCTCATCTGCTTGCCCGACGCCACCTTGCGATTGAGCCGCTGTTGCAGGTCGTTGAAACTCCTGGCGTCGAAGTCGTGCCCCACCAGCAGTTCCCCGTCCAGCACCGCCCGGCCCATCGCCGCCTCGACGACGTCTGGAAAACTCGCCGCAATATCGTCGCCGGTGCGCGAAAACAGCGAAGCACCGTTCTTGCCCAGCACCAATTGCACCCGAATGCCGTCCCATTTCCATTCGGCGGAGAAATCGGCGGGATCGAGCTTTTCGAAATCCTTGTCCTCGATCGGGTTGGACAGCATCAGCGGATGAAACCGCGCCGTATGATCAATTTCTGGCCGTTCCGCTCTGCCCTCCAGCCAGGCGAACAGTTCCTCATAGGGCGGCTTCAGCCCATGCCAGACTTCCTCGATCGCCTGCAACTCGACCCCGCTCATCTGCGCCAGCGCCGTCTTGGCCAGTCGCGCCGATACGCCGATGCGCAGGGCTCCGGTGGCAAGCTTGACCAGCGCCCAGCGCTCATGGATCGCCGCCTGCGTCAAAAGCCCACCGATCACCTTGGGCAATTGCGCCTTGCTGGTGGTATTGAGCAACTGCACCAGATCGCGCAACCGCGGCAGCTCGCCCGCACCATGATGCGGCCAGATCAGCGCAATGGTCTCGCCGAGATCGCCGACATAGTCGTAGCTCAGTGCAAACAGCGTCTCGTCCACCTCGGCCAGCACCGTTTCCTTGAGCAGCGCCGGTTTGACATTGCTGATGTCCATTTCTCCGGTCAGCACCGCCAGCGCCAGCCCGCGATCGGGATCGGGTACCTCGGCAAAATACTGCGCCAGCGCCGCGATCTTGCGCGTCCGCGATGGCGTCAGAGCGAGAAGTTCGAGCAGGTCGGCAAAGCGTTTCATTCGCCACCCTCCCCGCCATCGTCGTCCAGCCCCGGCAGGGCCAGCGGCTCGGCGTCGAGGCCCTGGGTGCGGCACCAATAGACCAGCGCATCCTCACGCCCATGCGTGACCCAAACGGTGGAGGCGCCGCTTTCGAGGATGGAGGCATTGAGCTCGCCCCAGTCGCAATGGTCCGAAATTACCAGCGGCAATTCCACCAGCGCCTGTCTTGCCCGCTGCTTGACGCTCATCCAGCCCGAAGCCTGGCACACCACGGGATCGGGAAAGCGTCGGCTCCAGCGGTCGCGAATGGCCGAGGGCGGTGCGATCACGATCTGCCCCGCCATCGCCGCCTTGGGCATGCCGGTAGCCGGGATCAATTCGCCCAGCGACACGCCTAGTTCTTCGTAGAGCGCGCAGAGCCGGATCATCGCGCCGTGCAGATAGATCGGCTGGTCCCAGCCGGCATCGCGCAGCAAGGCGATCACCCGCTGCGCCTTGCCCAGTGCATAGCACCCCACGAGGTGACAGCGCTCCGGCTGCGTCGCCACCGATTTCAACAGCCGACCGATCTCCTCGCTTGCCCGCGGGTGCTGGAACACCGGCAGCCCGAACGTCGCCTCGGTCACCAGGAGATCGCAGGCCACCGGCTCATAGCGCTCGGCCGTGCGGTCCGGCAGCCGCTTATAGTCGCCTGTTATCACCACCCGCTCGCCACAGCGTTCGAGCCGCACCTGCGCCGAACCCAGAATATGTCCGGCGGGATGAAGGCTCACCTTTGTGCCGTCAATATCGAGGTTCTCGCCAAACCGCAGCGCCTCGAACCGCCCGGCGCAATCCTCGCCATAGCGCACCTTCATGATGGCGATGGTCTCGGGCGTCGCCAGCACCGCGCCATGCCCCGATCGTGCATGGTCGGCATGGCCATGGGTGATGATGGCACGCTGCCGCGGCTCCGCCGGGTCGACCCAGGCGTCGATGGAAGGCACATAGAGATTGCGTTCGATGATGGCCATGACACCCCGCGCTCAGCAATCGGAAACGGCGCGCACCCGCATCCGGTTGCGCCGCCTACCTCGCACCTTGCCCCACTCACCCTGCCACCCCCTGGCAGCAATACCATTGCGGCGCCGGATTTGACCCTCACGCGCGGGATCGGCATGGTGCAAGGCCCTTTCCCTGACGAGCGATTCCCCCATGACGCCCAAGGACTGGTCAACCATCTGGCCGCCGCTCAAGTCGATCTACGCTATCTTCCTGCGCCAGGAGCGCTGGATGCTGGTTGGCATTGCGCTGGTGGTCCTGGTCAGCGCCATACTGGCGGTGGTCACGCCCTATGTCTTCTCCCGCCTCGTCGACATGCTGGCAGCAGGCAATCTCCCGGCCGGCATTCTCATAGGCTTTATCGGCTTTGCGCTCTTGCGGGGCATCGCCACCATTGCCGGTTATTCGGTCAATTACCTCGCCATCATCGCCGCCGAAAACCTCAACTACATCGCGGCCACCAGCTTCTTTGCCACTCTCTTGCGCAAGCCCGGCGGCTTTTTCATCGATCACAACCCGGTCGAAATCCAGACCGCCCGCAACCAGGGCGAAAACGCCGTCTATGCCCTGGTGCAGTTGGCCATCATCGTCTTCATACCCGGCATCACCCAGATCATCCTCGCCATTGCCCTGCTCGGCGCGGTGATCACCCCCGAGCTCATGCTCATCGTCATCATCTACGGCGTTTTCTTCATCGGCCTTACCGCCCTCGCCAATCGCTGGACCCGCCCCCTGCTCGACAAGGCCATCGAAGCCCAACAGGACAATTCCAGTTTCGTCGGCAATGCGGTCAACGCCATGGAGACACTGCGCTATTTCAACGGCGACCGCTGGATCAGCGAACGCTTTGCCGAAAAGGCCAATCTTTCCCGCGCCTCCTGGATCGGCTGGTCGAGCCGCCGCATCTTCCTCGCCGGCATTTTCGGCGGCGCCCTCGCGGCACAGCTCGCAATTACCTATGCGCTATTGCTGCCGCGCTTTGCCGCCGGCGAAATCAGCGTCGGCGACATCGTCCTCATCAACATGATCCTCATTCAGCTCAACCAGCCTTTCGAGATGATCGGCACCTCGATCGATGAATTGATGCGCGCCGCCGCCCGCTTCATGCCCTTTGCGCGCATGTGGTCCTCGCCCGACGACACCGCCCGCCATGGCGATGCCGCGCTTGTCGTGCGCGAGGGACGATTGGGGTTCGAGAATGTCGGTTTCCGCTATGGCGAGCGCCAGACTCTCGCAGGCGTCAGCTTCACCGCTGCGCCCGATCGCATCACCTTCATCACCGGGCCCACCGGCTCGGGCAAATCCACCCTGTTCAAGCTGGCGCTCAAGACGCTGGAGCCGACCCAAGGCACGATCCGTGTCGACGGCACCGATCTCTCAACCATCAGCCGCACCAGCTGGTATGATGCGGTGGGCGTCGTGCCGCAGGACGTCATGCTGCTCAACGATAGCCTTTCTGCCAATATCGTCCTCGGCCGCCCCTATGACGAAGCCCGCATGCGCGAAGCGGCGGCCCAGGCCTCGGTGCTGTCCTTCATTGAAACCCTCCCCGATGGCTTCGCCACAACGGTGGGCGAACGCGGCCTGAAACTCTCGGGTGGGGAAAGACAGCGTGTTTCCATCGCCCGGGCCCTTTACGGCCGCCCCAAGGTGCTGTTTCTGGACGAAGCCAGTTCGGCACTGGACGAAACCACCGAAGCCGAGATCATGATGGAACTGCGCAGCCTGCGCCATGCGGTCACGATCCTGGCCATTACCCACCGGCGCAGCGTCATCGGGCCGGAGGACCAGATCGTTACCCTGGCTGAGCGCGCACCGGCCATCCCAATGGAGACTAAGCAATGAAAACGCGGCGACTGGGCAAGACCGGTTATGACGTCAGCGAAATCGGCCTCGGCTGCTGGCAGCTCGGTGGCGATTTCGGCCCGGTGGGCGACGACACCGCCACCGCCATCCTCGACGCGGCCGAGGCCGCCGGCATCAATTTCTGGGACACCGCTGACGTTTATGGCGGCGGCCTCTCGGAAAGTCGCATCGGCGCCCATGCCAAGCCGGGCATACGCATCGCCACCAAGGTCGGCCGCGATTCCAGCCTCTTTCCCAATGCCTATAGTTTCGAAGGCATACGCGAGAGCCTCCTCGGCTCGGCTCGGCGCCTGGGCGTCCAGACCCTCGATCTCGCCCAGCTCCATTGCGTCCCCACCGAAGTGCTGCGCGAGGGCGCCATTTTCGGCTGGATGGACCAGCTCCGCGCCGAGGGTGTGGTGCGCCATTGGGGCGCCAGCGTCGAAACCATAGAGGAGGGCCTGATCTGCCTCGACCAGCCCGGCTGCGCGACGCTGCAGATCATCTTCAACCTGTTCCGTCAGGACGCCGCCACCACGCTTCTGCCCAAGGCCGCCGAGCGCGACGTCGGCATCATCGTCCGCCTGCCCCTGGCGAGCGGGTTGCTGAGTGGCAAATACGACAAGACCACGCGGTTCGAGGCCAGCGACCACCGCAATTACAATCGCGACGGCGCCGCTTTCTCGGTCGGCGAAACCTTTTCCGGCATTCCCTTCGAGCGCGGCGTCGAACTGGTGCAGGAACTGAGAGGCCTGGCGCCCGAAGCCCTGCCGATGAGCCAGTTCGCCCTGCGCTGGATTCTCGACCACCCCCAGGTGTCGACCGTGATCGCAGGCGTCTCCAAGCCCGAACAGATCGCTGATAACGTCGCCGCCAGCGAGCACAAGAGCCTGTTCCCGGCGCTGATGACCCAGCTGGGCGAATGGTATGAGCGCGAGGTCAAGCCCGAAATCCGCGGCGGCGTCTGAACCTTTGCTGCCCGGCGCCAGGCCGGGTAGCAAATTACTCCTCGCAGCGCGCCGGCAGAATGGCGTCGAGCGCGCCCGAGGCCGGTTTCATCTCGCCCTTTTCGATATGAAGCGGCTGGTAGGGCGGCGCATCCTGAATGCTCGGCTGGGCCAGCCTTAGCGTATAGCAACCGACGAATTGGCTATGCTTGCCGGCCGCATCTACCGCATCGATGGCGACGGGCAAGGTGTAATAGGTACTGCCCGCCGCGCCCTCCTGCGCCTCGTCGCCGGTCAAGAGCGTCACGAATTCGGTCTCGGCATAGCCCTTCTTGAACGCCTCGTAATCTTCTGCGGCCTTGGCATCATCGGCCCGCGCCACGGCGTTCTGGCCATAATAGGACCAGGCGCGCAGATATTCCTTGCGGTTGATCGCATTGTAGAGCGACTGCACCAGCGCTGCCCCAGAGGAGCGGTCATCCTGATAGCTCGGCGGCTCCTGCGCCAGGGTCGGTGTTGAAATCACCAGGGCAAGTGCAAGACAAATATAGCGCATAGGGGCCTCCGAACTGCAGCGCCCCAACCTGCCCACCCTTTGCGTCAGCATCGCGGCAAAGCGCTCATCGGCCCTGCTGCGCCTTCACATAGGCCTTGAGCACGTCCTGCATGCGGGTGATGTGCCCCTTGCCCTGCTGCTTGAAAAACGCGAACACGTCCGGATCGAGCTTGAGATGCACAGACGTGGGAGATGATCTGGGAGGAACCAGAACAGCGTGCTTCCAGAATTCTTCGCCCAATTCAGGACCCTCTGGAGCGTCGCGGCTGTCGTGATAATCCCCACGCTCACGCATTTGCTTGAGCTCATCCATTGAATAGCGCTTGATATTTTCTTTGGTCATTGCGACCGCCTTTCCAGGCCGAAATCAGCCTGATCACATCGTCTCGCCGCGTATGCACCACGACGAAGCATTCATCGTCCACGTAGCCGATAGCGCGGTATCGGAACTCACCATAGTCGTTCCTTTGATCGCTGGTCATGTGGACCGGTTGTTCAAAAATGAAAGCGGCGACACGAAAGTCCACCCCGTGCTTGGCGATGTTCGAAAGCCTTTTGTCTTCGTCCCATTCATATTCCAAATGCCCCTCCCAATAAGGGATGTTGGTGGTCAAGGCCGCCCTTGATCGGTGCAGTCACGACAGACCTGCACACTCACCTCAAAGAAGCTAGTATACACAAAAAATGTACACTTTCTGGAATAGATGTCCACCCCCTAGCGACGGCGCATTTGTGCACCTAGGTTAGATGCCTGAAAATCAAGAAGAGTAGCCTGCCATGTCCCACCCCGCCTTCGAACTCGTCCGCGACGAGACCATCGCCGAGATCAATTCGCAGGCGCAGCTCTTCCGGCACAAGAAGACCGGGGCGGAGGTACTCAGCCTCGTCAATGACGACGAGAACAAGGTGTTTGGGATCACCTTCAAGACTCCGCCCGAGGATTCCACCGGCATCGCCCATATTCTCGAGCACTCGGTCCTGTGCGGCAGCGCCAAGTTTCCGGTGAAGAAGCCCTTCGTGGAGCTGTTGAAGGGCTCTATGCACACCTTCCTCAATGCCATGACCTTTCCGGACAAGACCGCCTATCCGGTGGCCAGCCAGAACCTCAAGGACTTCTACAATCTGGTCGATGTCTATCTCGACGCCGTGCTGTTCCCGCTTTTGACCGAAGACACGTTCGAGCAGGAAGGCTGGCACTATGAGCTGGAAAGCCGCGACGCGCCGCTGGTCTATAAGGGGGTCGTATTCAATGAGATGAAGGGTGTCTATTCCTCGCCCGATTCGGTGATGCACACCCTCACCCAGAATGCGCTCTTTCCCGACACCACCTATGGCAAGAGCTCGGGCGGCGATCCCAAGGTCATTCCCGAATTGACCTTTGCCGACTTCAAGCGCTTCCATCAGACCTATTACCACCCTTCCAATGCCCGTGTGGTCTTTGCCGGCGATGACCCCGCTGACAAGCGCCTGGAGCTGCTCGACGCCTATTTCAGCCGCTTTGAGCCCATCCGCGTCGATGCCGAGGTCAAGCTGCAGCCGCGCTGGAACGCCCCGCGCCAGGTCAGCGGCACCTATGCCGGCGATATCGACCCCGACAAGCGCCGCGACGGCATGGTCTCGGTCAATTGGATGCTCGAGCCGCCCGAAGGCCGCGAGGAAGTGCTGAGCCACGGCATGCTGAGCTACCTGCTCGCCGGCAATCCCGCCGCACCGCTGCGCAAGAAGCTCACCGAAAGCGGGCTGGGCGAAGGGATGATCGGGGGCGGCATTTCCACGTCCCTGCGCCAGCCCATGGGCGGCTTCGGCCTCAAAGGCATCGACCCCGCCAATGCCGAAAAGGTCGAGAAACTTGTGCTCGAGACCCTGGCCGAACTGGCCGAAACCGGCTTCTCCGCCGAGCAGCGGGAAGCGGCCATCAACACCTTCGAATTCAACCTGCGCGAACAGAATACCGGCTCCTATCCGCGCGGAATGAGCTACATGTTCTCAGCGCTCGGCAATTGGCTGCATGGCGGCGATCCCCTGGCGCCGCTGCAGTTCGAAGCCGCGCTCGACGCGCTCAAGGACAAGGCCGGCAAGGGTCACTTCGAAAAGGAAATCCGCCGCCACTTCCTCGACAACTCCCATCGCCTCACCAGTCTCTTGCAGGCCGATCCCGAACAGGGCGCCCGCGAAGCACGCGAAGAGACTGAAAAGCTCGCAGCCGTCCGCGAGACCCTCGACGACACCGCCATCGATACGGTGATCGCGCGCACCGAACGGCTGAAAGCCCTGCAGGAAGAGGTCGACAAGCCCGAGGATCTGGCCAAGATCCCTACGCTGACCCTGGCCGATCTCGACCGCGACATCCGCACCATCCCCACCGAGGAAAGCCGGGTGGGCGGCGTCCGCACGCTCTACCATCCCCTGCCGACCCTGGGCATTCTCTACCTCGATATCGGCTTTGATCTGCGCGTCCTCGACAAGGCCCTCCTGCCATATCTGCCGCTCTTCGGCCGCGCCCTCTTGCAGACCGGCACCGGCAAGCAAGATTTCGTCTCCCTCACCCAGCGCATCGGCCGCACGACGGGCGGCATCGCCCAGCATCGCGCCCTCGCCACCAAACAGGATGGCAGCGGCACCGCCGCGTGGTTCTTCCTCTCCGGCAAGGCCGTGCCCGACAAATTCGGTGCCATGCTGGAGATCATGGGCGATGTGTTGCTCGACGCCCAATTGGGCAATCGCGAGCGCTTCAAGCAGATGGCGCTCGAGGAAAAAGCCGGCTTCGAGGCTCGCCTCGTTCCCGGCGGCAATGGCATTGTCGATACCCGCCTCAAGGCCGGGCTGACCGAAGCCAGCTGGATCGCCGAACAGCTGGGCGGCGTCTCCTATGGGCAGTTCCTCAAGACCCTGGTCAAGACCATCGACAGCGATTGGCCCGCGGTCGAAGCCACGCTGCGCACCATCCGCGACCGCCTATTCAACCGCACCCGCATGGTGGTCAACGTCACCGCCGACGAGGCGCTATGGCCGCAGGCCCAGGGCGAAGTTGCCAGTTTCGTCTCGGCCCTTCCCGATGCCGCGCTACCCGATGCCGACTGGAGCCACGCCTTTGCGCCCCGCAATGAGGGGCTCATCATCCCGGCCCAGGTCAATTATGTGGGCAAGGGTGCCAATCTAAAGGCTCTCGGCATCGAGCTCAGCGCCGCCACCACAGTGGCACTGCGCCTGCTCAACACGACCTATCTCTGGGACAAGGTGCGCGTGCAGGGCGGCGCCTATGGCGGCTCGAGCCGTTTCGACCTCACCTCGGGCAATTTCGCCTTCCTCTCCTATCGCGACCCCAACCTGCTCAAGACCCTCGACGTCTATGACGGCGCGGCCAAGGCGCTCAGGGCCGAAATCGGCGAGACCGATCTCACCCGCTCCATCATTGGCGTCTTCGGCGATCTCGACCGTCCCGAATTCGTCGATGCCAAGGGCTATTCGGCCATGTGGCGCCTCCTGACCGGCACTACCGACGAGCTCCGCCAGCGCCGCCGTGACGAAATCCTCGGCACCAGCCGCGCCGACTTCCTCGCTCTGGCCGACGCTCTCGACGCGGTTGCCAAACACGGCCATGTCGTCGTCCTCGGCGGCGAAGCCGCCATCACCGCCGCCAACGAAAAACGCCCCGGCCTCTTGGAAGTCAGCAAGGTGCTTTAAGCCCGCCGCGACCTATTAGCGCCACAAAGCCGCCCTCGGGATTGACCCGAGGGCCCCGCGCAGGGCTGCCAGCGCCTCAAGTTCCGCGCGGCTTGGCGCGGCTGGTGGCCGGGGCCGCCAGCGGGTCATCGGGCCAGGGGTGGCGGGGATAGCGACCCTTCAGATCCTTGGCCACGTCTTTCCAGCTGCCACGCCAGAAGCCGGGCAGGTCGCGCGTGGTCTGGATCGGCCGATGCGCCGGCGACAGCAGCACCAGCAGCAGCGGCACCTTGCCATTGGCGATGCTCGGATGCCGGTCGAGCCCGAACAACTCTTGCACCCGGATCTCCAGCGCCGGACCGTTTTCGGCGGCATAGTCGATCGGCAAATGGCTGCCCGACGGCGCATGGAAATGGCTGGGCAGCAGCTTTTCGATCTCCTGCCGCTTCGCCCAAGGCAATAGCGCATCCAACGCCATACCCAGATGCTCGGCTGAAATCGCCGAAAGTTTTGTCTCGCCCACGATATGGGGCACCAGCCAGGCCGTGTCAGTCGCCAGCGCCGCGTCCGAGAGATCGGGCCAGTCCCCGCCCAGCGTCTGCTGCAGGAAACTGGCGCGGGCCCGCAACGCCTTCTGCTCCTTGCTCCAGGGCAGCGTTTCCGGCCGTTTGAGCGCCGCTTCGGCCAGCAATTGCGCCGCCGCCTCAAAGTCGCTTACCGGCGCCGTGTCGTCCGCCAGCCGCAGGGCGTCGAGCCGCCTTTGCCGCCGCGCCCGTACCGAGCCGGTGGCGGCGTCGAAGGCCAGCACTGTGCGGCTTTCGATATGCGCCGCGAACAGGGTTTCGAGGTCGTCGCCATCCAGCGCCACCGCCGAGCGGATGCGGCCCTGCGTGGCACTGCCGGTAAGATCGGCCACCACGATGAACGGCGACCCCGCCAGCCCATGGCCCTCGTCCAACTGCGCCTGCCGGCCATTGGCCAGCCGAAACCGTCCCCGCGCGCCCGCCGATTGCGCCACCCGATCGGGGAAAGCCCGTGCCAGATGCTGCCCCGCCGGCAATGCCTCGCCCGTGGCGCCGCCCGCCATGCGTGCCCAGCGTCCAGCCAGCGCCCGCGCCTCATCGGCCCGCTTGCCGCGCTCATTGCGAAACCGGTCGAGCCGGCGCGCCAGGTCGACATCATCGCCCCCTAATCCCCGCTCGCCGATCAGCACCGCCAGTTCCGCCGCGCCACGCGCATCGCCATCCTCGGCTCCGGCCATCACCATATGAGCCAGCCGAGGATGCAGCGGCATCTGCGCCAGCCCCCTGCCCGCCGCCGTCAGATGCCCAACCGCATCCACGGCATCGAGCCGGGTCAGCAGTGCCCTGGCCTCAGCCCATGCCGGGGCCGGTGGCGGATCGAGAAAGCGCAGCGTGTCCGGATCGGACACGCCCCAGGCCGCCAGGTCGAGCATCAGCCCCGACAGATCGGCGGCGAGGATTTCGGGGGTGTCGAAGGCCGACAAAGCCGCCGTCTGCCCCTCGTTCCAGAGGCGTATACAGACGCCCGGACTGGTGCGGCCGGCGCGGCCGCGGCGTTGGTCGGCACCGGCCCGCGACACCCGCACCGTGGCCAAGGTGGTCAGCCCTGTCGCCGGCTCATAGACCGGCACCCGACGAAAGCCGCTATCGAGCACGATCCGCACGCCCTCTATGGTCAGCGAGGTTTCGGCGATCGACGTCGCGAGCACCACCTTGCGCCGCCCCTCCGGCGCTGGCTGGATGGCGCGGTCCTGTTCGGCGGGACTGAGCTGGCCATAGAGCGGGGCGAGATCGATAGTGCCAGGCAATTGCGCAGAAAGCCGTTCGGCCACGCGGGTGATCTCCCCCTGCCCCGGCAGAAACACCAGCATCGAGCCCTCATGCTCGCGCAGTGCCCGCAATGCCGCCACGGCCACTTGGTCCTCGAGCCGCTGCAACGGATCGGGCTCGGCATAAAAGGTCTCGACCGGAAATGTCCGGCCCGGACTATCGATCACCGGCGCGGCATCGAGCAATTGCGCCACCCGCGCCCCGTCAATGGTCGCCGACATCACCAATAGGCGCAGATCCTCGCGCAGCGCCTTGGCGTCGAGCGCCAGCGCCAGGCCCAGATCGCCATCGAGGCTGCGTTCGTGAAATTCGTCGAACACCACCGCCGCGATGCCGCTCAGTTCCGGGTCATCGAGGATCAGCCGGGTAAACACCCCCTCGGTGACGATTTCGATGCGCGTGCGCGCCGAGACCCGGGTTTCCATGCGCACGCGATAGCCGACCGTCTGCCCCACCTCTTCGCCCAGAAGCTTCGCCATCTGCCGGGAGGCGGCGCGTGCGGCCAGCCGGCGCGGTTCGAGCACGATGATGCGTCCATCGCCCCGCCAGGGTGCGCCGAGCAGCGCCAGGGGCACGCGCGTGGTCTTGCCGGCGCCCGGCTGCGCCACCAGCACCGCACTGCCATGGCTCGCCAGCGCCTCCGCCAGCGCCGGCAGGGCAGTATCGATCGGCAAGGGCGGCAGCGGCGGCAGGCTCATGGCTCTGGCGATAGCCGGTTGCGCCAATGCCCGGCAAGGCCTATTCGGCGCGCCGCGTTCAGACACCGTTCACGACAAGGCGTACTCGGTGGTTCTCACCGGCCGGATATGGGTTTAGGCTCCGCCACGTTCAGAAACGAATCGTCCGGAGAGACGCCATGCAACTGACCCGGATCGGCAATGGCGAGCTCACCGTCGATATCGCTGCCTTGGGCGCCGAGATGCAGTCGATCCAGACCCGCGACGGCCGCCACTGGCTCTGGCATGGCGACGCCAGCTACTGGACTGGCCGCTCGCCCATTCTCTTCCCCATGGTCGGCAAGGCGCCCAACGACACGGTGACCATCGAGGGCGAACGCTATCAGATGAGCCAGCACGGCTTCGCCCGCCGCAGCAATTTCACCCTTGTTGTGGAAGAATCCGACCGCTGCATCTATCGGCTGGAGGCCTCCGAAGCCAGTCGCGCCCTCTATCCCTTCGATTTCCGTCTCGACGTCGAACATCGCGTCCATGGCCGCAGCGTCAGCGTCACCGCCGAGGTCACCAATCGCGACCATCGTCCCATGCCCTTCGGCATCGGCTTTCACCCCGCCTTTGCCTGGCCGCTGCCCGGCGCCGCAGGCCAGCCGCACCGCATCGCACTGGACAACCAGTCCGACCCCGCTTTGCACCGGCTTTCCGGCGGCCTCGTTGTCCCCGAGCAATTGCCTTCGCCTTTCGACAACGGCCTGCTGACGCTCGACCACAGCCTTTTCCGCAACGATGCCATGATCTTCCCGCAAGGGGCCGGTGCCGGCTTGCGCTATGGCCCCGAAACCGGCCCAGCTCTGCGCTTCTCCTGGGAAAACCTGCCCAATTTCGCCATCTGGTCCAAGCCGGGCGCCGGCTTTGTCTGCCTCGAACCCTGGCGCGGCACCGCTGCCGAAGTCGGTGGCTCCGATGATCTCAGCGAACGCCCCTATGCCGAAACCCTCGGCCCGGGCGCCCTCGGCCGCTACCGCTTCACCGCCGAAGTCATCGGCTGACCCTCCGGCCCACCTGTCCGCCCGCTCCTATTCAAAAAAGTCCGGAAAATCCTCGATCGTCTGGCTGAGCAAAGTTTCGGCGCGGGCCAGATGGTCCCGCATGGCCGCTTCTGCCGCGATGGGGTCGGATTTGGCGATGGCATCGGCGATCAGCTTGTGTTCGGCGATGGCGCGCTGCTTGGACGACACACCCAGCGTCAGATAGCGCACCCGATCGAGCTGGATCTTGTGGTCGTCCACCAACTGCCAGGCATATTCCACGCCGGCCAGGCGGGCGAGCGTGCGGTGGAACAACTCGTCCAGCGCGTGAAAGCGCCGGGTATCGTCGGCGCGGGCGGCCTCTTCCTGTTCGGCGATCATGGCGGCGATGGTGTCATGCACAGCCTGATCGGGAGCGCTGGCGACCCGCCGGATGATCTCGACCTCGATGCTTTCGCGGATGAAACGGCTCTGCCGCACGCCGTCGGGGGAAATCTTCTTGATCACCGTGGCGCGCTTGGGACGGATCAACAGCAACCCCTGCTGGGCCAGGCGGATAAAGGCCTCGCGCACCGGCTGGCGTGACACGCCGAAGCGGCCGGCAATGTCGCTTTCCGAAATGACGTCGCCGGGCTTGAGCGCCATGGTGACAATGTCGTCGCGCAGGGCGTGAACCAGCCGCATGGCCATGGTCTCGGGACTGGTTTGCTGAACTGGTGTCATATGCCCTCGCTTGTGCCCTCCGCCGACGCCGACCACCGACAGATCAACCTGTTCAGCGGATTTTTGCCGGCCGCGCAACTGTCCGCTGCGACAGCATCGCACGAATTGTAGAAACAACAGTACATTTCCGCAATCTTGTATGGTAGATTTCGGATCAATGCCGCCCGCCTGGGCCGGCCATCTGTCAGACCCAGACCGGAGACACTGCAATGACCAAGACCTACGCGCTCGTGGGCACCGGGGGCCGCGCCCGCATGTTCTACGAGGCGATCCTTGGACCGCATCGCGACCAGTCGCGGCTCGTCGCCCTGTGCGACACCAATGCCGCGCGCATGGATTTCACCAATCGCGTCATCTCCTGGGAATTGGGCGGCACCGCCGTGCCCACCTACAAGGCCGCCGATTTCGCCAACATGATCGCCGAAACCCGGCCGGATGTGGTGATCGTCACCTCGATCGACCGCACCCACCACCAATATATCATCGCCGCCATGGAACTGGGCTGCGACGTCATCACCGAAAAGCCGATGACCACCGATCCGGAAAAGTGCCAGGCCATTCTCGACGCGGTGGCGCGCACCGGTCGCGACCTGCGCGTCACCTTCAACTACCGCTACGCCCCGCACAATTCGGCCCTGCGCGAACTCATCGCCGAGGGCGCCATCGGCAAGGTCACCTCGGTGCATTTCGAATGGCTGCTCGACACCCGCCATGGCGCCGATTATTTCCGCCGCTGGCACCGCGACAAGCGCAATTCCGGCGGGCTGATGGTGCACAAGTCGACCCACCATTTCGACCTGGTCAATTTCTGGCTCGGCAGCCAGCCCGACACCGTGTTCGGCATGGGTGATCTCAAGTTCTACGGCCGCGCCAATGCCGAAGAGCGCGGGGTCTTCACCCCCTATACCCGTACCACCGGCGTCGCCGCGGCCAAGGATGATCCCTTCGCCATCGATCTCACCGACAATCCCGTGCAGAAAGGGCTTTACTGGGACGCGGAGGCTGAAGACGGCTATCAGCGTGACCAGAACGTCTTTGGCGACGGCATCTCCATCGAGGACACGATGAATGTCATCGTGCGCTATCGCAACAAGGCGGTGATGACCTATTCGCTTTATGCCTATGCACCCTGGGAAGGCTTCAACGTCGCCATCAACGGCACCGGGGGGCGGCTGGAGCTGACGGTACACGAAAACTCCTACATCAATGCCGGTGCCGGCTCGGACACCGAAGGCGCAGCCAAGGGCGTCGAACTCTATCACTTCCCACTGCATGGCGAGCCACGCGTCGTGCCGGTCAGGCATGGCGAAGGCGGCCATGGCGGCGGCGACAAGATCATGCTCGAGGAAATCTTCGGCAACGCCACCCCCCGTCCCGGCTATGGCGCCAATCATCGCGATGGCGCCCTCTCCATCCTCACCGGCATCGCCGCCAACAAGAGCTTCGCCACCGGAATGCCGGTCGACGTCAACACGCTAGTGCGGTTCTAGGAGGCGCCGCCCCCCAAAACAAAAAGCCAGCATGTCGAAAGGACATGCTGGCTTGGTTTTCCGTTCGGCTTCGTGCGGGGGGCGGGTGACGAAACCGATTGGGGCGTGAAGGTCGGGATCGCTCTCGTCTTCACGAGATCGGTTCTAACCCCCTGCACCTGAACGCGACTGCAAGCATCTGTTCATCTGGCGTTCATCTGTAGCGGCCAGCGCAATTTTGCGCCAGCAGGCCCTCTTGAACTGCATTCGGCCTCACCTACATCTGTGTGGTCCGCCGGATAGCCGGGGACACCGGTGCCGCAAAGACAGTCTCGCCGATCAAGGGAGATGTCGAAATCGGGGCCGGGACCAACAGACCCACGTTGCTCAATTGGAGAATGTGACTATGCAGACCTTTGATTTTTCCCCCTTCTATCGCTCCACTGTCGGCTTTGACCGCGTGTTCAATCGCCTGGACACCCTGGTTGGCCAGGAAGCCAAGACCTACCCGCCCTATAATATCGAGCGCACCGGCGAGGATGCCTATCGCATCTCCATCGCGGTGGCCGGCTTCTCCAATGGCGACATCGCCATCGAGACCAAGGAAAACTCCCTGGTGATCAAGGGCGCCAAGCCCACCGAAACCGGTGACAGCAAGCGCGAATTCCTCCATCGCGGCATTGCCGAACGCGCTTTCGAGCTGCGTTTCCAGCTGGCCGACTATGTCGAGGTTCATGGCGCCAGCCTCGAAAACGGGCTGCTGCATCTGGAGCTGAAGCGCGAATTGCCCGAGAGCAAGAAGCCGCGCACCATCCAGATCAATGGCGGTACTGCCTCGATCGAAGACAAGTCCGTCAACTAATCGTCCTCCCCCTGACGATAAAAGGCGC
This sequence comes from Devosia equisanguinis, assembly GCF_900631955.1. GTDB lineage: Bacteria > Pseudomonadota > Alphaproteobacteria > Rhizobiales > Devosiaceae > Devosia > Devosia equisanguinis. The sequence goes on along the minus strand of NZ_UZWD01000027.1, from coordinate 29,769 downwards.
GGCCCGCAAGGGCCGCGTTTTTGTTTGTTGGCGAGCCACTGATGCCCCTTCCCTCGATCCCCCCCGCAAGAAGGGAAGGAGTTCGGCCCGTGCTTGTGGCTAGACCTTGCCCAGAACGCGATATGGCTCCTCCCCCATCTTCAGGGGGAGGCTGGGTGGGGGTGTGCCGCCCACTCAAGCCCTCTACTGAAGTTCCGCGTGGAGAAGCGGGCAACATCATCCAGTCCGTAAACGCCTAAGCCCCCAGATGCTCGGCCAGCAGGTCAAAAACCAGCCGGATGCGGGCGCTGGTGTGGATTTCACGATGGGTGACCAGCCAGACCGGAATGGGCACCGGCTCCATTTCCGGCCAGACCAATTCTACGCCCGGGGTGGCCTCGGCCACCTTTTCCAGCATCAGCGCCATGCCCATGCCGCGCCGCACCCATTCCCAACCGACCGAACCGCTATTGGTGAATGGCCGACAATTCTCCGGCCCCATTTTGGCGCCCCGCCGGTTGAGCTCGGCCAGCATTTCCCCATCGTCACCGATAAAGCCGATCAACCGGCCATGGGCCAATTCCGCGCCATTGCGCGGCCGGCCGAAGCGCTCGAAATAGCTGGGCGCCGCATAAAGCCGGGCCCGCGTATCGGCGCAGCGGCGCGCCACCAGCCCATCCTGATCCGGCCGGCCATGGCGGATGGCGATATCGGCCTCGCGCCGCACCAGATCCTGTACCGCGTCGGCGGCAATCAGTTCCACCCTGAGCTTTGGCGCCCGCTCCTCCATCAGCGCCAGGAAGGGCGGCAGCACATGGGCGGCATAGAGCTCGATGGCGGTAACGCGAACCACCCCATCCATGGCCTGCGACTGTCCCGCCGCCGCCAGCGTCAGGCCATCGGCGGCTTCCCCCATGCTCCGCGCATGCTCGACCAGCAACCGCCCGGCCTCGGTCAGCACCAAGGCGCGCCCCGGCCGCTCGAACAGCGTCACCCCCAACGCGGCTTCGAGCGCCGCCACCTGCCGACCCAGCGTCGGCTGCGCCAGTCCCAATTGCCGGGCGGCGGCCGAGAGCGAGCCGGCCTCAACCGTGGCCATAAAGGCCCGCACGAGGTTCCAGTCAAAATCCATGCCGCGCATTTTCATGCATTAATGCATATCGTAACTGCCTATTTATGCAATTTTCTTGTTCACGACCCGGCTCTATCTTGGCCCCGTTGGCGAAGGAGCACACAAGACATGGCCGCAAGCACCGCATTCTGGAACAATATGGCCGAGCGCTATGCCGCCTCCCCCATCGCCAATCAGGCCGCCTATGAGCGCAAGATCGAGGCGACACGCGCGCTGTTCCGCCCCGACATGAAGATCTTCGAATTCGGCTGCGGCACCGGCTCGACGGCGCTGCGCCATGCCCCCTATGTCGGCCATATCAGGGCAGTGGATTTTTCCGAGAACATGATCGCCATCGCCCGCGCCAAGGCAGAGAAGGCCGGGATCACCAATGTGGATTTTGCTCAGGGTGACATTGCCAGCCTGCCGGTCGAGCGGGAGCGCTATGACATGGTGATGGGCCATTCGATCCTGCATCTCCTGGCCGATCCGCAAGCCGCGATCAACAAGAGTTTTGCCATGCTCAAGCCGGGCGGCTATCTGGTCACCAGCACCGCCTGTATGGGCTGGAGCCCCCTGGCGGTGCTCATGCCGATCGCCCCGCTGGGCCGGGCGCTGGGCAAGCTGCCGCAATTGAGCTTCTTTTCCGGCAATGGCCTCGAAAAGATGCAACGCAAGGCTGGGTTCCAGATCGTCCATCGCTGGCACCCGGGTGGCGTCGCGGCAGTGTTCTTCATTGCACGCAAGCCACAGGCGCTGGCCTGAGGCTTGTGGATGGCGCACGAGTTCTGGCCGAATCGCCTCCCCTCTGTGCTAGGCAGAAGCCAGTGATCGTGATGGGCGCCAAGCGCCGGCCGGAGAAGGAATGCAGGTAGCCATCGACATGGGCGCAAGTCAGGGCAAGGGCCCGGCCTCGCTCGACCTCGAGGAACTGCTGGCCACCCGTCTCCTGGTGCAGGGCAATTCCGGTTCCGGCAAATCCCACTTGCTGCGGCGCCTGCTCGAACAGTCCGCCCCCTGGGTGCAGCAATGCGTGGTCGATCCGGAAGGCGACTTCGTAACCCTGGCCGACAAATATGGCCATCTGGTCGTCGATGCCGCCCGCACCGAGAACGAACTCACTCGCATCGCCGCCCGCGTGCGCCAGCACCGCGTCTCTGTCGTGCTCAATCTCGAAGGCCTCGACGTCGAGCAGCAGATGCGCGCCGCCGCGGCTTTCCTCGGCGGCATGTTCGATGCCGATCGCGACTATTGGTATCCGGTGCTGGTGGTGGTGGACGAAGCCCAGCTCTTCGCCCCGGCCGCTGCCGGCGAAGTCTCCGACGAAGCCCGCAAACTCTCGCTCGGGGCCATGACCAACCTCATGTGTCGCGGCCGCAAGCGCGGCCTGGCCGGGGTCATCGCCACCCAGCGCCTCGCCAAGCTGGCCAAGAACGTCGCCGCCGAGGCGTCGAACTTCCTCATGGGCCGCACATTCCTCGATATCGACATGGCCCGTGCCGCCGATCTCTTAGGCATGGATCGCCGCCAGGCCGAGCAGTTCCGCGATCTGCAGCGCGGCCATTTCGTCGCTCTGGGGCCGGCTATCTCGCGCCGACCACTGCCGATCACCATCGGCGCGGTGGAAACCTCGGCGCGCTCGACCAGCCCCAAGCTGACCCCCCTGCCCGAGGCGCCTGTTGATGCCGCCGACCTCATCTTCACCATGGAGCCGGACGAACTGGCCCGCCCCGTGGTGCGCCGCCCGCCGCCGCCACCGCCGCCCTCGACCAATGAACTGCTCGCCCAGGTGGCCGAAGCCCGCGCCAAGGCCCGCGCCGAAGCACCGGAAGAGCCCGCCTCGCTGTTCCCCGAGATCGACGAGGCTGAGCGCGAGGCGCAGATCCAGGCGGTGATGGCAGAGCTTTTGAGCGACCCCGATGCCGGCTTCCGCACCACGGCCGTGCTCTATCAGGATTTCCTCGTGCGCTGCCGCATCCGCCGCGTGCCCGGCGATCCACCGGCTTTGCCCGCCTTCAAGCGCCTGCTGGCCGTCGCCCGCGTGGCGCCCGATGAGGAAATCGCCAGCTCCGACGGCTGGCAACAGGCCCTCGCCCTCTCGGAAACGCTGACAGATGACGTGCAGGGCGTGTTCCTCGTCATCGCCCAGGCCGCGCTCACCGGCGCACCCTGCCCGTCCGACGCCACCTTGGCCCGCCTCTACGGCACCCATTCGGCCAGCCGCGCCCGGCGCTTGCTGACCTGGTTCGAGGAGCGCGGCCTCATCGTCCTGCGCACCGATTTCCGCAACCAGCGCATCGCCGCCTTCCCCGAGCTCGGCTGCGAAACCGCCCCCGGCGACCCCAACGGCCCCGACGCCCTCATCGACCACCGCGGCGCCGCCGAGTAGTCTTTGACATTTGGAGCATCGCTCCACCTCGACCCTTGCCATTTCCGCGCACCCGGCCCAAGTCTGGGCAGTGACCATCCCGACCAACGGAGCCATCATGCGCCGCACCAGCCATCCTGCCGGAACCGTCCATCGCCTCATGGTTGAGAGCCAGGCCCTCAAGGGCAATCTGCTGGGCGATCCGACCACGCGCATCGTCGATGTCTATGTGCCCCATGGTCACGACGGACGGGACCTGCCGCTCCTCGTCGATCTCGTCGGCTATACTGCCGGCGGTCCCGCCCACACCGCCTGGAAGGCCTTTGGCGAAAACGTGCCCGAGCGGCTCGATCGGCTGATCGGCGAGGGCAAGATGGCGCCCGTCGTCGTCGCCTTCCCCGATTGCTTCTCGCGGCTGGGCGGCAATCAATATGTGAACAGCCCGGTGCTCGGAAACTGGGAGGATTTCCTCACCACCGAGATGCTTGCTGCCGTCGAGCAGAAATTCGGTTGCGGCGGCAGCGGTCGGCGCGGCGTCTTCGGCAAGAGTTCAGGCGGCTTCGGCGCGCTGATCCACGCCATGCGCCATCCCGATATCTGGTCGGCCGCCGCCAGCCATTCCGGCGATGCGGGCTTCGAGAACCTTTACCTGCCTGAATTTCCCAACACTTTGCGGGCACTGGCCAAATTCAACTATTCCATCGAAGCCTGGATGAGCGCCTTCGAGGCAAAACCCAAGCTCGACGGCAAGGACACCATGGTGCTGATGATCCTCGCCCAGGCCGCCAGCTTCGATCCCGATCCGAACCCCGAAACCTTTCTCGGCCTGCGCCTGCCGGTGACCAATGACACCTGCGAGCTGATCGAGGACCGCTGGGCCAATTGGCTCAAATGGGACCCGGTGCGCATGGCCGAAACCCAGGCCGCCGCCATTGGCACGCTCAAGGGCTTCTATCTCGAATGCGGCACCGATGATCAGTACAACATCCTCTATGGCACCCGCCGCCTGCATCGCCTGCTCGACCAGCAGGGCATCGTCCATCGCTACGAGGAATTTCCCGACAACCATTCGGGCGTCGACTACCGCATGGACCTCAGCCTGCCCTATCTGGCCGCAGCGCTGAGCTAGGTGATATCAGCCTAAGGTGGACCTCCGGGCTCTTTCGCCTCCCTCCCCCTTGAGGGGAGGGATTGAGGGTGGGGGTCCATCGGTGTGTCACTGCACCACCCCCCCCACCCCGGCCTCTTCACTTCAAATCTCTCCGCTGAAGAGATTTGCCCTTCGGGACAGCTCAGAGCCCTCAAGGGGGGAGGGGGCGATGAAGCCGCATCAACCAGAACGCAAGACGCTCTAAACCCGCGTCTGGTCGGTGATGAAGGCATCGAACGCAGCCAGGACCTGGCCGCGGATAGAGTCGTTTTCCATGAACAATTCGTGCCGGGCGCCGGGGATCACCATGTGCCGACCGGTCCGCAATCGCAGGCCCAGCGCCTCGATGGCCGGTGTGTAGACGATCTCGTCGCGCGCCGCCGCCAGCATCAGCATCGGAATCTTCAGCGTCGCCGGAAAAGAGTCATGGGCAGCATCCGCCATGGCCCGCATCGAGGCCGCCAGCCAGCGCAGCGTCGGCGAGCCCAGATAAAGCCCGTCATCGGCGCGGATGGTTTCGACCATGCGGTTGTAGCGCAGCACGTCCGAGGTCAGCGGATTGTTGACGAACATCGCCTCGTCCGGCCGCCGGTCGCCCTTGCGCGCCACCGGCACCTTTCCAAGCCCGACGAAGCTCGCCACCTCGGCGAACAGCGCCCAGCGCTTCATGGCCTGTTCCATCTTGTAAAGGCTCACCATCGGCGCCGACAGGAACACCCGATCGAACATCATCCGGTCGCGCGTCGCCGCATAAAGGCTCGCCAGCCCGCCCATGGAATGGCCAACGAGATAAAAGGGCGGCGGGCAATCGGGCAGCAGGATCTCGGCGTGGAAACAGCGCAAATCGGTCCAGTAGTCGTCGAACTTGTCGACATAACCCAGCGTCGGATTGCCGATCAGCCGCTCCGACCCGCCCTGTCCACGCCAGTCGAAAGTAGCCACGGCAAAGCCCCGCGCCCGGAAATCGGCCACCGTCTCGAAATATTTCTCGATATATTCGGTGCGTCCCTGCACTAGGCACACCGTCCCCCGATGCGGCCCCGCCGATTTCGGCCAGATCGCATAGCGCAGGCGCAGCTTGTCGGAGGTGGTGAAAAACCCCACCCGCACCCCTTCGGGCACGGGATTGTTGGCGGTTACGGCGAGTTTGGGGCCATTGGGGTCGACAAGAGCAGTCACGGACGAACCTTGCATTGCATTTTATCCCACCCTAGCCCGATTTCGTCCCCGGCGAAATCGGCACCATTGCGGTGATCGACAGCCAGCACAAAAAAGCGCCCCCGGATCAAAAACCCGAGGGCGCTGAGACCTTAAAAGCCCAAAAATTAGCCCTTGAGCAGGCTGGCTTCGCGCGCCAGGCTCTCGATGCGGGCGAAATCGCCGGAGGCCAGCGCCTCGGCCGGCATAATCCAGGAGCCGCCGACGCAGATCACATTGGGCAGGCCGAGATAGGTCTTGGCCTTGGCCGGATCGATGCCGCCGGTGGGGCAGAAGGTGATATCGGGCAGCGGCGAGGCGAAAGCCTTGAGTACCGGCGCGCCGCCCAAGGCTTCGGCGGGGAAGAATTTAAGGAAGCTATAGCCACGCTCAGCCGCAGCCATGGCCTCGGTCGGGGTGCCGATCCCCGGCAGGAGCGGAATGGCCACGTCTTCGGCCGCGTCGAGCAGGCGCGGCGAGGCGCCCGGCGACACCATGAAGCGGCAGCCGGCATCCACCGAGGCTTTCATATGTGCGGCATTGCGCACCGTGCCGGAGCCGACGATAGCGCCGGTGACCTTGGCCATTTCTTCCATCACCTTGAGCGCATTGGGCGTGCGCAGCGTCACTTCCAGCACCGGCAGGCCACCCGCCACCAGGGCTTCGGCCAGCGGGCGCGCCTGGGCGACATCGTCGAGAATGATGACGGGCACGACCGGCGCCAGCGAGAGGATAGAGCGAATGGCATTGGCGTCTTGCGGCATGAACTGGTCCTCGGCAGGAAGAAACTGGCCCCAGCGTTAGGCGTCTCGTCACTTTCCTGCAAGGCCATTCATTGAAATGAAAGCCAATAATCCCTAGGTTCCCGGCGTTGAGCGTGGGAGGCCCCGATGGTGCAGATGATCAATGCGGTAACCCCGCTCGCGGACGCCCGCGCTATTCTCGCCGATCATTTCGATCTCGGCTATTCCAAGGCCGTGGAACGCGCCACCGACAAGATCTTCGATCGGGTCAAGGACAAGATCCCGGGCGTCGAATGGCCCTTCTATGCGCCGCTGATCTTTCAGATCAACCGGCTCAAGAAGGAGAAGGATGCCGTCATCCTGGCGCACAATTACCAGACGCCACAAATCTATCACGGCGTCGCCGATGTGGTGGGCGACAGCCTGCAATTGGCCATTGAGGCCACCAAGGTCCGTCAGTCGGTCATCGTGCAGTGCGGCGTGCACTTCATGGCCGAAACCTCCAAAATGCTAAACCCGGAAAAGACGGTGCTGATCCCCGATAGCCGCGCCGGCTGTTCGCTCTCGGAATCCATTACCGCCGAGGACGTCATGGCCATGCGCGCCCGCTATCCCGGCGTGCCGGTGGTGACCTATGTCAACACCTCGGCCGCGGTGAAGGCGGTAACAGATGTATGCTGCACCTCCTCCAACGCGCTCGACATTGTCAATCGCGTCGAGGGCGACACGGTGATGATGATCCCCGACCAATATCTGGCCAAGAACACCGCCAAGAAAACTCACAAGAAGATCATCACCTGGGCCGGCGCCTGCGAGGTGCACGAAACCTTCACCGCAGACGACATTTCCGAGCTGCGCCACGCCTATCCGACGGCCAAGATCATCGCCCATCCCGAATGCCCGCCCGAGGTGATCGACGCGGTCGATTTCGCCGGCTCCACCGCGGCAATGATCGACTGGGTCAAATCCACAAGGCCGGCGCGCGTCGTCATGGTCACCGAGTGCTCGATGTCAGACAATGTCGCCTCCGAAACCACCGGCGTCGACTTCCTGCGCGGCTGCAATATCTGCCCGCACATGAAACGCATCAATCTCGAAAACGTGCTGTGGTCGCTCCACACCATGAGCGAGGAAGTCACCATCCCTCCCGACATCATCGGCCCCGCCCGCCTCGCCGTCGAGCGCATGATCGACATGAGCCGCAAACAGGATTGAGACCAGCCGCCGGGCTGACACTTGACCTAATTTCGAGCCCTATTCCGCTTCCCCCAAACAAATGGGCCTCCCCCGATCCGGGAGAGGCCCATTGGTCTGCTTCAAAACCTCGCGTCAGCGCGGCAGGTCGGTCTTGCCCATCAGGTCGTTGTCGATGGCACGGGCGGCCTGGCGGCCTTCGCGGATGGCCCAGACCACCAGTGACTGCCCCCGGCGCATATCGCCGGCAGCATAGACCTTGTCGACCGAGGTCTTGTAGGTGAACGTATCGGCAAAGAGATTGCCACGCTTGTCGAGATCGGCACCGAGCTCGCTCAGCATGCCGTCCTGAAGCGGACCGGCAAAACCGATGGCGAAGAGCACGAGATCGGCCTTGATGACGAACTCGCTGCCCTCGATGGGCTGGCGCTTGCGATCGACCCTGGCGCATTCCACCCCGGTCACATGACCCTTGGCATTGCCGAGGATCTTCATGGTGCCGGCGGAGAATTCACGGATGGCGCCTTCGGCCTGGCTGGACGAGGTGCGCATCTTGACCGCCCAGTTGGGCCAGTTGGTCAGCTTGTTCTCGAGCTCGGGCGGCATGGGGCGCACGTCGAGTTGGGTCACCGCAATGGCGCCCTGACGGAACGATGTGCCGACGCAGTCCGAGGCGGTATCACCGCCGCCCACCACCACGACATGCTTGCCGGCGGCAGAAAGCTGGAACTCGCCCGACACATCCTCACCACCGACGCGGCGGTTCTGCTGGATCAGGAATGGCATGGCGTAATGCACGCCATCAAAGCTATTGCCCTCGACATCGACGGCGCGCGGCTTTTCCGCCCCACCGGCCAGCAGCACGGCATCATGCTCGGCCTGCAGCGTGGAGAGCGGCGTGGTGACCCCGACATTGACGCCATAGTGGAAGGTGACGCCTTCGGCTTCCATCTGCGAGACGCGGAAGTCGATATGGTCCTTTTCCATCTTGAAGTCGGGAATGCCATAGCGCAGCAGGCCACCGGCCTTGGGCTCGCGCTCATAGACATGCACGTCATGGCCGGCGCGCGCCAATTGCTGCGCCGCAGCCAGGCCCGCCGGGCCGGAGCCGATAACGGCAACGCGCTTGCCAGTCTTGTGCGCCGGCACCTGCGGCTTGACCCAGCCTGACTTGATGGCCTTGTCGGCAATGGCCTGCTCGACGGTCTTGATGGCGACCGGCACGTCCTCGAGGTTCAGCGTGCAGGCTTCCTCGCAGGGCGCTGGGCAGATGCGGCCGGTGAATTCGGGGAAGTTATTGGTCGAGTGCAGATTGCGCGCCGCTTCTTCCCAGTCATTGTTGTAGACGAGGTCGTTCCAGTCCGGGATCTGGTTGTGCACGGGGCAACCAGTATCGCCATGACAGAAGGGCACGCCGCAATCCATGCAGCGGGCGGCCTGGTCCACCACCTGCGCTTCGCGCAACGGAATGGTGAATTCGCCAAAGTGACGAATGCGGTCCGAAGCCGGCTGATAGCGCGGTTCCTCACGATCGATTTCGAGAAAGCCTGTAACCTTACCCATGCTTTCCTCCTAGTTTTCCGTCCGGAAGGACGGCAGTCCAAGTTCTTGTTCCGAGGCTTTTATCCAGGCCAGCACTGCCGGGCGCTTGGCAAGATCGAAGCCTCCCTGTGGCGCCTGGCGCGTATAGGCGAGCAAGGCGATATCGGCGATCGTCATGGTCTCGCCCACCAGCCATTTTCGACCCGTCAGCGCCTGTTCCATCAGGTCGAGCGCCTTGTTTCCCCTGGCCACAAGGCCCGGGTCGAGATCGGCAACAGCCTGCCCATCATAGACGACGCGGGCCCGCGCCACCGCCACGGTCGGCTCGTGACTATACTGTTCCCAGAACAGCCACTCGTCCACCTTGGCCGCGAGATACGGGTCGGCTGGCAGGAAACGCGTCCCCTGCGCCAGATAGCGCAGGATAGCGTTGGACTGGGCCAGCGGCCGGCCATCCTCCAGCACCACCACCGGCATCTGCCCGGCAGGGTTGAGCTTGAGGAAGTCCGGCGTCTGCGTCGCACCGGAGCGCGACGCAATCTCATGCAGAACGAAGGGCCGGCCGGTGGCGTCGGCGATGTACTTGACCTTGAGGACGTTGCCCGAGCCAAGGTTGCCGTAAAGCTGCATCATCACTCTGCCGCCGCCACGGCGCCCGAAGCGCGCTTCTTTTCCATCTCGAGGATGGCGCGGCGATATTCGACCGGCATGACCTTGACGAATTTGGGCCGCATCTCGACCCAGTTTTCAAGGATGTGCTTGGCCTTGCTCGAGCCGGTATAGTGCAGGTGATTGCTGATCAGCTGGTGCAGGCGCTCATCGTCATGCTTGGTCATGTCGCCCGAAATGTCGACACGGCCATGCCATTCGAGGTCCCCACCATGGTGGTGGAGCTTCTGCATCAGCTCTTCTTCTTCCTGCACCGGTTCGAGATCGACCATGGCCAGGTTGCAGCGCGACCGGAAGGTCCCGTCTTCATCCAGCACATAGGCGACGCCGCCGCTCATGCCCGCCGCAAAATTGCGACCGGTCTGGCCGATGACCACGACAAGGCCCCCGGTCATGTATTCGCAGCCATGATCGCCCGTGCCCTCGACCACGGCGATGGCGCCCGAATTGCGCACGGCGAAGCGTTCCCCGGCAATGCCGCGGAAGTAGCATTCACCGGCAATGGCGCCATAGAGCACGGTATTGCCGACGATGATCGACCGATTGGGATCGAACCCGACCGTGTCCGAGGGACGCACCACGATGCGGCCACCCGAAAGCCCCTTGCCCACATAGTCATTGGCGTCGCCGATCATGTCGATCGAGATGCCCTTGGCCAGGAACGCGCCAAACGCCTGTCCGGCCGTGCCGCGCAGGGTGATGGCAATGGTGTCGTCGGGCAGGCCCTCATGGCCATATTTCTTGGCCAAGGCACCTGACAGCATGGCACCGGCCGAGCGGTCGCGGCTGCGAATGGGCAGCTCGAACTGCACCGGGGTGCCGTTTTCCAGCGCCGGGGCCGCGAGTTCGACCAGCTTGCGGTCGAGCACGCTTTCCAGGTGATGGTCCTGCCTCTCGGAGTGATAGAGCGTATCACCACCCAGCGGCTCGGGCTTGTAGAACACCTTGGCGAGGTCGATGCCCTGGCCCTTCCAGTGATCGTCGAGCTTCCGCTGATCGAGGAGGTCCGAACGGCCGATGATCTCGTTGAGGGTGCGGGCACCCAGCGATGCCATCAGGCCACGCAGTTCCTCGGCGATGAAGAAGAAATAGTTGATGACATGCTCGGGCGTACCCTTGAAGCGCTTGCGCAGCACCGGGTCCTGGGTGGCGACGCCAACCGGGCAGGTGTTGAGATGGCACTTGCGCATCATGATGCAGCCCGCCGCGATCAGCGGCGCCGTCGAAAAGCCAAATTCGTCGGCACCGAGCAGCGCGCCGATCAGCACGTCACGGCCGGTCTTGAGACCGCCATCGACCTGCAGCTTTACGCGCGACCTGAGCCTGTTGAGCACCAGCGTCTGGTGGGTTTCGGCCAGGCCGATTTCCCACGGGCCGCCGGCATGCTTGAGCGAGGTCAGGGGCGAAGCGCCGGTGCCGCCGTCATAGCCCGAGATGGTGATGTGATCGGCGCGCGCCTTGGCGACGCCGGCCGCAACCGTGCCGACACCGACTTCCGACACCAGCTTGACCGAGATATCGGCCTGCTCATTGACGTTCTTGAGATCGTAGATCAGCTGCGCCAGATCTTCGATCGAATAGATGTCGTGGTGCGGCGGGGGCGAAATCAGGCCCACGCCGGGCGTCGAGTGACGGGTCTTGGCGACGATCCAGTCGACCTTGTGGCCAGGCAGCTGACCGCCTTCGCCGGGCTTGGCACCCTGCGCGACCTTGATCTGGATCTGGTCGGAATTGACCAGATATTCGGTGGTGACGCCGAAGCGGCCGGAAGCGACCTGCTTGATGGCCGAGCGCAGCGGATTGCGCGAGCCGTCGGGCAGGGGCTTATAGCGATCGGGCTCCTCACCGCCTTCGCCGGTATTGGACTTGCCGCCGATCCGGTTCATGGCAATGGCCAGCGTCGTATGCGCCTCTCGGGAGATCGAGCCGAAGCTCATCGCGCCGGTGACGAAACGCTTGACGATGTCGGCGGCCGGCTCGACCTCCTCCAGCGCCACGGCCGGGCCGATGGGGCGGATGTCGAACAGGTGGCGAATGGCGAGATAACCGTTCTCGCCCGAATTCACCCGCGCCGCAAAGCTGTTATAGCGGTCCTGGGCATTTTCCGGGCTTTCTTCGAAAGTGCGCACGGCATGCTGCAGATCGGCCACCACATCGGGCGACCAGGCATGCTTTTCGCCACGAATGCGGTAGGCATATTCGCCGCCGACATCGAGCTGCTTGCGCAGCACGGCATCATCGCCGAAGGCCAGGTTGTGGCGGCGCACGGTTTCCTCGGCCACTTCCTTGAGACCCACACCTTCGATCGTGGTGGCAGTGCCGAAGAAGTACTTGTTGACGAAGTCCGAGGAGAGCCCCACCGCATCGAAGATCTGCGCGCCGCAATAGGACTGGTAGGTCGAAATGCCCATCTTGGACATGACCTTGAGCAGGCCCTTACCGACGCTCTTGATATAGCGGTAGACGACCTCGTCGGCCGACACTTCCTCGGGATAATTGCCCTCGGCATGCAGCGACTGCAGTGCCTCGAAGGCGAGATAGGGGTTGATCGCTTCGGCGCCATAGCCGGCCAGCATCGCGAAATGGTGGATTTCGCGGGCTTCACCGGTTTCGACCACCAGACCCGTCGAGGTACGCAAGCCCTTGCGGATCAGATGGTGATGCACGGCGGCCAGCGCCAGGAGCGTCGGGATATCCAGCCGGTCCGCCGCCACCAGCCGGTCGGAGAGGATGATGATATTGTATTCGCCCCGCACCGCTTCCTCGGCGGCCTGGCACAGCGCCTCGATCGCCGCTTCCATCCCCTCGGCGCCGTGTTCGGCCGGATAGGTGATGTCGAGCGTCTTGGTCTTGAACTGGTTGCTCTCGATGTCGCCGATGCCGCGGATCTTTTCGAGATCCTCATTGGTCAGGATCGGCTGGCGCACTTCCAGCCTCTTGACCGTCGAGAGGCCCTCGAGATCGAACAGGTTCGGCCGCGGCCCGATGAAGGAGACCAGGCTCATCACCGATTCCTCGCGGATCGGATCGATGGGCGGGTTGGTCACCTGCGCGAAGTTCTGCTTGAAATAGGTATAGAGCAGCTTGGCCTTGTCCGAGAGCGCCGAGATCGGCGTATCGGTGCCCATCGAGCCCACGGCTTCCTGGCCGGTGGTGGCCATGGGTGCCATCAACAGCTTGATGTCTTCCTGCGTATAGGCAAAGGCCTGCAACCGGTCGAGCAGCGCTTCGGTGGCTTCGGGCGCACGCGGCGGCACGGCTGGCAGGTCTTCCAGCACGATCTGCGTGCGGGCCAGCCAGTCGGCATAGGGGTTGGCGGTCGCCAGCGTCGCCTTGATCTCGTCGTCGGAGATGATGCGGCCCTGTTCGAGATCGATCAGCAGCATGCGGCCGGGCTGCAGGCGCCAGCGCTCGACAATGTCCTCGTCCGGGATGTTGAGCACACCCGATTCCGAGGCCAGCACCACATGGCCTTCCTTGGTGACAAGATAGCGCGCCGGACGCAGGCCATTGCGGTCGAGCGTGGCCACGACATAGCGACCATCGCTGAGCGACATGGCGGCCGGACCGTCCCAGGGCTCCATCAGCGAGGCATGGTACTGGTAGAAGGCGCGACGCTTTTCATCCATCAGCGGATTGCCGGCCCAGGCTTCCGGGATCAGCATCATCGCCGCATGCGGCAGCGGATAGCCGCCACGCACGAGGAATTCGAGCGCGTTGTCGAAGCAGGCGGTGTCGGACTGGCCCTCATAGGAGATCGGCCAGATCTTGGAAATATCCTCGCCGAAATAGCGCGAATGCACCGAGGCCTGCCGCGCCGCCATCCAGTTGACGTTGCCACGGATGGTGTTGATCTCACCATTGTGGGTGGTCATGCGATAGGGATGGGCCAGCTTCCAGGAGGGGAAAGTATTGGTCGAGAAGCGCTGGTGCACCAGCGCAATGGCGCTTTCGAAATCGGCATCGTGCAGGTCATGGTAGAAGCTGCCCAGCTGATCGGCCAGGAACATGCCCTTATAGACCAGGGTCCGCGCCGACATGGAGACGACGTAAAAGCCGTTATCTCCATCGCTCTCGGGCACTTCCTTATAAACTGTGTTGGAGATCACCTTGCGCACGATCAACAGCTTGCGCTCGAACTCGTCGAGCGTCAGGCCCTCGGGGCGGGCGATGATCATCTGCTCGATCACCGGCTGGGTGGCGATCACCCCCCGGCTGAGCTTGCCATTATTGGTGGGCACGATGCGCTCGCCCAGCAGAGCGAGGCCCTCCTGGCTGAGGCAACGCCGCACCACATCGGCGCAGCGGTCGCGCAGGCCTTCAATATTGGGATAAAAGATCATGACCACGGCGTAGTGGTGCTTTTCGGGCAGATCGAAGGGCAACACCTTCTTGAAGAAGGCGTGCGGGGTCTGCACCAGAATGCCGGCGCCATCGCCCATCAGCGGGTCGGCACCCACCGCACCGCGATGCTCGAGGTTCTCGAGAATCTCGAGACCCTTCTCGACCACTTCGTGGCTGGCCAGGTTCTTGATATTGGCGATCATGCCGATGCCGCAGGCATCGTGTTCGTTGGCGGGGTTATAAAGACCCTGCGCCGCCGGGCGGCCGGTGACACGCTTGCCATTGAGAATGAGGGTTTTGCTGGCGACTGGTTCCGTCTCGGCGGAAAGTCCGGTCCGTTCGTGTGCCATGGCTCAACCTCGTTCTGTTCGGCGCCCTCGCAGGGGGCAATTAAAGTCGCGTGCGCATCCTGTTGCTGCCGGTTCACCGGCTCTCGGATGCATCCTTTCCTCTGGCGGTCAGCAATCCAAGCGGGTCGTACTGTTTTCGTACGGCTCGGGTGAGCGCTTCAGCCATTTTAACGGGGAGCGGCACTGCATCCAAATGGCCGCTCATAATTCGGGCTCTGAGCCCCGCCTGTTCGTTTCCATTCTCGACGAATGGTCCAGCCGAACCAGCGTGCGCGCTGGCCGCGGAGAGCGGGGCGACGCGTCAGATAGGACAGAATAGCTGCCCTAACCAGGGCACATTTGCATAGTTCCAAACTGCGAGCAAGCGCCAAAGTTGGACTTTGTGGAAAATCTATAGGAAAGGCAGGAAATAGCTATAGGAAAAATAGGACTTCGTGGCAGAGATTTACGCCATTCTGCATAAATTCTGCGCATCATGCACGAAAATTAGGCTGAACTCCTACTTTCGTGCGCATTGGCTGCGATATTTCCTACAAACCTAAAAAGCAGGCATAGGACAGCAGCGCACATAGGAGCGGCGGGGACGCCACCAGGCACCCCCGACCCAACATAGATTCTATTCGAGATGCGACTTGATGAACCACAGATTCTTGTCGAGCTCGCGCGAAAAGGCGGTGAGGATATCGGCGGCATCGGCATCGCCGGCCTCATCGGTGGTGTCGATATCCTCGCGCACCTGATTGGCAAGGGCCGCATAGCGTTCGGCCAGCGCCGCCAGATGCTCGGTGCTCTTGCGGATATCGGTGGGATAGGCGGCGAGTTTGGTCGCCTTGGCCACCACCTGGCTAGTGCCCAGCGCAATGCCGTCGAGCTGGGCAATGCGCTCGGCGATGATGTCGACATGGTTGTCGATGGCGGCGCGCATCGGATCGAGCATTTCGTGCACGGCGATGAAATTGGGACCCTTGAGGTTCCAATGCGCCTGCTTGGTGATCAGCGCCAGGTCGATGGCATCGGCGAGGCGCGCATTAAGAACCTCGATCACTGCGGACTTGGCATTGGCTTTGATATCGATGGACGGGGTTTTCATGGGACTTTGTCCTGACGCTGGTTGAAAAGGCGGGCGAGCTGCCCGTCCCTCTTTCAACTGGCGCACGGCCGGATGCGTTCCGTCCCCGCACCCCGCATTTTGCTCACCTCAGCCCTGCTCTCAACTCACATTGACGACTAACATGTTAGTTGCTAGGGCAGACAGACCATCAGCCGGAGTGCCGAAAATGCCCGCCATCGACAAGGTCCTGACCGTCGCGGAAATGCAGCGCCTGGCGCGCCGGCGCGTCCCCAAGATGTTCTTTGAATATGCCGATAGCGGCTCCTATACCGAGAGCACCTATCGCGACAACGAAAGCGACTTCCAGAAGATCCTGCTCAACCAGCGCGTGGCGGTGAACCTCGAAGGTCGCAATCTCAAGGTCGACATGCTGGGCAAGTCAATCACCATGCCGGTGGCCATCGCCCCGGCGGCGACGGGCGGCATGCAGACCGCCGACGGTGAGATCAAGGCAGCGCGCGCCGCCCACAAATTCGGCATTCCCTTCACCCTCTCCACCATGAGTGTCTGCTCCATCGAGGACGTGGCCGAGAACACCGACGCTCCCTTCTGGTTCCAGCTCTATGTCATGCGCGACCGCGACTTCATCAATCGCCTGATCGATCGCGCCAAGGCCGCGAAGTGCTCGGCCCTGGTCCTCACCATGGACCTGCAGATCCTGGGCCAGCGCCACAAGGACATCAAGAACGGCCTCTCCACCCCGCCCAAGATCACCCCCTATTCGGTCTGGCAGATGATGCAGCATCCGCTCTGGTGCCTACGCATGCTCGGCACCCAGCGCCACACCTTCCGCAATATCGTCGGCCATGTGAGCGGTGATCACGACCTGGCTTCGCTCTCCTCCTGGACCGCCAGCCAGTTCGACCCCACCCTCAACTGGGGCGACGTGCGCTGGATCAAGGAGCGCTTCGGCGGCCCGGTCATCGTCAAGGGCGTGCTCGATGCCGACGATGCAGAGGCTGCAATCGACAATGGCGCCGACGCCATCGTCGTCTCCAACCATGGCGGCCGCCAGCTCGATGGCGCGCCCTCCACCATTCGCGTCCTGCCCGAAATCGTTGACCGGGTCGGCCACAAGACCGAGGTCTATCTCGATAGCGGCATCCGCTCCGGCCAGGACGTGCTCAAGGCCATCGCCTATGGCGCCAAATCCACCTTCATCGGCCGCCCCATGCTCTATGGTCTGGGTGCCGGCGGCGAGGCCGGCGTCACCCGCGTCCTCGAAATCATCCGCAAGGAACTTGACACCACCATGGCGCTCTGCGGCGAGCGCGACATCCTCAATGTCGGCCGGCACAACATCTATTCCAATGACCTGCCGGCACGGAATGCGCCGGTACGGGGATAGGGCCTGCGTCTCTGGTTATCCCCCGATCGTCATTGCCCGGCTTGACCGGGCAATCCAGCGGCACGGTATCTTGTGGACCACCGGGTCGAGCCCGGTGGTGACGATGGGGCGGGCTGCATCTTGGATGCCCCCCTACCCGGCGCCGCGCCCCCACCCCTCCGCCAAAGGGAGAGGTTTTCAGAGATCGCGGTAGCCGCGCTGGCTTTGGCCGGGGCTCAACTGCGCCGCCACGCTGGTCAGCACCGCCTGCATCGCCTCGGGCGATTGCGGCCCCACCAGGGTGCAGGTGAAGATATCGTCGGCCCAATAGACAGCCGTATCGACGCCGAACCGCACTGTATCCAGCGCCGGCCCGCCCACCCCGTTCGATGGTGTTATATAAAGCGTCAGCCGCTCGCCCGCGGCGTCCTCATACATCAGTTGCGCCGCCCGTCCGCCCGCCACTTCCGGCGCCGGCAGCAGCCGCCCACCCAGAAAACTCAGCCCCTCTGCCGAAAGATCGGGCATGGCCAGCTTGCTGGCCAGCCGGTTTGACAGCCAGTTGGACAAATGCTCGCTGTCGCTGCCCGAAACCTCCACCGCATGGCGCTGCTCGGCCACATAGACGGTGTGAGCACTGACGGCATTGGCGATCAGCCGGTCGTAAAGCGCCGGCGCCTCGCCGCTCGGCCGCAGCATCCAGCCGGCGGCAATGCCGACGCCCAGCACAGCGACGATCATGGCGGCACGCCCCACCGCCTGCACCCGCTGCCGATTGCGCACCAGCGCCAGCCGATGCGGATCGAGCCGCGCCGGCACCGGCTCGGCCGCGGCAGGCGCAAAAAGCGTGCGGATGGCGTCGGCCTGCCGTTGCAGGGCGGCAATCTCGATCATGGCGGCGGCATCGGCCTCCACCGCCGCGCGCCCTGCGGTATCGAGTTCGTTGTCTATATAGGCCATCAGCCGGTCGCGATCGGGCGTACTCATTTGACCGTCCTCAAATGCGGCTCGGCCGGCGTGCCGGTCATGGTCCTGAGGCTGGCACGGGCACGGCCCAACCGGCTCATCAGCGTGCCCGTGGGGATGCCCAGAATGGCGGCGGCTTCGGCATAGGCAAGGCCTTCGAGAGTCACGAGCAGCAAGGCTTCCTTTTGATCGAGTGGCAGGGTGTCGATGGCGCGCGCCAGCTCCGCCAGCGCCATATGGCCGGGCTGCGGGGCCGGGATTGCCGGTTCAGCCACCGCATCGAGATCGAGCACGGTGCCCTGCCGTCGCGCCTCGCGCCGGCTGTTGCGATGCAAATTGGTGAGAATGGTGAAGAGCCAGGGGCGCAGCGGCCCACGTGGCTGGAACAGCCCACGTCGGCCGATGGCGCGCTCCAGGCAATCCTGCACGAGGTCGTCGGCGCGGTCGATATCGCGGGTGAGCGCCCGCGCATACCGGCGCAGGGCCGGTACATTGGCTTCGAGCTCATCAAGAAAATCGACCACGCCGAACGGTCCTGGAACGTCTACGCCTTATTCGACCGCAAGATGCCAGACGCCACCCACGCCGTCACCCTTGACGTCGCCGGCAGCCGCATCCTCATACCAATAGTAAAGTGGCCAGCCCTTATACGCCCACATCTTGGTGCCATCGTCGCGGGTCACGACGGTGAAATCGCCTTCGGGGGCGGCATTGTCGTCGGCGAAGAGCGGCGGCCACTTGGCGGCGCAATCATCATTGCACACGCTCTTGCCGTCACCCTTGGTGTCCTTGTCGAAGGTGTAAAGGCTCATGCCATTGGCGTCGGTCAGCACCATCTTGCCACCGATATCGGTGGATTTGACCTGCCCGCCGAGAAAGTCTGCGGCAAAGGCTGGCACGGCGAACAGCGCGAGCGCCGCGGCGCCGGCGAGAAGCGAACGGAACTGCATTTCAGTGTCTCCTTGTGTGGGAAGCCGCCTGCGCGCGCTTCACCAGTATCAACACCACAGCCCGAGCTTTCATCCCGCAGCGACGAAATAATTCCTGTGCTGGTGCGGACCGGTAAAAAGTCGAGGCGAACAAACAAGATGCTGGACAGCAGCCGCCACGATTGCTTTCTTGATCGGGACCAGCGTGTCCCAGGGAGAGGGAGCCGCGCTGCATGCGTCGCCCGGCGGCGCATTTTCAGGAGGAAATGAATGAAAAGACGCGAATTCTTCAAGCAGGCTTCGGTGGCCACCATCGGCGCGGCGGCAGCCACCACTCTGGCCGCACCCGCCATTGCCCAGGGCAATATCACCTGGCGCATGGTCACCACCTGGCCCAAGAATTTCCCGGGCCTGGGGGTCGGCGCCCAGAACCTCGCCGACCGCATCACCCGCGCCTCCGGTGGCCGACTGACCGTGCAGCTCTACGCCGCCGGTGAAATGGTTCCGGGTCTGCAGGCGCTCGATGCCGTGATCGACGGCTCCGCCGAAATGAGCCACGGCACCCCCTATTACTGGCAGAACAAGAGCCAGGGCCTCAGCTTCTTCACCGGCGTGCCCTATGGCATGACCAGCCGCGAGCTCACCGCTTGGGTGCGCTATCTGGGCGGGCAGGAACTCTGGGACAAGATCTACGACCAGTTCGGCCTGCAAGGTTTCCTCTCGGGCGACACCGGCACCCAGGCCGGCGGCTGGTTCCGCAACGAATTGACCGGCGTTGCCGATATCCAGGGCCTGCGCTTCCGTACCCCGGGCCTGGGCGGCCAGGTCTGGGCCAAGCTCGGCGCATCCGTCACCAACCTGGCCGCCGGCGAAATTTTTGCCGCCCTGCAGTCCGGTACGCTCGACGCCGCCGAATTCGTCGGCCCCTATAACGACCTGGCGCTCGGCTTCTATCAGATCGCCAAGAACTACTACTTCCCCAGCTTCGTCGAGCCGGGCCTGGCAACCGAAATCGTCGTCGACAAGGCTAAGTTCCAGGCGCTGCCCGAAGACCTGCAGGAAATCGTCAAGATGTGCGCCCAGGCCTCCTATGACGACGTGGCCTCCGACATGTATGCCAACGATCCCCGCGCCCTCAACGCGCTGGTCACCGAGCACGGCGTCAATGTGCGGCAATTCCCCGAGGAAATTCTCGAGGCCGGCGCCAAGGCGTCGATGGAACTGATCGCCGAAATCCGCGACGGCGGCGACGCCCTCACCAAGGAAGTGGCCGAAAGCTTCGTCACCGCCTTCAACCTGCTGCGCCAGCGCACCGAAGGCACCGACATGCCCTTCCTTGCCGCCCGCGAAAAATACATCAAATACGAGTAATCCCGGCCCGCCGGCATACCCCAATCCCGCGGTTACCACCGCGGGGTTTTTGTTTGGTTGGGTTTCGGCGCCTGCAGCAAACCACCATGCCGCCTCGCCAACTCTTGCCCTTTCTACCATCACCGGCCGCCACCCTCGGGCCCGACCCCGGGGGTGCTTCACTTGCCCGTCTTGGCAACGGTCGAGCATACAATGATCAGGGGATCTCTGGGTTTGGGCACGGAGGCTGGGCCGCACCATGCGGATGGGGCTGCTGAACGATCCCGGCACGCCCATGTTGGCCCCTGCCCCAAAACAAAAAACCGGCGGATCGCTCCGCCGGTCTTTTGTTCTTCGGCGCCGAAGCCGTGCTCAGCCATAGATCATCTTGGGCAGCCAGGTGATCAGGTCCGGGAACATGAACAGCAAGACCAGCGCCACGAGCTGCAGGATCACGAAGGGCACCGCCCCGCGATAGATCATGCCGGTCGAGACGCTTCTGGGCGCCACGCCGCGCAGATAGAACAGCGAAAAGCCGAAGGGCGGCGTCAAAAAGCTGGTCTGCAGGTTCACGCCCACCATCACCCCCAGCCAGATCGGGTTCACGTCCAGCGCCAGCAGCACCGGGGCGGTGATCGGAATGACGATGAAGATGATCTCGAACGTATCCAGGATGAAGCCGAGCAGGAACATGATCAGCATGACGATGATCAGCGCGCCAACGGCACCGCCCGGCATGGAGGAGAGGAATTCGTGCACGAGATTGTCGCCGCCCATCATGCGGAAGACGATGGAGAACACCGCCGCGCCGAACAGGATGATGAACACCATCGAGGTGATCGTCGCCGTCGAGATCACCGCCTGCTTGAGCACGCCGAAATCGAGCCGGCGGCGGAGCAGCGCCAGGATCAGTGCACCGATCGAGCCCACCGATGCCGCCTCCGTCGGCGTGGCGACGCCGGCCAGGATCGAGCCCAGCACCGCCACGATCAACAGCAGCGGCGGCACCAGCGCCGTTACAATCTCCCGCGCCAGATGCTGCTTTTCTGCCTCCGGCACCGGCGTCGCCGGGCAGGATTTGGGATCGGTGATCGCCTTGAAGATGATGTAGAGAATATAGAGCCCCACCAGCAGCAGGCCCGGAATGATGGCGCCGGCAAACAGCGCCCCGACCGAAACCGGCTCCGGCGCGAAATTGCCCTTCGACATCTGCACCTGGGCATTGATGCCCGAAAGCATGTCGCCCATGAAGATGAGAACGGTGGAGGGCGGAATGATCTGCCCCAGCGTGCCCGAGGCGCAGATGACGCCGGTGGCGAGTTTGGGATCATAGCCGGCACGCAGCATGGCCGGCAGCGAGATCAGCCCCATGGTGACCACGGTGGCGCCGACCACGCCGGTCGATGCCGCCAGCAGCGCCCCCACCACCACCACCGAAAGCCCCAGTCCGCCGCGCAGATTGCCGAACAGCTTGCCCATGGTCAGCAGCAATTGCTCGGCAATGCCCGAGCGCTCCAGCACCACGCCCATGAAGATGAAGAGCGGTACCGCCACCAGCACTTCATTGGTCATCAGCCCGATATAGCGTCCGGCCAAGGAGCCGAAATTTGACGGGTCATAGACGCCCAGCCACATGCCGACCAGTCCGAAGATCAGCGCCGTGCCGGCCAGCGAAAACGCCACCGGAAAGCCCAGCATCAACACGCCGATAATGCCGAAAAACATCAGCGCGGCGAGAATTTCCCCAATAAGGACGGGATCCATCAGGCAGTTCCTCCGGCCGCTTGCGGCTTTTCCTCATCGGTTTCGTAGCGCAGATCGGGCGGCAACAGCGCCTCGCGCCCGGCCAGCACCAGGATGGAGCGGGCGGCCATGGCGAGGCCCTGCAGGCCGACCAGCACGGCGAATACCAGGATGAAGGTCTTGAGGATGAACAGTCCCGGCATACCCCCGATATTGGACGAGGCCTCATAAAAGCCCCAGGAGCGCCTGACGGCCGGGAAAGTATAGGTCCACACCACGACCATGAACGGGATCAGGAACAGCACCACCCCGATCAGGTCGGAAATAGCCCGGCGCCGCACAGAGGCGGGGCGATAGAAGATGTCGACGCGCACATGGTCGTTGCGCAGCAGTGCGAAGCCGGCCACCCCGGTGAACATGGCACCGGCCAGCCACACATAGAGATCCTGCATCCACAGGGTCGAGCTGTGAAAGAAATAGCGTTGCACCACGACGCTGAAACAGACGAACACGCACGCCAGTGCGAGCCAAGACAAGACCTGGCCCACAAGCCAGTTGATGGCGCTGATCACCCGGACCAGCGCAGCGAGCCCTTGCAATTGAGAGCCTCCCTTCTTCCCTCGGACGCCATCCCTCTCCCCGAGACGGCAATCCACTGGACCGATTGAACATTATCCGTTCGGTGGGTCAACGCTTAACTCCGCATGACCCGGCCGATTTCGGCCGGGATCGGCCCTCTGGCAACCCATCGCGACGGGCTGGAAACTCATGCGACTAAAGTGCTATGGCAGCACCGACACACTTTAGGGGAAGAGACCATGTTCGTTGTCGGCGGTGAGAGCCTGATTGATCTGGTGCCGGTCTCGGCAGCGCCCGGCGCCGAGCGCGTCGCCCATGCTGGCGGCTCCCCGTTCAACTGCGCCATTGCGCTGGCCAAGCTGGGCAATGACACCGGCTTTCTCTGCCCTATCAGCCAGGACGAGCACGGCGACCTCCTGCTCGCACCCCTGGCCGAAGCCAAGGTGTCGGTGCTGCTAACCGAGCGCGTCGCCGCCCCGACCACCAAGGCCATAGTCAGTTTCAATGACAAGATGCAGGCCTCCTACGTCTTCGAGCGTGGTGCCGACCGCGCCTTCACCCGCGACGGCCTGCTTAGGGCCCTGCCGCAATCCATTGCCCTCTACCAGGTCGGCGGCTTCTGCCCGATCCTCGAGGAAGACGCCCTGGTCTGGCTGGACATTGTCCGCGCCGCCATCGGCCGGGGCGCCACCATCTCCTTTGACATCAATGTCCGCGACAAGCTGGTCGATGACGAGGACGGCTATCGCCGCCGCCTGTCGCAATTTCTCGATCTCGCCCATCTGATCAAGCTTTCCGAGGAAGACCACGCCTGGCTGGCGCCCGAGCTCAGCATCGAGGATTACGCTGCAAAATTGCTCGACCGGCCCAACTGCGAGCTGGTCGTCGTCACCTTGGGCGAACACGGCTCGCGCGCCTTTTCGCGTCGGGCCGAAGCCAGGGCCGCCATCTATGCGCCGCCGGTTTTCGGCGACACGGTGGGCGCCGGCGACAGCCTTATGGCGGGCATCCTCACCTGGCTCTCCGAAACCGGCGCGCTCAAGCCCGGCGCCCTGGGCCAGCTCGATGCCGAAGCCCTTGCCACCACGCTACGCTTCGGCGCCGTCGTCGCCGGCCTCAATTGCGGCAAGAAAGGTTGCCAGCCCCCCAGCCGCGCCGAGGTCGACACCATCCTCGCCGCCTGAGTATCCGCCGGGTCTTCGGCCAGCATAACATGACATATGCAGTCTTGTTTTACGCCACACCCCGGCGTAGAAGGCGCACGCGCGCCCTCCTCGCAAAACGCTTTCCAAGGCCATCTCATGTTTCCTATCAAGTCCGGCGCCGCGCTGCTCAGTCTCGTTCTGGCGCTGGGAACAGTTCCCGCCTTTGCCGCCTCGACCAGCTATCCCCTGACGCTGGACAATTGCGGCGTCTCCGTCACCTTCGACAAGGCACCCGAACGCGCCGTCGCCCTGGGGCAGAACAGCGCCGAGATCATGCTGCTGCTCGGGCTTGAAGACCACATGGTGGCCACCGCCTTCTGGCCGAGCAAGGTGCTGCCCGAGCTCGAAGCGGCCAATGCCAAGGTCAAGCTCCTTACCGTCGAACAGCCCAGCCTCGAGGCGGTGCTGGCCGAAAGCCCCGACTTCGTGGCCGCGCAATTGCCATTGCTGCTTGGCCCGGAGAGCAAGGTGATCAAGCGCGAGGACCTCGAGACGCTCGGCATCCCCGGCTATCTCTCTCCCGGCGTCTGCACCACCCGCCAGGATACCAAGGATGTCTATGGCAGCCGCGATGCGCTGTGGAACATGGATCTGCTCTACCAGGAAATCGACGAGCTCTCCCGGATCTTCGACGTGGCCGATCGCGGCCAGGCGCTGATCGCCGATTTCAAGGCCCGCGAAGCCGCCCTGCGCGCGCGCGTCGGCACGGCCAACCAGGACCTCTCCTTCGTCTTCTGGTTCTCCAGCCCCAGCCCCGCCGATGACGCCTATCTCGGCGGCAAGAACGGTGCATCCGGGTTCATTGCCGACCTCTTGGGTGGCCACAATGCCATCACCACCGAGGCCGAATGGCCCACCATGGGCTGGGAAGGCATCATGGCCACCAATCCCGATGTCATCGTGGTCGCCGATCTCGATCGCAATCGCTGGGAGCTCGACAAGCCTGCCAACAAGATTGCCTTCCTCAAGTCTGACCCGGCCGTCAGCCAGCTCGACGCGGTCAAGAACGACCATATCGTGGTTATGGACGGCCAGGCGATGAACCCCACTATCCGCACCCTCTATGGCGCAGAGCAGGTGGCCGCCCAGCTCGAGAAGCCCGGTCTCATCCAGTGATCTGGCACGACAGGCTTGCGGGAGCCGGGCTTGGCCTGTTGCTCCTGCTCTCCAGCCTCCTGCTGGTGCTGGCCATTGCCGCCGGCACCGGCATCGGCGAGATGTCGATCCCGCTCGATGTCACCTTTGCCGCATTCACCAATCGGCTGGGCTGGACCGCCATTGCCCTGCCGCCCATCCAGGAAAGCGTCATCTGGGACTATCGGCTCAGCCGCGCATTGGTCGCCGCCTGCTGCGGCGCCGGCCTCGCGCTCAGCGGAGCGGTGCTGCAATCGCTGTTGCGCAATGCCCTGGCGGAGCCCTATGTGCTGGGCATTTCCGCCGGCGCCTCCACCGGGGCCGTGGCCATCGTCATTCTCGGGGTCGGGGCGGGCACGCTCACCCTCTCCGCCGGCGCCTTTGCCGGCGCATTCGCCGCCTTCCTCTTCGTCGCCCTGCTCTCCAATGGCGCGCGCGGGGGGGCGGGCAAGACCATCCTTGCCGGTGTGGCCGCCTCGCAATTGTTCAATGCCCTCACCTCCTATGTCGTCACCACGTCGGGCAATGCCCAGCAGGCCCGCGACGTCATGTTCTGGCTTCTGGGCAGCTTTGGCGGCGTGCGCTGGCCCGAATTCTACCTCGTGGCCGCCGTGGTGGGCCTCTGCTTCCTCGTCTGCCTCTATTTCGCCCGCGCGCTCGACGCCTTCGCCTTCGGCGACGACGCCGCCGCCTCGCTCGGGATACCAGTAGGCGCGGTGCGGTTCGGGCTGTTTGGCGTCACCGCGCTGATGACCGCCACCATCGTCTCCATGGTCGGCTCGATCGGCTTTGTCGGCCTCGTCGTGCCTCATGCCGCCCGCTTCATCGTCGGCCCCAACCACGCCCGTCTGCTGCCCACCTGCGTGGTTGCCGGTGGCATCTTCATGGTGCTTGCCGATATCGTCGCCCGCGTGGTCATGCCCCAGCAGGTGCTGCCCATCGGCGTGGTGACCGCACTTGTCGGCGTGCCGTTCTTCGCTATCATCCTCTACCGTTCCAAGGGGGCCGCATGACCATCGCGGCCAAGAACCTCTCCTGGTCCATCGGGCACAAGCGCATCGTCGACGATGTATCGCTGCAAGCCCAGCGTGGTGGCATGCTGGGCCTGTTGGGCCCCAATGGCTCGGGCAAGTCCTCGCTGCTGCGCCTGCTCGCCGGGCTGCGGCGCCCTGAGGCCGGCATGGTTACCCTCAATGGCCAGGACATCGGCCGCATCGGCCGCCGTGCTCTCGCCCGCCGCGTGGCTTTGGTCGAACAGCATGCCTCGACCGAGGCCAATGTGCGGGTGCTCGATGTGGTCCGGCTCGGCCGCATTCCCCACCGCGCCCCGCTTTCGGGCTGGACCAGGGCCGACGACCAGGCCGTGCGCGAAGCGCTTAGCCGCGTCGGCATGCTCGATCGGCAGCACCAGTTCTGGCACAGTCTTTCCGGCGGCGAGCGCCAACGCGTCCATATCGCCCGCGCCCTTGCCCAAACCCCGACCGAAATCCTGCTCGACGAGCCCACCAACCATCTCGACATCCAGCATCAGATGGAACTGCTGCAGCTGATTTCGGCGCTGCAGCTCACCAGCATCATCGCCCTGCACGATCTCAACCACGCCGCCCTGTTCTGCGACCAGCTGGTGGTGATGGAAAGGGGCCGCATCGTTGCCCGCGGCACTCCGGAAACCGTTCTCACGCAACAGCTTTTGCGCGATGTCTTCCGCGTCGATGCGCGCGTCGAGACCAGTCCGCACCACGGCAAGCCGCATATCCACATCCTGTCGGCCTGACCCGCGCCCCTTTTGCCTGCGTCAAACTGCGCAAAATTATTTTCCTATAACGCGGCGCGGTGGATTGATTGCCCGCCCATTTGCTGATGCATATGGGCGATGTGCTCCCCAGCGCCCGGCTATAAGCAAACCATTTCAAGCCAGACTTTCTGATGTACTCCTATATCCTGCGTCGCCTGGGCATGATGGCCGTGACTTTGTTCGCCATCATCACGCTCACTTTCTTCCTCATGCACGCTGTGCCGGGCGGGCCCTTCGTGTCTGAGCGCATGCTGGCGCCCGAAATTTCCGCGGCGCTCAATGCCAAATACGGCCTGGACCTGCCCATCTGGCAGCAATACCTCAACTATCTCGCCCGCATCCTCAGCTTTGATCTTGGCCCCTCGTTCAAATATCCGGGCGTCTCGATCAATTCGATGATCGCCGCCGGCCTGCCGGTGACGCTGCAGACCGGCCTTTTGGCCGTCATCTGCGTCGTCGCCGTCGGCGTGCCTTTGGGGATCACCGCCGCGCTCAACCGCAATCGCTGGCCCGATACGCTGGTCATGGCCATCGCCACGCTTGGCGTCGCCATCCCTTCCTATGTCATTGCCACGGTGGCGCTTTATGTCTTCGCCCTGCGGCTGGGCTGGGTGCCCACCTTCGGGCTCGACGACTGGCGCGGCTATATCCTGCCGGTCATTGCCCTCTCCGGCTTCTGGATTTCCTTCGTCTCGCGCCTGACGCGCTCCTCGCTGCTCGAAACGCTCGAGCAGGACTATATGACCACCGCCCGCGCCAAGGGCCTGAAACCCGGCCAGATCCTGATCAAGCACGGCTTGCGCAATTCGCTCCTGCCGGTGGTCACCGTGCTTGGCCCGGTGGTCGCCAATCTCGTCACCGGCTCCTTCGTCATCGAGCAGATTTTTGCCCTGCCCGGCATCGGCCGGCAATTCGTGCTCTCGATCACCAATCGCGACTACACCGCCATCATGGGCATCACCATCTTCTACGCCGCCATTCTCATGGTCATGATCCTCATCGTCGACCTGCTCTATGTCTGGCTCGATCCCCGCATCAAGCTCAGCAAGGCCGCCGCATGACCCAGATCGCTCCCGAGATGTGGGCCAAGCTGCCGGCAGACGCCACCCAGGCACCCCCGCCACCGCCCGCGCCCACCTATGGCCAGGAAGTGCGCCGGCGCCTTCTCGCAAACAAGCCGGCCATGGCCAGCATCGTCTTCATCGTCGCGCTGGTCATTGCCGCCTTTTTCGGTCCGGCCTTGTCCCCGCACACCTATTTCCGCCAGGACCTCAAGCTCTCAAATATCCCGCCTGTTTTCGAGACCTATGCGGTCACCAGCTCCACCGGCGAAACCACCCGCTTCTTCCTCAACGCCTCCAATTTCAACCTCTACGAGGTTGATAGCGAGGGCCACGTGCTCTCTCTGGTACGCGGCGAGCGTCGCGACATGATCAAGAAGAGCCAGGCTTTCGAGTTTGGCGACACCACCGTCACCCTCGACTATTCCAGCCTGCCGCCGCGCCTGCTGCTGGCAGACGGCAGCGAATTGCGCCCCTCCGGCTGGAGCTGGAACCGCACCTATATCTTCGGCACCGACCAGCTCGGGCGCGACATTCTCGTGCGCCAGCTCTATGGCGCGCAGATTTCGCTCACCGTCGCTTTTGTCGCCACCCTGGTGAACTTCTTTGTCGGCGTCTTCTATGGCGGCATTGCCGGCTATATGGGCGGCAAGGTGGATGCGGTGATGATGCGCTTTGTCGAAATCATCTCCACCATCCCGCTGACGCTCTATGTCGTGCTGCTGATGGTTGTGTTCGATAGCGGACTGCTCTCGATCATCATCGCCATCGGCTCGGTGTTCTGGGTCGATATGGCGCGCATCGTGCGCGGACAGATTCTCTCGCTCAAGAGCCAGGATTATGTCGCCGCCGCCCGCACCATGGGGGCTTCCCCGGCGCGCATCCTCACCCGCCACCTGCTGCCCAATTCCATCGGCCCCATCATCGTCACCCTGACCATGCTCATCCCCTCGGCCATCTTCATCGAGAGCTTCATGAGCTTTATCGGTCTCGGCGTCACCCCGCCGCTGGCCAGCTGGGGCTCGCTGACCTCCGAAGCCGTCGAGACACTGCGGGCCTATCCACATCAGCTCTTCTTCCCTGCCGCCGCGATTTCCCTGACCATGTTTGCCTTCAATTTCCTGGGGGATGGCCTGCGCGATGCCCTCGATCCGAGGTTGCGCGGATGACCCAGCCCATTCTTTCCGTCCGCGATCTCGCCACCTCCTTCTTCACCCGCCGCGGCGAAGTCCAGGCCGTGCGCGGCGTCAGCTTCGATGTCTTCCCCGGGGAAATGCTCGGCCTGGTCGGCGAGAGCGGCTCAGGCAAGTCGATCACCTGCATGTCGGTGCTGCGCCTGCTCAAGGCCGGTGGCCGCATCAAGGGCGGCACCGCCAGCTTCGAGGGCACCGATCTGCTGTCGCTCGACGAAAATGCCCTGAGCGAACTGCGCGGCAATCGCATCGGCGTCATCTTCCAGGACCCCATGACCTCGCTCAATCCCACGCTCAGCGTAGGCGAGCAGGTGATGGAAGCCATTCTGCGCCACCGCAAGGCCAGCCGCGCCGAGGCCCGCGCCCGCGCCATCGAACTGTTCGAACTGGTGCGCATCCCCTCGGCCGCCACGCGCCTCAAATCCTATCCGCACGAATTTTCCGGCGGCATGCGCCAGCGCGTCATGATCGCCATGGCTTTGGCCTGCGACCCCAAGCTCCTGATCGCCGACGAGCCGACCACCGCGCTCGACGTCACCATCCAGCGCCAGATCCTGTCCCTGCTCAAGGATTTGCAGCAGCGCCTGGGCATGTCGGTCATCCTCATCACCCACGATCTCGGCGTCATCGCCGAAGTGACCGACCGCGTCTTGGTGCTCTATGGCGGCCTGGTCATGGAAACCGCTCCGGTGCGCGATCTCTTTGCCCGCCCGGCCCATCCCTATACTG
>NZ_UZWD01000054.1 GCF_900631955.1 Devosia equisanguinis | reverse complement strand
GAATGAGGGTGGGGGGTGGTTCAGTGATCCACTGATGGACCCCCACCCTCATTCCCTCCCCTCAAGGGGGAGGGAGGCGAAAGGGCCCCGGCGGTGTTCGCATGACGAAAATGACTCGACCTGTTTGGTGAGGGTGCCCGGTCGGGCACCCCAGTGTCGGTCAAATCAGGCGTAGATGGGGAAGCGGGCGGTGAGCGCCTTGACCTTTTCACGCACGGCCGCCTCGACGGTGGCATTGCCCTCGTCGGAATTGGCTTCGCGCAGGCCATCGAGCACTTCGACGATCAGCGAGCCGATCTCCTGGAATTCGGCCACACCAAAGCCACGGGTGGTGCCCGCCGGAGTGCCGAGGCGAATGCCGGAGGTGACGAAGGGCTTTTCCGGATCGAAAGGAATGCCGTTCTTGTTGCAGGTGATATAGGCGCGGCCGAGACCCGCCTCGGCGCGCTTGCCGGTGGCATTCTTGGGGCGCAGATCGACCAGCATCAGGTGGTTGTCGGTGCCGCCGGAGACGACGTCGAGACCATGGGACTTGAGCGTGTCGGAGAGGGCGCGGGCATTGTCCACGACCTGCTGGGCATAGGCCTTGAATTCGGGCTGCAGCGCTTCCTTGAAGGCCACGGCCTTGGCGGCGATGACGTGCATCAGCGGACCGCCCTGCAGACCGGGGAAGACAGCCGAATTGATCTTCTTGGCGATATCCTCGTCATTGGTGAGGATCATGCCGCCACGTGGCCCGCGCAGGCTCTTGTGGGTGGTGGTGGTGCAGACATGGGCATGGGGCACCGGCGAGGGATGCACGCCACCTGCGACGAGGCCGGCAATGTGGGCCATGTCGACCATGAGATAGGCGCCGATGGAGTCGGCGATCTCGCGGAAGCGCTTCCAGTCCCAGATGCGCGAATAGGCGGTGCCGCCGGCCAGGATCAGCTTGGGCTTGTGCTCATGGGCGAGGCGTTCGACTTCGTCCATATCGAGCAGATGGTCGTCCTTGCGCACGCCGTAGGAGACGACGTTGAACCACTTGCCGGACATATTGACGGGCGAACCATGGGTCAGGTGACCGCCGGAATTGAGATCCAGGCCCATGAAGGTGTCGCCGGGCTGCAAGAGGGCCAGGAACACGGCCTGGTTCATCTGGCTGCCGGAATTGGGCTGCACATTGGCGAAGCTGGCGCCGAACAGCTGCTTGGCGCGCTCGATGGCCAGGGTTTCGGCGACGTCGACGAACTGGCAGCCGCCATAATAGCGCTTGCCCGGATAGCCCTCGGCATATTTGTTGGTCATGATCGAGCCCTGCGCCTCGAGAACGGCGCGGGAGACGATGTTTTCCGAGGCGATCAGCTCGATCTCGTGGCGCTGGCGGCCCAGTTCATCCTGGATCGCCTGGGCGATTTCGGGATCGGTCTCGGCCAGCGTATTGGAGAAAAACTGCGGATAGAGCGAGGACGATGTGGCGCTCATGGGACTAAAACCTCGCGGAAAACGAATGGGTGGACATGACGGCGCTCATATCATGCTGCGAAGCACGATTCCAAGGCCGGGAGGGATAAGCAAAAGGCATAGGGCTCCCCTGGTTTACGGATGGGTGCCCAGGCGAGCGGCTCTACAAGGTTCGCGTTCCCCGATGGTTGCCCATCTCTTTCTCGCCAGTCGCGCGAACGGCTCCGTTATGGCGCAGAACCGCGCGCCTGTGAAGGGGCGATCGGTCGCATCGCGGCGGAGCATGGGGCGAAATGGTCAGGCCAGCTTGCCGCGGGTGGGGAGCGGAGCGGTGGCCGTGGTCTCGAGCTTCTTGCGCAGCTTGGCCATGGCGAGGCGTTCCATGTGCCCCTTGGCGGCGTTGACCGGCGCGATGACCACGACCTCGATGCCGGTAGCCTCGTCGATGGCGGCGACGCGCATCATCTGCCCGACCTGGGTAAATTCGAAAAAGACCTGGCCCTGGCTCATCGCTCCTCCTGCGATAGGGACGCTACAGGATTTGGCTAGGGGTCTCAACGCTTGTGCGGCGCCCTGCCCTTGCGAGGGGGCCGAACGATCCGAGAGTCGGTTCGGTAGTGGGAGTTTGCCGAGCCTGCAGCACCCCCACCTAGCCTCCCCCTGTAGAAGGGGGAGGGAGAGCAGAAGCCGAGCTCTTTGCGTCGCCCGACGAGCAAGAGACAACGCGCATTGCGCCGCACGCGTATCCCCAAAAGCAAAAAACCTCCGGAAAATCCGGAGGTTTGGTTTGATGGCTGGTGGAAAAGATCAGGCGTCGAAGGTGATCTTGCCCTGTTCGTCGAATTTGTAGACGTCGTCGCGGAAGCTGACGGTGCCCTGCTTGTTGGCCCAGGCGGTGATGTAGGTGGTGTGGATCGGCACCTGGACCTTGAGAGCGACATCGAGGCGCTGGAGCGAGGCGAAGGTGCTGTCGACGCGACCGCGATCCCAGTCGCCATTGTCGCGCAACAGCCAGGTGACCATTTCGTTGACGCCCTCGACGCGCACACAACCAGAGGAGTGGAAGCGGGCGTTCTCGCCGAACAGCGCCTTGGAGGGCGTGTCGTGCAGATAAACGTCGTGCTTGTTGAAGAAGTTGATCTTGCAGTGGCCCATGGAATTTTCCGCGCCGGGCTCCTGGCGATACATGTAGTTCACCTGCTGGTCGGTTATATTGGTCCAGTCGATGGTGGTGGGATCGATGGTATTGCCGCTGCCGTCATAGATGAAGATATGCTGCTTGGCCAGGTATTGCGGGTCCTGCTGCATATACTTGGTCAGGTCCTGGCGGACCAGCGACTTGGGGACGTGCCAGTAGGGATTGAAATTGATCTGGTGGATCTTGCTGGCCAGGATCGGGGTGGCGCGCTCGACGCGGCCGACCACGGCGGTGTGGCGCTGCTCGACCATGCCGCCGGCAACGGCTTCGATGGTGGCGGCAGGAATGTTCACCACCACATAGCGATCGGACAGTTCCGCGGCCATTTTCTGCACGCGGGTATAGTTGAGATAGAGCTGCTGCAGGCGGGTCGCAGCCGGCACGTTCATGGCGTACCAGGTGGCTTCGTCGACCTGGCCATTGACCACGAGACCATGGCGAGCCTGGAAGGCGCGGACGCCGAGATCGGTGGGCTGGTCGAAAAGATCGTTGATGCGGTCGGTCAGCGGCATATCGCCCGAAGAGATCAGGCGGCGCTTGAGCGCGACAACGGCCTGCGAGGACTTGCCGAGGTTGAGGCCATAGGCCTGCTGCGGGATTTCTTCCCAGCCGCCGGCGGCCACAAAGGGCTCGTACTGGGAAATGGCCAGCTGCAGATTATAAAGCGTGTCAAAGGACAGGATCGGCTCATTGGTGGCGATCAGAGCCTGGGCCGTGGCGGTGTTGCCGCCCTGGTCAGCGTCGCGCAGCACGCGATTTCGCCCGATCATGTCCCAGACGGATTCACCAGCGTCCTGAGCATAGGCAGATGGCAGCGTGGCGGCGGCGCCGGCCACGGCAAGAGTTTGGATAAAGGAACGTCGAGTCAGCCGCATTGAGTCACCCAATAGATCACCAGCCTGATCACTGGCGCGATATCATCGCAAAGACCGGCATCACAACGGCCTCAACGCCTTGTGAACCATCCGGCCCGTTTTACCCATAGTCAGGAAATGGTTTCCAACCACGTAACAGCGGCTGAACTGATAATGCGGCGCAAATAAGAAACGCCGGCCTTGCGGCCGGCGTTCGCGCACAGGTGTAGCACGGAGGCAACACGCGCGGGACCCATGCGATGTCCCCTGTTCAGGGGCCATGCTGTCAGAGCTTGTAGAGGATCTGGTCGACCCAGAAACGTTCCAGGCGAGCGAGAGCCTTGTTGAGGCCGTCGAATTCGTCGTCGCCCAGGCCACCGACCTTGTCGATCGACTTGAGGTGACGGTCATAGAGCTCGTCGATGACCTCTGCCACTTCTTCGCCCTTGGGCGTCAGGCGGATGCGGACCGAACGACGGTCGGTGCGCGAGCGCTCCTGGAAGATGTAACCGGTTTCGACCAGCTTCTTGAGATTGTAGGAAACGTTCGAGCCGAGATAGTAGCCCCGCGAGCGCAGTTCGCCGGCGGTCAGCTCGGCATCGCCGATGTTGAACATCAACAGGGCCTGTACTGGGTTGATGTCATCCCAGCCCATGCGGTCGAACTCGTCCTTGATCAGGTCGAGCAGGCGGCGATGCAGACGCTCGACGCGTGCAACGGCTTCCAGGTAGAGGGGCTTGAGACTTTCGGTCTGGGTCGGTGCCAGGGCTTCAGCTGCGTTCGATTTGATTGCCATTTGTGCCTCACTGTTCAATCAACGTGCGATTTTTCGCATCTCATGAGGCCAAACTACGGCCACCCGACTAAGATCGCCCTAAGCCGCACGCTTAAAACTATCTTACTGGAAAGCAATGAGAATTTGCCTTTATGCTTCGTTACACCGGGTGATAAAATTGTAACCTTTCCGAGGGGTAAAGACCCCGTTCAGGTCCTGTTTTCCATTCCGCGCCCCAAGGGCACGACGCCCCGGATCGCCAGCGGCGAACCAGGGCGTGACGGCTTGGCGACCTCTCGGAAAGGTCAGGCCGACAGCGGACGGGTCAGACGCCCGACGCCAGCCAGCTTGGTGGCGATGACCAGGCCAACCCCAGCCGCCTGCCCCAGAAGCAAAGCCATGCCCAGAGGGGTGAGTGTGGACGCATGTACCGCAGCCAGTGCGATCGAGACGAGCACCCAGCTGCAGTCGCCGGCGATATTGAGCCAGACCAGAGCGGGCGCGGGACGGGCGATTTTGCCGATTGCGTAGTTACAGGCCGCCCAGAACAGGAGGAAGATGCCGGCAGCTGTGAGGTGCGCCGATGGCAGGGGCCAGCCAAGCAGCAGGCTCAGAGGCTCGGCGAGAGCTATCAGCAGCAGCGCGCCACCCACGCAAATGCCGGTATCGGCTCGGTAGATGGTGTGAGGGTCGCGGAGCAATGCGGCGGGGGTCAAGGCAGTCATGTTCGGGTCTCCCAATGGGTTCGACCGCCACCATTGGCCAGCGCAGGTCATGACCGCAATTCCCTCAGAGGTAATGGAATTGTTTCCCCGATCGGGGCAATGTGGATGGGACGAAATTGACCGACGGGTCAGTGTGCTGCGAGGAGCAAAAGGCCATGTTTGACACCGCCCTGCGCGATTGGCGCAACCGCCGCGACATGAGCCAGATGGCGCTGGCGCTCGCCGCCGAGGTGTCACCGCGCCATCTCTCCTTCCTCGAAACGGCGCGGGCACGGCCGAGCGCTGCCATGGTGCTGCGGCTGGCCGAGGCGCTGGGGCTGCCGCTGCGGGAGCGGAATGCGCTACTGGTGGCGGCCGGATTTGCGCCGCAGTTCGGGGACAGCGACTGGCTGAGCCCTTCCATGGCAGAGTTGCGCCGGGCGGCACTGCTGCTGCTCGGGGCGCATATGCCCTACCCCGCCATCGTGCTCGACGGGGCATTCTGGATTCTGGAGGCCAATGCGCCGGCCCTGGCGCTGATCGGCGCCAGCGAGACCACGCCGCGACAATACAATCTCGCAGACCTGGTGTGCCAGCCAGGGCCGACGCGCGAGTCGATCCTCAACTGGCCGGAGGTCGCGGGCTATCTGGTGCATCGGCTGCGCGAGGCGGTGCGCCGGCATGGGCCGTCCTCGGAGCCGGCCAAGGTATTGGCACGGGTCTTGCGGCAGGAGGATGCGGCGGCGCTGGTGCATGCCCATGAGAGCCAACGGCACCTGGCGCTGCTGCCGCTGGAATTCCGCATCGAAGGGGCGGTGACGCGCTGGTTCACCACGGTAACCAGCTTTGGCGGGCCGCAGGATGCGCTGGCCGAGGAAATCACCATCGAGCAGTTTCACCCGGCGGGGTGAGATCAGGCCTCAGTCGGCGGCGTGGGCGCGATTGAGTCGCAGGTCGAGAACGAACACAACCATGACGGCGGCGGCGATCACGATACGGATGCCGAAGCCGATGGCCGAGATGCGTACATCGGGATTGCCGGCAATATAGAGCGCCAGCTCGACCACGGTGGTCGCCATCATCAGGAAGGCCCCCCAGCTGGATTTGATCCACAGGCCAACCGATGCGAACAGCCGCGCCACGGTGAAAACGCCGAGATAGGCGAAGGCGGTCGAGCCCATGGTCTCGAGCGGACTGATCGCGCCAAGATTGATGCCCAAGAGGCGCGCGGCATCGTTCAACCCCAGCAGCAGGGCGACGATGGCGATGATGCGGATATAGATGGCGAGGGCGGGAGCCTTGAACAGCATGGCTCTCCAATATCGCCTGGCTGCCCCTGCGACAAGCATTGCCTTGGAAAGCACGCGGTGGGCCTGCTAAGCAGGCGGCAGAACAGGAGACGACCCATGACGCAGAACTGGCCCCGCCACGACATGTCCTTTCTGGCCGGGCACCGCTTGCGCCGCACAAGGCGCACGGAATGGAGCCGCGACATGGTGCGAGAAACCCAATTGCTGCCGCGCGACCTGATCTGGCCGCTTTTCGTCATCGAAGGGCAGAACGAGCGCACCCAGATCAAGACCATGCCGGGGGTGGAGCGGCGGTCCATCGATCTGATGGTGGAGGCGGCCAAGGCGGCACGCGATGCCGGGATTCCGGCGCTGGCGATTTTCCCCAATACGCCGGACCATCTGCGCGCCGAGGATGGCGCCGAGGCCTATAATCCGGACAACCTCATGTGCCGGACACTGGCGGCGATCAAGGATGCGGTGCCCGAAATCGGGCTGATCGCCGACGTGGCGCTGGACGAATATTCGAGCGATGGCCAGGACGGGCTGGTGCGCGACGGCGAAATCCTCAACGACGAGACCGTCGAGGCCATGGTCAGGTCGGCGCTGGTGCAGGCGCGGGCCGGCGCCGATATCATCGCTCCATCCGACATGATGGATGGCCGCGTCGCCGCCATTCGCGCGGCGCTCGACGATGCAGGCTTCGAGCAGATACAGATCATGTCCTATGCCGCCAAATATGCGTCGTGCTTCTACGGGCCGTTCCGCGAGGCGGTGGGCTCGGGCAGCCGGCTCAAGGGCGACAAGCGCACCTATCAGATGGACTACGCCAATTCGGACGAGGCGATGCGGGAAATCGAGCAGGATATCGCCGAGGGGGCGGACTCGATCATGGTCAAGCCCGGCCTGCCCTATCTCGACATCGTGCGCCGCGCCCGCGACGCCTTCAACGTGCCGATCTATGCCTATCAGGTGAGCGGGGAATACGCGATGATCGAGCTGGCGGGGGCCGCCGGCGCTATCAACCGCGATGCGGCGGTGCTCGAAAGCCTCTGGGCCTTCAAGCGCGCCGGCGCGAACGGGATTCTGACCTATTACGCGCTGGAAATGGCGCGGAAGCTGGGCTGACCGGACTTCGCGGCCGTTCTAACCCGCGCGTTCCGTCGTACCATCTTCGGCGGCGAGCTGGGCCGGGCGTTGGCCGCGGCGGCGGCGGATGGCGCTGATCATGCCGGCGATGGCGACGAGGCCCATGCCGGCCAGGGCGATGGGCTCGGGCGCATGGCCGAAGACCAGCCAGCCAAGGACGCCGGCCCAGACCAGATGCATATAGGTCATCGGCGCGACCAGCGCCGCCGGGGCATAACGATAGGACTGGGTGAAGAGGTAATGGCCGAGCCAGGCGGAGACGCCAAGGCCGGCGAACAGCACCAGTTGCAGCGCGGTCGGCGCGGCGCCATGCAGGGTCCAGGGCAGGAAAATGCCGAAGCCGATGGCACCAACCAGGGCCGAATAGAACAGCATGGCCATGGTGCGCTCGGTATGCGCCAGCACGCGCGAGAGCAGGTTATAGGCGGTTGATACAACCACATTGCCGAGCACGAACAACACGCCGAGCGGATCGAGGCCACTGCCCGGCCGGGCGATGAGCAGCACGCCGGCAAAGCCCAA
This sequence comes from Devosia equisanguinis, assembly GCF_900631955.1. GTDB lineage: Bacteria > Pseudomonadota > Alphaproteobacteria > Rhizobiales > Devosiaceae > Devosia > Devosia equisanguinis. Next base: position 2,911 of record NZ_UZWD01000054.1, on the reverse strand, counting down.
CAGGGCCGCAAGCCAGGCGGTTGGTCCGACCTTCTCCTTGAGCAGCGGGCCCGACAGCAGCACGACCAGCACCGGGCAGAGATAGACGATGGCCGTGGTTTCGGCCACCGGCATGCGCTGCAGGGCCAGGCTGACCAGGAATGAGCCCAAGGCGAGGCTGGCGGCGCGAACCAGCACCAGCCCGGTGCGCGTGGTGCGCACCATGTCGCGTCCGTGGAACGGCGCGACCAGAGCCAGCATCAGCAGGCAATGGGTGATGTAGCGGATGGCCGCTACCATGGGCACGTTGTATTCGGTGATCAGCAGCTTGTTGGTGGTGTCGTTATAGGCGAAGAGCAGCGTCGCGCCCAGAATGAGGACGAGGCCGCGCAGGGGCTGATGCGTCAGCGGCGCGGGCGAAACGGGCTTGGACATGAATGGCTTCCGGGGCGGCGCCGGCTGGTTCCGGCGACTCGTGAGAGGTGGGAATTGCCCCACTCTAACCCCCGCGGCAGCTGTGGGACAGCCACGGGATCATTTCTGTGCCCGCCCCTCTTGCATTGCGGCCTTTCCGTGACAATTTGTCAGCCATGAGCACCCAATATTCCGCCCGCCCGATGCTGCCCGATCCCGAAACGGCCCCCGAATTGTTCGAGGGGCTGCTGACGCGCCGGCTCGCGGCCTTCATGATCGACACCGTGCTGATTTCGTTCATCGTGATGGCGGTGGCGATGGGTGGTTTCATTCTGGGTATCTTCACGCTCGGGCTGGGCTGGCTCTCGATCTTCTTCTTCGTGCCGGCAGCGGTGGTGATCTATTATGCGGCCACGCTCGGTTCGAACCGGCGTGCCACCATCGGGATGCAGACGATGGATATCGTGCTGACCCCGACCCGTGGGCAGCCGCTGGATGGCTGGATGGCCTTCTTCCATGCCCTGCTGTTCTGGGCGACATTCTGGATTTCCTGGCCGATCGCTGTGCTGTTCGCGCTGTTCACGCCGCGCCGGCAGATGATCCACGACCTGATCATGGGCACGCTCATGGTCCGCCGCTCGCCGATGATCCGCCATTGGCAGCGGATGCGGGACGAGGAACTGGACGCCTATTGAGGCGCAGGCCCCACAGCGCCAACCGGGCTTTTCCGAAAAGACGCCAAAGTGACTGCGGTGGCGTTGCAGGGGACGGTTGGGGCGGTTACACTGGGGTATTGCGCAATTGGCTCGCCAATGACCGACCAGACCCCTGACAATACCCAATTGTTCCTGACGGCCGCCATGCCGTGTCCCTATCTCGAGGGACGCACGGAGCGAAAGCTGTTTACGCATCTGACGGGTCGTCGGGCCTCGGCGCTGCATCATCTGCTCAGCGATAACGGCTTTCGCCGCAGCCAGAACCTGATCTATCGCCCGGCCTGCGAGGGGTGCAATGCCTGCCAATCGGTGCGTATCGTGGCCGGCGATTTCGCGCCGTCGCGGCGCTTCCGACGCGTGCTCAACAGCAATAGCGACATCGCCATCACCGTGCGTCCGACGGCGGCGACATCGGAGCAGTTCGAACTGTTCAAGCGCTATCTCGATGCCCGCCATGTCGGCGGCGGGATGACGCAGATGAGTTTCCAGGACTATGAATACATGGTCGAGGACACGCCGGTGCAGTCAGTGCTGGTGGAATATCGGCTCCGCGACCATGCCGACCAACAGCTGATAGCCGTGGCACTCACCGATGTGATGCCGGACGGGCTTTCGATGGTCTACAGTTTCTACGATCCCGAGATGACGCATCGCAGCCTCGGCACTTTCCTGATTCTCGACCATATCGCCCAGGTGCGCTCCGCCAATCTGCGCTATGTTTATCTCGGCTACTGGGTCGAGAACTCCCCAAAAATGGCCTACAAGGCGCATTTCCAGCCATTGGAAGTCCAGCGCGGTCCGCTGGGCTGGGTGCCGCTACAACCACAGCGGTGACATCTGGTGGTAAGCGTGGATGCTTTCGGACGCGATTACACAGCGATATCGAAGACGATGAGACCGTCAATGCCGCCATCCAGGGCGGCGACCAGGCGGCCGCCGGCAGCTTGATGGGCGGGGTGGACCAGATAGGTGTCGCGCGCGGTCTCATCGGCAAAGTCGATGACGAAACCCTCGGTAAAACCCTTGTGCAGACCTTCGGGTGAGATATTGGGGCCGGCGCTCATGGCGAGGAAGCCGGGAACGACTTCACGTAAAGATTCAAGTTCGGCGTAAATACCGTTCCGCGCCTCTTCGGTCACATCGGCGCGAAAGCGGGCGAACACACAGTGACGGATCATTTTGCCGAGTCTCCAGAGTCGGTTAGCCGAGGATGCTCAAGCATAGAGTCCTGATGAGGCGTGGCAAAGTGGGGCGCACGGTGAGCCGAGGGCGGAAGCGCGTTTGTTGGGTGAAGACCGCACAGGGGTTTGAGCGTGTTGCACACCCCCACCCGGCCTCCCCCTGGAGAAGGGGGAGGAGTTGCATCGCGTTCTGGGAAAGGTCGGTGAAAGGCGCCGGCTGGTTATCCTAGCCAGGGGCGGTTTTTATGTCGGGCTTATTGGTAACGCTTTCAGGTCCCTTTCGCCTCTCTGCCCCTTGAGGGGAGGGATTGAGGGTGGAGCGCTGAACCAACCGAAAATCCGTTCGCCGATGGGAGTTTGCTGAGCCTACAGAACCCCCACCCGGCCTCCCCCTGGAGAAGGGGGAGGAGTTGCATCGCGTTCTGGGAAAGGTCGGTGACAGGCGCCGGGCGGTTTCCCTACCCAAGGACAGTGCCGGGCTTGTTGGTACGCCAAAGAGCCTAAAATTCATCTCGGTTTGAAGTGATCTAGACCATTTCAAACTGAGGTGGACTCAGCGCGCTTTCGCCTCCCTCCCCCTTGAGGGGAGGGATTGAGGGAGGGGGTCCATCAGTGAGTCGC
>NZ_UZWD01000026.1 GCF_900631955.1 Devosia equisanguinis | reverse complement strand
GGAGGGATTGTGGGCGGGGGTCCATCGGTTAATCGCTGGACGACCCCCTCCCCGGCCCTCCCCTCAAGGGGGAGGGAGAGCAGGAGCCGAGGGCTCCATGCCTCCCGATCCACCCACCGTAAACACACCCTCGCGGGGAGGGCTTAGAGGAGGGATAAGCGCTTGGATACTGACCCCTTCCCTCCTCCGCTCATTGCTTACTCGCCCAGCACCGTCGCAGCATACTCGGCCATGCGGGCACCGCCGGCGGCGTTGTACTCGTCGACGAATTGCTGCCACTGATCGATGCTCGCTTCGCCGGTGATGAAGCGGGCCATCCAGGAGCGATAGACCTGCTCGGCCGCGTCCACCTCGGCCGCATATTCGGCCGGCCAGACAAAGGCGTTGTCAGGCTTGAAGCCGGCCTTGATGTTGTCGAGCGCGGTCTGCGCCGTGGGCGACAGCAGCGGGGTCGGCGGGACCCAGTTGGCGGCGTTGAAGAAGCGCGCATACCAGGTGGAGATGGCGTCGGTGAAGGTCACCTTGCCGTCGGCGCCGACGGTATATTGCACGTCCTTGAAGCCCAGGCGTTCGAGGTCCTGGCCTTCCTTGGAGGCCATGAAGTCGAGCACCGCAGCGGCCGCCTCCTTGTTCTCGGACAGCGAGGAAATGGCCCAGCCGCGCGATTCCTTGGACACATCCACTGCAGCCAGCCCCTGGCCGCCCGGGCCCGTCGGGGCCGGCAGCACCACCAGTTCGATGTCCTCGCCCGGATGGGCCTGACGCATCTTGCCGGCATAGATATCAATCACTTCCGGCGAGGAGCCGAAGATCACGCCGGCCTTGCCGGTGTAGAACTTGTCTTCCTTGATGTCGAAGGTGTTGGTCACGAATTCCTTGTCATAAAGGCCCTTGGCGGCAAGGCCGGCATAGAATTCGATCTTGGCCTTTTCGGCGTCGGTGACGCGGGCATTGACCCACTTGCCCTCGCCATTCTTCATCCAGGTGCCGGTGACGCCGAAGGCCTGGTTGAAGATGGAGTCGAGCTCGGCGGTATTGCCGAAACCGGTCAGGCCGAGCGTATTGCCCGTGGTGCCGTCGCCATCGAGGTCGGCGTCGTGAATCGCCTGGAACAGGGCTTCGTATTCCTCGACCGTGGTCGGGGGCTGCAGGCCCAGCTCATCCAGCCAATCCTTGCGGATCACCGGCTGGGGGGCGCGCGGCGGGTAGATGTAGAGCAGGTAGGGATAGTTGGCGAGGCGGTCGACATTGTGCGGCCAGAGCGCGGCCTTGATGTTTTCCGACTTTTCGATCCAGGGCGTCAGGTCTTCAAGAATCCCCTGGTCGGCCATCTTCTGGTCGCCGCCCTGGAAATAGATGATGTCGGGAATGTCACCCGAGAGCAGCATCACGCCCAGCGCCTCGCCATAGGCGGCCGTGCCGCTCGGCAGGTCGACGGTCTGGATGTCGATGTCGAGGCCCTTGGCCTTGAGGCCGGCCTCGATCTCCTCGATCAGGCGGACATCGTCGGGATTGGTGGTCAGCAGATCCTTGCTCACCAGACGCAGCGTCGTCTGCGCCAGCACCGGCGCCACCGTCGCGCCCATCATGGCCACGGCCGTGGTGGCCAAAAGCAGTTTCTTGAGTGTCATTGGGGTATCTCCTCCGTTGTTATTCAGTCACGCCGCCGAAGCGGAATTCTTGGGTATCCGGCACCCCCACCCGACCTCCCCCTGTAGAGGGGAGGAGCGGAGCCGTGCCTGTGGCAACTCGTATGTTCCCCACCGCAGCACCCTCCCCCTTCTTCAGGGGGAGGCCGGGAGGGGGTTCTTCCCGCAAGACGCTGATCATCCCTTCAACGCTCCCGACATTGTCCCCTTGGTGAAGAACTTCAGGATCAGGGGATAAATCGCCAGGATCGGCAGGATGGTGATGAAGATCATGCCGGCCTTGAGGGCGCGGATATTGATCTGGGCTATGCCGATATTGCCGCTGGCATTGGCCGAGCCGACGATCGCCACCTTGTCGCCTTCGATGACGAACTGGCGCAGCACCACCTGCAAGGGCCATTTGGTCTGGTCGTTGAGGTAGATCATCGAACGGAAAAACTCGTTCCAGTGCAGCACCAGGTAGAACAGCGCGATGGTGGCCAGCGCCGACTTGGCGAGCGGCAGCACGACGAGAAAGAAGGTCTGGAACGGATTGGCGCCGTCGAGCTCTGCGGCCTCAAGCAATTCCTTGGGAATTTCCTCGAAGAAGCGGACGAGGATGATCAGGTACCAGGCGCTGATCACCTTATACATGATCACGGCCCAGGGCGTGTTGAGCAGGCCCAGCCGCTTCATCAGGAAGTAGTCGGGAATGATGCCCGGCTCGAAGACGATGGTCACCAGCACCGCGATGAAGATGAAGCGGCGTCCGGGCAGGCCGGGCCGCGACAGGCCCCAGGCCATGAGCGCGGTGCCCATGACGCCGATGGTGACGCTGGTCGCCGTCATCCAGATCGAATTGAACAGGCCGCGCTGCACATTGGGATGCTGCAGCAGCAGCGACCACACTTCGAGCGAAAAGCCGTCCGGGATGATCGACAGACCCGAAAAACCGGCCACCTTGCTGGGCTCGGTGAAGCTCAGCGCCAGAAGGTTGATCAGCGGCTGCAGGGTGAACACCACCAGCAACAGCAAGGAAGAAACGATGAGCACATATTCGACGCGTTCGAGCGGCGTGCGGCGCGACTGGCTGGCCATTACCAGACTCCCTTGCCGGTCAGGCGTTTGCTGACGAGGTGTGAGGTGACGACGAGGATCATGCCGATCACGGCCTTGAACAGGCCCGCCGCCGTGGCCAGCGCATATTCACCGGTCGAAAGCCCCATGCGGTACACATAGGTGTCGAGAATATCGATGGTGGAGGCGTTGACGTCGTTCTGGAAGTTGATGACCTGGTTGAGGTCGGCGCTGAGGAACATGCCCATATTGAGAATGAACAGCGTCGCAATGGTCGGCACGATGCCGGGAATGGTGACGTGCCAGATTTTCTGCCAGCGATTGGCCCCATCCATTTCCGCCGCCTCATAAAGCTGCGGGTCGATGGCAAAGATGGCCGCCAGATAGAGCAGGCTGTCCCAACCGGCCGAGCGCCAGATTTCCGAGATCACCAGCACCCAGCGAATGGTGCCGGTATTGGTGAGGTAATTGGTCGTGCCGAACCCCATCGATTGCTGCACCTGGCTGACCGCGCCATCGGTGGGTGACAGCAGGGCGATGAACACGCCGGCGATCACCACCCAGGAGAGGAAGTGCGGCAGGTAGATCGCCGACTGGATCGCGCCGCGCAGCTTGCCGCTGCGGATTTCGTTGAGCAGCAGCGCCACCATGATCGGCACCGGGAAGACGAAGAGGATCTTCATGCCCGAAATGATCAGGGTATTGGCCAACACCTGATAGAAGATCGGCGAGGCGAACAGCTGCTGAAAGTTCTTCAATCCGACCCAGATATTGGGCGGAATGATGCGCACCTGCTCGAAGGCCATCTTGGCCTCCCAGATCGGCACATAATGCCAGATGAAGAAGAAGATCAGGCCCGGTGCCATCATGGCGTAATAGGGCCACCACTGCCTGACCTTTTCGCGCCAGCCCGGTCCGGACATGACGGCAGCACCCTCAGGGGACATTTCGTTCATAATTCGTTCATACCGCGGTCGGGTAGAATCCTCGCGAAATTTGGGAACGTTCCCGCCGTGTGCCGCAGAATCCCGGTTTTGCCCATCATTGGCAGCCATTGTCAGATCCTCCCTGCCCCAGCCATGCGCTTGGGCGCCGCAGCAGACAGATCGGCGAGTGAACCCCGCTCGAGCAGCCGGCACGGCATATAGACACGCCGGTGCTCCGGCTTGTGATCGATTTCGTCAAACAGGCATTCGATGGCGCGCTCACCGATATCGCGGCCTGGCTTGGCCACGGTGGTCAGCCCCGGCCATGCAAATTCGCCTGAGGGAATGCCGTCGAATCCCAAAATAGACACGTCGCGCGGGCAGTCGAGCCCGGCATCGCGCACCGCCATCATCGCGCCCAGCGCCATCATGTCGTTGGCGGCAAACACCGCCAGATGCCCGACGCGCGGCTGTGCCAACAGGCGCTTCATCGCCTCGCGTCCGCCTTCCACCGTATATTCGCCATCCTCGATCGCCAGCACCGCCGGATCGACATCGCGCTCGACGCAATGCTCATGCACCGCGCGCAGAAAACGAGCCCGCGCCAGTCGGGACTTGGGGCCGAGGATCAGTGCCGGCGTGACATGGCCCCGGGAAACCAGGTGATCCAGCCCAACCCGCACTGCCTGAGCGATATCCGAGCCGACGCTGGACACGTCCGGGAAGCGCTCGGCGCTTGAGCCGATGAACACGCAAGGCAGACCGAACCGGTCGAGATCTTCAAAACTGTCGGAAACCGGATTGACCACGGCGCCGTCGACCCGAGCCCGACGCAGCGTGCGCAAATGCGCCGCCTCGGCTTCGGGGTTCCAGTCCGACGAGAATACCAGCAGCGACGCGCCGGCCTTGACGGCCCGGTCCTGTGCGCCGCGCGCCACGTCGGCCCAGAACGGGTTGGTGATATCGGGAATGACGAGGCCCAGCATGCCGCTGCGTCCCGAGCGCATACCTACCGCCAGGTGGTTGCGCTCATAGCCGACGGCTTCAGCTGCCTTGACCACGCGGTCGCGCGTTTCTTCGGTGATATTGGATGAGCCGGTGAGCGCCCGGGCGGCGGTGCTCTTGGAGACCCCTGCCCGTTCGGCAACATCGATAATGGTCGGCCGACGAGTGCGGCGTGGTCCCATGACTCTTCCCTGCGCGAGCTGTTGAGCTTCTGCTTCATGGGAACGTTACCGCGCGTTTCAAATCCTGTCAACGCACTGGATTTTAGTATGGCGCCGTACTATAAGGGTACTTATGATTGAGCTGGAACTGAAACATGCCGCGCTTTTGCGCGAAGCCCAAAGCCGCGCCTTGCCCGGCATCGACACGATGCGTCTGTGTTTTCAGATACTTGCGCTGGCCTCCACCATAGATCGCGCCTGCGCCCAACGCTTGGCGCCACACGGATTGTCCGAAAGCAAGTTCGTGCTGCTGTTCCTGCTGCGCAGCGAGCCGAATGGCCTGCCACCCCACGAACTCGCCCACCGCGCCGGCGTCACCCGCGCCACCATCACCGGCCTGTTGGACGGTCTGGAGCGCGATGGCCTCGTCACCCGCAATCCCGATTCCGTGGATCGTCGCAAGCTGATCATCGCGCTGACCGAGGCCGGAAAAGTGCTGGCCGGCGATCTGTTCGAGGAGCACACGCGCTGGATTGCCTCGCTTTTTCAAGACCTTGACGCTCCTGCACGCCAGACGCTCAGCACCCTCTTGCAGCGCGCCTGGCCGGAGGACGCAGCATGAGCCAGCGCATTTCCGACATCCAACCAGACCGCCTCGACGCCATGAATTCAGGCACAGTCGAGGCCACGACACTGACCGAATGCCTGGCCGTCGACTTCGCCGCTCTCATGTCACAAGCCCTCCCCGATCTCGGCGAAACCACAGTCACCACCATGCGCGCCGCCGCCAATGAAGGCATTTCACGCCGCATGGCACTGGCCGGACGCATGCTGCACGAGGCCTATGGCCGCGACGCCATTCGCCGCCTCGGCGCGCATCCGTCCGACACGGTAAGAGGTTGGGCCTGCTTCACTATTGGCGAGGACACGTCGCTCGATCTCGCGTCCCGTCTGGACCTGATCAGGCCGCTTGCCGACGACAGCCATTTCGGCGTTCGCGAATGGGCATGGATGGCCGTACGCCCCCATCTGGCCGCCGAGATCGAGACAGCGATTGCGCTTCTTGCACCCTGGACCACCGCCCCATCCGAGCGCATCCGGCGGTTTGGCAGCGAAGCAACTCGCCCCCGCGGCGTGTGGTGCGCGCATATCGAGACGCTCAAGCACGCGCCAGAGATTGCCCTGCCACTGCTCGAACCGCTAAGAGCCGATCAGGCCGCCTATGTGCAGGATTCTGTTGGTAATTGGCTCAATGACGCCAGCAAAACCAGGGCCGACTGGGTGCAAGAGATCACCGCGCGATGGGCCTCAGAAAGCACCGGGCCGGCCACCGCTCGAATTTGCAAGCGCGCACTGCGCTCACTCGGCAAGCTGAAGTAACGTCCGCTATGCTTCGGTAGAGGCCGACGGCGGATGGGAAATGCGGGCGGCGCCATCGCGGATAATGCTCGAGAGCACTTCGAGATCGGCGGCGCGCAATTGCTCTGCTGGCATTACCAAAACCAGCGAAGCACGCACCTTGCCGTTCTCGTCAAAGATGGGTGCGGCGATCCCGCCGTTCTGCGGGTCGACCTCACCCATAGACAGCGAATAGCCCACAGAACGGATGGCTTTCAGCTTGCCGCTGAACTCGGCCCAGTTCTTGCCCAGGCCCGCCTTGAGTATTTCGTCGGCGTGATCGGCCATCAGGCCGCGCAGCCGATGATGCGGCAGATGGGCCAGAATCGCCTTGCCGGCGGCGCCGCGCAACAGCGGCATGGCGCGACCGCGATCATAGCTGGTCATGATCGTGCGGTCGGGCCAGGCCTGATCGATACAGACGACATTGCCCGCGTAGTAGGCGCAAACCATGAGGTTGCCGTTCAGCCTGGGCAGGAGCTCGGCCATCACCTCGCCCGAACGGACCAGGAAAGGGTCGTTGCGGCGCATGGTCCGGTCCAGTTGGATAATGCGCGGCCCCAATCCATAGCCACCATCGACATTCTGTGAGGCCAGGCCCGCGCCCGTCAGCGCCTTGAGGTAGCGATAGGCGGTGGGAATGGAGCAATCGAGCGCTGCCGCGATCTCGTCGACCTTCACCGGGCCGGAGGCCGCATCAAAAAGATCGAAGATCGAAACTAGCCTGGTCACAGTATCCAACAGTTCATCCCCTTCGATCCCGCCGCCTGCGGACCTATAGCCTAATGCATATGCATTCCGCCGTTTATATCTACCGCAGTTCCAGTGACATAGGCGGAAAGATCGCTGGCGAGAAACAAACAAACGCGCGCTACATCTTCCGGCGAACCGAATCGGCCCAGCGGTATGCTCGCCACCATGCCGGCCTGGGTGGCGGCATCAAATGCCGTGCGATTCATGCTGGTGATGATGACACCGGGATTGACGGCGTTGGCGCGAATGCGTCGCGGCCCCAGTTCGCGCGCCAGGCTTTTGGTGAGAGCAAGAACGCCCCCCTTCGAGGCTGCATAATGTGGCCCACCAAGCAGCCCCCCGCCGCGTTGCGCGGCGATCGAGGCAACGCTGACAATGGCGCCGCCATCGGTCATCAGCGGCAGCATGGCCTGTGTAGCATTGAACATGCCCATCAGGTTGACATCCAGCGTGGCATGCCAATCCTCGGCACTGACCTCCTCCAGCCGCCGCTTCTGAGCAATCCCGGCATTGTTCACCAGAATGTCGAGTTTCCCGAAAGTAGTTTGCAGGTGCTGCGCGACCTGGGCCAGGCCCTGGCGATCCCGCACATCCACCGCCGCGCCGATGGCCGCATTCGGGCCTCCAATGGCCCGCAATGATTCCGCCGCACGCGCGCAATCCTCCTGTCGGAGATCGAGGATCGCCACCCTAGCCCCTTCTTCGACGAAGCGACGGGCGGTGGCGAACCCGATCCCATCCGGCGCCGCCGCCCCGGTGAGAACCGCAGTCATTCCCTTGATCAACATGGACATTTCCTCCTCCCAGGTGCCGTTTCAGGCGACCGCCCATCGCCAAATTTCGTAATTTATTGACATATGAGAAATTATATAATTATTTACAAGTGACATTTGTTGGGGAGGAACCCATGTCTGAAGAACAGATCGTCCGCCACGCATTGACCATGCGTGACGGTATGGAACGACGCGTATTTCTGAAGCTCGCCGCCGCTGCGGGCCTGTCGCTGGCGGTGACGCCGGCCCTGACCAGGATGGCCGAGGCGGCCACCGGAAAGCGGATCGCCAACCAGGTCTCGACACCGGCCAACGACTACTGGAATGTCTGGACGCAGGCTTTCAACCGCTCCGCCGTCGCGCTTGGCCTCGAGCCGCAGGAAATCTTCCACCAGAACGACACAGCGCGGCAGCTGTCGCAGGTGCGCAGCTTGCCCAGCAGCTCGACCAATATGCTGATCGGTTGCGTCAACCCGGCCGGCTCGCTGCCGATGATGGCCCAGTTCTGCCAGGAAAACGCCATCCATTTCGTGCCCAGCTGGGAGGCACCGGAATGGTTCACGCCGCCCGATATCGGCGACTACTTCGTTGCCTTCGTCACCCCCAATTCGGTCGAGGGCGCCTATGAGGTCGCCAAGGCACTGTTCGACAGCGTCGGCGGCGAAGGCAAGATCGTCCATATCGCGGGCCTCGCCACGCCCACCGACGTCTATCGCACTGCCGGCCTGATGCAGGCCGCGGCCGAATATCCCGGCATCGAAATCGTTGGTGGACTGCGCGCCGACTGGGATCGCCAGAAGGCTCGCACGGTGATGCTGTCCATGCTCACCGCGCATCCCGACATGAAGGGCGTGTTCGCGCAGAACGACAATATGGCCCTCGGCGTTATCAGCGCCTTGCGCGAACGCGGCCTTACCGGGATAAAGGTTTCCGGCGTTGACGGACTGCCCGAAGGTCTGCGCGAGGTGGCCAAGGGCGAGCAGATGGTTGCAACCCATACCTCCCTGCCCCCTTATGGCGCGGGCTTCACCACGGTGCTGGCCTTCGACGCCATGAACGGCTGGAAGCCGACCTTGGGCGAGCGGCTGCTGTTCACCGGTTCCGCGCTTGCCACGGCGGAAAATGCCGGCCCCATCGCCGACGCCATCTATGGCGAAGGGCAGGATCCCTTCGACTGGGCCAAGATGAGCCGTACGCTCAACCCCGAGACCTGGGACCCGCAGAACAAGATCACGGCCATCAATCCCGACGATTACTGGGGACCGTTCCCGGAAAACCGTGGCAAGCTCAATCCGGCCTATGAAGGCGCAGCCGAAAAGGGCGTTTTCGCAGACGTCGATGCGCTTTATGCGGAGCACTACAAGACCGGCCCGGTAAAGTCCTAAGAACGGAAGCCGCCGGATGACGCCCGAAATCGCACTCGAACTGGAGGGCGTGACCAAACGATATGGTCACGTCACCGCCCTCAACAACGCGTCTTTCCGGCTCCGGCGGCATTCTGTCCTAGGGCTTGTCGGAGAAAACGGCGCCGGCAAATCGACGATCATTGCGATGATCAACGGCACGCGTGCGCCCAGCGAGGGCCGGCTGCTGGTCAATGGCAGCGAACGCAAATTCGCGTCTGCGGCCGATGCCGCCGCCCTAGGCATTGCCACGGTGTTCCAGGAACAGGGCCTGGTGCCGGACCTCAGAGTCTATCAAAACATCCTTTTGGGGCGCGAAAAGCGATTTTCGCGCCTTGGCGTGCTTGATGCCAAGGGCATGGCTGCGTTCGTCTCCAAGGTGTTTGCCGAGCTGGGGCTCGATATCGATCCCAAGGCTCGCACCGGCGATCTGTCCTTCGGACAGCGTCAATTGGTGGAGATCGCCAAGGCCTTTTCGCTGGGACACCTTTATCCGGTGGAACCGATTGTCCTTCTGGACGAGCCGACCAGCGCGCTTTCCGATGCCGAAACCGAGGTGTTGTTCAACTCGATCCGCCGCTGGAAATCGCGCGCGTCGATCCTGTTCGTCTCCCATCACCTGAGCGACGTCTTCGAAGTATGCGATGACGTGGTCACGCTCAAGGACGGCAGCGTCAGCGGCCAGTGGCCAGTCGTGGAGACCGACGCAGATCGCATCCATGAGGCGATTGTCGGCCGCCCGAAACTCGCCGGTTACTACAAGGAGTCCGCCCAGCGCGACCAACCCGGTGCGCCAGTGGTCGAATTGCGCGGCATTCACCTGCCCGGTGCGCTCGAGGCTATCGATCTGACGCTGCATGCCGGCGAAATCGTTGGCGTCGCCGGTGTGATGGGCTCGGGCAAGACCGAACTTGCAGGGGTGCTCTCCGGGGCGTTGCGCCCCAGCCAGGGTCAGGTGCTGCTCGACGGCGCACCCCTGCCCTTGGGCCGCCAAGCCCAGGCGGTGCGGCGCGGTATCGGCACGGTCCCTGCGGAACGCAACCTTGCCGGCGTGATTGGCGTGCATTCGGTGGAATGGAACATGGCCCTGCCCTCGCTGCAGCGCCTGCGCCATGGCCGGAGCCCGGTGCTGTCGGCGGCGCGTTCCGCCCGCATGGCCGATGGCTGGATCGAGCGGTTGCGCATTCGGGTTGCAGGCCGACACGTGCAGATCCTTAATCTCTCAGGCGGCAATGCCCAGAAAGTGGTTTTCGCGAAATGGATGGAGCGCGGCATACGCGTCTTCGTCCTGGATGACCCGGGGCGCGGCCTCGATGTCGGGGCCAAGGAAGACATTTATCAACTGCTGCGCGAACTCGCCGCCGAAGGCGTCGCCATCCTGCTGGTCTCGGACAACCTACCCGAGCTCATCGGGCTTTCAAATCGCATCGTGACCCTGCGCGCGGGGCGCATCACCGACACCATCGCCGCACCAGCCCATGCCAAGCCGGAAGAAGCCGCCGTCGTGCGCGGCATGGTTTGAGGAGACCATACAAATGACCGCAATTGCTGCCAAAGCCGCTCCCGAAGCCGCACGATCCAGCTGGCTTCGCCAGAACGCCGTGGCCCTTTATCCCCTCGTGGTCATTGCAGTTCTGATCGCCTTTTTTGCGGTGCAGAATCCGTACTTTGCCACCTTTGACAACGCGATGAATATCGGCCGGCAGTCCTCGGTGCTGCTCCTGGTGGCGCTGGCCGGTACCATGGTGATCATGATCGGCTCGATCGATCTGTCGGTGGGCTCGATCGTCACCTTGGCGGGCATCGTTGCAGCCATGGTCATCGACCCAGCGGGCCCTCTGGTCGCAGTGCTGGTCGGGATGGGCGTCGGCCTGAGTGTCGGCGCTTTTAACGGTCTGATCCTGATCGGTCTGAAAGTGCCATCCTTCCTCGTAACTCTAGGGATGCTTTCGGTGCTTTCAGGCATTGCGAACATGATCACCGGCGGCACGTCGATCATGTTCATGGATTTCTCGCTGACCTCCTCGGTCAATGCTGCCATGCTGTTCGGCGTCCCCAATATCATCCTGATCGCGGCGCTGGCCGCCGCCGTGCTGACCTTTGTGGCATTCAAGACCACGCTTGGTCGTTATCTCTATGCCATTGGCGGCGGTGAGCTGGTCGCGGCAAATGCCGGCGTACCGGTGCTGCGCTACAAGGTGCTGGCGTTCATGCTTTCGGGGACGCTTTGCGGGTTGGCAGGCGTGATGCTGACCGCCCAGGTGGGCGCCGGCACGCCGACGGCAGGCGCCAACATGCTGCTCGACTCCATCGCGGCAATTGTCATGGGCGGCACCGCCCTTTCCGGCGGCATTGGCGGGCCGCATCGCACGATCCTGGGCGTTCTGGTCATCGCCATCCTCTCCAACGGCATGGACGTGATCGGCGTTAACAGCTTCACCCAGGAAGTGGTGAAGGGCGTCGTCATTATTCTCGCCGTCGCTTCGACCATTGACCGCAAAAAGTACCAGTTCATCAAATGACCGGAAGGACCCTTTCCATGACCACCCCAGCCGTCGTCCCTGTCGTCACGCGTGCCGGTTCGCTGGATGAGACCACGCTGCAGTCTGGAGAATGCGTCAGGCGCTCAGGCGTCAGTCCACAGAATTCGCCGGCCACGAAAATCTGGTTTGGGCGCGTATCCAATGGTCCGGGCCATCGTTCGCCGCCGCATCACCACGAGGAATGCGAAACCGGCGGCTATGTGCTCAAGGGTCACGGCCGCATCTATTTCGGCGCGGACTATGCCGAGTTCGTCGACCTGTTCGAAGGCGACTTCGTCTTTGTTCCTCCCTTCATGCCGCATGTGGAGGTGAACATGTCGACAACCGACGAGTTGGTCTGGCTGACCTGCCGCACGCCCGATAATCTGGTAACCAATCTGCCCGACGTGCCCGATACGGCGCTGGAAGGCTTCCGTCGCGCCTGAAGCGTGGCGCAAAACTGATCCTGGGAGGAAAACCATGGCCGACGATATCCGTCTCTATCTGTTCGATACCGGCATTCTCAAATGCAACTACCACGACATCTATCTCAATGGCGCCGATGAACCATTCGAGATTCCGGTGCCGTTTTTCCTGATCACCCACCCCAAGGGCAATGTGGTGATCGATGGGGGCACGCCGGTCGAATGCGCCACCGACGCGGCCGGACACTGGGGCAAGGTCGCCGAGTTTTTCACGCCTGTCATGACGCCGGAACAGGGATGCGTGGCCCAGCTAACGGCCATGGGCATTGCGCCGGAATCTGTGCGCCATGTGGTGCTGTCGCATCTGCATCTTGACCATGTCGGTGCGGTGGGCCGGTTCCCCGGCGCGACCCATGTGGTGCAGAGGGTGGAGTGGGAATATGCCCACGCTCCGGACTGGTTCGCGCGCGCCGCCTATGTCCGCAAGGATTTCGACCGGCCCGACCTCGATTGGCTGATCCTCGAAAATTCGTGGGGCGACTTCTACGACCTTTATGGCGATGGCTCGATCGTCCTGATCCGCTCGCCCGGACATACCTGCGGCCACCAGTCCATCCTTGTACGGACCTCGGCCGGCGCTTCGGTACTGCTGGCGGTCGATGCCGCCGACACAATGGACCATTTCGAGGAAAAGGCACTGCCCGGCGCGCTGCATTCGGCCATCGAAGTGGTGCGTTCGGTAAAGAAGTTGCGGGCTGTGCAGCAGCGCGAAGGTGCGCTGGTGATCGCCGGCCACGACAGCAAGCAATGGGCTGAACTGCGCAAGGCGCCGGACTTTTACTAAGCCAACGATTTTCTCGGCTCCCTCTAAGGCAAAGACCATGAAACTTCTCAACGACGGCCCCCAAGGGGCCGAGCGTCGCTCGCTGCCGGCCCGGGTCATGGCGGAGGAGATCGATCATGTTTGATTTCAAAGGCAAAGTTGCCCTCGTCACGGGCGGCGCCAGGGGCCAGGGTGCGGTCGAGGTGCGACGACTGGCAGAAGCTGGTGCGGCCGTGATGATCGCTGATGTGCTTGAGGAGGAGGGCCTTGCACTCGCCGATGCGCTAACGAAGTCAGGGCTGCAGGCCCGATTCCAGCGGCTGGACGTAACTGATCCATCCGCCTGGCAGGCCGCCATCGCTACCACCGAGTCCTGGCACGGACGGCTCGATGTCCTGGTCAACAATGCGGGCATCGTAAGGCGGCGGTCGATCCTTGAGATGTCGGTCGAGGATTGGGATCTGACACTGGCGATCAATCTCAAGGGGGTGTTTCTGGGCCAGAAATTCGTCGCGCCGCTGATGGCGAAATCTGGCGGCGGCAGCATCGTCAATATCGCCTCTAACAGTGCCTTCTCGGCCCATCAGGACCCGGCTTACACGGCCTCCAAATGGGGCATGCGGGGGCTGACGCGCGCAGCGGCATCGGAATTCGCGGCACTGAACATTCGGGTCAATGCCGTCTGCCCGGGACTGGTGGTCACTGACCTCAATCGCGGCGCGCCGCATCTGGCGCCTATGATCGCCGCGACCCCCTCCGGGCGGGCGGTGGAGGCCGACGAGGTCGCCAACCTCGTGATGTTTCTCGCTTCCAACCTGGCGCAGTCGATTACTGGCGAAGACATCGTGATCGACGGCGGCTTCGTCGCGCTCTCAGCATATCGGTCGGTTCAGGGAGCCGGCGCAGCCCCTGCCATGTGAAAATCGCGGGCGCGCATCAAGCGCTCTCGCAGATCTCATCAAAGGCGTGATCGCGCAAAAATGCTTTAGGTCTTGACGAATATGCATTTGCATATATTTTAGACCTAAAGCAATTGGCGGTATCGCCGCGACGGAGGTTACCATGCGCATAGTCTGTATCGGCGGCGGGCCGGCCGGCCTCTATTTTGGCCTGTTGATGAAGAAGAACCACCCCGAGCACCAGGTGACGGTGGTCGAGCGCAACCGGCCCTATGACACATTTGGCTGGGGGGTCGTGTTCTCCGACCAGACCATGGACGCCATGAACAAATGGGACCCGGAAAGCGCGGCGATCATCAAGGACGCCTTCAACCACTGGGACGATATCGAGGTCTTGTTCAAAGGCACCCGGCAGCGCACCAGCGGTCACGGCTTTGTCGGTATCGGGCGCAAGAAGCTGCTCAATATCCTGCAGGCGCGCTGCGAGGAACTCGGCGTCAAGCTCAAGTTCGAGACCGAGGTCAATTCCGATCTCGATTTTCCCGACGCCGATCTCGTAATTGCTTCGGACGGCTTCAATTCCAAGGTCCGAAACGCCTACAAGGACGTGTTCCAGCCCGATCTGCAGCAGCGCCCCAACCGCTATATCTGGCTGGGGACCAACAAGCAATTCGACGCCTTCACCTTCGATTTCCGCAAGACCGACCACGGCTGGTTCCAGGCGCATATCTACAAGTTCGACGACCAGACTTCGACCTTTATCGTTGAAACCACAGAGGATACGTTCAAGGCGCACGGTCTCGACAGCGCCGATCAGGACGCCTCCATCGCCTTCTGCGAGACGCTATTCGCCGACACGCTAGATGGCGCGCCGCTGATGACAAATGCGCGGCATATGCGCGGCTCGGCCTGGCTTAACTTCAACCGGCTGATCTGTGGCAAGTGGAGCCATTTCAACGGCCAGTCGCATGTGGTGCTGATGGGCGACGCCGCCCACACCGCGCACTTCGCCATCGGCTCGGGCACCAAGCTGGCGATCGAGGATGCGATCGAGCTGACGCGGCAGTTTCAGATTCATGGGCATGACGCGGATAAGATTCCGGCCGTGCTGGCCGACTACGAAGAGATCCGACGCGTCGATGTGGCCCGTATCCAGAATGCGGCCCGCAACGCGATGGAATGGTTCGAGGTGGTGGGTGAACGCTACGCCGATACCCTGCCCCCCGAGCAGTTCATGTATTCCATGCTGACCCGCTCGCAGCGTATCAGCCACGAAAACCTGCGCCTGCGGGACGCCAAATGGCTGGAAGGCTATGAGCGCTGGTTTGCCGCGCATTCGGGGCTCAATGTCGAGCCTGACACGCGCAGCCTGCCGCCCATGCTGACGCCGTTCAAGGCGCGCGACGTGACGCTCAAGAACCGCATCGTCGTTTCGCCCATGGCCATGTATTCGGCCACCGACGGGCTGATCAACGATTTCCACATGGTACATCTGGGTTCGCGCGCCATGGGCGGTGCAGCGCTGGTTTTTGCTGAGATGACCTGCGTTTCGCCCGATGCGCGCATCACCCCGGGCTGCCTGGGTCTGTGGAACGACGAGCAGAAGGAAGGCTGGAAGCGCCTGGCGGATTTCGTCCACTCCAATACCGGTGCGAAGCTGGGCTGCCAGTTGGGCCATGCTGGCCGCAAGGGCTCGACCAAGCTCGCATGGGATGGCATCGACCAGCCGCTGGAAGAGGGTGCATGGCCACTGATTTCGGCTTCGGCCCTGCCCTATCTCAAACACAGTCCGGTGCCCAAGGCGATGGACCGGACCGACATGGATCGGGTCAAGGCCGACCATGTCGCTGCGGCCATGCGTGCCGCCGAAGCCGGCGTCGACTGGCTTGAGCTCCACTGCGCCCATGGCTATCTGCTGTCGAGTTTCCTGAGCCCGCTGACCAATCGTCGCGAGGACGAATATGGCGGCAGCCACGAAAACCGCGCCCGCTTCCCGCTGGAAGTGTTCCGCGCCGTGCGGGAAGTCTGGCCGGAAGATCGCCCGATATCGGTGCGCTTGTCCTGCCACGACTGGTACGAGGGCGGTAACACGCCCGATGATGCAGTGATCTTTGCGAAGATGTTCAAGGACGCTGGCGCCGATCTCATCGACTGCTCATCCGGTCAGGTTTGGAAAGAGGAGAAGCCGGTTTATGGGCGCCTGTTCCAGACCCCGTTCTCCGACAAGGTGCGCAACGAAGTCGGCATCCCCACCATTGCAGTGGGCGCCATTTCGGAAGCAGACCACGCCAATTCGATCATTGCGGCCGGCCGCGCAGATCTCTGCGCCGTGGCTCGTCCGCACCTGGCCGATCCAAGCTGGCTGATGCACGAAACCGCAAAGATCGGTATCAAGTCGGTGGCCTGGCCCAAGCAATACTATTCGGCGAAGGCGCAATACGAGAACAATCTGGAGCGAGCGGCCCGATGAGCGGACCCACGCAGACCCTGTCCGGTCGCCATGCGCTGGTGACCGGCGCCTCGGGCGGCATAGGCCTTGCCATCGTGCACAGCCTGCTCGAAGCCGGCGCCAATGTGACGATGACCGGTCGCGACCAAGCGCGGCTGGAAGCGGCGGCAGATAGCCTGCCGCCGGACCGAGTGCATCTGGTGGACCGGTTCGACGTCACCGATGCCGATGCCATCGCGCTGGGCGTGATCGCTGCACATGATGGGTTCGGCCCGGTGGAGATCCTCGTCAACAATGCCGGCGAGGCTCCCAGCGCGCCGTTCGACAAGATGACACCGGCCTTCTGGAACAAGGTCATTCTGACTGACCTCACAGGTGTCTTCCTGGTCACCCAGGCGTTTCTGGCCGATATTAAGGCCAGTAGAGCCGGGCGGATTATTAATATCGCCTCGACGGCGGGACTGACCGGCTATCGCTATGTCAGTGCTTATGCCGCCGCCAAGCATGGTGTGGTGGGACTGACCCGATCCTTGGCCCTGGAACTGGCGCGCACGGGCGCAACGGTGAACGCGGTCTGCCCCGGATTTACCGATACGCCACTCATCACCCGCTCGATCGAGGCCATTGTCGCCAAGACCGGGCGCACCCCGGAAGACGCGAGGGCTGAGCTGGCCAAGGCCAATCCGCAGGGACGACTGGTGTCGCCGCAAGAGGTCGCCGACACGGTACTGTGGCTGGCGCAACCATCGGCTTCGGCCATAACGGGCCAGGCCATCGCCGTTGCTGGCGGTGAAGTCTTGGCTGGATAGGAGGACATAATGGCATTCACGATTTCCAAACCCCTGCGCTTCGGGGACTGCGACCTGACCGGGATCGCCTATCACCCCGCCTATCTCTCCATGCTGGTCGACGTGAACGAGGCCATGTTCGCTTCCTTCGGGGTCACCTGGAAGGAATTGATGTTCGAGCGCAAGATGGGCCTGCCCACCGTTACCATGCATATCGAATTCAAGCGTCCCGCGACCTATGGCGACGTGCTCGACTTCGCCGTGCATGTGCGCAAGGTCGGCGGTGCCTCGCTCGATCTCGAAACGATTGTCAGCGTTGGCGAGCACGTTATCTGGACCATCCAGCAGCGCATCGTCGCCACTTCGCTCACCGATCACAAATCCACACGCTGGCCCGACGATGTTCGTGCCGGTCTTTCCCGTTACCTGGAGCCGACACCATGACCCACCAGTTCATCCAGCCCGACAACTGGGCCAAGCCCATCGGCTATTCCAACGGCATTTCGACGCGCGGTCGCATCGTGCAGGTCGGCGGCCAGGTGGGCTGGGACGAGAACTGCGAATTTCACTCGGACGACTTCGTCGACCAGGTGCGCCAGACGTTGAAAAATATTGTCGCCGTGCTGGAAAAGGCCGACGCCAAGCCGGAACATATCATCCAGCTGACCTGGTACTTTACCGATCGCCATGCCTACAAGTCGCGGCTCAAAGAGGTGGGTGCGGCCTATCGCGAGATCATCGGCCGTCATTTTCCGCCCATGGCAGCGGTGCAGGTCGTGGCGCTGATGGAAGATCGCGCCAAGATCGAGATCGTCGCCCTGGCCGTGGTGCCGGACGAAGACTGAGGCCGAATAATGCGCCGGGTCAGGGCCGTGTGTCGTCGACCAAGGCCCGGCGCACCGACGTCTTGGTCTTCTGCAGAAGACCGAGCAAGGATTTGACATCGGCGGCGTTGAGGCCGTCAGTGAGGTTGCGGATCCACTCTTCGTGGGCCGCCGCCATTTCCTTGAATTTTTCGCGGCCCAGCGGCGTCATCTGCACGATGCTTTCGCGCCGATCATTGGGGTTTTGCGTCCTCAGGATCAGTCCATCTTCCTCGAGCCGTTTGATGACCGAGGTGATATTGCCGGGCGAAACCATCAAGCGCTGCGACAGCTCGCCCAGGATCAGTCCCTCGGGCATGCGATAAATCTGCGAGAGGATATCAAAACGGGGAAAAGTGACGTCGAACTCGCTCTGCAAGCGGCTGCGCACCTCGTTCTCCACCAGGCGCGTGACGCTGAACAACCGCAGCCATAGACGCAGCTGGTCGTGGTGATCCTCCGGCGCATCGGCGACCTTGGTCTCGGCATCGATCCAGACGCGGCCCTGCCCCTCACTCATGAACTTCCCCTCGATCTCGCGCTATCTTGTTAGCTCGCCCAGAGAGCGGTTTGCAAGTGCGTCCAGCCAGAAATTACTTGACACCTAAACTAAAAGAGCGCCAGTTAAATGCATTGGCATAGATCGAAAGCCAGCGTCATCGAGGAGAATACCATGGCTGCCACACTCCAGCCCGTCGTTACCCGCAAGGGCCAGGAACATACCGGCACGGCTCAGTCCGGCGGTTGCATCCGCGTTACGGGCGTCGGCCCGCAGCACACCGGCGCCACCAAGATCTGGTTCGGCCGCGTCAGCAATGATCCCGGCTATCGCTCCCTGCCCCACCACCATGGCGAGGCGGAAACCGGCGGCTATGTCCTCAAGGGCAAGGCCCGCATCTATTTCGGCGAGAACTGGAGCGAATATCTCGACATGGAAGAAGGCGACTTCATCTTTGTGCCCCCCTATTGGCCGCATATCGAGGTGAATATGTCGACCACCGATGAACTCGTCTGGCTGACCACCCGCACGCCCGACAATATCGTGGTCAACCTGCCCGATGTCGACGACTCCGTGCTTGTCGGCTTTTCGCGCGCCTGATCGGGGACGAAGATGAAACTTGCTCGATACGGCGCGCCCGGCGCCGAGCGCCCGGCACTGGTGGACAACCATGGCGTGTTGCGGGACCTGAGCGGGGTGGTCAGCGATATCGACGGATCGCTGCTTGCCTCGGCGGAGTTTGACAGGCTTCGCAGTCTGGACGCCTCCACCCTGCCGGCAGCACCGGTTGGCAGCCGTATCGGCCCCTGCATCGCCGGGGTCGGCAAGTTCATCTGCGTTGGTCTCAACTATGCCGACCATGCAAAGGAAACCGGCAAGGAACCGCCGGCCGAACCGATCCTCTTCATGAAGGCGACCAGCGCCATCATCGGACCCAATGACGATGTCGAAATTCCAAAGGGCTCGGAAAAGGCCGACTGGGAGGTCGAGCTCGGGATCGTCATCGGCAGACGCGCAAAATATGTCAGCGAAGCCAAGGCGCTTGATCACGTTGCCGGCTATTGCCTGGTCAATGATGTGTCGGAACGCGCGTTCCAATCGGAGCGCGGCGGCCAATGGACCAAGGGCAAGAGCCACGATACATTTGGGCCAATCGGCCCCTGGCTGGTCAGCCGCGACGAGATCGCCGATCCGCAAAATCTTGACCTCTGGCTCGATGTCGATGGCGTCAGGCGCCAGACCGGCAATACCAAGACCATGATTTTCGGCGTTGGCTTCCTCGTCCATTATATCAGCCAGTTCATGACGCTGGAGCCCGGCGACATCATCGCTACCGGCACGCCTCCGGGGGTCGGTCTCGGTCATAAGCCGCCCGTCTTCCTGCGCGCCGGACAGACCATGCGTCTGGGCATTACTGGCCTGGGCGAACAGCAGCAACACACCATCACAGCGAGGGACTGAGCATGGGCCGACTGGACGGAAAACTTGCCATCGTCACCGGTGGTGCACGTGGACAGGGCGAGGCGGAGTCTCGCCTGCTCGCCCGTGAAGGTGCGGCTGTTATCATCGCCGATGTGCTTGAGGCCGAAGGCAAGGCTTTGGCTGACGACCTGACCAATGCAGGCCACGAAGCGCGCTTCATCCGCCTCGACGTGACCGATCCGGAGAGCTGGGCCAAGGTGATTGACCTTGCCGCTGCGTGGAAGCACCGCGTCGATATCCTCGTCAACAATGCCGGGATCATCAACCGCACGACCGTGGCCAGCACCACGCTCGAGGCGTGGGAAAAGGTGCTCAAGGTCAACCTGACCGGCGCTTTCCTCGGCATCCAGGCCGTGCGCCCGTTGATGGCTGAGAAGGGTGGCGCAATCGTCAATATTTCGTCCAATAGCGGATTTTCCGGCCATTACGACCCGGCCTATACTGCCAGCAAATGGGGCCTACGCGGGCTGACCCGCAGCGCGGCGATGGAAATGGTCGGCGAAGGCATTCGCGTCAACGCCATTTGCCCGGGCCTCGTGGTCACGGGACTCAATGCCGACAGCCCGCACCTCAAACCGATGATCGGCATCACGCCGATGAAGCGCAGCGGCAAGCCGGAGGAGATCGCCGAACTGGTGCTGTTCCTCGTGTCCGACGCATCAAGCTTCATAACCGGCGAAGATTTTGTCATCGATGGCGGCTTTACCGCCGGCGCCGCCTATCGGCACGTGGCCAGCGCCACCGGCATCTACAAGGACTGAGGCGTAGTCGGAGCGACAAAGGCCTTTAGCTCAAAGGCGCTGCAGTTATCCCGAACCAAAATGAAAAATGAAAAGGGCCGGTTTCCGGCCCTTTTGTTTACCAGCGCACCGACGGATCGGGGATGGGAATGGCGGAGATAAGCGCCTGTGTGTAGGCGTGTTTTGGTTTGGCGAAGACGGTTTCGCTTGCCCCCTCCTCCACTACCACGCCGCCATTGAGCACGTAGAGGCGATTGCAGAAGGCGCGGATGACCGAGAGGTCGTGGCTGATAAAAGCTAGCGCCATGCCCATTTCCTGGCAGAGTTCGCGCAATAGGGTGAGCACGCGCGCCTGGGTGGACACGTCCTGTCCGGACACCACCTCGTCGGCGAGGACGAAACGTGGGCGCAACAGGGCAGCGCGGGCGATGCCAACGCGCTGGCGCTGGCCGCCGGAGAGCTCATGCGGGTAGCGCGACAGCACGGCAACAGGCAGGCCGACGCGTTCGAGCATGGCGGCGGCAATGCCGACTGCCTGGCGCTGGTCGGACGCCACGCCGTGCAGCAGCAGCGGCCGGGTCAGGATGGCACCGATAGTGTGTCGCGGATTAAGCGAGCTCATCGGGTCCTGAAAAATCATCTGCATGTGACGCTTGCGCGCGATATCACCGCCGGGAAAATCGGCAAGGGCGAAGCCGTCGAACAGAACACTGCCCTCAGTGGCTGGGACCAGGCCGAGCATGGCGCGACCGAGAGTGGACTTGCCGGAGCCAGACTCGCCCACGATCCCGACGATCTCCCCAGCCTCGATATAGAGATCGACGCCCCGCAACACGCGGGTGGACGTGTTGGCGGGACCGAGAAAGGAGCGCCGCGCTGCATAATCCACCACGAGGCCGCGTGTTTCCAACAAGGCATGTTCAGGCATGGCGTGCTCCGTCGAACTGTGCAATTTCGGCGCGGCATGCGGCGATAATAGCGTCGTCGATCGGATGGAGCCCCGCCGCCGGATCGTCATAACGAGGGCTCGCCGCCAAAAGCGCGCGCGTATAGGCATGCTGCGGATGATGGAACACGGCATCAATGCCGCCCCGCTCCATCACCTTGCCTTGGAAGAGTAGCGTGACCTCGTCGCAGATCTGCGCCACGACGCCCAGATCATGGGTGACGAAAACCACGGCGGTGCCGTGTTCGGCCTGCATCTGCTTGAGCAGCAGCAGCACCTGCTTCTGCACCGTGACGTCGAGAGCGGTCGTCGGCTCGTCGGCGATCAGCAGCCGCGGCTCGATGGAGAACGCTGCAGCAATCAGAACCCGCTGGCGCATGCCACCGGACAGGTGATGCGGAAACTGCTTCATCACCCGCTCCGGCTCGCGGATGGCAACCTGATCGAGCAGTTCGAGCCCACGCTGCCAGGCGGCACGACTGCTGAGGCCGCGCCAAAGGCGCAGGCTGTCGATCAACTGGTCCCCGACGCGACGACCGGGATTAAGGGCGGTCAAAGGGTCCTGCGGGATGAGACCCACTTCCGAGCCAATAAGCTTGCGCCGCTCGGCTTCGTTGCCGCCGAGCAGGTCGCGCCCGGCCAGCGTCACCGTGCCGGAGGTGATGATCACGCCGCGCGACAGGATGCCGAGAATAACCTTGGAGATCGTCGACTTGCCGGCACCACTTTCGCCGACCAGGCCATGAATGCTGCCCGCCGCCACGTCGAGCGACACGTCCCGCAGGATAGGCTTGCCATCGCGGCGCGAGACGGCATTGAGATTGCGAATGGAGAGCAGAGGCTTGTTCATCGCTGCATCACCGGATCAAAGCTGGCGCGCAGGCCGGCGCCGAGTTGGTTGAAGGCGAGCACCGTGGCCAAGAGACCGGCCAGCGGCAGGGCGAAGACCCACCAGGCCTGGTAGATGATGGTACGGCCCTGCGCGATCATGCCGCCCCAGGTCGGGGTGTCGGAAGAGACCGAGAGACCAACGAAGGACAGGATGGCCTCGATGACGACGGCCAGGCCCAGCTCGAGCGTGAATAGCCCCAAAATGGTCCAGAGCACGTTGGGCAGAATTTCGCCGGCGAGGATGGCAAGGCGGGAGAAGCCCAGCACCTCGGCGGCAGTGACATAATCGTTGTTGCGCTGCGCCTGGGTTTCGGCGCGGACCACACGGGCAAAGCGCGTCCAATCGATAATGGCGATGGCAAAGATCACCGAATGCACGCCAGAGCCGAGAATGGCGACGATAAGGATGGAGAGGAGCACCGCCGGAAAGGCCATCCAGATTTCGATGAGCCGCGACACGACCACATCCACCCAGCCACCGAAATAGCCGGCCAGGAGGCCGACTATTGTCCCCAGCACTGCGGCAATAGTGGCAGCGGTGAAGGCCACGGTCAGCGCAATGCGCGTGCCGTGGATGAAACGGGAGAGGACGTCGCGGCCGAGATCGTCGGTACCCAGCCAGTAACCAGACTCGGTCCCGTTCATGCCAACCGGCGGTAGCGAGCCGAGCATCAGATCCTGTGCCAACGGATCGTGCGGCGCAATCCAGTCAGCGCCCAGAGCCAGGACGATCAGGAAGAGAATGAAGCCGCCGCCAATGATGACGCGCGGATTGGACAGTGCAGCCCGGATGGCTGGCCCCCAATTGCGGGAAATAGGAGCGGAGTTGGCGGTGTCAGCCATGACGGAGCCGGGGATTGAAAGCGACAATGGCGGCGTCCACGAGAAGATTGACGATGATGAAGATGAGCCCGAACATCAGCACGAGGCCCTGTATCAAGGGAAAGTCGCGATTGATCACCGCGTCGATGGCCATGCTGCCCAGTCCTGGATAGGCGAAGATTTTTTCGACGATCACCGTACCGCCAATGAGAAAGGTGAACTGCACACCGGCGAGCGCCAGCGTCGGGCCGATAGCGTTGCGCAGGGTTTCCGAGAAGATCAGCCGGGTCTCGTTCATGCCCTTGACGCGAGCCAGGGTCACATAGTCCTGCATCATCGCCTCGCCCAGCGCCTCGCGCAGCACACGGGCAATGATCGCGGCCAGCGGCAAAGCGAGGGCCAGCACCGGCATGGCCATGTGGCGGATGAGGTCCCAGGCGAGATCGAACCGAGCCGTCAGGATGGATTCGAAGAGATAGAAGCCGGAGACGAAATTGGTGCTGAGCGAGGGATTGATGCGGCCCGACAGCGGCAGCATTGGAAAGGTGACGCCCAGCAGCAGCACCAGGCCGAGCGCCCAAACGAATTCCGGGATGGCCAGCATCAGGCCGGTCGCGCCATCCAGCGCACCCGAGGCCCAGTTGCGGCGCCAGAGCGTGCCGCTGATAGCGATGGCGCCGCCCAGAAGCAGTGCGACTATGAGAGCTGAAAAAGCCAATTCGAGAGTCACGGGCAACCGCTCGAGCAGCAGCGAGCCGACGCCGATGCGGCGAGAAATCGAGGTACCGAAGTCACCCTGAGCCAGATTGCCCAGCCAGATCCAGAACTGATTGAACAGTGACTCATCAAGACCATAGCTGGCGCGCAACCGGGCAATATCCTCGGCAGTCGCGCTCGGCCCGATCATCATGGCGATGGGATCGCCGGGCGCCAGACGCAGCAAGAGGAACACCACCAGTGCCACGCCGAACAGCGTGATCGCGGCCATAGTGGCACGATTGAGAATTGACCAAATCATGGCCCAACTCCTCGGAAGCAGCGCCGCAGAGCCTGCGGCGCTGCCGATTGGATCAGACGCGAGAGATGAGCGACGGCTGCAAGGCGCCCGAAGTATTCGGGATAACCTTGAGCCCAGCCTTGAACAGGATCGGCTGCACATATTGCAGCAGTGGGATCACATAGCCTTCTTCGGCAATGTATTTGTCCACGGCCTTCCACCCGGCGATGCGCTTGGCTTCGTCCTTCTCGGTCCAGAGCGGGGCGATCATGGCGTCGAGATCTTCGGTGTCCCAAACCGAGTGCGGCGACGGCCCGAACATGGCAAAGCCGGTCGAGGCGGAGGCATCGCCGATGGCATCGCCCCAGTTGTAGAAGGCGGCCGGCGCCAGCTGGTCGGCGGCACGCAGCTCATAATGCTTGGCGATCTCGTAGACCTCGATCTCGGCCTCGATGCCGACCTTGCGCCACATGCCGACAATAGCCTGGACCATCTCATAGTCCTTGGGCTTCAGCCCGCGGGTGGTCTGGATGGCGAACTTGACCGGGTTTTCCGGTGAGAAGCCGCTGGCGGCCAGCAATTCCTTGGCTTTGGCCTCATCGTAGCCCACGACGATAGAAGCGTCGTAAGCCTCGTATTCGGGGGCCTGCAACGTGTCGATGGGAATACCATAGCCGCGAAGCAAGCGATCGATGATCGCCTTCTTGTCGATGGCGTGGTGGGCAGCCAGACGCACATTCTTGTCGAGCATGGCGTCGATATTGTTGAGGAAGATCATGCCGATATCGGAAATCGGCACGGCAACCCCGCCCAGGCCTTCGCTGACGCGCAGGCGGTCGAAGTCCTCATAGGAGACTTCCAGCGTCACATCGGCGGCGCCGCTTTCCACTTCGGCGGCGCGGCTCGTGGCATCGGTCACGAACTTGAAGATGACGGTGCGGAAATTGGGCTTTTCGCCCCAATAAGCATCGTTGGCCTTGAGCCGCAGGAAGCCGTTGCTTTCAAAGGCGTCCACCATATAGGGACCGGTACCGATGGGTGCGCGCTCAAAGCCTTCAGCACCGACCTTCTCGTAATAGGCCTTGGGCAACACATAGCCCGTAAGGAAGGCCATCCACTTGAAGATGGTGGGATCGAAGGCCACGACGTCGCCATCGATGCGGTTGCCGGTGACGGTGAAATTGCCGATCGAAGCCCAAACGCCGGAGACCGGGTTGCCATTGGACGGATCGGCGGCGCGCGTCAGCGACCACACCACGTCATCGGGGGTCAGCGGACTGCCATCATGCCAGGTCACGCCCTCGCGGACGTCGAACCAGACCTTGGTCTTGTCGTCATTGAAGCCCCAGTCGGTCAGCAGACCAGGAACGAACTGCAGATCGGGCGCCTGCCCGATATACTGGTCGAATACAGTGCGGTAGATCGCCTGGATGGTCGGGTTGACGGCGGAGGCCCCGGTCGTGGGGTCAAAGCTGGGCAGATTGACGTTGAAGGCGATGGTCAGCGTATCGGCATCCTGCGCCAGGCCCGGCAAGGTGCCTGCAAGAGCAGCTGCGACAAGCCCGGCCGAACCGGCCGCCAAGAATGAACGGCGTGACAGCATATTTGTATTCCCTCTATGCGTTCCCTTAAGTCGGCTAGCCCCTCAGCGCACCGACTTATACTTCATACCTAAACATATTCCTTTGCATGCATCTAGGGGCTATTTCCATATTTTAGGCAAGTAAAAGCGCCTGCCTAAGCGACGCGCATTTATTCTGATGTTTTCTGTCATGTTAATGTGGCAGCTGCCTCTTGAGGGCTCCACCGTACTAAGACTGACGGTTTTTCAAGCGGTTAATGCTGATTTCGCCCCATAGCCCAGAGCAGAAAACTGGCCAATTGACAGAGGGGCTGATCTATTTAAATATGCATTTGCATATATCAATGCCCGTTTGCGGCCTGAGGGGGCGAGAAAAGGGCAGTCGCCAAGGTTGGGAGAACGACGATGGCAGAGAGATCATTCGCGCGGGAGGTCGAAGACCTCAAGCTCGGCGCGGGCGACATTTTTCGCGGCGAAGGCATTCTCGCCATAACCAAGGCGCTGCTGCAGTCGGGCGTCTCCTATGTCGGAGGCTATCAGGGGTCACCGATTTCGCACCTCATGGATGTGCTGGCCGATGCCAAGCCGGTGCTCGACGATTTGGGCGTTCACTTCGAATCCTCTGCCTCAGAGGCAGCAGCTGCGGCCATGTTGGCAGCCTCGATCAATTATCCGCTGCGCGGCGCCGTCACCTGGAAGTCCACCGCCGGCACCAATGTGGCCTCCGATGCGCTCACCAACCTGGCCTCATCCGGCGTCAAAGGTGGCGCCCTAGTCATCTTGGGCGAGGACTATGGCGAGGGATCGTCGATTCCACAGGAGCGCAGCCACGCCTTTGCGATGAAGTCACAGATGTGGCTGCTCGATCCGCGGCCGAACCTTGAATCCATCGTCAAGGCCGTCGAGGACGGGTTCGAGCTGTCCGAGGCCTCCAATACGCCCGTCATGCTGCAAGTGCGCATCCGCGCCTGCCATGTCCATGGTCAGTTCGTCGCCAAGGACAACAGAAAACCCAGCTACACGCTGAAGGAGGCCCTGGAAAACCCGGTGCGCGACCTCAATCGCATCGTGCTGCCACCGCAGTCGATCACCGTGCATGACAAGGAAAAGTTGGAAAAGCGTTGGCCCGCCGCGCTCGACTTCATCCGCGAGCGTCAGCTCAACGAGTTCTTCGGACCCGAAGATGGTCCGGTTGGCATCGTGATGCAGGGCGGAATGTATAATTCGGTTATCCGTGCGCTGCAGTTGCTGGGTCTGGCCGACAGCTATGGCAACACGGCTGTGCCGCTCTATGTGCTGAATGTCACCTATCCCCTGCTCGACGACGAAGTGGTGCGCTTCTGCCAGAGCAAGCGCGCAGTGCTGATGGTCGAGGAAGGCCATCCCGACTATCTCGAGCAGGCGGTGAACACGGCGCTGCGCCGCAAGGATGTGCAGACGCGTGTGGCCGGCAAGGATCGCCTGCCGATGGGCGGCGACTACACCGCCGGCGTGCTGATGAAAGGCATCCAGTCGTTCCTCGAGGAATTCGAACCGCCGATGCTTGGCAATCGCCCGCCTTTGCCAAGCGCCGATGCGGTGCTGTCGAGCCCCGAGGTCAAGGCCCTGGCAGAAGTGGTTCCGGCCCGCCCAGCCGGCTTCTGCACTGGGTGTCCGGAACGTCCGATCTTTGCGGCGATGAAGCTGGTCGAGAAGGAGCTGGGTCAGCACCACATCTCGGCTGATATCGGCTGCCATCTGTTCTCCATCCTGCCGCCCTTCAATATAGGCGGCAGCACCATGGGCTATGGCTTGGGCCCAGCATCCGCGTCGGCCTTCAACGTGCCGGCCGGCAAACGCCCCATCTCGGTGATGGGTGATGGCGGCTTCTGGCATAATGGGCTCAATACCAGCGTGGGCAATGCCGTCTACAACAAGCATGACGGCGTGATCATGATCGTCGACAACCACTATTCGGCGGCCACAGGGGGGCAGGATATCCTGTCCTCACGCGCCCAGAACCCGCTGCGGTCGACCAACAACTCCATCACCAAGGCCGTCCAGGGCATCGGCGCGAAATGGGTCCGCCAGATCGACCGCACCTATGACGTGTCGAAGATGCGCGATACGCTCAAGGAAGCGCTGACCTCCGATGTGGAGGGCCCCAAGGTCATCGTCGCCTCCTCGGAATGCATGCTCAACAAGCAGCGCCGCGAAAAACCGCTGTTTTCCAAGAGCGTCAAGGATGGCAAGCGCATGGTGCGCCAGCGTTTTGGAGTCGACGAGGATACCTGCACCGGCGATCACGCCTGCATTCGCCTGTCCGGCTGCCCGTCGCTGTCGCTCAAGCATCTCGACGATCCGCTGCGCGACGATCCGGTGGCCTCCATCGACAATTCCTGTGTCGGTTGCGGCAATTGCGGGGAAGTCTCGGAGGCTGCTGTGCTCTGCCCGTCCTTTTATCGCGCCGATATCATCTATAATCCCACCGGCTGGGACCGTTTCGTCTCGCGCTTCCGCTCCGCCGTGATCGGCTTCTTCCAGTCCCGCCGCGCCGCCAAGCGCGTGGCTTTTGTCTGAGGTGGGAATGATGAACGCTCACATGACCCCAACCTTCGAAAAACCCATTGCCATCGCCATTCTCGCCATGGGCGGACAGGGCGGCGGCGTCTTGGCCGACTGGATCGTCTCCATGGCCGAGGCCGAGGGCTGGGCCGCCCAGTCGACCTCGGTTCCCGGCGTGGCGCAGCGTACAGGCGCGACCATCTATTATGTCGAGTTGCTGCGACCAAGCGCCGAGGGCAAGATGCCGGTGCTGTCGCTGATGCCGACGCAGGGTGATGTGGATATCGTGCTGGCAGCCGAGTTCATGGAAGCCGGTCGCTCGATGATGCGCGGACTGGTTACGCCGGAAAAGACTACTCTGATTGCGTCGACCCACCGGTCCTATGCCGTGGGCGAAAAGGAAGTGCCGGGCGACGGCACCGGCGACCCGCAAAAGGTCGCGGAAGCGTCTGGAATCGCGGCGCGAAAGAGCATCGTATTCGACATGCAGACGCTGGCTGAAAAGAATGGCAGCGTCATTTCGTCAGCCATGTTCGGGGCATTGGCCGGCGCTGGCGTGCTGCCATTTTCGCGCACCGCGTTCGAGAATGCGGTTCGGGCCGGTGGTAAGGGCGTGGAAGCCAGTTTGCGCGCCTTCGCCGCTGCGTTCGATCGTGCTGAAGGGGGCGCAACTGACCCGGTGAGCCGCAAGCCCGCCGTCACGGCAGCAGTCTTGCCAGCCAGTGCCGGCCATCCCAAGCTCGACGCGCTGCTGAACCGGCTGCGCTCAACACTGCCAGACAGCGCGCAGGCCATTGCCTTTGCCGGCCTCAAAAAGGTGGTCGACTGGCAGGACCCCCGTTATGGCGACGAATATCTCGACCGCCTGATCGCGCTGCATGACCTTGATATGAAGGCTGGCGGGGCTGCGCGGGATTTCGGCTTTACTCAGGCGGCGGCCAAATATCTCGCCAATGCGATGGCCTATGACGATGTCGTGCGCGTCGCCGACCTAAAGACCCGCGCCACCCGCTTCGAGCGCGTGCGCAAGGAGATTGGCGCCAAAGCCGAACAGGTGGTTTACACCACCGAATACATGCATCCGCGCATGGAAGAAGTGGCCGGCGCCCTTCCCGCCGGGATCGGCCGCTGGCTGACCGGCAATAAGGGGCTCTATGAGGGCCTGGACCGCTTCGTCAGCAAGGGCCGCCACGTCAAGACCGGCACGCTTTTCTGGTTTGCCGGGCTCTATTTCGTATCGGCGCTGAAGCCCATGCGGCGCGGCATGATGCGCCATGACATGGAAATGGCCCATATCGCCCGTTGGCTCGAGGTGGCGAACGGTGTCTTGCCGACAAATTACGATCTCGCCACCGCGGCGCTGGGCGCTCGGCGGCTGATCAAGGGCTATTCGGATACCCATGCGCGTGGCCAGACCAAGTTCGACAAGGTCATGTCGGCGGTGCCGCTGCTTGCCGATCGCGCCGATGGCGGCGTGTGGTTGGGGCGGCTGGTGGACGCCGCACTGGCCGACGAGGCTGGCAAGACGCTCGACGGTGCGCTGGCGACGATCCACAGCTTTTCCGAGGCAGCATAGGCCTTGTGCGATCAGTCCGGCGTGTCCTCTTTGGACTCGCCGGACGCAATCTTGAGCATGTTCCGCATGACCTTGTGCAAGGTATCGACAAAGCGGTCATACTCGTCGGCCGGCACGCCTTCGAACAGATCGGCATAGAGCTGGTAGAGCACCGGCCAGAAATCCTGCACCGCCGCCCTACCCTCTTCGGTGATATGAAGCTCGCGCACGCGCATGTCGTCGGCGCGGGACTGCCGACGGACATAGCCCTGAGTTTCGAGTGCATCCAGATTGCGGCTCATTGTCGACTGCTCGACCACCGCCAGATAGGACAGGTCATTGACCGTCAGGCCCGGCGAAATAGTGAGCAACAGCAGCGCGCGCATTTTGGGCGTCGTCAGATCATAGGACTTCAGCCGCTCCTGCAGGAACGTGTTGTAGGTCACCGAAATGCGATTGATCAGGAATGGCGCGAACTGGTTGAGCCCGATTTCACCCAGGCTGGGGATTCGGCTGGTATCTTCCGGCTCGCGCAACGAGCCCATGAGGTGCTTTGGCACGCAGTCACCCTTGGCTGGTGATTAACGAAGGGCCTTGGCCAGCAGGAAGCCGGAGCCTCCACCCAGTCCCGGCCCCGGATGCGTTGCCGCACCAATGTGATAGAGCCCAGGCACGTGGGTATTATGGTTGACGGTGTTCTTCAAGGGTCGCCAGATGAAGAACTGGTCTATGCCACAATAGCCGCCATAGGGATCGCCGCCCACCAGATTGACGTTCATCGACTCGAGGTCGGCCGGCGAATAACTACGGCGCTTGATGACGATCTCGTCGAAGTTGACGATGTGCCGGCGAAGGATGGCCTCAACACGGTCGGCAAAGGCTTCGCGCACGGCTTCGGTCCAGCGGCCATCAGCATCAACAGCGATTTCGCCCGCTGCGTCGCCGAGAATCGTTCTCGGCGCTTCGGGCAGTTGCAGCCAGAGGATGGATTGCCCCTCGGGCGCACGGCTAGGGTCGAGGGCGGCAGGCTGTCCCACGCAGATCGTGGGGACGGCAGGCAATAGACCGCGCTCGGCTTCGTTGGCGGCGCGCGACACGCCGTCGAGCCCAGGCGTCAAATGGATCAGGGCGACGTCAGCCATTCCTTCGGCCGCCCATTGCGGCTTGCCCTTGAGCGCGTAATGGATCTGCATGTCGCCCTTGCCATAGCGATAATTGGCGACGCCTTCAGCGACTTCCGCTGGTACCTTGGCAGCCGGCAGCAGCTTGCCATAGAGCTGACCGGGCGCGACCGAGCAGATGACGCCCTTTCGCGCCGTCAGGACCTCACCATTCGCCAGGCGGACACCACTAGCCCGCCCATTGGCGTCGATGGTAATCTCGGCAACTTCAGAGCCGGTGCGCACCGCGCCGCCCTGTTCGGCGATCAGGCCTTCGAAGGCGCGCACCGCATTGATGGCGCCTCCCCTAGCGATGGGGGCGCCGGCCATTTCCAGCGCAAAGCCGATGACCTTGAGCATTTCGCCGGAATAGGTGTTGTCCGGGTTGAGCCCGCAATGCAGCACCCAGGGTGCAAACAGAGCCCGTACCAGTTCCGAGCGGTAGCGCGTTTCAAGATAGGGGCGCGCCGAGACCAGCGCCTCGCCGAAGAAGCTGGCAAGACCCCGCAGCCCGCGTTTCCAGGCTTCACGCGCCACCAGTTTCATAGTCGCGAGCGACCAGAGTTGGCCTCCCAACAGGCCGAAGACAAAGCCGGCATTGGCGCCGAAGCGATCCATTTCGCGCTGGAAGCTGGCGCCATCGCCGGCGGCTGCGGCGTCGAAAGCGGCGATGTTGGCGGCACGGTCACCGGTCAATATCAGATGGCGACCATCTGGGAGCACCACGCCGGTGGGTGCCTTGGTGTTGCAAAATTCGAGGCCGTGCCGGGCGAGATCTGGGCCCAGCGCGGCAAAGGCTGGAGAGGTGGTGAAGAGCACGAAGGTAGTCGCCATGACGTCATGGACGAACCCTGGAACCGTTGCCTCTTCGGTGCGCAGGCAGCCACCCGGGACAGCATTGCGCTCGAGTACGAGCACCTTGTTGCCCCTCTTGCCCAACATGGCGGCGGCAACTAGCGAATTGATGCCGCTGCCGACAACGATGTAATCGAGCTGGCTCATGATCCACCTCTCCCTGTTTGCTTAGCCGCGCGGGACGAGCGCGAAGCAGCGCACCGGGCTGCCGGTGCCGCCGACGATCTTCAGCGGCGCGACGACCAGCAGCGCGCCGGTTGCCGGCAGCTTGTCGAGGTTAACGAGGCTGGCCAGGCCGTAGGCGCCGGCGCCCAACAACAGGGCATGGGCCGGGAATGGCGGATCAAATGTCGCGGCCGCGCCGGCGTCGGTGCCGACGCATTCATTGCCCCAGCCCAGAACTTGCTTTTCGACAAGGTATTTGACGGCATCGACGCTCGGCCCCGGCGTGTGCGGGCCGTTCTCATCGGCATTGAGGAACTGCTCGGTGCTGACATTGCGCGGATACCAGTCTGACCGCAGTACGACCCAGGCGCCCTTGGGAATGGCGCCGTGCTCGGCTTCCCAGGCCTTGATGTCATCGGCAGTCAGCAGAAAATCGGGATTGGCAGCGACTTCCTTGGACTTATCGATGACGACTACCGGCGCCACAAAGGTCTGCGGAGAAATGGTGTCGGTCGAATTGTTCGGCACGTCCTTGCCGGAAATCCAGTGGCTGGGGGCGTCGAAATGGGTGCCGGTATGTTCACCCAGTTCCATCCAACCCCAGGCCCACCAGGGACCGTCCTGGTCATAGGCCGAGATCTTGTGCATCTTGAACGCGGGCGTGTTCTTGGCAAAGTCGGGCGGCAGATAGAGAACCGGGGTATTCGGCCCCAGCGGAGCGGTCAGGTCGACGATTTCGATGGCGCCGGACGCCAGGGCGCCGGCGACGTTGGCAAGGGCTTGAAGTGAGCTCATGGCGGATTTTCCTCGTGAGGCTTGCGTAAACTGCGTTCCCACCCGCGTCTCCCCCGCGGGCACTTTATCAGGCAACTGCATGGAGTTTCCTGACCATAGAATACCTGCATTGCAGGCTTTGGAAAGATATTTTAGGTCGAAAATATCGACATATGCATATTTATTGTGACAGGCTGCACTCCTTGTTGGTTGACGCGGGGAGAAGTGGCCATGCAACAGGTAGACGCCATTGTCGTTGGCGCGGGCGTGAACGGGCTGGCAGCCGCCACCCACCTGGCCGAGCGAGGCTGGAGCGTGCTGGTGCTGGAAAAGGCCGATGCCCCCGGCGGCGCGGTGCGCACCGAGGAGGCCACCCTGCCCGGCTTCCGGCACGATCTCTGCGCCATGAACCTGTCCATGTTTGCGGGCTCTGCCTTTTACGCCACCCACAAGCAGGCGTTGCACGCGCAGGGGCTGGACTTCGTCGGCGTAGCGGACAGCTTCGCCACCCCTTTCGTCGATGGTCGATGGCTGGGCGTCAGCACCGACCTTGCGGCGACAAGTGCGCGCATTGCGGAGTTTTCCAGCGCTGACGCAGCCGCCTGGCGCGCGATGGCAGCAAGCTTTCCCTCGGATGCTGCCTATATCGGCGGTCTTCTTGGCAAGCCGATGCCGTCGCTTGCCGTGGTCAAGCTGATGTTCAGGGCCTGGCGCGAAAAAGGGCTGGACTGGATGCGGGACATGGCAGGCATGCTGGTCTCCTCGCCGCGCAACTATCTCGACAGGCATTTCGAAAGCCCGCAATTGCGCGCCATGATGGCCGCCTGGGGCATGCATCTCGACTTCGGTCCCGACATCGCCGGCGGCGCGGTATTCCCCTATCTCGAAAGCATGGCCAACCAGGCATTTGGGATGGTGCTCGGCAAAGGCGGCGCCGATGCCATTATCCGCGCCATGAGCGGCGTCATCGGGGCCAGGGGCGGTCGAATCGAATGCAATGCCGAGGTCACCGCCATCACCACGCGTAACGGCAAGGCAATTGGTGTACGGCTGAGCGATGGCCGCGAAATCAGCGCCAGCCGAGCCGTCATTGCCAATCTTCATCCGCGCCACCTCATCCGCCTTGCTCCCGACCTGCCCGCGCGGTTCACCGCCCCGGCGAGCAAGTTCCGCGCCGGTCCCGGTACGATGATGATCCATATGGCGCTCGACAGCCTGCCGGATTGGCAAGCCGGAGAGGACCTCAAGCGCTTCGCCTATGTGCATCTGGCGCCGGATTATGCCACCATGTCGCGCGTCTATCAGCAG
This sequence comes from Devosia equisanguinis, assembly GCF_900631955.1. Taxonomy (GTDB): domain Bacteria; phylum Pseudomonadota; class Alphaproteobacteria; order Rhizobiales; family Devosiaceae; genus Devosia; species Devosia equisanguinis. Next base: position 37,177 of record NZ_UZWD01000026.1, on the reverse strand, counting down.
TCCATCTCTGGACTTTTGCCCGACGAGCCTGTCCTCGTCGTCGGTCAACCGACGGCCCTCGATCCCAGCCGCGCGCCAGAGGGCAAGCATGTCCTTTGGGTGCAGGTCCGCACCCTGCCCTACGATATTGCCGGCGACGCAGCCGGAAAGATCAGCGCCCAGAATTGGGATGAAGCCAAGGGGCCCTATGCCGAGCGCGCCATCGACCTGATCGAACGGTATGCGCCGGGACTTCGCGGCAAGATACTGGGCATGGCAGTGCAGTCCCCGCTCGATCTCGAGCGGATGAACCCCAACCTGGTGGGCGGCGACAGCCTCTCCGGCAGCCACCACCTGGACCAGAATTTCCTGTTCCGACCAGTGCACGGCTGGTCGCGCTGGAAGACACCACTGTCCGGCCTCTATCAGGTAGGCGCTTCGACCTGGCCGGGCGCCGGAACCGGCGTCGGCTCGGGATTCATGCTGGCCCAGGATCTGGCGGGCAAGTGAGCGTGACCTGCACAGCTCTTGCGCATGACGCGGGCACTGTTTAATGTTTAGGCTTAAACTGTTTTCCGGCACTGCTCGCGGGCCGGAACGGGAGTGACGTCGATGACTGCTTTGCAGCAACCGCTCGCCCGCTATGAACGCTTCTCCACCACCGATGTGGACGAGGCGAGAGAACAGGTCGCCCGCGTTTATTGTGACCATCGTCTGCGTCCGCTCTCCGGCGCCCGTACCGTCGGGGCGTGGCAGACCATGGCGCGAACAGGAGCCATCGCGGTGGGCGCGATGAGCTATGGCGCGGACGTCGAGATCGAACCGGGCGCCCTCGATGACTTTTTTCTGCTGATGCTCCCCTATTCCGGCCAGGCGCGGATCAAGCAAGGGCGTCATGAGGCCGAGGCGTCTTCCGCACAGGCGACAGTCCTCAACCCAGATGATGCCACGCGCATGCGCTGGAGTGCCGACTGCGCCAAATTGATGGTGCGCATCGATCGCGGGGCACTTGAGCAGCAATTGTCGGCCATGCTCGGTGGCGCACCAGCCAAGGGCGTCCGCTTCGACCTGGCGATGCCGGTGCAGGGTGCGAGCGCGCATTGGTGGCGCATGGTGAACCTGCTGATGGATGGGTTGGAGCTTTCCGAAGAGCCGCCCAATCCGCTGGCGGCGAGCCTGCAGGAATCGCTGCTCATGGTGAGCCTGCTCGAACATCAGGCCAACAATTTCACCGCCAGGCTGGCCCAGCGCAGCAATGCCATCGCGCCGCGACATGTGCGCTTGGTGGAGGGCTTTATCGAAGAGAATGCGGACAAGCCGCTCGACCTTCAGGACCTGATCGCGGTGAGCGGCGTCAGCGGACGCGCGCTGTTCGATGGTTTCCGTCACTTTCGCGGCACCTCGCCGCTGGCCCATTTGCGCATGGTACGCCTCAATCGTGTGCGGGAGCAGTTGCTCACAGGCGGGGACGAGGAAACGGTTACGTCCGTGGCCACACAATGGGGCTTCTATCAACTGGGGCGCTTCGCGGCGCTTTACAAGGCGACATTCGGCGAGTCGCCGTCGGAAACACGCCGCCGCCGCTGATGCTGGATTGGGCCGACCCTTATCGCTGATGCGCTGGGCCGGCCACATGGTTCAGCGGACCGAGGCGCTGCCGCCGGTGAGCAGGGCAATCGCCTGGCCCGGACCTTCCGGCCCCAGCGCCGTGTAGCCGCCATCGACCTTGAGTTCAGAGCCGGTGGTGAAGCTGGCTGCCTTGGATGACAGGAACAGTACCGCCGCTGCCGCTTCCGGCCCGCGACCGACTCGCCCCAGGATGTGGAAATTTGCGCCGACACTGTCGGCCTTTTCCTGATCGTTACCGGACAGGCCGGCAATGGGATCGCTCCAGGTCCAGCCGAGAATGATGCTATTGGACCGGATACCGTCCTTGGCATAATCCAGCGCCTGCGAGTGTGTCAGGTGCAGGATGGCGGCCTTGGAGACCGGGTAAGTCCAGCGGCCGGACTGAGCCGCATAGGCGCTGATCGAGGAGATATTGACGATCGAGCCCCCCTGCTTCGCAAGATGCGGCCGCGCCTTTTCCGACAGCAGCGCGCTCGAGACCACATTGGTGTTCAGCGTATTGAGCCAGGACTCGCGGCTCGATTGAGCACCATTGTCGTCATAGACGGCGGCATTGTTGACGACGATGTCGAGCCGACCCCATTCCGCGGCCGCAGCAACGAGGGCATCGAGGTCTTCGTCCTTGCGGATGTCGGCAGCCACATAGCGCACCTTGTCGCCGAACTGCCTGGCTACAGCCTCGCCGGCTTCGCGGCTGCGTGCTCCAACCACGACCTTTACGCCGGCCTCTACGAGTCCCTTGGTGATATCGAGGCCAATGCTGGCCGCGCCACCCGTGACGATTGCCACCTTTCCTTCGAACTCGCTCATTGGCAGGCCTCCATCACCTGGGGTTTGTGCAATTGCTTGTAACCGCCGCCGAAGTAGAGCAACGGCTCGCCGGTATTGTGCTTGTAGTCGGTGACTTCGCCGATGAAGATCAGATGGTCGCCGGCATCCGGCGCCTGGGTGATGCGGCAGGAGAACTGGGCCAGCGCCCCCTGCACCACCGGCATGCCGCCGAGCTCGTCAAAGCTGACCTCCAGATCAGAACTGCCTCGCGACGAGAAGTGACGGGACAGATGCTGCTGGTCATGCGCTAGCACCGAGAGACCATAATGGCCGCTATCGTGCAGCGCCTGTTTCATCGAAGCCTTGTGGTCGATGCAGATCAGGACCAGTGGCGGGTTGAGCGAGACCGAGGTGAACGAATTCGCCGTCATGCCGTGGATGCGCTCGCCCCAGCGGGTGGTGACGATGAGCACTCCGGTGGCGAACATTCCAAAGGCCCGGCGCAATTGCGCCGGGTCGATATTGCTGATGGGTTCACTCATGCTGCTGCTCCCATGGCCTCAGCCAAGAAGGCGTCGGTGAGAGCCGGGTCAGTGATAGTCGGGAAGTAGGTGCGGGGGTCGTTGAAGCCGTTGACGAACCAGTGGGCCACCTTCTGGTTCTGCTGGGCCGTGCCGAGGATCTTGACCATGTGCTCGGGCGGCGGCAGCAGCATGTTGTTGGTCCAGCCAACGACGAACTGGGCATAATCCCAGTAGCGATCAAACGTCGCCTGCATGAAGGCGGCGTCATAGGGACGATCGCCATGCTCGAGAATCGCCGTGAGATAGGCCGCCGCGCAGTGGCTGGCATTGTTGGAGCCTTGGCCGGTGATCGGGTCGTTAAGGCAGACCGAGTCGCCCATGCCCAGTGCCACAGCGCCATTGGGCAGCGCCAGAACCGGCTTGCGCACGGTGGGCGGGAAGCGGCCAGCCAATATGCCGAGGTCGTCAGTCAGCACGCAATCCTTTGAGCGGGCATATTCCTCGGGCACGAATTCCTTGAGGATGCGGAGGCTCTCGGCCAGATGCTCCTGCGGGCTCTTCACATTGGCCCAATTGTCCATCGGGCCACCGGGAATGCCTTCGAACACCATGATCTCACATGGGCCGCTAAGGGTCAGCGCCGGGAATACGAAATACTCGCCCACACCCGGCATCAGGTTGAAATTGACCGCCGAATGCTCCTTGCGCGGCTCCATGCCGTGCACATAGGTCAGCGCCAGCGACCGCTGGGGTTTGTCGAAAGGCGAGCGCGTTTCGTCGCGCTGGAACAGCTTGCCGATCTCACCCTTGCCCGAGGCGACGATGACGAGGTCGCATTCCTGCTCGAGCGCTTCCAGCCCGGCCATGTCGACATCGGCGATGCGCAGTTCGCCACCGGCCTTTTCGAATTCTGTCATCCAGCGCGGCATCTTCACACGCTGGTCGATGGACTGAGCCGGCCTGTCGAGGCGGGACGACCACTGCATCGCGGTCTGGCCGCCCGGGACCAGGGAAAACTGGATTCCCTCCACGGGCGGCGCGTCTTTCCAGAAGTCGATGCCCAGGGCGCGCTCGTTTTCCAGCGCGCGGTCAAACATGCATTGGCTGGAGGTGACGCGGCCATTGCGGATCTGGTCCGGCGTCTGATTAGAGGTAATGACCACCTGGTAGCCATTCTTGAGCAGCCCCAGGCCCAGCTGCAGGCCGGCCTGACCGGCGCCAACAATTCCGATTTTTCGCATTTTCGTGTTCCCTTGCTTGTCCACCCTCATGGACTGCATGGGATCGTCGCAAATCCGTCATCCGGCGCTATGCAGCCAGTGCATGCACTATGCACTTATCGCTGATTGTTTGTGTCGAAGCGACCAACGGGTGATGGCTGAGGGCCAACAGGCAATCTGGGAAAGCGGCGCGCAGCAGTTGGCTTCTGCGGCGTAGCGCGACAGACGGCGCCAGGTCGCAGAAGTGACCAAATTCTACTCACGATGCATATCGTAGCATCACTTGCTATTTTTAGATTTCATGAAGGCAATATTTTCTATTTTAAGTGCCGATTGCGCACATAAATGCGATTGACGACCCGCTCAGCCTGTGGCTCGCTAGGCATACCAAACCCCGGCCAAGTGGGTCGCTCAAAAAACAAAACTCACGGGTCGGTGGAGCTTAAAATTTTAGGTCTATACCAATGCAGAGGCATGCATCTAGGTTGACGACCGCTCGGCTGTGACGAGAGGGTGGGCAGAATGCGTCGTTGTGAGTATGCAGTCCTGGGGCTCGGGGCTATGGGGAGCGCGGCATTCTACCAGCTTGCAAAGGCCGGGGCCGATGTCATCGGTATTGACCGCTACAATCCGCCCCATCCCCATGGATCTACTCATGGCGAAAGCCGCATCACCCGGCGCGCCATCGGCGAAGGCATGGCTTATGTGCCATTGGTCAGCCGCAGCCACGAAATCTGGCGCGACCTTGAGGGCCAAACCGGGCAGACCCTGCTCAGCGAAGTGGGGTGCCTCATCATCTCACGCGCCGACGATGCCGTTGAACGCCCAGGGCGAACCGGCTTTATCCAGCGTACGCGCGAGGCGGCCAACCGCTACAGCATTCCGCACGAAATTCTCGACGCCAATGCGATCCGCCAGCGCTTTCCGCAGTTCGCAGTCGCCGACGATGAAATTGGCTATTTCGAGCCGGGAGCCGGCTATGTCGAACCCGAGCGCTGCGTTGCCGCCCAGTTAACGCTGGGCAAGGCGCTAGGCGGGGAGACGGTGCTCGACACGAAGGTCACCGCCATCGAACACACGCCGGATGGCGTCCTGCTCAAGACAACGTTGGGCGATATCCTGGCCCAGAAGCTAGTGCTTTCGGCAGGCAGCGGCGCACCGAGCCTGTTAGGCGGCGCGTTCGAGACCATTCTCTCTCCCACCCGCCAGTCCATGCATTGGTTCGAACTCGAACCGGAGCTGCGGCAGGAATGGGCGAGCGGCCCGGTGTTTATCTGGCCGCATGGCGAGAGCGCCGACGACTTCTTCTACGGCTTTCCCGAGATCGATGGGCTGGGCGCCATCAAGATCGCCGACGAAGCCTATGGCAACCCCATCGATCCCGACCAAGTGGACCGCAACGTGCCGCTTTCGGCGTCTGCCGAAAAATATACCCGCCATCTGGCGCCGCGCCTCAAGGGCGTATCGGAACGGCGGCATAAGGCGGTGACCTGCCTTTACACCGCAACCCCGGACAGCGCCTTCGTCATCGACTGGCACCCGAACGATGAGCGGATCCTGGTGGTGTCCCCCTGCTCCGGCCATGGCTTCAAGCATTCAGCGGCCATCGGCGAGATTGCTGCACAGCTGGTGACCACCGGGCAGAGCGCCATCGATATTTCTGCCTTTTCTCTCAGCCGCTTCCCCGCATTTTCCGGAGTGTGATCCCATGTCCGCGAAGGACCTCATTGCGCAGTCGATCGTTTGGGAAAGCGTGGTCGGCTGGACGCCCGAATGCCTAGATAACGGGCCGGAAATGCTGACCCGTTTCGACAAGGCTGGCTTTTCCTTCGTATCTCTGACCATCGGCGCGGATTGGGACAAGCCCGAAGCGACGCTCAAGCATTTTGCCCAGCAACGCCGTTGGATCGAACGGCAGCACCGCTACCGGATCATTGAGACGGTCGATGACATCGGCGCAGCTAAGGCCGATGGGCAGATGGCGGTGAGCTTTCACCTGCAGGGAGCCGGCCCGCTTGGCTATGAGCCGACCCTGATCGACTTCTGGTACCGCCTGGGCATCCGCTGGATGATCCTGGCCTATAATACCCGCAACCCGCTGGGCGATGGCTGCCACGAACCGTCCGATGCCGGCTTGTCCATGCTGGGACGCGCCTTCGTAGCCGAGGCAAACCGCTGCGGCATGCTGCTCGACGCTTCGCATGCGGGTATCCGGACCAGTCTCGACATGATCGCGCTGTCGGAAAAGCCTATTGTCATTTCGCATTCGAGCATGCGCGCGCTTAAAGATCACGAACGCAATGTGACCGACGAACAGGTCAAGGCTCTGGCGGCACGCAATGGCGTGGTGGGCATCAATTCTATCGGTGCCTTCCTGACCGAGGACAACCAGTCCGGCCTCGAGCCGCTGGTGCGCCATATCGATCACGTGGTGCAACTGGTTGGCCCAGACCATGTGGGGCTGGGGCTCGACGTGGTGTTCTACCAAGACTTCATGACCAAGCTTTACGACGCCGGACCGATGATGGCGCAGCGCGGCTATCCGCGCCCCCCCTGGGCCGATGTGAAACCCGAAATTCTGCCCGACCTGGTCGAGGCCCTGATCGGCCTTGGCTATGGCGAGCCCGCAATCAAGGGCATTCTCGGAGAGAACTTTCTCCGCGTTGCCCGCGAAAACTGGCGCATCGCGCCAGCAAAATGACAGCACACGGAGGGAAAACCATGCTGCTCAAAAGACTATTTCTGGCTGCCGCTGCCCTTGCGACCGCTACCACAATGGCACATGCCGAACCCAAGCTCATCGCCATCGCCAGCTTCGGCGAACATCCGGCGCTGACCGAGACCGCCGATGGCTTCAAGGCCCGGATGACAGAGCTCGGCTATGTCGAGGGCACTGATGTCGTCTATGACTTCCAGCACGCCAATTTCGACCGCAGTCTCATCCCGCAGGTGTTGCAGCAGGTCGAAGCCAAGAAGCCGGCGCTGATCTTCGCCATCACCACGGGCCTCAACCAGGCGGCCGTGCGCGGCATCACCGACAAATCCATCCCCATCGTATTCGGCGCCGTCGTCGACCCCGTCGTCGCTGGCATCGTGCCCGACTGGGAGCACGGTTCGGAATGGAGTGCCGGTGCGGCCATGCTCCCCAACTTCAAGGAATCTCTGTCCTTCCTCAAGGAAGTCATTCCCGGCATCAAGAAAGTGGGTACGCTCTTCAATCCCGGCGAAGACAATGACGCGACCAATATCAAGCTGATCAACGAAGCTGCTGCCGAAGCAGGCATCGAAATCGTCGCGGTGCCGGTCGACAATCAGAACGATCTGCCGCAGCGCGTACAGAGCTTTGCCGGCCAGGTGGATGCTATCTTCCTGATCCAGTCCAACATCGTGCAGACCGCAGTGCCAGTGGTGGCCCAGGCCGCCCAGCGGATCAAGCTGCCGCTGTTCAATTCGGTTTATGCGCCGGACCTCAAGGACCAGTTGGCCGGGTTCCACGCCATCTCCTACTGGAAGAATGGCGAGCATGCGGCCGACATCGCCGACCGTATCCTCAAAGGCGAAAAGCCGGCCGATATCGCCACCTATATTCCCCAGCCGGAAGACTTCGACAAGCTGATCAGCGTCAAGGGTCTCGAGGCAGTCGGCCTGACCCTGCCGGAAGCGCTCAAGGACAGCCCCTGGATCATCAAGTGAGCGAACCCGTTCCTCTAAGAAAGGAGACGCAGTCACCTGCGTCTCTGCTCCACTGCCAGGGCCTGAAGAAGAGCTTCTCGACCGGGCTGCCCGGCGGTCGACCCGCCCTTGATGGCGTGGACCTGAAGCTGTCGCGCGGTGATTTTGTCGTGGTAATCGGCAGCAATGGCGCGGGCAAGTCGACGCTGCTCAACGCCATTGCCGGCAGCTTCTTCGTCGATGCCGGCCAGATCGTGCTCGACGGACAGGACATTACCCGCCTCGCACCACACCGACGTGCAGGTCTGGTCACCCGCGTGTTCCAGGACCCGATGATCGGCACGGCCGCCGCCATGACCATCGAGGAAAACCTGGCGCTGGCCGAGCGTCGCGGTAAAGGCCATGGCTTTGCCCAGCTGATTTCCGCCCGCCGGCGGGAATTCTACCGGGAGCAGCTGGCCAGCCTGCAACTGGGGCTGGAAGACCGGCTCGATGCGGTGGTCGCGACCTTGTCCGGTGGCCAGCGCCAGGCGCTGTCGCTGATCATGGCGGCTTTGTCGCGTCCAAAGCTCTTGCTGCTGGACGAACATACGGCGGCGCTCGACCCGCGCACAGCCGACCGAGTGATGGCGGCAACGCTCGACACCGTCGCCAGCAATGCGATCACCACACTCATGGTCACGCATAATATGCGCCAGGCCATCGAGACGGGAAACCGGCTGATCATGATGGATGCCGGCAAGATCAAGCTCGATATCGGCGGAACCGAGAAAGCCGGTCTCACCCCTGCCGACCTGATCGAGAAGTTCAAGCTCGACAACGACCGCATGCTGCTGGGAGCCTGAGATGAGTTTTGTTTCGTCCTACATAAATCTCGTCCCGGTCACCTTTGCCCAAAGCCTGATCTATTCGTTCCTGGTGCTGGGCATCATGATCCCTTTCAGGCTGATCAGCTTTCCCGACCTCACCAGCGAGGGGGCCTTTCCGCTCGGCGGATGCGTGTGCGCGGCGCTGATCCTTGCCGGCTACAATCCGATCCTGGCGACGCTGGTCGCCGTGGCGGCGGGTGGCCTGGCCGGGGCCAGCACAGCGATCATTCATCTGCGGTTCGGCATCAACTCGCTGCTCGCCGGCATCCTGGTGTTTACCGGCCTCTACAGCATCAACCTGCGCATCCTGGGCAAGTCCAATGCGGCCTTGTTCAACGCCGACAACATCTTCAACATGATCCATCCGGGTATCGTCACCACGGTTTGGATGCAGATCCTGGTGTTCGGCGTACTGGTCGTTGCCTTGCTGCTGGCGCTGCGCTGGTTCCTGACCACGCAAGCAGGGGCGGCTTTGCGGGTGGTGGGTGTCAATCCAGACCTCGCGCCGTCGCTGGGCATCAACCTGTGGACCTACACCATTGTCGGCCTCGCCCTGGCCAATGCCATGACGGCGCTGGGTGGGGCCCTGATCGTGCAGTTGCAGGGTTATGCCGATGTCGGCATGGGCCTGGGCGTGCTGATCAACGGCCTTGCATCGTTGGTGATCGGTGAAACCATTGTCGGCCGTCATACGGTAACCCGGCAATTGCTGGCGCCGGTGCTGGGTGCGGCGGTGTATTACCAGCTCGTCTCACTTGGCCTGTCCATCGGCCTGCAGCCCAGTGACCTCAAACTGGCGACGGCGATCTTCGTTCTCGTCACGCTGGCCCTGCCTTCAGCCACCGGCAAGCGCTTCCAAACGCGGGAGAAGATGCGCGCCTAATCAAGCGGTAGGGCCGAGGAGTACGTCGGCGCTGTCAGATTACTAGACCTGATAATGGGCGTCCTCACAGTGAGGGCGCCCATTATTCTTGGGCCGGGAGTACTGCCGCTCGACCCAGTTCGGTGAGATCATAGATGCCGCGGCTCACGCGGACAAACCAGCCATAGACATTGCTGCGCAGAATGGTCGGCGCGCGTTCGACAACGGATTTGAGCTGGCGGGGACTTTGCGGCCCGGACAACAGGGCCGCAGCGCAACGTATGCAATCCTGCCGATAGGCGGTCATGATCGGCTTGCCGCGTCCACCGCCCTTTTGCGGATCGCCAACCCGGCGCCGATGCTCCTCCAGCAGCCGCGAGCGGCGCTTTGCGTCCTTGCGCGGTGTCGCGGCAAAGGGGGCGACAATGATCTCGACGGCCCCGGAGGCCGAAACAGTGAGCAGACCAAAGCCCAGCCGGCGGCAGAGATTACGGAACCGCGCATCATGCTCGCGACCACGGCCAGTCTTTGCCGCACGGGCCGCCAGCCACACCTCGTCGCAGAAAGCCGCGCGCTTGACGCCCTGCATCACCAGTTCGAGCGTCAGGGACAGTTTCATTTCGCAGACAACGACGACGGTCGGATCGTCGTCCCGCACGCCGACCAGGTCGCATCCATTCACCTCCCCTTTGACCGAATAACCGGCGCCCTCCATGAAGGCCTTGAGCGGGAGATAAAGGTCGGTTTCGGACATGGATATTTTGGAAGCCCCGTATTGCGCGACCGCACCCTAGCTGAGTCTGGCGCCGTCGGCGAAACGGCTCGGGTCGACTATTTGATGGCTTCGACAGCATCCCGACAGCTTGGCCCGGCTAATCCATGACCATGGCCGCGATGGTGCGGCCCCGAAAATGGAGAACACCCATGAAACTCAAAGCTGCTGTCGTCGCCGCCCTCGTCCTCCTGTCGCCCACCCTGGCCATGGCCAGCCCGAACTGCACCACTGAAGCGCAGGACAAGTGGATGAGCGAAGATGCCATGAAGGCCAAGGTTGCCGAACTCGGCTATACCATCAAGACCTTCCAGGTCAGTGGCAATTGCTACGAGATCTACGGCTTCACCAAGGACGAAAAGCGCGCCGAGGTCTATTTCAACCCGGTGACCGGCGACGTCGTCGAGGCCGAGATCGATGGCTGACACGCATCCAATTGGCACGGCGGCGGAGCAATCCGCCGCCCCCGTCAGGGTCTGGGACCCGCTTGTCCGCCTGTTCCACTGGACCATCGTCACCGGCGTCGTGCTCAACCTCTGGGTCTTGGAGCACGGCAAATATTGGCACAAGGTGACCGGCTATGTCGTCGTCGGCGCGTTGGCCATTCGCCTGGTCTGGGGCATTGTCGGAACGCGGCATGCACGTTTTTCGGACTTCTTTCCAACGCCGCGGCGTGTGGTGAACCATGTTCGACAGTTGCTCGCCGGCACCGATCCGCGCACCCTCGGTCATTCGCCGCTCGGCGCCGTCATGATGTTGAGCCTGATGGCATTGCTGGCTGGGCTCGGTGTCACTGGCTGGATGATGGGGCTCGACGCGTTCTGGGGCGAGAAGTGGTTGGAAACGCTGCATGATGTGATGGCCAATGCCGTTCTTGGCCTTGCCATTCTGCATATCGCTGCGGCCATGATAGAAAGCGTGCGACACCGTGAAAACCTGCCTTTGGCGATGATTACCGGATGGAAACGGCCACTGGACGGCTCTGATGCGCATATTGCTGATCGAGGACAATGAGCGCCTGCGGGCGTTGACCAGCCAGGCTTTGCGGGATGCGGGCTGGCTGGTCGACGATTTTGCTTTAGGCGAAGACGGCATCGAGGCGCAGAGACAGGTGCCCTATGATGCCATCGTGCTCGATTTGGGCCTGCCCGATATTGACGGGCTCGATCTGCTGCGCGGCCTGCGGGCGCGAGCGGTGGCGACCCCTGTTCTGGTCCTGACCGCCCGCGGCGCCGTGGACGAGCGGATCGATGGCCTCGATGCGGGCGCCGACGACTATCTCACCAAGCCTTTCAATAACGGCGAACTGCTGGCCCGCGTCAGGGCACTGCTGCGGCGCAGCCCGCATGCCGTCATGCCGGATCTGGTTGCCGGCCAGCTTACCCTGCCGCTGTCCGGCTCGACATTGCGCTGTGGCGAACAGTCCATCGACCTGGCGCCGCGCGAGCGCGGACTGCTCGAAATGCTGATGCGCCAGGCCGATCAGGTTGTGTCCAAGCGCAGGATCGAGCACGCATTTTCTGAATTCGGCGATGAACACAGCAGCAATGCGGTGGAATTATCGGTGTCGCGGCTGCGTCGAAAACTGGAGGGATATGAGACGGGCCTTGTGATCGAGACCATTCGCGGTGTCGGCTACCTGCTGAGAACGACGTCATGAGCCGTCCACTCTGGCAGCTCGCGGCGACGCGCATCATCGCCTTTGGTTTTCTTGCCGCCCTGGCGCAGATGGCGGTGGTCTTCAGCGACTATTATTTCAACGACGAGGAACTGGGCAGGTTGCTGGTGGAGCAACAGGTGGACATGCTGAGCGAAGGCGCCGCCAGTGTCTCGGGCCGGATCGGCTATGCCCTGCCCGACGAGATGGAGGAGTTGTTTGCCCCCGGAACCGGCTATTTCGCGCGCGTCCGCACGGCCGATGGCGCGGTCTTGTTTTCGGCCTGCGACACCGCCTGCGAGGAACACTTCCTGCCCCTGTCGGTGCGACCGCCCGATTTCTGGGTACGGGTGATCACGCCTGGAAAGCCGCTCCATGTCGCCGGTGGCGGACGAGTGGAGCGCGACGGCAAACCGCTGCTGATCGAATTTGCCACCATGGGTGACCGTGACGGACTGGTATGGGGGGTATTCTGGCATGAGGTGCTCGACCATCTGATCGTGCCAATGAGCATTTTGCTGGTCTTCGTGATCGGCGGCACCATTGTTTCAATCCGCTCCGCCTTGCGACCGGTCAAGGCTGCCGCGAGCGCGGCAGACCGCCTCGATCCCCTGCAACTGGGTGAAGGGCTGCCCATTGCTGGCATGCCCGAAGAAGTGGGGCATCTGACCCGTGCGGTGAATCGCGCCTTTGCCCGCAGCGGCGAGTTGATCCGCAGCCAGCGCGTCCTCACCTCTGCCATTGCCCACGAAGTGCGAACGCCCCTTTCCATCATCAAGCTGGAACTGTCATCCCTGGATCACTCGACGGCCCGGCGCGCCGAAGCTCAGGTCGATGAATTATCCGATTTCGTGGCGCAGCTTACGGCACTGGCGCGACTCGAGGCACTGGAGGCGGACCAATTCGTGGCCACCGACCTGGGCTTGCTGGGCGAGGAACTGGTGGGCGTCATTGCCCCGTGGGTGTTGTCACGTGGCGACAGTATTGCGTTCGAAAATGAAGGGGCCGACAGCGTCCGCATCGCGCCCAATCTCGTGCGCGACGCCTGCCGCAACCTGATCGAGAACGCCGTGCGCCACACGCCGCCGGGCACCACTATCGTCGTGCGCGCCGGGCCCGGCCCGGTGATCGCGGTGATCGACATGGCGCCGTCTGGGGCCGGAGCTGCCCCCCTGTCAGAAGGGCTCGGCATCGGCCTCACCGTGGTCGAGCGAGTCCTTCACCTGAACGGTGCCGTTCTTGCCAAGCACATGAGCGCGAGCGGCATGACCGTCACCATCACCTTCGACGCCAATTTTCGAAACGGGGAAGCGAAATGAGCAGAACGACCCATCGCGAAATGCACATGGTGCACAGGATCGGCTGGCTGCGCGCTGCCGTGCTCGGAGCCAATGACGGCCTGGTTTCCACCTCAAGCCTGGTGGTGGGCGTGGCGTCGGCGGGCTCGAACCATCAAGCGATCCTGATTGCTGGCCTTGCCGGGCTGGTGGCCGGCGCCATGTCGATGGCGGCGGGAGAGTATGTTTCGGTCAGTTCGCAATCGGATGCTGAGCAGGCCGACCTGGCCCGCGAGCGCGCCGAACTACGGGACGATCCGGAGGGGGAGCTGGACGAGTTGACGGGTATCTATGAGGCGCGGGGCCTGGACCGGACGCTGGCACGCCAGGTGGCGGAACAACTGACCAGCAAAGATGCCCTTGCCGCACACGCTCGCGATGAGCTGGGCATTTCCGAGACTATCGCCACCCGCCCGGTGCAGGCGGCTCTCGTTTCGGCGCTGACCTTTGCCACCGGCGCCATCCTGCCGATCCTCGTGGCAGTGTTCTCTCCGCCAGCTCTGGTGGTCTGGCTGGTGGCAGCATCCACCCTTGTCGGACTGGCCATCCTGGGCGGGCTGGGCGCCTCTGCGGGCGGCGCCCGCCTCGTGCGTGGCGCTCTGCGCGTCACCTTCTGGGGGGCTTTCGCCATGGCGGTGACTGCAGCCATCGGCGCAGTCTTCGGGGTGATGGCCTAATTACTCCTGGACCTCGGCTTGCTCCGAGGACTCGGTGTCCGCGCTGGGTTCGGGTCCCTTGCCATTGAGGAAGCAGGCATCCTGCTCGGCGCGCGTCAAAGGTACGGCGCCCTGGGCCGGATCGGGCAGGCCGCCGAAGAAATTGGCCTTGGCGGGAGCGTCGTCCTGGGCGCGCCGCGCCAGCTTGCCCGGACCGAAAATTCCAAAGAAGTGAACCATGTCAGTCTCCCAATGCGGTTTGCGGGGCCAAAGACAGGTGCGGCCGGCCTGTGGGGCCGACCGCGAGTTGAGCTGCTACTGGGTCGGACCGGAATAGATCTGGTCGAAGACGCCACCATCGCCGAAGAAGTGGGGCTGTGCCTCACGCCAGCCGCCGAAATCCTCGATGGTGATCAGGTTCACATCACCAAAGCGGGCAATGTCTTCCGGAGCGGCCGCTTCCGGCTTGAACGGGCGATAGTAGTGCTTGGCGGCGATCGCCTGGCCTTCATCGGAGTAGAGATACTCAAGATAGCCCTGCGCCAGCTCCAGATTACCCTTGCGTTCGGCATTGCCCTTGACGACCGCCACCGGCGGTTCGGCGAGGATGGAAACCGAGGGGGTGACGATGTCGAAAGCATCCGGACCAAGCTCTTCGAGCGCGAGATAGGCCTCGTTCTCCCACGCCAGCAGCACATCGCCGATGCCACGCTGCACGAAAGTGGTGGTGGACCCACGCGCGCCGGTATCGAGCACCGGAACATGCTTGTAGAGCTGGGTAACATATTCCTTGGCGGTGTCGTCATTCCCACCCGGCTGTGCCTTGGCCCATGCCCATGCCGCGAGCATGTTCCAGCGTGCGCCGCCAGAGGTCTTCGGATTGGGGGTGATGACTTCGACGCCATCCTGGGTCAGGTCGCCCCAGTCGGCAATGCCCTTCGGGTTACCCTTGCGGACGAGGAACACGATGGTCGAGGTATATGGCGCGCTATTGTTGGGCAGCAGGGTGCGCCAGTCTGCCGGCACCAAAGCCGGGTTGGCGTCGGAAATGGCGTTGATGTCGCTTTCGAGCGCCAGCGTCACCACATCGGCCTCGAGCCCGTCGATCACCGTGCGGGCTTGCGACCCTGAGCCGCCATGGGTTACCTGGACCGCTACGGTCTCGCCCTTGGTTTCCTGCCAGTGCTTGATGAAGACCTCGTTGTAATCGCGATAGAGTTCGCGCGTCGGGTCATAGGAGACGTTGATGAGCGTCTTGTCCTGGGCATGGGCGGTGACGGCGAAACCCATGGCCAGCGAGGCGGCAAGGGCAGTGTAGGCAAAAATCCTGGCTGTCCGGTTCATCGGAACCTCCCGAGTTATGATGGTTAAACCCTATCAACTCGGTCGTGATTATGAAGGCGCAGTCTTGCCCCGAACTCGGAAGAAATGAAAAATCTTGCTGGATCGGACCGCTAACGCGCAAAGCCGGGCCAACCGGCTTTGCCGCTGTTCCAAACGGCGCTCAACCGCGTGCGGGAATTGCTTTTGCTTCCTTTGCCGGCCTGCGCACCCTGCCCCGCATCACGTCTTGCCGGTAACAGCTTCGCTCAGCGAGCGATGCGATTGCCGGTCTGGGCGTCGAAAAGATGCATCTTGGTGTTGTCGAAGGCGATGCCGATGCGCTCGCCCGGTCCGGCGGCGATGCGCTCGCGAAACACGCCGATCAAATCCTGGCTACCGACGCGTAGCGTGACCAGGGTTTCAGAGCCGGTGGGCTCGATGATGACGATTTCGGCCTGTACGCCGTTCGGGTCGAGCCGCAGATGTTCCGGGCGGAGACCCAGGGTGATGGGACAATCTGACACGCCTGCGGGCACGCTACCCAGATCGATCGCGGTTCCATCGGCGAGCTTGAAGCTGGAACCAGCGATCTCACCTTTGACAATGTTCATGGCGGGAGAACCGATGAAGCCGGCCACGAACAGATTCTTGGGCTGATCGTAAAGCTCGAGCGGCGTGCCCATCTGCTCGATATGGCCCGAATGCATCACCACGATGCGGTCAGCCATGGTCATGGCTTCGATCTGGTCGTGGGTCACATAAACAGTGGTGGTCTTGAGGCGCTGGTGGTTGAGCTTGATCTCGCTGCGCATCTGCACCCGCAGCTTGGCGTCGAGGTTGGAGAGCGGCTCGTCGAAGAGGAAGAGTTGCGGATTGCGCACGATAGCGCGGCCCATGGCGACGCGCTGACGCTGTCCTCCGGACAGATGGCGCGGATAGCGCTGCAGATAGGGTTCGAGGCCCAGTACCGTGGCGGCGCTGGCGACACGCTGCTTGATCTCATCGCGCGGCACTCGCCCGAGCTTGAGCGAGAAGGCCATGTTCTCCTCGACCGTCATATGCGGATAGAGCGCGTAGGACTGGAACACCATGGCGATGTCGCGATCCTTGGGGGCAAGATCGTTGACCACGATGCCCCCGATGGCGATGTCGCCGTCGGTAATATCCTCAAGGCCCGCAATCATGCGCAGCAGCGTGGATTTTCCGCAACCTGATGGTCCGACCAGAATGACGAACTCGCCGTCATTGATGTCGATGGAGACGCCGTGCAGCACCTCCACATTGCCATAGCTCTTGCGAACATCCCGGATCGTTACGGCACCCATCATTTCCTCCCAGATCGACAATCGCCTCTTAACGCCCCTCATTTCGATGGGGGCTCGCACCAGGCGCAGCGCAGGCCGGCCCCAAAGCCTGGACGGCTTTGGACGCGTTTCGACACAGCGCGGCTCCCATTCTGTCTAAAGGCAGGTTTTCCATGCAGCAAGTCTTTTGTGGGACAAAAGGTTGACGACTGATCGTTTTGAGTCCTAAAACATCGCCATTCGCGGTCAATGATGGGACAAAATGACCATATTTGACCGTGACGGGGGCATGGGCGGCGTCGCCCTGTTCCTGGGAGGACGAGCAATTTGCGAGGATTGGTAGGCCCAGAACAGGGCTCCGCAAGCGCTCGGGCATGGTCCAACAGGAGGAAATGGCATCATGACGTCGGACAAGTTCAATCGCCGTGACGTATTGAGGAAAGGCGGCGCCGCTGGCGTGGGCCTTTGGGCAGCTGCGCATGGCCTGCCGGCATTTGCACAGGACAAACCGGAGGAAGAGCTGCCGCAGGGCGCCGCTGGCAAACTGACTGTCATCCACCGCACGGAATATTTCGAAGCGGCGCAGAACCTGTTCCGCGACACCGTCACCAAGTTCGCTGCGGCCAACAATGCGCAGCTCGATATCTCCACGACCAACCCGGAATCGTTCGGTGACTTCCTCGGTAAGATGTCTGCAGCGGTAAAGGCCGGAAATCCGCCTGACCTGGCCTACACCAGCACGGTTTCCATCCCGCAGATGCACTTGCTTGGGCTGCTCGAAGACGTCAACGACGTGGTCGAGGACGCCATCAAGCGTTACGGCAATGTCATGCGCGGCATCAATGCCGAGAGCATCGGCAAGATCGACGGGCGCTGGGTCGCCGTGCCGTTCATCGCCAACACCACAGGCGCATTCTTCCGGGGCGACAAGCTGGCCGAGAAGGGCATCGACGTCTCGACGCTGAACACCTGGGAAGAACGCCGCGAAGCCGCTCTGGCGATTTCCGATCCTGATAATGGGTTTTATGGCTGGGGCCTGACCGTGAACCAGTCCGGTGACGGCTGGGGTGTGGCATCAGCCATTCTCAACGCCTTTGGCGGCCATTTCACCGACGAATCCGGCACCAAGGTCGAGTTTGACTCGCCGGAGACCATCGCTGCCTATGAATTCGTGCGCGAAACCTACGACCGCAATGGCAAGTATGCTGCCATGTTGCCTCCTGGTGTCGAAAGCTGGGGCGACATTTCAAACAACGAAGCCTGGCTTGCAGGGTCGGTGGGCTACACCCACAACGCCTTCTCGCTCTATGCTGCCTCCAAGCGCGACAACAATCCGGTCTTCCCGCATACTGTTCTCGTGCCGCAGCCGCGGGCCAATAATGGCGACCATCGCAATGGCGGCGCCGTCGGCGGCTGGCTGACGATTTTCAAGGGCGCACCGAACGTCGATCTGGCCAAGAAGCTGGCTCTGGACCTGCTCGATCCGGCGAATTTCACGCCGATGTCAGCTGTTGCCGGCGGCCTGTTCATGCCGGCTTACGAAAACCTGTGGACCGAAGAGCTGCTCTCGGCAGACTCGAACTATGCGATCATCAAGGAACAGGTCGACATCGAAGACCCGTTCATCGGCCCCTCCTGGCCTGCCAAGCCGGCTGCCCAGATCGATGCCATCCGCGCCCAGGGCGTGTTGGAACAGTCGATGGGCAACGTGATCGCCGGTCGCATGACCCCCGAAGAGGCGGTCAAGGATGCGCACAACAAGATCGTCCAGATCTTCGAAGAAGGCGGCATCATGTAGCCAGCCTTTTCGACGGGCGCCTCGCGGCGTCCGTCGCTCGCTTTCTCTTAAATTTCAGGACTTTCGGCTTCAGGCTGGTGCGCGCTGCGGCGGGCGCCCGACCCGATGGAGACACGCATGGACGATCGAATGAGCTTGCCGATGGCTTCTGCCCGCAGGCAACCAAGCTTCAAGAAGCGTTTGGAAAACCTGTTCGGAACCGACTGGAAAGTCGGTTATCTGTTCGTCTTGCCCATGGTTCTGATCATGGCGCTGCTGATCTTCTGGCCCTTTGTCAGCGCCATCTTCATCAGTACGACCTCGCTGAACTATCTCACGGGCGAGACCGTCAATGTCGGCATGCGCAATTATGAGCGGCTGTGGACCAGTAGCGATTTTCTGCAGGCCATGCAGAACACCATCCAGTTCACGTTCTGGTCGCTGACCCTGAAATTCGTCATCGGCATGACAGTAGCGCTGATCCTCAACAGCCGGCTGCCTTTCCGCAGCCTGTTGAGCGGTATCATGCTGTTGCCCTGGATCGTGCCGGAAATCGTCACTGCCTTGGCCTGGAAGAGCATCTACGATCCGCTATTCGGCGGCCTCAACCCTATCCTGCAAGGGGTCGGGATCATCGATCGGCCGCTGGGCTGGTTGTCCGATCCCAACATGGCGATGGCCAGCGTCATTTCGGTCAATGTGTGGAAGGGCATCCCGTTCTTCGTCCTGCTGCTGCTTGCCGGCCTCAAAGCCGTGGACAAGGAGCAGATCGAAGCCGCGCAGGTGGACGGCGCCAATGCCGTGCAGCGGTTCCGCAACGTCACGCTGCCCAGCTTGCGCTACGTGATCGTGGTCACCCTGCTGCTGTCGTTCATTTCCACCTTCAACCAGTTTGGCCTGCCCTTTCTGATGACAGGCGGCGGCCCAAGCGGCGCGACGAAGCTTTACTCCATCCTCGCCTATGAAAAGGCCCTGGGCTCGCTGCAATATGGTCCAGGCATTGCCATCGCTTTCTCGGTGGCACCGCTGATGGCCATCCTGATCTGGTTATTGGCCCGCTTTATGCGCCAGGACGACAAGCGTGACGGCGCATCCGAGCGTGGTCCCGGCTTCGCCGACCGGCTGCTGTCGGGCGCAACCTGGCTGGTCAATGTCATCATCGACATCATCTTCCTGCCCATCCAGCTGATTTTCGCCGGTCTGGAATGGATCGTGCGGCGCGTGCGCGTGGCCACCGGCCGCCCCGCGACGCAGCCGATCCTGCGCCATGCGGCGCGATCAAATGCCGGCCCGTTCGCTCGATTTTTGGTGCTGGTGCCGTTCCTGGCTTTCGTGATCTTCCCATTCTACTGGATCGTCACCACCTCGCTTAAATCGACCCCGCAGATCAGTGAGCGCCGCTCGATCTTCTGGCCCGATCCCCCGACGCTGGACCAATACACCTCACTGCTCAATGACACTCCGTTCCTGACCTGGCTGATGAACTCGGCCTTCGTGGCCGCGGTGAGCACGCTAGTTTCGGTCGCCCTGGCGTCGCTGGCAGCCTATGCCCTCTCGCGCCTGCGCTTCCGTAGCGCGGGCTTGTTGACCACGCTGCTGCTGATCACCTACCTGTTGCCGGGTACGCTGCTATTCATCCCGCTCTATCAGACGCTGACCAATCTGGGCGTTATCAACAGCCACACGGCGCTGATCATCACTTACCCCACCTTCCTCCTGCCGTTCGCGACCTGGGTATTGATGGGCTACTTCCGCTCCATTCCGGTGGAGCTGGAGGAAGCAGCACGCATTGACGGCGCCAGCCGCCTCTATATCTTCTGGCGGATCACCCTGCCGCTGGCGGCACCCGCCATTCTCTCGGTGACCCTGTTCGCCTTCACCAACGCCTGGAACGAGTTCCTCTTTGCCTTCGTCTTCATCACCAGTGAATCCCTGCGCACCCTGCCGATCGGCCTGCAGTCGCTGGTGGTTGGCGACATCCTGCCCTGGGGCAAGCTGATGGCTGCATCGCTTCTTACGGCCGTGCCGGTGGCCATCCTCTATGTCTATGCCCAGCGCTTCCTGTCCGAAGGGCTGACCGTTGGAGCCGTCAAGGGATGACCGATCTGCCGCGGATGGGAATGGTCGGCAATGGGCTCAACGCTTCGGTTGTGCGCAGCTCCATTCCCTCTGCCGTAGATGCCATGGTGCTCAAGATCCGCGGCCTGATCGCCGATGGTGGCCTGGTGGTTGGTGACAGCCTGCCCACCGAGCGCGAGCTGTGCGAACGGTTTCAGGCCAGCCGCAACACGGTGCGCGAAGCCATGCGTATCCTCAAGGCCTATGGCGTGGTGTCGGTTCGCCCAAAGGTTGGCGCCACCATCATCGATGACCGCATGGAACGGGCACTCGACCTGTTCTCTTTCAATACGCTCGATATTTCCCGCCGGACCTTCAATGATATCCAGGGATTTCGGCGGCTGATCGAGGTCGGGTCGGTGGATACGCTGTTCGACCTCATGCGTCCCGAGGATATCGCGGAGATGCGTCGCATCAACGATCAGTTGCGCGCCGCCGGGACAATCGCGGAAGCATCGGAGCTGGATTTCCGCTTCCATCTTCGCATTGTGTCCATTCTCGACAATCGCGCGGTGCGCGACGTCTATGGGATCATGAAGCCGGTGATCATCCGGATCATGGAGCGGGCCAAAGAACTGCACAACTTCACAGGCGACACCTATGAGCAGCACGCTGCCGTGGTCGACGCGTTGGAGCAGAGGGACCGGATCCGATACCAGTATGCCCTGCAGTCACACCTGCATATCGGCATCGCATTCTTCGAGGATTCGGCGGAGGAGGCCGTGGATCGGGATTTGTCCGACCAGGGTTAGGCAAGGCTTTGAGGAGACATCGGAGTGAAGATCACATCCGTCAAAACGGCGGCGACGGTCGGCCATTGCATGCATTTGTGGGTTCGCGTCGAAACTGACGCCGGCATTACCGGGCTGGGGGAATGCGTGCATGGCGGCCACCAGGCCATCGCCATTATCGAGAAAGAAATGGCGGCGATGCTGATCGGGCGCGATCCCTTCGCCATTGACGCCATTTTTGAGGATATCAGGCGGAGCCTGGTGTTCGAAGGCGGCTTTGCCGGTGCGTTGATCACCGCGCTTACCGGCGTCGAGATCGCGCTCTGGGATCTCAAGGGCAAGGCGCTCGAGGTGCCGGTCTATGAACTGATGGGCGGCAAGTTCCGCGACGATATCCGCGTCTATTGCGACTGCGAGGTCTCGCCCGGCATGAACATGGACGAGGTCCAGCGCGAGGTGGACCAGGTGCTCGAGGCCGGCTTCAAGGCACTAAAGGTGGATCTCGACATCCGCGCCTATGGACACACCGGCAGCGAAACCGGCTGGTATGTCAAAGACAAGTTCAACATGACTCCCAACAAGTGGGAGCATGACCGCATGGTCGAACTGGCCGAAATGGTGGTCAAGGCTGCCGGCAAGGACGTCGAGGTCGCCTGCGATCTGCATACGCGGCTCGACAAGCACAGCGCCATCCGCCTGGCGCGCGATCTCGAGCATCTCCAGCTCATGTGGCTTGAAGAACCAATCCCGCCGGAGAATATCGATGTCATGGCGGAGATTACGCGCAGCACGTCGACGCCGATCTGCGCCGGCGAGAACCTCTATCTGCGCCATGGCTTCCGCAAGCTGCTCGAACAGCAGGCGGTGGATATCATCATGCCCGACATTCCCAAATGCGGCGGCTTGTCGGAATGCCGCAAGATTGCGGAACTGGCCGATCTCTACTCAATCCCCTTCGCGCCGCACAACGTCTCCTCGCCCATCGGCACCATGGCATCGGCCCATGTCTGTGCCACGATCCCCAATTTCCTGGTGCTGGAATTCCACTGGTTCCATCGCGACTATTGGTCGACCATCACCGATGGCGGCGACATCATCAGGGACGGCAAGATCAAGCTTTCCGATCGGCCGGGCATCGGCCTCGAACTCAACGAGGACGTGGCGCGGGCGCATCAGTATCCGGGAACGACCTGGTTCGCGTGAGCTGACGATCGAATGCGCCTTGTCGCGGGGACTAACCCTGCGGCAAGGCCTCGATACCTCGCCTCAATGGCCGCGGCCGGTGGCGGCCAATTCAGCACCGAAGCGCCACTCCAGGGTGGTCTTAAGCACCAGCGTGACAAGGGCAAGGAGGGCCAGCAACGACGCCAAGGCGAAGGCGGCGGTGCCTTGATATTCATTGTAGAACATCTCGACTTGCAGCGGCATGGTGGTGGTCTGGCCGCGGATCTTGCCCGAAACCACGGCAACAGCGCCAAACTCGCCCATGGCCCGCGCGTTGCAGAGCAAGACACCATAGAGCAGACCCCATTTGATATTGGGCAGGGTAACGCGCCAGAAGGTCTGCCAGCCTGATGCGCCCAGCGACAGAGCTGCCTCTTCGTCGCCATTGCCCTGATCCTGCATCAGCGGAATGAGCTCGCGTGCGACGAAGGGAAAGGTGACGAAGATCGTGGCCAGCACGATGCCGGGCACGGCGAACAAGATTTCGATATTGTAGGATTTCAGCCAGGGGCCGAGCACGCTGCCGGTGCCGAAGAGCAGCACATAGACCAGGCCAGAGATCACCGGCGACACCGAAAAAGGCAGATCGATCAGCGTGATCAGAAAGGCTTTGCCCTTGAACTCGAACTTGGCAATGGCCCAGGAGGCGCAGACGCCAAAAACGAGATTAAGAGGCACGGCAATAGCGGCGACCAAGAGCGTCAGCCGGATGGCCGATTGGGCATCTGCGGTATTGAGTGCGGCGAAATAGGCGCCGAAACCTTGGCGAAATGCCTCTGAAAACACCGCAATCAGCGGCAAAACCAGAAACAGCGCCAGAAACACCATGCCTACCAGGATCAGCGTCACTCTGACCCAGAGCGGTTCATTGGTGGGCGAAGGCTGTCGCCGCGCTGCGAGCCTAGTTGCCATAGCCATATCTCCTGCGGCTCCAGGCCTGGATCAGATTGATGACGAAGAGCATGGAGAAGGAAATTGCCAGCATGATCGTCGCGATCACCGCCGCCCCGGCATAGTTGTATTCCTCGAGGCGGATGACGATCAGTAGAGGCGTGATTTCGGAAACGAAGGGAATATTGCCAGCGATAAAGATCACCGAGCCGTATTCACCAACCGCTCGAGCAAAGGCGAGTGCGAAGCCCGTGAGGATGGCGGGGGCCAGACCCGGCAGCAGCACCCGCGAAATGGTTTGGAGCCGGTTGGCGCCGAGCGTAGCCGACGCCTCCTCGACCTCGTGGCTGGTCTCTTCGAGAATGGGCTGGATGGTCCGCACCACAAAGGGCAGGCCGATGAAGATCATGGCGATGGTGATGCCCAGCGGCGTATAGGCGATGCGGATGCCGAGCGGCGCCACCAGTTGGCCAACAAAGCCATTGGGTGCATAGATTGCGGTCAGCGCAATGCCTGCCACGGCAGTGGGCAGCGCGAAGGGCAGATCGACGAAGGCGTCGACAATGCGCCGGCCCGGAAAGCGATAGCGCACGAGGATCCAGGCGATCAGCGTACCGAAAACCACATTGATGCCGGCAGCGATGAGCGCTGTGACAAAGCTGGTGCGCAGGGAAGCCAGCACACGCGAATCGAGCGCCACTGCCCAGAAGCCGCTCCAACCCAGCCCTGTGGCGCGCAAGACCAGCGCCACCATCGGGATCAGAATGATCAGCGAAAAATAGACGAGGGTGAAGCCAAAGGTCAGCCCGAAGCCGGGAATGACATTGGGCTGGCGAAACCGGGTGCGCGCACTCATCGCCCTGCCCCGCTGCAGTCATGAAAAATCGCTGTTGAACCGGTCATCGGCCTGCCGCTGCTGAACTCAGCAAACCCTAGCGACAGGGTAGAGTTTCACAAGGAAGCAGCGGCCGAGTTTTCCCGTTCCGCTAGAAAATCCTTTTGCCTGGCCCCCGACAGATCGAAAGAACGGCCTTGCCTTGATCAGGACGGCGCCAACAGCGATTTGGCCAGAGCGGCGCACTGCACGCGGATGTCAGGAACAGCTTCGATTTCGAAATACCGTCCGCGCGTCAGCGGCCCAACCACACGCACCCGAGGCGAGACGGTGCCGTCCTCGGCAATGAGCGCACAATTGTCATCGACGTCGAGACCGATATGCATGGGGTCCGGACGCGCCGCGCCGGTGTGGATCAGCTGCTGGATGATCGGGTTGGCGCTAGCGCGGACATCGACGCTGACGCCACCGCAATCGTAAACGCGGGCGACATCGAGCGACTGCCTGGCGGCGGAACCGCGCGGTCGGATGGTGGCGCGCACGCCCTCCCCGGCTCGCTCGATCCCCATGAATTCGGCCGCGACCAGCCGCACCTGTCCCGCCTCGATAGCCCGCACCAGCCCTTCATGCAGGTCAGGCGGCAGGCGATGGCGATGCACGTTCCACCACGGGCGGATATGACGGAGGAACTGCCGCTTCTCCGTCTTGGGCCAGCTCTGCCAAAGGCGCTGGTTGTATGGGCGCAGGCCATCCACGACGCTGCGCCAGTTGCCGCCAAGCGCCTCGGTATCTCGGACCAGTTTGCGGAACCAATGGGTCAGTGCCGAGAGGCTCTTGCCGAAGGGAACATCAGCCGCGTCGATCTCGAGGGTCGACACGTCCTTATGCGCCAGCGGCAGGAGGCCATTGCGCGACACCACGGTGATCGGGCCACGGTGGCGCGCTTCGGAGAGCGACACCCAGGCGTCGACCATGCTGAGGCCGGATCCAAGGATCATCACTGGGGCGTCGGGATCGAGCGGCGTATCCTGATCCGACCCGGCGCGCACAGCTATGCCCCTGCCCCGTGCCGGCTGGGTCTCGTGCCCAACGGCGAGCACACCCCAGCGTGCGCTTACGCTTGTGCCATTGCCAAGGCGAACAGAAACGCCATTGCCTCGTGTCTCAAGGGCCTCGGCCTCTTCGGAGAGCACAACCAGCCGGCCGGGGATGCGCGAGGCGGCCTGGCGCAGTACGTCCTCTAGGTATGTGCCGTAGAGGCGGCGCGGAACGAAGACCCATGAGCTGGCGTATTTGCCGGGCTGATGCTGCTGCAACCAGGTCCAGAAATGCCCAGGCTCGTCAGCAAAGGCGCTCATGCCGCGTGCCGGGACGTTGACGCGGTGATCGCGCTGCAGCGCCGAATAGGCCAGGCCCTGGCCGAAACGCCCCTGCTTTTCGATCAAGGTGATGCGCAGATCGGGATCGTCGCTGCGCAGCAGATGAGCCGCGAGCAGCACGCCGCTGGCTCCACCGCCGACAATGACCACCGATTTCGCAGGCGCCGCGTTTACTGCCATGAACACCCCAAGGCTTTGGTTTATCGTCGCAACGACCCTAGCCAAGATCGGTGACAGAACAACCCGTCTTGTGGCGCGCTCCCCAGCCGGGAGCGCGTCTCGTCGTCACACAGGCACCTTGGTGAGCGGTGGCGGAGCCTTATCCTGCAAAGGTGTTCTGCGCGATGGAGTCAGGCTTCATCTCGATGGAAAAGCCGGCCCGCTCCGGCGGCATGTAGGCGGCGTTCTTGATGGTGCAGGGATCAAGGAAGTGTTCGTGCAGGTGATCGACAAACTCGATCACCCGGCCATCCTTGCTGCCCGAGACCGCCAGATAATCGATCATCGACAGGTGCTGCACATATTCGCAGAGGCCGACGCCGCCAGCATGCGGCCAAACCGGTTTGCCATATTTGGCCGCCATCAGCAGCACAGAAAGCACTTCGTTGAGGCCACCGATGCGGCAGGCATCGATCTGAACCACATCGATGGCGTCTCGGGTGATGAACTGCTTGAAGAGAATGCGGTTCTGGCACATCTCGCCGGTAGCGACCTTTACCGGGGCGATGGCGTCGCGAATCTTGCGATGACCTTCGACATCGTCGGGACTGGTGGGTTCTTCGATGAAGTACGGATTGAAGCGCTCGAGCTGGTTGACCCACTCGACCGCCTGGTCGACTTCCCAGACCTGGTTGGCGTCGATCATCAGGTATCGATCAGGCCCCATGATCGAACGGACAATTTCCAGGCGTCTGATGTCGTCTTCGAGGTCGCGGCCAACCTTCATCTTGATATGGGTAAAGCCACTTTCCACCGCCTCGGTGGCGAGGCGCGTCAGCTTCTCATTGGAATAGCCCAGCCAACCGGCCGAGGTGGTATAGCAGGGGTAACCTTCCTGACGTAGCTTGGCGATGCGGTCAGCCTTGCCGGCCTCTGCTGCCTTGAAGATGGCCAAAGCCTCTTCGGGGGTAATGGCGTCGGTGAGGTAGCGGAAATCAATGATGGAAACGAGCTGATCCGGGCTCATTTCGGCGACATAGAGCCAGACCGGCTTTCCGGCCTCCTTTGCCAAGAGATCCCACACCGCATTGACCACAGCGCCAGTGGCCAGATGCATGGCGCCCTTGTCCGGCCCGATCCAGCGCAGCTGGCTGTCGCCAGTGACATGGCGCCAGAAACGTCCGGGATTCTCGGCGATCCAGGCGAGGTCCAGGCCGACGACACGATCGGTCAGCGCCTTGATGGCCGTGCACACCACCTCATTGCCACGACCGATGGTGAAGGTCAGCCCATGCCCCTCATGGGCGCCATCGGTGCCCAGCACCACATAGGCGGCCGAGTAGTCGGGATCGGGATTCATCGCATCCGAGCCATCCAGCGACTGAGAAGTCGGGAAGCGCAAATCGTGGGTGGTAAGGGCGGTGATCTTGGTCATGCTGCTATTCTCTGAAGTGGGACGGTCGGGCATTTGCACCGGCCGTCGGCTCGTCCGCCCCTGTCCTCACTGAGAAAAGGGGCGGCATGATTGGTTTGTGCCTGTCGGCCAACCCGAGCGCCGTCCCCCCGGCGGCGGCACGAGCTCAGTCTCAAATCCGGCGGCGCGGCTTCAGGCGGTCCAGCCGCCATCGATGACGTGGATCTGGCCGGTGGTGTAGGTGGCACCCGCCAGATAGACGGCCAGATCGGCCACTTCCTCGGGGCGGGCAATGCGGCCGATGGGTTGGCGAGCGATGAAGGCCTTGCGCGCAGCGTCGAAATCGCCGGTGGCGTGCCAGCGCTCATGCAGGCTCGGGCTTTCCACCGTGCCGGGGCAAATGGCGTTCACGCGGATATTGGAGGTGGTGTAGTCAGACGCAATCGACTTGGTGAGGCCGATGACGGCAGCCTTGGAGATGGAATAGGCGGCGCGGTTGGGGACGCCCTTCACCGAACTGGCGACGGTGGCCATGTTGATGATGGCACCATCCCTACGCTCAAGCATCTGCGGCAGGATGGCCTTGATGGTGCGGATCTGCGCCTTGACGTTGAGGTCCCAGGCAAAATCCAGATCCTTGTCGCTCATCTCCAAAACGGTTCCGGCATGGACCACGCCGGCACAGTTGAACAGCACATCGATATGGCCGATTTCCGCCACAGCAGCATTGACGTCATCATCCGACAGGACGTTGAGCACGCGGGTGTCGATATTGGCCGTGCCTTCGAGCTCGGCCAGCTTGGCGGCATTGATATCGGTGGCGATCACCTTGGCGCCGGCACGGGCAAAGGCCAGGGCCGAGGCCTGACCGATGCCCTGCGCAGCGGCGGTGATGAGAACGATCTTGCCAGTAAGGTCAGCCAATTGTCTTGTCCTATTGAATGGTGCTGCGGCTGCCGGCGACGGCAAGCCGGTCGATAGCCGAAAAATCCCAGGCGATGCCAAGGCCCGGCTGTTCCGAAGGAATGGCCTTACCCGCCTCGATACGCATGCGCTCGGTGGTGAGGTCATCCAACTGCGGGATATACTCCACCCAACGCGCATTGGGCACTGCGGCGCAGAGGCTCACATGCAGTTCCATGAGAAAATGCGGGCACACAGCCACGTTGAAGGTCTCGGCCATATGCGCCACCTTGAGCCAGGGGGTGATGCCGCCAATGCGGCCGACATCGACCTGGACGATGCTGGCAGCGTTGTGCTGCAGATATTCGCGGAAGTGACTGACCGAATAGACGCTCTCCCCCACCGCAATGGGCAGGCTGGTATGCTGGCTGAGCCGGATGTGCCCAGACATGTCGTCGGCCGGTAGCGGCTCCTCGAGCCAACCGATATCGAGCGGCTCATAAGCGCGCGAGCGGCGGATGGCCTGGTCGAGATTGAAGGCCTGGTTGGCATCGGTGAAAATTTCGAAGCCCGGCCCCACCGCCTCGCGCACCGCGGCAATGCGCTTGACGTCCTCATGGATCGGGCGGCCAACCTTGAGCTTGCAGCCGCCGAAACCGTCGGCCTTAGCCTTGAGAGCGTCCTCGACCAGTGCTGCCTCGTCCAGATGCAGCCAGCCACCCTCGGTGGTATAGAGCGGAATGGCCTTTTGCGCCCCACCGGCGAGCTTGTGCAGCGGCAGGCCCAGCTTGCGGCATCGCAGATCCCACAGGGCAGTGTCGACCGCCGCCATGGCGATGGCAGTGATGGCGCCCACCGTAGTGGCGTGGGTGAGAAACAGCAGATCGCGCCAGATCGCCTCGATCTCGTCGGCGTCGCGTCCGATGATCGCCGGTGCCAGGGTCCGCTCCAGCAGCGCCATGACCGAGTGCCCACCGGTGCCTATTGTATAGCTATAGCCGGTGCCAACGACACCATCGGCGTCGGTGAGGCGCACGATTGGCGTTTCCTGGCTGACGAAGCTCTGGATTGCGTCGACCCGCTTCACCTTGGGTTTGAGGTCCACCATCACCAGTTCGACACGAACGATTCTGGCCATCTTTATGCCCGTACGCTCTTGCCGCTCGCCCGGTCAAATACGTGCAGCCGGGTCAGATCGAGGGTGAAAGTCAGCTCCTCGCCGGGATGCACGACGCGCGGATTGAGCATCTTGCCCTGCACGTCCTTGCCACCCATTTCGACGAAGAGAATGGTTTCAGTACCCAGCGGCTCGGCGATGGTCACCGGGCGCGAAATGGTGAGCGCCCCGTCTTCGGTGTGAAGGGAATGCCCCTTCGGCGCGAGGCTTTCGGGACGAAAGCCAAGCACGATCTGCTGGCCCTCGCCCACTGCCAAACCGCTCGGCAGCGGCACAGCGACGCCATCCGACAGCACGGCCTTGCCGTCCTTGACCACGGCATCGAGCTGGTTCATCGGCGGCGAACCGATAAAGCCGGCGACGAAGGTATTGACCGGGTGCTCGAACACCTCGCTGGGCGTGCCCACCTGCTCGATATGGCCATCGCGCATGATGACGATGCGGTCGGCCAGGGTCATGGCCTCGACCTGGTCGTGCGTGACGTAAATGACCGTGGTCTTGACCCGCTGATGCAGCTTCTTGATCTCGACGCGCATCTGCCCGCGCAGCTTGGCATCGAGATTGGACAACGGCTCGTCGAAGAGAAAGACGTCGGGATTGCGGACAATGGCGCGACCCATGGCGACGCGCTGGCGCTGGCCGCCGGAGAGATTGGCCGGGAGGCGATCCATATAGGGTCCGAGGCCAAGAATTTCGGCTGCCTCGGTCACGCGCTTATCGATTTCGGCGGGCGGCATATTGGCAATCTTGAGCCCAAAGCCGAGATTGTCGCGCACGGTCATGTGCGGATAGAGCGCGTAAGACTGGAATACCATGGAGATGTTGCGCGCCCGCGGTGGCAGGTCGTTGACCACCCGGTCGCCGATGGAAATCGTGCCGCCGCTGATCTCTTCCAGTCCCGCGATCATGCGCAAAGTGGTGGACTTGCCGCAGCCGGAGGGGCCGACGAGAACGACGAATTCGTTATGGGCGATCTCGAGGTCGATGCCATGCACCGTCTCCAGCTTGCCGTAGCTCTTGCGAACCTTGTCGAGGCGTACCTGTGCCATCGGAATTCCTTACTTGACGCCGCCGAAGGTGAGACCGGCGATCAGGTGCTTCTGCACGATGAAGGTCAGCACCAGGGCGGGGATGATGATCAGCACGGCCATGGCGCTCATGCCGGTCCAGTCCACGGTGAACTGGGCGGTAAAATCCATGAGACCGACCGGCATGGTCTTGCTGGCCGTGGTGCGGGTGAGCTGGCTGGCCAAGGCATATTCGTTCCAGGAGGTGAGGAAAGCGAAGATGGCAGCAGAGGCGAGGCCTGAACGGGCCAGCGGAAATTCGATCTTCCAGAAGGCCTGCCAGGGCGTGCAGCCGTCGATCTGGGCGGCCTCGCTGAGATCGACCGGGATCTGGCGGAAGAAGCCATCGGTGAGCCAGATGGTGAAGGGGATGTTGATGGCCATATACACCAGGATCAACCCGAGACTGGTGTCGATGATGCCCAACCGCGCCCAGATGATGAAGAGCGGCAGGCTGAGCGCCACGCCCGGAACTGTGCGGCTGAGCATGAAGGCGAGGAACAATGTTGCCTTGCCGCGGAAACGATAGCGGGCGAATGCGTAGCCGCCAGCCATGCCCACTATGATCGCCACGAAAGTGGAGGTCAGCGAGATCACCAGCGAGTTGACGAAATACTGCGCTACCGGCAGGCCTTGCTGCGCTGTGGATAGACCGAAGAGACGCTGAAAATTGTCGAGTGTCCAGTTCTGCGGGATCCAGATGGCAGGGCGCGCCAGCACTTCGATATTCGGGCGGAAGGCGGTGAGTACCACCCAGAGGCCCGGTACGGTCAGGATCAGCATGGCGACGAACACGCCAAGCCGGATCAGCCACCGCTGCCAAGGCTTTTCGATGGTCAGGCCGTTGGCACTCATTGCGCACCTCCCATGAAGGTCCGCGCCGCAGTGAGCTTGCGGTAGAAGTAGAAGGTAAAGACGATCGAGAGGATGATCGACACGTAGCCCATGGCATTGGCCATGCCCATCTGGCTGTTCTGGTAGCCGGTGCGGGTCATCAGCGTCCAAATCAGCTCGGTGCGACCGGCCGGCCCTCCATTGGTCATGATGCGGATCATGTCATAGGCACGCGCCACATCGAGGGAGCGGATCGTCATGGCGATATAGACGAAAGGCATGAGGAAGGGCAGCGTGATGTGACGGAACACTTGCCAGGGATTGCAGCCATCGACTTTTGCCGCCTCGATCGGCTCCTTGGGCAGAGCCATGAGGCCCGCCAGCAGCAGAATGGCGAAGACAGAAGTCGACATCCAGATTTCGGCAAAGATGATGGAGAAATTTGCCAGTGTTCCATCGACCAGCCAGGGAATGGGCTGGCTGATTATGCCAAGATCGAACAGCGCATTGTTCACGAGGCCAATGGAGTCGTTGAACACGTATTTGAACTGGAAGCCGACCAGGATGGGCGAGAACATCATGGGGAACATCATGATGGTGCGCAGGGTGCGCTGGCCCCAGGTGATCTTGTTGATCAGCAGCGCCAGACCAAGGCCCAGCAGCATTTCAAGATTGAGCGTGATGGTGACAAACAGGAAAGTGCGCCCAAAAGCCCACCAGAATTCCTCATTGCCCAGGAGGCGCTGATAATTGCGCAGGCCGACGAAATTGTAGAGCGTATCAGGCTTGGTGAGATTGTAGCTGGTGAAGCTGGTCCAGAACGATACCAGCAGCGGCACGAGCACAACCGCGAGAATGACGACTATCGCCGGCAGGAGCAGCAGATAGGGGATTGCCGCAGGCGAACGGAAAAAGGCAGTAATGCCCTCTTTCGCAGTCGGCCGGGAATAGGGTTCGGCGGTCGCTGTCACTTCAGTCCCTTGCAAAATGACCCGATCGGGTCTGGCATGGCTTGATCGATACCATGCCCTGATGGGCGACGGTGCAGCGTCACGCCAATGCGCGCCACTGATGCCATCTATCGGGAGGGCCTCTGGAGGCGGGAGCGAAGCGACCCTCGATGCGAGGGCCGCCTGCTCGATGGTTTCAGACCTTAGAGACGACCAGCGTCCTCGAGGATGACACGCGCATCATCGGCCGCCTTGTCCAAGGCCTCCTGGGCGGTCTTTTCGCCGACGATGGCGGCCTGCAGTTGCGGCCAGAGCACGTTGGACACTTCGATCCATTCCGGCACCAGCGGCGGCGTGCGGGCTTCAGCCAAAGATGCCTGGAACACCGAGAACATCTCGGCCAGCGCGGGCTTGTTGTTCTCGTGGAACCACGGCACGACTTCGTCGAAGGTGGCCGAGCGGGTCGGCAGATTGCCGGCCTGGGCTTCCATCAATTCGCTTTCGTCATTGGTGAGGAACACGGCCAGAGAAACAGCCGCTTCCTTGTTATCGCAGGCCTCGGTAACCGAGAACGAATGCGAACCTGACCAGGCGCCGCGCTTGCCCGAAGAGCCAACCGGAGCCACGGCGAAGCCGAGCTTGTCGGAGACGGTGGAGGCGGAAGGATCAGAATAGAAGCCAGCAAAGCCTGGCCAATCGAGGTCAAGCGCCAGCTGGCCGGCGGCAAAGGCCTGGCCGATATCATCCCAGGTGTAATTCACGGTACCAGCGGGCACCGCGCCGGCCTTGTAGATGTCGATGAACCACTGCAGGGCAGCCACGCCTTCGGGCGAATTGAAAATGGGGTTCCAGTTCTCGTCGAACATGTCGCCGCCATTGGCGCGCAGGATTTCCATGAAGCGGCCGGTCATGCCTTCGTCCTTGCCGGCAAAGGCAGTGCCGTAAAGGTTCGGCGGCTCGGCGAAGAAAATGACCTGCTGCCTGAACTCGTCATAGGTCGTAGGCGGCGCCAGATCGACGCCGAACTCGGCCTTATAGGCCTCCTGCTTGGCCGGATCTTCGTAGAGATCCTTGCGGTAGTAGAGATTGGACACGTCGGTGACGCGCGGAATCTGCACGAGGCGCCCATCGACCTCGGCCGAGGCCAGCGTGCCGGGGACATATTTCGCCAGTTCTTCGGCGGGTATATAGTCCTTGAGATCGATATAGAGGTCGCCATATTGCGGGGCGAAGCTAGTGTGGTTGGAGCCGACGCACCAGGTGATCTGGCCGGTCGCGATATCCTGCTTGATTTCGCGATCCAGATCAAAATGGTTCTTGGACGAAACAATCTCGACCTTGGCACCCGTCAGCGCTTCCCATTCGGGAATGCGCGTATAGAGCTTTTCGTACTGCGTGCCACCGATCAGCTTGACCTTGAGGGTGTAGCCCGGGAACGAACCATAGTTGAATTCCTGCGCCGACGCGCCAGCAGCGAGTCCGACAAGCGCACACGAAGCCAGGAGCGCCCCGGCCAAAGTCTTGTTTGCCATAGATTTTCCTCCACAGACCCTTTCGGACGCCCGGCTCGTTTTGAGCTTGATCATCCATATTTGAAAAGTCTATTCGTAGGTAAGCACAAACATGTTAGTTCAGTCAACGGCGGTTTGAGGGGTTTGTGGTGGGGTGAGCACCATTGGTATTTTGGGCGGGGCGGATGGCGGCGGTGACGAAGCGGCGGGAACGTGAGATAGCCGGACAGATATTTGGAGGACGAGTTGGCCATCGAGGATGACAGCGAACGCTATCGCGCACCGGCGCTCGACAAGGGGCTCGACATCATCGAGCTGCTGGCGGGGACGGCGGACGGACTGAGCCAGGCGGAGATCGCCAAGGCGCTGGACCGCACACCGAACGAAATCTACCGCATGCTCGACCGGCTGGTGCGGCGCGATTATGTCCGGCGGACGCCTGAAGATCGTTATGAAATCACGCTGAAACTGTTCGAGCTGGCGCATCAGCGGCCGCCCATGCACCGCATGATCAGCCAGGCCACGCCGGTGCTGCGCAATTTCGCGCTGCATGCCGAGCAGGCGGTGCATCTGGTGGTGCAGGACCGCAATCTGCTGGTGGTGATCGCCCAGGTGGATGGGCCCGGCTATTGGAACGTGTCTATTCGCGTCGGTTCGCGCATCAGCCTCGTCAATACCGGCTCAGGCCATGTCTTCCTGGCCTTTTCGACGCCGGAAGAGCGGCGATTGATGCTGGAAGAACAAGACCTTGGCACGCCCGA
This sequence comes from Devosia equisanguinis, assembly GCF_900631955.1. Lineage (GTDB taxonomy): Bacteria > Pseudomonadota > Alphaproteobacteria > Rhizobiales > Devosiaceae > Devosia > Devosia equisanguinis. Next base: position 2,871 of record NZ_UZWD01000026.1, on the reverse strand, counting down.
GAAAATGCCGAAGGGGTTGGAGGCGCGGCTCGAGGGCGTGCGGGAGCAGGGTTATGAGATGATGCCCAGCGCCCAGGTTTCGGGCGTTTCGAACCTGTCGGTGCCGATCTTCGGGCCGCTGGGCACGGTGATCGCGGTGCTGACCTGCCCCTATACGCAGCGTCTCGACAAGCTGGATGCACCCAATATGCCGACCGTGCTGAAGCTGCTGCAGCAGGCTGGGCACGAGATTTCGCGACGCTCCAACGGCAGCTGAACGCGGCAAGCGGCCAGCGGCCGCCCAAAAATCTGGAGGAATTTCATGCGCATACTCGATACGCATCTGCATCTGGTCTACCCGGATCGCTTCACCTATCCGTGGCTGTCTGGTGCGCCAGCGATCAATCGGGAATGGACCAGTGCGGCCTATTTCGCGGAGGCGGTGCCGCTGGGGATCGAATCGGCGCTGCATATGGAAGTCGACGTCGCCGAAAAGGACATCGAGGCAGAGACCGATTATGTGCTCACCCTGCCCCGCATCGTCGGTGCCATTGCGGCATGTCGACCGGAAAGCCTTGATTTTGCGGCGCAAATCGAACGACTGGCGACCAAGCCAGGGGTTAAGGGGGTGCGGCGCATATTGCACCAGGCGCCGGATGAGCTGAGCCAGTCAGCCCTGTTCGCCGACAATATCAGGCGGCTGGCGGCGCATGGGCTGAGCTTTGACCTTTGCGTGCGTCACGACCAGTTGCCGATCGGCAAGACGCTGGCTGAGAAGGCGCCGGAGGTAACCTTCATCCTCGACCATTGCGGCGTGCCCGATGTCACTGGAATTGGTCTAAATCCTTGGAAAGCTTATATTTCCGAGATCGCCAAGCTACCGAATGTCAATGCCAAGATCTCCGGGATCGTGGCCTATTCTGGCGCCGACTGGACCGTCGAAACCATCCGTCCCTATGTCGAACATGTCATTGAAAGCTTCGGCTGGGACCGGGTGGTCTGGGGTTCCGACCACCCGGTGGTGACGCTAACCGGCAGCCTAACCCGCTGGGTAGAAGCGACCTGGGAGATTATCCGGGATTGTTCCGAAGCGGAGCAGGCCAAGCTGCTGCATGGCAATGCGGAACGGATTTATAAGGTTTTATAGAGGCTTAGCCGAAACTCGCGCGGACACCTGCGGGGTCGCGCGGCTTTGGCGGTGTGCGCAGAACGATAGCGAGGAGCGAGGGAATGAAACGTTATGGCGCGGTGATCGGGCTCAAGCCGGAGCAGATTGCGGACTACAAGCGGGTGCATGCTGCCGTCTGGCCTGATGTGCTGGCGCAGATAAAAGCCAGCAATATCAAGAACTATTCGATCTTTCTGCGCGAACCGGAGAACCTGCTCTTCGCCTATTACGAATATGTCGGGACGGACCACGACGCCGATATGGCTGCGATGGCGGCTGATCCGCGGACGCAGGAATGGTGGGCGGTGTGCATGCCGATGCAGGCGCCGCTAGCGACACGCGCCGAGGGCGACTGGTGGGCGGGCACCGAGGAAGTATTTCATCTCGATTGAGCGCGGAGGCGCAGAGTCTGACCGCGATATGAACGGTTTCTGAACGGCGTTTGGTGCTTGCCTCAATCATTCTTATGTGAAAAGATTATTCACATAAGAATGAACCTCGACAGGTCGAGGAGGAGGACAGCGTGCCCGTCGACACCTCTGCTTTGCTGCAGAGCTGGCCCTTGCCGGCAGCCCCCCGCCCCATCGTCATCATCGGCGCCGGTGGCATCGTCAATGACGCGCATCTGCCGGCCTATCGACTGGCCGGATTTCCGGTGGCCGGCGTCTTCGACATCGATGGTGAGCGGGCGCGCAGCCTGGCTGCCAAGTGGGACATCCCCGCCTTCGCCACGCTGGAAGAGGCGATTGCGACGCCGGGCGCGGTCTATGACCTCGCCTTGCCTCCTGCCGCGCATTTGTCGGTGCTGGAACGACTGCCCGATGGCGCGGTGGTTTTGCTGCAAAAGCCGATGGGACGCGATCTCGACGAGGCGACGGCGATCCTGAAGCTCTGTCGGGCCAAGCGGCTCACGGCGGCTGTCAATTTCCAACTGCGCTTCGCGCCGATGATGCTGGCGGTGCAGGATGCGCTCAAGCGCGGCTGGCTCGGCCGGTTGATCGATACCGAGGTGCATCTGAACCTCGTGACGCCTTGGCAGCTGTTTCCGTTTCTCAAAGGCATGCCGCGCGTCGAGATCGCGGTGCACTCCATCCACTATCTCGATCTGCTGCGGGCGCTGCAGGGCAATCCCGTCGGGGTGCATGCGCGGACAATGGGGCATCCATCGACCGACCTGGCGCAGACGCGGACCAGCGCGCTGATCGATTTTGCCGAGGGTGCGCGGACGACGCTGTCGATCAACCACCACCATGACTTTGGCCGCAAGTTCCAAGATGCGAGCTTCCGCTTCGAAGGCAGCGACGGCGCGGCCATGGTCAAGCTCGGATTGTTGCTCAACTATCCGGAGGGCGAGCCGGATGAGTTCTGGATTGTCCGCAAGGGAGAGGAATGGGCACAGGTGCCGCTGCAGGGCGGCTGGTTCCCGCATGCCTTTATCGGCACGATGAGCAATCTGCAGCGCTTCGCGGCGGGCGAAGACGAGGTGCTGGTCACCTCGGTGGAGGACGCCTGGCACACCATGGCACTGGTCGAAGCGGCTTTCCGTTCGGCTGCTGCTCCGGCGACACCGCTGGAGGCGAAGCCGTGAGGGGGTTTACTGGTTTGCAGTCTTGCTTTGCGTCGCGCGGGGAGCGGTCTGGAGAATGCCAAGGCGACCCCCACCCCAGCTTTGCTACCGCCCTTCGGGCCGAGCGACGCTACCCTCGCGTGGGGGGGGAGGGAGG
>NZ_UZWD01000053.1 GCF_900631955.1 Devosia equisanguinis | reverse complement strand
ATGGGTGTGTCGCGGCCCCCCCCCCCCGGCCCTCCCCCTCAAGGGGGGAGGGGGCGATGGAGCCGCGTCAACCAGAACGTGAAAAATCTAGCTCGTGATGCGTGTTGTTGTTGTGGTGTCGAAGAGGTGGGCAGACTGCGGGTGGACGGTGAGGGTGATGGGGTCGCCGGGATGGGCGATGAGGCGTTGGCGGAGGAGGACCGAGACCTTGTCCTTGCCGAGATTGACGACGATGAAGGTTTCCGAACCGGTGGGCTCGATGCTCGAAATGGTGCCGGTGAGCCCCTGCCCGTCGGTGGAGAGCGAGAAATGTTCGGGGCGGATGCCCAGGGTCACGGCGCGGCCATCAAGTGACGCGGTGGCTGCATCGAGCGCCAGGCGGGTGCCGCTGGCGGTTTCGAAGAGCATGGCGCCATCCACAGAGCGGACATGGCCTTCGAGGAAGTTCATGGCGGGCGAGCCGATGAAGCTGCCGACGAACATGTTGGCGGGGAAGTCGTAGAGGTCGAGCGGGGTGCCGAACTGTTCGACCACGCCGCCGCGCATGACCACGATGAGGTCGGCCATGGTCATGGCCTCGATCTGGTCGTGGGTGACGTAGATGGTGGTGGTCTGCAGCCGGGCATGCATGTCCTTGAGCTCGGCGCGCATCTGCACGCGCAGCTTGGCGTCGAGATTGGACAGCGGCTCGTCGAAGAGGAAGACCTGAGGCTGGCGGACGATGGCGCGGCCCATGGCGACGCGCTGGCGCTGACCGCCGGACAACTGCTTGGGATAGCGGTGGAGATAATCGGTGAGGCCGAGGATGCGGGCGGCCTCGCCGACGCGCTGATCGATCTCGGCCTTGGGCTGGCGCGCCAGGCGGAGCGAGAAGCCCATATTTTCGGCGATGGTCATATGCGGATAGAGCGCATAATTCTGGAACACCATGGCGATGTCGCGGTGCTTGGGCTCCACATCGTTGATGACGCGGTCGCCGATGGCGATCTCGCCCCGGTCGATATCCTCGAGCCCGGCAATCATGCGCAGCAGGGTGGACTTGCCGCAGCCCGAGGGGCCGACCAGCACCACGAAGGCGCCATCGGGAACGGCGATATTGACGTCCCAGATGATGTCGGTGGGGCCGAAGGACTTGGCAACGTTGCGGATGTCGACGGCAGCCATTTATGCACCTGTGTCTGGATTGGAGAGGCGGCCCGCGCCGAGGCGCTGCGCCACATGGATGGCCGCCAAGAGGCTGAGGCCGGTGTGATAACCCGGATCAAGATCGGGCGTGGCCGGGACATAATCGACCGGGCCGGTTTCGGTGAGTGTCTGATAGGCCAGCGCCGGTTCGCCGCGCCAGAAATGCTGGAAGAAAGCAGCATGGGCGGCTTGCCAGATGGCGAGCACCTGCGGGTTGGCGGTGCGCTCGTAGCAGAGGCCGGCGGCGCGGATGGTTTCGGGGAGCGACCACCATGGGCAATAGGGGCTTTGCGGCGCGCCATCGGCGACCGCAACCGCGAGGCGAATACCGGGGCCATGAAAGCCGGCCTTGAACGAGGCGATGAGGACGGTCTGCAGGCGCTCCAGCGTGGCTGTGTCGAGGCTGTCCGGAAAGAAATCGAGGGCGAAGCCGACCAGCTCGATGCCGTGACCGACATTGCAGGCATCGCCGCCGGGGACGTTGCGCAAGAGGCCGGAGGCGGGATCGAAGTGGTGATCGAGCACATGGGCGACGAAGCGCGGGGCGAAGTCGGCGGCGTCGGGGCGGCCGATGCGCTTGAGAAGGCCGGCGGCGCCGAGCAGGATCATGCGCGGGCCGAAATCGTCCGGCTGCTCGGCGAGCGCGGCAGCGCTCAATTCGCGCTTCTCGTCCATCTGGAAGCGGCCGGTTTCGATGGCGGCGACCAGGGCGGGCAACTGGGCAATATAGGCGTCGCGCGTCTCGGGGCTGTCATAGCGCGCTGCGGCGGCGATGAGGCCCTTGAGCACGAAAATCTCCGAATAGGTGAAGATATCGGCCGGGCGGGACTGGGGCGATGTGGAGCCGTCCTTATGGGCGATGACCGGATTGAGATCGGCGTCGTAGCAGAAATAGGCGTTGATATCGCGGGCCCAGAGGGCGGCGAGGCGGGCATAGAGACTGCGCCCGGCGGCGTCGATCTGCTGGCTGAGCGCCGGATCGCTGTCGGCGAAGAAGGCGGCGTGTTCGGCCAGCGCTTCGAGCCCCCTGCCCTGAATCCAGCCATAGGTATAGGCGGGACCGCGCAGGCCATCGGCGGCGGTATAGTCGGCCAGCGTGATGCTGTTCTGCTTACTGTTGAGAAAGCCGCCCAGGCTGGGGCGGGCCAACAGCCAGCGCATGGTGCCGGCATTGGCCTCGATATAGGTGCGGCTGGCCTCGGCGAGGAAGGGGTCGGGTCTGCCGCTCATTCCTTGAGGCCCGTGCTGGCGACGCCCTGCACGAAATTGCGGCGCAGGATGACGAAGAGGGTGATCGAGGGGATCAGCACCAAGGCCGAGGCGGCGCTGAGGCGGCCGAGATCGACGGTGAAGCCGGTCTGGAACAGGGCCAGGCCCACCTCGATGGTGTAGGCCTCGCGATTGGTGGCGACGATCATCGGCCAGGCAAAGGCGGTCCAGGCCTGGAAGAAGGCGAGGACACCGAGAGCCCCCAGCGCACCGCGCAGCAGCGGCAACACGATGCGGAAGAAGATCCAAAGCTCCCCTGCCCCATCGATGCGCGCAGCCTCGATGAGCTCGTCGGGAATGGAATGAATGACGTTCTGGCGGATGAGGAAGATGCCAAAACTCATCACCAGATAGCCGAGGAGGAGGCCCCAGAGGCTATTGAGGATGCCCAGGCTCTGCGCCTGGAAATAGAGCGGGATCATATAGACCTCGAACGGCACGATGGCGGTGGCGAGGATCAGGGCGAAGATCACGCTGAGGGAGCGATATTTGAACTTGGCGAGGATGTAGCCGGCGATCGAGGAGGTGGCGAGAATCGCCAGGGTCGACAGGACGGCGAAGAGGATGCTGTTGAGAATCCAGCGCAGCAGCGGGGTATCCTGCAGCACGGCGGCGAAGTTGTCGGTGGTCGGATTTGCCGGAATGATGGTCGGCGGCCAGGCCAGCATTTCCTGCGGCGTCTTGAAGCCGTTGGAGACGAGGAAGACCAGCGGCAGCAGCATGAGCAGGCTGAAGACCATCAGGATCACGTCGATGCCGCGATCGACCAGCATGCGCTTGAGGCGGCGGCTCTTGCCGGTTTGGGTGGTGTTGCGCGTCATGCCCGGCCCCTTTCACGCAGCAGCGAGAACTGAATGAGGGTGAGCACCAGCACGATGAGCAGCAGCACCACGGCCTCGGAGGCGGCATAGCCGACGCGATAATTGCGGAAGCTGTTTTCGAGCATGTCGAGCACCAGCACGCGGACCTGCCGGCCCGGTGCGCCCTGGGCGTCGGAGGCGAGCACGAAGGCCTGGGCATAGACGTTGAAGCCGGAGACCAGCGTCACCACGGACACGTAGAGGGTGATGGGCTTCAGCATCGGGATGGAGAGGAACCAGAAGGATTGCGGGCCCGAGGCGCCGTCGAGCTTGGCGGCCTCATAGAGCGAAACCGGCAGGCTCTTGAAGCCGACCAGATAGATCAGCACGGCATAGCCCAATGCTTGCCAAGAGCAGAGCACGATGACGCTGATGACCGAGAGCGTCGGATCGAAGAGCCAGGCCTGCGGCTGGATGCCGAAAAAGCTCAGCAGCGCATTGAGCGGCCCGAGGCGGGCGTCGAAAATCCACTTCCAGGCCATGGCGGCGGGAACCAGCGACACGACATGGGGCAGGAAGATCGCGGTTTCGTAGAAGCCGGAGGCGCGCGAGCGGGTGCGGTAATGGATGAGCGCCGCCAGCACCATGGCTGTCGGGATGGTGATGATCAGCACCCCGAACGCAATGATGGTGGTGTTGAGAAGCGCCTCGTGGAACAGCCTGTCGCCCATCAGCTCCTGGAAATTGGCCAGGCCGATGAATGGCTTGTTCTTGGACAGGATGTCCCATTTGTGCAGGCTGAGACGCAGGGTCTCGACAATGGGGAACATGCGCAGCCAGGCAAAGATCGCCAGCGTGGGCAGGATGGCGAGCATGGCGAACAGCCATCTCTTGCGCCGCAGCATTGTATTCTCCGCTGATGGGTCCGGGAGGGCGATACCCTCCCGGATCGTTATGGTTGGGGCCGAGAGCGGGTTTTACTTGGCGAGGAGGCCTTCGCGGTCGAGCAGACCGTTGATCTCGTCCTGCATGGCAACCAGCACGGCGTCGATCGCGGCATCATCCTCGGCCAGGGCCGGATTGGCAAAGGCTTCGGTCAGGCGGGCGGCGGTGCGGGTGAGGATTTCTTCCACCGGACCGATATTGGGCAGGGAGAAGAATTCGTAGCTATCAGGATAGTCGACGAAGGCGGCCAGGGCCGGCTTGGCTTCGAGGATGGCGCTGTAATCCAGCCCGGCGCGGTTGGGGAGCCAGCCGACATTGTCGAGCAGCCAGAGGAGGTTTTCCGGCTGGTTGGTGGCCTCGGCAAAGGCCCAGGCAGCCGCCTCCTTTTCGCCCTCGCCGGTGACCCACAGCGAGACCGGGGCAACGATGGAGCCGCGCGGCAGGGTGGCGGTAGCATAGGGCAGATCGGGCGCCTTGGCGGCGATATCGCCGATGACCCAGGACTCGCGGATGAACATGGCGGTCTGTTCACGCTCGAAGGCTTCCGCATCGGCCGGCATCTCGACCGTGACGGTCTTGAGCGTGTGGACGTTCACCAGATACTGCTTGAGCGCGGCGCGGCCCTGTTCATTGGCGAAGTCGGCCTTCCAGAGACCATCGGCGTTCTGCTCGACCAGGTTTTCGCCATACTGGAACATGTTGATCCAGAACTTTTCGGCAATGCCCTGGCCGCCGCCGGAGAGGCGCAGGCTCCAGCCCGAGACGGTCGGGGCGCCATTGGCGTCGCGCTGGGTCAGCTTTTCGGCATAGTTGGTGTAGTCCGCCATATCGGTCGGCGGGGTGGTGAGGCCGGCAGCCTCGAACATTTCGGTATTGTAGTAGAGCGCGCTCTGGCCGCGGAACAGTGGCACGCCATAGACGGTGCCATCATAGCTGGCGGAATTGCGGAAGAACTCGTTGAAATTGGCGGTGTCATTGACGAAGGCGGCGACATCGTCGGGCGCCTTGTTGAACAGTTCGTTTTCGAGATAGCGGGTGGCGGTCGAGGTGCCGAGCTCGATGACTTCAGCGGCTTCGCCGGAGGTCAGGCCCAGTGCCAGGCGCTTTTCGTGCTCGCGCAGGGCGATGGCCTCGACCCGCACGGTGAGATCGGGGAATTCGGCCTTGAGGCCCTCGGCGACGTGCTCATAGAACGGCGCCAGTTCCGGATAGCCGCTCCAGACGCGGATTTCCTGTGCCGACACACTGGTGGCAGCTAGGGCGGCACCGCCCAGAAGCGCCAGCTGGATAGCGTTCAACCGCAGGCTGCGGCCCTGCTCAAATACGCGTTTCATCATTGTTTCCCTTTTGTCGTCCGTTCCCTACAGGCGATAAGCAAGTTTGTTATGCAACCGGTTGCGCTGTCAAGTGGCGTTGTTGCAGCAAGGTGCGTGCCGCCTCGGCCAAAGCCTCGGCGGAACCGGGGGCGAAGGCGCCGGGCATGCCGATAAAGCGGTGCGCTTCGCTGACTTCGTAACCGCCAAAGCGGTATTCGCTGGCCGGCGGAATGTAGCCGGGATTGCCCTCGGCATAGGCGAGGACGAAGGCCGGACGATCCGGTACGGCGCTGCGCACCGAAAGCCCGGTTTCGCTGAAAATTTCACCCGGCATGGCCACGATGGGCACGCCGCACCAGTCGAGCAGGCTGACGCGGGCGCGCCAGAGACCGGGCGTGACGGTGGCGAAGCGCTCGGCCCATTCGACCCAGTGGGTCAGGAGAATGGCGCGCACCGGCTCGGCAGTGGGCAGTTCGTTACGCCACTGGTGGGCGAGGGTTTCGAGCGGCGCCTCTTCGAGCCGGGTCAGCTGGAGATCGAGCTCCTGATGGGTCGAGCCGACCGGGCCGTGCATCGGGCGCTCCTCGGCCATTAGCGCCGCCTCGGCAATGCGCCTGCCGAGGCGCTCGGCGGTGGCAAAGGTGCGCTCGGCATTTGCGGCAAGGGTCCAGGAGGCCTGGGCGGTGTGACCTGTATTGGCATCGCCGCAGCAACCGGTCAGGAAAAGCGCCGTTGCGCCGGGATGGGCCGCTTCCAGCGCTTGCCTGACATAGAAGGGATAGTCGGCGGTCATCTGCAGATTGTCGGCGGCCAGCACCACCGGGTGGCAGGCATAGGAGGCCATGATCGCGATGCAGCGCCCGTCTTCCGCCCTTATGCGAATGACCGGCACGGAACGATCGAGCGGGCCATCGGCATGACGGCGGTTCCAGGCGACAGCGGGATCACCGCCCATGCCGGCATGGAGGGTGGCCGGCTGGCGGGTCTCGGCGGCAAGGCGAATGGCTTCGACGGCACCGTCTTCCATCTGTTTGAGGAAGGCCGGATCGGCATCGCGGCCAAGACGGCCAAGCATGGACACCGGCGCGCCATGGGTGTGCGTCGCGGCGACGATGACATTGTCCTCGGGCAGACAGCACCGCCGGCGGATGCGCGCGGCCATGTCTTCATGCAGGCCAATGACATCGAGCACGACCACAGCCGTATCCTCGACCACGAGAGCGCGGGCGGTGAGCGGGTCATGGGTGCCGGTGGATGGCTGGGTGCGCGCGGCAAAGCCGGCCAGCAGCAGTCCGGGTGACGGGGTTATATCGACAGTGGCGACGCCGGCACGGATCATGGCAGCACCTTCTGGCCAGCGAGGAAGACATCGACGATGCCGAGCTTGAAATCGCCCGGCGACCAATGAAAGCGCGTGATATCGGCGCGCGCGCCAAGCACCAGCTTGCCGCGATCACCGGCAAAGGCGCCGGGATTGGCACTGGCGAGACGCAGGGCATCGGGCAGCGAGAGGCCCGCCGCGTCGATGGCGAAGGCAATATTTCGATCCAGCAGGTGCCCGGCTCCAGCAAGATAAGGCGTGCCGGCGACGCTGAGGCGCCCGTCCGCGGAAACATCGACCTCGCCGCCGATGGGCGTGCGATAGCGGCCCGGCTTTTGCCCGCCCAGGGCGGCAGCGTCGGAGACCAGAATGGCACGGTCGAGCGTCTTGGCGCGCAGCATGGCCTTGAGCGTGGCGGCGGGAAGATGGTGGCCATCGGCGATGAAGCTGGCGGTGAGCCGATCATCGGCCAGTTGCGACCAGATGAAATTGGGATGGCGTGGCAGCAGGCTCGCCGCGCCATTGCCGAGATGGGTGGAGAGGCGCGCGCCGGCAGCGGAGGCGGCAGTGATCTGTTCGGGCGTAGCGCCGGTATGGCCGATGGAAACCAGCACGCCCTGGGCAGAGAGAGCGGCGATATAGGCTGGCGCCTCGGGGTAGTGCGGCGACATCGTCACCATGCCGACCAACCCCTCGGCGGCCTGTTGCCAGAGCGCGAATTCAGTGAGGCTTGGGGCGCGGACATGCTCAAGCGGATGCGCGCCACGCGGACCATCGGCGGGATCGAGCGAGGGGCCTTCGACATGAATGAAAGGGATCATGGCGGCCAGCATGGGGCTGGCTTTACGGGCGGCTGCGATGTCGGCGATGCCGGCGCAAAGTTGGGCCTGACTGGCGGTGATCAGCGTCGGGGCAAAGCTGGTAGTGCCGGCGGCAAGGAGCAGGCGCGCCAGGCTTTCCAGCGTCTCGCGGCTGGGCGGGCCGTCATTGAGATCGTGGCCGCCATAGCCATTCACCTGCAAGTCGACAAAGCCGGGAGAGAGAAAGGGCGCGTCGGCGCCAAGCGCCGTGGACTCGATGGCGGAGACGAGGCCATCAGCGACGGTGACCGCGATCCCCTGCCCCGTGGCCGGGTCGCGTCCAATGATGCGGCCCGCTTCGCTCATAGCCAGCGCACCCGATCGCGGAAGCGGGCGAGGAAACGGCCATTGGCCTCATCGCCGCCCGGCGCATTGCCGCTGCGCCAGATCGGCGGCTCGACGCCGCGCTCGGCCAGCTTGGCCACGGTGCGGATCACGAGGCAATTGAGGGCAAAGGCATTGGCGAAGGTGGAGACTGCCGCAATGTTTTCTGTGACGCCCGGAACGGTAACCAAGGCATCACCAATCGGCACCTTGGTGTCGATGGCGATATCGACGATATCGTGCAGGTTCTGCTTGGTTGGATGGCGGGCGGGGTGGGTGGCGGCGCTGCCATTGGCATGGCCATGGGAATTGAAACCGATGAGGAAAGCACCGCGCTGGCGAGCGGTGATGGCGGCATCGATGAGCGCGGAATTGATGCCATAGGCATTGGTGAGGATCAGCAGATCCCCCTCGCCCAGGCGCTGATCGTCGATCACTACCTTGCCATAGCCGGGGGTGCGCTCGATGGCCATGGAGCGCAGGGCCCCGTTGGAGAGCAGCGTGCCCTCGTCGAGAATGGCGCTGACATGCATGAGGCCGCCGGCACGGAAGAAGATTTCCTGCGCCGCCAGATTGGAATGGCCACCGGGGCCATAGACATGCACCAGGCGGTCGGCGGCGACCTGATCGGCGACGCGGCTGGCGGCACGATCGAGCGCATCGCGCTCATCGACCAGAATGGACTGCATCAGCGCCGTGACATCGGAGAGATAGCCCGCGCAGAGGGCATCGGCATCAATGGTCTCAGGCATCGGGGTTGGACTCCGTATCGAGATAGAGCGTGCAATCAGGATGCTGGCGCAGGATCGAGGCCGGGCACCTGGTGCTGATCGGATCGTATAGTGCGGCGCGCACGGCGTCGCGCTTGAGGCTCCCGGGCACCACACAGAACAGCTTTTCGGCGCGCATCAGGCGCGGCACGGTGAGGGTAATGGCCTGTTCGGGCACATCCTCAAAGCGGGGGAAGCAGTCGTCATCGACCTGCTGCTGGCGGCAGTCGTCGTCGAGGACAACGATCTTGACGTCGAGCGGATCGGCGAAGTCGGCAACCGGGGGATCGTTGAAGGCGATGTGGCCATTGACGCCAATGCCGAGGCAGATGATGTCGATTGGCGCTTCGGCCAGCAGAGCGGCATAGCGCGCGGCGGCGGCGGCGGGATCGGGCTCGGGGACGATGCGGTGCACCTGGTGGAAAGGCACGCGGTCGAACAGATGTTGATCCAGCCAATGGGCAAAACGCTCGGGTGCCGCCGGGGCGAGGCCGATATATTCGTCCATGTGGAAGGCGGTGACGCGGGTCCAGTCGAGATCAGGGGCACTGGCGAGGGCGGCGAGCACTTCGGACTGACTGGGTGCGGCGGCAAAAACCATCCGCACATGGGGCTTGGCGGCGAGCGCCTGGCGCAGCGCCTCGGCAATATCGTGCGCGGCAGCAGCCCCCATGAGATCGCGGCTTTCGAAGACCCGGACATTCATCTGCCCGGCCTGACGCGTGGCGGTTGCGGGGGAAGTTGCTAGCGACGTCACGGAAACCCTCCAAACTCCGGCGGCCCATCCGGCACACTCGGACGCAGCATTTATGTTATGCAACCGGTTGCACGTCAAGCGGCTATGCTTACGCCCGTGATCATGGCATGAGAAGCAGACGCGACGGGGGTGGATGGGCATGACGCAGCGACGGACGAGGCCGACGATCAATCAGGTCGCGGAAGCGGCTGGCGTGACCAAGTCGAGCGTTTCGCGCGCCTTTACCCGCCCGGAAATGCTGAGCGCCGACACGGTGAGCAAGATCTTTGCCGCCGCCGAAAAGCTCGGCTATGTGCCCAATCACACCGCCCGGGCCCTCAGCACCGGCCGCCACGGCAATATTGCGCTGATCGTGCCGGATGTCGCCAATCCGTTCTTTCCGCCGTTGATTCGGGCGGCGCAGGCCGAGGCGGATCGCTCGGACTATTGCGTTTTTCTGGGCAATTCGGATGAAAACCCGCAGCAGGAAGACAAGCTGATCGGCCGCTTTGGCGGGCAGGTGGAGGGCTTGGTACTCGCCTCCTCGCGCCTGGGGGACGAACAAATCGTGGCGCATAGCACGCGCCGTCCGCTAGTGCTGATCAATCGCGACGTGGAGGGCATTCCCCGCGTCCTGATCGATAGCGCCACCGGCGTGGCCGAGGCGGTGGAGCATCTGGCGGCGCTGGGCCACAAGCGACTGGTCTATGTCAGCGGCCCGCATGGGTCGTGGTCGAACAAGCAGCGACGCAACGCCGTCCGGCGCTCGGCGCGGCAGCTGGGGATGGAGGTCAGCGTCATTTCCAACGAGTATGCGGCCTTCGAATCCGGACGGCGGATCACCGCCAATGTGCTGGCCACCGGCGCTACCGCCGCCATCGCCTTCGACGATTTGACGGCGCAGGGCATGCTGGCGGAATTGCTCGACCGAGGCATTTCGGTGCCCGAGCAGTTTTCGGTGGTCGGCTGCGACGACGTGCTGGGGGCGGCCACCTACCCTGCCCTGACCACCGTTTCCAACCGCTCGGTGGAGGCCGGCAAGACGGCGCTGACGCTGTTGATCGACATTCTCGAGAACAATGCCATTCGCGATGTGCGCTATGTGCTCAATACCAGCCTAGTGGTGCGCGGCACGACCGGCCCCGCGGCCGGCTGAGGAACGAATGGCGCGGTGGTGCCGTTGCTGTCCGATCTCCCGGGAACACAGGCCATGGCATCACGCTCGTTCTGGAAAGGCTATCTCAAACTTTCGCTGGTCACCTGTCCGGTCTCGATGACGCCGGCTACATCGGACAGCGAGAAGGTGCGGTTCCACACGCTCAACGCCAAGACCGGCAATCGCGTGGTCAGCCAATATGTCGATGCGGTGTCCGCCAAGCCGGTCGACAAGGATGACGAGGTCAAAGGCTATCAGCGCGGCGAAGACGACTACGTCATGCTCGAAGACGACGAGATCGATGCGGTAGCGCTGGAAAGCACGCGCACCATCGATATCGAGAGCTTTGTGTCGCGCGATAGCATCGAGTGGATATGGTACGACACGCCGCATTATCTGGCGCCCAACGATCCGGTGGGCGAAGAGGCCTTTGCGGTGATCCGCGAGGCGATGGCGACGACCGGCACGGTGGGGATTTCCCGGCTGGTGATGTATCGGCGCGAGCGCGCGGTGATGCTGGAGCCGCGGGGCAAGGGCATCGTACTGTGGACGCTGCGCTATGGCGATGAAGTGCGGGACGAGGCCGACTATTTTGCGGGCATAGGCAGCGGCAAGTCCGACGCCAAGCTGATGACGATGGTCACCAAACTGATCGACGCGCGCACCACCGCATGGGACCCGAAGATGGTCGATGACCCGGTGCAGGACAAGCTGCTCGATATCATCGCCGCCAAGAAGAAGGGCAAGCGCATCGCCAAGCCCAAGCAGAGCGCGGAAGAACCGGCGAGCAATGTCATCAATATCATGGACGCACTGCGCAAGAGTATTGGCGCGGAGACGGGCAAGACGCGGTCGCGATAGACAATCTGAGTGCTCTTTTGCCTCCCTTGCCCGTGAGGTGCAGGGCTATCGCATATGGGTTTGGGCGTGCTGCCCCCCTTCCCAACCTCCCCTTAAAGCAGGGGGGAGGAGTTGCATCGCGTGATGGGCAAAGGTTAGCCAAGGGCGTCAGCCCGTCGCCCTATCTGGGAGGCCCTCGGATCAAGTCCGAGGGCGGAGCTGTGGGAGAGAGGCAGTCGGTGGATTGGGAGAGGCGGTTACCTGGCCTGGCGCTTTGGCGGAGCGAGAGGTTTGGCGGCGGTGTGGAAGTCGGACCAGGGGTCGGATTTTAGGGCGGCGAGGCGGGTCGGGGTGTTGAGGACGGTGAAATAGTCCGGGCCGATAGCGGGGCTCAGCTCGTCCCAGGCCAGGGGCATGGAGACGGCGGCGCCGGGGCGGGCGCGGGTCGAATAGGGGGCGACGGCGGTCATGCCGCGCTGATTGCGCAGATAGTCGATGAGGATTTTGCCACGCCGTTTTGACTTGGTGATGGTCGAGACATAGTGGTCTGGACTGTCTGAAGCCATGCTGTCGGCGATGGCCTTGGTGAAGGCCTTGACCTCGGGCCACTTTGCCTTGGGCTTGAGCGGCGCGACGACGTGCAGACCCTTGCCGCCCGAGGTTTTAACAAAGGCTGCCAAGCCTGCATCGGTCAAGCGTTGCCGAACCTCTTCGGCTGCGGCGATGATCGCCTCCCAGCCGACGCCATCGCCGGGATCGAGGTCCATGTTGATGGTGTCGGGCTGTTCCCAATTGGCAATGGTCGAGCCCCAGGGGTGGATTTCGAGCACCGCGGACTGCACGAGGCCGATCAGCCCATCGAGATCGTTGATGGCGATCAGGGGCGCGGCGTCCTTGTCTTTCTCCTTGGGATCATTGACGAGGACGATATGCTTGTTGAGCCCCTTCCAGGCATGCTTCTGGAAGAATTTTTCGCCGGTGATACCGCTGGGGCAGCGCAACAGGGCCAGCGGACGGCCGACGATATAGGGGGCCATGAAGCGCCAGACTTCCGCGTAATAATCGGCCAACCCCTCTTTCGTCACCCCGGCGTCGGGCCAATAGACGCGGTCGGGATGGGTGAGCGTGACGGTGCGACGCGGGGCCTTTGCCATGTCGGATTTCGCCTTGGGGACCTCTCGGACAATCTCGCTTGCCGGCTTGTCCTCGCGCAAGCCACGAAAGGCGGCGTGGCGCAGATGGCCGTCGGCCGTCCAGGCGCGGAACTCGACCTCAGCGACGAGCTCGGGGCGGACATAGCGCACCTGACGCGCCTGTTCGGCGGTGAGTTTTTCGGCGAAGGGACTTTCGGAGACGCGCTGCCGGTTCAGCCGCTTGAACACATCCGCGGCGACAGTGGCGGAAAAGCCGGTGCCAACGCGGCCCACATAGTCGAGCCGGCCCTCATCGTAGACGCCCAGGACCAGGGAGCCGATGGCCTGTCGGGAGGTTGAGGACGGCACATAGCCGCCGATGACAAATTCCTGGCGTGCCGAACATTTTGACTTGATCCAGCCCTTGCTGCGCCCGGAGCGATAGGGCGCATCGCGGAGCTTGGAGATGACGCCTTCCAGGCTGAGGCGGCAGGCATGGCGCAGCACCAGCCCGCCATTTTCTTCGAAATGTCCGCTGAAGCGCAGGAGCCCCTGCCCCGCCCCGATCAACTGTTCGAGCATGGCTTTGCGCTCGATCAGTGGCAGCGCGCGCAGATCATGGCCGTCGAGAAATAACACATCGAACGCGTAGAAGACGAAGCGATCCATCCGCCCTTCGCTGAGATCGGCCTGCAGAGCGGAGAAATCGGAAGCGCCAGCGCCGTTTTCGACCACCAGCTCGCCGTCGATCAGCCCCGAACCGAGGGGGAGCGACTGGAGCGCCGAGACCACGTCCTTGCCGAACTTTTTCGTCCAATCGTGGCCGCTGCGGGTGAGGAGTTTCACCCGGCCGGCCTCGATGCGCGCTTGCAGGCGATAGCCATCGAACTTGATCTCGTGCAGCCAGCGCTCGCCCTGAGGCGGCGCGGCCATGAGCGTCGCCAATGTGGGTTCGACGAAATCGGGGAGTGCGGCTTTCCTGGCGCCCTTGACGCAGGCGGGATCAGGAAGCGTGGTTTCGGGCTCGGGCTCTATGGGTGACTTGGAAGATTTTCGCGCGGCGGATTTGGTGATCTTGCCGGTCTTCGACGACCAGCCGGGCGCTTCGCCGGCAACATCCTTGATATCGCGCCCGGTTTTGACCGATTCCGGGCGCTCCTTGAGAATATCGGGCTGGTCGGGCGTTCGGGCTGCGTCGTCCTCGCCCTTGATCAGCAGCCAGTTTTCCCGCTTTTCGCCGGGCTTGCCGTGCATCTTGACCAAGTGCCAGTGGCCGGAGAGCTTTTCGCCCTTGAGCTCGAATTCGAGATGCCCCTTGGCATAGCCCTTTTCGGGATCGTGGACCGGCGTCCAGGTGCCACGGTCCCAGATGATGACGGTGCCGCCGCCATATTCCCCTTTGGGAATGGTGCCCTCGAAGGCGTTATATTCGAGCGGATGATCTTCGACATGGACGGCGAGGCGTTTTTCCGTGGGCACGAGGCTAGGGCCACGGGTAACGGCCCAGCTTTTCATCACGCCGTCCATTTCCAAGCGCAGATCGTAGTGCAGACGCGTGGCGTCGTGTTTCTGGATGACAAAGGCATTGCCCGCTTTGCGGGCCTTGCGGCCCTTGGGCTCGGTGGTGGATTTGAAATTGCGTTTTTGCCGATAGGTGTCGAGCGTGGCCATGATCAGCTGGCCTTTTTGCGCGGTGATGCGGCTTTGGACTTAGCAGCGGCCCTTTTGGCGGGCGCGGCTTTTCTGGTCTTTTTGGCGGAGATGCCAGCGCTTTCTCGCAAGGCGGCCATGAGATCGACCACCTTGTCGTCCTTGGGCGGTGGACGCTTTTCGATCTTGCGCCCTTCGAGCTTGGCCTTGACCAGATCGGCCAGCGCCGCCTCGTAACGGTCGTCGAATTTGGCGGGATCGAAGCTGCCACGCTTGGTCTTGATGATGTGTTCCGCCAGCTCCAGCATTTCGCCCTTGAGCTTGAAATCGGGCACATCCTCGAATGCGGCGTCGGCGGAGCGCACTTCGTAGTCGTAATTGAGCGTCGTGGCGATGAGTCCCTTGCCATGCGGCCGGATCAGCACGGTGCGGACGCGGCGGAACAATACGGTCTGCGCCAGCGCCGCCACCTGGCGCTTGCTCATGCCGTCGCGAATGAGCGCAAAGGCCTCTTCGGCATCGCGGCCTGCGGGGGCGAGGTAATAGGGCTTGTCGAAATAGACATCGTCGATATCGCTACAGGCGATGAAGCTGCTGACATCGAGGGTCTTGTCACTGTCGGGCACGGCGGCGGCGACGGTTTCGGGATCGAGCGTGATGTATTCGCCGGAGCCAACCTCATAGCCCTTCACCTGATCGTCGCGCTCGACCGGCTTGCCGGTATCGCTATCGACGAACTGCCGGCGTACGCGATGGCCGGTGGCACGATTAAGGGTGTGGAAGGCGATACGGTCGGAGGTGGAGGCGGCGGTGTAGAGCGCGACGGGGCAGGTCAGCTCCGCCACCTTGAGAAAGCCCTTCCAGTTTGCACGCGGTGCCACTGCCCTCTCCTCGTTCCGATGACAGAGATAAACGGGGTGGCGAGGGCTTTGTTCCGCATCGTCCCACGGCGTCGGGCCCTGAACGCGGCAAAGCGGAGGTGACGGCCGTGGTTGGCGGCAAATGAGCGTTCATAGGCATTCTTCAGCGTAGTTGCACCATCCACCCAAGCCGCTGGGATTGATAGTGTTTTAGACATGTCGAGCCTGGTGGGGGCGGATTGGCGCATGCCTTGGAGGGCGCCAGTGTCGCGGCCGCCACATGCACGGGAGGGGACCATGTCCCAAGTTACGCGGCTGGTGGTGATGCTCCTGGCGAGCCTGGTCTTCATGGTGGCGGCGCGGGCCGACCATATGACCGGGCAGTATTCCGGGAGCGGGGCGGCGCAGGGTATCAATCTCAGCCTGCAGCAATCAGGGCGCACGGTGACCGGCCAATTGTCTGGCCAGACCAGCGGCACACTCAATGGCCAGAGCGATGGTGGTGAGAATGTCACCGGCGTGCTGACGTTCAGTAATGGCCAGCAGGTACAATTTCAGGCGCTGCACAGCCCACAGGGCATTACCATCGGCATCATGGGCGACCAGGGCATGGAGGAATATGTGTTCATGCGCGGCGGCGGTGGCGTCACCCCGCAGCCCGGGCTGGGACCACAGCCACAGCCTCAACCTCAGCCGGGGCCGCAACCTGGGCCTACGGGAGGGGATGACGGCGGCTATTATGTCGGGGTCAACGGGCAACCGATCGGCCCGGTCACCCGCCAGCAGGTGCTCGAGGCGCTGGCCGCGGGCCAGATTACCGGCACCAGCCTCGCCTGGAAGCAAGGCATGGCCGACTGGGCGCCGCTCAATACATTGCCAGAATTTGCGCAGACCAACCAGGGACCGCCAGAATTGCCGGGGGGGGATGGTCCCCCCGAATTGCCCGGAGGCGGCAAGACGTCTGGCCCGGTCAGCGAAACGCAGAGAAAAATCTCGGCGATGATGCTGGGCAGCGCGCTGGGCGTGTTCGCCCACGAACTGGGCCACGCCATGATCGGGGAACTCGGCATTCCCGCAACCGGTTCGGAAGAAGACACGGTGGACGAATTTTCGGCGCTGGTGCTGTCGTCGATGCTCAGGGATACGCAGGGCATGGCGCCCGACATGGTGGCGTTCCTCACCGAGATGGTGAGCTATTCTACCCTGCTCTGGTATCACGACGCCTCGCGCTCCAAGCAGCAGGGGATGGAGCTGCCCTGGTATGACGAGCACTCGGCCGGCGAAGCGCGGTTCCGCAACACGCTCTGCATCATCTACGGATCGTCGCCCACCTATTTCAAGGGGCTGGCCGACCGGGTGCAGTTCCCGGATCGGGAGCGCAGCCGCTGCGAGGTCGACTTCGCCAAGCGCAATCGGGCCTGGGAACTGATCGTGCAGCCCTTTGCCCGCAATCAGGGCGGCGAATATCCCGGCATGCAACCCGCCAACGCCAAGGGCGCCGCGCTCAAGGTGTCGTACCAGCCGTCCCAGACATCTTTCGGCAAGGGGCTGCAGACCGAACTGCAAAACCTGCACCTGTTCGAGGAGTTCGCAGCCAATATCGAGACCCTATTGGTCTGGCAGCGCGACCTCGACATCGTCTTTGCCGATTGCGGCACCGCCAACGCCTTCTACGACCCGCAGAATGCGCGGATCGTGATGTGCTGGGAGGGCATAGAGCACTTCTTCTGGACCGTGGCGGAACCCGAAGGGATCACCAAGGCCAGCCTTGGCCTCAACTGAGAAGGGTATCATGAGCAGACAAATTCCGATTGCGGCACTCGTTCTTGCCGGCATGCTGGCCGGCACCATGCCCAGCCTGGCACAGTTCGAAGGCAACTGGCAGTGCGAGATGACCTATACCGAACTCAACCAGCAGGGGCAGCGCACCAGCGGCTACGTCAAACAGTATGTGATGGGGGTGTATCCGGGCGGCGGCATGGAGGCGCAAGGCGCCTATGTGGGCATTGGCGGGCAGACCCAGTTCCAGGTGCAAGGCCAGTGGAAGGTCGATCAGGGGCACTTCATGGCGCAGGCCCAGGGCATGCAGCAATCCCAGTTCGGCACCATGCCGGAAATGCTGATCATGCTGGCGCAGCCGGGCGCTGATGGAAGGACGATGAGCTACAATTACGAGCAGCGCGACCCATCCGGCAGCTATGTGATGAACCGCCAGCTTTATGCGTGCCAGCGCATGTAGGCACAGTGCGGCCTTGTCCCGCCCTATCCGCTTAGAGAACAGGCAGTTTCATGCTGCGCAGGGCCTCCTGGAACTCTGCGTCCTGGCGGAGGTGGAAAAAGGCGGGATCGATGGAATAGTAAAAGGCGTGCCGGGTCTCGATGCGCGCGAGCGAGGCGATGGCGTCTGCCGGTGAGCCGGCAAGTGCATCGACATGGGCGAGGAAATAGGGCTCGAGGGCGGTGCGTACGTCCTCGCCTGAAACCGCGGCGGCCATGGCACTGCGCATGCCGTCGGGCCCGCCTTCTGCCAGGCCCCGGCGCCCGGCATCGACTACTTTCTGCCCTTCTGCGTCATGCGTCAGGGCAAAGCGCTGGGTCCAGGCGGCGAGGTAGGCTTCGTAATTCTGGCGGCGGAGTTCGACAAAGGCCAGAAATCGATAGGGGTTACGGTAGGATGGCTCGTGGCGAACGAGGCTTTGCAGAACCTCGCGCGCTGCCGCCGCCTGCCCTCCCGCCAGAAGAATGATCGCCTCCGATACGCGAATGGAGCGGGAATTGGGGTCGGCATATTTGGCCTTGCGGATTTCGACTAGAGCGCGACTGGGTTCGCCGGATAGTGCCAGGGCCGACGCATACCAATGCAGGGTTTGTACATCGCCGGGATCGCGTACCAGCGCCTGCTCGAAGCGCGCGAGGCCGGCCTTGAGGTCGCGCAGCCAGAAGAAGTCGATATCAGCCACCACGGTCATGGCTTGCGCGAGGGTGGAGTCCAACTCCAAAGCGCGTTGAGCGGCGTCGTGCGAGCGCTGATAGCCGGTAGCGGCGTCGATCTCGCCATATTCGACCATGAGATTGTAAGCGGTGGCCAGTTGCGTCCAGGCGAGGACGTTGGCGGGCTCGCTGCGCGTCAATTGCTGGAGAATGGCCGCGCCCTGGGTGACGCTATCGGGCGTGCGCTTTTCGACGAGATAGACGGCGTCGGTATAGAGATCGCGACTGACTTCGCTCGAGGCCGGCACGTCCGGTTGCGGTCGCGACGAAGCGTCGCCGAGGCTCAGAAGAAGCGGGGTAACCAGGGCAAGCGCGGCGACAGCGGCTCCAAAGGCAAGAATTTTTAGCGACGGGCCTATGCGCGGGGGGGCGGGTGGCGACATTGGGGCGTCGGGCAGAGGCTGTTGACCGCTGGCAGGGTTGGTATTGGCGGCGCCGGACGTGAAGCGCCGCAGCCAATCGTCGAGCTCTTCGGGATAGGCGAAGACAGCGGCGCCCTTGCGGGCCATGGTGCCGGCGGGGCGATGGATGGGTAGTCCATGCTCGGCCGCCCAGCGGCGCACGGTGCTGGGATTACGCTGGAAATAATTGGCGATGGCCTGCCAGCCGGAGAGCCGATGCGCGCCCGCCTTGCGGGCTTCGGACGTGTTCATGTGCCTGCTACCCACAAACCACTAAACCGACGCGGTCGCATGTTCCGCAGCGCAGCATTGCCGGGATAATGCTGGTGCGCATAAGCAGACTAGAGCGGCTGCGCCTCTCCTGCAACAAGGCTTTGGGTGTCGCAATGGGTGGGGAATTGCGATTCCGTTGAGTGGCTTAGGCGGATCGGTTGAGACGCTGAATCCGGTTCAGAGGTGGCTGAGAATATTGAGAAGCCGGCCAAACGGGTCGCGCACGAAAAAGCGCCTGACGCCCCATGGTTCGGTCGTCGGACCGTATTCGGGCCGATAGCCGGCCTGGCCAAGGCGCGCGAGGACAGATTCAAGGTCGTCCACCTCGATGGAGAGGTCCGGTACCGGCGTGCCCGATCCGCCTTCGACTGCAAAACTAAGCTGCGGGCTGGACTGGCCTTCACCGACAAAGGTGATGATCCAGCCATGGTCCATGCCGATGCTCATGCCCAGCAGGTCGCCATAAAAGGCCCTGGCGAGGTCCAATTGCTCGGTGGCGATATTGGCGACCACACGTCTGACGGTCATCCGACCTCCTTGGCCGCAGGGTCCATATCGCGGTACAAAATTCAGCCGACGAAGCGGTTGTTCCGTGGGAAGCCGGTGGGGGGCTGGCGGCCGGCGGTGGCGCGGTCGGCGAGCCAGTCGGTCAACTCTTCCATCGGCTTGGAGTAGGTGCGGCCCGAGGAGTCGGTCCAGGTCAGGCCATCGGCGGCATAGAAGGTCTTGAGGTCGGAAATGCCGCCATCCTTATAGCGCTGTAGGCGGACGCCCTTGCCGCGGCTCATGGCGGCGAGCTGGGCCATGGGGAAGACCAGAAGCTTGCGGTTCTGCCCGATGACCGCGACGCGATCACCATCGCAGGGCACGATCAGGCGGGCCTCGTCAGGCGCCGAAACATTGAGGATCTGCTTGCCCTTGCGGGTATTGGCGACGAGGTCGTCCTCGCCGACGATAAATCCGTAACCGCCCGATGACGCGATGATGCGCTTGGCGCCCGGGCGATAGACGAAGAGGTCGACAATGTCCTGCCCCTCCTCGATATCGACCATGATGCGCACCGGCTCGCCCTGCCCGCGGCCGCCGGGCAGCTTGTCGGCCCCCAGCGTATAGACCCGCCCTCCCGTGGTGAGCATCAGGAGCTTGTCGGTGGTCTCGCAGTTGATCGCGAGCTTCAGCCGGTCGCCGGTCTTGAAGCCCTTTTCGTCCACCGGGGCATTGTGGCCACGCGGGGCGCGGATCCAGCCCTTTTCGGAGAGGATGACGCTGATCGGCTCGCGCTCGATAAAGGCTTCAGTAATTTCGGCGGCGTCGGCATTGGGGGCGTCGCCGAAAATGCTGCGACGGGCGCCGAGGGCGTGCGGGGTGGTGCCATCGGCTTCGAACAGCGGATAGGCCTTCTTGAGGCCCTCGACCTGTTTGGCGATCTCGCCCCACTGCCGCTTGTCAGAGGCCAGAAGAGCTTCGAGCTTGCCCTTCTCGTCGGTGAGGTTGGAATGCTCCTTGCGCAGCTCCATTTCCTCGAGCTTGCGCAGCGAGCGCAGGCGCATGTTGAGAATGGCTTCGGCCTGGTTGTCGGTCAGCTCGAAGGTGGCAATCAGGCTGGCCTTAGCATCGTCCTCCTCGCGGATGATGCGGATCACCTCGTCGAGATTGAGATAGGCAATGATATAGCCTTCGAGCACTTCGAGGCGGTTGGCGATCTGCTCCAGCCGATGCTGGCTGCGGCGCACCAGCACCACCTTGCGGTGATCGAGCCAGGCGCGCAGCGCGTCGGCCAGACTCATGACGCGCGGCACCGTGCCCTTGTCGAGCACGTTGAGGTTGAGCGGGAAGCGCAGCTCGAGTTCGGTCAGCTTGAACAGCTGTTCCATGAGAATAACGGCATCGACCGTGCCGGCGCGCGGCTCGAGGATGAGACGAATGTCGTCGGCGCTTTCGTCGCGCACGTCCTTCAGAAGCGGCAGCTTCTTGGCCAGCAGCAGTTCGGCGATCTTTTCGACGAGGCGGGACTTTTGCACGCCATAGGGGATCTGCGTCACCACGATCTGGTAGACGCCCCTGCCCTTTTCTTCCTTGTGCCAGATGGCACGCAGGCGGAAGGCACCGCGACCGGTCTCGTAGGAATGGACGATGGAGGAGCGGCTTTCCACAAGCTGCCCGCCAGTGGGGAAATCGGGACCGCGCACCAGATCGTCCATGCTCGGCGGGGCGCTTAGATCGGTATGGACAAGTTCCTCGGTGGTGGCAGCAGGATTGTGGATGAGCTTGAGCGCGGCGTTGCAGAGCTCGACCACATTGTGCGGCGGCACCGAAGTAGCCATGCCCACGGCGATGCCGGTGGAGCCATTGGCCAGAAGGTTGGGGAAGTTGGACGGGAGCACCATGGGCTCTTCGTCCTCGCCGTCATAGGTCGGCTTGAAGTCGATGGCATTCTCGGTGATGCCTTCGAGCAGGCGCGTCGCCACATCGGTCATGCGGCTTTCGGTGTAGCGCATGGCCGCCGGGCTATCGCCGTCGATATTGCCGAAATTGCCCTGCCCATCGACCAGCGGATAGCGCAGGGCGAAATCCTGGGCCAGACGCACCAGAGCGTCATAGATCGACTGGTCGCCATGGGGGTGGAATTTACCGATAACGTCGCCGACGATACGGGCGCTTTTCTTGTAGCCCTGGCCCGGATCGAGCTTGAGCAGGCGCATGGCATGAATGATGCGCCGATGCACGGGTTTCAGTCCGTCACGCGCATCGGGCAGCGCGCGCTGGGTGATGGTGGAGAGCGCGTAGCTCAGATACCGCTCTTCAAGCGCCTGCTTGAGATCGACGATCCGCTGGTCGTCGGCAGGCGGTTTGGTATCGGCATCGGACATGGACGGCACACTCGTGAGAACGAATCAGGAGCAGAGTATAGCCGCAGCGCGGCGCTCCCACAGCAAAGCGGCGGATTTCTGCCGGTTCTCCACCCTTTGCTGCATCGTCGGCAAGCCGATTTCCGACCCGCCGGCGAATTTTTAGCGCCGTATCTGTCTCAGCGGCTCGGCTCGTCGTATTTCGCCTGCAGTTCCAGCCGTTCGGCGATGGCCTTGGGCGTCTGCAGAGCGATCAGTTCGAGCACGCTGGGCGGGGTGGCCGGATACCCGGAGATGATGACGCCGCCGCCGTCCGAGAGAGCCGCCGAGAGCGCATCGCCGGCCGGCAGCGCCAGGGTGTCCAAACCATTGGCGAGCAGCATGTCACGCAACCCGGTGGAGGCGGACTGGATGGTCTTGGTGCTCGACTGGCCGGTTTCCTGCGCCATCTGTTCCAGCAGGATCGCAGCGCCGCCTTCGTTGAAAAGGCCGGAGAACAGGGCCGAAACGGTCACCTGGCTGAAAAGCGGGATCAATTTGGCCTGCAGGGCAGCCCCATCGCTACCGGTGGCGCGCTGCTGACCCATTTCCACCAGCGCCGCTAGCAGCTCCTGGGTAATGCCGTTGAGCCCAACACTGAAGGCCAGGTCGCCGAAGTCGGGTGAACCAATTTCGACCGAGAACGGATCGATTGCGCCGGCATCGCGCCGCCAATTGAAGCGGATGTCGAGGTCGACCTTGCGGCCGATCAAAGGGGCGAGCACTTGCGGTGCATCGACCTGTTCTAGTAACGCTTCGGTTACGAGAAAGCCTTCCAGCGCCACACTTGCCTCATAGGTCGAAGGGTCGGCCGACCCGCGCTCGGGCAAGACGTTGAGGAAGTAGCTGGCGCTATCGAAGCTGACCGTTACGCCGGAACTTTCGAGGGTAAAGTCGAAGAGCGACAGGCCCGAAATCCCCTGTGCCAGCAGCATCGGATCTGTCATGCCCAATGGCGGGAGCAACACATCGGCGATCAACCCTCCAATACGCACGCGCGTGCCGTCCTGGGTGCGGTCGAAATTGGAGATGTGCAGCCCCTGGGCGTAGAGCAGATCGCCGGGCAAGGTAGTGACCGAGCTGACATAGGCCTTTTCGCCCAGCGTGACGGCGGTGCCGTCCGGGCTGGTGAGCACCAGGGGCTGCAGGCCAGTGGTGTTGGCATCGTAGCCGGGTCCAATGGCGTAACTCAGCGAGCCATCAAGTTCAGCCAGATATTGGTTGGCGCGCGCGAAGAAGTCATCGATCGGCGCCGCCTGGACCGGGACAGCCAGCAGTGCGGTGGCAGCAATGGAAATCAGCAGGTTACGCATGTTCATTCATCCCCCTCAACATGCACGACTTCCACGCCGAGCCGGTCGATCAGGGCCGCCGGCGTCTGACCGAGGGCGGCAAGCTCGAGAATACTGACCGGCTTTTCAGGGAAGGCATCGATGCCGAGTGTTCCGCCTTCCTCTAGCAGCAGGGCAAGGGACTGGGTGGCCTGCTCGACCAGAGTGTCGGAGGCCTTGATCGAAGAGAGCCCATCGTCGACAGCGTCGATGGCGGCGGCAATGGCCTGTTCGGTCGTGGTCTTGCGTTCGGTGGCGGCTGCGTTGAGCATGAAGTCCACGACGCCGCCATCGGTGATCACCAGCTTGCCGGCGCTATAGGTGAGCTGGCTCATCAGCCGGACGGCCGTGGCCTGCAGGCCGGAGAGGTCGGAAGGCGAACCATCGGCCTGGTCGGCGCCCAGTGCGGCGAGCTCGCTCAACACGTCCATGGTGACACCACCGAGCTGTACGCCGACGGCGAAGGTGCCGAGGGTGTCGGTGGAGAACTCGAAGTCGGCCACGGTCAAATTGCCATTGGTGGTGTCCCAATGGATCGGCAGATAAATGTCGGCCTGCTGGTCGAGCAGATAGTCTTCCCAACCCGCCAGTTTATCCAGGTCGAAGGCGCGCAGCGCTTGTTCAGGCATGGTCAATCCGACGACCTCGACAATGGCCGAGAACGCGGTGGGGCTGGTGGTGCCGATTTCGGGATCGGCATTGAGAACGAAGCTTAGGAGATCAATATCGGCGGTGGAGACGCCGTCGTCGACGAGCAGATTTTCCACCGCCACTCCACCCAATATCTGGGCAAAGAGATAGGGGGCGGTGGCGTCCAGGGGCGGCAGCAATACGTTCGACAGGGTAATCTTGTCAGCGCTGACCCGCACATCATCATTGGTGTGATCGAACTTGTTGATGACGATGCTGTCCACCAGCATCAGGTCGCCATCCAGGGTGGTGACCGTACCGAACTCCACCGAGGCGCCGAGCGGCGTGGTGTTGTTCGGAGCGATCAGGGCCACGTCCTTCAGGGTCAGTGGACCGGCCTTGCTTTTGCCGATGGGCACGCTCGCCGTCACCGAGCCGCCAATGGGCTCGAGCCAGGCATTGAGGCGTTCAAAGAAGTCGTCGACAGGCGCCGCCAGCACCGGGCCGGCCGCGAAGACGGCAAGCATGCTGGACGCCGTCAAAAGGCGAACAGAGTTCATTCCTGGTCCCTCCAGTAGCACCCTTGTCGGAAAAGGGCGATGTCATGCCCCCCGGCATGATGTTGGCGCACAAGCCGGCTACACGGTCCGCATTTTATGCGCTCAGTGAGCTATAACAACTCAGCGAGGGCTTGTCATCAGTGCTGATGCGCGAGGCTTAACGGGCGAGGAGGCGCTGCAGCAGCAGGTCGCGGGTGGGCGGAGGATCGAGGCGGCGGGCGGACCAGACCAGCTTGTCGAGGAAGTGCCCGGTGAGCCGGAGACCGGCGGCAATGTCATCGGGCGAGGCATTGCCGCGGGCGGCGAGGAAACTGGGCAGCGGTAGCAAGCGGTCCTTATAGGGCTCGGCCGCCACGCGCGAGACAGCGCGGCCGGTCTTGGGCGAGACATGGCTGAGGTCGCTGGTGACACCGGTGGCGGCACAGCTTGTGAGATCGAGGCCGTAGCCGAGCTCATCGAGCAGGTCGAGCTCGAAGCGCACCAGCTCGACGCCATCGGGAGGATTATCGATCAGCTTCAGGGCTTTGCCGAGGAGACGATCGTGTGGATCGCGCTCGGGCAGGAGCCGCAGGTGTTCGCAGACCAGCTGGCTGAGATAGAGCCGGTCGCGGTCGGCGATCAGCTCGGCGGCGCGGGCCTGCAGCAATTCGACAGCGAAGGTGCCGAGGTGATCCTCGATGCGGGCACGCCAGGTCAGCTGCACGGTATTGCCCGCCTGCAGCGCGGGCGAGAGCTTGCTGGAGCGGCCACCACGCACGAGGCCGAGATAGCGCCCGCGTCCGGCCACCATGGCCTCGGCAATGAGACTGGTTTCGCCGTGGCGGCGGACACCGATCAGCAGGGCTTCACCGGTCCATTCCATAGGTCGGGCACCACCCTATTCTTCTCCCCCTCGGGGAGAAGGTGGCGCGCCAGCGCCGGATGAGGGGGAGGTTGCGACAAGCTCCCTCACCCGTCTCGGCCTTTGGCCGATCCACCCTCTCCCCGAGAGGGAGAGGAATAAGGGTTCAGTTCTTTCCACTTGGAAATTCCAAGCCCATTTCGCGGTAGCGCTCGGGATCGTCGGCCCACTTTTCGCGGACCTTGACGAAGAGGAAGAGGTGGATCGGCACCTCGTACATTTCCATGAGTTCCCTGCGGGCCTCGGCACCGATGGCCTTGATGGTCTGCCCGCCGGCGCCCAGCACGATCTTCTTGTGACTGTCGCGGCTGACATAGACCACCTGGTCGATCTTGTAGGACCCGTCCTTCTGGATCTTGAAGCTCTCGGTTTCGACCGTGGCATTGTAGGGGATCTCGTCGTGAACGCGCAGGAACAGCTTTTCGCGCGTGATCTCGGCGGCGGTGATGGCCATGGTGAGATCGGTGAGATGATCTTCCGGGAAATGCCAGGGGCCGGGCGGGATGTGCTTGATGCACCAGTCGATGAAATCCTTGACGCCGTGGCCCTTGAGGGCGGAAAGCATGAAGGTCGCCTCGAAGCGCAGGCGCTCGTTGAGGCTCTGCGACAGGGCGAGCAGGCTCTCATGCTTGACGGTGTCGATCTTGTTGAGGATCAGCACCTTGGGCTGGCGGATGTTTTCGAGGCCCTCGAGCAGGGTTTCGATATCGGGCGTCACGCCGCGGTCGGCATCGATGATGAAGGCGACGATGTCGCTGTCCCCTGCCCCGCCCCAGGCGTTTTCGACCATGGCGCGCTCAAGCCGCTTCTTGGGCGCGAAGATGCCCGGCGTATCGACGAAAACGAGCTGGGCCTGATCCAGCGTCAGCACGCCGCGCACCTGGCTGCGGGTGGTCTGCGCCTTGTGGGTAACGATGGAGACCTTGGTGCCCACCAGGGCATTGAGCAGCGTCGACTTGCCGGCATTGGGCGCACCGACCAGGGCGATGAAGCCACAGCAGGTGTCGGCCAGTTCGGAGGGGGTATTCATTTCTTTTCCTTCCAAACATTCTGGGCGATGAGAAACATCTCGGCCGCCTTGTGTTCGGCGATCTTCTTGGAGGGGCCGGTGGCGTCGATCCGCTCGAAACCGGCGACCTCGACGGCAATGGTGAATTCGGGTGCATGGTCCGGGCCGCGCCGCTCGACCTGCAGATAAGCCGGCGGTTCGAGGCCACGGGCCTGGGCCCATTCCTGTAGCGTGGTCTTGGCGTCGGCGCGGTTGGCCTGACCATCGGCGAGGAACTGGGTGAAATAGCGCCGGATGAAGTCCGATGCAGGCTCGAGACCACCATCGAGAAAGATGGCGCCGATAATGGCTTCGGTGACGTCGCCGAGAATTGCGTCCTTTTCGGCACCACCGGTTCTCGCCTCGCTGTCACCCAGGATCAGTTCCTTGCCGAGATCGAGCTTGCGGGCGATATCGGCGCAGGTTTCCTTGCGCACCAGGGTGTTGAGCGTGCGGCTCAACTCCCCTTCATTGGATTTGGGGAAGCGGGCATAGAGCATGTCCGCCACCACCAGGCCCAGCACCCGGTCGCCGAGAAATTCGAGCCGCTGATAGGACTGTTCGATGCGCTTGCCCGGCGAGATGGCGCTGGAATGACTCAGCGCGCGTTCGAGCAAGCCGACATCGGCAAAACTATAGCCCAGCCGAACCTGCAGCTTTTCGTGTCCCTTGTCGCGACGGCTCACGGCGCTTCCGTGGTGTCATACGGCCCATTGCCATAGACCGACTGGAACATGCGATCCCAGCGCACATTGGCGGGCCACTGCCAGATCTGCCAGGGCGGCAGGTTGTCCTTGATGGAGAAGAAGCGTGCTTCGGCCTTGGCGATGAGATTGACGGCGGGGACATAGCCGACCTGGCTCAGCACGCGGCTATCGGCGGAACGGTCGCGATTGTCGCCCATCATGAAATAGTGGCCAGCGGGGACCACATATTCAGGGGTATTGTCGAGCGGCAGGTTGTCGCCGATTTCCTGGATGATGTGGGTCGTGCCTTCCGGGAAGGTTTCGCGATAGACCTGGACCTGGCGGGTATCGCCATTGCTGTCTGTATCTTCCGCGGTGCCGACCAGTTCGCGCTCGACCATGGTGCCGTTGATAAAGAGCCGGCCTTCCTTGACCTGGATCCTGTCGCCCGGCAGGCCGACTATGCGCTTGATATATTCGATATTCTGCGGCACCGGGCGGAACACCGCGATATCGCCGCGATTGGGATCACGCCCGAGGATGCGATTGGAGATCGGCAGCTCGAAGTCGAGCAGCGCGAAGTCGCCATAGCGGCCCAACGAGAAGGAATGCTTGCCATAGCCCCAGACGAATTTATTGGCGACGAAGTAGTCGCCGATCATCAGCGTCTGCTGCATCGAGGCGGTGGGGATGGAAAAGGGCTGGTAGAGGAAGAAGCGCAGCACGATGGCGATGAGCAGCGCTTCGACAATGACCACCAGCGTATCCCACCACTCGCTGGCGGCGGATTTCTGGGCAGGCTTGTCGGCAGGTTGAGTCATTGTGGTCCCCGTTCAGGCGGTGCCAAAGCGTTAGACAGTTGCGCCTTTGGGGTCAACGGGCAGCGCTTCGATGACGACGAAGGCCTGAGCCAGCCCAGCATCGTCGGTAATGGTCAAATGGATATGGGCCTCGTGTCCCGCTGGCACAAGCCGGGCCAGAGCACGCGCGGCGCCATTGGTCAGATGCATGGTCGGCTTGCCGGACGGCAGGTTCACCACGCCCATGTCGCGCCAATAAACGCCGAAACTAAGGCCGGTGCCCAGGGCCTTGGAACAGGCTTCCTTGGCAGCGAAACGCTTGGCATAGGATGCGGCACGCTGGGCCCGACGATCGGACTTCTTCTGTTCGATCTCGGTAAAGCAGCGCTGCACAAATCGGTCGCCGAAGCGGATAAGCGTCTGCTCTACGCGATGTATCTGGATGAGGTCGGAGCCGAGGCCGATGATCATGATGCCGCCTCAATGTGTGTTGCGGAAGCCCCCTCACCCGTCTCGGCCTTTGGCCGATCCACCCTCTCCCCGAGAGGGAGAGGAACAAGAGGGGTGCGCCGGACCATTCTTCTCCCTCTCGGGGAGAAGGTGGCGCGCAGCGCCGGATGAGGGGGGATTGCGAAGATCACTTCACACCCTGGATGCCGCGGCTGCCAGGCTTGATGGCGGGGATAGCGGCGAGTTCGGGGGGCAACTGGTCGGCCGGATAGGCATGGACCTTGTACTGGATCAGCGAGACCAGCGGCACGCCGACATCGGCTTCGCCGGCGGAGCGGTCGATGAGGCAGGCGGCGGCGACCACATTGGCGCCGATCTTGCGCAGGGCATCGACGCATTCGCGGATCGAGAGGCCGGTAGAGACGATGTCCTCGACGACGATGACCTTGTCATCGGGCTCGATCTCGAAGCCGCGGCGCAGCTCGAACTGGCCATCGACGCGCTCGGTGTAAAGCGCGGGGACGCCGAGATGGCGGGAGGTTTCGTAGCCGGGAATAATGCCGCCAATGGCCGGAGACACCACCTTGGTCACATCGCCATAGCCTTCGGCGCGGATCTTTTCGGCCAGGGCCCTGCAGAGCTTTTCGGTCTGGTGGGCATATTGGAACACCTTGGCCTTCTGCAGGAAAACCGGCGAGCGCAGGCCAGACGACAGGATGAAATGTCCCTCCAGCATGGCACCGCATTCGCGGAAAATGGCCAGAACATCCTCATTCGTCATTGCGCGCACTCCTGTCGATCCTGCCATCCCATTCCAGCGTCGAAATCATGCTGGCCTCGCGGAGGCCGGCGCGCTGGACGGCCGAAAGGCCGGGGCTGCGCTTGAGGGTTGCCAGAACATCGGTCAGTTGCGCAAGGTCGCGCACCTCGATTTCGAAGATCATCTGGTGAAAGTCGGGCGAAATCATCCGCATCACCAGATTGTTGATATTGGCCTCGCAGGCAGCGATTGCCGACGAAATCTGGGCGAGCGAGCCGGGCTTGTTGACCGATTCCATGGAAATGACCGTCGGATAGAGCCGCTCTTCGCTGCCCTGCAGGTTCCAGCGGACATCGACCCAGGCCACGTCGCTGTCGTGCTTGTCCATCAGCGCATCGGAATGGATGGGATAGACGGTGATCGGCCGGTCGGGCTCGAGAATGCCGACAAGGCGATCGCCCGGCACGACGCCCTCCCCCGACAATTGCACCGGGGTGTGGAAATCAAGCTGGGCCAGGGCCGCCTTGGCATGACTGCCCGAGCGCTGGCCACCGGGAACGCGGAAGCGGAACTGGTCGGTGGCGCGCAGGGCGAACCAGCCATCGGCGGTGTCGGCCACCGGCAGGTCGAGCTTGCGGCGGCGCTTGCGGATGCCCTTGACCTGGGCGAGTGCATTGCCAAGGTCCTCACTGCCGATCTTGCCCTCGCCAATGGCGATCAGCAGGTCGCGCTTATTGGGCTGTTCCAACGCCTCGGCCAGAGTTTTGGCCTCGCTCTCATCGAGCATAACCCCTTCGCGCTCCAACATCATGGAGAGCACGTTTTCGCCCAGGGCAAAGGCGCGCTGGGTGGCGGTCTGGCGCACCGCCCGGCGAATGGCGGCGCGCGCCTTGCCGGTGGCGGCAATGCCGATCCAGTTGGAGGGCGGGCGATGGTTCTGGTCGCGCAGGATTTCGACTTCGTCGCCGGAGCGCAATTGCGTCACCAGCGGCAGGATCAAGCCATTGATCTTGGCACCGACGCAGGTGTCGCCGATATCGGTATGCAGCGCATAGGCGAAGTCGATGGGCGTGGCGCCGCGGGGCAGCGCGATCAGCCGGCCGCGGGGGGTGAAGCAGAACACCTGGTCCTGAAACAGCTCCAGCTTGGTGTATTCGAGAAAATCCTCGGTCGAAATGCCCGAAGTCAGATGACTGATGGTTTGGCGCAGCGAGCCATAGGCCTGGGATTCGCTCTCGATGCGACCGAGATTGGCCGAGGCGCCATCCTTGTAGAGCGCATGGGCGGCAATGCCGAATTCGGCGATGCGGTCCATTTCCTCGGTTCTGATCTGTAGTTCGACGCGCTGGCGGCTGGGCCCGACAATGGTGGTGTGGATCGACTGGTAGTCGTTGTGCTTGGGGACCGAAATATAGTCCTTGAACCGCCCGGGGACCACTTTCCAGGCGGTGTGCACGAGACCAACGGTCTTGTAGCACTGGTCGATGGAACCAACGACGACGCGGAAGCCGATCATGTCGGACAGCTGTTCCAGCGCGATGGATTTGCGCTCGATCTTGGAGAAGATCGAATAGGGCGACTTAACCCGCGCCTTGACCCGCGCGGTGATGCCTTCGGCGGAAAGCCGGTCGGTCAGCTCGGAGGTGATGGTGTCGATGGTCTCGCGATGGTCGGCCTGCATCTGATCCAGACGCACCGTGATCGCTTCGTAGTGATCCGGATGCAGGATGCGGAAGCTGAGGTCCTCCAGCTCGTTGCGCATATCCTGCATACCCATGCGGCCGGCGAGCGGCGCATAGATATCCATGGTCTCCTGGGCAATGCGCTGCTGCTTGTCGGCGCGCATATATTGCAAGGTACGCATATTGTGCAGGCGGTCGGCCAGCTTGACCAGCAGCACGCGCACGTCCTGGCTGATGGCCAGGAGCAGCTTGCGCAGGTTTTCGGCCTGCGCCTCTTCGCGGGACACCAGGTTCAGCCGCTCGATCTTGGTCAGGCCATCGACAATGGTGCCGATTTCACCGCCGAACATCTGGTCGATCTCGGCGCGGGTGGCGTCGGTATCCTCGATCGTGTCGTGCAAGAGGCCCACGGCGATCGAGGCATCGTCGAGCTTGAGTTCGGTGAGGATCGCAGCGACCTCAAGCGGGTGGTTGAAGTAAGGGTCGCCAGAGGCGCGCTTTTGCGAGCCATGCTTCTGCATGGCGTAGACATAGGCCTTATTCAACAATTGCTCATCGGCGTTCGGGTTATAGGCCTGAACGCGTTCGACAAGCTCGTACTGACGCATCATATGATTAGCCGCTCGCTCTTATGGATGAGCTTAGCGCCTGTTTTGGAAATGAAAAGAGCGCCCGACGCAGGCCGGACGCTCTTTTGATATAGTCGCCTCTGGCGGCTAGGCAACGGCAATTGTGTTGTTTGCCGCCATAGTGGGAGCAGACTTTGGCCTGCTCGCCTCAAATCGCTCCACCGGAGCGATTTGCCCTAGCGGGACGGCTCTCAGTCATCGCGACGCTCGGGGGGAGCGAGGCTTTCGATGCCGCGCAGCAGTTCTTCTTCGCTGATGGTATCGAAATTGATCGAATCGTCATCACCGGCGCTCTCGATCAGCGGAGCGGCGCTGGATTCGGGTTCGTCGACTTCGACATATTTCTGCAGCGAATGAATCAGATCTTCGTGCAAATCATCAGGAGAAATGGTGCCATCGCCGATTTCGCGCAGGGCAACGACGGGATTCTTGTCATTGTCGCGGGGAACGGTGATCTGCGCGCCGGAGGAAATCATGCGCGCGCGATGAGCGGCCATGAGGACGAGATCGAAGCGATTCTCGACCTTCTCGATGCAGTCTTCAACGGTGACGCGTGCCACAGACGTCTCCACACTTTGGGGGAATGAAGGCCTGCCTTACACGATGCAGTCCACGATGACAAGGCTAAGGGGCGGAGCTTGTCGCCTCGCCGAAAATGTGCGAATAGCGAATTTAAACGCATTCTTAGTTTCAAAGCTGCCCCTGGGGACGCGGGTGGCGTATTTTCAACTACAAAGCATTTCAGTCGGAGCATTAATATGGCAATTGATCCACGCGAGAAAATCGCGCTTTTTATCGATGGCGCCAATCTTTATGCAACATCGAAGGCCGTTGGCATCGATATCGATTACCGAAAACTCCTCACCGAATTCAGCGCCAAGGCATATCTGCTGCGGGCCAATTACTACACAGCCCTGGTGGAAGATCAGGAATATTCATCGATCCGCCCTTTGATCGATTGGCTTGATTATAACGGCTATACGGTGGTGACCAAGCCGGCCAAGGAATTCACCGATGCCCTGGGGCGCCGCAAGATCAAGGGCAATATGGACATCGAGCTCACGGTCGATGCCCTCGAGCAATCACCCTATTATGATCACCTGATCCTGTTTTCCGGCGATGGCGACTTTACCGCGCTGGTGGCGGCGCTGCAGCGCAAGGGCAAGCGGGTGACGGTGGTCTCGACGCTGGCCACCTCGACGCCGATGATTTCAGACGATCTGCGCCGCCAGGCCGACTTTTTCCTCGACGTCGCGGAGCTGGCGCGGACGGTTGGCCGGCCACAGGTGCAAAAGCCGGCTGAGGCTTAAACCATTTCAAACTGAAGTGGACTCAGGGCTCTTTCGCCTCCCTCCCGAGGGGCGGGATCGCGG
>NZ_UZWD01000044.1 GCF_900631955.1 Devosia equisanguinis | reverse complement strand
CCCACCCACCAGCCACCGCCCTCGGGCCCGACCCGAGGCATGGACAAGGCAGGCCCGGCCTTGCGGGCAATCGTGGCGCAAGGATTCTGGCCCATCCGACGGTCAATAGGAAATAGCGGGTGAACTCTCCGGGTGCGACGTTCCTATGCCAATCCCTTGCCGGACATGACGGACGGCGATGCACAACCGGATCGGCGCACCCTGCCGGCGGTCCGCAATACATGGACAGGGATTACTCTATTGCAGCGCCATCTATTTTCGCGATGGCTTGAAGCCACGAACGCAGATTGGGTAGCTGATCCAGCGCAGTGAGCACTGCTTGGCAGCGATTTCGGGCAGCTGGCTCTCGCAGGCTGGCGCGAACCGCGAAAAGCAATGGGTAAAGGCTAAGGTCAGCGGCAGATATCGCGTTGCCGACGATCCAACCCGTCAGTGCCAGCACGCGATCGAGGGCTTCGAGTTCGGTGACCAGCTTCTGCTCCACTGCATCAACGGCACTTAAATCGCCTTTGCCGAACACCAACGGCCCGATGATGCTTTTGAGCAGCGGCTCGATATAGGACGTCTGGTCCCAAATGGCCTGCATGATGGCTCCAGCTTCCTTCGGCGTGGTGCCGAACAATGGAGGCTCCGAATAGGCCTTATCGAGATAGAACATGATCGCCTGCGACTCCCGCACCACGACACTGCCGTCTTGAAGCACAGGCAGTGTGCCGCGGGGGTTCAGCGAGAGAAATTCCGGTGTCCGGTTCTGACCCAAGGTTGGGTCGAGGATGACTTCTTCGAAGCCAATGCCCTTCAATCGTAAGGCCATCAGACACCGTTCTGCGAACGGGCCGGGCTGCATATGAAAGAACGTTATCGTCACGGCAAGCGGCTCTCTATCTCGAGACCAAAAGAAGGACATTGAATGCACCGCCGCATAGGATCATGGCGAGGCTGAGGGTGAGGCGAGCTTTCATCTAATTTCTCCTTGGACGTCAGCGCTTGCGACATCTGATGCAATAGGGATAGGAGATGTTGCATCATTAATCCAATCGATTGGCTCGATTATGACTATCGATCACGTTAATCTTGGCAGACTTGATCTCAACCTGCTGATTGCGTTTGACGCGCTTGCAATTGAAGGCAGTGTGACCCGTGCTGCCCGGCGTGTGGGCATTGGCCAATCGGCTATGAGCCACGCTCTTTCGCGGTTGCGCGTGTTGATGGAGGACGAGCTTTTTACGCGCATGCCGGAGGGAATGCTGCCCACTCCGCGCGCCAAGGCTCTGATCGGCCCGGTGCGGAACGCCCTCGCTGCGGCTCAACAAATATTGCTGAAGCACCAGCCGTTCGACCCGATTTCGGCAAGCCGCACATTCTTCATCGGCATGCCAGACAGCATCGAGCTGGTGCTTTTGCCAAAGCTGCTCGCAGTGGCTCAAAAGATCGCCCCGGGCATTATTCTGCGTGCAAGGCGGACCGATCGGTTCCAGGCGTTGGACCAGATCGATGGGGACGAGTTGCACCTGGCCGTGGGCGAGTTCAACCAGGGTGGCATGCATCACAAACGTCGCGGGCTTTTCAAGGCCAACTATCTTTGCCTGTTCGACGGGACTCAAGTGCCAATTGCCGGCGATTTCACTTTGGAAGACTATCTAGCCTATCCACATGTCCTGCTGGGATCGATCACCACCAAGCCACATGGCGTGGTCGACGACGCCTTGGCCGCAATTGGTCGAAGCCGAAAGGTTGGGGTGACCACGGAACATTTCATCTCGGTGCCCTATCTGCTGAAGTCCGGGCCGATGATCTCGACTTGCGTGCAGCCGGCGGCGGGCATATTCGCCACCGAATTTGGCCTGAATGCGAAGTCACCGCCGCTGCAACTGCCGAACATTGAGGTATCGATGTTGTGGCACGCGTCCTACGACACGGACCCTGCGCATCAGTGGCTTCGCGGTCTCATCGTCGACATTCTCAGCTAAAGAAAAAGTCCGCCAATGAACCTACCAGCCTGCTGATAGATACGGGCCGCCTATATTGCAGCATATGTCACGACCGCTGCGGATGGTCGAATGCCCGTGTTGAACGTCCGAATTGGGGTCGCCACCAACCCCACTGCACCCGACGCCGAGTGACCGCGCGGCGTTTCCGCGCGCCCGCTGCCGGGCCCGCAGATTTTTCGTTCACCGACTTCCGGCTTTCGTGCCACTCTGCTAACCCACGGCCAAACATCACCTGCCTGCGGAGACTGCCCGATGAGCGCGACTTTCAAGACCCTCGACGAACTCGACCTCACCGGCAAGCGCGTGCTGCTGCGCGCCGATCTCAACGTGCCCGTGGCCGATGGCAAGGTGACCGATGCCACCCGCATCGAGCGCCTGGTGCCCACCATCCGCGAAATCGTCAAGAAGGATGGCAAGGCCATTCTCCTCAGCCATTTCGGCCGCCCCAAGGGCAAGGTGAACCCCGAATTCTCGCTCGAACAGGTCTGCGAGGCCGTGGCCAATGAGACCGGCCACCCCGTTGGCTTCGTCGCCACCGACTGGGTCGATGTTTCCGCCGCCAGGGCCGCCATCGACGAGGCCCCAGAGGGCTCGGTGCTGATCATGGAAAACACCCGCTTCCATCCCGGCGAAGAAGAGAACGATGTCGAACTGGCCAAGCGCATGGCCAGCCTCGGCGATGTCTATGTCAACGACGCCTTCTCCGCCGCCCATCGCGCCCATGCCTCCACCGAAGCGCTGGCGCATCTGCTGCCCGCCGCCGCCGGCCTCGCCATGGAAGCCGAACTCAAGGCGCTGGAAGCCGGTCTCGGCAAGCCCAAAAAGCCGGTGGTCGCCATTGTCGGCGGCGCCAAGGTTTCGTCCAAGATCGACCTGCTGGAAAATCTCGTGACCAAGGTCGATGGCCTCGTCATCGGTGGCGGCATGGCCAATACCTTCCTCTTCGCCCAGGGTTATGGCGTCGGCAAGTCGCTGTGCGAAAAGGATCTCGCCGACACGGCCCGCCGCATCATGGACAAGGCCGAAAAGGCCAATTGCGCCATCATCCTGCCCATCGATGCCGTTGTCTCCTGGCATTTCAAGGCCAATTCGCCCACCCGCCTCTATGGCGTCGATGCCGTCGATCCCGATGGCATGATCCTCGATATCGGCCCGTCCTCGATCGAGCGGATCAACGCCGCCATCGACGACGCCCACACCGTGGTCTGGAACGGCCCGGTCGGCGCCTTCGAGATGGAGCCCTTCGATGCCGGCACCGTCGCCATCGCCAAGCATGTCGCCAAGCGCACCCATGATGGCCATCTGGTCTCGGTGGCTGGCGGCGGCGATACCGTCAGCGCCCTGGCCCATGCCGGCGTCAAGGACAAGCTCACCTACGTCTCCACCGCCGGCGGCGCCTTCCTCGAATGGATGGAAGGCAAGCCCCTCCCCGGCGTCGAATCGCTGAAGAAATAACGATTACCTTCTCACAGCGGCGCGACCAAAATCGCGCCGCTTGACCTTTGCAGCTGCGAGGTTCATTTTTGTCATGCAAATGCATGACAGGAGGCAATCATGGCTGCAAGTTCCCTGGTCCAGGCGCGCATCGAGCCGGAAATCAAGGATCGCGCAACGGCCGTTCTGGCCAGCATGGGCCTGTCCGTATCCGACGCCGTGCGCATTCTTCTCACCAAGGTCGCCAATGAAGGCGCCCTCCCGGCCGGGCTCACGACCTCTCCGGAAGACTACGACCGCTGGTTTCGCGCCAAGGTGCAGGAAGCGCTGGACGATCCACGGCCCGGTATTCCCCATGAAGAGGTGGAAGCAAATTTCGCCAAGCTGCGGGCCGAAACCCGCCGCAAGCTGGCCGGAAGCGAATGAGGCTGCTTTGGCGCCCGTCCGCTGAAGAGGATCGGCGTGCGATCTTTCTCTACATCGCCACTGACAACATCGCAGCGGCAGAAGCGCTCGATGACCGGATCGCATCATGTGCACGGCAATTGCTGGATTTTCCCGGCAGCGGACGGGAAGGCCGGATATCCAATACACGTGAGCTCGTTATTCCCGGCACCCGCTACCTCATTGTCTACAGCGCCAGCCAGGAGACAACCGAGATTATCCGAGTGCTGCACACGGCCCAGAAATGGCCTCCGGACGAAGACTCGCCGGAAAACTGACCGCACCAGCCCCAACGTGGAGCCGACCCCGACCGAAAAGTTCCCCGCCGCCTTTTCGTCCTTTCGTCTAATAACCACAGGTCTAATCGAAAGCGCGCTGACCAAAGTCTAGTATCGGGGCCAAAGCAGTTCCGAGGGGAAGACGATGTCCAAATCGCTCAATGCGATCGCCCAGAAGCTCATGACACCGGGTCAGGGCATCCTGGCAGCCGATGAATCCGAAGGCACGATTGCCAAGCGCTTTGCCAAGATCAACCTTCCCAACACGATCGATCTGCGCCGCGACTACCGCGAAATGCTGTTCGGCGCCTCGGAAGCGATGCGCAACTATGTTTCCGGCGTCATCCTGACCGAAGAGACGCTCAAGCAGGAAGCCGCCGACGGCACCCCGTTCCGCGCCATCCTCGCCGATGCCGACACTATTCCCGGCATCAAGGTCGATCGCGGCGCCTTCCCCATGCCGGGCGAAACCGGCGAAAAGATCACCGAGGGCCTTGATGGCCTGCGCCAGCGCCTCGCCCATTATGCCGAACTCGGCGCCGGTTTTGCCAAGTGGCGCGCCGTCATCACCATCAACGACGTAGCCCCCACCCGCAACAATATCCGCGCCAATGCCCATGCCCTGGCGCGCTATGCCATCCTCTGCCAGGAAGCCGGCATCGTGCCGGTGGTCGAGCCCGAAGTCGTCGGCGACGGCGATCCCGGCAATCACTCGCTCGAGCGCTGCGCCCAGGTCACCGGCGACGTGCTGGAGGCCACGTTCAAGGAACTGCGGCTGGCCGGTGTCGATCTGGCCGGCATGCTGCTCAAGCCCAATATGGTCCTGCCCGGCATCAATTCCCGCGATCGCCCCAGCATCGAGGAAGTGGCCCGCCGCACCGTCGACGTGCTCAAGGAACATGTGCCCGCCGCCGTCCCCGGCATCGCCTTCCTCTCCGGCGGCCAGACCGATGAGGAAGCCACGGCCCACCTCTCGGCCATGAACCGCATTTCGGGAAAACCCTGGCCGCTGACCTTCTCCTATGGCCGCGCCTTGCAGAATGTGGCGCTGCGCACCTGGGCCGGCCGCCGTGAAAATTTCAGCGCTGCCCGCGCCGCCTTCGCCCACCGCGCCCATATGAATTCGCTGGCCGCTCTGGGCGAATGGTCCGGCGATCTCGACAAGGCAGCCTGATATCCAGTTGACGCTCCCAACGTCACGGCAGACGCGCATTTCCCCCGGAATGCGCGTCTCGCTTTTTGGCTGATCCGTTCCGCCCCATTGCGCCAGCTCCCGCCCGCCCCTATTGGTTTTGTCCCTTTCTTGCCAAAAAGG
The DNA here is from genome assembly GCF_900631955.1 of Devosia equisanguinis. Taxonomy (GTDB): domain Bacteria; phylum Pseudomonadota; class Alphaproteobacteria; order Rhizobiales; family Devosiaceae; genus Devosia; species Devosia equisanguinis. Next base: position 3,992 of record NZ_UZWD01000044.1, on the reverse strand, counting down.
CCGAATAGGGAGCATTCGCTTACACCTCGGGAACGCCATGGCGCCGCAGCTTTATCTGATCACTCCTCCCGCTCCCGAACCGGCGGCCTTTGCGCGCCAGCTCATGGCCGTGCTCTCCGGCCCGGCGGTTTCGGCCATTCTGGTGCGGCGCGGCACTCAGGACGAAACGGCCTATGCGGCCCTGGTCGAGCGCCTGGTGCAGATCGGCCAGGCGGCCGGCGCCGCGGTGCTGGTGGAAGACGACGTGGCCCTGGCCCGCCGCCTCGGCGCCGATGGCGTCCACATCACCACCGGTGGCACCAAGGCCATTCGGGAAGCCGTCGCCGCCCTCAAGCCCGACGGCATTGTCGGTGTCGGCAATATCGGCTCGCGCCACGACGCCATGAGTTTTGGCGAACTCGATGTCGACTATGTGATGTTCGGCGCCCTCGACGGCAAAGCCGACCCACAGGGGGCCGACCTGGCGCAATGGTGGACCGAGACCTTCGAAGTGCCGGCCGTCCATGTCGATCCAGCGGCCAGCCCCGACAGCGTCGCCGGCAATCCCGCCGAATTCGTCGCCTTGTCCGATCTCGTCTGGAACGCCGCCGACCCGGCCGCCGCTCTTGCCGCCTTCGACCGCGCACTCCGGGAGCCTGCATGATCACCCTGCGTCAGCTCCTGCCATTGGCCCTGCTGGGCCTCGCCATGCCGGCAATGGCGCTCGCCACCCCGGCCCTGGCGCAGACCGAAAATGCCGAGGCCGTCAGTGACGCGGTGTTCGGCCCCCGCCAGCCGGCCGATTACGCCTTCGGCGCCTTCCAGCGCGGCTATTTCCTCACTGCGTTCGAGCTGGCCCTGCCGCGCGCCGAAAAGGGCGATGCCGCGGCCCAGACGCTGATCGCCGAGATCTATTCCAAGGGCCTGGGCGTGGCGCAGAATGCCGAACGCGCTGCCGGCTGGTATCAGCTCGCCTCCAATAATGGCGACCGTCTCGCCACCTTCGAATTGGGCATGCTCTACCAGGATGGCGTCGGCGTCCCCAAGAACCGCGAGCGCGCCGCTGCCCTGTTCCGCCAGGCTGCCGAGGCCGGCTATATCCCGGCCAAGTACAATCTCGCTTTGCTGCATGTGGAAGGCATTTATGCCGATCCCAGCCTCACCACGGCCGCCGCCCTGATGAAGGAAGCCGCCGACGCCGAACTGCCCGAAGCGCAATATGATTACGGCTCCATGCTGATCGAGGGGGCCGGCGTCGTGCCCGACCAGGCGGAAGGCGCCCGCTATATTGGCCTCGCCGCGGCCCAGGGGCTGACCGCGGCCCAGGTCGATTACGCCACCCTGCTCTATCTGGGCCAAGGCATTGCCCATAATCTCGAGGAGGCCGTCAGCTGGTATCGCCGCGCCGCCGAATCCGGCAATCCCGTGGCCCAGAGCCGTTACGCCAAGCTGCTGGCCGTGGGTGAAGGCATCAATCTCGACCTCGAGGAATCGGCGATGTGGCGCGCTCTGGCGCGGCGCCAGGGCCTTACCGACCCCTCGCTCGACCGCTTGCTGGTCTCCATTCCCGACGATGCTCTGGCCCGTGCCGAGGAACGTGCCCGCTTCTGGCCCTCCGCCCCGCCGGGCACTCAGACAAATGCACAAGCCACGGCTCCGATAGAGGTACAGGGGCCGGTCCTACCCAATTCCACCGATCCCGAAAATGCCCCGAGCCAGGTGGTCGATCCAGCCGCCAATGCCGCGCCTCCGGCCGAGCAAGAACCGCAAGACCCTTGAACCGGGCTCTATTCTGAGGCAATAAGCCCGCCAAACGTCAATTCCGCGGCAGGCCCCAGCCTCTTGAGCCCGCGCCACCGGTCACTCCTGGCCGCGGCGCCGGACCGGTCCCGCCGCCCCAATGAGCGAGCATATCATCATGGCGCGGTCCGCCCTCCTCAACGTCATGGTCAGTGCCGCCATCAAGGCCGGCAAGTCTTTGTCGCGCGATTTCAACGAGGTCGAAAACCTGCAGGTCTCCCGCAAGGGCCCGGCTGACTTCGTTTCCAAGGCCGATATCCGCGCCGAACAGATCGTCTATGACGAGCTGCGCAAGGCCCGCCCCACCTATGCCTTCCTGATGGAAGAGGGGGGTGAAGTCGCCGGCACCGATGGTCAGCACACCTGGATCATCGACCCGCTCGATGGCACCACCAATTTCCTCCACTCCATCCCGCTCTTTGCCGTGGCCATTGCCCTGCAGCGCGGCGACGATATCGTCGCCTCGGTGATCTATAATCCGGTAATGGACGAGCTCTACACTGCCGAAAAGGGCGGCGGCGCCTGGCTCGCCGACCGCAAGCGCCTGCGCGTCGCCAGCCGCCGTCACCTCTCTGACGCCGTGATCACCACCGGCATCAAGACCCAGGGCACCTCCAACGACGCCCTGCAGCTGCGCCAGCTGGCCAGTATCAACCCCGCCGTCGCAGGCATTCGTCGCTCGGGCTCGATCTGCGTCGACATGGCCTGGCTGGCCGCCGGCCGCTATGACGGCGTCTGGGAAGCCGGCCTCAAGCCCTGGGACGTGGCTGCAGGTTTCCTCATGGTCAAGGAAGCCGGCGGCGTGGTCACCGATTTTGCCGGTCAGCCCGGCTCGGTCTGGAACGGCCAGGTGGTCGCCGGCAACGAGACCATCCAGGCCGCCCTGCTCAAGACGCTCAAGCCCATCCAGTAGCCTCTGGCGCATCCGCCGGCATTTCCGACCCTCGGGCACCCCCGGGGGTTTTTCATTGCCGGGCAAAGCGTTGGCCATCAAGCCCGCGGTTCGAGCACCAGCACTTCCTCGAACCAGTTCATGTCCTCGAAGACGCAAAGCGCGGGCGCGCGCAATTCCAGTACCGGCGCCGCCGCCCGCAGATCCGTCACCACCGCATCCAGCATGGCCTGCCAGTCCGGCAGGGCCTGATCATCCAGCCAGGCGATCGGATAGGCAAAGGTGCTGTGAAACTCGTAGTGATCGTGGTTGGGCTGGCACAGCCCCAACAGCTCCGACAGCCGGTTGCGCCAATCGGCCATGGCGTAGCGGTCCTCTGCGGTGGCGCCCTGCAATCGCAGGCCGATTGGAGCGGCGCCGGTGACCTCCACGGCAAAGCGCGGACCGGGTTCGAAGCTGGCCAGCCGCGCCTGAAAAATCTCGGTCATGCGCTCGAGTGGCGTATCGATCGCCACGTCATGCGGCCAGAATGGCAGGGCGCGATTGCGGTCGAGCACCCCCTCGAACAGCGTCATGTGCAGGCTTTCCGGGGCGGTGAAGGCAAATTTGTGCGCATCGGGCATGTTGAGGAAGCGCTGCCGCGCCGCCAGCAGCGCCGCCTCGGTCGCCGATCCCGCCACGGGATGGCAGACAATGGTATTGCCCCGCTCGCTCTGGAACAGACCATCTTCCGAATAGCGCCGGCCGAGATAGCGCGGTTTCTCCTGCTGCCGGCTCCGGGCATAATAGGCTAGGGTCGTGGGGTCGATCGCCTCGTTCATCGAGCGGCTCCTGTTCGCAATTGCCTGTCGCGCCTCTAGCGGCGCTATGCGAAACTGCGATGACGACACCGGCTCGAGGCGCGCGAACGCGCTTGTGTCCAGCCCCCATTAACCTTTCTCATTGCCCGGAACTCCTGCGCTGACTAGTCTGCGGCATGTGATTTGCACGCGAAGGGGCAAGGCAAAGGCTTATGTCGCAAGGATACGATCCCTACCACCTGGCCAGCCCGACCGTTTACCTGGTCAAGATCGTCATCTTCCTGGTGCTGGTGGGTCTGGTCGCCGCCATCCTCTTCACCAATATCGTCACCTTCTTCTGGGCCAACCCGTTCATCAACTCGATGATCTTCCTCGCCCTGTTCGTCGGCATCTTCCTCAGCTTCCGGCAGATTTTCCGCCTGTTCCCGGAGGTCAAATGGGTCAATTCCCTCCAGGACGGCACCGCCCCCACCACCCCCCCCCGGGGGGGGAACGCCCCCCCCCCCCGGCGCCCCCATTGG
>NZ_UZWD01000062.1 GCF_900631955.1 Devosia equisanguinis | reverse complement strand
CGGAGGGGTGGTCAGTGATCCACTGATGGACCCCCACCCTCATTCCCTCCCTCAAGGGGGAGGGAGGCGCAAGGGGCCCGAGTCTACCTCAGTTTGAAATGGTCTAGTCCAAACGCTGTGGCCGCCCATCGGGCGGCTTTTGTGTTTCTCGGGGTCTGCGGGAGCGGGCTTTTGCGTCGGCGCGGCGAAAGCGCATGTTTAACAAAGAGATAAGATATTTATCCTCGGATGGCTGGTCATTGGGCAGGATGTAGGAATATTATCCTTCATCTGACGGAGTTTCCGATGCCTGTTCGCACCATCAAGCGCCACCGTTTTTCCGCGACCCGCGCCGCGCTGCAGCCAACTGCACCCTATGATCGCATTGTCACCCTGGTCTCGGCGGAGCGGCAGGTGCCGACAAAACTTATTCTGAATGCGTCGCGGTGCCGATCGCGCGCCTCCAAGGCGCGGCATCTGGCCATGTATCTGGCGCATGTGGTGTTCGGGGAAAGTCTGGCGCGGGTGGGTGTCGCCTTCGGGCGAGATAGGACAACTGTCTCCCATGCCTGCGCCCAGATCGAGGATCTGCGCGACGATCCCAGTTTCGATGCCGAAATCTGCCGGCTGGAACGGTGCCTGCAGCAGGAGGGCGTCAGCCATGATGCCTGACATGCAGAAGGGTGACGAAACCCCCGACGCCGTACAGCGGCTGTTGGCGCGGCGCGGCAATGAGGCGGGATTTCTGGGCGATCAGCATGGCGAGGCGGCGCGGCGCCTGGCGCGCCTGATGCGCAGGGCGCAATTGAGCCAGCGTGTCACCATGTCCTATGATGCCAGCCATGTCGGCGGCAATCGCGGGCGGCCATTGCAGGGGGAGCTGGCCGATAGCGCTGCCGAGGCGCGGCGGCTGCTGGGCGCACTGGCGCAGCGCCTGCCGGGTGATTGCTGGTCGGTGCTGGTGGATGTGTGCTGCTTCGATCGCGGTCTACAGGATATCGAGCTCAGCCATGGCTGGCCGCGACGCGGCGCCAAGCTGGTGCTGCGCATCGCCCTCGATCAGCTGGCTTCGCTCTGGGGACTGGGTGGCGTAGCGGAGGGCAGGGCCCAGGGACACCAGCGCCACTGGCTGCCGGAGCGGCCGCCGATGTTCGCCGATTAACGATGTAAGCATCGGTAATGATGGCAAGCGAACAAGACGTGGTATCACGCTGGTCTCGGATGCTGCGGTGACCGGAAATGCAGGGCAAGCTCCCCACGATACAATATCTGCGCGGTCTGGCGGCGATGCTGGTCGTGGCCTCGCACGCCCTGCTTTATCCTTTGGCGGAACAGACCATCGCCTATGGGCGGCTGGGATGGCTGGGGGTCATCCTGTTCTTCGTGGTGTCCGGCTTCATCATGGTGACGGTGACCGGGCCCGGATCGTTCGATCCGGTGGCCTTTCTCAAGCGCCGCATCCTGCGCATCGTGCCGCTCTACTGGGCCTTTACCCTGGTGGCGGCGGCGTTGGCGCTGGTGGAGCCGGGCCTGTTCAAGACCACGGTGTTCGATGGTGGGCAGCTGCTGAAATCACTGGTTTTCGTGCCGTTCTATAATCCCGCCAGCCATGGGCTGCATCCGCTCTACAAGCTCGGCTGGACGCTGAATTACGAGATGTTCTTCTATGTCGGCTTTGCCGTGCTGGCATTGCTGACGGCGCGGCGGCGGGTGGCGGTGCTGACCATCGCCTATGTTGCGCTGGCGCTGACCGGGGCCTTGCGGCAGCCGGTGGATGCCATTCCGGCCTTCTATACCAGCTTCATGCCGCTGGCCTTCGTGGCGGGGGCCTGGCTGGGGCTGGCGCAGATTGAGGGATATCTGCGCAAGGTACCGGCGGCGGTGCTGGTCGGGCTCGGCATCATGGCGCTGGCCGGGCTGGTGCAGGGCTTCACCTGGGACCATGGGCTGGTGGAAGACCCGGTGGCCTTTATCGGTCTGCTGAGCTTTGCAGCGGCCACGGTGGCGCTGGTGGTTGGCCTGGAGCCGGTGTTGCCGCGGGTGCGGTTTCTCGAGACGCTGGGCGATGCGTCCTATTCGATCTATCTGGTGCACATCTTCGCGGTGGCGGCGACGGCAGGCGTGCTGCTGCGGCTGCTCGATACCACCGATCCGCTGGTGACCAATGCCATCATCGCCTTTGCCATCGTGGCGGGGGCCGTGGCGGGCCTGATGCTCTACCGACTGGTTGAGCGGCCGCTGATGGGGCGGCTGCGCAAGCTGGCTTAGGCTTTAACTGAGGACGGCGCGGGCTTCGTTGCGCATGCGGTTGACCATGGCGACGAGGCCATTGGAGCGCTGCATGCCCAGATGCTCGCTGAGGCCGAGCTTGCGGAACCACTCGATGGCGTCGGTCTCGGCGATTTCGGATGCGGGGCGGCCGGAATAGAGCGCGATGAGGACGGCGACGAGGCCCTTGGTGATGATGGCGTCGGACTGGCCGCGAAAGGTCAGCACCGGCGTGCCGCTTGCGCGCTGGGCATCCGATACCAGCCAGACATTGGAGACGCAGCCGCGCACCTTGTTGTCGTCGGTCTTGTCTGCATCGTCCATGGGCGGCAGCGCCTGGCCGAGCTCGATGAGATAATTGAGCCGGTCCTCCCAGTCGTCGAGGAAGCTGAGGTTTTCGGCGATGTCCTGGAAGGCGGCTGGCTCTGTCATGCCCCCTATCTAGGCGATCTGACCCGGCTTTGCCAGTTGGCAAAATGGGGATCACGGCGGCGCCCGGGGCAAGGCGCCGCCGTCCGATCTCAGGCCGCGCTCGGGCCCGGATCGTGATTGGGATCGAAGCACGGATCGATGGGCGCCGTGACCCGCAGCACGCGGATGCGCTGGCTTTGCCCATCCGCGCCGAGCCAGGAAATGCTCTGCCCCGGGCGCAGACCGAGCAGGGCGGCGCCCTCGGGAGTCGTCACCGCCAGATTATGCTCGTGCCGTTCGGCATTGGCGGGCAGGACCAGCTCGATCGTGCGTTCGCCGCCTTCGCTCGGCCGATAGCGCACGACGCTGCCAATGCGCACCACATCGGGCGGCAGCTGGGCGTCGGGCACGACGTGGGCGCGGTCCAATTCATAGAGCAGGTAGTCGGCGTGTTCGGCGCTGTGGCCGATTTCGGTGAGAGCGACGACGGTCAGGCGCCGACGCTCTTCTTCACCCACCACGATCTGCGGCGATTGCGTCCAATCCGACAAGGCTATGGTGGTCATCGCGCTTTTTCCTCCTGGTGCACAATGGCTGTCGGCGCGGCCGACCGGCGGTCGAAAATGCCGAACAGGTGCTCCGGGGGTGCGCGATGTTCGGCATTGGCGTTGAGACACCACGGGCAGCGCATGGCGGCGCGTGGACGGGGTCCTGCACAGGAACGACAGAACCGCAGGGCGGGCATTTTAGGTCTCCTTGGGTGGTTGGGTTGGTTAAGGGGTTAAGGGAAAGTTACGGGATTGGAGGGGTGGAAAGTTCCAAAGTGCAGGGCCCTTGGGTCGAGCCCGAGGGTGACGGCTGGCGGAGGCTGAGCCTGCAGAACCCCCACCCTCAGGTTCTCTTATCAAGTGGGAGTTGAGGCTAAGGCGCTCGATGCCCTGCCGTCAGATCTGCGCCCGGGCCAGTTGTTGGAGGATGCGGCGGCGGTCGTCGAGGGAGGCGAGACGGATGGTCATGGTCTCGGTCTTGATCGGCGTCTGCGGGGGCAGGCGGTAGGGCAGGCCGGGGAGGTGGGCTTCGGCCCAAGCCTCAAAACGGCTGAGCTTGTTGCCGCCGCTGATCGGCAGGGTGAGCGAATATTTGAACGTCATGGTCATCACTCCGATGAACGCATCCGACATGACGAAGGGCGCGGCAAAGCCACGTCCGGAGCGTCTGCGGATAGGTGTAATTGAGCCTACGAGATTGCGATGATCCTGGTGCCGCTCTTGCCCTGGGCAGGTAGCAACACCAGGCAATCAGCCTGCCTGGCGGCGATAATCTCGTTTTGGAGTGATGGTCGAAATCGGGCTCATGAGCGCCATCATGGCCATATTGCCCGCTTTGTCAAATTGGCGCCCGGCGCAAGAAAAAGCCGCAAATGCGGGGCTGCGCATCTGCGGCTGGACCCGGGGGAAGATCTGTCGCCATAAGGCGGCAGCCGGGTCGAAGTCCTGGAGGTCGGCGCGGGAAGCGCCGTTATCCCGCCCATTCCGGTCGAGGCCGGGGGAAGGGGACCGGAGAGGCGGCCGGGGACGTCTGCATGTCGTCGCCGGCCTGGGCGGAACGGGGGGCCGCCGAGGCGGAAAGCTTTTCCACCGAGGCGGATGGCTTCAGGGCAGCGGCCGCGATGGCCTTGCCGCCAATGCAGGTGAGGTCGGTGCACTCGATCTGTTCGATCTGGCTGGCAATGAACTGGCTACCCTGTGCCATGGCTTGTGCTGACAGGGCAGACGCGGACTCGCGCACATCCATTTCCGGCTTGATGACCAGAAAGGCGAGAGTGAGCCAAAATGCGGAGCGCAGCAAAAACATCAACCGGACCTAGTTCGCATGGCCGCCATGAGCACCCAATGCGAGCTAACCTCTTGTTTGGTCGCGCTTCCAAACCGCAAAAGTGTTGCCACTTCTGCTGGAAGCGTTCCCGTCGGCAGGACCCATTCCCACCGGATTTGAACCAAAATCTAAGCGCCTGCCGTTAAGCGCGGCTGCGCCCAATCGATACAATTTGAGTCAAATTGCCCCGCCAGCGTTAAGCGCGGGCAACCCCTTGTTTACGCTAACTGGCGAAAGGCCGCTTCGGCCCGAGTCGAAGGGGCACCAAAGCCCCCGCGCTTAAACCTGTCTTAGCGGTTGGCGCGTCAGTTTCATCGCAACAGACCCGGACCTCATCCGGGCAGCGATCCAAGCAAGGATCGCCGAACCGGCCGCCCGGCCGGAATCATGGCGTCGGTGTGTGAGTTTGTTGATGCGTAGCCTACAGTTCTTCGGCAGCAAGGGGTTCGACCCCGCCTTGGCCGGGACCGGGAGCCGGCCGGAAGCGCTGCGCCGCAAGACCATCGCCAACAATGCCCGCCTGATGAGCCTTGCGGCCCTCCTGGCCCTGGTGCCCGCCACCTATGGCCTTGTCGTGGGCGCAGGCCTGCCCTTCGTGCTGGCGGCCATGATGCTGGCTGGCGGCATGCTGAGCCTGACACTGCAGCAGCGCCATCTCTATGACATGGCCGCGCTTGCCCAGGTGGCGACGCTGATGGGGACGGGCCTGGTGCTCACCGCCATCGATCCCAACCTGGCCGATGCGGGGCTGGCTATCGTGCTGATGGGCCCGGTCTTGGCGGCATTGATCGCGCGGCCAGACATGCGGCGCTGGAGCTGGCTGACCATGGCCATTGTCGCCATTGTCGGCGGCGGGATTGGCCTTGCCGGCGTCACTGCGAATGGCAGCACCATGCTGCTGGAAAGCTCTGCCATCACCTTCCTTATCGCCTTCGCGGTGGTGGCGCATAGCGCCCATTGCATCGCCACGGCCTATGAAGTGCACGACAGGGCACAGATCAGCGCCTATCGGCACCTGATCGAGCATGTGCATGACGCCGTGGTGCGCTTTGCCAGCGACGGCCATATCCTTTTGACCTCGCGGTCGTCGGAAACCTTGTTCGGTTGCCCGCGCTATCAATTGTCGAGTGGCGGCTTGCTCGAGCGCGTGCATGTGCTCGACCGGCCGAACTATATGACGGCCTTTGCCGACGCCAATCAGGGCAGTCGCAGCCGCACCATCGAGGTGCGCATGCGCCGCGACGATCCGCGCGCCACCGGCAATGTACCGCAGTTCATCTGGGTCGAGATCAGCCTGTCACCGATTCTCGACGGCGAGAGCAGCGATGGCCGCAATGAAGTCATCGCCCTGATGCGCGATATCACCAAGCGCAAGGACGCCGAGGCGGCCATGACGCGGGCACACACCACGGCCGAGGAAGCCTCGCAGGCCAAGTCGCGGTTCCTGGCCACGATCGGGCATGAACTGCGCACCCCGCTCAATGCCGTGGTCGGCTTCTCCGAGATGATGAGCTCGGGCATCGGTGGCGAATTGTCGCCGACGCATAAGGAATATGCCGGTCTCATTCACCAGAGCGGCAAGCATCTGCTCGAAGTGGTGCGCATGCTGCTCGACATGTCGCGCATCGAGGCCGGGCGTTTCGAAATCCAGGCCGAACCGATGCAGCCCGCCGAGGTCGTGCCGGCCTGCCTGCCCATGGTCGAGACCATGGCACAGGCGCGGCGCATCCAGATCACCGCCGATATCGAGCCGAACCTGCCCATGCTGGTGGCCGACGAGCGCGTGTGCCGGCAGGTGATGATCAATCTGCTCTCCAACGCCATCAAGTTCAGCCATGAAGGCGGACAGGTGACGGTGTCGGTGCGCCGGCAGGGGCAGTCGATCAATTTCTCGGTGCGGGATCGCGGCATCGGCATGGCGCCTGCGGAGCTCAAGCGCATCGGCGAACCGTTCTTCCAGGTGCAGGACGGGCTGACGCGCCAATATGAAGGCACTGGGCTCGGGCTCTCCATCGTCAAGGGGCTGGTGGAGCTGCATGGTGGTACCCTTAGGGCACTGTCCGAAATTGGGGCAGGGACAACCATGACGGTGTTGTTGCCCATAAACGGTCCGGCAACCAAAGCGGGCGACACTGCCGAAGTTCTCACCCTCCACAAAGAGCCCAATCCGGCCGCATCAGTTTCCAGCCCAGTTTCATGGCCAAACGAAAAAAGAAAAGCGCAATGACGGCTTCGACCCTCTCCCAGCTGCCCCTGATGGCGGGTGGCGCCCTGCTTGGCACGCTGAAAACCGGCGGTCAGTGGGCCTTTTCGCAGTATATGCGCGCGCCGCTGGCCTCCACGGGCCTGCTGGCGCTCGTCACCATGACGGCGCTGGCGGGCAGCAATGCGCTCTATTTCCAGCGGGGCATGCATCCCTCGCCATTCTTCGGTGTGGCGCGCGATGTGCCGGTGGCGCCGATGCCGCTGCCGGTGGAAGAACGCCCGGAAAGCGCCGCAGTGCTGAGCCTGCCGGTGGTGAGCCAGCCGCAGACAACAGGCAGCGTGCAGGCCGCGCCGCAGGTGGTACCGGATGCGCCGGTGGGCAATACCGAGGTTTTCGCCGTGCAGAAGAAGCTCTCGGAGCTAAAGCTGTTCGACGGCAAGGTCGATGGCTATTACGGCCCGATGACGGCGCGGGCCATTCGTGCCTTCGAGGAGCGCAATGGCATGAAGCCGATGGGGGCGATGGAGCCCTCGGTGATTCGCGCCATCCTGAGTTCGGATGCCGGCGGCATGGTCAGTGCGCCGGTGCAGCAGCAGGCGCAGCCGCAACCTCAGCCCGTTGCCGTGGTGGCGCCGCAGCCGGTGGCCGTGGCCCCGACGCCGGCCACTGCGCCGATCGTGGTGCAGCCGGTGGTGCAGCAGGCCGACCAGGTGGTGGCACGGCTTCCGGCGCTGTCGCCGGCCGAGCAGACCTTTGACCGCGTCGCCGAATCGGCGGCCAGCAGCATCGACAACATCATTGCCGCGGTGGACAATTCGCGTACTCCGCCGGCGCAGATGGCCAATCCGCCGATCCCGACCGCTCCTGTGGCGCAGGCAGCAACCACCCAGCCCATGCCGGCCCCGGTGGTGCAGCAGCCGGTCCAGCAGGTGCAGGAGCCCGCCGTCATGGTGGCCTCGATCTCCGAAGTGCCGCAATCAGGCCCGCCGGCCACCAATGTGCAGCTGGTGACGCAGATCCAGCGCGGACTGGCGAGCCTGGGCTTCTTCCGCGCCCCCATCGACGGCAAGCCCGGCCCGGAAACGGCCCGCGCCATCCGGGAATTCGAGAATTTCCACAGCTACAAGATGACCGGGCAGGTGCAGCCGGATCTGGTGGAACTGCTGGTCAAGGCCGGGGCCTCTATCTAGGTGTCCAGCCTGCGCAGCGATTTGTGGTGCATGGCCTTCGTGCGGCGTCACAACGACCTGGGCCATATGTGCGTGGTGGCGCGCAGGGGCGATCCCATCGCCGGGCAGGTGTTCATCGAGGTGGACCATCTCGATGGCACGCGCTCGCTGTTCACCCCGGCGCCGGTGGTCAGTCGCGGCGAGGGTGCCGGGCTGGTGTTCCAGAAGCGCTTCGAGCATGTCGAGCCGGACCAGGTGCGCCAGCGCATCGAGCAGGAAGCCAAGTTCGATCCCGATCTCTGGGTGTTGAGCCTGGACCTGCGCGGTGACGAGATCGGCGTGGACGTGGTCCGCGCCGATCGGTAGCCGCGTCAGCTGGCGCGGCGGGCGCCGATGCGGGCGAGGGCTTCGATGGCCTGCTCGACCACGGGATTCTGGGCGGGCGCAGCGGTGGTGGCTGCTGCGGTGCGCCGGCTGGGCTGGGTGAAGGGCTGGTATTGCGGCTTGCTCAATTCGAGCAGGTTCACCTCGCCGCGCCAGGCGCTCATCAGATAGGCCATGGATTCAGACGAGACGGTGCCGAACAGGGTGGCATAGTCGGCCAGGGCCTTGGAACGCTCGGTGTCGTGGCTGGTGGCGTGGATCAACACCTTGAGCCCGTCATAGGCGGTGGCCCCGAAGGCGCGCAGGATCACGAACAGCGCCGCGCCGGTGGCGTCATGGGCGATCTGGCCGCAGCGGACCTCGTCGAGCCCGGTGATCTGGGCGAGAAGGCGCGTGACCTCCGGACGACGATTCTCGGAAAAGAGCTTCATCAGCGCCTTGGTCAGCTCGGCGCTGGCGACCGACAATTGCTCGATGGTGCGGGCAATGGGGGCGACCGGTGTTTCGCGGTTGGAGAAGGCCTGAATGACCTTGATGCGGTGGCTGTCGGAGAGGTCGAAGAAGGCGGGCGCCAGGAGGGCCGCGTCGAAATCCTTGCGACGGCCAAGGGCCTCGGCCACCAGGTGATCCATCTGCGCCGAACGGGCGAGGGCGCTGAGATAGGCGCCGCGGGGCGTGATGGCGGTATTGGCGGCAAGGGCGCGATAGACCTTGCGCGAATTCATCTGGAAGAGCTTGGCCAGCACGACATTGGAGAGGTTGGCGCGGGCGGCGAGAGTGGCGCAGGCCGGCACGTCATAGCGCGCGATAATGTCGAGCATGGTCTGGTCGGACAGTTCGGCGGCGGTTTCGAGGAAGGGAATGAGGTCCTCGCCGATATTGTCGACCACCAGCTGTTCGAGGGCTGGCGACAGCACTTCGGCGCGGCCGAGAATGGCGGCGCCCTTGGCGCGGGCCTGCGGGCCGGCCGTGGGAAAGAGGCGCGCGGCGAGGGTCTCAAACTGTTCCATCTCGGGAACGGTCGGCTTGCCGCGACGGGCATAGGCGTCACACGCCGCGATCAGAAGCGTGTTCGTACGGTCGACGCCACCGGTCTCGATCAGCAACTGAAACGTCTCGTAAGGCTGAAATCCAAGCATTCTGGGGGAACCGTCGACTCGCTAAGCCATCAATTTCGATGTGTGATCACTTTTGACGGCAATTCGTTAGCAGACTGTTAACCTTGACGATCTCTTAATGAGGTCAAGCGCGAGGGGCGTCGCGCCGGGACTTTCTGACATCAACTCGCTGGCTCCGTTGGGGAACGGGGGAGCGGCGTTCAATGGAGGCTGGCTTGGGAAAGCTGCTGCAACTGACGGGGCGGGCACGACCTGCCACCACCGGGAACAAACCCCCTGGTGACGCCCAGATTCTGATTTTTACCGGGGTGCGTTATGAACGCGGCATAACACCGCCGCCCAATAATCGCCTCGATCCTTCACGGCCAAAGCGCAAGCGCGGCTAGATACGGCGACCAATTGTTCCGCATTGCCCTTTTTCTGACCGCCGCGGCGCTGCTGACCGGTTGCGTATCGCGACCCGTTGGTGATTTCGGTCGCGCGCAGCCCAGTGTGCTGCATGACAGCGTCATGCCGGCCATCGGCAATTTTGCGGCCAAGCAGCGGCGCGAACCGGTATCGGGTTTCAACCAGACCGACCAGGAACGCGAAATGCATGATCGCACCTGGCGCTTCCTCGTTGCCGCGCATGGCAAGGACTGGATGTTCGACGGCACGGTGGAATTGCAGCGTACCCGTATCGGGCGCGCCAAGGACCACACCTATCTACCCGACCGCTATTACGACTGGCTGAAGCGCACGCAATATCAATCCTCGCGCACCCGCTATTCGACGGTCGGCCGGCATATTGCCGCTGATCTCGACACGCTGCCCACCACCTTTGCCAGTATCTGCGCCGTGCAGGAGGTGGACCGGCAGCGGCGCATCGCCCTGGCCGAACTGGGCGGGCTGGAAGACAAGGTGGCGCTGGATGTCGCGGCGCGGCGGACCGAGAACGAATGGCATATCGACTGGTTCGTGCGGGCGCTGACCTATCGCTATGAAAGCTATAGCTATGCTCTCGACCACCTGCTGGTAGAAACACCACATGAGCAATCCATGGGCGTCGACGAGGCGCTGCGGCGGTTGCAGCCCTGGGTGGCGCGCGCCAATCGCGGCGATTTCTGCTCGGGTAGCAGCCCGCAGGGGCAGGGCGGGGGCTTTGCCATTCCTTCGCGCTTCCAGACCATGGTGATCGACAGCGAAGTGGTGGCGCAGAAGTAAGGGGGGCTTTGCCTCTGGCCCGTCTTCGCCCATAAGGGGCCGATGACGAGGGAGCAGGCGATCTCAATGACCAGACCGAACTGGGGACACCGCACGCGCGCGGGTTGGCAACGCCTGTTTTCCCGTCCGGTTCTGCCCGCTTATCCCAACAAGGCGCCGTTCGAGCGGCCGCTCGTGGTGCTGATCGCCGCCTTCGTGCCGGCCCTGATCCTGATGTTTCATGCCGATCAGGCGCTGGGCGAGTGGATGGTGAACTATCCCGAAGCGCTGCGGCCCTTTGCCGACAGGGTGACGCGGCTGGGCGAAGGCGTCGAAGTGCTGGTGAGCACAGGCATGTTCCTGCTGCTCAGCGCGCTGGCGCCGGTCTGGCTGGTGCGCAAGCGTCTCGCGGCGGGGCTCGATGCGCTGACCTCGGCCGCGGCCTTCGTGTTCCTCGCTGTGGCCGGCGGCGGGCTGACGGCACTGATCAGCAAATATCTGATCGGACGAGCGCGGCCGGTGCTTCTCGACAGCCACGACGCGCTGTCGTTTCAGCCCTTTGCCTTCAACTCGGATTTTTCCTCGTTTCCCTCGGGGCATTCAGCAACGGCGGGCGCCATGGCCATCGCGCTGGCGCTGGTGTTTCCACGGCTGCGGGTGCTGTTCATCACGCTGGGCATACTGATCTGCGTGTCGCGGCAATTCGTCGGCGTGCACTGGATGAGCGACACGCTGATGGGCTGGGCAGTGGGCGCCGCTTTCACCTATTGGCTGGCGCATGTCTTTGCCCGGCGGCGGCTGATGTTCACCTATGACGGGTTTGGACGGTTGCGGCCCCTGCGGCTGCGGCTGCGCATGACGCGGTTGCTGCGCCGGCGGCGCCGGGCCTGAATGTCGCAGAACTGTCATCCCTGATGGGCTAGGGACGGGGCCGGCACGGTGCGGAGGCAGACATGAGCGAGAGGGCGTGGCAGGGCGGCGTCGGCGAGGTGTTCGGGGCCTTCCTCAAGCTGGGCCTGACGAGCTTTGGCGGTCCCATCGCGCATCTGGGCTATTTTCGCGATGAGTTGGTGACGCGGCGGCGCTGGATCAGCGAAGCCGGCTATGCCGATCTGGTGGCGCTCTGCCAGTTCCTGCCGGGCCCGGCATCGAGCCAGGTGGGCTTCGCACTGGGGATGATGCGGGCGGGCCCGCTGGGCGGGCTGGCAGCCTGGGCAGGCTTTACCCTGCCATCGGCGCTGCTGCTCATGGCCTTTGCGCTGGGTGCGGCGGCATTGGACGGGCCGTTGGCGCAGGGCGTGTTGCATGGGCTGAAACTGGTGGCCGTGGCCGTGGTGGCGCAGGCGGTGTTCGGCATGGCGCAGAGCCTGACGCCGGACCGGGTGCGCGCTGTTATCGCCGTTGTCGCCGTTTTCATGGTGGTGCTGGTCGGCGGCGCCTGGGGGCAGTTGGGTGCTATCGGGCTGGGCGCGGTGGCGGGGCTGGTTCTGTGTCGGAACGGGGTGGCTGTGGCGAGCGGCGAGGCCTTTCCAGGGTCGCGGCGCGTCGGGCTGGGGCTTTTGCTGGTGTTCGCCCTGCTGCTGATCGGCCAGCCGCTGGTGGCGGAATGGTCGCCGGTGCTGGCGCTGGCGGATGCGTTCTACCGGGCGGGATCGCTGGTATTCGGCGGGGGGCATGTGGTGCTGCCGCTGCTCGAGGCCGAAGTGGTGGGACGTGGCTGGGTCGGGCCGGATGCGTTTCTGGCCGGCTATGGCGCGGCGCAGGCGGTGCCCGGGCCGCTCTTTACCTTTGCCGCCTATCTCGGCGCGGTTGGAACGCCAATGGGCGGCGGGCTAATCGCCGGGCTGGTGGCGCTGGTGGCCATTTTCGTGCCGGGTATGCTGCTGGTGGCCGGGGCCCTGCCGTTCTGGAACGGCCTGCGCAGCTGGCCTGCGGCGCAGGCGGGCTTGCGCGGGGCCAATGCTGCGGTTGTGGGCCTCCTGGGCGCGGCGCTTTATGACCCGGTGTTTACGAGCGCGGTGCTGTCGCCGCTGGATTTTGCCCTGGCGCTGGCCGGGTTCGTGGCACTGGTCGCCTGGAAAGCACCGCCCTGGGGCGTGGTGCTGGCCCTGGCTGTCGTGGGTGGGGTCTTGGGGGTGGCTTGGTAGCTGGTTGTTGAGGGAAGCAGACGGGTTTGAGCGTGTTGCTTACCCCCACCCGGCCTCCCCCTGTAGGAGGGGGAGGAGCCGCATCGCGTTTGGGGTGAGATTTTGCCAAGAACGCCACCCGAGCTCCCTCCCCCTTGAGGGGAGGGAGGCTAAAGTGCCCGGGTCCGGCTACCCCTTGGGCCCGCAGGTGATCTCTGAGAGTTCCTGCTCGAAGCGGGGGCGCATGGCGGCGTGGGGTGGGGCGAGGCGGACAAGGACGGCGAGCTGGTCGGACTGGGCCTCGACCACGAGCAGGCCCTCGGCGATGTCGATCTGCTGCTGGGCGAGCAGCGCGGTCTGCGCGGCGTTGAAAATGCCCAGTTCCACGGTCTGGCCGATGCCGTCGCGATTGGTGGTGGAATAGGTGACGATCCCGGCGGGGTTGAAGATCGCCACTGACCAGAAGGCGTCGGGCAAGACGCCGCTGAGAAAGGCCGGGCCCTGGGTGAGATCGACGCGGCAGAGGCCATAGGCCAGCTCCGGATCGAGATGCAGCGGATTGGGTTCGCCGGGCAGGACCGGGGGCAGGACCAGCATGCGATTGCCTGCTTCCAACGCCTCGATGCGGGTCCAGGCGGTTTCCTCGGCCAGCAGCGGCAGGGTCAAGATAACCACGATATGGATGATGCCACCGAGCAGCACGCCACCGAAGAGCCAGAGCAGGGTGCGGATCATGCGCAATCTCCCCGCGTAATGGTGGGAAGGCTGAGATCGGCCGAAGCCGAGCCGCTGAGCGCGGTGGTGTCGTAGAGGGTGAGGACGAGGCTGAACGCACCGCTGCCGGCGAGCTCAAGCCAGGTATAGGGCGAAAGGCGCGTGCCGACAGAGACGCGAAGCGCGCCGGATGTGTCGCGCACCACTTCGCTGGAGCGGATGGCTGGCTGGGTGGGGGAGGCGGAAAGATTGACCCAGTCGGCATTGACGGCCGCAAGGGTCCAGAAGGCGGAGACCGGAACGCGCCCATCGAGCCGATAGGTGCAGGCGAGATCGAGGGGACCGCCGGCGCTGTCGGTGGTGGCGATGAATTGCAGGCCCTCGCTGCGCCCCAGCTGCAGGGCGCCGTCGCGGGTGAGATGGCCGCGCGTATAGGGGTTGGGACTGGGGGCGCCGACATCGGGCCAGCTGATCCAGGGGCCTATCTCACGCGCGCCGAACAGCCGGCCATCGGTCAGCGCATAATAGCTGAGCCCGAAGCCCACACAGAGGGCGACGGCGATGGACAACAGGAGGCGGAGAACGAAGCGCACGGGGTTCAGCTTCTCTGCAGTGTGGGCATGGAGCGGCTGAACCCGTTCGGTTGCGACTGATCTAGGCTATAGCAACCGAGGGAGCGGGGCGGAAGGCCGATTGTGGCCTCCGCCAGAGGGAGTGCCCTCGGGTCGGGCCCGAGGGGGGCGCGTGGCTAGGTGGGTGACCACCGAAGGTGAGCTGCGGATTACAGCCGGACGAAATCGACCTTCTGGCAGGCGACGAGCTTGCAGCCGGAAAGCGTCATGCGGCTATTGGTGATGAGGGTCACCGAGCCGGCGACGTTGTGGCCGCCATACTGCACGGTGCCGCGCCATTTGTTCTGTGCGGTCGCGGTGGCGCGATTGACCACCATCTTGTTTAGCAAAGCGAGGTTTTCGGGCGTGCGGGCGTCGGCGCGCAGCCAGGTGAGCTTGGCGCAGAGCTGGGTGCCGTCGCCGCAAAGGCTGACGGTATAGCGGGATTCGCCGGTGGTGGTTTGCCAGGTGCCGACGGGGTTCATATCCCCGGCCATGGACGGCGCGGCCATCCCGATGAGCGTCACCAGGGCGGCGAGCGTCTTCCCAAAATTCATGATCGTCTCCTAACTCCAGACACAAGCATCGCGGCCTGGGACTTGCGGCCCGGGATAGCGACGCCGGAGGTTCGATAAAACTGCACCGTTCAACTGAACCTTGTGCAAACCATGCGTTCAGATTGGGTTCACAATCTGGGCAAGCCGAAGGCAATTGCGGCAAGCGCCGCGCATGGCGGCCATGCGCTCGATTTCATCGATCGTTAGGCTGATGTTAAGGCGTTTTCAGGCGCCGAAAATCCGGCGGGATTCCAGCGCCAGCCCGAGGCCCACACTGCCCAACACGTCGGTGCGGATCACTTCGGCGGCCGGGAACAGGGCGCGCAGGCGGGTCGAGACGGCAGGCACCAGGGTGGAGCCGCCGGTGAGGATGAGGCTGTCCACCGCATCGCTGCCGAGGCCGGCGCGGCGCAGGGTTTCGGCAATGGTCTCTTCGAGCTTGGCCACCGATGCCTCTAGCGCTTCGCCCAGCTGGGCGGCAGTGATCTCGGTATGAATCTGCCGGTCGCGGACGGGGAAGGTGAGGTCGGTCGTGGCGCTGTCGGACAGGGCGATCTTGGCTGCTTCCACCGCGCCGATCAGCCGGTGGCCGAGGCGGTCTTCGACCAGCATCATCATGGTTTCGACGCGCTCGGCTTCCACCGCCTCGCGCATGGTCGAACGCAGATCGCGCAGCGCCTGGGCGTCATAGAGGCGGTTGATGCGGTGCCATGTGGAGAGATCGTAATAGGGCGCGACGGGCAGGTGGCGCTTGCCGTCGCGGGTTTTCGAGCCGAGGCCGAGTTCGGGCATGACCTGGGCCATGGAGAGCAGGCGGTCGAAATCGGTGCCGCCGATATGGACGCCGGCGGTGGAGAGGATGTCGTCGCTGCGATCGGGGCGACCAGCGCGCTCCGGCGACACGCGAACCAGCGAAAAGTCCGAAGTGCCGCCGCCAAGGTCGACGATGAGGGCGAGCCGTTCGGTGCTGACCTGGCGTTCATAGTCGAGCGCGGCGGCGATGGGCTCGAACTGGAAGGCGATTTCGGCAAAGCCCTGCGCCTTGACGGCGGCTTCGAGCTGGTCCTGGGCCTGGCGGTCGGCGGCGGGATCGTCGTCTACGAACTGCACCGGGCGACCGACTACGGCGCGGGTCAGTTCCGCACCCAGTTCGGCCTCGGCGCGGCGCTTCAGCTCGCCGACAAAGAGGCCTATGATTTCGCCAAAGCCCAGCCGGCGTGCCTTGACGCGGGTGGTGTCGCCGAAAAGAGCGGTGCCGAGGACGCTCTTGAGCGAGCGCATCAGCCGGCCATCGGCGCCGGTGACATATTCGGCAACGGCCTCACGCCCGAAATAGAGCTGGTCATCCTCGAAGCCGAAGAACAAGACGCTCGGAATGGTCGCCTGGCCGGCTTCAAGCGGCACAAGCTGCGGCTGGCCAGTGGCACCGACGCGGCCAAGCGTGGAATTGGACGTGCCGAAGTCGAGGCCACAAGCGAGGGTCATGATAAGCCGCCATGGGGGAGAAGCGCCAAAGGCGCGGGAGGGAGGGGTCTCATAAAGAG
>NZ_UZWD01000025.1 GCF_900631955.1 Devosia equisanguinis | reverse complement strand
TCTCAGACCAGCTATGGATCGTCGCCTTGGTGAGCCATTACCTCACCAACTAGCTAATCCAACGCGGGCTCATCCAATTCCGATAAATCTTTCCCCCTTAGGGCGTATACGGTATTAGCAGTCGTTTCCAACTGTTGTTCCGTAGAACTGGGTAGATTCCCACGCGTTACTCACCCGTCTGCCACTCCCCTTGCGGGGCGTTCGACTTGCATGTGTTAAGCCTGCCGCCAGCGTTCGTTCTGAGCCAGGATCAAACTCTCAAGTTTGAAATCTGACTATTGTCGCTAGATGCACATTTGCGTTTGACGAGGACACACATCAATCGCGCTAGCCGAAACCAGCGCATATTAAGAGTGTACCTCAGAAACGTGCACCCATCGAAGTCTTTTACAACCACAACCGGAGTAAACCCCAGCTGCAGTTCGCAAGAACCTCGCCGTCCACGTTTCTCTTTCTTCTATCTTCACAATGTCAAAGAGCTGACCTAACGCCGTCGCCGGCTGAAACGTCATGGGAAGCCTGTGCTTCCGAATTCCTTCAGGGAAACATGATCTTATCACCGGTTGCCCGGCAGATCATCTGCCCTGTCAGAGATCGCTGAACTGTGGGAGCAGTTGGTGCTCGGCGTCGTCAGCGTGGCGGGTTGTAGTCGAGACGCTTAAGTCTGTCAACACCCTATTTTCATTTTTCGTTTCGTTCAAAACCAGTTCGAACAACCCGGAAACTGAAAACCCGAAACCGAAAATTACTCTTCAATTTCAGTGGCTTGCTTCGTAACCCGCCGCCGTCTGGCGTCGCGCTCTTCAGCGATGAGCGGGTTATAGGGAACACCCCCGAACCTGTAAACCCCCAACATGACAAAAACGACAAATTCGCTTCGTCCGGCAGGGTGCAACTGTGGGAAACTCGACTGAAACGCCCGAGATTTAAGGTGGTTCCGGCTGCCTCTACAAAATGGGGGCGAGGATGCGTTTTTTCAAGCCGCCAGCGTGAACACGGCCTGACCTGGCGAACTATCTCGGCGAATCTCCCACAATTGCCGCATTTTTCTCCGATCAGCCTCTCTTGCGATGCTATAGAGTCGCCGCGACAAAGCCCTGCACCACGCCGTGCCGGCCTCTGTCACTCTATAATGGTCAAGGATGGCACGTTGAATTCAACGCAGAGACGTCGTCAGGTCGCCATGTTGCGCGCCGCCGGCTTTGAAGACAGCCCGGCTCTGACGGTTCAATCCACGGATGGCGAGATCCCCCAGGGCCGCGAACTCAGTTTCGCCTGGCTCAGCGGCACCGTGATGACTGGCCTGACCTCTGTTCTTCTTATGGGCGCCGCGCTTTATGTGTCCTTCCAGGGGCAAGACACCTTCTCGACCGCCTATGCCGCACTACAACTGGCTGCCCCCCGCATCGAACAGCCGACCGCCACCGACATAATGGCGAAGTCCTCGCGCCTGCGTCCCATCGCGGCCACCCGTTCCGACCTCGAAATCATCGAGGCTGCGATCCGGCAGAATGTCGATGGTCGCGAAATCATCCGCAACCAGCCCTTCACCCGCATCCGTGCCACGCTGGCCACCACGGCCACTTCGCTCTCCGCCGATGCGCCGGCTTATGATCCCGTAGCCATTCTCAACAAGACGCAGCCACTCAAGGTTGCAAGCCTCGATATTGCGACCGATGTCTATGGCACTGATGTCGATGGCGAGGTAGCGGTGCGCCAGGCGGCGATGCCGGCCAATTTCGTGCCGACCCGCTCGATCTCGGATCAGTCGGCCGCCGAATTCGTGCGCGGTGTCGCCGAAGCCACTTTCTTCACGGACGGTCCGCCCCAGGCACTGGCTTATGCATCCTTTGGCCTGAGCAATAACAGCCCCACCCCCGGGGTCGCCGACAATCTTCTGACCGGTATTGCCGAAAACGTCACGGTGATGCCGAAGTCGACGCTTGGCGCCGACAAGGGCCAGGGCCGTACCGAGCGTTTTCTGACCGTGCGGGAGGTCGGGCCGCTGGCCGACACCCTGGTGCGCAACGGCTTTACCTCGGCCCAGGTGGTCATGGTGGAGAATACCCTCGCCAATCTCATTCCAGCCGGCGGCCTGCCGGCCGGGATCCGGCTACGTATCCTTTACGGCCCGCTGACCAGCGACCCGAACAGCCTCGTGCCCTATCGCATGTCGATCTACCGACCCGACGGCACGCAAGGCGACCGCCATATCGCCACCGTCGCCCTGTCGGACACCGGTCAATATGTGGTGGGCCTGCAGCCGGACTGGGTGGAGTTTCCCGAGGAAGATGTCGAGCAGATCAATGTGGGCAATCTGCCCACCGTCTATCGCTCCATCTGGGAGACCGGGCGCAAGCACGATCTCGACAATGACACTATCGAGCGCATCATCGGCATGTTCGCCTATGACGTGGACATGACCAAACGCATTACTGCCGGCGACACCATCGAGATCCTCGAGACCGCGGCAACGCCCGATGCCGAACCGGAACTGCTTTATGTCGGCCTCAATCTGGGCGGCACCAAGCGGCAGCTCTACCGCTTCACCACCCCGGACGGCACCGTCGATTTCTTCGATCCCGATGGCGAGACGGGCAAGCGCTTCCTCAATCGTCGGCCGCTGGAAGGTGGGGGCACGTTGCGCTCGCGCTTCGGCTACCGCATCCACCCGATCTTCAAGACCCGGCGCCTGCATACCGGCGTCGATCTGGCCGCGCCAACCGGCACGCCCATCTATGCAGCGGGTGACGGCGTCATCACCTATTACAAATGGCAGTCCGGCTACGGCAACAAGGTCGAGATCCAGCACGTCAACGGCTACGAGACCGCCTATGGCCATATGTCTCGCTATGCCGATGGGTTGGGCGTGGGGTCGAAGGTCCGGCAGGGCCAGGTGATCGGCTATGTCGGTTCAACCGGCCAGTCGACCGGCCCGCACCTGCATTTCGAAGTCCTCATCAATGGCAATCTCGTCGATCCGCTCAGCGTCAAGCTGCCCAAGGACAATGTGCTGGCCCAGCAATATCGCGGCGAGTTCGAGCAGACCATGGCTCAGATCAACGACTTGATGGCGCGCGATCCCGCCCCTGTCAGCGTCGCCCAGGCCAATTAGGGCCGCGGCGAGCAAAGGCGATGGTCGGGCCCTGTCGTAACCAGGCCCGATCCCGCCGACCTATTCGTCCCTTGTCACATAGACGGCCATTTCATTGCCGCCCGGCTCGCGGAAATGAAACCGCCTTCCGCCCGGATAGTCGAACTGGCTGCGGGTCAGCACGCCACCTGCAGCAATAACGCGGGCCTCGGCGGCGTCGAGATCGTCGGTCCGCACCACCGCCATGGTCACAGCAACGCGCTCCTCAGCCTGATCGATGCCACCATCGATTCCAGCGCCATCCAAGGCGTCGTAATCGGGACCATAGCTGATCATTGCCCAGCCGAAAGCGTCGCGGAAAAAGTCGCTGGTCTTCGCCCGGTTGGTCGAGGGAAATTCTATATAGTCGAGTTGATCGGCCATGCCGGGTCTCCATAACGGGGCGCCGTGTCGGCGCCATGCATTGTTCCCGTTATGTTCTAGTCGAGTCTTGCGCGCACGGGAATAGCCGGCGCATAGATTTTCCGCATGTAATGAAGTGGGGGCCAGTCTTTCGACCGGCCCCCTTGTGGATCAGGCTGCCTCGCTTGCCGCAGCGTCCCCGCCGGGCAGCAAAACAATGCCTTCCTCGTCGGCATCGACCCGCACCCGCGTGCCGTCGGTGACCTTCCCGGAGAGAATCTCTTCGGCAAGTTCGTCCTGCACCTCGCGCTGAATGACGCGTTTGAGCGGACGGGCACCATAGGCGGGATCATATCCTTCATTGGCGAGCCATTCGCGTGCCCGCGGCGTGAGTTCGAGGGCGATATCGCGATCTTTGAGCAGCTTTTCGAGCCGTCCGAACTGGATATCGACAATCGAGCCCATATGCTCGCGACCGAGACGATGGAACAGCAGGATTTCATCGATGCGGTTGAGGAATTCCGGCCGGAAGGCCGCCTTGACCATATCGAGCACCTTGCCGCGCACCAGCTCCACCGATTCCCCGTCCTTGAGGTCGACGAGATATTCGGCGCCCAGGTTCGAGGTGAGGATGATGACCGTATTGCGGAAATCGACCGTGCGCCCCTGCCCGTCCGTCAGCCGCCCATCGTCGAGCACCTGCAAGAGGACATTGAACACATCCGGATGCGCCTTTTCGATCTCGTCGAACAGGATCACCTGGTAGGGCCGACGCCGCACGGCTTCGGTGAGCACCCCGCCCTCGTCATAGCCGACATAGCCCGGAGGAGCCCCGATCAGCCGGGCCACCGAGTGCTTTTCCATGAACTCGCTCATGTCGAGCCGCACCATGGCGGTCTCGTCATCGAAGAGGAACTGGGCCAGCGCCTTGGTCAGCTCGGTCTTGCCGACACCGGTGGGCCCAAGGAACATGAACGAGCCGATCGGCCGGTTTGGATCCTGCAGGCCTGCCCGGGACCGCCGCACTGCCTTGGCGACGGCAGCGACGGCCTCGGACTGACCGATAACGCGGGCGCCAAGCGAGCCTTCCATGTGCAGAAGCTTCTCGCGTTCGCCTTCCATCATGCGGTCGACCGGAATGCCGGTCCAGCGCGACACCACTTGCGCAATGTCGGTGGGCTCGACGGTTTCCTTGGCCATGAGCGGATCCGGCTTGCCATCGCCATCCGGATCGTCGGCGGTCTTCAAGCGCTTCTCGAGTTCGGGAATGACGCCATAGGCCAGCTCACCCGCCTTTGCGAGATCGCCCTGGCGCTGTGCGATTTCCAGCTGCGAGCGGGCCGCGTCGAGCTCTTCCTTGATCTTGGTCGAACCTTGCAGGCGCTCCTTTTCGGCCATCCACTTGGCCGACAGCACCTGGGCCTGCTCTTCAAGACCCGAGAGATCGTGTTCGAGCCGTTCGAGCCGCGTGCGGGACCCGTCGTCATTTTCCTTCTTCAGCGCCTCGCGCTCGATCTTGAGCTGCATGATCTTGCGATCCAGCTCATCGAGGGCCTCGGGCTTGGAATCCACGGCCATGCGCAGACGCGCTGCCGCCTCGTCCATCAAGTCGATGGCCTTGTCGGGCAGGAAGCGGTCGGTGATGTAGCGGTTGGACAACGTCGCGGCTGCCACCAGCGCCGAGTCGGCGATGCGGATGCCGTGATGCAGCTCATACTTTTCCTTGAGGCCGCGCAGGATCGAGATCGTATCCTCCACGGTCGGTTCGGGTACAAAGACAGGCTGGAAGCGACGGGCGAGCGCCGGGTCCTTCTCGACATGCTTGCGGTACTCGTCGAGCGTGGTCGCGCCGACGCAATGCAATTCGCCGCGCGCCAGAGCGGGCTTGAGCAGGTTGGAAGCATCCATCGCCCCATCCGCCTTGCCGGCACCGACCAGCGTATGCATCTCGTCGATGAACAGAATGATCTGCCCCTCCGCCGAGGTCACTTCGTTGAGCACCGCCTTGAGCCGCTCTTCAAACTCGCCGCGATATTTCGCGCCGGCAATCAGCGCCCCCATGTCGAGCGCCAGAAGGCTCTTGTTCTTGAGCGATTCGGGCACGTCGCCATTGACGATGCGGATGGCCAGGCCTTCGGCGATGGCAGTCTTGCCGACGCCGGGTTCACCGATCAGCACGGGATTGTTCTTGGTGCGCCGGCTCAGCACCTGGATGGTCCGACGAATTTCCTCGTCGCGGCCGATCACCGGATCGAGCTTTCCCTGGCGCACGTCTTCGGTGAGATCGCGCGCGTATTTTTTGAGCGCATCATAGGCGTTCTCGGCCGAAGCAGAATCGGCGGTGCGGCCCTTGCGGATCGCCTCGATGGCCGCATTGAGGCCCTGGGCCGTCACGCCGGCCGAAGCCAGGATCTTGCCGGCATCGCTGTCCTTTTCGATGACCAGCGCCAGGAGCAAGCGCTCCACCGCGACGAAACTGTCGCCGGCCTTCTGCGCTGCCTGCTCGGCAGTATCGAAGACCTTGGCCAGCTCGCGGCTCAAATAGAGTTGGCCGGCATCGCCTGACACTTTGGGAATCTTGTTGAGGGCGGCTTCGACACCGGCCCGCACGGCTTTGGGATCGCCGCCGGCCCGTTCGATCAGCCCGCTGGCCATGCCCTGGTCGTCATCCATCAACACCTTCAAGAGGTGGACGGGCGCGAACTGCTGGTGGCCCTTGCCGAGGGCGCCGGTTTGCGCGCTCTGAATGAAGCCGCGGGCCCGCTCGGTATATTTCTCTATATTCATGCAACTCTCCTTGTCTCGCCCGCCAGCCGGCCCATCAAGGCACCGTCACGGCGTCGGAAGCGTCGTTGGCAACAACGCCTGACCAAGCAGCGCGCGTTCCCACTGACCGATATATGGGGCGGCACGCGATGAGTTGAAGGGGACGTGACCCAAAAATGCGAAGGCCGGGCGCTGGGCCCGGCCTTGATGCTTTTGCCTTATTCGGCGGCGTTGGCATTGCTGCCAGCCGTGAGAAATGCCGGTAGTTCGCCGACATCGGGCTGCGGCGCATTGGCAGGGTCGGCAGCGCCTTCCCCACCGGCCGGGCGGCGGCGGCGCGGGCGGCGTTCACGCGGCTTGCGCGGCGCAGCTTCACCATCGGCGGGGGCTGCAGCAGCCTCTTCACCAGCGGCGGCGGGCGCAGACGTCGTCTCGGCCGCCACGGGCTGCGGCGCGGGCTGGCTTGCATCGTCTTCGGCTTCATGGGCCTGGACTTGCTGCACCGGCTGCGGCGAGGAGAACCGTGAGTTCAGCTCGGACACGTCATCGTCGAAATCATTATCGTCCTGGCTCTGGCCTTCACGCTGGCCGTTCATGGCCTGCTGGGCAGAGGAGACAATGCGGAAATAGTGCTCTGCATGCTGGAGATAGTTCTCCGCCATCACCGAATCCCCGGACGATTGCGCGTCGCGGGCCAGCTGCAGATATTTCTCGGCGATATGAGCGGCATTGCCACGGACCTTCACGTCCGGGCCGTTGCTCTCATAGTTCCGCGACAGCGGATTAACATGCTTGCGCCCGCCATTGCGGCCACGCTGCCGGTTCTTATTCTGATTATTGGGTCTCATAGGGTCGCTTTGTCGAACTCTAGAAGTTAAGCGTGACATCTGGAGCGGGCCGGATCGTCAAATCCGGTCGGGCCCCGGCCCTGCGGACTGACACAGGCAGCCATACAGGGTGTAAACTGGCTTCATGAAGACCGTATGCGGTCGGCAACGACCTTGTCGGAAATATCCGCCCCACCCTACGCGTCGCTCCGGATCACCGCAGCCGCGCTGCCTCTGGCAGCCACTCAATCATCGGGTATGGTCGCTGCGGCGCCCATGATGCGCCGTTGACAGCGCCTGCAAACTAACCGCTTCGCAGGCTCTTGACCAGCACAAAGTGAAACGCGGCCCTATGGCCTGCTGATCTGGCTCTGCAGATGGTGCGCGCAAACCACACGATCAAGCCCGCCCAGGTCCTTGTGAACCACTATGTCGGCAAGGCCAGCATGCCCAAACAGCTCGGCGACCGACTGGCCCTGGTCATAGCCGATCTCGACCAGCACCTGCCCGCCGGGCCGCAGGAACCTGGGCGCCTCGGCGGCGATGATGCGATAGGGGGCCAACCCATCTGGCCCGCCATCGAGCGCCAGCTTCGGATCGAACTGCTTCACCTCGGTGGCGAGCGTCTCGATGACGCCAGAGACGATATAGGGCGGATTGGAGACGATGAGATCGAACGGCGCTTCCCCCGGCGGCACCGCCCCGAACCAGTCACCGCGCGCAAAATCGAGCCGCCAGGCAACGCCATGCCGCTCGGCATTCTGCCGCGCCATGATCAGCGCCTCGAGATTGATATCGGTCGCCAAGGCCGAAGCGTCGGACCGGTTGGCAAGGATCGAAATGGAAATGCAGCCCGTGCCGGTGCCCAGGTCGAGCAGCCGCCCGCCCGCCGGCAAGGCGGAGAGCGCCAGATCGACCAGCAATTCGGTGTCAGGACGCGGCTCGAGCGTCGCCGCATTGAGGCCGAAGGCCAGCCCATAGAATTCGCGCTCGCCAATGATACGGGCCACCGATTCACCGGTCATACGGCGCTGCATCAGTTCGGCCAGACGCATCGCCTCGGCCTCATCAACCGGACGCTGTTCATGGGTGGCGAGCACCAGGCTATCCATCCCCATCACATGGCCGGCAAGCAGTTTGGCGTCGAGCGCCGCGGTCTCGAAGCCGAGCCGGCCCAGGACGTCGCGCCAGCCGCGCCACAAGGCCCCGACGCTGATCGGCTCGCTCAGTTGATCGCCTCCATGGCGGCAAGCTGCGCCGCCTGGTTTTCGGTGATCAACGCTTCGATCAGCTCGTCGAGCGCTTCGCCCGAGATGACTTTATCGAGTTTGTAGAGCGTCAGGTTGATGCGGTGGTCGGTCACCCTTCCCTGCGGGAAGTTATAGGTGCGGATGCGCTCGGAGCGATCGCCGGAACCGACCTGGTTCTTGCGATCGGCGGAACGGGCACTGTCGCGCTCCTCGCGCTGGATTTCATAAAGCCGCGCCCGCAGCACCCGCATGGCTTCGGCGCGGTTCTGATGCTGGCTTTTCATGCTCGAGGTCACCACCAGACCGGTGGGCAGGTGGGTGATGCGCACGGCGGAATCGGTGGTATTGACGTGCTGCCCGCCGGCACCGGACGAGCGCATGGTATCGATGCGAATATCCTGGTCGCGGATTTCGATGTCGATGTCTTCGACCTCAGGCAACACCGCCACGGTGGCGGCAGAGGTGTGAATGCGCCCCGAACCCTCGGTGGCAGGTACGCGCTGCACCCGATGCACACCCGATTCGTATTTCATCCGCGCATAGACGCCCTTGCCGGTGACATTGGCGATGATTTCCTTGAAGCCCCCCATTTCGCCGGGGCTTTCTTCCATCACCGTTACCTTCCAGCCATGGCTGGCGGCATAGCGCTCATACATGCGGAAGAGGTCGCCGGCGAACAAAGCCGCCTCGTCGCCGCCCGTACCGCCGCGGATTTCAAGAATGATCGACTTTTCGTCGGCCTCGTCCTTGGGCAGCAGCAGGATACGGATCGACTGGAACAGCGCTTCGATACGCTCGTCGAGCTCTTCGATTTCGGCGGCCGCCATTTCGGCCATTTCCTTGTCGCCACTCTTGAGCAGGGTTTCGGCCTCGGCGCGATCCTTCACGGCCTTCTTGTAGGCCGTGATCTCGCCCACGATCGGGGAGAGGTCGGAATGCTCCTTGGAGAGCTTGGCGAACTCGTCCTGGCTCGCACCCCCGGACAGGGCCGCCTCGATATATTGGAAGCGCATTTCCAGCGCGTCGAGCTTGTCCTGGGGCAGTGAGGGCATGATGCAGTCTTTCCGGCGGCTATGCGGCTGGCTGTAAAGACCGAGCGGAGCAAGTTCAAGTCTTGTCTGGCCGGCGCGACGCCTGACCGACCGCCGTCATCAACCCAGCGGCAGGTTCTGCTTGGCGGCCCATTGGGTCAGCAGGGCGCGTACGCTCTGGCCATTGGCCCCGGCGCCGAGCGCCTTGGCGATCTCGTCCTGAATGGGCTTGAGCTCGAGATTGAGGATCATTTCCTTGATCGGACCGATCGAGGCCGGCCCCATCGAGAGACGCGTCATGCCGATGGCCATCAATGCCAAGGCTTCCATCGGCTTGCCGGCCAGCTCACCGCACATGGTGACCGGCTTGCCGTGGCGCGCGGCGGCATCGACGACGAGCCGAATGGCGCGCAGACGCGGCAGGGCGATGGGATCATAGGCCTTGGAGACGCGCGGATTGGCCCGGTCGGCCGCGGTCAGGAACTGCACGAGATCGTTGGAGCCGATGGAGACGAAATCGGCTTCCGGCATGATCTGGTCGAGCTCGAACAAGAGCGATGGCACTTCCACCATGGCGCCGACTTCGAGCCTGGAGGGCACGGGATGGCCGGCACGCTTGAGGCGGTCGACTTCCTTAGAGATGACCTGCTTGGTCAGGAGAAACTCGAAGGTTTCGGTGACCATGGGCACCAGCACCTTGAGCGGACGTCCCTTAGCGGCTTGCAGGAGCGCCCGGATCTGGGTGCGCAACAGTCCCGGCCGATCCAGCCCCAGGCGGATCGAGCGATAGCCCATGGCCGGATTTTCCTCCGCCGTGGCGCGCAAATAGGGCAGCACCTTGTCGCCGCCGATATCGAGCAGGCGGAAAACGATGGGGCGATCACCGGCAATGCCCATGGCCTCGGCATAGAGCTCGGCCTGTTCCTTGAGCCGGGGCAGGCGGCTGGCGATCATGAACTGCAATTCGGTGCGGAACAGGCCAACGCCCTCTGCCCCGGTATCGTCCAGCATGGGCAGGTCGGCGACAAGGCCGGAATTATGCAGCAGGGTGATATCAACCCCGTCGCGGGTGACGCTGGGCTTTTCCCGCAGCGCTGCGTAATGCGCGCGCCGCTTGGCGGAAATACGCACCTTGTCCACATAGGTCTGCTCGACCTCTGGCGTCGGCCGCAAATGCACCTGGCCCGCCGAACCGTCGATGATGATGTCATCTCCGGTTTCGCACATGGAAACGATCGATTCGGCCTGGCCGACGGCGACCAGGCCCAGCGAGCGCGCGACAATGGCCACATGGGCGGTGGCACCGCCCTCCTCCAGCACCACGCCGCGCAGCTTCTTGCGATCATATTCGAGCAGTTCCGCCGGGCCCATATTGCGGGCCACGAGAACAGCATTGTCGGGCAGCTCGCGCTGCGCCGGCTGATGAGTATTGGTTAGAACGCGCAACAGCCGATTGGCCAGATCGTCGAGATCGTGCAGCCGGTCACGAATATAGGGGTCGGTCTGGCGCAGCATGCGCGCCCTTGTATCGTTCTGAACCCGCTCGACCGCAGCTTCCGCACTCAGCCCGTTGTCGATGGCCTCGGTCAGCCGGTTCACCCAGCCCCGATCATTGGCGAACATGCGATAGGTTTCGAGGATCTCGCGATGGTCCGAACTGGGCTGCATGTCGCCATGGTCGAGCATGGCATCGATGGAGACGCGCATCGAGGCCAGCGCCGCATCCAGCCGCAGCTTTTCCGCATCGGTATCGTCGGCGATGAAATTGGTCACGACCACGCGAGGATCGTGCAGCACCACTTTGCCCAGCGCGATTCCGTCGGTGAAGCTGACGCCGTTGAACATGCGGGGCCGCCTGAGATCGATATCCGATCCTGGCTTGATCAGATTGTCGAAATCGCTGGTAGCGATCATCTCGGCCAAAATCGTGGCCGTGGTCAGCATGGCCTCGGTTTCGTCCTCGCCATAATGACGCCGCTCGGCGTTCTGGACGGTGAGAACGCCCAGGGTCTGCCCGGCGCGCAACACCGGCACGCCGAGGAAGGAATTGAATTTTTCTTCGCCAGTTTCTGGGCGATAGGCAAAGCCGGGATGACTGGGCGCATCATCGAGACTGAGCGGCTCTGCCTCGGCGGCGATGAGACCGACCAGCCCCTCGCCGAGCCGCAGCGTGGTGAGGTGCACCGATTCGGCCTTGAGGCCCTTGGTGGCGAAGAGTTCGAGCGCGCCGTCGTCGCGCAACACATAGAACGAGCAGACATCGGCCCGCATGTTCTCGGCGATGAGAGAGACGATCTTGTCGAGACGAGCCTGCGACGCCAGGGGCTCCGCCATCGTCTCGCGCAATTGCCGCAGGAGCACCCTCGGGCCGCCTATGGTCGTCACCATCGCCTCGTCAGGCAGCCCGCAAAGCCGCCCCCCTTGTCTGAGGACGCGGCCCCGGCTTGCGCGCGGGATCAGGCGTCCTGTCTGTCCAAACCGTAATAGGTGTGCAGAGCCCGAACCGCAAGCTCGGCATATTCTTCATCGATCAATACCGAGGTCTTGATTTCCGAAGTCGTGATCAGCTGGATGTTGATGCCCTTGTCGGCAAGCGCCTTGAACATCGAGGCGGCAACACCGGCATGGCTGCGCATGCCCACCCCCACGACGGAGACCTTGGCGCCGCCGCGCGAGCCGGAAAGGCGCGCATATTCGAAGCGACCGCCATTGTCTTCCAGCGCCTTGACGGCCTTGTCATATTCGCTGTCCGGGACGGTGAAGGTGATATCGGTGGTGGCGCCATCATCGGCGATATTCTGCACGATCATATCGACAATAATGCCCTTGTCGGCCAGCGTGCCGAAAATGGCAGCGGCGACGCCGGGGCTGTCCTTGACATCGCGCAGGGTGATCTTGGCCTCGGCCTTGGCGAGCGTCACGCCCGAAACGATCTGCTTTTCCATGATCTCATCCTCATCGCAGACAAGCGTGCCCGGAACGCCGGGGGTCCCATCGGGCGCGATCTGCGGCGCGTCCGGGTCATCGAAACTGGAGCGGACGGTCAGGCGCACCTTGTGCGCCATGGCCATCTCGACCGAGCGGATCATCAGCACCTTGGCGCCGAGCGAGGCCATTTCCAACATTTCCTCGAAGGAAACGCGGGTCATGCGCTGGGCCTTGGGCACGATGCGCGGATCGGTGGTGTAAACGCCGTCCACATCGGTATAGATATCGCAGCGATCCGCGCCCACGGCGGCGGCGACAGCGACCGCGGAGGTATCGGAACCACCCCGACCCAGCGTCGTGACGCGGCCCTGAGGCGAGATGCCTTGGAAGCCGGTGATGACAGGCACCCAGCCCGCCTTCATGCGCTTGTCGAGCTCGGTCGGGTCGATATCGACGATGCGCGCGGCGCCATGGGCGTCGTCGGTGTGGATCGGCACCTGCCAGCCGGCAAAGCTGCGCGACTGAATGCCCATTTCGCTGAGCACGATGGCCATGAGCCCGGCCGTCACCTGCTCGCCCGAAGCGACCACGGCGTCATATTCACGCGCATCATGGAATTTGCTGGCCTCGTTGACCCAGCCGACCAGCTCATTGGTCTTGCCGCTCATGGCCGAAACCACGACGGCCACCTCATTGCCGGCCTCCACCTCGCGCTTGATGTGGCGGGCGGAATGGCGGATGCGTTCGACACTGGCCATCGAAGTGCCACCGAACTTGACGACGATACGGGCCACTTGCTTCCCCGGTCCTCCGCCGAACCCGGCGGTACGCTTTCAATCGGGCGGGGACATGCCATAAAGCGGCAGCGCAATCAATGGTCATTGCTGGCGCACCCCTCATATGCGGGGTGCCTGGTGGGAAAAGCTGCGGCAGGGTCTAAACTCTTCCGGAGATTAGCCGATGCTGCGTCGCCTCTGCCTTGCCCTGACCTCTTGTGTAGCCCTTGCGGCCCCTGCCGCAGCACAGGATGCCGCCGAACAAGCTTTCATCGATTATCACACAGCGCGCGCCATCGACGCGCAATGCCACTTCCTGCGCTATTTCGAACTCAGCACCATGCGCAATGTGGAACTCAATCTGCTGGCCCCCCTCTGGTTTACCGCGGCCCATGATAGCGGCAAGATCGATGACGGGGAATATTTGGCTGCCTATGAGAAGCTCGCCGAAGCGGGGCGGGCCAAGGCGGCAGGAATCGACTGCGCCTACCAAGCCAAGGCGGCGCCTTTCATCCTCAAGCTGCGCGAACTGACAGCCATCCTCATCTATTCGGATCTGATCATCGCCTTCGACGGCAACGGGTTGAGTGACGAACAGCGCCAGGCCGCGCAAATCTACGAGGCAATGATCTCGCCACTCTACGGCGAGACCTGGCCGCGCTTTGTCGACTATGCCCGTAGCCAGGCGCAGATCAGGTACAATCAGGCCGCCCAGAAGGACGACGACTCAAACCCCCTTGCCGGCATGTGGGATGACGACCCCGAGATGAAGGCCGAATTGGAGGCCTATGGCCTTACTGACGACGGCGTCTATGTGGAAGCATTGCGCAAGGACGCAACCCGCATCATTGATGCCATGCTGTTCGACCTGACCGCCGGCGAAGCCGGCTACCGGGTGCGCTCGGCCTATCTGCCCAATGACACCGCCATTGACCTGATGGTCGATGGCAATGGCACGACCCGCTATGAACTCATCGACATTCCCGGCGCCTACGAGACGCTCGAGGGGACCGGACCGGTGAACCTGATCTTCGCCTCGACACCAGAGGGTGAATTGCTGGCCATGACCTGGGGAGAGAACGCCAGAACGCTGCTGGCCAGCGGTTCGCTGACAGTGCTCGCCAATCCCAATAAGCTCAGCCCCGAGCAAACGACCAGCTTTTCCTACATTCGCAGCCAGGACTGGTTGGACGATGCGAGGTTTTTACCGCGCAGGTTTCCGAGGAGACCTGCATCGGCGGGCCGTGTTTCGTCTTCCCCAAGGAAGCGCTCGACACCATATTGGCCGACTCAGCCAACCAGTCCTATCGCTTCTTCGTTTCCAGCGCCGCCAATCCCGCCATGCCGATGCCGGACAACAACCAGATCCAGACCGGATTCACCTATATTCTCCACAACTGGATGACCTACAAGTCCAGCCAATAGGGCTGCGACACGGAGCGCCTTGCCCGCGAGGGGGTGGAGAGGTCATATGGGGACCGCAAGGAGCCTGCCCATGACCGCCACCACCGTCAACGATGCCGAAGTCGCCAAATTCACCGCGATGGCCGAGCAGTGGTGGGACCCCAAGGGCAAGTTCAAGCCGCTGCACAAGTTCAACCCGGTGCGGTTGAGCTATATCCGCGACAACCTCGTGCGCCATTTCGGCCGCGACCCGGCCTCGATCCGCCCCTTCGAGGGTCTCTCCATCCTCGACGTCGGCTGCGGCGGCGGCCTGTTGTGCGAACCGCTGACGCGGTTGGGGGCCAAGGTGACCGGCATCGACGCGGCCGAGCGCAATATCCGGATCGCGCAAATCCATGCCGAACAGTCGAGGCTGGATATCGACTATCGCGCCACCACCAGCGAGGCCCTGGTGGCCGCCGGCGAAAAATACGATGTCGTGCTCAACATGGAAGTGGTCGAGCATGTCGACAATGTGCCGCTTTACATGAAGTCCTGCGCCGACCTCGTGGCCCCCGGCGGATTGATGTTCACCGCCACGCTCAACCGGACCGCGAGGAGCTGGGCCCTGGCGGTGATCGGCGCCGAATACATCCTGCGCTGGCTGCCGCGTGGCACCCATGACTGGAAGAAATTCCTCACCCCCGAGGAGATCACCGCCCAGTTGCGTCGCAACGGGCTTTCGGTGATCGACGAGATCGGCGTGACCTTTAATCCCATTGCCGACAGCTGGGGCCTCTCGCCTGACATGGCGATCAATTACATGATTTTGGCCGAACGGCCTGCCGCCAAATAGGTGCCGGCCGCCACGGGCATGGCGGCCGGCGTCATGTGCCTGACTGGGCAGGTCAGAACACATAGACCATGAGCGTTCCACCCTGGCGCTGCACGCCCAGGACGTGGCCGGCCTGATATTTGGTCCGGCCCAGCGCTGCGTTGATCAGCGCATCGGACGCAACCTGGCTCACCATGCGGTGGTAATCGCCATTGGACGCCAGCCAGTTGGCGATCTGCTGGCGCACCTGGGCACAGACGCGGATCGGGATCAGCTGGATACTGCTGGCGCGGTTCCAGTTGTTGAGATTGGACTGGCGGAACAGCGTCACCAGCTGGTTGGGATTGCTGCCGGCGCAGGCGGCCGAGCCATTGCTGCTGAAGCCGCCGGAACCGGAGCCGACATGGCTGGAATTCCCGCCATTGCTGCCATTGCCCCCATTCCCTCCATTGCCGCCGCCGGACCCGCCACCGCCGCCATTTCCACCACCGCCATTGCCGCCACCGTTACCGCCGCCGCCATTGCCGCCGTTTCCACCATTGCCGCCATTTCCGCCGCCGCCATTATTGCCACCGCCATTATTGCCACCGCCGCCGGAATTGTTGCCGATATCGACATTGACCAGGCCGTTGGGGCCACCAACATTGACGTTGGCACCGAGCGAACCGAGATTGGCATTGACGTCGACAATGCCGTTGGAGCCGAGCACCGAGGCGTCGACCAGAGGCTTGGAGCCGCCGCCGACATTGGTGGTGACGAGGCCTTCACTGCCGCCGAGGCCGACATTGACCAGACCACTGCTGCCGGCATTGCCGCTCCCCAGGGTCACCAGCGCGCCGCTATCGGAGCCACCGATGACGCCCAACAGGCTTGAGCTGCTGGAACTGCCACCATCGGAGCCGCCGCCCAGCAGGCCGCCCAAAAGGCCATCTGCGAATGCAGCGGACGGCATCAGTGCCGCCACCACAACAATGGCCGTCAAATTCTTCCGAGAAATCATGACTACCTCCACTTCCGGCGACCAAGCGCCTCCTATGGGGAAATCATTCCGGAGCAGAGCGGACAAAAATATCCGCGCCTCTACTTAGATTTTGGCACAACAGGGATTGGAGTTAATAGATTTTAATCCGGTTAATCTGAATAGAATTTTATCGGTTAACCGATTTTGACTTGCCGGACCGCACAATGAGGGGCGTCAGGCGCCATGCAGCTTGGGGAAGGTTTCCGGCCAGTAGGCGTCCTGTTCGAGCACCACATAGAGATGATCGGGGCGGCGCTGCAGCAGCAGGGTGATCGTCGGAACTATACCGTCAAGCCCCGGCTTGGGGGCATCCGACAGAACCAGGCGACCATCGCAGCGATGTTCGATGATGCTGGCCGTGAGTTCGGCATCGGCAACAAACAGGCGCAGGGCGCATTCGCCCAGGGGGACCTGCTCGATATGAACGAGATCGCAGCGCATGAACCGCTCCAGGTTGTCCTGACCCAGAATGGCCGATCAGCGTTTCGAGAGGCTTAGTCCGGCAATGCGGAATTGTACGGCCCCGCATTGCCGGTTGCTGGCGTCAGACCTTCAGCAGATCGTCCTTGCGCACGGACAGCACCAGGCTGTCGCCTTCGACGCGGTCGATATGCTCGGGAAAGATATAGCGGTCGGAGGCCAGGAAGCCGTCCGCGTCCAGCACGACGAAACCTTCGCGCAGGGCCCGTTCCTTCATCTCGGTGGGCAGCTCGTCATCGGGACGAAAGACATCGGCGATGAGATTGGGCAGGGTGCGCGGGTTTTCTTCGAGCACCGGGCTGACGCCGGCAGCGTCGACATCCGGATGGTCCGGCGCCTCGTCAGTGGCACGGAAACTTTCAACCGTACCAATGGCATGCATGGCGCTGTCATAGACCTTCATGCCTTCGCGAATGTTCTCGGGAATAGCGTGCATTTGGGTTCTCCTCGTTTCTATAGAGGCAGAACGGCAGGAGCAGAGGAGTGTTCCTTCACCTTTTTGTCGGTGCGCCGGCGGACGCAATTGTGATCGCCCTGGGCTGAACCTTGAGACGTTTCGGGGCATTAGCCCTGGAAACAAATCGAGTGATTGAACATGAAATCGACTGCCTGCGCGCTGCTGGCGTTCGGGGCGGCAGCGCTTTTTGCCTCGCCTGCCCTGGCCCAATCCCAGGGGACCGAGCCGTTTTCCGAGAGCAATGTCTTCGTCATGGGCGGTCCCTTCACGACCGGCTATTTTGGCGATTCCTTCCTGTTCTGGCAGGATCACTATGAATCCAACTTCTTTGCAGGCGTGGGCTACCAGCATTTCATCTATGCCAATGATGCCGGCTTCAAGTTCGGCGTCGAAGCCGGCCTGGGCCTTCGCGCTGGCGACCGGACCTCGGCCGAGCTTTGGGCCGGCGGCGTGGCCCGTTTCGACATGTTCCAACTGGGCGACATCCGCATCACCCCGTCGCTGACGGCAGGATTTTCTGTGGTGACCGACACGATCGGCATCGAGACCGAACGCGCGCAAAGCATCAATCGCGGCGTGCCGATCCTATACTATCTCGGCCCGGAAATCGCCGTTTCGCATGTCGAACATCCGCAACTGGAGGCCTTTGCGCGCATCCAGCACCGCTCGGGCGGTTTTGGCTCGATTGCTCATATCGATGGGTCCAATGCGGCGACGCTGGGCGTGCGCTATAAATTCTAGTGAGGCGAGCCTGCATAGTGTCCTGCGCAAGCGAAATCTCCGCACGGCGCCTGGCGCCTGCGGGTACTGCGGGATGGGGCGAGCTTCGCCTCGATGCCGGTCGTCCGGCGAAAAATAGATGGTGAGGAAAACCTCGCCCCATCACTGACGGAGACTCTTCGGGGTGGACCGTCCGTGGCTTAAGCGCGTGCCAAACGCTGGAGCCTTGCTCCCGGACCGGGCGCTCGAATCGGTCCCGGATCATCCAACCGCCGAAGGACCGTGGGCGACCCCATGATCATCCGCCATTCCCGCACCGACCGTTCGTCGCGACCGCGCAGCATGTGCGGGAATGCTGCGAGTATGGTCCGGCAGTTGGGGAGGGTGGATAAGTTTTTGAAAGCGGCTGAACCCTCGGTAGCCTCAGGCTTGATTTGAGACAGGCGACCAATTCCTCCGAACCACCAGGTTTCATTCTGTGGAGGGGGGCGGAGGCATGACGTCTGGATCATTTCAAACGTGCGGGGATCGAGGCAGGGGTGTGTGGCCCCGGGTCGAGCCCGAGGGCGCTTCGGTGCAGGCAGACCGCATCTGCGCAACTTGGCTGGGCGCTCGGAACCGTACAACCGTACCGTACGGTACGGTACGGAAAATTCTTGCCGCCGGGCTGGAATGGGTCTAAACAGGGCCATTATAGAACCGGCCCCACCGGCAGCTTTCGAGGACTTCGCCATGCCCGCCTATCGTTCACGCACCACCACCCATGGCCGCAACATGGCCGGCGCGCGCGGATTGTGGCGCGCCACGGGCATGAAGAACGAGGATTTCGGCAAGCCGATCATCGCCGTGGTGAATAGTTTCACCCAGTTCGTGCCTGGCCATGTGCACCTGAAAGATCTCGGCCAGCTCGTTGCCCGCGAGATTGAAGCGGCCGGCGGCGTCGCCAAGGAATTCAACACCATTGCGGTCGATGACGGCATCGCCATGGGCCATGACGGCATGCTCTATTCCCTGCCCAGCCGCGACATCATCGCGGACTCGGTGGAATATATGGTCAATGCGCACTGCGCCGACGCCATGGTTTGCATCTCCAATTGCGACAAGATCACTCCCGGCATGCTCAATGCCGCCATGCGCCTCAATATTCCCGTGGTCTTCGTCTCCGGCGGGCCGATGGAAGCCGGCAAGGCTATCGTCAAGGGCAAGCTGCAGGCGCTCGACTTGGTCGATGCCATGGTGATGGCCGCCGATGATCATTATACCGACGAGGAGGTGCAGGCCGTCGAGGAAAATGCCTGCCCCACCTGTGGCTCCTGCTCGGGCATGTTCACCGCCAATTCGATGAACTGCCTCACCGAAGCGCTGGGCCTCAGCCTGCCGGGCAATGGCTCGACGCTGGCCACCCACTCCGATCGCAAGCGCCTGTTCCAGGAGGCCGGGCACCTGATCGTCGATCTGGCGCGCCGCTATTACGAACAGGAAGACGAGAGCGTTTTGCCGCGCTCCATCGCCACCAAGCAGGCTTTCGAGAACGCCATGGCGCTCGACATCGCCATGGGCGGCTCGACCAATACCGTGCTGCACATTCTGGCCGCCGCGCATGAGGGCGGCGTCGATTTCACCATGGACGATATCGATGCGCTGAGCCGTCGCGTCCCGGTGCTGTCCAAGGTCGCTCCGGCCAAGAACGACGTGCACATGGAAGACGTGCACCGTGCCGGCGGCATCTTTGCCATTCTCGGCCAGCTTGATCGCGCCGGGCTGATCAATCGCAAGGAACCCACTGTCCATGCCACGACCATGGGCGACGCCATCGACAAGTGGGATATTTCCCGCACCAATTCGGAAAGCGTGCGCAATTTCTACATGGCCGCTCCCGGCGGCGTGCGCACAACGCAGGCTTTCTCCCAGTCCAATCGCTGGGCGGAGCTGGACACCGACCGCACCAATGGCGCCATCCGCTCGGCCGATAACCCGTTTTCCAAGGACGGCGGGCTCGCCGTGCTCAAGGGTAATATCGCGCTCGATGGCTGTATCGTGAAGACGGCGGGCGTCGACGATTCGATCCTGAAATTCACCGGCCCGGCCCGCGTGTTTGAAAGCCAGGACTCCACCGTCAAGGCCATTCTCAGCAACGAGATCAAGGAAGGCGACGTCATCGTCATCCGCTATGAAGGTCCGCGCGGCGGCCCCGGCATGCAGGAAATGCTCTATCCGACGAGTTACCTGAAATCCAAGGGCCTCGGCAAAGCCTGTGCGCTGCTGACCGATGGCCGCTTCTCGGGTGGTACGTCGGGCCTCTCCATCGGCCATGCTTCGCCCGAAGCGGCCGAAGGCGGCGCCATCGGGCTGGTGCGCGAAGGCGACATCATCGAAATCGACATCCCCAACCGCACCGTCAACGTGCTGGTGACCGATGCCGAACTGGCAGCGCGCCGCGCCGAGCAGGACAGGATCGGCTGGAAGCCGGCCCAGCCGCGCAAGCGCAAGGTGACCACCGCGCTCAAGGCCTATGCCGCCTTCGTGACGTCCGCATCCAAGGGTGCCGTGCGCGACGTCGACGCCATCAACAAGATGATGGACTGATCCCAGACGTGATCGTCTATCGGATCGACCCGCATCCATCCGATCAGGAACTCGACAGCCTCTGGCGGCGCGCCTGGACCGCGCCGCTGGGGCGATCCTATCAGCCGGTCCTGGCGCGAAGCCTTGGCCATGTCGGGTGTTATCACGGCAAGCAATTGGTCGGCTTCGTCAACATTGCCTGGGATGGCGGCGTGCACGCCTTCATCCTCGACACCTGTACCGACCCCGACTTCCAGCGCCGTGGCATTGCGACCGAACTGGTGCGGCAGGCCGCCCTCCTCGCGCGCGAGCGCGGCGCCGAATGGCTGCATGTCGATTGCGAGCCGCATCTCGACGCCTTCTATCGCGGCTGTGGTTTTCGGCCCAGCGCCGCCGGCGTCATGAAATTGTCGTGACAAGCCCCCCGGCCGGTGCTAACACCCCGACTAGCCACTCAGCGGTCTGCCAAGACAGCTGAACTGGTCAGGTTCGATAGCGGGGATTCCACCCTCCCTATCGAACCGACCCTAATCCCCCCAACATTGCCATCAATCCGAGACGGTCTTGCCGTCGACCACCTTGATCTGCCTTTTGCAGGCGGCAGCGATCTTTTCGTCATGGGTGGAGATGAGGAAGGTGGTCTTTTCCTGTTCATTGATCTCAGCGATCAGGCCCATGACCTGCTCGGCCGATTCGCGATCGAGATTGCCGGTAGGCTCGTCTGCCACGACCAGTTCGGGCTGGTTCATCAGGGCCCTTGCGATGGCCACGCGCTGCTTCTGACCACCCGACAGGGCGGTGGCACGAAAATCCATGCGATGGGCGAGACCCACGCGATCCAGCAATTGCTCGCCCCGCCGCCGCGCACCGGCGGTTTCCCGCCCCTCGGCAATGGCGGTGGGGAAGATGACGTTTTCGAGCGCAGTGAAATCGGGCAGCAGATGGTGGAACTGGAATACGAAGCCGATATGGCGATTGCGGAACTCGGTCAGCGCCGCATCCCGCGCCCGGGTCAGGTCCTCGCCCAGCATGATGTGCTGCCCGCTCGTCGGCTGCATCAGCGTGCCCAAAATGGTGAGGAGGGTGGACTTGCCCGAGCCGGAGGGACCAAGAAGCGCGGCCAGATCGCCCTCGGCCAATTCCATGTCCAGGCCCTTGAGCACGCGCGTTTCCGCCTCGCCCTCGCCATAGGTCTTGACCAGATCGCGCACGGTAACGAGCGCACTCATTGGCCGATCACCGAAACCGGGTCCACCCGCGCCGCCGCTCGGGCAGGCAGGATTGAGGCGAGGATGGCGCCAATGGCGGTGAGCGCGATGGCAAGGCCATAGGCGCCCTGTCGCACATCGACAGGCAAGCCGCCGGGCTGGGCATTTTCCGGCACCGGGAAGGGCGAAAGGGCGAGATAGCCCAGCCCCGCGCCGATCAGCCCACCCAGAATGCCGATCAAGGCGCCCTGCACCACGAAGACCAGCACCACGAAACCGCGGCTGGCCCCGAAGGCGCGCATGATGCCGATCTCGGGCCGGCGTCGATAGGTGGACAGCAGCAGCGCCGAGGCCACGCCAATGACGATGGTAATAAGCGCAAAGGCCTTGATGAGATTGCCCGAACTGGCCTGGGCCCTCAGCCCATCGAGCAATTGCGCATTGCCCTCGGTCCAGGGTGTCGCCTTGAGCCCGGTATCGGCGGCGATGCGACGGGCAAACTCGGCGGCGCGGTTGAGATCGTCGAGCTTGATTTCGACGCGGCTCAGCCCCTGCGGCAATTCGAACAGGGTTCGCGCGGTCGCGGTGCTGACAAAGGCAGCGCGGGCATCGAGGGCATCAAGGCCGATCGAGAAAATGC
The DNA here is from genome assembly GCF_900631955.1 of Devosia equisanguinis. Lineage (GTDB taxonomy): Bacteria > Pseudomonadota > Alphaproteobacteria > Rhizobiales > Devosiaceae > Devosia > Devosia equisanguinis. The sequence goes on along the minus strand of NZ_UZWD01000025.1, from coordinate 210,770 downwards.
CGGTGACCACCAGGGGCCGCTCGACATTGCGATCCGATTGCAGCCGAATGACCTGGCCGACGCCGATGCCGAGATCATCGGCCAGCGTCTTGCCGATGATGACGGTGGAATTGGTGAGCACGGTATCGCCGGCCACGATGCGCTTGCCCAGATCGGCAATGGCGGACACCTTGTCGGCCTCGACGCCGGTGACGCCGACCGGGGCACGGGAATGGCCGCGAATGACGAAGCCATTGCCCACGATCTGCGGCGACACGGCCTTGACCCCGGCCATGGCCTCAATGGAGGGGAGGAAGGCTTCGGCGGTGCGCAGCGTCTCGCGTTGCCCGCTCGCCCGCTGCTGCACCAGCAGCGCATCGGCCTCGGGCAGCAACAGGCCCGCCTCGCGGCTCGGCGCCTCAATGGTGACGTGGGAAATATCGCCGACGGTGCGCTGCACCAGATAGCTGGCCAGCCCGCCGATCAGCGCGCTCATGAAGATGAAGACGAAGACGCCCACCGCCACTCCGGCAATAAGCAGGCCCGTTTGCGCCTTGTTGGAGGTGAGATAGCGCCAGGCGATCTTGAAGCCGTAGATCACCGCCCTACTCCGCCGCCGCCATGTCGCCCGCCTCGACGGCGCTGGGATCGAGAATGACCACGTCACCGGCCTTGAGGCCGGACGTGACGATGACACGCTCGGCCGGCCAGTCGTCGAAATCTATCTGCCGTGTCGTGGCAATGCCGTTTTCGATTACCAGGACATGGCTCTGCGTGCCCTCGGTCACGATGGCGCCGCGCGGGATGGACAGCGCGTCGGGCACTTCCTCGACGATGACATTGGCGTTGACAGTCAGCCCCACCGGGAGGGACACCTTGTCGTCAAAGGCGATCTTGATGGCGCGACCGCCGGTGGACGCATCCACGGTGGGGGCAGCGAACACCACTGTGCCATGTTGGGCGACGGTGGCACCGACCGGCTTCAGCAGCGCCTTGAGGCCGCTGGTGACGCGGGAGGAATAGAGCTCGTCGACATCGGTTTCGACCACGAGGTCACTGGTATCGGCGACGACGAAAAGCTGGGTCTGCGGATCGACCAATTGCCCCTGGTCGACACCGCGCGACAGAACCACGCCCGAGATCGGCGCGGTGATCGTGTATTGGGCGCGCTGCTGCTCCACCTGATCCAGAGCGGCCTGCAGGCGCGCGGTCTCATTGGCGGCGGCAGCCAGCGCCAGCTCGGCATCCTGCAGGCTGGAACGGGTGGTATTGTCGCCCAGGGCCCGGGTGCGCTCGGCGGTGGCGGCGGCCTGGCTCTGCTTGACCTGCTGGGCCTCGAGCGCCGCCTTGGCCTGCTGCCACTGCGCCTGCACGAGAGCCGTATCGAGTTCGACCAGCACCTGCCCCGCCGAAACCTCATCGCCTTCGGCAGCACCGATCAGCACCGCCTGCGAGGAGACCGCGGCGCGCACCGTGACCGAGGTGCGGGCGGCGATGCGCCCATTGACCGCGAGAACCTGCGACACTGGCCCCGCTGTCACGGTTTCGGCAGCCACCAGGTTGGCCTTGGCCTCCCAGGGGCGTTCGAACCAGGCATAGGTGCCCCCGCCGCCGACCAGCAGCAGCGCGAGCACCAGCCATCCCCAACGACGCTTGCGCCGCTTGAGGACGGGACGGGAGGATTTTTCGGGAGTGGCCACAGCACACCAGCCTTTTGACGCTATTGGAGCCTATACGGCCCGCGCGCGCCAGCGGATTTGCTGCGGCCAAATTTATGCGTCAGGCGCGGCCGATGGCATCAAGTGCGGCGAAGTCCTCGTCGCTGAGATCGATGGCGGCAGCGGCCAAATTGTCCTCGAGATGCTTGACCTTGCTGGTGCCGGGAATGGGCAGCATGACGGGGGAGCGCTTGAGCAGCCAGGCGAGCGCAATCTGGCTGCCGCTGGCGCCATGCTTTTCCATGACGGCGCGGGCCTTTTCATGACCCTCCACCAGATCACCGCCGGCCAGCGGGAACCACGGGATGAAGCCGATGCCGTGCTTTTCGCAATAGTCCAGCACCGCTTCGCTCTTGCGATTGGCGAAATTGTAGAGGTTCTGCACCGTGGTGACCTTGAAATATTTGCTGGCCTCCTCGATGTCGGCGACGCTGACCTCGGAAAGCCCGGCATGGCGGATCAGGCCTTCTTTCTGCATTGCGGCAATGACCTCGAACTGCTCGGCACGCGGCGTCTTGGCGTCGATGCGGTGCAATTGCCAGAGATCGAGGCGCTCGAGCTTGAGCCGGCGCAGGCTGGTCATGACACCCTGGCGCAGGAATTCCGGACGCCCCAGCGGTGGCCATTGATTGGGACCGCTGCGGGTCAGCCCGCTCTTGGTGGCAATGATGGTGCCCTTGTCATAGGGGGCGAGCGCCTCGCCTATCAGCTCTTCGCTGACATAGGGGCCATAGCTTTCGGCGGTGTCGATGAAGTCGACCCCGATTTCGGGCAGGCGCTTGAGCACGCGAATGGCTTCGTCGCGATCCTTGGGCGGACCCCAGATGCCATCACCGGTGAGGCGCATCGCGCCAAAGCCGAGGCGATTGACCGTGAGGTCGCCGCCAATGGAAAACGTCCCCGACAGGGATGCGTCGAGCTTGGCCATATCAGTCTCCTTGAACGGAAGAATTCAGTTGTCTTCGCCCATATCGGGCAGGGGCAGGAAGTCGATGCCCTCTTCGAGCAGGCTCACCACCTCCTCGCGCGTCGCCTCGCCATAGATGCCGCGGGCCTCGACCTCGTCGAAATGCATCTTGCGCGCTTCCTCGGCAAAGCGATCGCCGACATAATCGGCCTCGGTCATCACCTTCTTGCGATAATCGCGCAGCATTTCGCGGAAGCGGACGAAATCGGGATGGGCAGCCGAGAGCGGCACCCGCTCAGAATCGCTGCGAGCAATGGCCGGGGCCATCAGTGCCTTTTCGACCGGGCTCGCGCCGCACACGGCGCATTCGACCAGGCCGCGGGCCTGCTGTTCGTCAAAGGCAGCGGCGCTCTTGAACAAGGCGTCGAAGCGATGTCCCTTCGAGCACTGAAGCGAATACTGGATCACGGCTCTCGTCGTTCTTTTGCGGCGCAGGACCGCGCCAATCGGTTCAGCATATAGGTCCGCAGCTCAGCTCTGCAAACCCGGGGGCGAAAAATCCCGCGCATTGGCCAGGGCCGGCACGCGGCCGCGCGCTTCAGTGACCGCCGCCGGATCGATCTCGGCGACCAGCACACCGGGTCGATCGTGATCGAGCTCGGCGATGATCCTGCCCCAGGGATCGACAATAAGCGAATGGCCATAGGTGGCGCGGCCATTCTCATGCTGGCCGCCTTGGGCGGCAGCGATGACATAGGAGCCGGTTTCGATGGCACGGGCGCGGAGCAGCACGTGCCAATGCGCCTGGCCCGTGGGCACGGTGAAGGCCGCCGGCACGGCGATGAGATTGGCGCCAGCATTGGCAAGGCTGTTGTAAAGGCGCGGAAAGCGCATGTCATAGCAAATGGAAAAGCCCAGCACCATGTCGCCGACCGGCGCTGTTACCGCCTGTTCGCCACCCCTATAGGTGGCGCTTTCGCGATAGGCATTGAGCCCGGCAATATCGGCATCGAAAAGGTGGATCTTGTCATAGGTGGCGCGCTGCGTGCCATCCGGGCCGAACAAGACCGAGCGATTGGCGAAGCGCCCGTCCTCGAGCGGAATGGGCAGCGAGCCGATCTGGACGAACATGGCGTGCTCTTTGGCGAGCCGCCCCACCGCTGCCAATTGCGGATGGTTCTCGAAGGGGGCCGCCACCGCGCGCAGCTGCTCGCGGTTTTCCGGGAAGATCAGCGTCACCTCGGGGGTCAGCGCATAGTCTGCCCCCTGCCCCTTGGCTTCTGCGAGAAGCGGCACGAGCGCAGCAAGATTGGCGTCCGGATCAAGACCGGACTGCATCTGGATGGCGGCGATCTTCATGATGCCTACTGGGCCAGCAAGGGGTCGAGGCCGCCCTGACGATCGAGCGCAGCCATGTCGTCATAACCGCCCACATGGGTGGTGCCGATAAAGATCTGCGGCACGGTGCGGCGGCCATTGGCGCGCGCTGTCATCGCCTCGCGCAGGGCCGGATCGAGTACGGTGATTTCGGTATAGTCGACGCCCTTGTCCGCCAGCAGCGCCTTGGCGGCGTGGCAATAGGGGCAGGTTGGGGTAGTGTAGATTTCGACCTTGGCCATTTCGGGCTCCGCCATTGGTTCTCTGTGGTCTTATATGGTCACATCCTGCCCGATGACAACGCGGGCAAAGGTAAGCACATCGACTTGCGTGACGCCGGCTTTGCGCAAGGCGCGCGTCGCCGCCTTGACCGTCGCGCCGGTGGTATAGACATCGTCGACCAGCACAACCCGGCTTCCGCGCAACCGTTCCAGCAGCTGGGGATGGGCTTCGAACGCCCCCTGCACATTGCGCGCCCGGCCGTCTTCGGAAAGGCCGACCTGCTGTCGGGTCCGGCGCTTGCGGCGCACCAGATGCGGATCGACCCTCAGGCCCACCAAATGGGCGATCTCGCGCGCGAGAAGCATGGACTGGTTGTAGCGGCGAAAGCGCAGCCGGCTGGCATGCAGCGGCACCGGCACCAGCACTGGCTTGTCGGCCCAGAAATCGGCGCCTGCCCCGACCATCAACCTGGCGCAAAGCCGCGCCAGTTCGGGACGGTCGCCATATTTGAGCCGGCTGACCAGCGTGCCGGCCACCTCGCCATATTGCACGGCAGCCCGGGCCCGCTCGAAGGGTGGCGGGTCGGCCAGCGCTTCAGCCGAACGCGCCTCCGCACCAAGATCGACCTCGAAGGGCAGGCCCAGCACCGGACAATAGGGCGCGGTGATCGGGCGCAGGGCAACAAAGCAGCGGGCGCAGAGCCCATCATCGCCCATCAGCGGCACGCCGCAACCGGCACAGCAGGGCGGGTAGAGCTGGTCGAGAACCATGGTGCCAAGCCGGGCGAGGCCCGCACCCAGCGCTGCAGCTCCAAACCCGGCTTTGACTTCGCGCGCCCCGCTCTCCATAAGCACCATATTGCCACGTCCAGCCCCTTTGGCCAGCCCCGGCGAAAGCCCAACCATGTCCCAGCTGCCCCGCCTGTTCGACCCCGCCCAGATCGCCCGCAATCTCCAGCGCCGCCCGGCCAGCGACAATTTCGTGCTCGACCTCGTGCTCGACGATCTGGCCGACCGGTTGGGTGCGCATATGCGCGCCTTTTCGCGCGCAGTGCTGATCGGGCCGGATGCCGATCGCCTGCCGAAAACGCTCCATACCGGCAGTGGGCCGGTCAACCTAAGCGTGGTCGAGGCCTTTTCCGGTACCGAATTTCCGGATGTGCCTGAGGGGCCGCACGATCTCATCATCTCACTGCTGCACCTGCAGGCGGTGGACGATGTGCCCGGCCATCTGGCGCGGCTGCGGGCGCAACTGGCGCCTGATGGGCTGTTGATGGCCGCCTTTATCGGCGGCGAAAGCCTCACCGAACTGCGCGAGGCCTTCCTGAGTGCCGACCTCGCCATATCGGGCGGCGCCTCCGCCCGCATCGCGCCCATGGTGCAGGTACGCGACGCCGGGGCTTTGCTGCAGCGTGCCGGCTTTGCCTTGCCGGTGGCCGATGTCGAAACCCATGTGGTGCGCTATGGCACCCCGTTTGCGCTGATGGCCGAACTCAAGGCGCTGGGCGCCGCCAATCCGCTGGTCGACCGGCCACGGCGCTTTGCCACCCGCACTTTGCTCGCGGCGGCGGCGGAGGCCTATGCCCAGAAGGACGCCGATGCCGATGGGCGTATTCGCGCCACGCTGGAGATCGTCTGGATCGCCGGCTGGGTGCCGCATGAAAGCCAGCAGAAGCCGCTGCGGCCCGGCAGCGCCAAGGTCAGCATGACCCAGATGCTCGGCGACAAGTCCTAGACACAAGGCAGCGCTGATGCCGCCTTGTATCGGACGTTCTCAGCGCGCGCTGGCCGGCAGATGCGGCAATAGCAGGTCGCGAATGGTCTTGTAGGGCGCCAGCATCACCACGGCGAGCACCAGCTTGACCAGGAAATCGCCCAGCGCCAGGGACTGCCAGAGCTCGACTTCGGGGCCCACACCCAAAAGCTGCGCCGGGAACGGCAGAGAGGAATCTTCCATCCCGAAGAATGTGTCGATGCCGGCAAAGGCCGGGGCCATGGCGAGGGTGAAGAAGATGGCGGTATCAAGCGCCGAACTCACCAGCGAGGAAAACATCGGCGCATGCCACCAGGCGCCGTGGCGCAGGCGATGGAAGATCGACACATCGAGCAATTGCGCGACGAGGAAGGCCGTGCCGGAGGCGATGGCGATGCGCGGAGTGGCCAGCCAGATCGACAGTAGCACGGCGACGACAAAGCCGGCGACCACGACCAGACGGGCCTTGGCTGGACCAAAGGTGCGGTTGGAGAGGTCGGTGACAAGGAAAGCGACCGGATAGGTAAAGGCGCCCCAGGTGAGGATTTCGCCCACATGCACGCTGCCCAGGGTCACATCGACCGGAAACTGCACGAGAAAATTGGAAGCGGCGACAATGGCCACCATGGCGACCACGGCCGCGAGGAAACGAGACAGCATCAGACTGTACCTTCTATGAGCCGCGTTCCGGCAAAAGACCGGCGCGGATGATGTCGGGGCACGAAGCACCCCTTCAAAAAACAAAGGCCGCGCGGCACCGGGGCGCCACGCGGCCAAAAACTTTAATCCGGAAAGGCTCAGCCGGCGAGGGCGGCGCGCACTTCCTTCTTGATGCCCAGAGCCAGGGGGCTCAGATCGGCGTCGTCCTGCTTGATCAGGAATGCATCGAGGCCACCGCGATGCTCGACCGAGCGCAGGGCAGCGGCAGAGATGCGCAGCTTGACCGGACGGTTCAGCGCGTCGGACAGCAGGGTGACGTTGACGAGGTTCGGGAGGAAACGACGACGGGTACGGTTGAGAGCGTGGGAAACATTGTTGCCCACCATAACGCCCTTGCCGGTCAGTTCGCAGCGACGTGCCATGTGAATATATCCTGTTTGTGTAAAGGTCCTGCGTGGCGGGCGATCCCGCAACGGGCCTCGGTTGTGTTGAATGGGGCGGTCTTTAGAGCCTTAGGCCCTTGCCGTCAAGCAAATGCGGCCTCAAAGGCCCGAGAGCGCCTTGCCAGCGCCTTTTGCTGTCGGCACCGTGGAGCCGATTGTCTGATTCGCCCCGCCCGGAAGCGTCACCGGTGGGTGTATAGCATATGAGCAGATTGCCTTGATCCGATCCACCCTTGCTACCGCCATCGCCTTTCTCGGCCTGGCCCATCCCGCACTGGCCCAGACCAAGGCCAGCGCCAATTATGTCCTGACGCTGGGCGGCATCAATGTGGCGCGCATGCAGGTCGATCTCAACGACACCGGGCGTCGCTACGATCTCGATGTGAATGCCAATGTCGCCGGCCTCGGAACACTGGTGGCCAGCGGCACCGCCAAGGCCAGCGCCAGCGGCAATTCGGCCGGCAATAGCCTGGTTGCCGATAGTTTCGATCTCCAGACCAAGGCCAATGGCGAAACTTTCGACGTCACCGTCAGCTTTGCCAACAAGTCAGTCTCCGCCTTCAAGGTCGATCCCCCGGTGCTCGACAGCTGGGATCGGGTGGCGCTGGAGCGCAGCCATCTAACCGGGGTGGGTGATTTCGTCTCCGCCTTCGTCATCAAGGCCGGTGCGCTCGACAAGTCCATCTGCGAGCGGCGCATGAACATCTTTACCGGTGTGGAGCGTTTCAATCTGGCCATGAGCTTCGTCAAGACCGATGAGGCCACCTCGCCGCGCACCGGCTATCAGGGTCCGGTGGTGCTGTGTTCAATCAAGTACCAGCCGATTTCGGGGCACTATGCCTCGTCCGAGATGACCACCTATCTTGCCGATACCAGCCGCATCCTGGTCTGGTTCGCACCCCTGGGCGCAACCGGCTATTTCATCCCCTATCGCGTGCTGCTCGGCACTTCGGCCGGCGACCTTTCCATGGTGCTGGTCAGCGCCAGCTCCTGATCCGGCTGTCCCGATTTCGGACGGTCAAAGCCTTTTTTGCCAATTTTATCTGCCCCGGGTCCCGCAAGGCCTGGGGCAAATCGTTAATGGGCACCGTACCCCGCCGGCCTGGAACCGAAAGAGCTTGGCAGGAAAGCCGCCTCGAGGTCCGAAATTTACCCTTTGTTGACCCTGATGAACGGGTTTTCGCCAATTTTTGGCGCATTGCCGGCACAGCGTCCGGCGCTTGTGGGTAAGGGTTCGGCGCCACACCATATCTGGCGGTGAACAAAGCACGATTGCGCGCCTTGCCGCGATTCTGTCTCTGTTCGTTCCGGTTTTGATCGCTGCGTTAACGGCGCCGACGACCGCAGGTCGAAACTGTCCCGGATCGGGAAGATGTCATCGCCAAAATCGTGATCGGCATGATCTTGAATGCGAGCAGCGCGGGGCCATTTATTGAGCATGATGAACAGGCTCCTTCCCCGCATTTTTCTCTTCCGCAAGGAAGTCGTGCAGCTCTGGACCGCTTTCTGGGCGCGCGAGACCCCGCTCTATCTCAAGGCGGCGACGCTGTTTGCCGCTTTCTATCTGGTCAATCCCTTCGACATCATCCCCGATGTCATTCCCCTGCTCGGCTGGGTGGACGATATCGTCCTCATCCCGCTGATGGTCAGCTGGATCGTCAGCCGCCTGCCGGTTCCGGCCCGCGCCTATGCCGGCAAGTATGGCAAGACCGTCGACGGCCATGCGCGGCGGATGTAACCGCCGCTTCTGACACCGATAAGGAAAAGGCCCGGATCGCTCCGGGCCTTTGCTTTTAGGCGCTGGCTTGTACGGCCACGGGGTTGGAAATCAATCCAACCGCACCAGCAGGTCCTTGGCGTCGATCTGGTCGCCGGGCTTGATCAGCAGTTCCGCCACGGTGCCATCGACTTCGGCATGGATGGCGGTTTCCATCTTCATGGCTTCGATCGAGCACAGCACGTCGCCGGCGGTGACCTTCTGGCCTTCCTTGACGGCGAGGGTCGAAATCACACCCGGCATGGGTGCGCCGACCTGCTTGGGGTCACCGGCAGCAGCCTTGGCGCGCACCTTGACCTCCCCGGCCTTCAAACGATCCGGCACGGTAATGGTGCGCGGCTGGCCATTGAGGTCGAAGAAGACGCGAACTTCGCCCTTCTCATTGGTCTCGGCACGACCCTGATAGGTCACGACCAGCGTCTTGCCCTTTTCGATATCGACGAGCAGCTCGTCGCCTTCTTCGAGGCCGTAGAAATAGACCGGCGTCGGCAGCACTTCGGTCGGGCCGTAGCGATCCTGGGTCTTTTCGAAATCCGAATAGACCTTTGGATACATGAGGTAGGAAGCGAGGCGGAAATCGTCGACCGGCTGGCCGACTTCCTCGGCGATCTTCTTGCGTTCCGCTTCCAGATCAATGGGCTTGAGATAGGAACCGGGACGCTCGGTGAGCGCGGTCTTGCCCTTCAAAACCTTCTTCTGCAGTTTTTCCGGGAAGCCGCCCGGGGGCTGGCCCAAGTCACCGGCAAAGAAACCGACGACCGAATCGGGGAAGGCAATGTCCTTGTCCGGATTTTCGACATCGCTTCGGGTGATCCCGGCCGAAACCATGGCCAGGGCCATGTCGCCGACCACCTTGGAAGAGGGCGTCACCTTGACGATATCGCCGAACATCTGGTTGACGTCGGCATAGGTCTGGGCGACCTCGTGCCAGCGGGTTTCTAGACCCAGCGAGCGCGCCTGTTCCTTGAGATTGGTGAACTGGCCGCCTGGCATTTCGTGCAGATAGACTTCCGAAGCGCCGCCCTTGAGATTGCTCTCGAAGGCCGCATACTGGTTGCGCACGGCTTCCCAGTAGAAAGATATCTGCCGGATCGCCTTGGCGTCGAGCTCGGGATCATGGGCATCGCCCTCGAGCGCCGCTACGAGCGAGCCAAGGGTCGGCTGGCTGGTTGTGGAGGAGAGAGCGTCCATGGCCGCGTCGACGGCGTCGACCCCGGCCGCCACCGCCGCCAGCACCGTGGCAGCGGAGGCGCCAGAGGTGTCGTGGGTGTGCAGGTGGATGGGCAGGCCGACTTCCTGCTTCAGCACCTCGACCAGCTTCTTGGCGGCAGCAGGCTTCAAGAGCCCGGCCATGTCCTTGATGCCCAGGACATGGACACCAGCGACTTCCAGTTCCTTGGCCAGGCCGACATAGTATTTGAGGTCGTACTTGCTGCGATCGGGATCGAAGAGATCGCCGGTATAGCAGATGGCGCCTTCGGCCACCTTGCCTTCGGCGGCGACCGCGTCGATGGAGACGCGCATGTTTTCGACCCAGTTGAGGCAGTCGAAGATGCGGAAGATATCGACGCCGCCCTTGGCCGCCTGCTTGACGAAGAACTGCACCACATTGTCGGGGTAATTGGTGTAGCCCACGCCATTGGAGCCGCGCAGCAGCATCTGCGTCAGGATATTCGGCGCGCCTTCGCGCACCTTGGCGAGGCGCTCCCACGGATCCTCGTTGAGGAAACGCATGGAGACGTCGAAGGTCGCCCCGCCCCAGCATTCGAGCGAGAACAGGTTGGGCAGACCGCGGCTATAGGCCTGGGCGATGCGGGTAATGTCGAAAGAACGCATGCGCGTCGCCAAGAGCGACTGATGCGCGTCGCGCATGGTGGTGTCGGTAAAAAGGACGCGGCTCTGTGCCTTCATCCAGTTGGCGAGGCCCGTCGGACCATCGCGGTCCAACACCTGGCGGCTGCCGTCGATAATCGTCAACGGCTCGAATTCCGGCACGATGGGGGCGGCAGCATCGGCAGGCGGACGCGGACGGTCGCGCACTTCGGGATGACCGTTCACGGTCACGTCGGCAATATAGGACAGCAGCTTGGTCGCCCGGTCCTTGCGCGGCTTGAAGTTGAACAGGTCCGGCGTCGTGTCGATGAAGCGCGTCGTATAGCGATTCTCGAGGAAGTCGGGATGGGTGATGATGTTTTCGAGGAAGGCGAGATTGGTCGCCACGCCACGAATACGGAATTCACGCAGGGCGCGATGCATGCGGGCAATCGCCTCGTCGGCACTCGGGGCCCAGCAGGTGACCTTTTCCAAGAGCGGATCATAATAGCGGGTGATCACCGCACCCGAATAGGCGGTGCCGCCATCGAGACGCACGCCGAAGCCGGTGGCACCACGATAGGCGGTGATGCGGCCATAGTCGGGAATGAAGTTCTGCTCGGGGTCTTCGGTGGTGACGCGGCACTGGATGGCATTGCCGTTGAGGCGGATGTTTTCCTGCAGCGGGACGCCGGATTCGGGGGTACCGATCACAGCGCCGTCGAGCAGATGGATCTGCGCCTTGACGATGTCGATCCCCGTCACCTCTTCGGTGACGGTGTGCTCGACCTGGATGCGCGGGTTCACTTCGATGAAGTAGAACTTGTCGGTGTCTGCATCCATGAGGAATTCGACGGTGCCGGCGCCGCGATAATTGGCGGCCTTTCCCAGCCGCACAGCGGCGTCGGTGAGGTCCTTGCGCACCTTGTCATCGAGATAGGGCGCGGGCGCGCGCTCGACCACCTTCTGGTTGCGGCGCTGCACCGAGCAGTCGCGCTCATAAAGATGCACGAGATTGCCGTGGTCGTCGCCGATCAGCTGCACTTCCACATGGCGGGCCCGCTCGATCAGCTTTTCGAGATACATCTCGTCCTTGCCGAAAGCAGCCTTGGCCTCGCGCTTGCCCTCGGAAACCTCGGACAGCAGCGTCTTTTCGTCCATGATGCGGCGCATGCCGCGACCGCCGCCACCCCAGGAGGCTTTGAGCATCAGCGGATAGCCGATCTCGGCCGCCAGCTTCTTGATGGTTTCCGGATCGTCGGGCAGTGCTTCGGTCGCGGGAACCACCGGCACATTGGAGGCCAGCGCCATGTTGCGGGCGGCGACCTTATTGCCGAGATCGCGCATGGTCTGGGCACGCGGGCCGATGAAGATAATGCCGGCATCCTCGCAGGCATCGACGAATTCAGGGCTTTCCGAGAGCAGGCCATAGCCGGGATGGATCGCATCGGCGCCGGAAATGCGGGCGATGCGGATATATTCGTCGATCTGCAGATAGGCTTCGACCGGGCCCTTGCCCTTGCCGATGAGATAGGCCTCGTCGGCCTTGAAGCGATGCAGCGCCAGCTTGTCTTCCTCGGCATAGGCCGCAACGGTCTTGAGACCGAGCTCGTTGGCGGCGCGGAACACGCGAATGGCGATTTCGCTGCGATTGGCGACGAGGATCTTCTTGATGGGCATAAATTTACATTCCGAGCAGGAGGGGCGAATGGCCTGAAATCAGGCCAGGCTCAGCAAGGCTCGACGAAACGGACCGACGTCCGCCTGAACGCCGAATTCCCAGATAGTCAGTTCCGGCCGAGATACCCGGCCAGATGGCTCATTTCGTAGCCGGCTTCAGCGGCCTGGGCGATGATGTCCTCGGCCGATTGCTCACCCGCCTGGCTCAAGGCCCACAGCGTGGTCGAGCGGGTGCCGGACCGGCAGAAGCACAGAACCGGACCATCGCTCCCCTCAAGCGCGGCCTTGGTCCTGGCGACGAGGTCGGGGTTGACCCCCTCGCGTCCCAGCGGAATGGCATGATAGGCAAGCCCGGCAGCCTTGGCGGCGGCCTCGATGTCAGTCCCTGCCGGTTGTTCGGGCGATTCCCCGTCCGGCCGATTATTGATGACGGCGACAAATCCCAGGGCTTTGAGCGTTGCCAGATCATCGGGCTCGATCTGCCCGGAAACACTGACGTGATCGTTGATCCGCTTCAAATCCAAAGCCTGCACTCCCTGCCGCCCATTGGCTTCCCGCGCCCGTTATAGCCAAGCGCTTGGCCATGACGCAACTGCCCGAATGCAAAGCTGTCATGAGACTGTCGTTCTACGACCTCAGGCGGCCTCAGCCGTGTGGCGACGGACCAGCGGTTCGGGACGGCCAAGCAGATAGCCTTGAAGACCGGTGCAGCCGGCCGAAGCCAGTTGCCGGCGCTGTTCCTCGGTCTCGACGCCCTCGGCAATCACATCGAGGCGCAGGCTGCGGGCAATGTCGCAGACCGCGGCCACCACCATGGCATTGACGGGATTGACGGCATAGTCGGCGACATAGGTGCGGTCGATCTTGATGATGTCGAAGACGAAGTCGCGCAGATAATGCAGGCTCGCATGCCCTGCCCCGAAATCATCGATGGCAACCCGCACGCCGATCGCCCGCAGCCGGGCAAGATTGTCCATTTCGACACTGCCCTTTGCCAGCGGCGCGTTTTCGGTGACTTCGACGATGATCAGGGCCGGGTTGGTGGCGGTGTCCTCGAGAATGGAGGTGAAGCGGGCGACGAAGTCCTGCCGCCGCAATTGCACGGGGGACACATTGACGCCCACCGGCGTGCCCAGACGGGGTTGATCGAGACAGGCCTGGCGCAAGACCCACTCACCCAACCGATCGATAAGGCTGCTCTGTTCGGCGACCGGTATGAAGCTATTGGGGGCGATCATGCCGCGCACCTGATGGCGCCAGCGCAGCAATGCTTCATGCGACACCACCTGGCCGTCACGGGCGCCGACCACTGGCTGGTAGTGCAGTTCGAGCTCGTCCATCAGCAAGGCGGCGCGCAGCTCGCGCTCGACGAAGCGCCGATGCCGCTCCTCGCCCAGCATGTCGGGATCGAAGGGCACGACGCTGCCCCGCCCCGCCTGCTTGCCCTTGTAGAGGGCCAGGTCGGCAATGGCGATCAGCTCGTTGGGATCGTCGGTATCGAGCGGTGCAAGCGCCACGCCTATCGTCGCCGAAAGCCGGGTCATCCTGCCGCCAATGCTTCGCGGCTCGTCGAGCTGGCGCAGCAGGCGCTGCCCGACGCGGCACAAAGCCGGTTTGTTGTCATGGCCGGGCACCAGGACGCCAAACTCGTCGCCGCCCAGCCGCCCGATGATGGCATCGGGCATCAGCGCGCGGATCTCGCGCACCAGCGCCACCAGGGCCGCATCGCCCGCCCCATGGCCGACGCTGTCGTTGAGGACCTTGAGATTATCCATGTCGACCTGGAGATAACCCATGGCGCCCAGCGCGCCGGCCTGGGCATGACCCGACAGCTGATCGAGGAAGTAGGAGCGGGTAAAGGCACCGGTCAGCGCATCGCGATTGGCGCGGGCCAGCGCATCGGCCATGGCGAGCGCGGTCTCCCCCAGCCGCTGGCGCATCAGACGCTGCGTGATCGCCATCATCACCAGGATCAGTCCCGAAAGGCCCACAATGCCCCAGGCCACACCATCGAGATCGGGTCGGACGATATTGCTGATCCCCAGCACCATAACGGCAATGGCCATGGCGCCCACGATTCCGCGCAGGCGGGCATAGGTGGCGTTGACTCGATCAAAAGCGGGACGAACCTTCATGACGCTACCGGCAGGAACAGATGCGCCAGCATTGACGAACAAGTCTGAAGGAATGCTAAATTGCTGATATAGAAAGATAAATATGCGATTCAGGGGAAAATTGGGGCACGACACTACCGCTTGGCCGTGACGCGTGCATGACAGCGCCGCACCCCATTTCAATCAGCCCTCATTGGCGCCCGGCGTATAGCGCGCCAGGGCCTTGATCACCCGCTTGGCAGTAACGCGGCCAATCTGGTGTCCGGTCTCGTCCACCACTCCGACCCATTGGTGCTCGGCGAAATAGGGCAACACGTCTTCGCAGCGCGCCGTTTCGGGCACGGTGAATTCGCAGGGCTCGAATTCGCCCCGCTCCATGATCGAGCGCACATGGATGGCGCGGGCCTTGTTCACCTCGCGCACGAACTCCTCGATGTGGTCATTGGCGGGCTTGAGCACGATATCCTCGGGCTTGCCCTCTTGCTGCACCGCACCATCCTTGAGCACCGCGATCCGGTCGGCGATCTTGAGTGCCTCGTCGAAATCATGGGTGATGAACAGGATGGTCTTGCCCAGCGATTTTTGCAGCTCCATCAACTGATCCTGCATGCCCGAGCGGATCAGCGGATCGAGGGCGGAGAAGGCCTCGTCCATGAGAATGATGTCGGTGTCGAGCGCCAGGGCACGGGCCAGGCCCACGCGCTGCTGCTGGCCACCCGACAATTGCCGCGGCCGGCTGTTCTCATAGCCGGAGAGCCCCACGGTCTCGATCCATTTGGCCGCGCGCTCCAACCGTTCGGCCTTGGCGACGCCCTTGACCTCGAGGCCATAGGCCACGTTGTCGATCACGGAACGATGCGGCAAGAGGCCGAATTTCTGGAACACCATCGCCACGGTGTTGCGGCGGTAAGTCCGCAATTCGGGCAGGCTCATCTTGAGCACATCGCCTCCCTCGACGAAGATTTCGCCCGCCGTGGGATCGATGAGCCGGTTGACGTGGCGGATCAGCGTCGACTTGCCGGACCCCGACAAGCCCATGACCACGAAAATCTGGCCGCGGGCGATATCGAGCGAGACATTGTCGAGCCCCACCACATGGTTGGTTTCAGCCTGCACCTCCGACTTGGACTTGCCGCTGCGCAACAGCTCCAGCGCCGCTTGCGGATTGTCACCGAAAATCTTGGTGACGCCACGCATGGAAATGGCGAGGTCGGTGGTCGTATCAATGGCGTTCATGTCAACGCGCCTCCGCCAGGCCGATCTTGGCCTGTAGCTGTTTGCCGAAAGATTGGGTGATGCGGTCGAAGATGATAGCGAGAACCACGATGCCCAGACCGGCAAACAGGCCGCGGCTGACCTCGAGCCGACCGATGCCCTGCAACACCTGGTAACCCAGGCCGCCAGCGCCGATCATCGAAGCGATCACCACCATGGCCAGCGCCATCATCGTGGTCTGGTTGACCCCGGCCAGAATGGTGGGCAGTGCCAATGGGATCTGCACGCCGAACAGGCGCTGGCTCGGCGTGGTGCCGAAGGAGCGGCTGGCCTCCATGACCGCCGGATCGACCGAGCGCAGGCCGAGATCGGTAAGGCGGACCAAAGGCGGCGCGGCATAGACGATCGTGGCCAGCAGTGCCGGGATCTTGCCGGGACCGAAAATCATCACCGTCGGGATCAGATAGACGAAGCTGGGCAGGGTTTGCATCAGGTCGAGAATGGGTGTGATGATCTGGCGCACGCGCTGCGATCGGCTCATCCACACCCCGATGGGGATCGAGGCAACGATGACGGTGAGCGTGGCTGAGATCATCAGGGCCATGGTGGCCATGGCATCGCGCCAAAGACCCATGATGCCGAGGAACAGCAGCGAGACCAGCACCAGCGCCGGCAATTTCCAGCTGCGGGTAGCCAGCCAGGCAATGCCAACCAGTATGGCCATGATCAGCCAGAATGGGGTGGCGACAAGCAGGCGCTCGATGCCGTTGAGCAGCATGAGCAGCGGATAGGCCGCCGCTTCCAGTTCGCCGCCCCAGTTGCGCACGACCCAGTTGAGGCCATCGTCGATGGCCCGGCGCAGGGGGCGCGTATCAATCAATTCAGGAAACATGTTTGTTCTCATTGCTGCAGCCGATGAGCCGATAATGTCGGCGTCATCGCCCAGGGAGGGCACGGGCTGCGTTGGGCAGGTGGAACGCAGAGCGGCCAGGTCGAAACCCGGCCGCACCGCTCATCACTGCAATGGGCTCAGCCCAGCTCTGCCAGGACCTTCTCGGCCACGGCATCGGGGACCCAGCTGGTCCACACATCCTGCTTGGTGCGCAGGAAGTTTTCCGCCGTTGCGGCAGCGTCGGCCTGGTTCTCGTCGCCATAGACCAGCAGTTCGCTGATTTCGGCATTGGTCAGGCCAACCTTGGAGAAATAGTCCGCGACATGGGGCGCCTCGTCCCGCACCCAGGCGGCAGCACCCACCACGGCGGGGCTGGATGGATAGGCGGTCACGCCGGCCGGATCCGTGCAATCGGGATCGGTGTTGCAGGCATAGACGTCAGGCTTGGTTTCACCCTGCTCGAGCTGAACCGCCGGATATTTTCCGAGAATTGCGGTCGGACCCCAATAGTAGAACAGGATGGGCTCTTCTCGGGTGAAAGCGCGCGCAATCGATGCGTCGAGCGCACCGCCCGAACCCGGCGAGAACAGGTTCCAGCTATCGGCCATGTCATAGGCCTCGTAGAGCGCGGACGTGGAGAGTTCACAGGCCCAGCCCGGCGGGCAGGAATAGAGACGGCCCTTGCTGCTGTCCTCGGGGTCGGGGAAAATGTCCGGACGCGCGATCACCGCCTCGGCGGTGGTCAATTCGGGATACTCGGCCTGCGTATACTGGGGAATGAACCAGCCCTCGACCGTACCATCGGTGATGGCGTCGGCCAACTGCACGACAGTGCCCTCTTCGACGCCCTTGGCCCAGGCGTCTTCGATAGCACTGGTCCAGAGTTCTGGCGCAACGGCAGGCGTGCCGCGGGTGAGCATGGAGGACGAGGTCGGCACGGTATCGCCAGTGACGATCTCGACGCTGCAGCCAAATCCCTTGTCCAGGATCGTCGCATGAATATGCGCCAGAGCAGCAGCGGAGGGCCAGGTCATCTCGGCAATGTCGATGGTGCGATCGGTACCGCACTGGGCGGCATCATCCTGGGCAGTGGCGGGAAGGCTGGTTGCCGCGAAAAAGGCAACAGCCATCGCGGCGGCAATGCCACCGGATTTGAAAATCATCAGGCTAACTCCTGCTGTTATGGAATGCAGCGGACCATAAACATGGCAGAATTGTGTGTCAAATTTGGCAATATTTGATCAACAACAGACAATCATGCCGCTCTTTTCTTGCATGACAGACTATTCGAACGCCGAATTAAACTGAACGCAACGCCCAGCAACTCGAGCGCCGCACTCGACATGCTGCTGCACAACTAAAAACCAAATCAAAAGAATTTCGAAAAATTCGCGGAACCTTTTTGGCCCTGCGCTTTCAGGGTGCGCTGTTGCCCACCCAGCCCTGCCAGATCGACGTCTTTTCGGCGATGAACCGATCGGCAACGCTTTCGGGTGTGGCACCGGCTTCATTGAGCTGGGCCAGCATGGCATCCATCTCCGCCAGGGGCAGGCTGGCGCGCTGGAAATAGCCGGCCACCACCGGAATATCGGCGAACACCCGCTCGGCCACCGCGATCACCACCATTTCGGTGGGGAAGGCCGAAATCTTGGGATCGGCGCAGTCCCGATCGGCAAGGCACTTGGCGGCATCGGGGTCATAGGCCCCCATGTCGAGCGCCACCACATCAACCTGCGCCAGCACGGCATTGGGTTGCCAGTAATAGAACAGAAACGGCTCGCGCCGACTGACCGCTTCGGCGATCAGCCGGTCCATCTCGAAACGGTTGGCCGGCTCGACGATCTCGACCAGGGCATCCAGCCCATGGGCCGCCAGCAGATTGCGATTGATCACCGAGCAGGCCCAATCCATCGGGCAGGAGATGAAGCGCACCTTGCCCTCTGGCTGCAGCACCGGCAGGTCCATCGTCAATCGCGCTGCGGCCGGCGCCGCGGGCAGGCCTGCAGCCGCATAGGTGGGCATGTACCAACCCTCGAAGCTGGTCTCGACATAGCTCGGGGCCGCACTGCGCACCAATTGGGCTTCGGTGGCGCCATTCCACACATCGGCAATGCGGGTCACCCACATTTCCGGAGCCATGGCCGGTTGCCCGGTCGAGCCCATGGACGAGGCCGTGGCCCCCAGATCGCCGGAGACAAAGCGCACCTGGCACTGATAGGCCTGGGTGAGGATGCGGGCGTGGATTTCAGCCAGCAGCGCCGCCGACGGCCAGCTCATCCGGGCGATGCTGAAAGGCTGGCTGCCGCAGGGGCCGGCAGGCGCCGCGCCAGCGACCGGTGCCGGGTCCGCTGCGGCAGGGAGCGCCGGCTCAACACCTGAGCTGTCGGAGGGCGGCGTCAATTGAGACTGCGGGGTCCCGCCGTCCTGGGCCTGATCGAGCACCGTGAACTGAGCATGGGCCGTGCCGAAAGGCGCCGCCGCCATGGCGATCGCGATCAAGGGCGCTGCGAGCCGGCGAACCATCATGCATAATCCCCACCAAATCCGGGCCCAGTCTATGCCGAAAGGGCACCCGTTAAGCAACCGCGACGGCTTGCCGGATTGACGCGCAAATCCCGGTGACTTTTGATCGCAGAATATGCAACAGTCTGGCCCAGCGGGGCGCTCGTCGTGCCCCCTTTAGCCGTTGCGGCGCCGTAAGAATGAGGCTGGCAAGGCCATCGGGCGCGCAACCCATCAGAGGGACGTCTATGTTGCAAATCAAGAAAACCCTGACCCTGGCGGTCGCAGCTTCCACCCTGGCCATTGCGGCTCCGGCCCTGGCCCAGGACAGCGGCGCCACGATCGGTTTCATCGGTGGCTTCACCGGCCCCATCGAATCGCTGACCCCGCCGATTTTCGCCGGTGCGGAACTGGTGGTGAAGCAGGTCAACGAACAAGGCGGCATCCTGGGCGGCGAGCTCAAGCTGCTTTCCGCCGACGGCGCCTGCGACGCGACCGCTGCCGCCGCCGCCGCTGACCGCCTGATCAACACCGACAACGTCACCGGCATTGTCGGCGCCCTGTGCACCGGCGAGACCATCGGCGCCTTTAACGGTTCGGGCCTGTCGGGCAATGTCGTGTTCATCTCGCCGGCCTCTTCGGCTCCGGCCCTGACCACGCTGGACGACAACGACCTCGTCTACCGCACCACCCCTTCGGACGCCCTGCAGGGTGTCAAGCTGGCCAACCTTCTGCTCTCCAAGGGCATCAACGATATCGCCATCACCTATGTGAACAACGACTACGGCAAGGGCTTCGCCGACGCCGTCAGCGCTGCCTTCACCGCCGGTGGCGGCACCGTGGCAGCCAACCTCGCCCATGAAGAAGGCAAGGCCGACTACCGCGCCGAGCTGGGCAATCTGGTGGCTTCGCAGAACCTGGTGATCCTGGCCTATGCCAATGCCTCCGGTAACACCATCCTGCGCCAGGCCGTGGAATCGGGCAATTTCACCACCTATGTCGGCGGTGACGGCATGGTCGGCAACGACCTGCTCAACGGCATCGACGCTGCTGCCGTCGAAGGTCTGATCGCGACCCGCGCCGGTGCGCCGAGCGGCGAGTCGGTCGACATCTACAACGGCTTTGCCAGCGATGCCTTCAAGGCCGACGCCACCTATGCTCCCCAAGCCTATGACGCTGCCTTCCTGATGGCGCTGGCCATCGAGAAGAACGGCTCGACCAGCCGCGACGGCCTGTCGGCCGCGCTGCGCGACGTCTCGTCCGCTCCCGGCGAAATCATCCGCCCTGGCGAATGGCAGAAGGCCGTCGAGCTGATCAAGGCCGGCACCGACATCAACTATGAGGGCGCCGGTGGTTCGCTTGATTTCGACGCCGCTGGCGACGTCGACGGCATCATCGTCGAGCTGGCTGTCGAAGGCGGCGCCTTCGTCGAGAAGGGCCTGATCGACTGATCTGACTCTTCCGGAGTACCCCAGTGGGTATCTCCAATGGGCATGACTGTGAAAGGTCCGGGAGCAATCCCGGGCCTTTTCCCTTCAAGCACTCAGTTGCGTGACGAATATCTGCGGACCGTCGGTGCGCACGGTGATATCGAGATGCTCGGCCTGCATGACGTTCAAAACCCGGCGGGGCCGATAAGCACAGATGCAGCTGCCATTGCGGTGGCGCAGGCTGGGATAGAGAATGCCGTCCTCGCCAATGGCCCGCAGCCCCTCGCCATAAGCCTGGCTGGGACCATAGTCGGCATTGCCCATGAGTTCGGGGCGGCTGCCATCGCGCAGATCGACATAGTCGCCCTCAAGCGTGGCGCGATAGGCGCGATAGGTACGGCGGGCCTCGGCCTTGCCGCGGGCAAAAGCCTCGCGCCGCAGATGGTGCGCCACCTCCGCAATCGCGGTTTCCAGCCGCGCCGCCGCATACCAGGCGCCCAGATCCGGCCCGGAAAAGCGGCCACCCGAAGGCGGAGCGTGCAGAAAAGCCGCCAGCACGATGGAGGCATTGGGCCGGCCATGCACCCAATCGGCCCTGGGCAGCCGGGCCAGGCGCTCGGCCACCAGCCGGTCATTGGTCCAGCCGGCCAATTCCATCACCGCCTCGAGATCTTCGGGACGGGTGACGGTTTCGAACAACGCAACGGGCGGAAATTGCGACGGGATCAGCCGGTGGCTCGGCACCGGCGCCGGAGAACGGGGCGTCACCGCCAGACAATGTCCTGGTCGCTGCTGGGCGCGAAGACGGCGTCGATGGCATTGGGCGCCATATAGAGCCCACCCCGCGCCGCATCAAGAAACCGCCGCACCAGCATCAAGCCATCGAGCGTGCCATTGGTGGCCAGGGTTAGTGGCGCCTGCCCGCCGAACACCGGCGCTTGATGCGGGCCTCTCAGCCACTCCACCCCCGCCTCTGGCGTGGCGAACAGCACGCCAAGCGCCTGATGAATGCCGAACACGGCCGAGAGGCGGGTCAAGGTATCGACGTCGAGCGTCACCTCGGCTGCGATGCGCGCCTGTTTCATCCAGTTGTGATAGGTCGAGCGCGAGGGATAGCCAAGCACCAGCCGGCGCTGCTCTTCGCTCAGCCCCCAAAGCTCAGCGATAGCGGCAAAGCTGCGCAGCGCCGGACCGCTCAGCCGCCGGCGCGTTGCAGGCTCAAAGCGCCCCGCCGGAGCGGGCAGGGCATCGGCAACCGAAAAACCAGCCTGATACATGTCACTGAACCCCTGGGCCATTCACTGTCTCCTTGACATGTAAATGGCCCAAATCAGACATGGTTGCAAGTCAAATGTCCAAATTTGGACTTTAATTGTCGCGCTTGACCACTTCCGGGATCAATCCCTTCGGCGCGAAGCGCAGGGCGATGGTAATGACCAGGCCCAGCACAAAAACCCGCATTTGCGCCGAGCGGGCCTCGATATCGGGAATGGCCCCCCAGCCGGCATGGCTGGACCAGGTGCTGACAAAATCGAAGATCGCCTTGGACAGCGGTTCGGAAATGACCCAGATCAGCCAGATCAACACCGCCCCGAAGATCGCACCCCAATTATTACCAGCGCCGCCCACGATCACCATCACCCAGATGAGGAATGTGTGGTTGATCGGCTGGTAGCTGGAGGGATCGAAAATCTGCACGAAACTGACCAGCATGGCGCCGCCAATGCCCATCAGCACGGAGCCGAAGACGAAAATCTCGAGCTGGCGGGCCGTAACATTCTTGCCCATCGAGGAGGCGGCAATGTGGTTGTCGCGGATGGCGCGCATCATCCGGCCCCAGGGCCCGGCATAGGCGCGCGAAATCAGCCAGACGACAATCGCCAGCACCAATACAGCCAAGGCCAGATAGCCGGCGCGAGCCGCGATCAGCGCCGTGGCGGTGTCCAGGCCCTGCGCCTGGTAGGCTTGTGGCAGGGGCGTCGGCCATGGAATGGGCGAGACGGTGAGCGTACCGCGGGTCAGCCAGTCCATGTTCTTGATCAGCGCGCGCAGGATCTCGGAAATACCGATCGTGGCAATGGCCAGATAATCGGTGCGCAGGCCAAGGCAGATCTTGCCGATGACATAGGCGATGCCGGCAGCCAGAACCCCACCGAACACCCAGCCCAAGAGCGGATGGGCACCCAGCCCCCCGACCCAGCCGCCACCGGCGGCGCTTTCGATATAGGCCGCGGCCGGATCGAGCTGGCTGCGATAGAGCACATAGGCCAGGAACCAGGCGAGTACGGTGAGCGCCGTCTTCCATTTGCCGGTGATACCGACGCGATGGCTCTGCCGCGCGGCGAGCACGATCAACGCGCCCACAAAGAAGGCCAGCAGCGCCCGCCCCAGCATGGCGGGACCTTCCGAGCCCCAGAACACTGCATTGACCGGATAGGATATGAAGGTGACGGCAGCGCCGCCCACCATCAGGAAGCCCATAATGCCGAAATTGAACAGGCCGCCATAACCCCACTGGATATTGAGGCCGAGGGCGATGAGCGCATAGGCGGCCGCTTCGACGAGGCGCGACGAGGTAAAGGGCGCGCCCATGACCCAGCCGATCACCAGGATGAGTACGAACAGGCCGCCAAACAGCGAGAGGGAACGAGCGATCATGACGAGGCTCCCTTGAAGATACCCGTCGGTCGGACCAGAAGGGTGATGACCAGGATGACGAAAGCCACGGTGAGCTTATATTCCGTCGGCACCAGCGCCAGGGTTGGGGGCAGTTGCATCCAGTCGGGCAGGATGGCGTTGAGCGGGCGCAGAACCATGGTCCAGTTGAAGACAGCCAGCGTCTCGGCAAAGCCGATGAGCAGCCCCCCGGCAATGGCGCCATAGGACTGGCCCAGCCCACCGACGATGGCGGCGGCAAAGATCGGGATGATGATGTTGAAGGCCAAGTCCGGCTTCAGCGTCACATCGAGCGCCAGCAGCGTACCGGCCAGGCACCCCAACGCTCCGGCAATGATCCAGGTGACCCGCACCACCAGAGCCGTGTTGATGCCCGACACCTGCGCCAGATCGGCATTGTCGGCCATGGCGCGCATCGCCTTGCCCAGCCGCGTGCGGGTGAGGAAGAAGTGCAGCGCCAAAACCGCGATCAGCGTCAGCACGATCATCAGCACCTGCGGCTCGGTGATCACCAGCGGCCGGGTCGAGCCGAGCATGTTGAGGTCGATGCGGAACACATCCTTGGGCTCGTTCTCGAAAAAGGAGTAGGAGCCGGCGCCGAAGAACAGGCGGATAAGGCCCTGGATCATCAGCGTCACGCCGATCGAGGCGATCAGCAGCGTCACCGGCTTGGCGCCACGTTTGCGCAGCGGTGCATAAAAGCCCTTGTCGATCCCCAGCGCCAGGATCGCCGACAACACCATAGCGATGGGCAGGACGACGAAGCCGGTAGGGATCGGCGTGACAATGCCCCAGGCAGCAAAGGCGCCGGCCAACAGAAAGGCAAAGAAAGCGCCCGAGGTCATCAGCTCGGAATGGGCAAAGTGCGCAAAGCGCAGAATGCCGAAGATCAGCGTGATGCCGACCGCCCCCAGCGCATAGATGCAGCCCAGGACCAGACCGGAGATCACCACCTGGTTGATGAAGAAAATCAGCTCGGTCATGGCTCAGCCCCCCAGGAAAGACTTGGCGACCTCGGGGTCGGCAATCAGTTCCGGCCCGGTGCCGGTGAAACGGTTCTGGCCCTGGGCCAGCACAAATCCCTTGGACGCAAAGGCCAGCGCCTGGCGGGCATTCTGCTCGACCATGAGAATGCCGACGCCTTCCTGGTTGACGCGCACGATGGTCTCGAAGATTTCGATGACATAGCGCGGGCTGAGGCCGGCAGAGGGTTCATCGAGCATGAGCAGGCTCGGCCGGCTCATCAGCGCGCGGCCCATGGCCACCATCTGCCGCTGACCGCCCGAGAGTTCCCCCGCGGGCTGGCGGCGCTTTTCCGCCAGCACCGGGAACATTTCATAGACCCACTGCATGGTCTCGGAGAAATCGTCGGTGCGGGTGAATGCACCCATTTCCAGGTTTTCCTCGACGCTCATCGAGGTGAAGACATTCTTCTCCTGCGGCACGAAGGAAAGCCCCTTGGGCACCAGCCTGTCGGGCAGGGAATTGGCGATGTTCTCGCCACCAAATTCGATGGTCCCGCCGGTGACCTTGAGCAGGCCGAAAATAGCCTTGAGCGTGGTCGACTTGCCGGCACCATTGGGGCCAACGATGACGCCGATATCGCTCTTGTCGATGGCCATGTTGACGCCATTGAGGATGGGCGCGCCGCCATAGCCGCCCACGACGTGTTTCAATTCGATCAGGGGCATCAAGCAGCCTCCACCGGCGTGCCGAAATAGGCTTCGACGATGGCCGGATTGGCCCGAATGTCGGCCATTGGGCCCTCGGCAATCTTTTCGCCCTGCGCCATGACGATCACGGGATCGCACAACCGCCCGATCAGGTCCATATCGTGCTCGATGACGAAGAAGGTGTAGCCCAGCTCGCGGTTCATCCGCTCGATATTGGCGGCCAGATCGTTGAGCAGCGTCTTGTTGACGCCCGCCGCCACCTCGTCGAGCAGCACCACCTTGGCATCGACCATCATGGTGCGACCGAGTTCGAGCAGCTTCTTCTGGCCACCAGAGAGATTGCCGGCCAGCTCGTTGCGCACATGGCCGAGCTTGAGAAAATCGATGACGTCGAGCGCCTTCTTGCGCACCTCGGTCTCGCGGCTGCGCACCAGGCGCGGCCGGAACCAGGTATCGATGAGATGCTCACCCGGCTGGTCGCCTGGAACCATCATCAGGTTTTCCAGCGCCGTCATCTGGCTGAATTCATGCGCGATCTGGAACGTGCGCAGCATGCCGATGCCGAACAGCTGATGCGGCTTCATCCCCGTCACATCCGTGCCGTCGAAGATCACCTGCCCGTCGTCGGGCACGATATTGCCGGCGACGATGTTGAACAGGCTCGACTTGCCCGCACCATTGGGCCCGATCAGGCCGGTGACGGAGCCGCGTCGGACCGCAAGGGAGCAATTATTGACGGCCACCAGGCCGCCAAAGCGTTTTGTGACGTTGCGAACGTCAATAACCAAGTCGGAGGTCACTAAAACCGTCCCGGATTCCTGAGTGCCATGCCGCCCGGTTTAATCCGGGCAATTTTGTGGCATCTGCTCATAAGAGCACGGAGCGGTCAACAGTAACCGGCCGGTTAGACAGCCGCCAGAACCGCGTCCGCAGTCGATTTATTGTTGGCAAGCGGGACATCGTAGAGTGTTGCCAGCCGCGTCAGCGCCTTCACATCCACGTCATGAGGCTGGGCGGAGAGCGGATCGATGAAAAAGATCAGCACATCCAGCCGTCCCTCGCAGATCATGGCGCCCAATTGCTGGTCGCCGCCCAGCGGGCCACTCTTGAGCAGGGTAACCTCGAGGCCCGTGGCCGCCATGATCCGGCTGCCGGTGGTGCCGGTACCCCACAGCTCGTGCAAGGCGAGCTTGTCGCGGTGATGCTCGGCCCAGCGGCAGAGATCGTCTTTCTTGTCGTCATGGGCAACAAGGCCGATACGAACCATTTTTAGCTCTCCTGAAACGCTCAAGACCAGTAGCCCCGACGCGCTCAAGACGCCAGCCGGCGCATGGGGCGATAGGCCTCCGCGCCGATGCGGAACACGTCGATGATGCGGTCGAGATCGCTGGCCTGGGCTTCGGTCTGCTCGATGGCGGCATTCGTCTCTTCCACCAGCGCCGCATTATGCTGGGTCATCTCATCCATGGTGCGCACCGCCACCGTCACCTCGTCCAGCGCGGTGGACTGGCTGCGATTGGCCTGGGCGATGGTGTCGATCAGTTCCGCGCTTTCCTGAGTGCCGGCCAGAATGTCGAGCAGCACTTCGGCGGCCTGCGACACCTTGTGGCTGCCACCGCGCACTTCGGCAGCACTGGTATCGATCAGCGCCTTGACCTCGGCCGAAGCATTGGCGGCACTCTGGGCCAGGCGGCGCACTTCCACCGCGACAACGGCAAAACCCTTGCCGGCCTCCCCGGCGCGCGCCGCTTCCACCGAGGCGTTGAGCGCCAGCAGATTGGTCTGGAAGGCGATATCGTCGATCAGACCGATAATGTTGGAAATCTTGGCCGATGAGGTCTCGATGGCGGTCATGGCGTCATTGGCTTGCCTCATCACCTCGCCGCCTTGGGTGGCACTCTGAGCCACCACCTTGGCCTTTTCGCTGGCGGTAAGGGCGCGACGTGCATTTTCCATGACGACGGAGGACAATTGCTCGATCGCCGCCGAGGTCTGTTCGATGGTCGCGGCCTGCCGTGTCGTGCGCTCGGAGAGATCGTTGGCTCCAGCCAGGATTTCCCCGGTCGCGGTCTTGAGCGACCGCGACGTCTGCTGCAGCCGGCCCACGATATCGGCCAGCCGCTCGGCCACCGCATTGGTGTCGGCCTTGATCTGGTCGAACTCGGCATCGAGCTCGGCGGTCACCCGGCTGGTGAGATCGCCGGCGGCGACGTCGCGCAGCACCGACCCGGTGGCGCTAACCGCCTTGCGGATCTTGTCGCGCGCCCCCTCTTCGAGCGCCCGCGCGTCCTCGGTGAGCTTGCCGAAATAGGCGGAGACGCCGATATCGATGTCGAGCATCATCGCCTTAAGCACCACCACCAGCGTCTCCGCCATGGCGTCGGCATCGGCGAGCACCGCTTCGGGATCGCGCGGCACGGCGCGGCCGAACAAGCCTTTCTGCGGGGTCAGGGCCTCGGCCATCAGGTCATGCACCAGGCCCTTGACCAGGGTTTCCATGATGAGGCTATAGCCCCCGATATGCCAGCGCGGCTCGAGCCCGATCTGGGCGTGCCGCAGGCCAATGCGGGTGCTGGACTGGAAATAGTCGTCGTCGAACTGACCGCCGGCAATGGCCTGCCAATGGCCGATCTGCTTGCCCTGGGCGCGGTTCATCTGCGCCTTGCCGTCGAAGAAGCGCGCCACCTCGGGCACGGCGGCGAGCAGGCCATAGAAGCGATCGAGCGCCGGCTCCAGATGCGCCTCTACCCGGGCCTGCGACTGGGCCAGCCTTGCCCGCGCCTCCATGTCGAGCCCGACGAAATCCAGGCGTGTTTGCAGGTTGGGTTGGGCCGGAAAAGACATACCGAGAAGCCGATCGCAGTGAGTTTGACGCTGGCCATGGGGCATGGCGCCCCAAGGCCTGGTCCTGTGCTATCGGCTTAGGGTTAAGCGTTTGTCTACGTCCGACCCCGCTACCCAGCGCGCACCAGCCGCATCCCCTGCCCCGCCCGCCGCGCAGCCGAGGCCGAGCCATCGACCCGGAACACCTCGACAATGCCGTCCAGCGACACGGCCTGGGCCTCTGTCTGTTCGATGGAGGCATTCATCTCCTCGACCAGCGCCGCATTGTGCTGGGTCATCTCGTCCATCTGGCGCACTGCCACGGCAACCTCGCCCAGCGCCGCGGACTGGCTCTTATTGGCCTGGGCGATGGTATCGATCAGGGTCGCGCTCTCTTCGGCGCCTGAGAGGATGTCGAGCAGCATTTCGGCGGCGCGTGCCACCAATTGGCTGCCGGTCTTGACCTCGGCGGCGCTGGCCTCGATCAACTGTTTGACCTCGGCCGAGGCATTGGCAGCGCTTTGCGCCAGGCGCCGCACTTCCACCGCCACCACCGCAAAACCCTTGCCGGCATCGCCGGCGCGCGCCGCTTCCACCGAGGCATTGAGCGCCAGAAGGTTGGTCTGGAAGGCAATGTCGTCGATCAGACCGATGATATTGGAGATCTTGCCCGAGGAGGTTTCGATGGCGCCCATGGCGCCATTGGCCTGCTCCATCACCGCGCCGCCATCGGTGGCACTGCGCGCAAGGGACTGCGCCTTGCCGCTGGCCATCGAGGCCCGGCTGGCATTTTCGACCACCGCCGCGCTCAATTGCTCGACCGCTGCCGAGGTCTCCTCGATGGTCGCCGCCTGGCGCGTGGTGCGCTCGGCCAGGTCATTGGCCCCGGCAAGGATTTCTCCGGTCGCGGTGCGCAGCGAGCGGGAGGTCTGCTGCAGCTGGCCGACAATGCCGGCCATTTTCTCGGCCACCGCATTGGTATCGACCTTGATCTGTTCGAATTCGGCATCGAGCTCGGCCGTTACCCGCCCGGTGAGATCGCCCTGCGCCATGTCCTTGAGCACGGCGCCAGTGGCCGCCACCGCCTGCTGGATACGGCCCCGGGCGGCATCATCGGCGTCGCGCGCATCGCCGGTGAGCTTTTCGAAATAGGCGGAAACACCGATATCGATATCGAGCAGCATGGATTTGAGCACTGCCACCAAGATCTCGGACATGGCCTCGACCTCGGGCTGCACCTCGGCCTTGCTGCGTGCCACCGGCCGGCCGAAGCGGCGCTCTCTTGGCTCGAGCGCGGCATCCATCACGTCCCGCAACAGGCCCTTGACCAGGGTTTCCATGATCACGCCATAGCCGCCGATATGCCAGCGCGGTTCAAGCCCGATCTGGGCGTGGCGCAGACCGACCTTGGTGCTGGCCTGCATATAGGCGTCGTCGAACTGTCCGGTGGCAATGGCCCGCCAATGCCCCACCTGCTTGGACTTGGCGCGGTCCATCTGGGGGCGGCCGTCGAAGAACTGCTTGACCGCCGGGACCGTAGCGATCTTGCTGTAGAACCGGTCGAGCGCCGGTTCAAGATGGGCATCGATGGTGCCCTGCACGCTGGCGAGCCTGGCCCGCGCCGCCTCGTCGAGGCCGATAAAATCAAGTCTGGATTGCAGAATGTCTTGCGCGTGCGTGGCCATGATGTGCCGCCTCTCTCGCTGCCTTCGGTGTCAGTCTTTCCAATCGAGACTCCCAAATCCGGACTTGGTCAGATGAAAGAAATAACACCACGTTATGGTAAATTTCTCATAAATCCCCCGATTATCGGGGCGTCCGGCTACCCTGCCGCGCGCAAAATCTTGACCCCGGATGACACCTTTGCTTTCACCGCCATGGAGTCAGCGGAGTTGGGGTCGAGCTTGAACACATCGACGATGCGATCGAGCTCGCTGGCCTGGGCTTCGGTCTGCTCGATCGCGGCATTGGTCTGTTCCACCAGCGCCGCATTGTGCTGGGTCATCTCGTCCATCTGCCGGACCGCGACCGAAACTTCCTCCAAAGCGCCGGACTGGGCGGCATTGGCCCTGGCAATCTCGTCGATCAGCCCGGCACTTTCCTCGGCACCGATCAGGATATCGCCGAGCCGCTCGGCGGCCCGACCGACCAGTTGCGCCCCGGTGCGCACTTCGCCGGCGCTGGTCTCGATCAGCGCCTTGACCTCCGAGGACGCGCCGGCGGCGCTTTGTGCCAGCCGCCGCACCTCCACCGCCACCACGGCAAACCCCTTGCCGGCATCACCGGCGCGCGCAGCTTCTACCGAAGCGTTGAGGGCCAGCAGATTGGTCTGGAAGGCAATGTCGTCGATCAGTCCGATAATGTTGGAAATCTTGGCAGACGAGGCCTCGATGGCCTGCATGGCCTGGGTTGCCGAGCCCATGACCGTGCCGCCTTCCGTGGCATTGGTCGCGAGCAGCCGCGCCCGCTCGCTGGCCGAGATGGCGCGCTTGGCATTGTCCGCGACCGCAACACTCACCTGTTCCACCGCCGCCGAGGTTTCCTCGATGGTCGCCGCCTGGCGGGTGGTGCGCTCGGACAGGTCGTTGGCCCCGGCCAGGATTTCCCCGGTCGCCGTGCGCAGCGCGCGCGAGGCCTGACGGAGATCGACCACGATCCCCTCCAACTGCCCCAGCGAGCGATTGAAGGCCTGGCGCAATTGCTCGTATTGCCCGGTAAAGGCGGTGTCGATACGCCCACCCAAATCGCCCTTGGCCATGCGGGCCAGACTATCGGTCAAGGCGGCGATGATACCTTCGGCGCGTTTGCGCTCGCTGATATCGGTCGCGTATTTGATGACCTTTATCGGCCGGCCCGATGCATCGAAAATCGGATTGTAGCTGGCCTGGATCCACACTTCCCGACCGCCCTTGCCGAAGCGATGAAACTCGGCGGCGACGAATTCGCCCGCGCGCAATTGCGCCCAGAAGCGCTTGTAGTCGTCCGAGCGCACATAGGCCGGGTCGCAGAACATGGAATGGTGCTGTCCCACCACCTCCTCGCGGCCATAACCCACCGTGGTGAGGAAATTGTCATTGGCGTCGATCACCGTGCCATCGAGATTGAAGGCGATCACCGCCTGCACCCGGGATATGGCCGATATCTGGGCGGCGTGGTCGGCCGCACGTTCGGACTGTTCGGTGACGTCGGTGGCGAACTTGATGACCTTGACCGGCCGGCCGGCACTGTCGAGCACCGGATTGTAGCTGGCCTGGATCCAGACCTCGCGCCCGCCCTTGGCCAGCCGCTTGAACACGCCCGAATAGAACTTGCCCTTGGCCAGATCGCCCCAGAACGTCTTGTATTCGGTGCTCTGCACCACCTCGGGTGGGCAGAACATGGAGTGATGCTGTCCCGCCACCGCCACGAGCTCATAACCCATGGCACGGAGGAAGTTGTCGTTTGCCGTAATGATGGTGCCGTCGAGTTCGAACTCGATAACGGCCTGGCTGCGCATGATGGCGGCCACCTTGGCCGCATCGTCACGCTGTTTTCCGCCCCAGGAAATGCCGCGCATGATACCGTCCCGCAATTTTGCCGCATCCAAGAGGAGGACACAGGCTCACAAGCAAGGCTGCGCGCGAATAGTTAATGAAAAACAATACGAGAAGTAATATTATGAACATAGATTGTTATATGTGGGTAAATATACGTAATCTGATAGTTTTGGCAGGTTTTGCTCCATACAAGAAAAACAAAAACCCCGGCACAAACTGTGTTTGCACCGGGGGTCAAAGCTATTGCCCGCTTGGCGTCTAAGCCGTCAGAACTCGCTCCAGTCGGCCGAGATCGCGGCATTGCCCTGGCTGAGATAGGCATTGGCGGCCTGCCTGGTCTTGGCGCTGGCCGAGACGGCCCGTGGCCGTGCCGGCGCTTCCGTCATCCGCGGCGGCTCGGCCATGGGCGCGGGCGCCGCATTGGCGTCGGTGCGGAACACGGCGACGATCCGGTCGAGTTCGCTGGCCTGCGCCTCGGTCTGCTCGATAGCGGCATTGGTTTGCTCCACCAGCGCCGCATTGTGCTGGGTCATCTCGTCCATCTGCCGCACCGCGACCGAGACTTCCTCAATGGCCGAGGCCTGCTCGCGACTGTCGCGGGCAATGCCGTCCATCAAGGCTGAATTGGCCTTGGCCGCATCGAGCATGGCCTCCAGTTTGGCGGCGGCCTCGGCCACGAGGCGCGTGCCGGCCCCCACTTCGCCAGACGAGGTCTCGATCAGGGCCTTCACGTCCGAGGAGGCACTGGCGGCGCTCTGCGCCAGGCGCCGCACCTCCACGGCCACCACGGCAAAGCCCTTGCCGGCGTCACCCGCCCGCGCCGCCTCGACCGAGGCATTGAGCGCCAAGAGATTGGTCTGGAAGGCGATATCGTCGATCAGGCCAATGATGTTGGAGATCTTAGAAGACGAGGCCGTGATCCGCTCCATGGCCTCGGTGGCCTGGGCCATCACCGCTCCACCCTCTTCGGCAGTATGGCTGACGGTCTGGGCGTTGACATTGGCGTCCCGTGCCCGATCGGCATTCTGCAGCACCGTCGAGGCCAGCTGCTCCATGGCCGCCGAGGTCTGCTCGATGGTGGCGGCCTGCTTGGTGGTGCGCTCGGACAGGTCATTGGCACCGGAGAGAATTTCCCCGGTTGCGGTCTTGAGCGCCCGCGAGGTCTCCTTGAGCCCGCCCACCACCTGGCTCAGCGTCTCGGCCACCGTATTGGTGTGATGCTTGAGCTCGGCAAAGGCACCGCGATAGTCGCCCAGCATGCGCTTGGTCAGGTCGGTCTCGGCCAGGGCCCCGAGCACGGTGCCGGTTTCGGCAATCCCCTGGTCGACGGTTTCAACGAGGCTGTTGACGCTGCCGGCAAGGCTATTGAGCTCGGCATCGGGGAAGCTGGCATGCACGCGCTTGGAGAAATCCCCGGCAATGGCGGCATCGACCACCTCGCCGAACGCCGCCTGCAGCTCGGTCATCATCTCCTGGCGCGCCCGCTGATCGGAAATGATACGCGCCGCTTCGGCCTCGGTCATCTGGCTGATGCGCAGGCCATTTTCGCGGAACACCTCGACCGCGCGGGCCATGTCGCCGATCTCGTTGCGGGTCGCCTGATAGGGCACCTCGATATCGTAGCGACCCTTGGCCAGCTCATTCATCAGCCCGGTCATGCGGCGGATGGGCTTGGCAATCATGCCCGAGCCGAGCCAGACCAGCGCCAGGATGACGGCCAGCAACACGCCGGCAGCAACCAGCGCCATGTTGCGCATGGCATCGACCCCGGCATAGACCGTTGCCGTTGGCACGGTCATGATCATGGTCCATTGGTCCGCAGTATCGGCAAAATGCACCGGAGCCGTTACCGCGAACTGGCTGACCCCGTTCTCGTCCGGAAAGGTCATGCCGCGTTCCATCAGCTCGGTATTGAGCAGGGCCGCGGCAATATCGGGCTCCAGCGCCTGGCCGGCCAGGCTTGGGTCGGAATTGACCACCCAGCTATTGTTGTTGCTGACCAGCATGACGCTGCCGACGCCGAACGGCTTGAGCGCGGAAATGACGTCGGAAATGGCGTCCAGCGTCAGGTCGGAAGTAAGAATGCCGACGGGCTTGCCACCCTTGTGCACGACGACACTGACGGTGGAGAGCAGCGTGTCCTTCCCGTTCACCGGATAGGAGTAGGGCGGCGTGACCACGGTGCGATCTTCGCGCATGGGCAGGTCGTACCAGCTCTCGGTGCCGTTTTCAGGCCCCATCTGCAGCAGCTCGACTGCGATCTTGCCGTTCGAGCTGGTAAAATAGGGAACAAAGCGGCCGGTCGCGTCGGAATAGGGATGGCCGATATAGTTGGCGTCCTGCCCATCGAGAGCGTTGGAATTAAAGGCCAGGGTCATGCCGATAACCGAAGGCTGCGCCACGATGGCGCCCGAGACCAGCCGGCCCAGCATGTCACGATCGACCGGGGCCGTGGCGATGACGCCCTCGATGGAAGCGGTGAGGCTGCGGGTGGCGGAGATGATCTTGCCCATCTCCCCTTCGGCCAGGTTGGAATATTGACCCAGAAGGGTGCGCGCCCGCTCTTCGGCCTCGCTGCCGGCCGTCTGGTACATCAGAGCCAGGCCGCCGGCGATGATGCCGCCCATGGCCAGGAGGAACATCAGGCCTGCGCCCAGCACCAGCTTCATCCGGATGGACAGATCGCTGAACTTCATTTTACTGCCTCATAACTGGCTACCCTTCTGGGTGCCCTATGGTCACTGTCGCCACGAACGGCGGACCGCTTCCATCGAAGCGGCACGGCCGGACGGTCCTGCTGAGGAAGGCGACGCCGTTCTCAGTCTCACCCAGGTCAAACCGGGTGCATCGTCTTCTGCGTCCGTGATCACGTCATCACGCGCCGCGTTAAGGCGCGGTAAAGCACGATGCTATTCGTGATAAAAACTGCGAAGGGGGCACTTGCGCCCCCTTGTTTCCCTACAGCCGAGTTGAAATCGAGCCCTAGAACTCGCTCCAATCGGCAGAGATCGCCGCATTGCCCTGGCTGAGATAGGTCGCTGCGGCGCGGCGGGCCGGGGCCGGTGTCGCATTGGCTCGCTGCGTCGGCGCAGGCGCCGCACGCTGTGCCGGCTTGGCCGCCTCGCTGGTGTCGAGCCGGAAGATATCGACGATCCGATCCAGCTCATTGGCCTGGCTTTCGGTCTGCTCGATGGCGGCATTGGTCTGTTCCACCAGCGCCGCATTATGCTGGGTCATCTCGTCCATCTGCCGCACGGCCACGGTGACTTCCTCGATGGCCGAGGCCTGCTCATTGCTGTCGCGGGCAATGCCTTCCATCAAGCTGGTATTGCTGCGCGCCGCCTGGAGCATCTTTTCGAGCTTGCCGGCGGCCTCGGCCACCAGCTTGGTGCCTGCATTGACCTCGTCGGCTGACTGGCGGATCAGCGCCTTGACGTCGGATGAGGCTTCCGCCGCGCTCTGCGCCAGGCGCCGCACTTCGACGGCGACCACGGCAAAGCCCTTGCCGGCTTCGCCGGCCCGCGCCGCTTCCACCGAGGCGTTGAGCGCCAGCAAATTGGTCTGGAAGGCAATATCGTCGATCATGCCGATAATGTCGGAGACCTTGGAGGAGGACGCGGTGATGCGTTCCATGGCCTGATTGGCCTCGCCCATCACCCGGCCGCCATCCTCTGCGGTCGCTGTCACCTCGGTGGCCATGACACTGGCTTCGCGCGCCCGCTTGGCGTTTTCGACCACGGTCGAGGCCAATTGCTCCATGGCAGCCGAGGTCTCCTCGATGGTCGCGGCCTGCCGCGTCGTACGCTCCGACAGATCATTGGCGCCGGACAGGATTTCGCCGGTGGCCACCTTGACGGCGCGCGAGGTCGAGCGCAGCCGCGTCACCACATCGGCCAGCGTCTCGGCCACCACGTTCATATTGGTCTTGAGATCGAGGAAGGCACCGCGATGCTCGCCCACCATGCGCTGGGTGAGATCGGTGCGCGCCAGCGCGGCCAGCACACTGCCGGCCTCCACCAGCCCGGTATCGACGCTGTCGATGAGGCTGTTGAAGTTTTCGGCAATGCGGACCAGGTCCTGGTCGACAAAATCGGTGGTGATGCGACGGCTGAAATCGCCTTCGAGCGCTGCGGCCACCGCCTCGTCGAACTGGGTCTGGAACACATCCATCATCCGCGCCCGCTCGGCAGCGGCGATGGCGCGGGATTTTTCTTCCTGGCTCAGCGCCGCGACGGTGCGGGCATTGTCCTGGAACACCTGCAGCGTGCGGGCCATGGCGCCCATCTCGTCCTTGCTGTCGAGATAGTCGATCTCGGTCTCGAGTTCGCCTTGCGCCAGCGCCTCCATGGAACGGGTCAGCCGGCTGACCGGGCGGGAGAGGTGTACGGTACCGACATAGCCGGCCACGGCGATGCCGGCGCCCAGGCCAAGCACAATAGTGCCCACCAGCAGCATGATCATGTTCTGCTGGAAGCTGCCCATCTCGGCCTTGACCCCGTGGAACAGCTCGAGATCACGCTCGACCACCGCATCGATCTCGCCCTGATAGGCACGGCGATTGGCGCGGTTTTCTTCGTTATTGCCCTGCGCATTGGCCTCGGCCGGCGCGACATCGCGGCCCAGCCTTGCGGTTTCGGTGCGGAAGGCGCGGAACTCGGCGGAGCGGGCGACCACGGCATTGAAGGCCTCCATGCCGCCCTCATCGACCAGCGGCTGCCATTCGGCCAGCAGCGCATCGATGCGGTCGAGATAGGTCATGATACCTTCGGCGAAAGGCGCAGCCTTTTCGGTGTTGGGCGCGGCATAGATGCCCCGGGACTCCATCACCACCGCCGTCACATAGCGGTTGAGCCGTTCCCCGAGATAGGCCCGATCGGCCAGGTTCTCGAGGCGGCTGGTCTGCTTGTTGTATTCCATCACCATATAGCCAGCCATGCCGCCAATGATGATCGAGGCCAGACCCATCAGCCCCACAACGGCAAAAACTTTGGCGCGAATATTCATGTTACCCTTCACTCCGGCCGGGACCCACCAGACATGTCGGTCATGTCCTCGGCGAACAGCACCCTGTCCGACGAAGTCTGCCGGGGCCGGCAGGCTGACGTATCACTGTCTGATTGGGCCGCATGGACTGTCCCCACTCCCGTCGGGGGCAGTTCCGATCTTCCCTTCACCGAATAAATACCAAGCTCGTACTTAATTGCCGGTAAATGGCTGCGCAATTCTGCGGCAAAATCGCCGCTTTTGCTGCACTTGCGGGCATATCGGGTCGAAAACAAAACCCCGGGATGGCGACATCCCGGGGGCAAAGCGATCGGTAAAAGGGGCACTGGCCTCAGAAGGCTTCCCAATCGGCATCGAGCGCCGCATTGCCCTGGCTCATCGGGCGCGGGGCCGGACGCGATTGGCGTTCGCGCTGCTGGCGCGCGACATTGGCCCAATCGACCACCTCTTCGCGCCCACCCTCGACCTTGAACGTATCCACAATCCGGTCAAGCTCGTTGGCCTGAGCCTCGGTCTGCTCGATGGCGGCATTGGTCTCTTCCACCAGGGCCGCATTGTGCTGGGTCATCTCGTCCATCAGGTGCACCGCGGCACTGACTTCCTCGATGGAGGAGGCCTGCTCCCGGCTGTCCTGAGCAATGGCCTCGAGCGCGCTGGTATTCTCGCGGATGGACACCAGCATGCCGGCGATCTTGGCGGCCGCCGACTCCACCAGCTTGGTGCCATTGCTGACTTCGCCGGCACTCTGCTCGATCAGGGCCTTGACCTCCGAGGACGCTTGCGCTGCACTCTGGGCCAGGCGGCGCACTTCCACAGCCACCACCGCAAAGCCCTTGCCGGCCTCGCCGGCACGCGCGGCCTCGACCGAAGCATTGAGCGCCAAGAGGTTGGTCTGGAAAGCGATATCGTCGATCAGCCCGATAATGTTGGAAATCTTGCCCGAGGAGGCCGAAATCCGCTCCATCGCCTGATTGGCCGAATCCATCACCGCCACCCCCTGCTCGGCCGCATTGGTGACCGCCTGGGCATTGGTGCTGGCCTCATGGGCGCGCTCGGCATTCTTGAGCACGGTCGATGCCAGCTGTTCCATGGCCGCCGAAGTTTCCTCGATGGTCGCGGCCTGCTTGGTGGTGCGCTCGGAGAGGTCATTGGCGCCGGACAGGATTTCCCCGGTGGCAGTCTTGAGTGCACCCGAAGTGTCGCGCAACTGGGTCACCACCTCGGTGAACTTGTCGGCCATGGCATTGGTGTCGTCCTTGAGGCGGGCGAAGGCCCCCTCATAGTCGCCGGTCATGCGCTGCGTCAGGTCGGTATGGGCCATGGCGCCCAGCACCTGGCCCATTTCGGTGACGCCACGCTTGAAGGTGGACACCAGGCGATTGACGCCCGAAGCCAGGCTGTTGAGCTCTGGATCTGGGAATTCGGTTTCCACGCGCCGGTCGAAATCGCCGGCAATGGCGGCATCGACCACTTCGCCGAAAGCGGCCTGCAGCTCGGCCATCATGCGCTTGCGATTGTCCTGATCAGCAATGATGCGGGCGGCTTCCGCCTCGGTCATCTGCGCCACGCGCTCGCCATTCTGGCGGAACACTTCCACAGCACGTGCCATGCCGCCCACCTCATTGCCCATATCGGCATAGGGCACCTCGGTGTCGTACTGGCCCTGGGCGATAGATCCATGGCCGAGGCCAGGCGCGGAATCGGCCGGGTGATGGCGCGGGACACCACAAAGCCCACCAGACCCAGCGCGATGATCACGGCACCGCCGACAATGGCGATGAGCCCCAAAACGCTATTGGCCGCCGCCTCGACATTGCGCATCGGCGTGCCGACGAAGATTGCACCCATCACCTCGCCATTGACCTTCTGGATCGGCTGCAGCGCGGCGAAATAGCTTTCGCCCATCATGCCGAGTTCACCCTGGAACGGCTCGCCGGCCATCAGGCCTTCATAGGCAGGGCTATCGGGACCCAAGGTTTCGCTGAGGGCGCGCTGCCCATCGGGGCCAACAAGGCTCGTGGTCTTGACCATCAGGGTCTGCGTCTGCGGATCGAGCGCGAAAATGCCGGCATCCTGCTTGGTGACGCGCGTGACCGAATCGATGACTTCGCTGTCGTAGAAGGGCGGAATGGCCCAGCTCTGGAAATTGCCGATCGACCCATCTTCGCCCCAGCTCAGCACCGAGCCGGAGATGCGCCGCTCGAGAATGGTGGCCGCGACGCCGATATTGGTCTCCTGCTGGATGCGGCTATCCTCAAGCGACCGCTCGCGCAGGTTAAAGTAGATCGATGCCGACATGGCCGTGATCGATCCGATGATCGAGCACATCACCAGAACCAGAATGGTTGTGGTCATGCGCACATTGCCCATGATCTTGGAAAGCGTACCCAAAACCTGTCCCCCTCTTCGCGCTGCTAAGTCGGATGCGATCCGAATTCCTCATTGTCGCGGGGGAGGCTAGGAGAAAGCAGTTAACCGAGCGTTGTGCGCAATCCACCCAATGGGCATTTAAGAATACTATTCCACAATTGCCGCATTCTATTTGCCTTGTGACAGTGCCAAGACGCGCGCCAATGACTCGGCCCGAAACACTCTTGGCTGCCGCCTTTTGCTCTTGCCGTCAGCTTTCGCGTCGTTATCGGGCCCGCGCCGGCCCTGTGCCATCCTGGCACGTCAATGCAGTTTTTCCTCAATGCGCGCCGGCCAATCCCAGCAAAGCCGGGCCCATGGGCATGAAGGGATGAAAAATATCGACGCCAGGCGAATTTACCTCTGCTTCAGCTTTACACGTTTTTGCGCCGGATTAACGGAACCGAAACCCTTCTAAACGGTTTTGGCGACCAGTTGTGCCACAAGGACATGATCATGCCATCCGCTTGTGCCACCGGGGCGACAGAGCCCACCACATCTCGTGGTGAACAAAGCCGGATTTGCCGATTCGCGCCGATTCGATGCTGCTTCGTTCACCTTTGGTTTCACCCGTTAAGACTCGTGGCGAAAAGGTATCAATCCCTGTCCTTTCTTGGGACAAATCCTCTTGCCTCTCGCAACCCCGGCCCCGGCCCCTTACATTGGGCGCAATGACCTTTTTTTCCTCCCCCTCGGTCAAGGCCATTCTGGGGCCGACCAATACCGGCAAGACCTATTTTGCCATCGAGCGCATGCTGGCCCATCCAACCGGGATGATCGGCCTGCCTTTGCGTCTTCTGGCCCGGGAGGTCTATACGCGCGTCGTCGAGCGGGTCGGCGAACAGGCTGTGGCCCTGGTCACCGGGGAAGAGCGGATCGTTCCGGCCAAGCCGCGCTATTGGGTGGCGACGGTCGAGGCCATGCCCATGGACATCCATGTCGACTGCGTAGCGGTCGATGAAATCCAGACCGCCATCGACTTCGATCGCGGCCATATCTTCACCGATCGAATTCTCAAGGCTCGCGGCCTGCAGGAAACCCTGCTCCTGGGCTCTGCGACCATGGCCGGGGTGATCCGCAAGCTCATTCCGAATGCCGAGATCATCGACCGGCCGCGCTTTTCGCAGCTGACCTATTCCGGCTCCAAGAAAATCTCGCGCCAGCCGGCCCGCAGCGCCATCGTCGCCTTCTCCGCCCGCCAGGTCTATGCCATTGCCGAGCTGATCCGGCGCGAACGCGGCGGCGCCGCAGTGGTCATGGGCGCGCTCAGCCCGCGCACCCGCAATGCCCAGGTGGAACTCTACCAGAATGGCGACGTGGATTTCCTGGTCGCCACCGATGCCATCGGCATGGGGCTCAATCTCGATATCCACCACATCGCCTTTGCCGACGACACCAAGTTCGACGGTCGCCAGAGCCGGCCACTGACCCCGTCCGAAATCGGCCAGATTGCCGGCCGCGCCGGTCGGCACCGGCACAATGGCACCTTCGGGGTCACCGGCGGCACCGAGGGATTCGACGAAGAACTGGTCGTCCAGCTCGAAACCCATGACTTCGAGCCGGTAAAGGTGGTGCAATGGCGCAACAGCGCGCTGGATTTCTCATCGCTCGATGCGCTGCGCGATTCGCTTGATGTCTCCCCCACGGACCGGACCCTGACCCGCGTGCCCATCGCCACCGACCAGATGGCGCTCGAATTTCTCGCCCGCAACGAAGCGGCGAGCCTGGTGCGCGGGCTCGATGCCGTGCGGGTGCTGTGGGAATGCTGCCAGTTGCCGGACTATCAGGGCATTTCGCCCGCCGCGCACGGGGAAATCATTACCCGCATCTTTACCGATTTGCGTCGAAAGGGCCGCGTCAACGCCGATTGGATTGCCGAGCAGGTGCGCTTTTGCGACAATGCGGAAGGCGATATTGATACGCTCAGCAACCGGATCAAGCAGGTCCGGACCTGGACCTTTGTCGCCAATCGTAAAAACTGGCTTGAAGACCCTCTCTATTGGCGCGAAAAGACCCGTGATATCGAGGATCGCCTGAGCGACGCTCTGCACGAGCGGCTGACCCAGCGGTTCGTTGACCGGCGCACCAGCGTGCTACTCCGCCACCTGAAAGACAAACGTATGGTATCTCCCGAAATCAACAGCCAAGGCGAAGTACGGCTGGAAGGCCATTTGATCGGAACG
The DNA here is from genome assembly GCF_900631955.1 of Devosia equisanguinis. GTDB lineage: Bacteria > Pseudomonadota > Alphaproteobacteria > Rhizobiales > Devosiaceae > Devosia > Devosia equisanguinis. Next base: position 169,986 of record NZ_UZWD01000025.1, on the reverse strand, counting down.
CTTGAAGGCTTCCGCTTCACCCTGGCGCGCTCTGAAGGCGACATGGATGCGCGAGGCATTCGCGGCGCTGCGGAAGCGGTGGTTGCTCCCGAGATCCACAATCGCGCCGAGCGCCTGGCTGGCGCCCCCAACGAGGAATTCGTGCTGGCCACCGATGGCCGCCTGCGCTGGCGCGGGGAAGTCGTCGCGGAACTGGCCGAGGGCGACAGCCTCTATCGCCCCCGCATCATCACCCTTGCCGACGAGACCCTGACCGGACCCGACCTTGAAAAGGTACAGGATCGCCTGTCGCTCTGGCTGCGCCACCACGTCAATACCGTGCTCGAGCCGATCATGGCGCTGGAAGCGCCGGCCGACCTCGATGGCCCCGCCCGCGGCATCGCCTATCGCCTGTTCGAACATCTGGGCCTCTTGCCCCGCGCTGTCGTCGCCGACGACGTCAAGGCGCTCGATCAGGATGTGCGCGGCAAGATGCGCAAGCTGGGCATCAAGTTCGGCGCCTATCACATCTATCTGCCGCTCTCGCTCAAGCCCGCACCGCGCGAGCTGGCGCTGATCCTGTTCGCGCTCAAGCATGGCGGCACCCGCCAGCCCGGCGTCACCGACATTCCGCACATCGTGTTGTCGGGCCGCACCTCGTTCCTGGTCGATCCTGAAGTCGATCCGCGCCTGTACGAGATCGCCGGCTTCAAGGTGGCCGGCAAGCGCGCCGTGCGCATCGATATCCTCGAGCGCCTCGCCGACATCATCCGTCCGCTGATCGCACTCGACGCCGCCCGCCCCTATCAGGGCGACCTGCCGGCCGGCGCTGCCGAAGGTAACGGCTTCCGCGTCACCGTCGAGATGACCAGCCTTCTGGGCTGCTCGGGCGAAGATTTCGCCTCCATCCTCTCCTCCCTGGGCTATCGCCTGCGCCGTACCCCCAAGGTTGCCGCTCCGATCGTACCCGCTAAAGCCTCTGCGGAAGCCACGGCCCTTGCCGAGGTCCTGGCCGACGCGCCAGCCGCTCTCGAGCCCGGCAACGAGGCTGCGGAAGTGGCCACGGGCGAGGCGACTGAAACCGTCGAGACCGCTGAAATCATCGTGCCGGTCGAAGCGTCCCTGGCAGAAGCGGTGGCCGACGCGGCTCCCGCCGCGGCCGACGCCAGCGAAGCCGCGACGCCGGCCGAGCCGGAATTCGACGAGGTCTGGTTCCCCGGTGGCCGCCGCAACGAGCAGCAGCGCCGCCACGAGCCGCGCCAGCGTCGCGAGGGTGATGCGGCAGAGGGCCAGCCGCGCCAGCGCGCCAATCGCGACCGTACCCGTCCCGCCGCCTCCAAGGGGCAACGCCGGCCGGAAGGCGAAGAGCGCCCGCAGGGCAATGGCAAGCCGGCCCATGCGCGGCCACGCGATGACGAGCGCCGCGGCGGCCGCCCCGAGCGCAATGAGCGCCCCGAACGGGCCGATCGCCGCCCACCGCGTGAAGAGCGCAAGCCGGTCTTTGATCCGGACAGCCCCTTCGCGGCTTTGGCCGCCTTGCGCAACAAGAAGGACTAGGGTTTGGGCGGGCCGGACAGCGCCGTTCTCCGCAAGGAACGTCTGGACCGGTTCCTGTTCTTCTCCCGCGCCGTCAAGTCGCGCACCCTGGCGCAAAAGCTCATCGAGACCGGCGCCATAAGGGTAAACTCTGAAAAGACCGAGCGCACCGACCACAAGGTCGGTGCCGGCGACGTGCTGACCATGTCGCTGCATGGCCGCATCCTTGTCTGGCGCATTCTCGACCCCGGCACCAGGCGCGGTCCGGCCAGCGAAGCGCAGGGGCTCTACGAGGACATTTCCCCGCCCATGCCGCCCAAGCCTGAACTGTCGGTCTTCGACGCCGCCATCGCCGAACGGCCGGCCGGCAGCGGACGCCCGACCAAGAAGGGACGGCGCGACACAGATCGCCTCATCGATAGCGACGATGATTGACATTCCAACCCTCGAGACCACGCGTCTGCGTCTTCGGCCGATGATCTCTGCCGATTTCGATCTCTATCGCGCCCTGATGATGTCCCCTCGTTCGGTCCATATGGGTGGGCCCTTCGACCTCAAGACCGCCTGGGGCATGTTCACCAACGATACCGCGCAATGGCAGTTCTTCGGCCATGGCTGCCTGATGATCGAGCGCCGCGCCGACGGCGCCGTGCTCGGCCAGATCGGCATCAATCACGGCCCGCTTTTTCCGGAAAAGGAACTGGGCTGGCTGCTCTATGAGGGCTTTGAAGGCCAAGGCTATGCCTTTGAAGCGGCCGAAGCGATGCGCCACTGGGCCTTTGATATCCTGGGCCTCGTCAGTCTCGTCAGCTATTGCGATCCGGAAAACCAGCGCTCGATTGCCCTGGCGCGCAGGCTGGGCGCGGTGCTCGACCCTGACGCCATCGGGCAAGACCCCGAGGATCTGGTCTTTCGTCATTATCCAGCCGCCCGCGGCTAGCGCTGGCCCTGCCGATTGGCAGACCATTCCGCCCCAAGCCGATCCTGCGCCAAACCGTCCCTCGCCATGGTCTTGCAGCAGGCAAAAAAAGGGTTTAGCACCGGACCCGTTGAGACAGGTGGCTTGACCTACCCAAGGGTCGGCCGCGATGGACGGGATTGCCTGCCAGAATGACCTATATCGTCACCGACAATTGCATTGCCTGCAAGTACACCGACTGCGTGGAAGTCTGCCCGGTGGACTGTTTCTACGAAGGCGAGAACATGCTGGTCATCCACCCGGATGAGTGCATCGATTGTGGCGTCTGCGAGCCCGAATGCCCGGCCGAGGCGATCAAGCCCGATACCGAGAGCGGTCTCGACGAATGGCTGGCGCTCAACACCAAGTTTGCCGCCATCTGGCCCAATCTGACCGAACGCCGCGATCCTCTGCCCGAGGCCAAGGAGCGCGACGGCGAGGGTGGCAAGCTCGACAAGTATTTCTCTGAAGAACCCGGCGAAGGCGACTAAACGCCTCTTGTCACGGCCCGATTTTCGTCAATTTGCCGCGCGTCAGCGACCGCTTTCGGCTGCCTGATTCGTATCTTTTGATTCTGCTGAAAATTTGTGCTATGGTGGGCTTCTATGCAGTTAAGCTCGTCACCCAGCCCGTGCCGCAAGGCACGATTTTTTTGACACCATCGACGGTTGTGTGGCGCATCGGGCAAGCGGATCCCGATGCGGCCAGATGGCTTGACTGCGCATCGGCGTCCGGGTCGGACGCCAGGCATGAGTAGGAATGGTGGGTCCTTCCCGCAAGGAACCGACCATGGGGCGTCAACAAGGAGTTCCAGTAATATGGTAGCCAAGAAGGTACAGCAGCGGCTCGGGTACAAGACCGGCGAATACGTCGTCTATCCCTCCCATGGCGTCGGCGTCATCGTCGCCATCGAAGAGCAGGAAGTCGCCGGCCTGACCCTCGAGCTGTTCGTCATCAGCTTCGAGCAGGACAAGCTGACTCTGCGCGTACCCGTCGCCAAGATCAAGTCTGTCGGCATGCGCAAGCTGGCCGAAGAGGACGAGGTCAAGAAGGCGCTCGATACCGTCACCGGTCGGGCCCGTGTCAAGCGCACCATGTGGTCGCGTCGCGCCCAGGAATATGAAGCCAAGATCAATTCGGGCGATCTCATCGCCATTTCCGAAGTCGTGCGCGACCTCTATCGCTCCGAGGAACAGCCCGAGCAGTCCTATTCGGAACGCCAGCTGTTCGAACAGGCCATGGACCGCATGAGCCGCGAAATCAGCGCCGTCAAGAAGCTGACGCTGACCGAGGCCGTGCAGCTGATCGAAAAGCAGCTCGCCAAGAGCCCCAAGCGCACCAAGGCCGATGCCGCGGATGCCGAAAGCGACGAGGAAGCGGCGTAAGTCCCCTCTCTTCGATAAACGAAAAGGCCGGCAGCAATGCCGGCCTTTTTATTTGCCCTCGGTCTAGCCATCGGCCGGCCGGCGCGAGCTGCGCCGGCGCGCCAGGACAACTAGAGACTGGTGCCGATGGCGAGAAATTTCTCGCGACGATGCTCGCGGGTCTCGAGGCGCGATTTGCCTTCGAAGTCCCTGAGAAAGGTGTCGATGGCAATGCGGGCCGACTCCATCACCGCGCCATGGTGGCGATGCGCGCCGCCGGTTGGTTCGGGGATGATGCCGTCAATGACGCTGAAGCCGAGCAGGTCCTGCGCGGTGATCTTCTGCGCCGTGGCCATGTCCTGGGCGCGCGCTGCGTCCCGGAACAGGATGGAGGCGCCGGCCTCGGGCGAAATCACCGAATAGATGGCATTTTCCAGCATCAGCACGCGATTGGCCGTGGCGATGGCGATGGCGCCGCCCGAGCCGCCCTCACCGATGATGATGGCGAGGTTGGGCACGCCCAGTTCCAGCGCCTTTTCGGTCGAGCGGGCAATGGCTTCGGCCTGGCCACGCTCCTCGGCGCCGATGCCCGGATAGGCGCCGGCAGTGTCGACGAAGGAGAGCACCGGGATGGAGAAACGATCAGCCATATCCATGATGCGGACCGCCTTGCGGTAGCCCTCGGGATTGGCCATGCCGAAATTGTGCTTGAGGCGCGTCTCGGTGGAATTGCCCTTTTCCTGGCCCAGAATGGCCACCGGCTGGCCGTTGAAACGGCCAAAGCCGGCCTGCAGGGCCGCGTCTTCACCGAACTTGCGGTCACCGGCCAACGGCTGCCACTCGGTGATCAGGGACTGCACATAGTCCGAAAAATGCGGTCGCTGCGGGTGGCGCGCCACCTGCGTCTTCTGCCACGGGGTCAGCTTGCGGTAGATTTCAACCAGGGCTTCGTCAGCGCGCGCCGAGAGGCGGTTGACTTCCTCATCGATGGAAACGGCCTGGTCGGTTGCCGCCAGAGATTTCAGTTCGACGATCTTGGCTTCGAGATCGGCGACCGGCTTTTCAAAATCGAGATAAGACTGCATCCCACCCGCCCGTCAGGGGTCGTTATAGGCGACCCCGAAAAATCGAGCCCAGCCTGTTGCCTGCTAAAGTGGCCGGAAAGTGGCGATGGCGCAATGCCGAGTCAAGCCGCCGGGGCCAAATGGATGGATTTTCCTGTCCAAGGAATGCCTATTCCTGCGCCAGCGGGTGGTGTTGCTCCACCAGATTGCGCAGTTTCTCATCCAGCACATGGGTATAGATCTGCGTGGTGGAAATATCGGCATGGCCGAGCAGCATCTGCACCACGCGCAGGTCGGCGCCGCCAGCCAGCAAATGGCTGGCAAAGGCGTGGCGCAGCACATGGGGTGCCACCCGCGCCGCACTGATGCCGGCACGCCCCGCCAGCCCCTTGAGATCACGCGCAAAAACCTGCCGCGCGAGATAGCCGTCCTCGCCATTGGCCGGAAACAGCCAGGGCCCCGGCGGCAGCGTCTCGATCCAGGCGCGTACGGCATCGCGCGCCCGGTCGTTCATCGGCACGATGCGCTCCTTGCTGCCCTTGCCGATGACGGTGATGAAACTGGCATCGCGCACCACCGCATTGCGCCTGAGGCTCACCAGTTCGCTGACGCGCAGCCCGGTGGCATAGAGCATTTCGAGCAGGCAATAGAGCCGGCGCGCCGCCAATTGCTTGGCCGGGCTGGCAGGCGCATTGGCTTCGGTTTCAGCCAGGGTGAGCAGGCGATCGACCTCGGCAACCGAAAGCACCTTGGGCAGAGCGCGTCGCGGCTTGGGGCTGGCGACGATCCGCGTGGGATCATCCCCGCGCAGTCCATCGGCACACAAAAACTTGTGCAATTGTCGTATGGCCGAAAGCCGGCGAGCGCTGGAGGAGGCAGACAGCCCCTCCAGCTTGAGATTTTCGAGATAGGCGGTGATGGTATCGCGCGGACAATCGAGCAGGCTCTGTCCCCGGCCGGCGACGAAGCCCGAATAATCGCTGAGATCACGGCGATAGGCTTCGATCGTATTGGCGGCGGCCCCGCGCTCGGCGCTCATCATTTCGAGGAAGGCGCCGACCAGATGCGCCCCGCTCATTGCCCGCCCGTCGCCGGCGTGCTGCTGACATTGGGGACCGGCAGGCCCGGACGCGGCCCGCCTTCGGGCTCGCCCAACAGGTCGCGCGTCGGGATGCGCTGGCTCACTTCCTTCGGCGTCGGCTGCACGAAGGAGACGAGCGCGAACATCCCGGCATAACCGAGCCCGGCAAGGAACAACACGATGATAAGCAGGCGAAACAGGGTCGGCATGATAATCCCACAGGCGGCGGCACAGAGCAGTGTGACACCCAATGGTTGCAATCCGGTTGTGACCAGTGTTGCGGAAACCGCCGCATGGATCAACCTCGCATGCCCTAGCGCTTGACAGCCCACGCCCGGACCGTTTGATAGCGCCTGAAACGGAGAGCGGCCAGGTGAGCAAATCGGAGACGGCGGGGCGGCACGCCCGAGCCAGGGCCTTGGCCGAACGTCTGGGCGGGCGTCCCCTCGTGCTGGTGGGGATGATGGGCGCCGGCAAGACCACGGTAGGGCGGCGCCTCGCCAACCGGCTGGGCCGGCAATTCCTCGACAGCGACGAGGAAATCGAAAAAGCCGCGCATATGAGCATTCCCGAGATTTTCGCGCAGCGCGGTGAGCCCGAATTCCGCGCCGGGGAAACCCGCGTCATCGCCCGCGTACTCAAGGATACCGATATCGTCTTGGCCACTGGCGGCGGCGCCTTCGTCAATCTCGAAACTCGCGCGCTGATCAAGGCCGGCGCGCTGTCGGTCTGGCTCAAGGCCGATGCCGATATTCTGTTCGAGCGGGTATCGCGTCGCGCCAATCGGCCGCTGCTCAAGACCGACAATCCCCGTGCCACGCTGGAAAAGCTGATCGCCGACCGCTACCCCATCTATGCGGAGGCCGACATCACCGTGCTCAGCCGCGACGTGCCCCACGAGGCGGTCGCCAGCGACGTCATCAATGCCGCCCTGCATCACCTCAAGACCTGAAGGCCCGCCATGACCCGGATCGACCACACTGTCCACGTCGCTTTGGGCGAGCGCGCCTATGACATCCTGATCGGCCCCACCCTGCTGGACGATGCAGGTCCGATTCTCGCTGATCGCTTTCCCGGGCGCCGCTACGGCATCGTCACCGATAGGACCGTGGCCGAGGCACAATTGCCACGCCTGACCAGGAGCCTCGATGCCGCAGGCCTTGGCTACGACACCATCGTCCTGCCCGCCGGTGAAAGCACCAAGAGCTATGCCAATCTCGAAACCGTGATCGAGGGCCTCTTGGCCGCACGGCTCGAACGTGGCGATCTCGTCATCGCCTTGGGCGGCGGGGTCATTGGCGACCTCGCCGGCTTTGCCGCCGCCATCACCAGGCGCGGCATGGATTTCGTGCAGATGCCCACCTCGCTCCTGGCGCAGGTGGATTCCTCGGTCGGAGGCAAGACCGGCATCAATTCGCCCCATGGCAAGAACCTGGTCGGCGCCTTCCACCAGCCCAAGCTGGTGCTGGCCGATCTCTCCGCGCTCGACACGCTGCCCAAGCGCCAATTCGCTGCCGGCTACGCCGAAGTGGCCAAATATGGGCTGATCGACGACCCCGACTTCTTCGACTGGCTCGATATCAATCTCGACGAGATTTTCGCCGGCGGCCCGGCCCGCGGGGAAGCGGTGGCGCGCTGCTGCGCCCACAAGGCACGTGTGGTCATCGAGGACGAGAAGGAAAACGGCGTCCGCGCCCTGCTCAATCTCGGCCATACCTTCGGCCACGCGCTGGAAAAGGATACCGGCTATTCCGACCGCTTGCTGCATGGCGAGGGCGTCGCCATCGGCATGGTGCTGGCGCACACATTCTCGGCGCGGCTGGGCCTCGCACCGGGGCAGGATATCGGCCGCGTCACCAGCCACTTGAAGCGCGCGGACCTGCCCACCACATTGGCTGACATCCCCGGAACGCTCGGCACCACCGACACGTTGATGACCGCCATCGCGCAGGACAAGAAGGTCCAGCGCGGTGCATTGACCTTCATTCTCACGCACGGCATCGGCAAGGCCTTCATCGAAAGGAATGTCGATCCCGACAAGGTCAGGACTTTCCTCGAGGAGATGCGCGCCCCATGACGACGACGCTGTGGTTGACCTCTGCCGGCATCATTGTGCTGCTGGCCATGAGTTTCTTCTTTTCCGGCTCGGAAACCGCACTGACCGCCGCCTCGCGGGCCCGCATGCATCAGCTGGCGCGCAATGGCGATAACCGGGCCGTGCTGGTGGAAACGCTGACGCGGGAAAAGGAACGCCTGATCGGCGCCCTCCTGCTTGGCAACAATATCGTCAACATCCTGGCCTCCACGCTGGCGGCAAGCGTCTTGATTGCGGTGTTTGGCGAGGCGGGTATCGCCTATGCCACCATCGCTATGACCGCGGCCGTGGTGATTTTCTCTGAGGTTTTGCCCAAGACCCTGGCCCTGATGCGCCCAGACAGCTTTGCGCTGGCGGTGGTGCCGGTCGTGCGGGTCGTGGTGGTGTTCTTCGCGCCGGTTACCCTGGCGGTGCAGGCCGTCGTCAATTCCATCCTGCGCCTTTTCGGGCTCGACGCGACCAATGCCAGCGCCATTTCCGGGCATGACGAAATCCGAGGCACGCTCGACCTGCTGCATTCGGAAGGCGAAGTGGTCAAGGACGACCGGGACATGCTCGGCGGGCTGCTCGATCTCAAGGACCTGGTGGTGAGCGACGTGATGGTGCATCGCACGCAGATGACCGCCTTCGACGTTACCCGTCCGGTGAACGAACTGGTGCGCGACGTGCTCGACTGCGCCTATACCCGCATGCCGCTCTATGAAAACGAGAGCGACAATATCGTCGGCGTGCTGCACGCCAAGGACGTGCTGCGGGCCCTGATGGACGCCAATGGCGATACCAGCCAGGTCGATGTCCGCAAGATCATGACCAAACCCTGGTTCATTCCGCAATCCACCCCAGTGCAGGTGCAGCTCAGCGCCTTCCTCAAGCGCCACGCCCATATGGCGCTGGTGCTGGACGAATATGGCGTGCTCGAAGGACTGGTCACCCTCGAAGACATCATCGAGGAAATCGTCGGCGACATTTCCGACGAACATGATGAACCCGACGACGAGGCGGTGTTCGGCATCCACAAGAATGGCGACGGCAGTTACGACATCGATGCCAGCATCGCCATTCGCGACATCAACCGCCTGCTCGACTGGAGCCTGCCCGACGACACGGCCAATACCGTTGCCGGCATCGTGATCACGGCGGCCAAGCTCATTCCCGAGCCTGGCCACGAGGTCAGCGCCCACGGCTTCCGCTTCCTGGTGCTGGAACGGGACCGGCAGCGCGTGTCCAAGGTGCGGATCGTGCCGCTCGAGGCCGCCAAAACCAGCTAGGCGGCGGGCAGCACCTCGATGGCCAGGGCGTGCACACTGTCCTTCAATTCCGCGTCGAGCGCATCCATCACCGCACGGTGTTGCGCGACGCGGCTTAGACCGTCAAAATTGCGGGTCGCGATTCTGACACGAAAATGGGTTTCACCACCCTCTCGCCAGCCCGAGTGACCGTGGTGACTCTCGGATTCGTCGATGACCTCCAGCTGGAGGGGCGAAAACCGGTCGGTGAGCTTGGCTCGGATAGTGTCCGCGACGGACATGGGTCGGCTCCTGCGAAATATTGTTCAGGCAAGTAACTGGGTACGATGAAACTGCAATCCAAGCTCTTCGACAACATTCGCATCCGCCCGCGCCAGGAGGAGAAGGCCGAACCGGTGACGACTCCGTGCGATTGGGAAGGCTGTGACGAACCCGGCGAGTACAGGGCCCCCAAGGGCGTGCGCTCGGAAGGCCAGTACCACAATTTCTGCCTTGAGCATGTGCGCCACTACAACAAGGCATTCAACTATTTCGCCGGCATGAGCCCGGAAGACCTCGAAGAGGCGTTGCATGCCCCGCCCAAGGTCGAATCGCGCTCCAGCTTCGCCACCGGCAATGCCGGCGCCGCGCGCGCGGCCAGCGCCGCCGCCGGACGGCCCGGCGACAAATATGGCGACCCCTTCGGCGTGTTCGCGCGCTACCGCTACCAGCAGTCCAAGCGCCCGGCCTCCGAACGGGTCAAGCCGCTCAACGAGCCCGACCGCCGCGCGCTCGAGGCGCTGGGGATAACCGGCCATGCCAAGTCCGACGAGATCAAGGCGGCCTACAAGGCCCTGGTCAAGAAGCACCACCCGGACGTCAATGGCGGCGACGCGTCCTCAGAGGACAAGCTGCGCTCGGTGATCGCCGCCTATTCCCACCTCAAGAAACAGGGTTTCGTGGCGCGCTGAACCGCCACGCCCTTCCGAGGCTACCCGCCCCGTCACAATGCTGCTATAGAGCCTCCCGCCTTCCCTTTGCTTTCCTTGACAGTCAAGAGCCTTTCCATGACCGAGTTCACCAATCTTCCCGACACCGAATACAAGGCACGGGATCTCTTCGGCATCGACACCGACATGGTGGTCAAGGGCTACAAGGAACGGACCGGCCATGTCCCCCCGATCGATCCGGACTATCTGTTCGACCGCAATACCACGCTGGCGATCCTGGCCGGCTTTGCCTATAACCGCCGCGTCATGGTGCAGGGCTATCACGGCACCGGCAAGTCGACCCATATCGAGCAGGTCGCGGCGCGCCTCAACTGGCCGCTGGTCCGCGTCAATCTCGACAGCCACGTCTCCCGTATCGACCTCGTCGGCAAGGACGCCATCGTCCTCAAGGACGGCAAGCAGATCACCGAATTCCGCGACGGCATCCTGCCCTGGGCCGTGCAGAACAATGTGGCGCTCGTCTTCGACGAATACGATGCCGGCCGCCCGGACGTGATGTTCGTGATCCAGCGCGTGCTCGAGCAATCCGGTCGCCTGACCCTGCTCGACCAGAACCGCGTGATCATTCCGCACCCGGCCTTCCGCCTGTTCTCGACCACCAATACCATCGGTCTGGGCGACACATCGGGCCTCTATCACGGCACCCAGCAGATCAATCAGGGTCAGATGGACCGCTGGAGCATCGTCACCACCCTCAACTACCTGCCGCACGACAAGGAAGTCGGCATCGTGCTCGCCAAGAACAAATCCTATGGCGAGAGCGACAAGGGCAAGAAGCAGATTTCCAACATGGTGCGCCTGGCCGACCTTACGCGTTCGGCCTTCATCAATGGCGATATCTCCACCGTCATGTCGCCGCGTGGCGTCATCACCTGGGCGGAAAATGCTGTCATCTTCGGCGGCGATATCGGCTTTGCCTTCCGCCTGACCTTCCTCAACAAGTGCGACGAGCTCGAACGCCCGGTGGTTGCCGAGTTCTACCAGCGCGTCTTCGGCGAAGACCTGCCGGAAAGCTCCGCCAATCTGGCGGTGATGGCCTAAAATACAGCATGTGGGCCCTCTTGCTCCCCTCCCCCTTGAGGGGAGGGGTTGGGGGTGGGGGTCCATCGGTTAATCACTGAGCCACCCCCTCCTCGACCCTCCCCTCAATGGGGAGGGGGCGCATGAGCCACATTCCAGTGGGAAGCCAATGCGCCGTACCAACCGACGAGCGTAATAATGGCCACTCCCCCGCGCAGCAAAGCCAACAAGCCCGACCAGACCCAGGTCTTCAAATCGGCCATGGGCGCCACGGTGCGCGCCATTGGCGGCAAGGCCGATCTGGAAGTCAGCTTCACCGCCGACCGGCCGTTGCTGACCTCCGACAAGGCGCGGCTGGCCAATCTGCCGCGCCTGCCCACAAAGCGCGACATTGCCATTGCCCGCGGCCAGGGTGACGCCATGGCCATGCGCCTGGCCAGCCATGATCCCGAAGCCCACCGCAAGCGCGCCCCGATGGACCCGCAGGCCCGCGCCGCCTTCGACGCGCTGGAACAGGCTCGCGTCGAGAGCCTGGGCGTCATCCGTATGCCCGGCATGGGCGCCAATATCCACGAAATGCTGGACGACAGGCTGTTCCGCTCCAATTTCGCCGAAGTGGCAGACAAGGGCGATGCCCCGCTCGCCGAAGCACTCGGCCTCATCCTGCGTGAGCGCCTGGCCGGCGTTGCCGTGCCGCCCTCCGGCCATGCGCTGGTCGATCTGTGGCGCGACGAGATCGAGAACAAGGCCGGCAGCTCGCTCGAGGCGCTGCTGGGCACCTATGAGGACCAGGAGGATTTCTCCCGCGCCGTGCGCAATGTGCTGCGCGACCTCAACCTCATCGCTGAAAGCGACATGCAGGACCCCGCCGATGGCGAGGAAGGCGAGAGCGAGGACAACCAGCCCGAACAGGCCCAGGGCGCCGACCAGGCCCAGGAGCAGGGTGACGGCGAGAACGAGCAGTCCGAGAGCGAAGAAGACCAGCAGGCCGGCGACAGCGAAGATACCGGCGACGTCGAAGGCATGGAGGCCGACATGGCCGATGCCGACGAGGATGCCGAGGCCGAAGCTGGCGAAGACGCTCCCATGCCCCCGCCGGCCAAGGATGGCGGCGAGCGTCTGTCGAACCAGTTCAACTACAAGGTCTTCACCCAGAAATACGACGAGATCATCAAGGCGGCCGAACTGTGCCCACCCGACGAGCTCGATCAGCTGCGCGCCCTGCTCGACAAGCAGCTCGAAAACCTGGCGGGAGCGGTCGCACGCCTTGCCAACAAGCTGCAGCGGCGCCTCATGGCCAAGCAGAACCGCAGCTGGCAGTTCGATCTCGAAGAAGGCCTGCTCGACACCGCGCGCCTCACCCGCGTCGTCACTGATCCGCTGCAGGCCTTGAGCTTCAAGGTTGAGAACGACACCGATTTCCGCGACACGGTGGTGACGCTGCTGATCGACAATTCCGGCTCCATGCGCGGCCGCCCGATCACCATTGCGGCGATCTGCGGCGATATTCTCGCGCGCACGCTGGAGCGGTGCGGCGTGAAGGTCGAAATCCTCGGCTTCACCACGCGCGCCTGGAAGGGCGGCAAGTCCCGCGAGGCCTGGCTCGAGGCCGGTCGTCCGCCCAATCCCGGCCGCGTCAACGATATCCGCCACATTATCTACAAGGCCGCCGACGAGCCCTGGCGCCATGCGCGGCGCAATCTCGGCCTGATGATGCGCGAGGGCCTGCTCAAGGAGAACATTGACGGCGAGGCGCTCGAATGGGCCCGCAAGCGCTTGATGGCCCGCCCCGAGCAGCGCCGTATCCTCATGGTGATCTCCGACGGCGCCCCGGTCGATGACAGCACCCAGAGCGTCAATGCCGGCAATTATCTCGAGGCCCATCTTCGTCAGGTGATCGAGGATATCGAAACCCGCTCGCCCATCCAGCTGGTAGCGGTAGGCATCGGCCACGACGTGACGCGCTACTATCGCCGCGCCGTGACCCTGCTCGATGCCGAAGAGCTTGGCGGGGCGCTGACCGACGAGCTGGCAGCCCTCTTCGACGAAGAAATGCCGGCCCAGACCCGGCGGCGCGCGCGGGGATGATCCGCGTCGCTGCCCTCCTGCCGCTCTTTGCGTGCCTGGCTCTGCCGGCCGGGGCGGTGGAGGCGACGGTCAGCGCTGCCCAGGTCATGCGCTTCAAGGGCATCGGTCTCGATGCGCCGGTGGACAAGCTGATCTTTCGCGGCGGCATGACCCTGATCAGCCCCGATGATATGTTCGGCGGCCTCTCCAGCGTCACCACGACCGGCCCGGATCACCAGATCGCCTTTGTGTCCGATCGTGGCCAGTTCGTCTCCGGGCGCCTGGCCTATGACGATGACGACAGGCTGTTCGGCTTTATCGGCGTCACCATCGAGCCGATCCAGAATTCCAAGGGTGCGCCCTTGCCGCGCCAATATGCCCGCGACGCAGAGGGCATGGATACCATCTGGCGCGATGGCGTCGCCACCGGGGTGCGCGTCAGCTTCGAGCACCTGACCCGCGTCGCCGACTTCGCCGTCACCGATGGCCGGCCTGGCGGCCCGGCCAAGGAAGTGCCCATTCCCCAATGGCTGACCGATCTGCGCACCAATGAATCGCTGGAATCGATCTGCATCGCTCCGCCGACCTCGCCAGTTGCCGGCTCGACCCTCCTGATCACAGAGGAAGCGCTTGATGCCGATGGCAATCATCGCGGCTGGCTTCTGGGCATCAACGACAAGGGACCGATCGGCTATGTCAATTCGCCCATCGTCAATCCCACCGATTGCGCCTTCCTGCCCAATGGCGACCTGCTGGTACTCGAACGCGGCGTCTCGCTGTTCAGCTTCGTGATGAATTTGCGCCGCGTCCCGGCTGCCGAAGTGCGCCCCGGCAATCTCATGAAGGGCGAATTGCTGCTCGCGGCGCAGGGGGCCGAGATCGACAATATGGAAAGCCTGATGGTGCACCAGACACCGGGCGGGGAGACCCGCATCCTCATGGGTTCGGACAACAATTTCAACGACTGGCAGCGCAACCTCATCCTCGAATTCGCTTTGCCGCAATGAGGGCCTCCTAGCCCCGGCTGCAGTGCGCCCTGCCGGCCTGTCGCCGCCGCCGTCCCACTCACACGCTTGCGTGAACACCCCCGGCTTCCGGCCTTTTGCCCTGCATGGTAAGAGGCGGTTAACCCTGTCAGGTCATGACCCGGTAACCACTCTGCCCCATAACGGAACTGTTCCCCCTACGGGCCTTGGACTTCCCTAATGTCTTCCTTTTTGCATCGCCTCGGCGCCTTCGTGATCCTGGTCTGGCTGGCCGTCGGGCTGGCCGCCTGTGCCGGCTTCGTCAAGGGCGGCGACAACCGTCATAACCAGCCGCTGTCGAGCACTGTGGTGGCGGGCCTCAAGGCGATGGGCTCTTCGCCCGAAGCGCCGATGGTCGTGCGCATCTTCAAGGAAGAAAAGACCCTCGAAATCTGGAAGAAGACCAATTCTGGCCAGTTCAAGCTGTTCAAGGCTTATGAAATCTGCGCCTTCTCCGGCGATATCGGCCCCAAATTCAAGGAAGGCGACCGGCAGAGCCCGGAAGGCTTCTACACCATCACCCCGGGCCTGATGCATCCGAAGTCCAATTACTACCTGGCCTTCAATACCGGCTTCCCCAACAAGTTCGACCGCGCCCATGGCCGCACTGGCTCCGATCTGATGGTGCATGGCGATTGCTCCTCGCGCGGCTGCTACGCCATGACCGATGCCGGCATCGCCGAGATCTATGCGCTGGCCCGCGAGAGCTTCAAGGGCGGCAATTCCAGCTTCCAGCTGCAGGCCTTCCCCTTCCGCATGAGCGCCGCCAACATGGCCCGCTACAGCCAGAACCAGCACATCGGCTTCTGGAAGGACATCAAGGAAGGCTACGATCTGTTCGAAGTCACCAAGACCCCGCCGGTCTGGGACGTCTGCGAAAAGCAGTATATCTTCAATCCCGCCTCCACCGGTCCGCTCAATGCCCTGGGCCCCTGCCCGGCCACCATCCAGAATGCCGCCCTGACCGCCAAGCAGCAGGCCGATGAAAACGCCATGAGCAGCTATGCCGCGGCCGAGCAGAAGAAGGAAGCCGAGGCCGAAGCCGTGAAGGCGCGCGGCGAAGCCGTCGGCAGTTTCTTCTCGGGGATCGGCAACATGTTCGGCGGTGGCGGACAGGACCCCAATATTGCACCCGTCATCTCGGGCAAGACGGCACCCAAGCCCATGCCGCCGCTGCGCCGCTCCTGACCATGGCTGCGGGCCGGGGCCCTAGTTCGGCCCCAGTTTGATGGGAACGCAAAGCCGAACCAGCGATCGGAGAGCCCAATTGGAGTCCAAGCAAACCGAACGCCCGACCGACAGGGCCGACATGGCCAGCGTCACTCCGGAAATCCGCATCGGCGCCGCCGATCCCAGCATGCGCCAGGCTTTCGATGGCCCCTCGCCTCGTCGCCAACGGCGCCTGCCACGTGCCACAACCACGCTCAGCGTCGTTGCTGCGCTTGTCGGCGTCACCTCGCTGGCCGCCTCGGCCTGGATCTATAGTGAAACCCGACGCGAAACCCTGCGGCTCGCCACCGACCTGGCGCAGGTGCGGCTGAGCCTTGATCTTTATGCGCGCTCCATCGGCACGGCGACGCCCGCGACCCCGGCCGTCGCCAGCCCCAACGCCGAGCTGTCCGATCTTTCCAACCGCCTCGCCATTCTCGAACAGAACTGGCGGAGTGGCGCGACTGCACTGCCCGCCATTGCCCCCTCGACGGCGACGCCTGCGCCGACCAGCGCCGGAGCCGGCGACGATTGCCTGCCCTCGGGCATGCGCATCCTGGTGGCGGCGGGCGACAGTTACCCCATTTGCGGTCAGAACACCGCCATCACAGTTGCCAATGTCGACAATGGCTTCATGTCGCTCTCCGATGGCACCATGGTGGTATCCGGGGGTACCATGCCGCTTCCCGGCACCAGCTGCATGATCGGCGTCACCTCGGGCGGCGACGAGGGCGTCACCGGCTATGCCGAAATTCGGGTCACCTGCTGAGCCGGCCCTGGCGCTTTAGCCCGCCGAACAAGCACCCAATAAAGAAAGGGCGGCCCCGAAGGACCGCCCTTTTCAATTGGTGGCACCAGCCTCACGCAAAGGCGCCGTGGCAGTGCTTGAATTTCTTGCCCGAACCGCAGGGGCAGGGCGCATTGCGCGACACGCCGACCAGCAATTTGGGATCGATCGGCGGCAACCCTTCGGGCGAGGTGATCTCGTCGCCATCTGCGTCATTCTCGCCGGTCAGCGGATCGATATGGGTTTCGGCCATGCGGCTGAAATCGGGCGCCGGCGGCGGTTCAGGCTGGCGCATCTGGATTTCCACATGCGCCATCTGGCTGGTCACCTGCTCGCGCAGATTGCCCAACAGGCCCTGGAACAGCTCATAGGCTTCCTGCTTGTACTCGGTCAGCGGATCGCGCTGGGCGATACCGCGCCAGCCCACCACCTTGGAGAGATGGTCGAGCATCACCAGATGCTCGCGCCACAGCCCATCCACCGACTGCAGAAGGATGGATTTTTCCACCTGCCGCATGATGTTGGCGGAGAAGCGCTCTTCCTTGTTGGCGATCAGCGCATCTGCGGCTTCGCGAATGCGGTCCTCGACGATCTCGGCGTCGATGCCTTCTTCCTTGGCCCATTCACGCACCGGCACGGCAACGTTGAGCTGGGTCTTGGCGGCAATTTCGAGCTCTTCGCTGTTCCACTGCTCGGGATAGGAGCGCGGCGGAATGGCCTTGGCGACGACATTGGCCACCACATCGTGGCGCATATCGGTGATGGTTTCGCTGACGTCCTCGGCATCCATGAATTCGAGACGCTGTTCGAAGATGACCTTGCGCTGATCATTCATCACGTCGTCATATTTGAGGATGTTCTTGCGGATGTCGAAATTGCGCGACTCCACCTTGCCCTGGGCGCGCTCGATAGCCTTGGTGACCCAGGGATGGGTGATGCTCTCGCCCTGCTCTAGGCCGAGCTTGCCGAGCATGGAATCCATAGAATCCACCGGGAAGATGCGCATCAGGTCGTCCTGCAGCGACAGGTAGAACTTCGAATGTCCCGGATCGCCCTGGCGACCGGAGCGGCCGCGCAGCTGGTTGTCGATGCGACGGCTTTCATGGCGCTCGGTGCCGATGACCATCAAGCCGCCAGCGGCCAGTGCCTTCTTCTTTTCCTCGGCGATGACCGCCTTGATCTCGGCGATCTTGGCATCGCGTTCGGCGCCTTCGAGGCCCGCAGCCTCCTTCTCGATGCGCATTTCGAGATTGCCGCCCAGCTGAATGTCGGTACCGCGACCCGCCATATTGGTGGCGATGGTGATGGCACCGGGCAGGCCGGCATCGGCGACGATGAAGGCTTCCTGCTCGTGGTGCCGCGCATTGAGCACGTTCATCTGCCCGACATTCTTCTGCCGCAGCAGGTCGGCGAGCATTTCGCTCTTTTCGATCGAAGTGGTGCCGACCAGCACGGGCTGGCCGCGCAGCTGGCATTCCTTGATCAGCTCGGCGATGGCATCGAACTTTTCCGCCGCGGTGCGATAGATGGCGTCATCTTCGTCAATACGCTGCACCGGCAGATTGGTCGGGATGGTGATGACGCCGAGGCTGTAGATATCGGCGAATTCTTCGGCCTCGGTCAGCGCCGTACCGGTCATGCCGGCGAGCTTCTTGTAGAGGCGGAAATAGTTCTGGAAGGTGATCGAGGCCAGCGTCTGGTTCTCGGCCTGGATCTTGACGCGCTCCTTGGCTTCCAGTGCCTGGTGCAGGCCTTCCGAATAGCGGCGGCCCGGCATCATGCGACCGGAGAACTCGTCGATGATCACCACTTCGTCATTGCGGACGATATAGTCCTTGTCCTTGCGGAACAGCTTGTGCGCGCGCAGGGCCGAATTGGCATGGTGCACCAGCATGACGTTCTCGACGTCATACATCGAGCCCGATTTCAGCAGCCCGGCCTCGGTCATCGCCGCTTCGAGTTTTTCTACGCCCTGGTCGGTGAAGGTGGCGGCGCGCAGCTTCTCGTCGAGTTCGAAATCGTCCTCGCCGATGATCGGCATCAGGCTGTCGACCTTGATGTAAAGCTCCGACCGGTCTTCGGACGGGCCCGAAATGATCAGCGGGGTGCGCGCTTCGTCGATGAGGATGGAGTCCACTTCGTCGACGATGGCATAGGCATGGCCGCGCTGCACCATCTGGTTGCGCGCATATTTCATGTTGTCGCGCAGATAGTCGAAGCCGAATTCGTTATTGGTGCCGTAGGTAATGTCGGCAGCATAGGCGTCGCGGCGTTCCTGGTCGTTAAGACCATGCACGATGATGCCATAGCTGAGGCCGAGGAAATTGTAGATCTGCCCCATCCAGCCGGCGTCGCGGCGGGCGAGGTAGTCGTTGACGGTCACCACATGTACGCCATTGCCGGTCAGGGCATTGAGATAGACGGCGAGCGTCGCGACCAGCGTCTTGCCTTCACCGGTACGCATCTCGGCAATGGCGCGATCGTTGAGCACCATGCCGCCGATCAGCTGCACGTCGAAATGACGCATGCCCAGCACACGTTTGCTGGCCTCGCGCACCGTGGCGAAGGCCGGAACGATCAGGTCATCGAGCGAGGCGCCCTGGGCCAGTTGGGCCTTGAACTCCTGGGTGCGGGCGCGCAATTGCTCGTCGCTGAGCTTGGCCAGCTCTGGTTCGAGCGCGTTGATCGCCGCCACCTTGCCCTGATATCGCTTGACCTGCCTGTCGGACGGTGACCCGAAGATTTTTCGGGCAAGCGCAGCAAGTGCCATATTTATGGTCCTTCGTTTCGGCGGCGGGGCTGGACAATGGGGCGTCTTCGCGTCTCAGGCGCGGGCCGACCCACTTCGCCTCGTCACAACTTTTGAGAAGCCGTTTGGCTCCCCGGGGTCTGTCGTGGTCGCATGGCTGTGGCGTGACGTTGCGCGCCGACGGACGCATGCTTTGGAAAAAGCGGGTGAGATGTAAGAGCGGGGTGGTGTCTTGTCAACGTATGCGAAATGGGCCACACCTGCGCCGCCGTGCGGTTTTCCGATGCGGGCCCCTCTTGGCCATGCGCCGAAGGCATTTGCGGCCTGCATATTTTAGCCGCCTTGTCGTGCCAGTCGAGCCACGCCGAATTTCCGCCGTCGCCACCCAAGGACGGCCAAGGAGAAACCAGACCCTCATGTTTACCCATTCCATGCGCCTCGTCCGCACGCTGAGCCTGGCGGCCCTTCTGGCCACCACGACCCTCACCGCCAGCTTTGCCCAGGACGCAGCGCCGGCCGCTCCGGCACCTGCAGCCACGGTCACGCCCGAGACCGTAGTCGCCACTGTCGGCGGCGAAGCCATCACCGAGGCCGATCTCAGCTTTGCCGCCGAGGACATGGCCCAGGATCTGGCGCAGATGCCGCCCGAGCAGCGCCGCGCCTTCCTTCTGCGCGTGCTCATTGACATGAAGGTGATGTCGGGCGCCGCCAAGGCTGCCGGCATGGACCAGACTGCCCTTTTCGCCCAGCGCCTCAAATATCTCGAGGAGCGCGCCCTGCGCCGCGCCTATTTTGCCGACGCCATTGCCGGCGCCGTGACCGAGGAAGCCGTTCGCGCCGCCTATGACGCCTATGTCGCCGACTTCAAGCCGGAAGACGAAATCCGCGCCAGCCACATCCTGGTCGAAAGCGAGGACAAGGCCAAGGAACTCAAGGCCCAGCTCGATGGCGGCGCCGACTTCGCCACGCTGGCGCGCGAGAACTCCATCGATCCGGGCGCGGCCAATGGCGGCGATCTCGGCTTCTTCGGCCCCGGCATGATGGTCAAGCCCTTCCAGGACGCTGCCTTTGCCCTGGCCAATCCGGGCGATATTTCCGAGCCGGTGCAGTCCCAGTTCGGCTGGCACATCATCAAGCTCGAGGAAAAGCGCCAGTCCAGCCCCCAGCCCTTCGAACAGGTTGCCAGCCAGCTGCAGCAGCAGGTGCTGATGCAGACCTTCACCAAGAAGGTGGACGAACTGATGAGCGGCGTCACCATCGACGTGACCGACCCCACCCTCAAGGCCGCGCTCGACGCCCAGGATGCCCAGGACGCCGCCGCCGAAGAAGGCGCGACCGCGCAGTAATCTGCGGGGGCTGACCAGCCATACCCATCCCTTGAGGCCACCCGGCATCCCCCGGGTGGCTTTTTCGCGACGACGACGGGGTTAGGTCATCGCCTGCGCCAGGCCGAGCAATATGCCTTCGGGGCCACGCACATAGCAGAGGCGATAGACGCCCTGGTAATCCACCACCTCGCCGACCAGCTGCGCCCGCTCCCCCAGCCGTGACAATGTCTGGTCGAGATCCTCGACCGCGAACATCACGCGCAGATAGCCCAAAGCATTGACGGGGGCGGTCCGATGATCGGCGATGACCGCGGGGGCATCAAAGCGTGACAGTTCCAGCCTGCTGTGACCGTCGGGCGTGCGGATCATGGCGATCTCCACCTTTTGATCGCCGAGGCCCGTGACCCGCCCTGCCCAAGTGCCCTCGACCATGGCGCGCCCTTCCAGCTCCAGGCCCAGAGCCAGGAAAAATTCGATGGCCGCATCGAGGTCCTCGACCACGATGCCGACATTGTCCATGCGGTTGACGCTCATATCCCTGCCTCCAGAATGGTGAGTCTAGGCGCAGATGCGCCGCGCCGATACACCCAACCGAGCCAGCCCCATCCGGTTTCGATCACAGCTTTGAGCTGCGCCGGGCCTCGACGTCTTGCGCCCGCCACACAAGTGAGGCACACGAGAGCGGATATGTTGCCCAAAAAGGTCTTGTGCCATGGCCGCCCATCCGGTTTCGCCCCTCGCCCCCAAATCCTATCCCGAGCTGCCGGCCATCTCAGGCGTGCGCTTCGCCACCGCTGAAGCCGGCATCAAGTACAAGAACCGCACCGACGTTCTGCTGATGGCCTTTGACGAGGGCACCACTGTCGCCGGCGTTCTGACGCGCTCCAAATGCTCGTCCGCGGCAGTGGAGTTGTGCCGCGAAAACCTTGTGGGCGGGGTTGCCCGCGGCCTCGTGGTCAATTCGGGCAATTCCAATGCCTTTACCGGCATGAAGGGCCGCGAAAGCGTTCGATACATCACCAGGGTGGCGGCCGAGGCCCTGGGCTGCGCCCCGTCAGAAGTGTTCATTGCCCAGACCGGCGTTATCGGCGAGCTGATCGACGCCTCCAAATTCGACGGCGTGCTCGACGAGACCGCTACCCGCATGAATACGCTGCCCTGGATCGAACCGGCCAAGGCGATCATGACCACCGATACCTTCCCCAAGCTCTCGGGCGCCGTGCTCGAGATCGACGGCGTCGAGGTCAGGATCAACGGCATCGCCAAGGGTTCGGGGATGATCGCACCCGATATGGCGACCATGCTGTCCTTCGTCGTCACCGACATGCCCATCGCCGCCCCGGTCCTGCAGGCGCTGCTGGCCCGGCACAACCAGACCAGCTTCAATTCCATCACTGTCGACAGCGACACCTCGACCTCCGACACCCTGCTGGCCTTCGCCACCGGCCAGGCCAGGGTCGAGCCGATCCAGAGCCTCGAGGACCCGCGTGCCGAGATTTTCGGGCAGGCCCTCAGCGACGTGCTGTTCGAACTCGCCATCCATGTGGTGCGCGACGGCGAAGGCGCTACCAAGCAGGTGTCCGTGCATGTCGAGGGCGCCACCTCGGACGAAAGCGCCTTCCGTATCGCCAAGGCCATTGCCGACAGCCCGCTGGTCAAGACCGCCATTGCCGGCGAGGACGCCAATTGGGGCCGCGTGGTGATGGCCGTAGGCAAGGCCGGTGAGCCCGCCGACCGCGACCGCCTCTCCATCCGCTTCGGCGACCTTACCGTCGCCAGGAACGGCGAACGCGCCGCCGGTTACGACGAAGCCGCCACTTCTGCCTATATGAAGGGCGAGGAGCTGGAGCTGACCGTGTCTCTCGGTCTGGGCGAGGGCAAGGCCACGGTCTATACCTGTGACCTCACCCATGGCTATATCACCATCAATGGTGACTACCGGAGCTGATGCCCGGTCCAAACCTTCCCAACACGCGATTGTCACCCCGGCAAAAGCCGGGGGCCATCCTGATATGTAAAGAGGGATCCTGGTCGTCGCCGGCATGACAGCCGATGGATCAATAGACGTGAAGCCACCAGACCCATGACCCAATTGCCCTCCACCGAAGCGTTCGAACGGGCCGGCCTCAAGGCCTGGCCCGGCATTACCGTCGACTGGGATCGCTCCTGGATACGTCGCGCTGCCGGCGGCTATACCAAGCGCGCCAATTCCACCCAGTGCTTCGACCCCGATGATTTCGAAGATGCGGACCTGCGCGTCATCTCTGCCTCGTCCTGGATGATCCGGCACAAGATCAAGCCGGTATTCCGGACCACGCCGCTGGCGAGCCCCGAACTCAATGCCACTCTCGATGAGGCCGGCTGGCAATCCATCGACCCCAGCCACCTCTTCGCGATGGAGCTGGGCGATGTAGAGGCAGACCCCGAGGCGCAGACCCTTGCGGTGCTCGACCCCAAATTTCTGTCTGTCGCTAAAAGGCTGCAGGGTTATGACGACACGCAGATGGCGGCGATGCAGAACCTGCTTGCCGCCTTTGCCATACCATCCGCCGGCATCGTGCTGAGCCGGGACGGGCAAGCCGTTGCTTCCTCCATCATGGCTGTGGCCGATGGCATTGTGATCACCGGCAATGTCGTGACCGATCCCACCCGGCGCCGGCAGGGTCTGGCACGCGCCATGATGCAGTCCGGTCTCGCCTGGGCGAAGCGCGAAGGCGCCCGCTACGCCGCCCTCAATGTCCAGGCCGACAATGACGCCGCCCAGGCGCTATACCGCTCCCTCGGCTATACCCACCAGTACGACTACATATACCGCATTCCCGGAGGTTCCGCGTGACCGACAAACCCCTGTTGCTGGTCGTGGCCTGCGCCCTGGTCGATCCAGACCGGCGCGTGCTCATCGCCCAGCGCCCGGAAGGCAAGCATATGGCAGGCCTTTGGGAATTTCCCGGCGGCAAGCTCGAGCCCGGCGAAACCCCCGAAGATGCCTTGATCCGAGAATTGCGCGAAGAACTGGCCATCGAGACCAAGCAAGCGTGCCTGGCTCCATTGTCATTCGCCAGCCATTCTTACGAAAAACTTCACCTGTTGATGCCACTTTACGTCTGTCGGAAGTGGCAGGGCCAGCCGCAGGCAATAGAACACGCGGCGCTCAAATGGGTCAGGCCGCAGGCACTGCGTGACTATCCCATGCCGCCAGCCGACGAGCCGCTGATCGCGGCCCTGTGTGACCTATTGTAGACCAGCCGTACTTTTCAGCTTGGGGGCGACATGCTGGCGACGACGATCGGACGCTTTTGCCGGGATGAGTCCGGCGCTACGGCGATTGAATACGCCCTTTTAGGCACTATCCTCGGCGTGGCTCTGGCGGCAACCTTCACCATACTGGGGGATACGGTGCTCGCCCTGTTCGGCGTCGGCACCGGCGGCGCCTCCGACACGATCGCCAATCAGGTAAAGCTCATTCCCCAATGATCGGGACGTGGCGCTTATTGCAGCGCCACGACCTTGTATTTCTGTCCTGCGGCCAGGGGATCGCCGGGATAGAGATTGTTGAGGATGAAGAACAGGTCGCGCCCGCCTGGAATGGACGCCATCTGCCGCGATAGCGTTTCGGCCGTGTCGCCGGACCGCGCCGTCACCAGGCGAATGCTGAGCTTGCGGATCTGGTTGAGATCGGAATTTTCCGCCCGGCGGAAGCTCTGGATCGTGGCCTCGGCGCCGGCGGCAAAGCGCGCGCTATCGGCCTTGGCGGCAAAGATGAAGCGGTAGACCTCACCATCGAGCCGCATGACGGCGACGCGGAAGAACCACTGGTCGGTCTGCGCCAGGCCGGAGGCCATCTCGATGCCATTATAGCTGTGCGCCTTGACAGTCTCGGCCTTGAGCCCGGCAATCCAGCCGGATTTGAGATAGTCGGTCAGCGCCATATTGGGCTGCACCTGGGCGCTGTCGAAGCGCACCGCCTCGCCATCGCCGGCAACGCCGACCACCGCGCTTTGCGCGTTCTGCAACGCATAGCCCTGCGGCACGGTGAAGGTGAACCGGCTGGCCGAATGGATAAAGCGCTGTCCGACAATGGTGCCCTGTGCCGGGCTGTCGCCAAAGGTCATGCCGGAAATGGCGGCCAGATAGCCCTCGCGATCGGTCTCGCCGACCGTGCCGCTGCCGAACATGCTGCGCGCCGTGCTGAGCGCCGTCTCGATCCGGGCGGGCGTCGACGGGTGGGAAGAGAGGAACCCGTCATCGCCCATGCTGGCGCCGGCGGAGAAGGCGGCAAACCGGCTCATTACCCCGAGGAACCGGGCCGCCGCCTGCGGATCATAGCCCGCCTTGCCGGCGAACTTGATGCCTTCCTTGTCGGCTTCCAGTTCCTGGTTCTGGCTGAACGAGGCCAGCGACTGGCGGGTGCGATTGGCGGTCGCGTCGGTCGAGGTATCGCCGCCGAAAATGCCGGTGATCACCCGATCGACGATCTGGGTGGTGCGGGTCTTGTCGGTGCGGGCGCGGGCATGGCGCAGCGTGACGTGGGCGATCTCATGCGACAGCACCGCCGCCAGTTCGCTCGTATCGGAGGCCAGCGCCAGGATGCCGCGCGTTACATAAATATAGCCGCCGGGCAGTGCGAAGGCATTGACCTCGGAGGTGTCGAGAATGGTCACCTGGAATTGGGCATTGGGCTGGTTGGCCGCCGCCAGCAGCCGGCCGACAATGCGCGCCACCATGATTTCAGCCTGGCGATCGGAATAGACCCCGCCATAGGCCGCAATAATGCGCGGATGCTCGCGCCGCCCGATGACATCGTCGCCCGGCGCAGTGCCTTCCGGCACCACCATGGGCGCAGGATTGTCGCCGGTGCGCCCGACCTGAACAGACGAGCCGGTCAGCGTGGTGCAGCCGGTCAGGACCAGCACCAGTGTCGCCAGAATTGAGGTGCGCAGCACCTTTTTGCCAATGAGCGCCGTCATCGCGTCGCCAGAACCTCGATCTGCTCGGGATGGGTCACTTCGATACGTGGACCATCCCGATCGTCCACCCATCCCCGAATACGAACCAGCACGCCGTCCAGCCCCAGCGGATCGATGCCGTCGCGCTCGAACAGCTTGAGCGCAGGGGCCTCGATCACGGCAGTGAAGTCTTCCTTCCAGAACCGGCCGAAATTGAGGAATACGCGCTGCCCGCTCCGTTCGGCGCGCAGCACCCGTCCTTCCACGAGTTCGTAGTGGCCGGCCCGTTGCAACAGCGCTTCGGGCCGATCCGCTGCTCGCACGCTGTAATAGGGATCGGCCCAGATTCCAAGCCGTTCCGCCCGCGCCTGTCGCTCCGCCGCAAAAAGTTGATCAAGGCAGGCCCGGTTGTCCGGGAATGAATAGACCCGCGCCAGCCCCGAAGCGACCATCTCCCACTGCGCCCATACAGGTTCGGAGGCCGTCTCGATAAAGACATGGGCCAGAGCCCGATCATAGCGATCGACCTCTTCCCCGCCATAGCCGAGGCTGACCGATTTGTTGAGCGCCAGCGCCTGCAAAGCGGCCTGGGCCTCAGGCGCCAGCGGCCAGGTGGGATGATTTTCCCGCCCCAAGGGCAATTTGGGCGCCTGCGTGCCGATCAGACGCACCACCATTCCCGAATCGAGCAGCACCGTGTCACCATCGACGACATTGACCACCGTGCCGCCCTTGACCATCCGCAAGCCGTCGCAAGCCATGGCCTGCACGGGCCAAACCCCGCCCAGCACGCTCATCGCCACCACGGAAGCAAGAACAGGTCGACGCACACCAGGCCCTCGGAAAGCATTCGTTCACCATGCACCCAAATAAGGCAAAAAATGATTACCGAGATCCTGCGGCTTTGCCCGCCTTGACCTGCCAATTCTCGGAGACCGCACATTTCTGCGTGATCACAGCGTCATGCTCTCAACCACTGCCATCGCCTCGGCCATCTCGACATCCGCATTCGGGGCGGTCTACCCTTCGAAAGGCGCACGACCTCATGCCCTGCTGAGGGCAGTCCGGCGACAGCTGCGACAAGGAGCAAAATTGTGACCCAAAGTGGCAGTTTCAGATCGGGCACGGCGGGTTGGGTCTATGCCCCCTGGCGCGGCAGCTTCTTCCCGACGGGGCTGGTGCAGAAAAAAGAACTGGCTTTTGCCGCCGGCAAACTCGGCACCATCGAGATCAATGCCACCTTTCGCGGCCCGCAAAAGCCGGAAAGCTTTGCTCGCTGGGCGTCCGAAACCCCGCCCGATTTCGTCTTTTCGGTCAAGGGGCCGCAACTGATCACCCATATCAGGCGCCTCAAGAATTGCCGGCAGGACCTCGCCAATTTCTTCGCCTCCGGCCCGCTGGCCCTGGGCGACCGCCTCGGCCCCTTCGTCTGGCAATTGCCGCCCAATCTTGCCTATGACCCCGACAGCATGGCGGGATTTTTGGCGCAACTCCCGCACGCACTCGATGCCTATCTCGCCCTGGCTGGCGAGGCCGATACCGGCAAGGCCCCGCCCTTTGTCGATGCAAAGGGGGTGACCAAAATCCGCCATGCCATCGAAATGCGGCATCCTAGTTTTCAAACGCCGGAAGTGGATGAGCTGTTGAGCCGCTACAATGTGGCTCGCGTCATTTCCGATACGGTGGCCGATCCGCGCCGCTCGCTCACCGCCGATTTCGCCTATTGCCGACTACAGGGCCCGGCTCGTCCCGATGCCACGGGTTATGACCCCGAGGATATCGCCGCACTGGCCAGCACCATGAAGCCCTGGCTGGCCGCCGGACACGATGTCTTTGCCTATTTTGTGCATGAAGACAAATTGCACGCTCCTGCCAATGCCATGGCCCTGGCAGCGGCCTTGGGGAAGGCACCGCCGGGCCCATGATCACGACCCTGTGCCAGGCTGGCTTTTGCCCCAATGCGGCGCTATTGCGCAGATCCAACGCGTCACCAGAGTTTCGAATATGACTTCCACCCACCGCCCGCTCGACAAGATCCTTGCCGGCCTTTCCTTCCTCCTCGGCCTCGTCACCATTTCGGCAGCGCTCGGCTCGCAATATATCGGCGGGCTCTATCCCTGCGAACTCTGTCTTGAGCAGCGCATGGCCTATTATATCGGCCTGCCCTTGCTTGCCGCGATCCTGCTCTTGTGGAACCGGCTGCCGCTGGGCGTGTGGTATGTCGCCATGCTGGCCGCGACCGCTATTTTCGCCTGGGGCACCTATATGGGTGGCTTCCATGCCGGCGTCGAATGGGGCTTTTGGCCCGGTCCCACCGCCTGCACCGGCCTCGGCGACACGTTCAGCTTCGACCAGATGAGCAACATGACGCCAGTGATCGGCTGCGACGTGGTGCAGTTCCGCTTCCTCGGCATTTCGCTGGCCGGCTATAACGCGCTGATCTCGCTCGCCATGGTCGCCATGCTCATCGGCGCCATTGTGTTCCAGGCCAAGCGGAAGCGCGGCTAAGACCGCGCCCGATCAGGGCTCGAGCTCGATGTCCCAATAGAGATAGTCGAGCCAGCTCTTGTGCAGATGGTTGGGCGGGAACGCCCGACCATTATTGTGCAGATCGTGCACGGTGGGCGCATAGGGCGCCTGATGCGGGAACATCTTGATCTCGCTGGGCATCCGGTTGGCCTTGCGCAGATTGCACGGCGCGCAGGCGGCAACGACATTTTCCCAGGTGGTCAGGCCGCCCTTCGACCGCGGAATGACGTGATCGAAGGTCAGATCGTGGGTGCTGCCGCAATACTGGCACTGGAAGCGATCGCGCAGGAACACGTTGAAGCGGGTAAAGGCGGGATGGCGCGCCGGCTTCACATAATCCTTGAGCGAGACCACGCTGGGCAGCCGCATCTCGAAACTGGGAGAATGGATCACCGTGTCGTAGAGCGAGACGATATTCACGCGATCCAGGCACACCGCCTTGATCGCATCCTGCCAAGACCACAGCGACAGCGGGTAATAGCTGAGCGGCCGAAAATCGGCGTTCAACACAAGGGCGGGACAGGCCTCAGGCGACACATGGATAGTCACGTGAGTCTCCCGAAGCGGGAATCGTGTAAGTCCATAGCTCCCTTATACTAAGCCCTTTGTGTCGGCCGTGTGAAGCGGGGAGCGCTGGCTTATTTTTTCGCGACTTCGGCGATGAATTCACTGGCAAAGGCCAGGCCGTCAGGCGCAATGCCGTGGCCGACCCCATGGCTGATATGGAAGCGGACATCATAGCCATTCTCGGCAAGCAGACGCTTGGCATCGGCGCTGAGATTGGGGTCGACCACCTCGTCCATATCGCCATGCACCAGGCATATGGCAGGCTTGGCCGAGCCTGGCGCGCCAAAACCCTCGGGCGGCACAAGGGCCCCCGAGAAAGCGACGATGCCCATCAGCTCCTGCGGCAGTGACAGCCCCACATGCAGCGCCATCATCGCGCCCTGGCTGAAGCCGGCGAGCAATGTCCGCTCCGGCGCAATCCCGGTCTGGGCCCACAAATCCTCAAGAAAGCCAACAAGCACCGGCTGCGCCGAAATAACCCCGGTCTGCCGGCTGGCGAGGCGGTCCCCGGTCCAGTCGATGGCAAACCACTGAAATCCGCCCATGCCCAGAGCGGTCGGCGCATTGGGGGAGACGAAAAGCGCCCCCGGCAAGATGCCGTGCCAGTGCGGCGCCAGCCCGATCAGGTCATTGCCGTCGCTGCCATAGCCATGCAGCAGCACCACGGCGCTATCGGGGGCGCCGCCATTGGCGGGCGGCAGCATGGGGCCGGAAAGCTTGGTCGACATGGGGGCTCCTGAACTTGGTCGCGCCACCATGCCTCGCCCCTCTTCAAAAATCCACGAGACAAAAAGGCCCGGCATGCCCCCGCTGCCGGGCCAGGAACCGAACGCACCACGATGCGCGGTCAGGAAGCACTTTTCCTTAGAAGTGGTATTTCAGCGAGCCCTTGAGCGTATGGAAACCCATATCCACCGGCGTCGAGCCGCCTCCAGCGCCCAATATAAGCACTGGCTGGGGTGCATTGACCGTAGGCAGCCCGACATAGGCATATTCAACGCCCACCGAGACGTTCTGGCTTAGCTTTTTGGCCACCCCGAGGCCGATTGTCGGCCCCATGACCAGCTGGCTCGACGACGCAGAATTGCTTGTGGAGCCGGGGGCAAAAGGGACTCCGCCAGGAAAGGCGGGGTTTGTGGTTGCGAAATCCAGATTGGCCGTGGCGCTCGAGCTGACATTGGCAACGGCCAGGCCGCCCTTGACGCTGACCAGCCACCCCTCATCGAAAGCGACGCCCAAAGTCCCGGCAAAGGTTGAGTACCAATCCACATTGACCTTGAGATTGCTGGCGATCCGGATGCTCGCCGTGTCGACGGCATCGTAAGCGGTGTACTGTTCCAGCGACGACGTTCCCTTGGAAAGCCCACCGATATGGACCGCACCGTCAACGCCCAGAACGAATTGGTTGACCTGATAGTTGTAGCCGGCACCGACGCCGCCGAAGACGCCGTCAATACGCGTATTTGCGCCGCTGGACACACCGGAGATGACATATCCCCCAGACGGCGTGGGTGGAATTGTCGTACTGCTCGAGCCGGCCTGTTGTGGGTCAAGCGCATAGCCGGCAAAGACGCTGGCATAAAAGCCGGTCCAGTCGGTCACCTGCTGCGCGTTGGCGCTCGAGGCGGCCCCCGCCAGCAGCGCCACACCCAGAAACACCCGTCCAAAATTGCTCATCACGCGCCCTCTTCCAAATCACTGCGGCCAACATGGAAGGGGCACATGGGACTGGCATCATCCAGATGAATGAAGTGCGGGCGAGAAAATGGACACCGGGGCGCGCCTGTTGCCCGTGAGCCACAATGCTTTAGGCGAGATTGCCGGTATTGACGCCGGCAAAGCCCTTGAGCAAAGCCACCAGCTGCGCCTGATGGCTGGTGCCGGTCTTGCGAAAGGTCTGCGCCAGATGCGTGCGGGCGGTCGCAATGGCAATGCCGCGCCGGGCCGCGACCTCGGCAAGGCTGAGGCCAGACGCCAGGCCCGCCGCCAGACCCGCCTCGGCGGCGGTGAGGTCGAACAGCCCCCGCAGTATCGCGTCCGACGGCACATTGGCATCGGCGGCATAGCCGGTCACGGTAAGCAGCGCCGTGCCTTGGGCAAAGATGTCGCTGGCCGCCCGGCGCAGCGGCAAGACATGCAGTACCAGATTTGCCTGTTCGGCGGTGCCGACCGGGATCGAGCGAATGGGCATGGGGTTGGAGGCGCTATCCGACAGAGCCTGCTTGAGCAGCGCCGCGGCCTCCCGATTGGCCAGCGAAACGCCGCCGAACGCGGCGGGCCGCAGGATTGACGATAGCGCGTCGAACAGGCCATTGGCCGCGATAACGCCACCACCGGCGCCTACGATCGCCGCCGGCATGGACAAGGCTTCCATTGCCGCCACGCTGGCTTGCGCCTTCTGCATTTCGAGCTGCATGGCCATCATGCTGGCCCGTCCAAGATGGGGCCGCAAGGCGTCGAAATGGGCCACTTCAGCCGCGGAGAAGTCGGGCTCCCCCAGCGCCCGCTCGAAAGTGAAGGCCACAAAGCCGCCCTGCGGCATGTCAACGACCGAACCCAGCTGCCATGCCGTGCCGATGCGGCGCATGTTTTCGCCATGAAAGGCCACGTCCTTCGGATCCTCAGCCGCCAGGAAGTCGGTGACCTCCAGAAACCCGGCATAGCGCCGACGCCTGAGACTTGAGAGCAGTTTATTTGTGTACCATTCCGGCCTTGTGGCGAAATGGGCGACCACCGCCTCGATATTGGGCGTAGCGCTGAACAATGGCTGGCGCTGCGGGTCGATGATCATCATGCAGCCCGAGGCAATGCCGCGGGTCTCGACGATCCTGCTCAAAAGGTCAGGCCACAGTTCGGGAACGAAGGCCGCTTCATAGATATGGTCTTCGATGCCACTCATCGCTTCTGCCTAGAACACCCCCGAATTGACGCCCTTGAGCAGCGCCACCAATTGCGCCTGATGGCCCGTGCCGGTCTTGTGGAACACCTGCGCCAAATGGGTACGGACCGTGGTGATCCCGATGCCACGTTCGGCCGCAATGTCCTTGAGTTCCATTCCGCGCGCCAGGGCCGCGGCCACCGCCGCCTCCGCTGCGGTAAGATCGAATAGGCCCCGCAGAATGGCGTCGTCCGGCACCTGTGCATCCCCGGACAGTCCAGTGACGACCACCAGGGTCGCGCCAAGGTCAAAAACGTCGCGCGCGTCCCGCAGCAGGGGCACCAGATGGATGACGGCAGGAGCGCGTTGGCCATCTTCGGCCGGAACGGGAATGGATCGCAGGGCGCGTCGCCCCATTTCGGATTGCTCGGCGAAGGCGGCACGGATCAGCGCATCGATCCGCCGGTCGGTGAGGCGCAATTGCCCATGGGCACCGGGCTTGAGGAAATCCGCCTGGCTTTCAAAGATATCATTGACGGCAATGACCCGCCCGCGTTCGGAGACGATGGCCGCCGCGAGCCCCAGCGCCGAGAGACCGGCAACGGTCGACTGCGCCTGCTGCAATTTCAACCGCGAGGCGATAAGGCTGGCCCGCGCCAGATGTGGCCTGACGCCATCGAGCACCTGCAGGTCCTCAATCGAATAATTCTCCATGCCCACCGTCCGCTCCAGCGTGAACAGCACGGTTTCTCCCGTCGGCATTGGCACCACCGTCGCGGCTTGGCCGGCCAGGTCGGCGAGCGACAAGAAGGCATTGCAGTGGTCGGCGCGCAATTGGTCCAGCGTCGAGAAATCGGTCAGGCGCATGAAGCCGCCATGGTCCTTGACCAGCATGCGCTTGAGGCGGCTATTGGCATACCAGGCGGGCGTCGCGGCAAAGGCGCCGACCAGATCGGCGACATTTTCGGTTGCCGACCACAGTGGGGGCAGGTCAGGGTCGATGACCAGCAGCGCACCCGATACCGAGCCACTGGACTGCGCCAGTCCATCGAGCACTTTTGGCCAATATTCCGGGATAAAAGCGGCCTCGTAGACCTGATCGACCAGTTCCATTTCGCGTCCCGATCAAAACCGCCTAAAGCAAAACTCCCTCGCGATCGCGCATTCTGGCGAAATACCGCCAGAACAGAAGCGCCGCCGCCGAGCGATGGGGCGACCATTTTTGGGCGATGTCAATCATTTCCTTGATGCTGGGACGTGCCTCGAGCCCAAGCCCATGATGGGCGGCCTTGAGCAAAGCCAGGTCTCCGGCCGGGAAGATATCGGGATGCGCCGCGCAAAACAGCAGATAGACCTCCGCCGTCCATGGTCCGACCCCCTTGAGCGCCACCAGCCGCGCGATGGCCTCTTCGGCCGGTAGCGCATCAACCTGGGCAAAGTCCAGCTCGCCCCCCAGGACCGCCTCAGCCACCGCCCGCAGCGACAGAAATTTGCCGCGCGAAAAGCCGACGCCGCGCACAATGTCCTCACTCAATCCCAGATAGGTCTCGGGCTCCAGCGCCCCAGGCAGCGCTTCGAACCGGCCCCAGATCGCCGCCGCGCTCTGCACCGACAATTGCTGGCCACAGATCACCTTGGCCATGCCGGCAAAATGCTTCGGGTTGACCCGGGGCAGTACCGTCCCCACCGCCTGGCGCATCGGCGCCAGCGCCGGCACCAGTCCCACCAGCGTATCGAGATGCCAGGCCACCCCCTCCGGCGTATCGATGCGTGGTGTCGCCTCGGTGGTCAAAATGCTAGTGAGGGGCAAACATCATTTCCTTATCCGGTCCATGTCCAAGCCACTGCTCCGCTTCGCACCCAGCCCCAATGGCTATCTGCATCTGGGCCACGCCCTGTCGGCCCTGGTGACCTGGGATGCCGCCGAAAAGCTGGGCGGCAGCGCCTTGTTGCGCATTGAGGACATCGACATCGGCCGCTGTAAACCCGATTTTGCCGAGGCGATCCTCGAAGACCTCGCCTGGCTCGGCCTCGACTGGCCCGAGCCGGTGCTGTGCCAGTCCGATCGCTTCGAGCCTTATGCCGATGCCGCCAACCATTTGCGACGGGCGGACCTGCTCTATCCCTGCTTCTGCAGCCGCGCAGAAATCGCCGAGCAGGCAACCGATACCGATCCCGATGGCGCCCCGCTCTATCCGGGCACCTGCCGACATCTCAGCAATGCCGAGCGCATCGAGCGCCTGGAGCGCGGCGATCCCGTCCAGTTCCGGCTCGACACGGAAACCGCTCTCGCCC
Source organism: Devosia equisanguinis (assembly GCF_900631955.1). Classification (GTDB taxonomy): domain Bacteria; phylum Pseudomonadota; class Alphaproteobacteria; order Rhizobiales; family Devosiaceae; genus Devosia; species Devosia equisanguinis. Next base: position 136,273 of record NZ_UZWD01000025.1, on the reverse strand, counting down.
GCACCGGCATGCTGACCTATTCGGTCATCGGCCCCACCATCCTCGACCGCCCGCAAATTCGCTATGCTCGCCCCCAGCGCTGGGGCGACGTAGTGCTGCAGCGCAAGGATGTGCCGACCTCCTATCATCTGAGCGTGGTGGTGGACGATGCGGCGCAGGGCATAACCCATGTCACCCGCGGCAAGGATCTGGAAGCGGCCACCGACATTCACGTCCTGCTGCAAATGCTGCTGGGTCTGCCCAGCCCCTATTACCATTTCCATCGCCTGATAAAGGGCGCGGATGGCGAGAAGCTGGCCAAATCCCGCGGCTCACCCAGCCTGCGGGATTTGCGGGCAGACGGCTGGACGGCAGAAGACGTCCGCCGCGCCGTGGGGTTTTAGGCAGCGTCCACCTTAACCGTCCCTTGGCTGCCAAACACCGTGCCCACCGTCTCGCCCACGGCCGTTTCGAACGGGGTCAGGACGCCGGGGCCAAGCAGCGCATCCAGACGGGGATCGACCAGCTCCATCTCATGGGTCCAGAGATAGCGCATTTCGAAAATATCGCGCATCACCGGATCGAACAGGCCCATGGCGCGCAACAGCCACCAGGGCATGGGCGAGGGCTTGAGTGGCTTCGGCGCAGCCGCCTGGATCGCCGCCATCAGCTGTCCATGGCTGACCCAATGGCCTGCAAAGTGGAAATTCTCGAACGGCCCCAAAGTCTCACGCCGCTCGGCGACCCGGGCAAAGGCGCGTCCCAGGTCGGGCAGATAGGCCCAGCTGTGCCGTAAATTGCGGTCGGCCAGATGATAGACCTTGCCACGCCGCCAGTTCATCAGCATGGCCTGCTCGAACCAGCCGCCCTGATCGCCGGGCGCATAAAAATCCCCAGCCCGTACGATGATCGCCTGGATATCGCCTGCTGCCGCGGCCTCTGCGAGCATCCGTTCGAGCCGAATCCGGATTTCCCCGCGCGGCTTTTCCGCCTGCTGCCGCAATTGCGGTGACACCACGCGGTCACCGGCGCTGTAATTGTAGATCGTGCCGGGAAACAGCAGCGTCTTGCCGCTACCCGCCATGGCGTCCAGCACCACCTGCAATTGCGCTTCGGCGCGCCCATTGCCCCATTGGTCATAGCGCAGATGCAGACCCTGGACCACCACATCGGCCCCCGCAATGGCCGCACGGACCACGGCGACATCATTGGCATCGCCGGCAAGGAAGCGCGTCCCGGCCACCGGCTTGCGATTGCTTCGGCCCAAGCCCGTCACTGTCCACCCCGCCTCGGCAAATCCCACCATGGCGGCATGGCCCAGATGGCCGTTGCTGCCCAGAACCGTCACATTGCGTCCACTCATTTCATCCTCCTTGGATTGCATGAGCGCACGGTCGTCGATACATTGAAGAATAGAAATTCCCTACAATTCGACATTTGACATTCAAAAATGAATAGAGAGCCGGACTGGGCGCTATGGCGCAGTTTTGCAGCGGTGGTGGCGGAGGGCTCGCTATCGGCGGCTGCGCGCGACCTCGGCATCAGCCAGCCCACCATCGGCCGTCATGTCGAAGCGCTGGAAACCGCCCTTGGCCTTACGCTCTTCGACCGCAGCCTTTCGGGTCTCAAGCCGACTGCGTCGGCCTTGCGGCTCTATGGTCGGGTCAAGGACGCCCAATCTGCCCTCGCCGAGGCCAATATCCTCGCCCAGGGCGCTCAGCAGGATGAGGGAGGCACGGTGCGCATCACTGCCAGCGTCATGATCTCAAACCATGTTCTGCCCACCCTGCTCAGATCCATTCGCGCGCTGCATCCGCGCATCGCCATAGAAATCGTGCCCTCCGATACTTCGGAGAATCTGCTGATGCGCGAGGCCGATATCGCCATCCGCATGTTCCGCCCCACCCAGCTGGAGCTGATCACCCGGCATCTGGGCGAGGTGCCGCTGGTGGCAGCCGCACATGAGGATTATCTCGCCCGGCGCGGCCGGCCACAGACACTGCAGGACCTCTGGTCACACGACCTCATCGGCTTTGACCGTTCGGACCTTATCGTCAGCCATGCCCAGCGCATGGGATTTGCAGTCAGCCGCGACAACTTCATGCTGCGCTCGGACGACCAGTCCCATTGCTGGGAATTGCTCAAGGCCGGGCTCGGCATTGCCTTCGGACAGCAGCAGTTGGTGGCGTCCACGCCCGGGCTGGTGGCGCTCGACATCGACCCGCAGATCCCGCCCTTGCCGATCTGGCTGACCACGCACAGGGAATTGTTCACCTCACACCGGATCCGTGCCATCTTTGACGCATTGGCCGCCGGGCTCCTCGCCTATATCAATGGTGAACTCGACCGCCACCCGACCCGTTAAGGCTGACATGCAGACCCTATTGAACATTGCCATCGCACTCGCGCTGCTCTTCGTCGTCATCGTTCTGGGCATGGGCCTGTGGAACATGATGAAGGGCGGGCCGGGCAATACCAGCCAGCGGCTGATGCGCCTGCGCGTCATCGGCCAGGCCGTGGCCATCCTGCTGCTGATGGGCGCCCTGTTCCTGTTCGGGCGCGGCTGAGCCGCGGGCACCAGTCATGGTCAAGCTCAACGTCATCTATACGCGCACCGGCGATAGCGGCACCACCGGGCTGGTGCGCGGCCCCCGCCGCTCCAAGCACGATCTGCGCATCGAGGCCTATGGCACGGTCGAGGAAGCCAATGCCTTTGTCGGCAATGCGCGCCTCGCCGCCGGCGCCCACCATGTGCTGGACCCCATCCTTGCTCGCATCCAGAACGACCTCTTCGATGTGGGCTCGGACCTGGCGACCCCCGGCGCGGATGATCCCGATGCCGAATATCCCAGCCTGCGCGTCCGCCCGGTGCAGACGAACTGGCTGGAAGACCAGATCGACCGGTTCAACGCCGATCTCTCCCCGCTCAGGAGCTTCATCCTGCCCGGCGGCACGCCGCTCTCGGTAGCCCTGCACCTTGCCCGCACCGTCACCCGTCGCGCCGAGCGCGTGGTCTCGGCCCTGCTCGAGATCGAGCCCGACACCAGTCCCGAAACCCTGCGCTATCTCAACCGCCTCTCGGACCTGTTCTTTGTGCTGGGCCGCGTGGCCAATGCCAATGGTGCCGACGATGTCTTGTGGGTGCCGGGCAATTATGGTGACGTGAAGAAGACCGACTGAACGGCAACACGCACCCGGTTGCCGCAGATAGTGGTGCCGCGCAGGAGAGACGTGACAGAATATGTTCTTGCCCCTGCATGACGCCAATCCGATCAAGCATGTCGAGTTTCCATTCGTCACCTATGGGCTGATCGGGATCACCATTCTGGTATTTCTGGTACAGGCGGCGCTGCCGCCGGCAGCCTTCGATCAGGCGACCATCGATTTCGGCATGATCCCCATCGTCGTGCGCGATCTTTACCCCCAGCCGGTGCCCTGGCTGCCGGACTGGGCGACGCTGGTGACCTATGCATTCCTCCACGCCGACTGGATGCACCTGCTCACCAATATGCTGTTCCTCTGGGTGTTCGGCGACAATATCGAGGATGCCTTCGGGCACTTGAAATTCCTCGGCTTTTACCTCGCTTGCGCCGTCCTTGCAGCCCTCGCCCACCTGCTGTTCAACCTCGACGGCAATGGGCCGCTGATCGGGGCGTCAGGGGCCGTGGCCGGGGTCATGGGCGCCTATATCCTGCTCTTTCCCCATGTGCGGGTCTTCGTCCTGGCCCGCATCGTCTGGCTCATTCCTCTGCCGGTCCCGGCCTATTGGATGCTCGGATTCTGGATCCTGACCCAGCTTTTCTATGGGCTTATCGGCTCCGACGAACCGGTGGCGTGGTGGGCCCATATCGGCGGTTTCGCTGCCGGGCTGGTGCTGGCCGCCCCCTTGCGCCGGCATGGCGTCGGGCTGTTTGGCGGCAGATGACCGCATCATGAACGGTTTCTTTAGGGGCCGCTGCTAGTCTTCTCGCAAAGCGCGAAAGGCCAGCCGACGTGAACACCGATCTCACAACGCAGATGCTGACCATGCGCTCGGCGCAGACCCAGCACGCGACGCAGATCGCCATCGTCAAGAAATCGCATGACATGCAGACCGACCTGCTCAACATGCTGATGGAAACCGCGCTGAGCCCACCCCCGCCCGGCCAGGGCGCGAAGGTGGACAAGCTCGCCTAACCCCAAAAGGAGCCCGCAATGATCAATGCTCTGGGCACCAATCCTTCCGCCATGGTCACCCGCATCGCCCAGAACCAGGGCGCCTCGCTCGCGACGCAACTGGCCAAGGTGGCGCAACTGCGCATGGAAATGCTGCTCAATCAGGCCGAGAACCAGGCCCAGGCGAGCGTGCACGAGGTGCCGCTGGTGACGCCGATCAACGGCGCCGAGGTCGAAAAGCTGGTTTAACCGCGCAGCCCGATCAGTGCATTGACCACGGCCTTGCCGTCCTCGGAGTCCCATTCAGCCGGGCCCTGCAGCACCGCCAATTCGCAGCCTTCCGGATCGAGCAGCAGCGTCGCGGGCAGGCCCACCGCGACGGCTTCGCGCTTCAGCCGCTCGAAGGCTGAAAAGGTGCTGTCGGCATAAAGCGGCAGATTGGCAAACTGGCCGTCGTCGAGGAAAGCCTCTGCCTTTTCCTGGCCACCGGCGCCGATATCGAGATTGATCGGCAGCACCATGAACTTGTCCGAATTGTATTCGGTCGCCACCGCGTCGAGCGCCGGCATTTCCTCCCGGCACGGCACGCACCAGCTGGCCCAGAAATTGACCAGCAGCGCCTTGCCGGAGAAATCGGCAATGGTCATGTCCTTGCCCGAGGCATCCTTGAACGCCATGTCGGCATAGCCGCGTCCCTCCCCGGTGCCGTTGAGCGCCGCCAGCTGCCCGACTGCCGCGGCATCGATCACCTGGGCCTGCATCGACTGCACCGGGCAGCTGCTTGCCGTGGCGGCATTGCCCAGATAGACCCACGCCGCTATAGCTACGCCCACGCCCGCTACCCCCAATGCAGCGACCATCGCCAGACGATTGCGTGCTGTTGGCTGGGTGGGGTTCATGTCCGACATGGTGTCTCCGAAAGGCCTGAAGATGAGCAACAAAATGTGGGGCGGCCGGTTCGCGTCCGGACCCGACGCCATCATGGAAGAAATCAACGCCTCGATCGGATTCGACCAGCGTCTCTACCGCCAGGATATTGCCGGATCGAAGGCTCACGCCACAATGCTCGCCGCGACGGGCATTCTGACGCATGAGGACCGCGATGCCATTCTGGCCGGTCTAGACGAGGTGCTCGCCGAAATCGAGGGTGGCACCTTCACGTTCTCGCGCGCGCTCGAAGACATTCACATGAATGTGGAAAGCCGCCTGCGCGAAAAGATCGGCGATGCCGCCGGACGCCTGCACACCGCGCGCTCGCGCAATGATCAGGTGGCCACCGATTTCCGCCTCTATGTGCGCGACACCATCGACCATCTGGTGGCCCAGATCCAGACGCTGCAGCTTGGCCTTGTCAAACGCGCCGAGGAGGAGGCCGAAACCATCCTGCCCGGTTTCACCCACCTGCAGAACGCCCAGCCGGTGACCTTCGGCCACCATCTGCTCGCCTATGTCGAAATGCTCGGCCGCGATGCCGGCCGGCTCATCGACGCGCGCAAGCGCCTCAACGAGAATCCGCTGGGCTCGGCGGCGCTGGCCGGCACGCCCTATCCCATCGACCGCGACATGACCGCGGCGGCCCTGGGCTTCGACCGCCCCACTGCCAATTCGCTCGACGCCGTCTCCGACCGCGACTTCATTCTCGAAACTCTTGCGGCAGCGGCGATCTGCGCCATGCACCTGTCCCGCTTCGCCGAGGAAATGGTGATCTGGAGCTCGGCGCAGTTCGGCTTCATCAAGCTTTCCGACAAGTTCACCACCGGCTCCTCGATCATGCCGCAGAAGCGCAATCCGGACGCCGCCGAACTGGTGCGCGCCAAGATCGGCCGCATCATGGGCTCGCTCAATTCGCTGCTTGTCGTCATGAAGGGCCTGCCGCTGGCCTATTCCAAGGACATGCAGGAAGACAAGGAAGTGGCCTTCGACGCGCTCGACGCGCTCTCCCTGTCGCTGGCCGCCATGACCGGCATGGTGGCCGACATGGCGCCCAATCGCGCCCGCATGCACGCTTCGGCCTCGGCCGGTTTTTCCACCGCCACCGACGTCGCCGACTGGCTGGTGCGCGAACTCAATATTCCCTTCCGCGATGCCCACCACATTACCGGGCAGATCGTGGCCCTGGCCGAGCAGAAGAATTGCGGCCTCGAAGGCCTCACCATCGAGGACTTCAAGTTCATCGATCAGCGTATCGACAGCCGCATCCACAAGGTTCTTACGGTCGAGGCCTCGGTGGCCGCCCGCAAATCCTATGGCGGCACCGCGCCAGCCAATGTGGTTGTGCAGGCGGCGCGCTGGAAGAGCCTGCTCACCGGCGAGACCCATGAGCCCAAGGCGCTCGGCAAGAAGACGCATGGCAGCCATGGTGATGGCGGGCTTTGAGCCGTCTCGCGCAAAGGCGCGATCCACCTTCTCCCGCAAGGGGCAGTGTTTACTTTGGGCTCATCGGGAGGCACGGTAACCGCGGTTCCTGCTCTCCCTCTCCCCTTGAGGGGGAGGGCCGGGGTGGGGGGTGGTTCAGTGATTCACTGATGGCCCCCCACCCTCATTCACAGTCCGTTTGAGCGTAGCTCAAAATGGCCTTCTCACCTAAAATCGCTCCACTGGAGCGATTTTGCTTCCGGCACGCTTCGAAGCCCCTCAAGGGGGAGGAAGGCGAACGAGCACCAAAGCCGGTTGTCAAAACGTCCAAAGTAGACACTGCCCGCGCACAGGGAGAGGGAAGACGGAGAGACCATTGCCGCCAAAGCCCCGAACCATGCGCCTCAGCGACCGGCATGTCGCCTATCTCCAGCCGACGGAGATCAGCGAGGACATGCCCGATCCGCCCGAGGGCATGTATCGGGCGAGCGAGGACGATCATCGCGCCACCATCGCGCAACTGCTGGCCCAGATCGATGATCCCGGCGAAATCTGGTTCTTCGCCTATGGCTCGCTGATCTGGAAACCGGCCTGCGATTTCATCGAAATGCGCACCGGCACGATTCGCGGCTGGCATCGCGCCTTTTGCCTCGGCTGGAACAATCGCTGGCGCGGCAGTGATGAACATCCGGGCCTGATGCTGGCGCTCGACCGGGGTGGCGCCTGCAAGGGCGTCGCCTATCGCCTGCCGCCGGACGCCATCGAAGACAACCTGATCAAACTGTTCGAGCGGGAAATGGCCTGGCGGCCCTCTGCCTTTCCGCCGCGCTGGGTCAATGTCCAGGCGGGTGAGCGCACAATGACGGCGCTGACCTTCTGCATCGACCGCAATTCGGGCCGTTACGTTTCCGGACTGAGTGAAGACCAGATCGCTGACGTGCTCGCCAAGGCCGTGGGCTCTCGCGGTTCGATGGCCGAATATCTCTTTTCCACCGTCGCCCATCTCGAACAGCTCGGTATCCGCGATCCGCATCTGTGGCGTTTGCAACATCTGGTCGCCGAGCGCATCGAAGCGGTTTATGAGCCGGATCGATAAGTCTGGCTTTTGTTTTTGTCGCTCTCAGTTTAGATCACCGGGTCCCCTTCTCCCCTCGTGGGAGAAGGTGGCGCGCAAGCGCCGGATGAGGGGGCGCGGAGCGTGTGAGAACCCCTCACCCGCCCTTCGGGCACCCTCTCCCACAAGGGGAGAGGGGAAGACAGGATTGCGGGGCATAAAATGGTCCACCACTTCAACCATCGCGACGGCACGCTTTATGCCGAGGACGTCAATCTCAACGACCTCGCCGAAAAGGTAGGGACGCCCTTTTACGTCTATTCCAGCGCCACGCTGCGCCGGCATGTGCAGGTGGTGCAGCGCGCCTTCGAGGGCATTCCCACCCTGCTCGCCTATGCGATGAAGGCCAATTCCAACCAGGCCGTGCTCAAGCTCATGGCCTCGGAGGGCTGCGGCGCCGACGTGGTGTCGGGCGGCGAATTGCAGCGGGCTCTCGCCGCCGGCATTCCGGCCGACAGGATCGTCTTTTCCGGCGTGGCCAAGACCGTTGCGGAAATGCGCCAGGGCCTGGCGGCCGGGATCAAGTGCTTCAATGTCGAGAGCGAGCCCGAGCTCGAGCGGCTGTCGATGATCGCAGCCGATATGGGCCTGACCGCGCGCGTCTCCGTGCGCATCAATCCCGATGTAGATGCCCGCACCCATGCCAAGATTTCGACCGGCAAGAGCGAGAACAAGTTCGGCATTTCCTATAAGCGCGCCCACGAGGTCTATCGGCGCATTGCCGAGCTGCCCAATATCGAGGCCGTCGGCGTCGACATGCATATCGGCAGCCAGATCACCGATCTCGAGCCCTTCGGCAATGCCTTCGGTCTGATGGCCGAACTGGTGACCGCCCTGCGCGCCGATGGCCATACCATCCACCATGTCGATATCGGTGGCGGCCTGGGCATTCCCTATCATCACGACCAGGAAGCTCCTCCCCATCCCGACGCCTACGCCGCCGTGGTGCGCGACAAGGTCGGGCAATTGGGCTGCAACTTGGTGATCGAGCCCGGCCGCCTCTTGGTGGGCAATGCCGGCATCCTGGTCACCAAGGTCGAATATGTGAAGGAGGGGAGCTCGAACTTCATCATCGTCGATGCGGCGATGAACGATCTCATCCGCCCCACGCTTTACGAAGCCCATCACGATGTCGAACTGGTCAACCAGTCCAACCTGCCCCCGATCACCGGGGATATTGTCGGTCCGGTCTGCGAAACCGGCGACTATCTGGCCAAGGGCCGCACCATTCCCGGCGTCAAGGAAGGCGATCTCATCTCGATCATGAGCGCCGGGGCCTATGGCGCGGTCATGGCCTCGACCTACAATTCCCGCCCGCTGATCCCGGAAGTTTTGGTCGATGGACCACGCTGGCACGTGATCCGCCCGCGCAAATCCATCGACGAGCTGATCGCGCTCGATAGCGTTCCCGACTGGCTCTGAACTATTGCAGGGGCTGGCGCGCCAGCGACACCACTTCCACCGGCTTGCCGGAAAGCGCGTCCTCGACCTTGGCCAGGAGGTCGGCCAGGGTGAACGGCTTGGGGATGACGTCGTAGATCAGCGCATCGAGCCCATGGGCTCGTTCGCGCTGGTCGGCAAAGCCGGTCATCAACAGAATGGTGAGCTCGGGAAAACGCGCACCGACATGCAGGGCCAGCGCGATCCCGTCCATCACCGGCATCTTGATATCGGAGAGCAAGAGGTCGAACTGGCCGTCCTCGGCATCGACGGTCTCGGCGGCGAGGCCCCCATCTTCCTCGGCAATCACCTCATGCCCCTTCATGGTGAGGGCACTGACCACGAAGGCGCGGACGGACGGATCGTCTTCGGCAACGAGAATTCTGGCCAAGAAACTGCACTCCTAATGGTGTTCGGCGGCCGGCGCGGCGCCATGGGCGCTTTCCGGCTCTGAAATATCGGCAGCCGGGGCTTCGGCAGCGTGTTCGGTTGCGGCAGGGGCCGCAGGATGCTGGCTCGCCTCAGGCGCCTGCAGCGGCGCTGGCTCCTCGCGCGTCTCGGGAAGGGCATTGGCCGTGGCAAAGGTGAGGCGCACCCGCTCGGCATTGACCGGCGGCAGGGTCAGGCGAGTCTCGAAGGTGGCGCGTTCGCCGGCCATCAGGTCGCCGACCCGCGAAGCCACGCTCCATTCGTAGACGGTCTTGCCGCGCGCATCGAGCAGGCTCACCACCACCGGGGGTACCCGCACCGGCTTGGGCATCAGGCCCACGATCTGCGCCGAGACCACCAGCACCTCGTCGCCTCCGGTCAGGGTTTTCAGCGTGTCGAGATTGGAAAATTCGAGGCCGACCACATTGACCCCCATGCCCACCGCCGCATAGACGCCGGCCAGATCGGGATAGCGCTCGACCAGCTGGGTGCGGCCGAAATACAGCAGCGCCACAAGGCCGACTAGCATGACCACGCTGGCCAGCCTGGCGGTGCGACGCAGCCGCGCCATTGGCAGGCGCGAGAACATGGCGCTCTGCCGGCGTGAAAATGCCTGCTGGCGCTTCTTGAGCTCCGCCGGATCGACCGATCGCATCGGCGTTCGTCCGGTGCGCGGCACCGGCTCGGCGCGCGTCGGGGCAGGCGGCGGAGATGGCGCCACCCGCGCCGCTTCGGCCATGAAGGCCTCGTCGAGCACGTCTTCGGCCATTTCGCCGTAGAGCTTGTCGTCTTCCTCGATGCTGGACGGCTCGGGCTCGGGGATCATTGGCGCGGCCTGCTGCCAGGCCTGCTGGCAATGGGCGCATTGCACCTTGCGACCAGCCGCACCGATGGCCTCATAGGTCACCTGGTACTTGGTCTGGCAATGCGGACAGGTGATGATCATCAGACCGGCGCTGGGACAAGAAGCATGCAGCCCGACCCTAGCCCTGCCGGGGTTAAAACTCCTCAAATCCTCCCCAAGATCACAAATGTGCCGCTTTCCCCGGCGCAAAACGCCCAGGCATGCCGCCCAGGCGCCGTCACGCTGCTATGATGCGCCAACTGATTCGCCCGAAGGCGGCGCCACCAACACCGGATGGACTGGGAGCACCCGTTCTTGATCGACTTTTCCGATGTGGGCCTGCGCTACGGCAATGGCCCCGAAATCCTCAAGGATCTCAGTTTTTCCATTGAGCCCGGCTCCTTCCATTTCCTCACCGGCCCGTCGGGCTCGGGCAAGACCAGCCTGTTGCGCCTCTTGCTGCTGTCGCTGAAGCCCAGCCGCGGCAAGGTCACCATGTTCGGCGAGGATGTGAGCCATCTCAACCAGGACCAATTGCTGCAGATGCGCCGCCATATCGGCATCGTGTTCCAGGAATTCCGCCTGCTTGACCATCTGACCACCTTCGAAAACGTGGCGCTGCCGCTGCGCGTGCTCGGCCAGCCCGAGAGCGAATATCGGCCCAATGTCACCGAACTGCTCGAATGGGTCGGGCTGGGCGAGCGCATGCATGCTTTGCCCACCCTGCTCTCGGGCGGTGAAAAGCAGCGTGCCGCCATTGCCCGCGCCGTCATCGCCCGGCCCAAGGTGCTGCTGGCCGACGAGCCCACCGGCAATGTCGATCCGGACCTGTCGAGCCGGCTGGTGCACCTGTTTGCCGAGCTCAACCGCACACTGGGCATGACCATCATTCTGGCCACCCATGAATTGCCCCTGCTCGACCGGTTCCCCTATCCGCGCATGGTGCTCAACAAGGGGGAGCTGAAAATCCATGCTTGATCGTGTGCTCGCCCTGTTGCCGCGTCGCGCCGGTGCCGCGCCCATCGTCCCCGAAAAGAGCGTGGCGGGCCGCACCCTGCTGCTGCTCATCACCATCATGGCCTTTCTCTCGGCGGTGACGCTGGGCGGCGTGGTCCTGGTACAGAAATCGGCCATCGCCTGGTCCGCCGATGTCGGGCGCGAACTCACCATCCAGATCCGCCCGGTGGAGGGCGAGGTGATGGAGAGCAATCTGCGCACCGCCGTGTCGCTGGCCCAGTCCACTCCCGGCGTCTCCGGTGCGCGGGCCCTCACCATCGAGGAAAGCCAGGCCCTGCTCGAGCCTTGGCTCGGCGCCGGGCTCGACCTCTCGGCCATCGCCATTCCCCGCCTCATCGTCGTGCAACTGGCCGATCCGGTGGATGCCGATATCGAGCAATTGCAGCGCAATCTCGGTGCCATCAACGGCGCCAGCCTCGATACCCACGCCGCCTGGCGCCAGCAGCTCAACACCATGGCCGGAACCGTGGTGCTCTCGGGTCTTCTGGTGCTGGGGTTGATCGGCGTGGCCACCGTGCTCGCCATCATCTTTGCCACCCGCGGCGCCATGGCCTCGAACCGCGAAATCGTCGATGTGCTGCATTTCATCGGCGCCTCCAACAAGTTCATTGCCGGCGAATTCCAGGGGCGGTTCCTGTCCATCGGCCTGCAGGGCGGGTTGCTCGGCACGGTTTTGGCGACGCTGTTTTTCACCCTGATCGGCGCCGCAGCCGGCAGCGTTTTGCCCTCGGAAGCCAATGCCCAGGTCGGGGTGCTGTTCGGACAGTTCCTCTTGGGCTGGGACGGCATAATCGGCGTGGCCGCGGTGATCCCGGTAATCGCCGTGCTGACGGCAGTGACCTCGCGCATGACCGTGCGCCGCTATCTCAGCGAAGCCTCCTGAGAGCCATGTCCGACAGCGTCCGCTTTGCCCTCACCGAGCAGGATATGGCCGACGCGGCGCGCCTCTATGGCGTCGATGCCGTTCGCTCGCCGCGCCGCCGGATCGGGCTCGTCATCACCTTCGTGCTCGTCGTGGTGCTGATGGCAATGGTGCTCGACATTGCCTTCCCTCTCGATCCCGAGCGCCTCGCCAGCCGTTGGCCGGCACTTCTGGGCCTCAGCCTCCTGCCCTTCGCTGTGGTGCTGGCGCTCGGCGTCGTCCTCAATCCGTTGCTGGCCCGGCGCACCTATCGCCAGCAACGCTCGCTGCAGGGCGAACTGGGTCTCTCCTGGAGCCGCGATCAACTGGCCTTCGACAGCGAATATGGACAATTCGCCATGCCCTGGAGCCACTTCAAGCGCTGGACAGAGGACAAACGCGTATTTCTGCTGTTCGAGTCCGAGCGGCTCTATAGGATAATCCCCAAACGGGCCCTCGACGCCGACCAGCAAGATCGTTTTCGCGACTGCCTGGCGGCCATCGGCACCTGAGACGGACTAGGCTAGCCAGGAAGGCCTCATGATTTTCGTGCAGACGCTCAGGACAATTCTCTTCTACCTGTTGTTCATCGGCCAGACCGCCGTCATCGCCATTGTCCTCGGTATCGTGGGCCTCGTGGCGGGCCGCACGTCTTTCAGCTGGGCCATGGCTCAATATTGGTGCTGGTCCAATCTGCAATTTCTGCGCGTCGTCGCCGGCCTCAAGACCGACGTGCAGGGCCAGGAAAACATCCCGGCCGGCGGCTGCATCATCGCCTCCAAACACCAGTCCGACTGGGACGTGTTCTCCATCTTTCCGCATACCGGCCGCCCCGCCTATATCGTCAAGAAGGAACTGATGCGCATTCCCTTCTTCGGCTGGGCCGCGCGTTCGCTCGACTGCATCGAGGTCGACCGCAGGAAGGGTGCCGAGGCCATTCCCGAAATGATGCGCCAGGCGCGCAGCGCCCTCGATCGCGGCTGCCGCCTGGTGATTTTCCCCGAAGGCACCCGCAAGGCGCCGCTGGCGCCGCCCGACTACAAGCAGGGCCTGGTGCGCATGTATGTCGAGCTCGGCGTGCCGGTCGTGCCGGTGGCCCTCAATGCCGGCCTGTTCTGGGGCCGCAACAGCCTCAATATCTGGCCCGGCACGGCGCGCGCCCGCATTCTTGCGCCAATCGAGCCGGGCCTCGCCCCCGATGTTTTTCTCGAGCGCCTCAAATCCGCCATCGAGCCGGAGTCTACTCGACTCATTCTCGAGGCCGTCGATGCCGGTTTGAACCGCCCGCTCGACCCGCCCTTGCAAGCGCGTCTCGATATGCTGCGCCCCAGCACCACCCACTAGATATTGACAGCGCCAGCGAACAAAAACATACATGTAGCGTCGAGCCGATATCGGCTTGACGAATGGAACAATTTGTTCTAATTTTGTTCTTCTTCTGGGGAAGCAGGGGAGACGGCCAGATGCGACATGTCAAAGCCAGTGATCGGACCGGGCTCAAGCTTGCGCATTGGCATGGGCGTTCAGGCCGGGATTACGACCTGATCGGCGAAAGCTTCAGCGACTTTTCCATGAATGCCGGCGTCCTCTATCTCATCAGCAAGGGCGGCAATGTGCTCTGGGTGGGCTCGACGGAGGATCTGGTCAGCGACCCGATGAGCCGCACCCGCTTCCGCCTGGCGCTCGATTGTGCCGACCGGGTCTTTCGCCTGGCGACGGACCCCGCCGAGGGCAATCGCCTCAGCACTATCTGGGATCTCGAAGGCGCCATGCCGCTGCCGGAGACGTCGGCTCAGGCGGCCTGACCCTCCGCCTCCAGGGCCTCGAGCTGAGCCACGAGCGCCATCAAGGCATGGTCGCGAATGCCCAGTTGCGCCAGATGCCGGGCGGTATTGACCACATAGTCGATATTGCGGCCCGATATTCCCACGCCATTGCGCACCATGGCCAATTGCTGTTCCGGGCTCAGCAGCCCGGCAAACTGGTCATGGCTTTCATCGACCACGAAGGCCAGCGCCGCGACACGCCGCCCATCGGCCAGGGTAACCGGCCGCATCACATCACGATAAACCGAGGTTACCTGCTCGCGTTCCTCGAGATAGGCCCGCACCGCCGGCCAGTCTGCCGGCGCCACCTCGAAGGCCATGCCCCGGCAGGAGCCGCCACGCGTCAGCCCGAACACCAGGCCCGGGCGCTCGACCGTGCCGCGGTGATGGTGGGAAATGATGGAAAGCGAGCGGTGGGCGCCACGCAAAAGACCAAGATGGGCGCTGACATAGGCAAAGCCCGGATTCCAGATCAGTGATCCGTACCCGAAAACCCAATGGGCCGCAGTGCCCTCATGCTCTTCGATCAGTGCCATGTGTCGACCAAAACCTATTCGTGTGCAAACCAGGCGGCAAGCGGGGAGCGCGCAGGCCCTTGATGCAAATATGCCGCATCTCGGATTGATCGCAGATGAACGCCAGTGGCGGAAACCCGCTTCTGACAAGCCGGCTGGAGCGTTAAGACTGAAGCCATGAAGAAACGAATCATCATTCTGGGCGTCGTCGTCCTTGTCGTGGCCCTCGCCTGGAGCGGCGGCTGGCTGTTCCTGGCCAATCAGCTGCGCCAGCAGATCGATGCCCTTGCCTTCGCCGATGGTGAGACCAGCCCGCAGCTGACCTGCGCCACGCTCAACATCTCCGGCTATCCCTTCAGCGTCGATGTCGAATGTGTCGATGCCGTCGTGGTGTCGGGCGACGTCATGGCCGAAATCCCGGCGGTGCGCGCCAGCGCCCTCATCTACCGGCCCAATCATGTGCTGGCCTCAGCGCGGGGCCCGGCGCAGATTTCCGACGCCTTTACCGGCCAGCAGAGCGAATTGGCCTGGGCCGAGCTCAATGGCAGCCTGCGCGTCGAGAACTGGCGCATCGCCCGCCTGTCGATCGTCGGCTCAGAGGTTTCCTGGACCGACCGCCTGTTCGGCGACGCGCTGCTGGCCAAGACCGATGCGCTGGAACTGCATCTGCTCGACATCCCGGAAATGCACGATGCCGAACGCGGCCTCTCGGCCCTCGCCGTCTATCTGCGAACCCAGGCGCTGGATGTGCCGATGATGACGCTGGCAGCGGCCGATATCGAGCTTGAAGCCGAACTGAGCGGCCTGCCCGACGATCTGCGCAGGATCGGCGCCGAACCCATCCTGCCGCTCTGGCAGCGCAATGGCGGCACGCTGAACCTGGTCTCGCTGCGCGCCAAGGATGCCAGCGCCGATCTCGAGGCCTCCGGCCAGGTGCAGTTGGACGATCAGGGCCGGCCCAATGGCAAGATCGACATCTCCTCGGCCGGCGTCGCCGAACGCATCGGCCCGATGATCGAGGAACCCTGGCGCACCCTGGTCCTCGGCACCCCCGGCGCCGATGGCCGGCACACCAACCAGCTCAATTTCAGCAACGGCAATCTATCCTCGGGCCTCGTCCCCATAACCACCCTGCCGCCACTGTTCTAGCCATTCCAGAGCTCGCTTGACCTGACACTGATCGCCCCTCCCCTTGTGGCAAAGGAGCGATCATTGCATCCACCGAACCCTGGAAACGCCTTAGCTCATTGACACATCGCGGCTGGCGCTGGTGATCGAGACGGTGAAGCCGGCGACGACGTCGATGAGGCTCATCACCATGAGCAGGAAGAAGACCGAGCTCGAGGCTGCGCCGACCAGCAGGAACTCCACCAGGAAAATCACGAACAGCACCATGGAGAGCATGTGCTCGATGATCGAGGCGCGCGCCGTGCCGGTGGATTTGAGCACTTCGAAAAACAGCAGAATAATGCCGACGACGAGGAGGAAGTCGCCGGCGGTGATCGCCCAGGGCATGCCCGAGGGCATGGGCAGGGAGAACATGCCGAACCCCCAATTGACCGGATTGCCGCCGAAAAACACGAAGACGATCAGGTTATAGGCCAGGAACGGGAAGACCAGCAGCGGCGGAATGAACGTGCCCTTGCGCCGTGGCGCCGGATGGGTGGGAAGGACGACGGTTTCGGTCATATCTTTCAGTCTCCGCATCGGGACCGGCACCATGCCAGAGCTTTATCAAGCGCGGAACGGGAATTTTTGGGTGTTGCGCTGTCGAAGCGAGGATGGGCCAATCGTTGCTTGGATACACGCAACGCTTTTGAGGAGAGCATCATGCAAAGCGCCAAAAATATCGTCTGTCTCTGGTACGACACTGAAGCCGAAGCCGCCGCCCGCTTCTATGCCCAGACCTTTCCCGACAGCCATGTCGGCGCCGTAAGCCGCGCCCCCAGCGATAATCCCTCGACCAAGCAAGGCGCGGTGCTGACGGTGGAATTTTCCGTCATGGGCATTCCCTGCATCGGGCTCAATGGCGGCACGGCCTTCAAGCATTCGGAAGCCTTTTCCTTCCAAGTCACCACCGAGAACCAGGAAGAGACCGACCGCTACTGGAACGCCATTGTCGGTAATGGCGGCGAGGAAAGCATGTGCGGCTGGTGCCGCGACAAATGGGGCATTTCCTGGCAGATCACCCCGCGCGCGCTTTCCGACGCCATGGCGGCAGGCGGGCCCAGCGCAAAACGGGCCTTTGAGGCAATGATGACGATGAAAAAGATCGACGTGGCCGCGATCGAGGCAGCGGCAAAGGGCTAGGC
Source organism: Devosia equisanguinis (assembly GCF_900631955.1). Lineage (GTDB taxonomy): Bacteria > Pseudomonadota > Alphaproteobacteria > Rhizobiales > Devosiaceae > Devosia > Devosia equisanguinis. The sequence goes on along the minus strand of NZ_UZWD01000025.1, from coordinate 119,386 downwards.
TCTCCGGTTCGGCGCGATCGGCGGGCCCCGCTCTGGTCAGGCGGCGCGAGGGGTCAATGCGATGACCGGAATGGCCTCGCGCGTGGTCTTTTTCTCGTAGTCCGCAAACTGCGGGAAGAGGCTGGCCATCCGGGCATAGATGGTGTCGCGGTCTTCCCCATCGACGACGCTGGCGCGGACAGGCAGGCGGCTGATGGTCTTGCCATCGCCCACCGAGATGTCGAAATCGGGATGGGCGAGCACATTGTGATACCAGGCCGGGTTGTTGGGTGCGCCACCATAGGAGGCGAAGACATACCAGGGGCCGGTATCGTTCTCGCGCAGATACATCAGCGGCTGGGTGCGCTCGACGCCGGATTTGGCACCGATGGCATGCAGCAGCAGCACCGGCTTGCCTTCGAAATAGCCGCCCGGCTGTCCGCCATTGGCATTAAAATCGGCGATCACCTGGTCGTTGAAATTGCTCATGTCTGCTCTCGTAGCTCGCTGCGGTTAAAGCTAGGTGTCGCAGGGCCGCCGAACAAGGCCACAGACAGCAAAATGCCGCCCGGTGGGGGCGGCATTCTTTTTGGATCGCTGAACCAGTTTACTTCTTGAGCTTGAGCGGGCCGACCATCTGTTCGGGCTTTACTTCGGCGTCGAATTCTTCGCCGGTGAGCAGGCCCAGTTCGATGGCCGTATCGCGCAGCGTGCCGCCATTCTTGTGCGCGGTCTTGGCGATCTTGGCGGCGTTGTCATAGCCGATTTTGCGGTTGAGCGCCGTCACCAGCATCAACGACTGGTCCACCAACTGCTTGATGCGCTTGCGATCCGGCTCGATGCCGATGGCGCAATTGTCGTTAAAGCTCTTGGCGGCGTCTGCCAGCAGGCGCACCGATTGCAGGAAATTATAGGCGATGACCGGCTTGAAGACGTTGAGCTCGAAATTGCCCTGCGAGGCTGCAAAACCAATAGCGGCATCATTGCCCATCACTTGGGCGACGACCATGGTCATGGCCTCGGACTGGGTCGGATTGACCTTGCCCGGCATGATCGAGGAGCCGGGCTCGTTTTCGGGAATGGTGATTTCACCCAGGCCCGAGCGTGGGCCCGAGGCGAGCCAGCGCACGTCATTGGCGATTTTCATGAAGGCGACGGCCAGCTGCTTCAGCGCCCCCGAAGTGCCGACAAAGGCGTCGTGACCGGCCAGGAGCGCAAACTTGTTCGGCCCGGTGACGAAGTCATGGCCGGTGAGATCGGCGATTTCCTTGGCAACGGTGACGGCATAGTCGGGATGGGCATTGAGCCCGGTGCCGACGGCTGTGCCGCCCAGCGCCAGTTCCTTGAGCTGAGGCATGCTGGCCTTGATGGCGGCCATGGCATAGTCGATCTGCGCCACCCAGCCGGAGATTTCCTGGCCCAGGGTCAGGGGCGTTGCGTCCTGCAAATGGGTGCGGCCGATCTTGACCACGTCCATATAGGCTTCGGCCTTGGCATTGAGCGTATCGCGCAGCAACTGGACGCGCTCATAGAGATAGTTTTCGACCGCCTCGACCGCCGCAATATGCATGGCGGTGGGATAGGTGTCGTTCGAGCTCTGGCTCATATTGACGTGGTCATTGGGGTGCACGGGCTTCTTGGAACCCATGGTGCCGCCGGCCATCTCGATGGCGCGGTTGGAAATGACCTCGTTGACATTCATGTTGGACTGGGTGCCCGAACCGGTCTGCCAGACGACAAGCGGGAAATGGGCGGCAAGCTTGCCCGCAATCACCTCGTCGGCGGCCGCGACCACGAGGTCACGGGTCTTTTCGTCCATCAGGCCGAGCTTGAAATTGGCCAGTGCCGCCGCCTTCTTGAGAATGCCGAAGGCGCGGATGATCTCGACGGGCATCTTCTCCCCGCCGATATCGAAATTCATGAGGCTGCGAGCGGTCTGCGCGCCGTAATACTTATCGGTCGGGACTTCGATCGTGCCCATGGTGTCCGATTCGACGCGCGTGCTCATATGCCTCTTGCTCCATTTGGGCCGCTTCTGTTGGCGGCGAAAAAGAAAACGGCCGACCCTTGTGGGGGCCGGCCGCTCGAATATCAGATAAAGCGCATCTGCGCCAAACAGCCTTTCGGCTTAGTTCTTCGCAGCCAGGATCTGGCGACCGCGATACATGCCGGTCTTGAGATCGACGTGGTGCGGACGGCGCAGCTCACCCGAATCCTTGTCTTCGACATAGGTGGGGTTGGCAATCGCGTCGTGCGAGCGGCGGAAACCGCGCTTCATCGGCGAAGTCTTGCGTTTTGGCACTGCCATGGTCGGTACTCCGAATTCAATATCGTTGCGCCGCCGAAAGCGGCCCAGAGACGTATCTCTGATGGGATTGGGGGGCTCTATAGAGGAAGACGCGAGGCTTGGCTAGGGGCTTCGCGCCGTGCCGACGGCAAATTCGCTCCAGCGGAACGATTTTGGGTGACAAGCCCATGAGAGCTCAGCGCGAATGGCGGGTGCTAGTGCTGGGCCTGCTCGATATCGGTGTGGATGAAGTCATTGCCTTTGAACAGCAGCGGCACATGGTTGGCACGTGCGCAGGCATAGGCAAAGCAATCGCCCATATTGAGGTCTGCACGGTGGCGCCCCTTGCCGAAACGCGCAAAGGCCTCGACCGCCAGCCGGCCCACATTTTCAGTGATCTCGACCATTTGGGCATCTGTCTCTGCCACAAAGAGATCGACCAGCGCCTGCGCCTCGTCTATCGGGCATGCCCGCTTTCGCGCCAGACCCGCAACGGCCTCATAGATCGCCATCGGCGAAATCAGGATTTTGGGCGCCTGCTCAAGCGCGCGAGCCAGAGACGGTGCATCCTCTTCGCCGCTGAGCATAGAGATAATCGCCGAGGCATCGACAAACATCACTCATCGCCCGAAAGCGCGTCGAAGAAAGCCTTGTCGGCCTGCTCGCCGGAGGCCGGAAAGGCCTGATAGCGGTCAACCAGCGGTTTCAGCCGCTCCATGAGCGGAACCGCCTGCTTACGCCGAGCATATTCGGCTTCCACCGCATGCCGGACAGTCACGGTCAGGCTCTGGCCGGTCAACCGCGCCAGCTTGCGCACCGCGTCATCCGTCGCTTCATCCCGAACATAGAAAGCCATATATACTCTCCTTCGAAAGAATATATACAAAAGCATCCATCGACCTTCAAGCTCACAAGGCCAGCCGTCCATCCTTGCCGACGCAGGCGGCGCGGTCGCCATATTGGCGCGTACGCTCCTCGACGATGGAAGCAACGCGGCTGAGGCCGGCATTGGGCCGGGCGGGATTGCGAACCAGGGGATTGGGCAGGGTCACGGCGAGAAGGCTCGCCGTCTGCCAGTCCAGGTTCTGCGGCTCCCGCCCGAAGGCATGTTCGGAACCGGCGGCGACGCCGAACTGCCCCGAAGGGCCCCATTCGGCGATGTTGAGATAGATCTCCATGATCCGCTTCTTGGGCATGACCAGGTCGATATAGGCGGCCAGCGGCACTTCCAGCGCCTTGCGCAAAGCGCTCTGCCGGTTCCAGAGGAAGAGATTGCGCGCCACCTGCATGGTGATGGTCGAGGCGCCGCGCGTTTCCCGGCCGGCGAGGTAATTGTCGACCTCATCGCGCAAGGCGCCGAGATCGATGCCCCAATGGCGGCAGAACTGGCCATCTTCGGACAGGATGATGGCGGCCTTCAGCCGGTCGGAAATGTCGTCGATATCGCGCCAAACGCGCACCACCGGCCGCCCGGTGACATAGCGCTCCAGCATGGGCACCGAGACCGGCTGCACCACCAGGTAAAGCGGGGTCAGCAGCAGCGGAATGGCCACCAGCACAGCCAGAATGCCGAGGGGAATGCGCAGGAAGCGCCAGAATTTGCGAATGCGGCGAGCCATGGGTGTTCATGACCGGCTCGCGAAGCGGATGCAAGCCCTCACCCCTTGCCGCCCCTGCGGCAAAGGGCTAGCAACACCTCCATGTATGACTTTGCTGCCGACAGTGCCGATTGCGCCCGCGCCGTGGAGGCCGGGCTGTCCGAATACCTGACCGGCGCGCGCCTGTCCGGCCCCGGCCCGGCTGCCGACCGCGTCATTGCGGCGATGCGCCATGGCAGCCTCGAAGGTGGCAAGCGCCTGCGGCCGCTGCTGGTGCGGCAAGCGGCCGCCATTTTCTCAGTGCCGCGTGAACAGGCCCTGCCCGCAGGGCTCGCCGTGGAAATGATCCATTGCTATTCGCTGATCCATGACGACCTGCCGGCCATGGACGATGACGATCTGCGACGCGGCCGACCGACCGTGCACAAGGCCTTCGACGAGGCCACCGCTATCCTTGCCGGCGACGCATTGCTCACTGAGGCCTTTGCGCTGCTCGCCAATCCCGGAACCCACCCCGATGCCGAAGTGCGCATTCGGCTGGTGGCCGAACTGGCGGCTGGGTCTGGCACCGGCGGCATGGTGGGCGGGCAGATGCGTGATATCGAGGGGGAAAAGGGCGGTTTTACCGAGGCCGAGATCGCCGTCATGCAGGCGATGAAAACCGGCGCCCTGATCCGGGCCTCGGTGCGGATGGGCGCGCTGATCGGCGGTGCGGATGCCCGCGCCCTTTCCGCGCTCACCGCCTATGCCGAGGCCGCCGGCCGTGCCTTCCAATTGGCCGACGACATATTGGACGTGACGGCAACTCCCGAAACCATGGGCAAGGCCACCGGCAAGGATGCCGAGGCGGGAAAGCAGACCGTGGTCGCCCGGCTCGGGCTCGAGGGCGCCAGGGAAATGCTGGACCGCACTGTTAGCGAAGCCGTTTCGGCGCTGCGCACCTTTGGCCCCAGGGCCGATGGCCTGCGCGCCACGGCGCGCTATTTCGCCAGCCGGGAAAAATGAGCATGGCCAGCCTCCTCAGCGTCAATATCGGCGCGCCGCGCAACATCCCCGGCACCGGCACGCTCACGGGCATCTATAAGGAGCCCGTATCCGGCCCGGTCGCCATCACCCGCGACGGCATTCCTGGCGATGTCATTGCCGACCGGCGCCACCATGGCGGCGTGGACCAGGCCATCTATGTCTATTTCCAGGCCGATTACGACTTTTGGGCCGACCAAGGCGTAACAACCTTTCCCGGCCTCTTCGGCGAAAACGTCACCATTGAAGGACCAGACAGCGCCTCGGCCTGCATTGGCGACCGCTTCGCCATCGGCGATTGCGTGCTGGAAGTGAGTTATCACCGCACGCCCTGCATGACCTTTTCCGCCAAGATGGGCGATCCGCGCTGGCTGAAACGCTTCCACAAGGCCCGGCGGCCCGGCGCCTATTGCCGGGTGCTCCAGCCTGGCAGCGTCGCGGCGGGCATGGCGGTGATCGCAATGCCCTTTGCCGGCGAGCGCATTTCGGTGGCCGAACTCATGGGCTTTGACGGCGTGGCCGATATCCCGCGCGATTTCATGAGCCGGGCACTCACCACGCCCATCCGCGACAAGACGCGGTTCAAATACGAAAACCGGCTGGCGAGCTTGTTTTGAGCCAAGCCCCAACGATCGTCGCCACCCGGCTTGACCTTGGGGTCCATGCCCAGGACGCTGGAATGCCCGGTCAAGCCGGGCAATGACGTCCATCAGAGTTTTAGAGCTATCCCAATGAGCCTTTCTTCCGTCCAAACCGATCTCGCCGCCCGCGCCCCCGACCTCTCGGTCATCGTCACCGAGGCCTCGACCGCCACCGTGCAACTGGCCGCCGAAGTGCATGGGGTCGAGCCGGGCCAGATCGCCAAGACCTTGTGCATCCGGGTGCGAGACGAAGAATTTCTGCTCGTCACGCGCGGCGATGCGCGGCTCGACAATGCCAAATCCAAGTCCGCCTTTGGCGGCCGCCCGCGCATGCTGGGCGCCGAGGATGTGCTGCGGCTGACCAGCCATGAAGTGGGCGGGGTGTGCCCCTTCGGCCTGCCGGCGCCGCTGCCGATCTATCTCGACGTCTCGCTCAAGATCTACGACCAGGTGCTGCCGGCCGGCGGCGACACCCATGCCTCGGTCAAACTTTCGGTCGAGCGCCTGGCCGAGCTGTGCGGCAGACAATGGGTGGATGCGTGCCAGCTGCCGGAATAGGCCCCTCGCCAGCAGACTTTATCCGCACGCGCCTGCCTTTGGTGCCGCTCTCCTTCCGTCCCGATATCGCGCTGCATCAACCCACGCCGAAGTCAGGCCTGATCGCCTTTCTGGCCAGCCAGGGCCGCACCGATGACCCGCCTTTTTGGGCCTATGCCTGGGCAGGTGGGGCCGCCCTGGCGCTGTATCTCCGCGACCATCAGGAGATCGTGGACGGCCGCTCGGTGCTGGATTTCGGGGCGGGCTCAGGCCTCGTTGGCATCGCGGCCGCCAAGGCCGGCGCGACTAAGGTGCTGTCCTTCGAGCCCGACCCCTTGGGGCAGACAGCACTGGCGCTCAATGCCGACGCCAATGGCGTGCGCATAACATCGGCCAATGCCGACGCCGCGGCTGACATCGTCCTTGCCGGCGACGTCTTTTATGACGCCGATGTCGCCGCGCGCACGCTGCCGACGCTTGCCGCCCATGCCGCCCGCGGCGCCACTGTTCTTATCGGCGATCCCTTTCGCCGCGACCTGCCACGCGACCGGATCGAGCAGATTGGCGCGTATGACGTGCCTGACATGGGCTCCGCCGCTTTGGTGCGAGCGGGTATCTTTGCCCTGCGCCCCTAGAATATCGGATATGCCCCGGCGATCTTGCCGCCTTAGCCGCCCTGTCCTATATCTCCCCGCGTGAGGACGACCTCCCCCGTCATGGGTATCGTTTCGGGACGGCCCGGCAGTTTTGGAGAGCGCCATGCGCACCACCGCCGACCGTATCCGCCACGCCATTTCCTTCGAAGTCATAGGCATTATTCTGGCGACCCCCTTGGCCGCCTTCGCCTTCCACCTGCCCGGTGAAAACAGCGCCGTCATCGTCGTGGCCAGCGCCACCGTCGCCATGATCTGGAACTATGTTTACAATCTTGGCTTCGACCATCTGATGGTGCGCGTGCGCCGCACCACCGAAAAGACCACGCCCATTCGCGTCGCCCATGCGGTGTTCTTCGAGTTGGGCCTGCTCGCCATCATGCTGCCGGCCATCGCCTGGTATCTGCAGATTTCGATCTGGCAGGCGCTGGTCATGGATATCGCGCTGGCGGTTTTCTATATGGCCTATGCCTTCGTCTTCAACTGGGCCTATGATCGGGTGTTTCCGCTGCCCGAATGGCAAGAAAATGCCTGATTGTGCGGTCAGCATAGCTTTCTGCGCAACCAGGACCACATCATGCTGAAACCCCTCGCCATCCTTGCCATCACCCTTGGCGGCGTCTCCCTCGCCACCGCTGCGTCGGACGACGCCTGGGCCGAATTCGCCAAAGAGGTGGAGGATGCCTGCCTCACCGCGACTAAAGGCGTCTTCACCGAACCCACGGCGACGGTCGATCCTTTCGGCAGCGAGAGCTATGGGCTTGCACTGGTCTCCGGCGCCTTTCCGAGCGGCGGCGAGGGCGCCATTATCTGCGTCTTCGACAAGCAAGCCAAGACCGTCGAGATCGGCGGCGAGCTGCCTGTCATGGTGATGTCGCAGGACGCCGAATAGATCAGATCTGGCCCATCAGCTTGAGCCCGCCCAGCACGAGCAACAGCATGGCCATCCAGAACAGTCGGCGCTGATTGCGTTCGTTCATCATTCGGCGGCGTCCTGCCGGCCAGTGCCGAACTTCTTTTCGATATAGTCGGCCACCATCACCTTGAACTGGTCGGCCACGTCTGCCCCGCGCAGCGTGGCCACCTTCTCGCCATCGACAAACACCGGCGCGGCCGGGGTTTCCCCAGTACCGGGCAGCGAAATGCCGATATTGGCATGCTTGCTCTCGCCCGGCCCATTAACGATGCAGCCCATCACCGCCACCGACAGCGTCTCGACGCCCGGATAGCGCTCGCGCCATTCCGGCATCGAGGTGTTGAGGTGATCCTGGATATCCTTGGCCAGGGTCTGGAACGTCGTCGAGGTGGTGCGGCCGCAGCCCGGGCAGGCGGCGACAACCGGCAGGAACTGCCGAAAGCCCATGGTCTGCAGCAATTCCTGCGCCACCTTGACCTCGGTGGTGCGATCCCCGCCCGGCTCTGGCGTGAGCGAAATGCGGATGGTGTCGCCAATGCCCTGCTGCAAGAGGATGCCCAGCGCGGCTGATGAAGCGACGATGCCCTTGGAGCCCATGCCCGCCTCGGTGAGACCGAGATGGAGCGCATAGTCGCAGCGCGCGGCGAGGTCCTGATAGACCGCGATCAGGTGCTGGACGTCGGAAACCTTGGTGGAGAGCAGTATCTGGTCGCGGCGCATGCCCAGCTCTTCTGCACGAGCGGCCGAGAGCAGCGCCGACTGGATGATCGCTTCGCGCTGCACGGCGGCGGCCGAAATCGGATTGGCCGAGACGGCATTCTCGTCCATCAGCCGGGTGAGCAGTTCTTCATCCAGCGAGCCCCAATTGACCCCGATGCGCACCGGCTTGTCATAGCGGTTGGCGATCTCGATCAGCGTCGCGAATTGCGTGTCGCGCTTGGCCTTGAACCCCACATTGCCCGGATTGATGCGGTACTTGGCCAGAGCCTCGGCACAGGCCGGATGGTCGGTCAGCAGCTTGTGGCCGATATAGTGGAAGTCACCCACCAGCGGCACGTCATAGCCCATAAAGGCCAGGCGATCGCGGATGATGGGTACGGCCGCGGCGCTCTCGTCGCGATCGACGGTAATGCGCACGATTTCCGAGCCGGCGCGGGCCAGCTGCATGACCTGTTTTACGGTCGCATCGATATCGGCAGTGTCCGTATTGGTCATGGATTGCACCACGACCGGCGCGCCGCCGCCCACCATGACGCCACCGACATTGACGCCAACCGACTGCCTGCGCTGTGCTGGACCGGCCATTTCACACCCCGTTCAATATCGTCTCCGAGATAGGCCTTCCCTTTTGCGCGCGCAACTGAACAATAAAGTGACGGGGCGCAGAAGGAGGAGAGGATGAGCGAAGAGACCGATGCCACGGTCCGCATCGATGCCTATCTTGACGGGCTGGAGCCACCCTTCCGCGCGGCGCTGAGCCATCTGCGCGCCGTGATCCGCACTGCGGCGCCACAGGCCGAGGAAGTCATCACCTATGCCATGCCCGGCATCGCTCTTGATGGGGCCCTGGTCGCCTATTGCGCCTTCAAGAAGCACTGCTCGCTGTTTCCGATGGGCAATGCCGTGTTCCTTGGCATGGAAGCAGAAATAGCTCCCTGGCGCACCTCCAAGGGCACACTGCAATTCCCACCCGACGCGCTGCCACCGGATGCGTTGATCACCAGGATCGTCGAGGCGCGCGTGGCGGAAAACCGCGCCAAGGCCGCGGCGAAAAAGGCCAAGCGGCGCAAGGGGTGATTGCCGGGCGTGTTTTGAATGCCCCGTTGGTCTGCGCTCGGACCCCGGACGCCCCTCACCGCCGTCTAGGGTTCAAGGGGCCTTTGGCTCCGCAACTGGCCCTCGGGTCAAGCCCGAGGGCGGCATGGTGTGGGGTGCCAGTGGGGAGCGTTTTCCCAATAGTGGAAGCACCTCAGCGCAGGGCTCTCCCCGCCAAGTTACAAAAACCTAGACCATTTCCAACCAAGGTGGACTCAGGGCGCTTTCGCCTCCCTCCCCCTTGAGGGGAGGGATTGAGGGTGGGGGTCCATCAGTGAATCACTGAACCACCCCCCACCCCGGCCCTCCCCCTCAAGGGGGGAGGGGGCGATAGAGCCGCGTCAGCCAGAACGTGAAACGATCTAGGGTCGCCCGCTCCAACACAAGAGCAGCAGTGACGGCCCAACCTTGGGAGGTCAGATGCGTCACACACCCACCGATCGTCACCCTCGGCCTTGAGCCGAGGGTTCTCAACTTTTGGATGCCTCGGCCAAGTACAGGCCCCTCGGGTCAAGCCCGAGGGTGACGTCCTGAATGTTTGAAGCGTTGTCTACTCACCACCCTCACCCCAGAACCACCTCCCGTTCCACCCCGATATTGTTTAGAAATGTCCGGTCGTGGCTGATGACGAGGAGCGCGCCGTCATAGGCGCGGAGGCCCGCTTCCACCACTTCGATGGCCTCGATATCGAGGTGGTTGGTCGGCTCGTCCAGCACCACCAGAATGGGCGGCCGCGTGCCACCGAGCGCACAGGCGAGGCCGGCGCGCAGCATCTCACCGCCGCTCAGCGTGCCCACCATTTGCAGCGCCGCATCGTTGCGGAACTTGAAGGCGGCGAGCAGCGCCCGGCAGTCATTGATCGGACTATCAGGATTGATGCGGCGGAAATTGTCGAGAATGGACTGGCTGCGGTCGAGCAGGCCGACCTGCTGGTCGAGCAGCGCCATCTCGCCGCCAAGCGTCACGGTGCCGCTGCTAGGCGGCAGCTGGCCGGTCAGCAGTTTCAGGAGCGTGGTCTTGCCCGCGCCGTTTGGGCCGGTGATGGCGACACGCTCCGGACCGATGATCTCGAATGCAGCATTGCGGATGATCGGATGCTCGGTGTCATAGCCGCCGCTGAGATCGGTGGCGCGCAGCACCAGCTTGCCCGCATGTAGTCCGCTCGACGGCAGTTTTACCGCGAAGGGCGCCAACACCTCGATACGGGCCCGCGCCGTCTCCGCCTCCGCCCGGGCGGCGTCGGTCTGCCTTTCGGCCAGCCGGTCGAGACCGCCGGTCGTTTCCTCGGCCCGGCGCTTGAGCCCGCCGAGCAGGATGCGCGGTATGCCGCCCTTGGCGGCCGTCCGCTTGCCCGAGGCATTGCGTTTTTCCTGCCGCTCGCGGGCCTCCTGTGCCGCCCGTGCCGCATCCCGGACCTGCCGGTCGGCAACATCGAAATCGTGCTGCGCCGAAGCCAGCTCCAGCGCCTTGCGCTCGCGATAGAGCGTGTAATTGCCGCCATAAGTGCTGGCGCCGAGGCTGGTGAGCTCGACAATGGCATCCATGGTGTCGAGCAGCGTGCGGTCGTGGCTGATGACCACGGCCGCGCCGCGCCAGGACTTCAGCATCCTGGCCACTGCCAGCCGGCCCTCGGCATCGAGATTATTGGTCGGCTCATCGAGGAGGATTATGTCGGGCGCGTCGAACACCAAAGCCGCCAGTGCCGCGCGCGTGCGCTGCCCGCCCGAGAGCGTCGAGAGCAATGTCTGTGCAGACACATCGAGCTGCAATCCGGCCAGCGCTTCAGCCAGCCGCGCATCGAGCGTCCAGTCCACCTCGGCCAGCGCCTCGGCATCGGCCTCGCCCGCCATCGCGCGTTCGAGCAGCTCCAGACCCGCCCGTACGCCGAACAGATCGGCAATGGTGTCCTCGGGACCCGGCTGCACCTCCTGACGCAAAACGCCAAGGCGCCCGCTCACCGCTATGCTGCCGGAGGTGGGGGTGAGCTCGCCTGAGATCAGGCGCAGAAGCGTGGTCTTGCCGACGCCATTGCGGCCGACAAGGCCAGTGCGCCCGGCACCGAAGCTGAGATCAAGATTGGAAAAGAGAGTGCGGCTATCAGGACCGCTATAGGTCAACCGCGACAGGGTAATGGAAAAAGGCATGGATCGAGATTTCCTCAAGGGCAATGCAGGTGGGCTTTGCGTTGAGGATGCGATCCATTGCGTACCGTCCGGTCGGGTTGCGATGCGCAGAACATAATGCGTGAAAAGGCAACGTCAAGCGCTCTGGCAAATCGGCGAGCCGGGGAGTAGGGTCCGCCCGCTAATTTCGGGATGCCGGCAGATGGACGTTTTCACCCTCACCACCTTCACCATTGCCTATGCCATTGCGGTGCTGGTTCCGGGGCCGGGCGTGGCCGCCGTGGTGGCGCGGGCGCTGGGCGGCGGCTTCAAGGGCGCCTTCCCCATGGTGCTGGGCATTCTGGCGGGCGACCTCGTCTATTTCCTGTTCGCCGTCTTCGGCCTTGCCGCCATCGCCACTTGGTTCGGCCCGGTCTTCACCGTGGTGCGCTGGGCGGGTGCCGCTTATCTCCTTTATATCGCTTACAAATTCTGGACCGCCCGCCCCGGCTCCGAACAGATGAAGCCCAAGAACGAAGACCCTTGGAAGACCTTCCTTGCCGGCTTTTCGCTGACCATGGGCAATCCCAAGACCATCGTCTTCTACCTCGCCATCCTGCCCTCGGTGGTGCCGCTGGGCGAGATGAACCCCGTTGCCTTCATCGAACTCACCACCATCGTGGTCGTGGTGCTGCTGGTGATTGCCTGCGGCTATGCCTGGCTGGCTTCGGCGGCGCGCGAACTGTTCCGCAGCGAACGGGCGCTCGGCCGCCTCAACAAGACCGCCGGCGCGATGATGGCAGGCGCCGCCGGCCTCGTGATCTTCCAGCATTAGGGCCAGTTCAGGATTTGCTAACCTTTTCTTGTCAGCCTTTTTGGCATGGCAAGTGTAAGCAAAATGTCCCAGATGTCCTCGTACGAGCAGATGCAGGTCTGGCGCGAACGCCGCAAGGCGGGCTACGAGCGGTTCCAGCAATTCGCCGCCGTGGCCAATTCGCTGAACTCCATCAAGACCAACGAAGCCATCGGCATGGGCAACATCGTCTCCAAGGTCGCCTACCAGCGCATCTCCAAGAAGGCCTGATCACGGGGCCTTTCCGGGTCACCCCCGCTGCGCTGCCTTGGCTTGCCGGCGGCGGCGGTGGAGGATGGGCTCGGTATAGCCCGAGGGTTGCGAGACGCCTTCGAACACCAGTTCGCGCGCCGCATTGAAGGCGATGCCCTCATAAGCCGGGGCCATGGGCTGGTAGAGCGGGTCGCCTTCATTCTGCTGATCCACCGCCACGGCCATGCGCCGGAACGCCGCCTCGACCGCTTCGCGCGTGGTGACGCCGTGCAACAGCCAATTGGCCAGGTGTTGGGCTGAAATGCGCAAGGTGGCGCGGTCTTCCATCAGCGCCACGTCATTGATGTCGGGCACCTTGGAGCAGCCAATGCCCTGGTCGATCCAGCGCACCACATAGCCCAGGATCGACTGGCAGGAATTGTCGAGCTCGCGCCGCACCTCCTCTTCGGAGAGATTGCGGCCCGCAAGCAGCGGCGGGGTCAGGATCTTGCCGAGGTCTGCCGGCGTGCGATGGCGGAGCTCCGCCTGCACCTTGGGTACGTCGACCTCGTGATAATGCAGCGCATGCAAAGTGGCGGCGGTTGGCGAGGGCACCCAGGCGGTGTTGGCCCCGGCCTTGGGATGACCGGCCTTGGTGGCGAGCATTTCCGCCATGGCGTCGGGCTTGGCCCACATGCCCTTGCCGATCTGCGCATGACCGGAGAGGCCGGCCGCCAGGCCCACATCGACATTGTTGTCCTCGTAGGCAGAGAGCCAGGCGGAGCCCTTCATGTCGTTCTTGGGCAGCACCGGTCCGGCCTGCATCGAGGTATGGATTTCGTCACCCGTGCGGTCGAGGAAGCCGGTATTGATGAACACCAGACGGTCCTTCACGGCGCGGATGGTCTCCTTGAGATTGGCCGAGGTACGGCGCTCCTCGTCCATGACCCCGATCTTGAGCGTGTTGCGGGCCAGGCCCAGCACATCCTCGATGCGGTCGAAGAGATCATTGGCGAAGGCGGCTTCCTCGGGCCCATGCATCTTGGGCTTGACGATGTAGACGCTGCCGGCGCGGCTATTGCGCGGGCCGGAGGTCTTGGCCAGGTCATGCATGGCGCAGAGGCTCGTCACCATGCCATCGAGAATGCCTTCGGGGGTTTCAGCGCCGTCCAGCAGCACCGCATCGGTGGTCATCAGATGCCCGACATTGCGCACCAGCAGCAGACTGCGCCCTGGCAGCGTCAACGCCTTGCCGTCCGGCGCGACGAAGCTGCGGTCCGGATTGAGCCGGCGCGTCATAGACTTGCCGCCCTTTTCGAAACTCTCGGTCAGGTCGCCCGTCATCAGGCCCAGCCAGTTGCGATAGGCCACCACCTTGTCCTCGGCATCCACCGCCGCGACGGAATCCTCGCAGTCCTGGATGGCCGTCAGCGCCGCCTCGACCACCACGTCCTTGAGGCCGGAAGGGCTGAGCTTGCCGATCGGGCTCTCGGGATCGAACTGCAGTTCGAGGTGCAATTGGTGATGGCGGAACAGCAGCGACTGCGTGGCGCCCTGCCCGGCCGTGCCGACAAAGGCGCTGGGATCGTCGAGACCGGTCTCGGTGCCGTCAGCGAGCGTGACGCGCACCGCGCCATCGATCACGGCATAGCTACGGGCACCCGCATGGCTGCCGCCGGACAGCGGAACGGCCTGGTCCAGAAACTGCGCCGCCCGCGTCACCACGGCCGCGCCGCGCGCCGGATTATAGCCCTTGCCCGGCAAGAGATCGCCGGATTGCTCGATGGCATCCGAGCCATAGAGCGCGTCATAGAGGCTGCCCCAGCGCGCATTGGCGGCATTGAGCGCGAAGCGGGCATTCATTACCGGCACCACCAGTTGCGGCCCCGCCAGAGTGGCGATCTCGGCATCGACCTTGCCGGTGCCTATAGTGAAGTTCGGACCCTGTGGCACGAGATAGCCGATCTGGGTGAGAAAGGCGCGGTAACCGGCGGGGTCGAGAGCCTGGCCGCCATTCTGGCAATGCCAGTCATCGATCTGGCTTTGCAACCGGTCGCGCGTCTCGAGCAGCGCCTTGTTGCGGGGCGCGAGCTCGCGCAGCAATGCCGCGTAGCCGCCCCAGAACTGCCCCGCATTGACCCCGGTCCCCGGCAGCGCCTCGTTCTCCACGAATGTGGCGAGACCGGCATCGACCTTGAGGCCAGAACGATCGACATAAGAGGACATGGCAGCCAGCTCCATCGCTTCCAAAATGCGTCAGCTCAAGCCATAGGATTGGCCGTTCGGTCAGTCGATTGGCGGCATTTTTCTTTTCCGCATGGTGGAATGTGCTTTTGAAAACAGTGTAGCATCGCCTCATGAGCACCCAAGCCAAAGCCCCGACCGAGAAGCGCGACGGATCGGTCCAGTCGGTGGAACGGGCCTTGAGCCTGCTGGAAGCGCTGGGCCAGGACGAAGATGGATTGCGGCTCACCGATCTGGCGGAACGCTGCCAATTGTCCGCCTCCACCGCCCATCGCCTGCTGACGACGCTGCAAAAGCGGCGTTTCGTCGAGTTCGACCGCAGCGACGGGCTCTGGCATGTGGGGCGGCAGGCCTTTGCGGTCGGCGCCGCCTTCACCCGCCACCGCAATTTCGTCGCCGTGGCCATTCCCTTCCTCAAGACCCTGCGTGATCGGACGCGTGAAACCGCCAATCTCGGGATTATCGAAGAGGGCGAGCTGGTGACCCTGGCGCAGGTGGAAAGCCGCGAGATCATGCGCGCCACCTCCACCGTCGGCGGCCGCTCGCCCATCTATGCCACCGGCATGGGCAAGGCCATTCTGGCCACCTATCCCGAGGATGCGGTGCCGCCAATCCTCCCCAAGGGCCCCTGGCGACGGCTGACCGCCCACACCCTGCCCGGCCAGGCCGAATTCATGGCCGCGCTCAACACCGTGCGCCAAAGCGGCTATGCGCTCGATGACGAGGAATTCCTCACCGGCCTGCGCTGCGTGGCCGCGCCGGTGTTCAATGCACGCGGCGAAGCCTTCTGCGCCATTTCCATCAGCGGGCTGGCGTCGCGCGTGACGCCCGACCGTCTCCCCGAAATCGGCGCATTGGTGATCGACACCGCCGCCGCCATCACCACGGCGCTGGGCGGCCACATGCCCGCCTCGCCCTGATCCCTCCGCCTATAGCAAGGACGCCTATTCCTATGAGCCATTCCGGTCGCCGCGCCGTGCTGTTCGATCTCGACGGCACCCTGATCGATTCCGTGCCTGATATTGCCGGCGCTCTCAACGAACTGATGGGTCTCGACGAGCTGCCGCCCTTTTCGGTCGATGAGGTGCGCCGCATGATCGGCCGGGGCGTCAATGTGCTGGTCCAGCGCGCTTATACGGCGCGTCAGTTCACCCCGCAAAGCCTGGTCACCCGGCTCAATGACATGCACGAAATCTACGGCCGTTATCTTACCGGTGCCACCGTGCCGATGCCGGGCGCCATGGCAGTGCTGAAGCAATTGCACGCAGAGGCCATGCCCATGGCACTGGTGACCAATAAGCTGCTGACTGCCACCGAAACCATTGTCGACCATTTCGCCTGGCGACCCTATTTCGGCACCATTATCGGCGATGGCGCAGGTCTCACCCTCAAGCCAGCGCCCGATATGCTGCTGGCTGCCTGTGAGCGTCTCGGCGTCTCGCCGAAAGATGCCGCCATGGTCGGCGACAGCGCCGCTGACATCGACTCCGCCCGCCGCGCCGGCATCTTCGCCATCGTGGTACGCGGCGGCTATGTCACCGAACCGGTGGAAACCTTTGGCGCCGATGTGGTGCTCGACGATCTCAATGGACTGCTCGGTGCGTTGGTGCGTTAGAGACTAGACCCAGTTCGGAACAGGCTCGGCCAGCACTTGCAACTCGGTTACCAGCGCGCCCTCGATGCGTCTGAGCAGCAGGCGCGTCAGCGCCTCTCCGGCACCCAGAATATCCTCGCCGATGGCATCGAGATGGGGGGACAGCGCCGGCAGGATGCCGGAGGTCTGCTTGTAGATCAGCTCGATCCCGCGACCCGGCGGCAGGCCACCATCCTGCAAGCCGCCGATCAACGCGATGGTGCGCATTTCGCTGTCGCAGATAATGCCGTCCGGTCGCGCATCCGGCGCCGCCTGCGCAAAACCCAGCCCCAATTGGCGCAGGTCGGCGGGCGTGTGCACGCCCTCCAGCACCTCGCCCACGAGCCCCAGCCGGACCGTGCTGTCGCGAAAACTGCCGACGATGTTGTGGTAGTTCATGGTGGTGTTATCGCCAATGATCAGCGCAACGCGCCGACAGCCTTTTTCAGCCAGCCGCGCCACGGCCAGCGCCGCAAAATTCTCCGCATGGAGATCGTAATAGGGATGGCGCGCCTGAAAGGCGGTGCGGCCATGGCTGACAAAGGGAAAGCCCGCCTCGATCATCAGTTGCACTCGCCTGTCCTGCCGGCCCGTATGGGTGATGATGACGCCGTCTGCATTGCGGTTGTGCAGGATGTGCCGGATGGTGTCGGTGGATTGCTGGCGGTCGAATTCGGGCGTCACCGTCAGGTGATAGGCCGTGCCCTTCAGCGCCTGGCCGATGCCCTGGATCATCTGCCGGGCGAAATCCACAGAGTCCTCGGTTCCGTCCATGACCAGGGCAATCATATTGGTCTTGCCGGTGCGCAGTCGCACGCCGGCGCGATCGGGCACATAACCCAGCTGCCGGGCGGTCTCTGTGACCTTGTCGCGCGTGTCTTGCTTGAGAGTTGAGCCGCCGCGCAAAGCCAGCGACACGGTGGAGAGGCTGAGCCCGGTGGCTTCAGCAATGGTGCGCAACGTGACGCGCTGGCGCCGTTGCGAGGATGCACCATGGTTGTCTTCGGTCATACCTTGGCCCTTTCCGGTCTCATCCTATAGCGGAGAGTCCCGATCGCGGCCAAGCGCGCCGTGCGCCAGCGGACAAACACAGGAGCGCAGGCAAACAGATCATTCACCTTTCCGGCGCGAAGTCTGCGAGCAGGCAAGTGTCATAAGTATATGTTGACCTTTGACCCCATAGCCTTGGGGCATTCGCTTGTTCGAACACCAATAACAGCGCCAGAAGGCACAAAGTCATGGTTTCGGTTCAGTCATTTGTCGCAGCCGCCGAGGAGACAGATCAGGCATTGAAATCGTTGTCGGTGCAATGCGCCGGGCTGCGGGATCAGGTATCCTTCGCCTGCATCTTCTACGATGAACGCCATGACGACCGCCTGATCCACGCCTTTCTCGAAGACCATTTCGCCGGTGTGCCCGTCATCGGCGGCACCTCATGCGGCGGCGCCATGAGCGCCCAGGGGCTGGGCGGCGAGGGCTCCATCGGCCTGCTCGCCGTCATCGATCCGAACGGAGAATACGGCGTCGCCACTGCCTCATTGCAGGGCGACATTGCCAGCGTGGCCGAAGCGACGCTGCACCGTGCCCTCGCGAATGCCAGTTGCCCTGGCGAGCTGCCCGAACTGGTCTGGGTGTATCAGGCCCCCGGCCAGGAAGAGCTGGTGATCGAGGGCCTGCGCCGCGTCGTCGGCGACCGCTGCCCCATCATTGGCGGCAGTTCTGCCGACAACACCGTGGCCGGACGCTGGAGGCAACTCGGCCCCGATGGTCCCATGGCTCATGGACTGGTGGTGGCGGTACTGTTCTCCTCGGGCGGCATCAGCTTTGCCTTTCAGGGCGGTTACGAGCCGGCCGGCCCCAGCGGCGTCGTCACCAAGGTCGCCTATGAACCGCTCGGCAGTTCGGGGGTCGTCACCAGCGCCCGCGGTCGCACCATCGTCTCCATCGACGGCGAGCCTGCAGCCCAGGTCTACAATCGCTGGACCCAGGGCGCGGTGGCCGAGAAGCTGGGCGGTGGCAATATCCTGATGGAAACCACCATGCATCCATTGGGTATCGACGTGGGCAAGATTGGCGATGTGCCGCATTATCTCGTCGTCCATCCCGACCAGGTGCTGGCCGATGGTTCGCTCTGCACCTTTGCCGATATCGCCGAGGGCACAACCCTGTTCAGCATGCGCGGTGACAAGACCAGGCTGGTCGAACGCGCCGGCAAGGTTGCCACCGCCGCCGCCAACGGCCTGCCGGGCGGTCCTGAAAGTCTTGCGGGCGGTCTCGTCGTTTACTGCGCCGGCTGCCGCCTGGCCGTGGACGACCAGATGGACGAGGTCGCCACCACCATTGCCGAGAGTTTTGACGGCAGTCCCTTTATCGGCTGCTTTACCTTTGGCGAACAAGGGCAGGTGCTTGGACACAATGCCCATGGCAATCTCATGATCTCGGCAATTGCGTTTGGGCGCTGACATGGCCAATTCGGAGGAATTGCGGGAAACCATCGTCTCGATGCAGCGAGAGATCGATGTGCTGCGCCGCGAAAAGGGGCACGCCACCACCCTGCTCAATGCGCTCGATGCCCTGCTGGTGGTTCCCGGGGGCGACGACCCCTTTGCCAGTGTCTTCGACGCCTTGCTGCCCATGTTCGAGGCACAACTGGCCATCGTGCTGGAGCAGGCCTCGCCCAGCGAGGACATTCTCGACTGCGTGGCATCCAATGATCCCAGCCTCACCGGATCGCGTTGGCGGCCCGATAGCCGCATCAACAAAGTGCTGAGCGGGCGGATCGTCACCACGCTGTCCAGCCACGAACTCAATGCCTGCCGGCTGTCGGGCGATGGCAGGCTCGCCAGCAATCAGCCGGCGCTGTATCTGCCGCTGGGTCAGCGCGGGCGCAGGGGTCTGCTGATCCTGCTGCGCAAAGAAGGCGAGCCGGGCTTCGACCGCGCGCATGTGGCGCTTGCCGGCAAGTTCTCCCTGCTCGCATCACACGCTCTCGCCGCGCGCAACGCCCAGCGCAGCGAGGTGGAAAGCCAGCGGCTCAAGCAGCTGACGCATCAGCTCACCGAAAGCCAGGAAACGCTCGCCTTCCGTGCCAACCACGACCAGCTGACGGGCCTTTCCAACCGCACCCATATCGAGGAATTGGTCGACAGCCGTCTCGCCCAGAAGGCGGAGGGCGAGAAGTTGGCGCTCGCCTTCATCGATCTCGACGACTTCAAGCGCGTCAACGACCTCTACGGCCACACCAAGGGCGATGCCCTGCTTACCGGCGTTGCCAACCGCATTCGCTCCCAGATCCGCAAATCCGACATTCTCGGCCGCATCAGCGGCGACGAATTCGTCGTCGTGCTCGACCCCTATGAGGAACGGCGCGACGTCTCGGCACTGATGGCGCGCATCCACAAGCTGCTCGAACGGCCCTTCGACATCGAAGGCACGCAGATCAAGACCTCGGGTTCGATCGGGGTGGCACTCTATCCCACCCACGGCGCCAGTTACGAGGCGCTGCGCCGCAATGCCGACGCCGCCATGTATCGCGCCAAATCCGTGTCCAAGGGCGGCACCGAATTCTTCAGCCGTTCGCTGGGCCGCGCCATGTCGGATCGGCTGCGTCTGGAACAGCGCCTGCGCGAGGCCTTTGAAAATCAGCGGTTCAAATGCGTGCTGCAGGGCAAGTTCGATACCCGCACCCGCCAGATCCTCGGCTTTGAGGTACTGGTGCGCTGGGTGGACGAACGCGGCCACATCCACGCCCCCGGCACTTTCCTGCAGCCGGCGAGTGAACTGGGCCTGCTCGACGGCATTGCCAGCATGCAACTCGAAGAGCTTTTGGGCCGTCTGCCGGCGCTCGACGCCCGCTTCGGCGACAGTGTCAAATACAGCTTCAACGTCTCCGCCGACCAGGCCTCGCGCCCCGGCTTCATGAAGCAGATCATCCGCCAATTGACCAATTCGGGCCGGGCGGAGCGTTTCACCTTCGAACTCACCGAGGAATCCTTCCTCAAGGCCGAGGCCTTCCAGTCTCAGGTTCTGCCGCATTTGCGCAGCGCCGGCATCGGCATATCCATCGATGATTTCGGCACTGGCTATTCCTCGCTTTCGCTCTTGGCCAATATCACTGCCGACGAGATCAAGATCGATCGCTCCTTCATCAAGGATATCGACAATCGCGGTGACCACCAATCGATCCTGCGGGCCATCGAGTCATTGGGCAAGGCGCTCAATGTCAGCGTGGTGGCAGAGGGAATCGAGACCGAGAACGAGCTGCTCTATCTCCAGGACCATACCGGCATCAGCTATGGCCAGGGCTTTCTGTTCCATCGCCCGGCCTTTATCGATGACTTGCTTTCGAGCGCCGAGATCAGCACAAGATCGGCGACGCGCCGCGCCTGATCGGGCAGCGCGGAACGTCTGGTGGCACCAGGCGTTGCCAGTGGCAAACCGAGAAGCAGATGTTCGACACGCTCAATCGCTCCCCCCTCGTCCAGAAACTGCGCCAGTTCGTTACCAACGAGACAAGGCTGCTGATCTCCATCGGCCTGGTTTCGGGGCTGGTGCTGACCTTTCTCTTCATCGCCGACCTGATGATCGAAGGCGAGGTCGAGGCCTTCGACCGCTCCATCCTCATGCTGTTCCGCGACCCGGCCAACCCCAATCAGGTGATCGGCCCCACCTGGATGCACGAAATGGTGCGCGATATCACCTCCCTGGGCAGTTTTGCGCTGCTGGGGCTGATCGTTATCGGGGTATGCTCCTACCTGCTGCTGGCCCACAAGCGCATCGAGGCGGCGGTGGTGGCCGTGTCGGTCGTCACCGGTACCATTCTCAGCACCGTGCTGAAGATGAGCTACAATCGCCCCCGCCCCGAGCTCGAGGTGATGTCGCACCAGTTCACCTCCAGCTTTCCGAGCGGCCATTCGCTGATTTCGGCGGTAACCTATCTGACCCTGGGCGCCGTGCTCTCGCGTTTCGCGCCGACGCGGCAGCAGCGCATCTTCATCTTCTCGCTCGCGGTCTTCCTCACCCTCATCGTCGGGCTAAGCCGTCTCTATATGGGCGTGCATTTTCCCAGCGATATTCTGGCGGGCTGGTGCCTGGGGGCCGCTTGGGCCTTGCTGTGGAGCATGGTCGCCTTCCAGCTGCAGAGCCGCGGCGCCATCGAAAAGCCGGACGAAGACAAATACGGCTGAGACGCCCGGCGGCGCCTTATTCGGCCGCCGCTGCCCGTGCGGAGCGCCTGGTATTGATCACGCAGGCGCCGACGATGAGAATGGCGCCGGCCCAGAAAGCCAGTTGCGGAATTTCGCCGAAAAAGACGAAGCCCAGCACCGCCGCCCACAGCAAAGCCGTATAGTCGATCACCGCGAATACCGAGACGGGGATCAGCCGCAGCCCGTTTATGACCAGTACAAAGCCGGCGGCGCCGAGAAAACCGATCAGCCCCATCAGACCCAGTGTCGGCGGCGTCAGCTCCGGCAATGGGCCAAAGGCCAGCGGCAGCACCAGCAGGGCCGCCACCAGCGACTGACCCAGCGTCATCGCCGCCGGCTGCTCGCTGCTCGAGTGATGTTTCAGCAGTGCCAGCACCAGCGCATAGGTGAATGGCGCCAGCAGCGCCGCGGCCCAGGCCAGCGGCTCACCGGCACCCGCGCCGAACTCGGCACCATCGCCACCCAGAATGATGATCCCCGCACCCACCGCGCCGAGCAGCAAGGCCAGCCAAGCCGGCCCGTTGAGCCTTTCCTTGAACACCACGGCCCCGAGCAGGGTCACATAGAGCGGCGCCGTCATGCCGAGCGCCGCCACCACCGCCAACGGCAGGCGGCCGACGGCGTAGAAGAACATCGTGGCGGTCGCCACCAGCAGTGCTCCGCGCAGGGCCTGCCGTCCCAGATCCGTGAGCTTTGGCCATTGCCCTCGCGTCAACACGATCCACAAAGCCAGCCAGATCGCGGCGCCGAGAAAGCGCACGAAGACGATCTGGAAGGTGGACACCTGCGCACCCAGCGCCTTGGCTACGGCATCCATGCTGCACATGATGGCAATGCCGCCGGCGCTCAGCAGGACGCCTTTTGTGCTCTGGTTCATGAAAGGCTCTTGGACAGGAAAGTGCGGGTGCGGCCCTTGGGAAAATCGGGCAGCTCTCCGAAGACCTGATAGCCCGCCTTCAGGTAGACGTGAAGGCCATGGGGATTAAACGTGTCGATATAGGCGCCGTGGCAGCCGCGCTGCCTGGCCTCTGCCTCGGCTTTTGCCAGCAGCTGTCCGGCCATGCCCCGCCCGCGCTGGCTCTCATCGACCCAGAGCCATTGCACATAGAGCCAGCCCCAGCCCGTATAGCCGGACAGACCCGCCACCAGCCCATTCTCACCGCGCACGAAGACCGCCAGCGGCCGCCGATCCGAGGGACCGGCATCGGCATCGTTGAACGCCGTGAGGTTCGCGCCCAGTGCTGCCAGATCGGCCGCATCAGGCGTTTCAGTCAGCTCCAGAAGCGGCGCATCCATGGCGTCAGGCGGCCAGCACGCCGCCGGTCAGCGGATGCGGCGCGCCGGTGGTGGTGGGGAAGCTGATGGGCAGGCCGCGCAGCACGCGCACCGCGAGGAAAGCGAAACATTCCGCCTCGATGGCATCACCGCGCCAACCCACGGCCTCCGCCGGAACCGCCACGACCCCGGCCCGGTCGGGCAGCATTTTCATAATCGCCGGATTGTGCCGGCCGCCGCCGCAGACGACGAGCTTTTCCGGCCGCTGCGGCAAGAGGTCGAGCGCCTTGCCCACGGCGCCGGTGGTGAACGCGGTGAGCGTTGCGGCACCATCATCGGCATTGAGCCCATCGGCCATGGTGGAGAGGAAGTCGAAACGATCGAGCGACTTGGGATAAGGCGCACTGAGATAGGGGTGTGTCAGCAGCGTTTTGAGCCGCGCTTCGTCCACTGTCCCACGCAAGGCGCGCGCGCCATCACGGTCCATGTCGCCCAGGCCCAGGCCCTTGATGAAATCATTGATCGGCGCATTGGCCGGGCCGGTATCGAAGGCCACCAATATGTCCTTGCCATCCCAGAAGGTGACATTGGCGACACCACCCAGATTGAGCACAGCCGTCTTGCCATCCGTGGCGCCAATCTTCCTGAGCAGCGCCTGATGATAGAGCGCCGCCAAAGGCGCCCCCTGCCCGCCCGCACGCACATCGGCGGAGCGGAAATCATAGGCGACCTTGATGCCGGTGAGCTCATGCATGAGCGCGCCATTGCCCAATTGCCGCGTCGCGCCGATGCGTTCCGGCTGCGGAGCGCGATGCAGCACGGACTGGCCATGGAAGCCGATGATGCCGATGTCTTGAGGCATGAGGCCGGCCTGCTTGACCAGATCCAGCACTGCCGCGGACTGCGCGCGGGTCAGCGCATCCTCGGCTTCAGCGAAGATAGCAGGCTCGGGGCCCTCGAAATTCCACACGCGGGCTTGTGCCAGGGTTTCCTCGAGCAGGTCGCGGATCGATTGCGGATAGGGCGCCAGCGTATAGGCGCCAAAACTGTCGACGCTTTCGCCATCGCTGCGCAGCAGGGCCACGTCAATATTTCCGTCCAGAACGGTCCCCGTCATCAGCCCAATGGCCCAGGTCGGCTGCATCGCCCTCTCCTATTCAGCGTTGATCAGGTCACCCACGGCCCGGCGCAGCGCAAAGATGCCGCTGTCGAAATGGCGCGTGGGGTGCACCCGGTTGGTCAGCAGGGTCCAGGCCTGGCCACGGGCGAAATCGATCCAGATGCCGGTGCCGGTAAAGCCGGTATGGCCGATGGTTTGGGGTGTGCACAATTCGCCGCCCGACCAGCCGTCATAGGGCCGTTCCCAGCCATGGGTGCGACGCGCCGAAAGCGGCGTGCGGATGAGCGCGTCCGAACCGGCATTGGCCAGCTTGTCGGCGGCGAAATCGAGCATCGAGGCCACCGTGCCGAAGAGCCCGGCATGGCCGGCGCCCTGCAGCGCCGAGCAATTGTCGTCATGCACCTCGCCCACCAGCACGCGGTGGCGCCAGTAGCAGTCCTCGGTCGCCGCCGCATTGGCCGGATCGGCCGACCAGGCAAAGCCGGGACCGGGGTCCATATCGCGGATCCATTTGCCCTCGATGCGCTCCAGCGCCAGGCCGAGCAGGATGTAGTTGATGTCGGAATAGACCGATGGCCCCGCCGCGAATTCGTGCTGCAACAGGAAGGTACGCAACAAGTCGGGATCGCGGCCATAGGTATAGAGCGGAAATACCGCCGGAAACGGTGTCTGGTGCCCGAGGCACTGCCGGAAGGTCACCCGGCGTTCCCAATTGTCGAGATTGTAGTGCCGATAGTCGGGCAAAACAGTGGTCAGCGGCGCATCGAGATCGATCCGTCCTTCCGCCGCCAGTGCGATGATGCGGTCGGTGGTGAACGCCACCTTGCTGATCGAGGCGAGATCGAACCAGGTGTCCTCCCGCATCGGCCGGCGCTCCGGCACGATCTCGGCAAAACCGATGGCGCGCACGGCGCGATTGCCGGATGCATCCACAACGCCCAAGACGCCACCGGGAATACGGCCCGCCTCAACGGCAGCGTCCAGCGGCACAAAGGCGCGCTCGAGTTGATCGTGCACAGCGCTCATCGTCCATCCTCCAGCCGCACGCGATGATCGGCGCCGGCATCGCGCCAGGCTGCCGGGGGCGGCTCATAGCCGGCCGGGCGCACCAGCGAGGGCACCTGCGTCACATCGACGGCAAAATGCTGCTTGCGCCGTTCCACTGCCGGAACAGCCGAGATCAGTCGCTTGGTATAACTGTGTTGCGGGTCGGAGAGCACAGCGCGTGCGTCGCCGATCTCGACCACCTGCCCGGCATACATGACCGCGATCCGGTGCGCGATGCGCTCCACCACCGCCATGTCGTGGGAGATGAAGAGATAGGCCAGCCCGAATTCGCGCTGCAGATCGACCAGCAGGTCCAGCACCTTGGCCTGCACCGACACGTCGAGCGCCGACACGGCTTCGTCCAGCACCACCACGTCGGGATTGAGCATCAGCGCCCGCGCGATGCAGAGACGTTGGCGCTGACCACCGGAGAATTGGTGCGGAAAGCGCACCAGCGCGTCCTGTGGCAGGCCGACGCGTTCGAGCAGAAAGGCCATGCGCTTGCGCAGCGTGTCGTCCAGCTTCTGGCCTTTGGCGATGGCCGGCTCGGCCAAGAGCGCCTCGACATTGAGCCGGGGATTGAGCGAAGCGAACGGGTCCTGGAACACCATCTGGATCGGACGCTTCGACCGCCCCGCCGCCGTTGCGATCTCACCGCGCTGCCGGCTCACCAGGCCGAGCAGCGCCTTGGCCGTGGTCGACTTGCCCGAGCCGGACTCGCCCACAATGGCCAGGGTCTCGCCCGGCATCAATTCGAAGCTGACGCCATCGACGGCATGCACGGCGGATTTTGGCTTGAACAGCCCCTTGCCGACAGCAAACCGCACCACCAGATCGTCCACTGCCACCACCGGCTGCCGGGTTTCGGTGCGGGCGCCATCGTCGCGCACCGACTGCCCGGCGGTGAAATGCGGCACGGCCTGTAGCAGATGCCTGGTATAGTCGTGCTGCGGATGATCGAGCACCGCGCCGGTATCGTTCTGCTCCACCGCCACGCCTTGCTGCATCACCATGATGCGGTCGGCAATACCGGCCACAAGGCCGATATCGTGGGTGATGAAGATCATCGCCATGTCGGTCTCGGCGCGCAATTCGGCGAGCAGCGCCATGATCTGGGCCTGCACCGTCACGTCGAGCGCGGTGGTCGGCTCGTCGGCAATCAGCAGGCGGGGCGCACTGGCCAGCGCCATGGCGATCATGACGCGCTGGCGCATGCCGCCCGAGAGTTGGTGCGGATAATAGCCGAGCCGTGTCCTGGCGTCAGGAATGCGCACGCGATCGAGCACATCGAGCGCCGCCTGCTTGGCCGCAGCCCCCACAAGGCCGCGATTGAGCTTGAACGCCTCTTCGATCTGCGCCCCGATCGTGTGCACCGGATTGAGCGAAGTCATCGGCTCCTGGAAGATCATCCCGACTTCGCTGCCGCGAATGTGGCGCAGGGTCTTTTCCTTGGCCTTGGCCACGTCGAGCACGCTGCCGTCTTCCCGGGTGAGGAGAATGGAGCCGCCGGTGACCATGCCGCCGCCGAAATCGACAAGGCGATTGATCGACAGCGCCGTCACCGACTTGCCCGAACCGGACTCGCCGACAATGGCGAGCGTCTGGCCCCGGTCGAGGTCGAAGCTGACCCCGCGCACCACTTCATTGGCCTTGGGGTCGCGGCCGAAGCCGACGCGCAGATCGCGAACGGAAAGCAGCGTGCTCATGCCGTCCTCCTCTGGGTGCGCGGATCGAGAATATCGCGCAGGGCATCGCCGGTGAGGTTGAACCCCAAAATGCCGAGCATGATGGTCAGCGCCGGGAAGATCATCAGCCAGGGCGCCTGCTGCATCAGGTTCTTGCTTTCCGATAGCATGAGGCCGAGCGAGGGGGTCGGCGGCTGCGTGCCCAGCCCGAGGAAGGAGAGGCCCGCCTCGGTCAGCAGGGCCCACGCCAGTGCCAGGGTCACCTGCACCGCCAGCGGCGCGACCAGGTTCAGCAAAAGATGCCGTGTGAGAATATAGGGCTGCGAGCTGCCGAAGGTGCGGGCGGCATCAACGAAATCACGCTGTTTCAGCGACAGCGCCGGCCCGCGCACCACGCGGGCAAAGATCGGCGTATAGACGATGCCGATGGCGGCGACGCTGGTGAAGGTGCCGGGACCGACAATGGCGATGATCAAGAGCGCCAGAAGGATTGCCGGAAAGGCCAGCAGCACATCCATGATGCGCATCAAGATGCCGTCCCAGAGCGAACCCCACCAGGCCGCGAGCAGCCCGATAATGGTTCCGGCAATGGTTGCCACCGCCACCGAGAGGAAGGCGATGATCATCGACTGCCCGATACCGACCATCAGCCGGCTGAACGTGTCGCGACCAAGCAGGTCCGTGCCCATCCAGAAGCTGGCGCTGGGCGGCTTCAGCCGGTCGAGCATGAACTGCTTCAGCGCATTGTTGGGTGTCAGTCCCAGCGCGCCCAGAAGGGCGGCGATCAGATAGAGGCCGATGATGAAGACGCCGATACGTCCGGACGGATGCCGGATCAGCGCGGAAAACACCTTGCCCATCAGCGACCTCCCAACCGAATGCGCGGGTCGAGCGCCACATAGGCCAGATCGACAAGAAGGTTCACGACAAGGAAATTGAAGGCGATGAACAAGACGGTTCCCTGCACCAGCGCATAGTCGCGCTGCGTAATGGCATCGAGCACCAGCCGGCCGAGGCCCGGCAGCGCGAAAATCTGTTCGACGATGACGGCGCCGCCCAGGAGATAGCCGAACTCCACCCCCGACAGCGTCACCACCGGAATGAGCGCATTGGGCAGCGCATGGCGCCACACCACGCTCATTGACGAGGCGCCCTTGGAACGGGCGGTACGGATATAGTCGTCGCTCAAGACATCGAGCATGGCCGAGCGCGAAATGCGCATGACCGAGGCCGCGAAGGCAAAGCCCAGCGTCACCGCCGGGAAGAACAATTGCCCGATACTGGCCAGCGGATCGACGAAAAGCGGGGTGAACGTACCCATGGCCGGCACCATGCCGAAATAGACCGAGAGCACATAGATGATGAGAATGCCGATGACGAAGGCCGGCGTCGACTGGCCAAGCATGGCCAGGATGCGCACCACGAGATCGGTGGGCTTTTCATTGCGCGTCGCGGCCAGAACGCCAAGCGGCACGCCGACGCTGAGCGCGATGACCATGGACATCAGCGCCAGCTGCAGGGTCAGCGGAAAGCGCTCGAGAATGACCGAGAGCACCGGCTTGGCATAGATCGAGGAAATGCCCAGATCGCCCTGGAACAGACCGGACAGCCAGCGCCAATATTGGATCCACACCGGCTGGTCGATGCCGAAATAGGCCGCCAGCGCCGCGCGCTGCGCCGGGGTCATCATGCCGGCCTCGGTGCCGAGCATGGCGATGATCGCATCGCCCGGGATCAGCCGGATCGACACAAAGACCAGGATCGACACGCCCAGGAGGATGAAGGGGAATGTCAGCAGGCGCTGCGCCACATAGTTCATGGCAAGTCGTTCTCCGTACCTGCTTCATTCAAACACAATCGGGCAGCAAAGCCACCTCGCCGCCTCCCGTTCAGGAGTGGCTGGCCAGGAAGGCCAAACCCCTCCCCTCCGTGAAGAGGGGAGGAGCAATTCGGAAAAGGCTGATCTTACTGGATCGACACCTTGGTCAGGCCGAACAGCGTGCCTGTCGGCGAGGATTCAAAGCCGGTGACGGTCTTGAGCTGAGCCGTGTAGCTGTAGCCGGTCGAGAGCCACAGCCAGGGCGAAAGCTCGGCCAGGCGGCTTTCGAAGGTGTGGAAGATTTCGACGCGCTTGGCCGGATCGGTTTCGGCCTGGCCCTGCTTCATCAGGCTATCGAGCTCGTCATCGGTGAAGTTCGAGACCTTCACCAGATTGCCGTCCTTGGTGAAATAGCGGTTATACATCGGGAACGGGTCCGGACGGCCACCATTCTGGGCCACGGCCATGTCGAAATCACCCTTGAGCCAGGTGTCGACGTAGACGTTGAGTTCCATGATCTCGATTTCGAGATTGATGCCGATCTCGGCCAGCTGGGCCTGCAGCACCTGGGCTTCGGATGCGGCAACCGGCGGCTCGCCGGTAGCGGCGATCACCTTGGCGGTGAAGCCATCGACACCAGCCTCGGCCATCAGCGCCTTGGCCTTCTCGACGTCCTGCTCATAGCAGAACAGCGTGCTCGGATCCTGGGCGAAGGCCGGCATGGTCAGGGGGCCAGTCACCTTGCCTTCGCCGGCCAGCGCCGCATCGATGATTTCCTGGCGGTTGATGGCGCAGGACATGGCCTGACGCACGAGGAGATTGTCCATCGGCGCCCGCGACGGGTTGAGCTGGAGCACGTTGTAGGCCAGCACGCCGACGCGGTTGAGCTCGAGGTTCGGCTCGTTCGGCACCATGGTGGCGACCAGCGGGTCGTTCAGCAGAGCGAAATCGGTCTGGCCGGCGCGCAGCGAGGCGAGGATCGCGGTTTCGTCCGGCAGCACGGAGATGGTGATGCCATCGATGGCAAGGTCGCCACCGGCCCAGTCGGCATTGGCGCTCAGCACTTCCTTGGCATTGGGCTCCCAGGAATCGAGCTTGAACGGGCCCGAACCCAAAGCCGTGGTGCCGACGCTACCGGCGGTGATTTCGCTGGCCGGCAGAATGGCGGCATTGATCGTGGCCATGGCGACCAGGATCGGCACGTCAGCAGTGGAGAGGTTGAACACCACCGTCTCGGCATCGGGTGTATCGATGCTGGCGATAGACAGGAAGTTGGAGCGGGCAGCGGCGGAGGTGGCTTCGTCGAGGATACGCTCAAACGAGGCCTTCACGTCTGCCGAAGTGACCTGCGCGCCATTGGTGAACTTGGCGTTGGGGTCGAGCTTGAAGGTCAGCGTCTTGGCGTCGGAGGCGAATTCCCAGCTCGTGGCGATGGCGGGAACGACGTTCAGCTCGGCATCGAGGCGCACCAGCGGCTCATAGATGAGTTCGAGCAGGCGCAGCGACGAGAAGGCCGTCTGCTTGTGCGGGTCTAGACCGGTGGCGTCCTGCGACCAGGCCATGCGCAGGCTTGCAGCCTGCACCGGCAGGGCAAAGACCGAGGTCGAAAGCGCGGTGGCGATGGCAAGTCCGGCGATCAGCTTGCGCGGCGTGGTCCATTGCATTGTCGTATCCCTCCTTTGGATAGCGTTCCGCCCTGAAGCGGAGTGCAAATGCTGTCCTGGCCACCCCTCCCTCTCCCGCAACCGACCGGCCGCAGAGGCCGAGGGCGAGCGTGACCTCGGGATGAAGCCTAGGAAGTCTGGAGCCTGCCTGTCAATGATTTTCAGACTTTCCAACAAGTCTGAACTTTTGTTTCACAGCGCCGGAAATTTCTGTACTGTTCCGCCCGTTCGCGTCGCCCTGCCCGGCCCGCGACGCCTGGGAGAGAGCGGGGACGAAAAGAGTGGGCATTCAGTCGACCATCGAGGCATCCGCCGACAAGTTCACCCCCGCCATGCAACGGGTGGCCTCGGTCATCCGCGACAATCCCGGCGTGGTGCTCGACAAGACCATTTCCGATCTCGCCACCGCCTGCAAAACCTCGGTTGCCACAATTGTGCGCTTCTGCCGGACGCTGGGCCTTTCCGGTTATGCGCAATTGCGCATGTCGCTGGCCACCGAGTTGGGGCGCGAGGCGGCACAATATGGGCCCGGCCTGACGCTGGGCGCGGAGATCGCCCGCTCCGACACGCTGCAGGAAATGGCCTCCAAGGTCGCAACGCTGGAAATGCTGGCCATTGACGAAACCGTCTCCAGCCTCGATTTCACCGCGCTGGAACGCGTGGTCGCCGCCCTCGACACCGCCCAGCGCATCCTGCTCTTCGGCATCGGCGCCAGCCAGTTTGTGGCCCAGGACCTGCACCACAAGCTGTTCCGCGTCGGCCGCAACGCCTTCCTGATGGCCGATCCGCATGAGGCGTGGTCCGCGGCGCTGCTGTCGCCGCCGGGAACCATTGCCATCGGCTTTTCCCATTCCGGGAACACTGCCGATACCGTGCGCTATCTCGAAATCGCCCGCCAGGCCGGGGCGCTCACCATCGCCATCACCGGCGCAGCCGATTCGCCCCTGGCCCAGGCCGCCGATGAACGGCTGATCAGCCATGCGCGCGAAAGCCGATTGCGCGCCGGCGCCATGGTCAGCCGCATTGCCCAATTGGCCATTGTCGACTGCCTGTTCCTCGGCGTCGCGCATCTGCGCTACGAGCAAACCGTCGACGCGTTGCAAAAGACGCGCGACGTCACCCACCCGAAATAGGGATGCACACTATCCCCAGAGCGTTGCGCCCGAGCGATCGATCACCCCTTCGGCAAAGCGCAGGCCGCCTGGCCGGTCATGGGCCAGCAGCAGCGGGCCATCGAGATCGACCCAGCGGGCGAAACCGGCCAGCACCGAGGCGGGCAGCATGGACAGCGAGGTGCTGAGCATGCAGCCCACCATGATCGACAGCCCCAGGGCCTCGGCCCGCCGCGCCACCGCCAGCGCCTCGGTCAAGCCGCCGGTCTTGTCGAGCTTGACGTTGATGGCGTCATAACGGCCCACCAGCGCCTCCAACCCCTTGAGCGCATGAGCGCTCTCATCGGCGCAGATCGGCACCGCATGTTCAATATCGCCCAGGGCTGCATCGTCGCTCGCCGGCAGCGGCTGCTCCACCAGTTCCACCCCGGCGTCGGCACAGGCGGCCAGAAGTGCCGGCAGATCCGCCACGGCCCAGCCTTCATTGGCATCGACCACCAGCCGCGCCTTCGGCACGGCAGCACGCACCGCCGCCAACCGCTCCAGATCGCCCGCTGCGCCCAGCTTGAGTTTCAGCAGCGGCATATGCGCCGCCTTCTGCGCCGCCACAGCCATGGCCTCCGGCGTATCGAGGCTGATGGTGAAGGCGGTGGTCATGGTCTCTGGCCAGTCGAGGCCCGCCAGATGCCCAATATCGGCCCCCGCCAGCCGCGCTTCCAGCGACCAGAAGGCGCAGTCGATGCCGTTGCGGGCCGCGCCCGGCGGCAATGCCGATTGCAATTGCGTCCGATCCAGGCCGGCGGCGATCTGTGGCCCCAGCGCCAAAATGGTCGCCAGCGTCTCTTCCGGCGTTTCGCCGTAACGTGCATAGGGCACGCATTCGCCCAGCGCCACCACGCCGTTCCGTTCGAGCTCTACCCGCACCACGCGCTGCTCGGTGCGGCTGCCCCGCGCAATGGTAAAGCGCCCCGCGACAGCAAATGTCTCGATCTCGGCCCGAAGAATGGTGGTCATGGTCTATCCGGCAGTCTGGGTTCGGCGAACCCCAATGCCATCCGCAGGACGGCGATGAACGAAGCAAAAATGCGGCGCTGAGCCCCATGTGCCCGAACCGCATGGCCCTCGGCAAGGGTCCAATTGCCGCTGCCTTCGTCTCGTCGTCATGGCACATCGATAGGGACCGCAGGCTGCCGTTTACACATTGGCAAATCTCTCGGGCCTAAGAAATTGTGATTTTTGAGGAGGGACAGATGGTTGATACCAAGACGATTCGGCGGCGCGATTTCCTGGCGGGCATTGCCGGGGTAACGGGCATGGCGGCTTTCGGCCTGCCCTTCGTCCCCAAGCTGGCCGTCGCAGCGACGCCAGCGATCGAAGCCGCGTCCGAAGGCGCCGCCATCGCCCGTGTCGGCATCTATCCCGCCCTCGGCATCAGCCGCGTCGGAGGCAGCCAGAAATGGTTTTACGCCCCCGAACTGCCCGGCGTCCCCGCCAATCCCGAAGGCGGTTTCAAGGATGGCAGTTCGCTGATCAAGAAGCAGGTGCAGCGCTTCCGCGTTTTTGCCTTCGACGCCGAGGGCCGGGTGATCAAGGAACTGACCGCTGCCGATGCCAAGATCGAGTGGCGCGTCCATGTCGCCAACACCAAGGCCGCCTGGTACGGCTTCGTCAACGCCCACGACAACGGCGCCAATGCGCCCGGCATGCCGACCCGCATGCGCAATCAGTATTTCGCCAGCAATGAGCAGCGCGAAAAGATGCTGGTCATCGATCCCGGCGCGGTGACGATCTCAGGCACCGAGGTCAACTGGAGTGGCGAGGACGAGGCCTATGCCATGAAGGGCCGCTTCTGGGACAGCGTCGATGTCGGCCTGGGCCAGGTGCGCACCGATGCCGACGGCCGCCTGCTGGTGGTTCCCGCCGATGGTATCTCCCGCTCGCCGCGCGGCACCGCCATCACCAATTTTGCCGACAATGACGGCTGGCACGACGACTGGTGCGATGGCCCGGTCGACGCCAAGGTCACCCTGCCCGACGGTCAGGTCCTCGATGCCGACGGCGCCTGGATCGCCTGTGTCGGCCCCGATTTCGCCCCGGAAATCCCCTCGATCAGCACGCTTTACGACGTGATCGAGAACATGAACTGGGAGCAGAAGTGGGTCGAGCCGCCGGCCACGCCACTCTCTTTCCGCCAGCACATCTATCCCACCTTCCGGCGCCTGGCACTGATGGAATGGGTGTCCGCGGCTTCCAATCTGCGCCAGGGCTGGCTGGATGTCGGCGACTTCTCGAGCGAGGCCTATCTGGCCCAGCTCGCCGACCCCAGCGAAGCCAACAAGGCCTTCCGCCAAAAGGTGTTTTCTGCCTTCCGCGACCCCTACAATATGGGCCCCAACGCCTATAAGGAAGAACACTTCAAGATCCCGCTCATGCCGGGCGACGGCGTCGACCACAATGGCAGCCCGCTGCAGTGGTTCCAGTTCCCGAAACTGCAATATGAACGCCTGCGCCTCTGGGCAGAAGGTGCCTTCGACAACGACTTTGCCGATGCGGCGCTCGACCAGGTCACCGACCTTGATCAGCTGCCGGTCGAGCAGCGCCCGCATGCCCTGACCGAAGCAGCGCTCGAGCCCTGCTCCGGGGGCGCCTTCCATCCCGGCGTCGAGCTCTCCTACTATCTGCGCCTGCCCGCGCTCTATGCCCGTGCTGCCGACCCCGAGGCCGAAGCCTTCCGCATCGCCCGTGGCAATCGCGCCTCGCTGGTGCAGAATGTCGGCCGCATCCTGGATTTCACCAACGCCACGACCGGTGAGGACGCCCCGATCGGCCCGCAAATGGCCGGCGATCTCACCCGCTGGATGGGTCTGCCCTGGCAACCCGACGCCTTCAGCTGCCAGCGCGTCGCCATGCAGACCGATTTCCCGGTGCCGGTCTGGTGGCCGGCCCTGCTGCCGGTCGATGTGCTGCCCGAGGAGCACTACAACCAGCTGATGCGCACCGATCTCAGCGCCGAGCAGCGGGTGAAATTCTTCGAAAACCGCGTCTGGTGGGCCCGCGGCGTGCCGGGCATCGGCTATCACGCCAATGCCAGCTATTGGGACGGCATCCGCAACATGATCGCCGTCTGGCAACAGATGGGCTTCGTGGTGCAGCGCCCCGGCCCGACCGATCCGGACCGCCCCGAAGCCATCCCGCAACAGCTGTTCGTGGAAGTCGGTCGCGGCTCTATGGAGCAGCGTTTTGATTGGGTCGCCGACGACGGCGACATGGGCTGACTCGCGGCATCGCGACCATGCCAACGCCGCCACGATCCCACTGGCCCGTCGCCGTTATCGGCGGCGGCATTGCCGGCTGCGCCGCTGTTCTGAAGTTGGCGCAGCTCGGCATTGAGGTCGCATGGATCGCGCCCGAAACTGCGGTCGGTGACAAGCCGGGCGAAAGCCTCGCCGCGGCCGCGCTGCCTTTGCTCGACGAATTGGGACTCGCGCCTCTTCTCGCCGATCCCGCCCATCGGCAATCCCAGGCCAGCTACACGTCCTGGGGCAGCGATGCCCTGCTCGAACGCCATGCCGCCGCCCAGCCCGGCGGCCTCGGTCATGTCATCGACCGGCCACGCTTCGAAGCGAGCCTGATAGCCGAGACAGCCGCGTTTGCCGAAATCACCCGCCTCCGCGACACTGTCCTAACCGTGCAACGCCAGCCCGGCGCCTGGACTCTATCCACCGTCAGCGGCGCTACTTTATCCGCCGATCTCGTCATCGATGCCACGGGCCGCAAAAGCCTGTCGGGCCGCGCGCAGGTTCGACAGAAGCGCGTCGATCGCCTCGTTGCCGCCTATGCCTTTCTCTCACAGGTCGAAACCGACATCGACCCGACCCCGGCCACCATCATCGAGGCCGTTTCGGGCGGCTGGTGGTACGCCACACTCCTCGCTGATCGCCGGCTGGCGCTGAATTTCTACTCCGATCCGGACCTCTTGCCGCGCCGCATCGGCCAAGGCCCCGACCTGTGGCAGACGCTCGTGGCCGACACGCGCTACATCTGCCAATGGGTCGAAAGCGCCGGCTACGCGCTGTCCGGCCCTCCGGGGCTCGCCAGCGCCGGCACAGTCTGGCTTGAGCAGACGGCCGGTGCCGACTGGCTGGCGGTTGGCGACGCCGCCATTTCCTTCGACCCGCTCTCGGCCCATGGCATGACCACCGCGCTCTGGACCGGTGTGGAAGCGGCAAAGGCTGCCGCAAAGGCACTGGGCGGCGACCACGACGCTCTAGCCGACTATGCGACCCGCCTCCGCCTCGGCGTCGAACACTATCTCGGCGAACGCCGCAGCACCTATGCCCGCGAACGGCGCTTTACGAGCCACCCCTTCTGGCAACGGCGCCTGCATGACGCCGACCTGGCCGACCGGACTGCAACCTGACCCAATGAGGAGACTACCATGCACAAACTAAAGATGCTCGGCCTCGCTGCCGCTGTTGCCCTTTCCTTCGCCGCCGCACCTCTGGCGCAGGCCGGCGAGCGCATCGCCTACCCATCGCCGGTGGTCGATGGCCTGCCCTATTCCGGTGCTGTCCGCGCCGGCGACATGGTCTATGTCGGCGGCGTGCTGGGCACGGTTCCCGGCAAGTCAGAACTGGTCCCCGGCGGCATCCAGGCCGAAGCACGCCAGGCCTTCGCCCATGTGAAAACCATTCTCGAACAGGCCGGCACCACACTCGACCAGACGGTCAAGTGCATGGTCCTCGTCACCAGCGTCGATGATTTCGCCCCGATGAACGAAGTGTTCCGCGAGGTCTTCCCCACCAGCCCGCCAACCCGTTCCACCCTCGTGGTCCCGGCCATCCCGCTCGGCGCCGCCATCGAAGTCGACTGCCAGGCCCTCGCCGCCGACTGACCCGAAAACAAAAGCGGCGGCTCCCGATTCCTCGGAAACCGCCGCTATACCTGGTGGGCCCACCAGGACTCGAACCTGGAACCAGACCGTTATGAGCGGTCGGCTCTAACCATTGAGCTATAGGCCCTTGCTGTGCCTCATAGCAGGGTCGGGGCGGCTGTCAAAGGGGGTGTGATACCTTCCGCCAAGAAGCCATAGCGCACCATAAGACCCAGCCGCGCCAAGCCTTCCCATCCCGGCTGCCCACCACTAGACTGTGCGCCATTCGCACAAATGTCGAAAAGCGAACGCATGCGCCAGGGTGACCTCATCAATGGCCTGATCAAGGGCCTCGCCGTCATCGAATCCTTCGATGAGGAACATGCGCGCATGTCGATCACCGAGGTCGCGCAGCGCACCGGGCTCGAGCGGGCCACGGCGAGGCGGTGCCTCCTTACGCTCGCCCATCTCGGTTATGCCACCTATGACGGCAAATTCTTCGAACTGACGCCGCGGGTGCTGCATCTGGGCCACTCCTATCTCGCGACCACCTCGCTGCCCCGGCTGATCCAGCCCTTTCTCGAAGAATTGTCCCGCGCGACCAATGAGAGCACTTCGGCGGCGGTGCTCGACGGCACCGATACCCTCTATGTCGCCCGTGCCTCGACCCGCCGCGTCATGTCGATCAATCTGGCGCCCGGCGCGCGGCTGCCGGCCTATTGCACCTCGATGGGCCGCATCCTGCTGGCCGCACTGCCTCCGGGCGAAGCACAATCCATCCTCGCCCGCTCGGATATCGTGGCCTACACGACCCACACCAAGGCCAATCTCGTTGATATTGTCACCGAGCTGGAAGTCATCGCCGCCCAGGGCTTTGCGGTGATCGACCAGGAACTGGAGCTGGGCCTCTGCTCCATCGCCGTGCCGCTGTTCAATGCCGGTGGGGCGGTGGTCGCCGCCCTCAATATCGGCGCCCAGACTGCCCGCGCCCCGACCTCACGCATGATCGCCCATTTCCTGCCCTTGATGCGCAAGCTTCAGGCCGACCTGCGCCCGCTGCTGCGCTAGAGCAGGCAGAACCTCCCACGCCCACCGCCACGGCAAGCCTGCGTCAGAGTCCCCCCTCAAAGCGCTGGTGACAACATGTCACAAAACGCGGATACGCAATGCGGAGCGCGGAAAAACATCCATATTTTCAATATCTTGCACCGTCACAAACCAGTCACGCAACCGCAATAAAACTGTCGCCGAGCACTCCTATGGTCTGCCGCGTCACAAGGCGGCCCGATCCTTCGGCTGGCCATGTTGGAAACCGAATTCCGAAAGGGAACTTTCAATGAAAACCGCACTTTTCGCCAGCGCCGCCGTGATCGCGCTCGCCGCCTTCGGCACCCCGGCTTTTGCCCAGTCGCGCGACACCATCCAGATCGCCGGCTCGTCCACCGTCCTCCCCTTCGCCTCGATCGTGGCCGAAGAGTTCGGCGCCACCTTCCCCGAGTTTAAGACCCCGGTCGTGGGTTCGGGCGGCACCGGCGGCGGCTTCCGCCAGTTTTGTGAAGGCGTCGGCGAAAACACCATCGACATCGCCAATGCCAGCCGTCCGATCAAGGACAGCGAGCGCGAAGCCTGCACCGCCAATGGCGTGACCGACATCCGCGAAGTCCAGTTCGGCTTCGACGGCATCGTCTTCGCCTCCGCCGCTTCAGGCGCCGATTTCGCCCTGACCCCGGTCCAGGTGTTCAAGGCCATTGCTGCCAAGGTGCCGGTCGACGGCCAGCTCGTCGACAATCCCTACACCACCTGGGACCAGATCGACGCGTCCCTGCCGGCCCAGCCGATCGCTCTTGCCATCCCGGGCTCCAACCACGGCACCCGTGAAGTGTTCCAGGAGAAGGTCGTCAAGAAGGGCGCCGAAGCTGCCGGTCTGCCGGAAGGCCTGTCCAAGGAAGAACTCGAAGCCGTCGAAACCACCTTCCGCCAGGACGTCGTGGTCGAGATCTCGGGTGACTACACCGAGACCCTGGCTCGCCTGACCTCCAACCCCAACACTGTTGGCGTGTTCGGCCTGTCCTTCTTCGAGCAGAACAAGGACACCCTCAAGGTCGCCACCATCGACGGCGTCACCCCGTCGCTCGACACCGTCGCCTCGGGCGAATATCCGGTCAGCCGTCCGCTGTACTTCTACGTCAAGGGTCAGCATATCGGCACCATTCCGGGCCTTGCCGAATACACCGAATACTTCCTGTCCGACGCCGTTTCGGGCCAGGGCGGCATTCTTGAATCCGCCGGTCTGATCCCGCAGCCGGCTGAAAAGACCGCCGAAGTCCTGGCCGCCTTCCAGGCCGCCAAGTAATCGCTCTGAGGGGCCGCCGGATCACCCGGCGGCCCGCTTCTCTTCCGGGCCAGCCAGGAAAGCGTCAAAGTGAACACAATCATCGTCGCCGGACTTCTCCTCGTGCTGCTGGGCTTTGCCTATCAGCTCGGTTGGTCCAAAAGCCGATCGCTGGCCACGCCCAACGGCGTGCGCGTCCATTCCCGCGGCCAGTATCACGGCACACTGGTTGTGCTCTGGACCCTGGTTCCTGCCCTGCTGGTGCTGGCGATCTGGGCCTTTTTCTCGCCCGGCGTCACCCATTGGTACACCGTCTCGCAGATCCCCAGCGACGTGCTGCAGAGCCTCGACCAGACTGGCCTCAACCAGCAGATGCAGCGCATCCGCGACCTGGCCTCCGGCTTTGGCGTCACCGGTGAACTCCGCCCCTTCGAGCAGGCTGCCGGCGAGAACCTCGCCCGCTTCCAGCTCCTCTCCTTCCTCATCATGATCGCCTCTGCCGCCGGGCTGGGCGTTCTCGGCCTGCTCTATGCGCAGCGCCGCATCACCCCGCGGCTGCGGGCCCGCAACGAGGTCGAGCGCTTCATTTCCTGGCTGCTCATCGCCTGTTCCGGCGTCGCGATCCTGACCACGCTGGGCATCGTCGCCTCGCTGGTCACCGAAGCCTTCCGCTTCTTTACCTTCATCAACCCGCTGGACTTCTTCTTCGGCACCGTCTGGGCCCCCAAGTTCAGCTCCACGGGTGCCGGTGATGCCGGCCAGTATGGCTTGCTGCCGCTGCTCTCGGGCACGTTGATGATCTCGGCCATCGCCATGCTGGTGGCCGTGCCGGTCGGGCTGATGGCCGCCATCTACCTCAATCAATATGCCCACGCCAATGTGCGCAAGATCGTCAAGCCGATCATCGAAATCCTCGCCGGCATCCCCACCATCGTCTACGGCTTCTTCGCCCTGGTG
The DNA here is from genome assembly GCF_900631955.1 of Devosia equisanguinis. GTDB lineage: Bacteria > Pseudomonadota > Alphaproteobacteria > Rhizobiales > Devosiaceae > Devosia > Devosia equisanguinis. The sequence continues at coordinate 79,822 of NZ_UZWD01000025.1, read as the reverse complement.
ACGGTCGGTCCTTTTCTGCGTGATTTCGGCAATGCCATCGGCCTGCCGATCAGCGCCACCTCGGCGCTCACTGCGGGCCTCGTCATGGGCGTGATGATCATCCCCTTCATCTCCTCGCTCTCCGACGACATTCTCAACCAGGTGCCGCGCTCGCTCCGCGATGGCGCCTATGGCCTGGGCGCCACCCAGTCGGAAACCATCCGCAACGTGCTGCTGCCTGCGGCCCTGCCCGGCATTGTCGGTGCCTTCCTGCTCGCCGTCAGCCGCGCCATCGGCGAAACCATGATCGTGGTGCTCGCCGCCGGCAACGCCCCGATCCTGCGCGGCAATCCGCTGGAACCGGTATCCACCATCACCGTCTCGATCGTGAACCAGCTGACCGGCGATACCGACTTTACCGGCCCGCAATCGCTCGTCGCCTTTGCGCTGGGCCTCACCCTCTTCATCATGACGCTCTGCCTCAACATCGTCGCCCTCTACATCGTCCGCCGCTTCCGGGAGCAGTACGAATGACCGACACCACGCTCGCTTCCGCCGCCGAACGCCGCAAACTGGTGCGTGACGGCCTCAACCGTCGCCATGCGGGCGAACGTCTCTTCCGCGCCTTCGGCATTATTGCCATCTGCCTGGCGCTGGGTTTCGTGGCCCTCTTGTTCACCGACGTGCTGCGCAAGGGCATCCCCGCCTTTACCCAGTCCAACATTCATCTCGAGGTCAGCTTCGATCCCGAACTGATCAAGGTCGAGCCCGCCCCGGTGCGCGTTGCGGGCCAGTCCGATGCCGATTTCCGCTCTGCCCGCCTCGCCTGGGAACGCCAGGTGGCGATGCTGAACTGGAACAATGTCATCGAGGCTGCCTTGCGCAAAGCCGCGCCGGCGGATCTTGAGATCGATAGCCGCCAGCTGCTGACCGTCGTCGAAACCGACGCCCGCCACCGCGTGCGCCAGCTCTTCGTCGAAAATCCCGACCTGCTCGGCAAGACCGCCGAAGTCGACCTGCTGGCCTCGGCCAATGCCGACAACTGGGTCAAGGGCAATATCAACCGTGACCTGGGCGACACCCAGCAGCAGCTTCCCCCCGCCGCTCGCAGCCTGATCGATACGTTCGAAGCCAACGGCATCATCACCCAGGGCTTTGCCTGGTCGCTGTTCACCAATGTCGACAGCCGCTCCGCCCCGGCATCCGCCGGTCTTCTCGGCGCGCTGATGGGCACCTTCTGGATGATGCTGATCGTCATCGTGCTCGCCGTTCCGCTCGGGGTCGGCAGCGCCATCTATCTCGAAGAGTTTGCGCCCAAGTCGCGCCTTACCGATCTTATCGAGGTCAACATCAACAACCTCGCCGCCGTGCCCTCCATCGTCTTCGGCCTGCTCGGCGCCGCCGTCTTCATCAACTGGTTCCGCCTGCCGCTTTCCGCCCCGCTGGCCGGTGGTCTGGTGCTGACCCTGATGACCCTGCCCACCATCATCATCGCCACCCGCGCCGCCTTGAAGGGCGTTTCCCCGGCCCTGCGCCAGGCCGCGCTCGGCATGGGTGCCAGCAAGACACAGATGGTGTTCCACCACGTCTTGCCGGTCACCTTCCCGTCCATCCTCACCGCCACCATCATCGGTGTGGCGCAGGCCATGGGCGAGACCGCGCCGCTGCTGCTCATCGGCATGAATGCCTTCGTCGCCGCCGTGCCCGCCACGCCCATCGAGCAGGCCACGGCCCTGCCCGTCCAGATCTATCTCTGGCAGGGCAATGAGAACCGCAACTTCTTCGAGCCGCGCACATCCGCCGCCATCATGGTGCTGCTGGCTTTCATGATCACCCTCAATGCCATCGCAATCTTCCTGCGATCCCGCCTTGAAAAGCGCGCTTAGGGGCTTGTCCCGAAAAAGTGGTCGCCGGTTTTTCGACCAGGACATGCCAAAGAAACAACGAGCGGATTGAAGTCCGCAGGACTACAATCCGCGAAGGAGCCTCAAAATGGATTTGCTTGCTGGAAAAGTTAAGCCGACCGCTGCCAAGAGCCTCAGCGCCAAACTGGACCCCATGGATATGATCGAGCCCAATATTCGTCTTACCGCCCGCGACGTGACCGTCCATTACGGCGCCAAGCAGGCCTTGCACGGCATCTCGATCGACATCCCCGACCGCGCCGTCACCGCCTTCATCGGGCCGTCGGGCTGCGGCAAGTCGACCTTCCTGCGCTGCATCAATCGCATGAACGACACCATCGAAGGCGCCAAGGTCGGTGGCAAGATCGAACTCGACGGGCAGGACATCTACGCCCAGGACCTGGACGTGGTCGAACTGCGCGCCCGCGTCGGCATGGTGTTCCAGAAGCCCAATCCCTTCCCCAAGTCGATCTATGACAACGTCGCCTACGGCCCGCGCATCCATGGCCTTGCGCGCAGCAAGACCGACCTCGACGAAATCGTCACCTCCTCGCTCCGCAAGGCCGGCCTGTTCGAAGAAGTGAAGGACCGCCTGCAGGAGCCCGGCACCGGCCTCTCCGGTGGCCAGCAGCAGCGCCTGTGCATTGCCCGCGCCATCGCCGTCGGCCCAGAAGTCATCCTCATGGACGAGCCCTGCTCGGCCCTCGACCCGATCGCCACCGCGATCATCGAAGAGCTGATCGACGAGCTGCGCGCCAACTATACCATCGTCATCGTGACCCACTCGATGCAGCAGGCCGCCCGCGTCTCCCAGAAAACCGCCTTCTTCCATCTGGGCAATCTCATCGAACAGGGCGACACTGAAGAGATATTCACCAACCCGGTGAACAAGCAGACCCAGGACTACATCATGGGCCGCATCGGCTAAGCGCGGGAAAGGACACAGACATGCCAAATACCGGCGCCGAACACATCGTCACCTCCTATAATGAAGAGCTTGCCACGCTCGCCCAGGCCATCGCCGAAATGGGCGGCCAGGTCGAGGTTGCCATCGAGAACGGCACCCGCGCCTTGCTCAAGCTCGACCGCGAACTCGCCGATGTCACCATCATCGCCGATCAGCGCATCGATGACATGCAGCGCAAGATCGATGACATGGCCGTCTCGATGATTGCCCGCCGCCAGCCCATGGCATCAGACCTGCGTTCGATCATCACAGCCATTCACGTTGCCAACGACCTCGAACGCATCGGTGACATGGCCAAGCAGCTGGCCCGCCGTTCATTGAAGCTCGAAGGCATCAATTTGCAGCCGACCTTCTACAACGGCGTCAAGAACATGACCGCGCTGGTTCTGCGCCAGGTCAAGGATGCGCTCGACGCCTACGCCAATCGCGAGGCCAAGGAAGCGGTGGAAGTCTGCAACCGCGACGACGAAGTCGACGCCATGCACACCTCGCTCTTCCGCGAACTCCTCACCTATATGCTCGAAGATCCGCGCAACATCACCACCTGCACGCATCTGCTGTTCTGCGCCAAGAACCTCGAGCGTATCGGCGACCATGCGACAAATATCGCCGAACGCGCCTATTATCTGGCCACCGGCAAGCAGCTGACCGCCGAAGAACAGCAATTGCAGCGCCAGCAGATCAAGGCTTAGCGAGCGGTCTGCTCAGCAGATGAAAGGCTCCGGTGGAGCCTTTCAAGCAGCTAAGGCCATGAGAGCTGTGCTCGAATGGCGGGATATAACCACATACACGGCACCATATGGTGCCGACCGACGGAGCACATCCATATGCCCGCGACCATCCTCATCGTCGAAGACGAAAGCGACATCGCCATCCTGCTGCGCTACAACCTCGAAGCCGAGGGATTTCGTGTCGTCACCGCCGAAACGGGCGACGAGGCGCAGCATGCCATCCAGGAAAAGCTGCCGGACCTTATCCTGCTCGACTGGATGCTGCCCGAAATCTCCGGCATCGAGCTGTGTCGGCGCCTGCGCGCCCGTGATGAAACCGCCCGCGTCCCCATCATCATGCTGACCGCCCGCGGCGAAGAGGAAGAGCGCGTTCGCGGCCTCTCCACAGGCGCCGACGACTATGTGGTCAAGCCCTTCTCCGTGCCGGAACTAGTGGCGCGCATCCACGCCCTGTTGCGCCGCGCCAATCCCAATCTCGTCACGGCCGCACTCAAGGTCGGCGATCTCGAGCTCGACCGCACCACCCACCGCGTCCGCCGCGCCAATCGCGACGTCCATCTCGGCCCCACCGAATATCGCCTGCTCGAATATCTCATGCGCCATCCCGGCCGCGTCTATTCCCGCGAACAGCTGCTCGACGGCGTCTGGGGCAATGACGTCTATGTCGATGAACGCACCGTCGACGTGCATATTGGCCGCCTCCGCCGCGCCATCAACCGCGGCAAGGAAGCCGACCCCATCCGCACCGTCCGCGGCGCCGGCTACGCCTTCGACGAACGCTTCGCGCAGGTGGCGTGAGGCGTTCGTCTAGTTACCGACACGTCTAGGCGGGACGGTCGCTCGGCCTCGGCCGAGCGCCTCGGACGACGACGACAGACCTTTCAAAGGCTAATTCGGTGCGGCCTGGCAGGCCTGCGCGAACTCCATGTCATCCGCAACGCCGGCATGGCCTGCCGTCAGCTGCGAAATCCACACCGCGCTAGCCACCGCAACGGACAGCTCTTCTCCACCAGCCTCGGGATCGACCCGCGTTTCGATCACGCCATCGGCCGAGCACATGTCCGCCGTAATTGGCCCAACCACAATGCGCGAGCCACCATATCCATTCGCCGCCAGCGCATCCTCCAATGCCGCAGCTAGCCCGGCTGTGTCGACCTCCGCCTGCCTGCCGCGCACGTCCAGAGCAATGCGGGCCATCTGGTAGAGATCGAACATGCTTGCGTGGTCGCTCATCCCGTCGAATGGCGCCCCCGCCGGCAGATCCCCCTCGATACTGTCCTGCCCCGATGAGGGGCTGGACAGCAGCGCAAAGGCCAGCGCCATCATCCAAATTGGCACGTGTCTACCCATTCAGCTCACCTATGCCAGGAGGCAACGGGCCTGCTACTATCGCGGCCTCGCCCCTCTCGCCTACAATGTGAAATCCCATGTCTCTCATACGCCTGGCCGACTGGCCCGACAGCATGATCTACACTGGCATGCGCCTGAGATTTCCCGCAATCCTGCCCTATGAGGATTGGGTTGAATTCATGCTTGTCGTTATCCCCGACCAGGAGAATGCCCTGCTGGTCGCTACCGGATACAAGGCCGGCCGCATTCCGCAAGTCCTTCCCCCGGACGCAGGACCAACCGGCGCCGTGAGCTGCAAATGGCTTATGGAAAACTGGACCAAATGGGTCTTTCCCTCCACACCGCCCGAACAGGTGTGGGTTGTCCCCGCCGCCGATCCGCCCAGCGCAGCGCAATAAAAAGGCCCGCAAGAAGCGGGCCCTTTTTGCTTGCCTCGCGACGCGTCCTACTTGCGCAGAAACGCGATGAGGTGGCGGTTGAAGTCCTCGGCATGGCTGACATTGAAGCCATGCGGCGCGCCGGGGACCACGACCAATTCACTGCTTGGAATAGCCGCATGCGTCCTGGCGCCGGAACCCTCCAGCGGCACGATACCATCGGCGTCGCCGTGGATGATGAGCGCCGGCACGCTGACAGCCCTTAGGTCGTCTCGGAAATCGGTGGTGCCGAAGGCCTCCATGCAGCCAAGAGCCGCCGTTTGGTCCGACTGATGGCAGAGCGCAATGGCCTTCTGCCGTTCCTCTTCGGACACCTTCAATTCGCCATTGGCGGAGAAGAAGTCCTTGGTGAATTGCTCGAAAAACGCAGCGCGGTCGGCCTTGATTCCGGCCTCCATCTCCTTGGCCTTGTCTTCGGTCAGCGGCCCTTCGGGATTGTCTGGCGTTTTCATCATGTAGGGCGGTACCGCAGCGGCGAAGACCACAGAATGCAGCTTGCTGTCGCCATGCTCAGCCACATAGCGCGCCACTTCCCCGCCACCCATGGAAAAGCCCACCAGCGTCACGTCATCGAGCCCCTTGGCGGCGATGACATCGGCCAGGTCATTGGCGAGGGTCGAATAATCAAAGCCGCTGTCGGGCTTTTCGGAGGCTCCAAAGCCCCTGCGATCATAAGTGATCACACGAAACCCCGCCGCCGACAGGGCAGGCACCTGATGCTCCCAGGCCTTGCCGGATAACGGCCAGCCATGGATCAGGACGACTGGCCGGCCAGTGCCGCCACTATCTTCGACATGCAGGCCCACCGATTGGTTCGCCATGGAAATTCTCCTCGCTGGCGTCAAGACGATATGTCGTCAGGCCAACGGTAGCGCCGGTGAAAATGTTCCGGCCTTGCGCGAAAGTGTTTGAGGCGGTGGCGATCCGCTGCCAGCAACGCCCCTATAACGCGCCGGCAGCGACTTCCGCCGCTTCCGCACAGGCCACCAGCCCCTGGGCGAATGGATAGCGATGCATCATCAGCGGGATCGAGAGGCAGAAAATATCGCGGCTGAGCGGGGGATCGAGGGGCAGCCGGAACTGATCCTCTTCGCCCCCAGCACCGCTGCGCCTGAAGAAGTCGGTCCTTTCAAGCGCCTGATCCAGCTTGGCGAAACCGAGGCTGGCCATGGTCTCTGCCTGTTGCCCGCGCGCATCGATCAACACCCCAAAATCCTGGTCCCGGCCGCAGCCGGCGAGCGCAAACCTTCCCTTTCCATAGCGGATCGAACCGCCATCGCCCAAAGCCACGATCTCGAGACAGCCAGCGCGGTGCAGGGCCAAGAGCCGCTCTATGGATATATGCGGCACGCAGCCATAGGCGTCGCTGAACACCGGCGCCATATGCGCCCGGAAGCGCTTGAGATCGTCGCGGTCGAGAAAGGGCACTATGCCGGAAAATGCCTCATGCGCGCGCATCAACGTATAGCGCCACATCACCACGTGCTTGCGACCGTGGTTGGCCTTCGCTTCCGCCAGATTTGCGGATACCGGACTAAAACCGTGGCGCGCCTGGCGCAGGTTGAAATAGGCCCGTGCGAAATTTTCAGGGGTAAACCTGGTGATACCCAGCCGCTCGACAAATTCCGGATCATCAGCGACGAGCTGTTGCCGGAACAGCGCCATGGCGCGGGACAGCAGGCCGCTCCGGCCCTCTGCCGTCATCGCCGCCAAGCGGGCCGGCGAGAAAATGAACAGGGGCTCTTCGGGGATGGGATAGTAGAAATCAGCCTCGGGCAAAATGCCCTTGCGCGAGGCCATGACCAGACGCAGTGGGCGGTCCGACCGCGCCACATAGTCCACGACGTCACCATCGCCGCGAAAACTGCCATAGCGTGTAGCTAGGGCAATCACGGCATCGATGGCGCTGAGCGAACTGCCCAATACCAGCGCCGCCCTGTCGGGCCCAAGTTCGAGGGCCTGGGTGGGATAGGGCGAACGATAAAGCCCGCTCACGCGCTTGGGCTTTTTCATCTCGGTCAAATGCCCGGTGGCCATGAACACGGCATCGAATGCCTGGCGGGCGGTCCGGCCATTCTGCTGTACCGTGAGCGCAAAGCCATCCGGGCGGGGCTCAATGTCGTGCACAGACACCCCGGCTTCTAGGATAACGCGGTGGCCAGCCACCTCTCCAGCCTGTTTCAGCCGGTTCAACTGATCGACATAGTAGGCGCCGATGAGGATGCGCGGATAAAAGTCGCGCTCTCCAATGTCATCACGCTTCAAGCCAAACCGGCGCAGCACGTCGCCATCGCCGGCGCGCAACCAATCCGCCAGCGACACCAGCACCGGGGGGATTTCCACCGAGGTGATATTGGCCATCATCTGCGGCCCGTTCTGATCCTCGGCATAGGGAATACCGCTGCCCACTGCCTGCCCGGCCTCGAAAACGGTGATGTGGAAACGCCCTGCCTTTTGCAGCAAATTTCTGACGATATAGACCGCCGAGGGCCCTCCCCCCACGATAGCAATCCGTCGCGACGCTTTCGGCATGGCTCCACTTTCCCATCTAACAGCCCACGACAACGCACCGGGGCGCGATTGGTGCCAAGGCCTCGGCGCCCAATGGCCACCTTTCCGCAGGGCCGTGCCGACGCGCAGCAGCCCTGTCAGACCAAGCAAGTTTTTATTGAACCACTGAGCATATAGCGCTAGGTTGGTGGCGCGGGGGGCCAATTCGTCCAGGCCAGGATCAGGATATTTGCAAATGAAATCTGTCGCCGTCGCCGCCCTGTTTGCCGCCTTGCTCGCCTCCGTCACCGTGTTTCCCGCTGATGCCCAGGCCTTGCAGGCCTGCCAGCTGGGGCAGAAGGTGAAGACGCCGGCAGGCGCGCTCGCCACCGTCGTCGCCATAGACGGCAGCGCCTGCACCATCCACAAGGATGGCGATCCGCAAACCCTCACCGACGTATGGAGCGCCTCGATGCTGATATCGGCGGACGGCACCGCGCCGGTGACACCCACGGAAACAACACTGCCAGCCGGCGAATATGCCTGCTATTCGGGCTCGACCATTCTGCTCGGCATGGGCCTGAACATCCACGATGCCGGCACCTATAGCGATCTGGACGACCGCACCGAAGGCACGTTCCTTATCAATGGCGACAGCGTGAGCTTCTCGGATGGTCATCTGGACGGCCAAACCGGGACCAACATTCACGACAACGGCTTTACCCTCGGCGCCGCCATCTTCTGCCAACTCTGGAACTAACCGCCGCAGTGCGACACAAGGCTCAGCATGGCAGGGGCTAATGCCCTGTTGCGCATGACGTGACATGCCATGTTAGCCTTTGCCGTTCCTGTACGAGTCGGTGTCCATGTCTTCCCTCTCCCCTCAGCGCCCCAAGCCGCTGCATCTGCTGGCTGCCTTTGCCTCTGGCGGTCTGCTTACCTTCGCCGTGTTCATCAATGCCGAGGCCGGGCGCTATGGCGGCGCGCTGTACTCGTCGTGGCTGGCGCATGGCACCGGCACCGTCGCGGCCGTCATCGTGCTGGGCCTTTTGTGGTTTCGCGACAAGGCGGCCGTAACAGCAGTGCGCAACAAGGCCCCGCTCTGGGCCTATCTCGGCGGCATTTCCGGCGCGGCGACGGTCATGCTGACCTCAACCGCCGTCAACACACCCCTGGCCCTTGCCGGCACTCTGGCGCTCGGCCTCGCGGGACAGGTCGCGTTCAGCCTCGCTGCAGACAAATGGGGCCTCTTCGGCCTGCCAAGCCGGCGCCTCACCGTGCGCGATGCCGGTGCAGTGGTGCTGATCACAGCTGGTAGCCTCATCATCATCTTCTTCGGCATGGGTGGCGCGGCATGACCCTCTTCGTTTTCTACGCCATAACGGCGGGCGTCCTGGTCGGGCTCAGCCGCCAGCTCAATGGTCGGCTGGCGCTCTCGACCTCGCCGCTCATCGCCTCCTTCTTCAACCACATTATCGGCTTCGTCTTTCTCACCGCCATCGGCCTTGTCTTCGGCAATCTCATCGGCCCAGGCGCCGCGGACGCCCCCTGGTGGGTCTATCTCGGCGGCCCCCTGGGCGTGATCTTCGTCACCGCTGGATCCTGGCTCATTCCACGGATCGGCGCCGTCAACAGCGCGCTCCTGGTCATTGGCGGGCAGATGGTTTCGGGGGTGATTTTCGATTTGGCGCGCGGCGCTCCCACCACCTTCTGGGCCAGCGCTCTGGGCGTCGCACTCATTCTCGGCGGCGTGGCCATGACGCAGCGCAGCAAGTAGGCGGACGGGCACAATTTAGGTCAGCACTATTGACATATATCGGCCAAGCTGATTGCATCGCCCCACCCCGATCATGGAGCGAGAAAAATGTCGTCGTCCGGTTTCCGCCTGTCTGCCCGCGCCAAGGCCGCAAAGGCCTCTGAAATCCGCGAGCTGCTCAAGCTGGTGGGCAAGCCCTCGATGATTTCCTTTGCTGGCGGCATTCCCGATCCTTCGCTCCTTGGCGTCGATCTGGTGGATGCTGCAGTGCGCGAGATTTTCTCCGGTCCGGCCAGTGCTCGCGAGGCGCTGCAATATTCGACCACCGAGGGTTTTGCGCCGCTCCGGCAGTGGATCGCCGAATCCATGGCCCGGAAGGGCATCCCGGCTGGGCTCGACAATATCCTCATCACCTCCGGCTCGCAGCAGGGGCTGGACCTGATCGGCCGGCTGATGCTCGACCCCGGCGACACCGTCCTCGTCTCGCGTCCCACCTATCTGGGGGCCCTGCAATGCCTCACCGCCCATGGTGCCCGCTTCGCCCAGCAGGATGCGCCGCTCGCCATGGACGGCGTTACACCCAAGCTGATCTATCTCATCCCCGATTTCGCCAATCCCAGCGGCGACACCATGAGCGAGCGCGAGCGACTGGCGGCGCTCGACCGGGCCGAGGCGCTCGATGCCCTGGTCATCGAGGATGCCGCCTATACCGACCTGCGCTATGAGGGCGAGAATATCGCCCCCATCGCCGCGCTCGACATCGCTCGCTGCGGCGGCATCGACGCATCGCGCACGCTTTACTGCGGCACCTTCTCCAAGACGCTGTCCCCCGGCATGCGCATTGGCTGGATTTGCGGTCCGGCCGCGCTGATCCACAAGCTGGCGCTGCTGAAGCAAGGCGCCGACCTGCACACCGCCACGTTCAACCAGCGCGTCATCCATCACGCGGCCGTCGCCGGTTTCGACACCACCGTCGCCCGCGCCCGCCAGACCTACAGGACCCGTCGCGACGCCATGCTGTCCGCACTCGAGCGCCACGCGCCGCCTGGCGTGTCATGGACCCGTCCGGATGGCGGCCTGTTCATCTGGGTCACCCTGCCCGAGGGGATCGACGCGGCCGCGCTGCTGCCGCTCGCCATCGCCCAGGACGTGGCCTTCGTGCCCGGCGGGGCTTTCCATGCCGACGGCACCGGCCGCAACACCATGCGCCTGAGCTTCTCGCTCTGCGACGCCGCGCAGATCGAAATCGGCATCTACAAGCTCTGCACCCTGATCGCCAAGGCCACCCAGCCCAGGATGCAGGTGGGGTAATCCGTCAGAGACGCACAGGCGCCTCCCCCCACCGCACTGCAGCAAACAAAAACGGGGCCCACCAGGGGCCCCGTTCATAAATCCAATCCGTCAGTCTTAGCCCGCGGACGTGTAAGCCGTCTTGACGATGGTGAAGAATTCCGCCGCATACTTGCCCTGCTCGCGCGGGCCGTAGCTCGAGCCCTTGCGACCGCCGAAGGGCACGTGGAAGTCGACACCCGCGGTCGGCACATTGACCATGACCATGCCGGCTTCCGAATTGCGCTTGAAGTGCGTCGCATATTTCAGCGAGGTGGTGACGATACCGGCCGACAGGCCGAACTCGGTATCGTTGGCCGTGGCGAGGGCCTCCTCGTAATCCTTCACCTTGATGACGGCGGCTACCGGCCCGAAGATTTCCTCGCGGGCAATGCGCATCTGATTGGTCGCGCCGGTAAACAGCGTCGGCTGCAGGAAATAGCCCTCGGTATCCTTCTTCACGCGATCGCCACCAGCGGCCAGCGTGGCGCCCTCGCCCTTGCCGATCTCGATATAGTCGGTGTCCTGCTTGAGCTGGCTCGGATCGACAACCGGGCCGATCTCGGTGTTCTTGTCCAGCGCGTCGCCGACGCGCAGATTGCTGGTGCGCTCGGCCAGAGCGGCCACGAACTTGTCGTGGATGCCTTCGGTGACGATGACGCGGCTCGAGGCCGTGCAGCGCTGGCCGGTCGAGAAGAAGGCGGACTGCGCCACGCTCTCCACGGCCACCTTGAGATCGGCGTCATCGAGCACGATGGTCGGGTTCTTGCCGCCCATTTCGAGCTGGAACTTGCGACCCACCTTGATCGAGGCCTCGGCCACGCGCTTGCCGGTGCCCACCGAGCCGGTGAACGAGATCGCAGCGACATCGGGGCTGTCGAGCATGGTCTGGCCCACGACCGAGCCCTTGCCCATCACCAGGTTGACCACGCCCTTGGGCAGGCCCGCCCGCACCAGGATATCGACGATGGCCCAGGTCGAACCCGGAACCAAATCGGCCGGCTTGATGACCACGGTATTGCCATAGGCCAGGGCGGGCGCCATCTTCCAGGCCGGAATGGCGATAGGGAAGTTCCACGGCGTGATGATGCCGATGACGCCAACCGGCTCGCGGGTGATTTCGACCGTCAGTCCCGGACGCGCGCTGGGTAGAATTTCCCCGGCCAGGCGCAGCGTTTCGCCGGCGAAGAAGTCAAAGATCTGCGCGGCGCGGGTCACTTCGCCAATGCCTTCGGGCAGGGTCTTGCCCTCTTCGCGGCTCAACAGCTCGCCCAGTTCCTGCTTGCGCGCCAGGATTTCCTGGCTGGCCTTGGAGAGGATGGCATGGCGCTCGAGAATGCCCGAGCGCGACCAGGCCGGGAACGCGGCCTTGGCGGCGGCGATCGCCTGCTTGGTTTCCTCGGCAGTGGCGCGGGCATAGACGCCCACCACTTCATTGATATTGGACGGGTTGATATTCTCAACGCCATCGCTGCCCACCCATTCGCCATCGATGAGGTTTTTGTGCAGTTCGGTCATGGAAGAGCCTTTCGAAAAACGGACGGGCCCGACTTCAGCCGGGCAGGATTGGGAATGTCAGAGCAGCCCGGCGCGGCTGAGGTCGCGCAGGAGATGGCTTGTGCCATAAGTCCAAGGCGGGCATTTGGTCGAGAGGTTGACGCGGTTCGAGAGCGTACCCAGGCTCGGTGTCGAAATCGAGACAATGTCGCCCACCTTGTGGGTAAAACCCTTGCCGGCGCCGTCGCGATCCTTCACCGGCGCGAACATGGTTCCGAGATACAGCACCAGCCCGTCGGGATATTGGTGATGATCGCCGATGGTCGCCGCCACCAGGGAGGCCGGAGTGCGCGAAATCTGCGCCATGTTGGAACCGCCTTCGAGCACGAAACCGTCCTGGCCTTCCACGCGCAGGCTGATATCGGCGTTCTCGACTGTCTCCAGCGTGAAATCCCCGTCGAACAGACGCACGAACGGCCCCAGCGAAGCGGATGCATTATTGTCCTTGGCCTTGCCCAGCAGCAGGGCCGACCTGCCTTCGACGTCGCGCAGGTTGACGTCATTGCCCAGCGTCGCACCGATGATCTTGCCCTCGCTGGTGACCAGGAGCGCCACTTCCGGCTCGGGATTGTTCCAGCTCGAAATCGGGTGCAGACCCACCTCGGCGCCATAGCCAACCGCACTCATCGGCTGGCCCTTGGTGAAAATCTCGGCGTCCGGGCCAATGCCCACTTCCAGATACTGGCTCCACACGCCCTTTTCGATCAGCGCAGCCTTGACCTTCATCGCCGCATCCGAGCCGGGCACCAGCTGGCTTAGATCGGTGCCGATGAGGTCGAGGATTTCAGTGCGCAGCGCATCGGCGCGCGATTTGTCGCCCCGCGCCTGCTCCTCGATCACCCGCTCCAGCAGCGACACCACGAAGGTCACGCCTGAAGCCTTGATTGCCTGCAGGTCGATGGGAGCCAGCAGTGTGGGCAGATCGGCCTTGCTGGCGCCAGCAACCGAATTGGCAAGGATTGCCTGCGCGTCGCCGATCACCCGGCCTTTGGCCTTGGAAACGAGACCGGCAGGGTCGGCGCTTTCGGCGTAGTCGCGCACCGTGGCAAGGCCCGGCGCCGTGATATCGACGAGTTGCTCGTCGCGCACCGTCACCACGACCGGGTGGGCGATGCCGGGCACCTTGGCGCGGCCGATCAGAACACCTTGAGGAATGTGGTTCACGTTCATCTCCGCCGGCCAGAGTAAAATGTCAGGCTGTGACTAACCCAGCCGCGCCAGGCAGTGCAAGCGCAGATCGCGAATAAATCATACTTTACTGGCTTGGGTCCGCACAGCCTCCTCCTCGTCTTTGGCCAGCGCTTCGAGGTACAGCGTGAATTCGGGATCCTCCCCGGCCAAATGCACGGCCATGGCACTGCGAAAATCCTCCCGGCGGCACCATTCGCGCATCCAGTCCTCCCACGAGCGCCAGCGCCTGAGATCGGCGCCGCGCATCTGTTGGGTATAGGTCAGGATATAGGCGCGCTCGAACAGCGAGATCAGAATGCCGAAGAGCACCGATTTGCGCGTACGCTGTTCCTCGTCGAGGCCAACGGTCGCCTTGGGATCGAGCAGGCGCAGATCCGCATGCTCCAGCGCCAGCTTCATGAAGCCCACATATTCGTCGCTGAGATGCAGATAGGTCTCTTCCTCCTCCTGCGCCCGTTGCTTCAGCCGGTCGAGAATATAGAACATGATGGCCATGGGCAGGCCGATCACCGTCACCACATAGCTGGCGAGTTCCCACATGCTTGGCTCCTTTCCACCCTAACCTAACAGGCTTGTTCAACTTCGGTTCATCTGCGCCGCATTAAGGACGCATTGGCTCGGGAAACCTCCCTTATCCGAGCAGCATGTTTATCAGGAGTTTGCCATGCGCATCCGCAGCGTCCTCGTTCCCTTCGCCCTCCTCGCCACCGCCCTGCCCGCCTATGCCGGCACGATTGCTATTGATGGGCGTGGTGAAGTGCGCGCGGCGCCCGACATGGCCACCGTCATGTCCGGGGTGACCACCCAGGGTGCCACCGCCCGCGAAGCGCTCGACGCCAATACCGCCGCCATGGCGGACCTGATCGCCGCCCTCAAGGAAGCCGGCATCGAAGCTCGCGACATCCAGACGTCCGGCTTCTCGGTCAATCCGAACTATGTCTATTCCGACGCCCGCGACGATCTCGGCTATACCCTTCCGCCCAAGATCAACGGCTATCAGGTCGCCAATTCCGTCACCGTAGTGGTGCGCGATCTTGAAGACCTCGGCTCCATTCTCGACAAGTCGGTGACCGTCGGCGCCAACACCGTCAATGGCGTCAGCTTCTCGGTTTCCGATCCGTCCGAACTGCTCAACGAAGCCCGCAAGGCCGCTTTCGCCGATGCTCGCGCCAAGGCCGAGCTTTATGCCGGCGTCGCCGGCGCCGAGCTGGGCGACCTCGATTCCATTCGCGAAACCCAGGACTTCGGCAGCCCGCAGCCCTATGCCATGTATGCCAGGGCGGAACTGCAGTCCGGCGCCGACGTTCCTGTCGAAGCGGGCGAGCTGACCTTCGCGGTCACGGTGAATGTGCAGTGGGAATTGGGCAACACCGATAAGTAAAGCAGTGGATTAAGGCGGGTTTGCCACTTTTCGGACAAACCCGTCGCGCCAATGCAGACCCATCGCTTCGGGGCGCCATCTTGGCCCCGTCGCCCGAAGCTCCCCGATTCCCCTCTCAGAGGGGGCTTGGGCGGTGGGGACGGTCCACCGTAGTCACCCGTCCCCACCAACCCCTCTTTACCCCGCCAGCACCTTCCAAAGCATGTTGAGCCCGACGGCCACCAGGAACGCGGCGAACACATACTTCAGCGTCTGCTGGCTCATCCGATGCGCCAATGCCGCCCCGAGGGGTGCGCAAAGCGCCGCCATGCCCCCCACCAGCACCAGTGCCACCAAGTTGACATAGCCCAGGCTCAGCGGCGGCAGGCCGGCGACCGACCAGCCCGACGCCACATAGCCGACCGTTCCCGCCAAGGCGATGCCCACGCCGATGGCCGCCGATGTCCCCACCGCCTTGTGCATGGTCTCGCCGAAGGCCACCAAGGTCGGCACGGTCAGCGATCCGCCGCCTATGCCCATGAAGGCGGAGAGAAAGCCGACGATCAGCGCCATCACCCGGTGCGTCGTGGCTGAACCGCTCAGATGCCCCATAAGTCGGGTTTGCCAGGCGAAAAGGATGTTGGCCGCGATCAGGAACGCCATCACCGCAAAAATGATGCGCAGCACATCGCCCGAGAACCAGCCGGCGATCAACCCGCCCACCAGTGTTCCCAAGACCACCAGCGGCGCCCACAGCTTGAGGATGCGCATATCCAGCGATCCGCGCTTGAAATGGGCGCGCGCGCTCATGATCCCGGTGGGAATGATGATCGCGAGCGAGGACCCCACCGCCACATGCTGCACCACATCCGTATCATAGCCCAAAAGCAGCAGCGCGTTGGCGAGTACTGGCACGATCACCGCGCCGCCGCCAATGCCCAGCAGGCCCGCTGCCACCCCCGACACGAAACCGGTTGCCAATAGACCGAGTAGAAAGGGCCAGTAGGCGGCCAGGCTTGCCAGATCCAAGATCATTCTCCGATGATATGCAGAACGAGTTCGCGCCCATGGCGCTGGTGACGATGCTCGAAGAGATAGAGCCCCTGCCAGGTGCCGAATACCGGCGCCCCATTCGCCACAGGCACGCCGATCGACGTCTGCGTCAGTGCCGCCTTGATATGGGCTGGCATGTCGTCTGGCCCTTCCAGCGTATGCTCGAGCCAGCTCATCCCCTCGGGCACCAGCCGGTCAAAGAAGCCCAGCATGTCGACCTGCACGTCCGGATCGGCATTTTCCTGAATCAGCAGCGAGCACGACGTGTGCCTGACATAGACCGTGAGGAGACCTGTTTCGATGCTCGACTGGCGCACGAAGGCCCGCACATGCCGCGTCACCTCGTAAAGGCGTTGCCCGCTGGTTTCGATGCGGATGGTGTCGATGACCTGTCTCATGTGCTCCTCTCCTAGCATGCTCGCACCCTGGCGGGGAGGCCCGCATTGGCGCGAGACGTCCACTCGCCCCATTCCTGTCTCAATTGCTTGGAACGTCTGCGAAGGCAAAATCTCGGAACCAACCGCAAAGGCCCGCGTTCCGGGAGTTCCGGGGCTGTGGGCCGGGATAGCGTCTTTCGTCAACCGTTCAGAATGCGTTCAGGTAAGCCCCACCATGCTCGGCAAGACGTGTGCAAGAACACAAAAAGGATAATGCTTATGCGCCTCAAGACCTGGCTTCTCACCGGAACCAGCATCGGCCTCATGGCCTTTGCCCCGATCGCCGCCCAGGCCCAGGATGCAGATTTGCAGTCGGCCGTCAGCGCCTATCTCGCAGCACAGGCTTCGGGTGATCAGGCTGCGATCGACGCTGCCCAGGGCCCGCTCACCGAGCTCTGCATCGTCAATGGCTTCGCCAGCATCGAAGAATGTATCGCTGCGGCCTCCGGTGGCCAGAGCGCCCCACCGCCTGCTCCTGCCCCCGAGCCCGTTCCAGAACCCGCCCCGGTCGATGTTCCCCAGCCCGAGCCGGAACCCCAGCCCGAGCCGGTGATTGAGGAGCCGCAGCCCGAACCTGCCCCTGCAGTTGAAGAGCCCGCACCGGTCGAGGAACCTGCGCCCGCCCCGGCCGTCGAGGCACCTGCCCCGGTCGAAGCCCCGCAGCCCGAACCCGCTATCGAGCAGCCCGCCCCCGCGCCGGTGGAGGAACCTGCTCCCGTCGAACAGCCCGCGCAGGTCGAACAGCCAGCCGCAGAACAGCCCGCGCCCGAGGCTCCTGTCGCTCAGCCCCAGGCTGACATCAGTGCTGCCCTCGCCGCTCAGGTCGACCTGTTCAATGGTGCCTTTGCCGATATGCTCGGTGGTGCTGACCAGACTGATGCGCAGAACCGCATGGCCGCCGCCCGCGCCGAAATCGAGCGCCTGTGTGCCGAGGCAGGGCTAGGCGATGTCAACGCCTGTCTCGCTCAATATGGCCTGTCGTTGCCCGAAGTGCCGGCCGCAGTCCAGCCTGCCGCGCCTGCTGAGCAGCAGCCTGCCGAACAGCCTCCCGTGGCCCCGCAGCCGGTGGAACAGCGCCCTTCAGATGCTCCTGCTGCTCCCGAAGTCGTCAATGACGCCGGCCAGCCCGTCGAAGTGATCGAGGACCTTCCCGCCGGCGTGACCGAAGAGCAGATTGCCCCGGTGCTCGACAGCGCCAAGGACCAGGAAGTGGCCCCCGTTGCCCCGACGCAGGACGGCCAGCCCGCGCCTGTCGCGCCTACCGCAACGCCTGCTGTCTCCACCGAGCCGCCCCCGCCGCCACCGGAAACGGACGCCTTGGCCCAGTCCGAGCAGATGCGCGCCTTTGCCGCCGAACCGGTTGCTTCGGCCACCGCCGAGTCCGGCACAGAAATCCAGGCCACCGGCAACACCACAGTCACCCAGACGGTGGTCAACAACTACGTCAACAACATCACCAATATTAACAACGTGACGAACAACGTCACCAACAACACCACCAACAATACCCAGAACAACGTCACCAACAACACGCAGAACAATATCGGCCAGCAGAACAACATCACCGTCATCGAGCAGACGCCGGTGCGCGAGGCCAATACCGGTGACGTCATCACGCAGGTGATCCTGCAGGTTGGTACGCAGCTGATCGTCAATTCCATCGGGCAGGATACTGACCGCTTCTACAATCCGCAGCAGGACGAGATTTACTACGAAAATCTCAGCAATGGCCGCGTGCGTGAAGTGATCACCCGCCCCGATGGCACCCAGATCGTGACCGTGCGCAACCGCAATGGCGACATTCTGCGCCGCTCGCGTATTGCTCCGGATGGTCGCGAATATGTTCTCGCCACCTTCGACGATCGCTATGACAGCAATCTGGTGGAGTGGCGTGATCCGGGTGCAGACCTGCCGCCGCTGCGTCTCAACATCCCGGTACGTGACTACGTGCTCGACGCCCGCTATGCCGACGAACGCGAGGTTGAAACCTTCTTCAGCCAGCCGCCGGTGGAACAGGTTGCGCGCCTGTACTCGATCGACGAGGTCAAGCGCTCGGCCCGTATCCGTGACAGCGTGCGCAAGCTGGAAGTCGGTAACCTGACCTTCGATACCGGCGCTGCAACCATCAGCCGTGATCAGGTCGCTTCGCTGTCCAACGTCGCCAATGCCATGCAGGCTCTGCTGAGCCGGAACCCCAACGAAACCTTCCTCATCGAAGGCCATACCGACGCCGTGGGCTCCGACATTTCCAACCTGCGTCTGTCCGACCTGCGCGCCGCCACGGTGGCTCGCATTCTGACCGACTTCTACAATATTCCGCCGGAAAACCTGGCCACCCAGGGCTATGGCGAGCGCTACCTCAAGATCCGCACCGAGGCGGCAGAACGCGAAAACCGTCGCGTCACCATCCGCCGCATCACCCCGCTGATCACGGTCGCCAGCAACTGATCGATCCGGCGCATCGACGCCTGATACGAACCGCGAATATAGAAGGCCGGGCCCAGTGCCCGGCCTTTTTTAGTTGCGCTCAGCCGGCACGCCATTTGCCATCTTGCGCGCCGCCATAGGCTTGATATCCATGCGCGTCCCGCTCCGGAGCCGCCATGAAGAACCTCGAAATCCTTGTCGAACGCGTCATCCTCGCCTCGCGCTGGCTGCTTGTGGTCTTCTATATCGGCCTCGGCATCGCGCTATTGCTCTACGCGGTCACCTTCGGCATCAAGCTCTGGGATTTCGGCAGCCATCTTTTCGATCTCGACGAGACCGAAACCATTCTCAAGATTCTCGGCCTGATCGACGCCGCACTGATCGCCAGCCTGGTCGTGATGGTCATTATCTCGGGCTACGAAAACTTCGTTTCGCGTTTTGACAATGAGGGCGATGTGCATTGGCTGGGCCAGATCGATGCTGGCTCGCTCAAGATCAAGGTGGCCTCGACCATCGTCGCCATCTCCTCGATCCACCTCCTGCAGATCTTCCTCAACGTCCCGCGTTACACCAATGAGCAGATTCTCTGGTACACCGTGTTGCACGTGACCTTCATCATCTCGGCACTTTTCCTGGCCGTGATCGATAAAATCTCAAAAAAGCCACAAAAGAACGACGCTCCAGACCTCTAGTCTAGGGCGTTAACTTTTTGTAATAGCAAGCAAAAAGCGATTCAGATCACAAGTTCAGCGTCAAATCACAGTTCCGGGAACGAACCCCAAAACTCCGCGTTTCTTAGCCAGCGTTGAAACAAAGGAGCAAATGATGGCTACCCCCGAACGCGATACCGTCTACACCCAGGACGGCAACCGTACCGTCTATACCCGTGAAAGCAACGGCACCGGCTGGTTCGTCGGCATCATCGTTGCACTGGCCCTGCTGGCCATTGGTTACCTGGTCTTCTCGGCTAACTCCGGCCCGACGACCACTGTTGACGTCAACGGCGTTCCCGCTGTGGAAGCTCCGCTGACCACCGACCCGGCGATCGCGCCGGCTCCCATGACTGAAGCTCCGGCGACCGGCGTTGACGCCGCTCCGATGACCGAAGCTCCGGCCGTGACTACGGAAACTCCGGCTCCGGCCGCCGATACGCCGGCTGGCGTTGAAGCCACCCCGGCCCCTGTTGCTGAACCCGCTGCTCCCGGCGCTTAATCAGCGATAGGTCCCTGGTTACTCCCGCCAGGCAAAGAAAACCCCGGACAGTCCGGGGTTTTTTTGTGCCCTCCGACGAGACAACCGGAAATTTCGCGGCCGAGGCCACTCTCGGCCGCCTGCGCCGTTGCGAAACGACCTTCTCCACCCCATCTCAGACCAAACCCAAGGGAGCTTCCATGTTCAATATCGACCAGATCATCAAGACCCTGCAGACCGACAAGAATGCACAGCGCACCGCCATGACCGGCGCGGCTGGCCTCGCCGCCGGCATGCTGTTCTCCGGCGGCAAGCCGGGAAAGCTGCTCGGCACTGCCGTCAAGGCGGGTGCGCTGGCCGCTGTGGGCGGCCTCGCATACAAGGCCTGGCAGAACTATCAACAGGGCCAGCCCGGCGCCGCCCCTGCGCCCTCGGAAGATGCCTTTATCCCCTCAACCGCCAATGCCGCCGAGCATGAAGAACTGGGCAAGACCCTGGTCCGCGCCATGATCGCCGCCGCCAAGGCCGACGGCCGCATCGACGCGACCGAAAAGGAAGTCATCTTCGACAAGCTCAAGACCATGTCGCTCTCGGCCGAGGAAAAAGCCTGGGTGTTCGACGAACTGAGCTCGCCGCTCGACATCAACGCCGTGGCGGCCCGCGCCGACACCCCCGAGCATGCCGCCGAGATCTACGCCGCCTCCCTCGTTGCCATCTCGGCCGACACATCGGCGGAACAGGCCTATCTCGAAGCGCTGGCAGTGAAGCTGAAGCTCGACCCGGGTCTGGTCGCAGAAATTCATCGCCAAGCCGGCGAGAAGGCCCCGCAACCGGCATCGAGCCCGGTTTCGCCCTTTGCCTATACACCGGACACCAGCAACGTCTGATCGATCCTGGACACCGCGCGGACACCACGCCGCGCGGTAACACTCATGTGCGTTCTTGAAGCCAGGGGCCCAGGCGGCCACATCTGCCGGCAAGGAGAACACTCATGGAACTTGGTCTATATTCCTTTGCCGAGAACACCCCCGATCCGCTCAACGGCAATCGACTGCAATGGCCCGCCGAGCGTCTTGCGGACCTGATCGAGGAAATCGAGCTGGCCGACCAGCTGGGGCTGGCCTTTTACGGCCTCGGCGAACATCATCGCTCTGACTATGTCGCGTCCGCTCCGGTGACCATTCTGGCGGCTGCCGCCGCCCGCACCAAATCGATCCGTCTTTCGACCGCCGTGACTGTGCTGAGTTCGGAAGATCCGGTTCGCGTCTGGCAGCAATTCGCCACGCTCGATCTCATCAGCAATGGCCGCGCCGAAATCATGGCCGGCCGCGGCTCATTCATCGAGAGCTTCCCGCTCTTCGGCCTTAACCTCGACGACTATGACGATCTGTTCGAGGAAAAGCTCGAAATGCTGCTGAAAATCCGCGAAGGCGGCAAAGTAGCCTGGCCTGGCAGCAAGCACACCAAGCCCATTCCCGGGCTGGAAATCTATCCCAAGCCGCTACAACAACCCCTGCCGCTCTGGATCGCAGTGGGCGGCACCCCCAACTCAGTCGCCCGCGCCGCCTATTACGGTCTGCCGCTAATGATCGCCATCATCGGCGGACGGCCGCGCCAGTTCCAACCGCTGACCGAACTCTATCGCCAGACCGGCGCCAAGGTCGGCCACGACGCCGCAAAGCTCAAGCTTGGCGTCTCCGGCCACGGCTTCATTGCCGCCACCAGCCAGCAGGCACGCGACACCGCCTTCCCCGCCCACAATGCGGTAATGAGCAAGATCGGCGCCGAACGCGGCTGGCCTCCGGGAACGCGGGCACAGTTCGATGCCGGAACGACGCCGGAAGGCGCCTACTATGTGGGCTCTCCGCAAGAGGTCATCGACAAGATCCTCATGCAGCACGAATGGTTCGGCCACGACCGCTTCGGCCTGCAGCTGAGCGTCGGCACCCTGCCGCACGACCAGGTCATGAAGTCCATCGAGCTCTACGGCTCAGTGGTTAAACCGGCAATCGACAAGGCCCTGGGGTGACGGGGACTACTTCCCGCTGCGCTTGATCGACTTGATGGCCAGCGGCGGCACGCCGGACTTTTCGGAGATGGCGCGGTCCTGTTCCTCGATGGCGGCCTTGGCGGGTTCGTCGCCGTCGAGCCCACCCAATAGGTTCGCATCCACCTTGCGGTTCGAGCGCTGGCTGCCGTCTTCATAGACGATGTCGAACATCACGAACTCGGTCCGCGCGGTAGGTTTCCTGGCCATTTTCTATGGTCCTTTCAAAAGCGAACCGCGAGCCGGGACGGCTCGCGGTCAATACGTACAGGCGTGCAGGCGATCAGCGGAAAATGCCGTCGCCCTGCTCGTCGATGATCTGGCGGCCCTTGCCCAGGGCCAGCGAAACGAGGTCGTCCACCGAGCTCATGCGGTCGGCACGAATGTAGCGATAGGTCTTCAACTCGCCGTCAAAACCTTTCTCGATAAGGCCGGCCAGCTGATACTCGCTGCCCACCTTCATCTCGATGGCCTTGATCAGATAGCCCTTGTAGGTCTCTTCGCCGAGGGTCTTTTCCCCGGCCGGTTCAGCACTGGCGGAACCGCCACCGAACAGCTTCTTGAAAAACGACATGGGCGGCCTCCTTAATATCTGCTTTTGCGCTCGGGCCGGGGTCGCTCCAGCTCACCACGCTTGTCCATCTCCTCCTGCAGCCAAAGCGGCGAGATGTCAAAGTAGTTCGGCCAGATCGGCTTGCCATTGACCAGTTCGACCTGCGAGAAATACGCCCGATCCCGCAACGGCTCCGTCCCCTCGCCCCGCTCCGCCAGCATCGGCGCCGCATTAAACGTTCCCCACGTCCCGTCCGAAAACGTCACCACCAGCTTGAACGGAACAGCGGTGCGAAGCGAAGTGAGTTTGAGACGGGAAGCCGCCACGGGCGGCTCCTAATTGTCGAGGAAGCTCCGCAGCTTCCGGCTCCGGCTCGGATGCTTGAGCTTGCGCAGCGCCTTGGCTTCGATCTGACGGATACGCTCGCGCGTCACCGAGAACTGCTGGCCGACTTCCTCCAGCGTATGGTCGGTATTCATGCCGATACCGAAGCGCATGCGCAGCACGCGCTCTTCGCGCGGGGTCAGCGATGCCAGAACGCGCGTGGTGGTTTCACGCAGGTTCGACTGAATCGCGGCATCGATCGGCTGGATCGCGTTCACGTCCTGGATGAAATCGCCGAGGTTCGAATCTTCCTCATCACCGATCGGGGTTTCAAGCGAGATCGGCTCCTTGGCGATCTTGAGCACCTTGCGGACCTTGTCGAGCGGCATTTGCAGCTTCTCGGACAACTCTTCCGGCGTCGGCTCGCGGCCGATTTCATGCAGCATCTGGCGGCTGGTGCGAACGATCTTGTTGATCGTCTCGATCATGTGCACCGGAATACGGATGGTGCGCGCCTGATCGGCGATCGAGCGGGTGATCGCCTGACGAATCCACCAGGTCGCATAGGTCGAGAACTTGTAGCCGCGGCGATATTCGAACTTATCGACGGCCTTCATCAACCCGATATTGCCTTCCTGGATCAGGTCGAGGAACTGCAAGCCACGATTGGTGTACTTCTTGGCGATGGAGATCACGAGACGCAGATTGGCCTCGACCATCTCCTTCTTGGCGATGGCGGCTTCGCGTTCGCCCTTCTGCACCTTGTGCACGATGCGGCGATATTCGGCGATATCGAGGCCCGTCTCGGTCGCCAGCGTGGCGATCTCGGTGCGGATTTCCTTGATGGTGTCGACTTCGCGGCGGGCAAACTCGCCCCAGCCCTTGCCATCGAAATTCTCGACTTCCCATTCCCAGCTGGGGTCGAGCTCGCGGCCATAATAGTTCTCGAGGAACTTTTCGCGCTTGACGCCATAGCTTTCGGCAAGGCGCAGCAGGCGCCCCTCGAAGCGCACCAGGCGCTTGTTGATGTCGTAGAGCTGCTCGACCAGGCTTTCGATACGGCTGGTGTTCAGCGACAGCGACTTCACGTCGGCGATCACCTCGCCGCGCAGCGCGCCCAGGCGTTCGTTCTCGGCGTCGGATACGGTGGCCGAGCGATCCTCGGCATGGCGATCCTGCATTTCGCGCATCTGGCCATAGGCCTCGGCGATGCGGTTGAAGGTCTCCACCACCTGCGGCTTGAGCTCGGCTTCCATGGCCGACAGCGACAGGGCGTTGTCGAATTCGTCGTCGTCGTCCTCGACCGGATCCTGCGGCGGCTCGGGCTCTTCCGGCACATAGTCGTCGTCATCGCCGCTCGAGGCGCGCTTGGGCGCAGGCTTGGCCTTTTCCTTGGCCGGCTCGGGCTCGGGACGGGCCGGAGCCACCGGGATCTCGGGCGCCGCCTGCTTGGCATCGGGGCCGGCATAGGTGGCTTCGAGGTCGATGATGTCGCGCAGCAGGATTTCGCCCTGGGCGAGCTGGTCGCGCCAGATGATAATGGCCTGGAAGGTCAGCGGGCTTTCGCACAGACCTTCGATCATGGTCTCGCGGCCGGCCTCGATGCGCTTGGCGATGGCGATTTCGCCCTCGCGGCTCAGAAGCTCGACCGAGCCCATTTCGCGCAGATACATGCGCACGGGGTCGTCGGTGCGGTCGCTGCCCGATTTGGTATTGGAGGTGCTGGCGAGCGCGGTGCCGGCCGAAGTGGCGACTTCGGTGCCGCTATCGTCCTCGTCCTTCTCGACTTCGGTCTCTTCGACTTCGTCCTCGTCGACCACATTGATGCCCATTTCGGAGAACATCGACATGAAGTCTTCGATCTGCTCCGAGCTTACCTCGTCGGAGGGCAGGACGGCATTGAGCTCTTCATAGGTCACATAGCCGCGCTTCTTGGCGACCTTGATCAGCTTTTTGACGGCCGCATCGTTCTGGTCGATCAGCGGACTGTCATTGGACGCTTCCGGGGCGCCGGCTTCCGGCTTCTCGGTGTCCTTGCTGGCTTTGTTCGCAACCTTGGTGGCCATCTGGTACTCCTCGGGACCCATTGGGCGGGTGGTCCCGGCTGTGTCTTATGTGGTGACAACTCAAGACAAGGTAAAGGTTTGGTCACCGGACCGTTAACGGCCCGCGCCAATTTAGTTCGCCTAGGGCGCTGCGGCACCGATTCGCCACAACGCAAAATCGCGCATCGTCGCCGCCTTCAGGGTAACGTCCCTAAAAACTGCGAGTTGCGCGTCCCGATAGCGAACCAAAGCCTTCGATCAATGCCTCTGTGCCATCGACAGTGGTAATCTGGTTCTTGATGTCCCGCAGCCTTTCAAAGGTTTCATCGCTCGGGTCTTCGCCCAGCGCCGCTTCGGCTGCCTTCAGCTCTCTATTTAGCTGAACTTTCTTGTTATGCAAGGCCAGGGCGTGACTCAATCCGATCTCGGCATCGACCAGAGCAGTCTCCTGGCTCACCTGCCACACCCCCTGCCGCGCCAGCGTATCGGTCATTCTATCGAGGGACGGACCATGGCCGCGCACCCCCAGCGCTGCCCGCAAGTCCTCGGCACTGATATCGTGATGGCGCACTGCCAGTGCCAGAATATCGGACAGCACCTTCTGCGCGGTGGGCGTTTCGCAGTCGATGGCCGCCAACGTTTCGAACTTGTCCTCGACCAATGCCGGATGATTGACCAGCGTCAGGATGATGATGGCCTCGCGCGGCGATGCATCGACCACAGCGCTCCCGCGTACCAACCGGGAGTTGCGCAAAGTGTCCGACACCACCGAACGCGGTGTGCCCCGGGCCGGAAAACCATAGGCGCCGCTTTGGCCATAGGCCGGCTTGCCGCCGCGATAAGCGTCACGCCCCTGCCGGATCGGCGCGAAGAAGGCCTTGAGCTTTTCATCGAAGGCCTGGGCATAGTGGAAGCGGACATTGGCATCCTGGATTGCATTGGCGCGTTCGCGTAACCGCGCCTGCATCGCCGCCCGCTCTTCCGGCGCCTCCGGCACGAGACCGCCCGTCTCGAAACTCCACACCATGTCCGAAAGGCTGCGCGCCTTTTCGATCACCTCGGCGAAGGCCGCCCTGCCCTGCGCCTTGATCAGGTCGTCGGGGTCGAGTCCCTCGGGGAGAGTTGCGATCTTGACGGTCTTGCCGGGCTTGAGATGCGGCATGATCAGATCGGCGGCGCGCTCCGCCGCCTTGAGGCCTGCCTTGTCGCCGTCAAAGCACAAAACCGGCGTATCGCTCATCCGCCACAGCAATTGCACATGCTCTTCGGTCAGCGCCGTGCCGAGCGGTGCGACTGCGCCCTCGAAGCCCGCCGAGACCGCGGCGATTACGTCAAGATAGCCTTCGACGACGATCAGCGTCGCCCCGTCGCGCGTCGCTCCCTTGGCGCTATGGCCGTTGTAGAGCGTCTGCCGCTTGTGAAAGAGCTCGGTCTCGGGAGAATTGAGATACTTCGCCGGCACATCGGCGCTCAGCGCCCGCCCGCCAAAGGCGATCACCCGTCCGCGGAAATCAGTGATCGGGAACATCACGCGATTGCGGAACCGATCATAGGTCAGGGCATCGCCGTCCCGGCTGGTGACGAGGCCGGTATCGACCATGGCTTGCGCCGAGACACCATTGGCCGCCAGATGCTCTTTGAGCCCGTTGCGGCTATCGGGCGCAAAGCCGATGCGGAACCGCTGCTGGCTGGTTGGCGACACACCGCGCTCGAACAGATAGCCGCGCGCCCGCGCCCCGATATTGTGCGCCAGTGCCGCCTCGAAATAGGCCGTGGCGATTTCCATCACGTCGAGCAGGCTTTTTTGCGCCGCCTCGCGCCGCTCGGTCTTCTCGTCCCGCGCCGGCATCGGCACGCCGGCCATGCCCGCCAGCTTCTCCACTGCCTCGGGGAAGCTCATCCCCGCCTTTTCCGTCAGAAAGCGGAAATGATCCCCGCTCGCGCCGCAGCCGAAGCAATGATAAATGCCGCGCCGGTCGTCTGCGTGAAAGCTCGGGCTCTTTTCGGCATGGAACGGGCAGCAGGCCCACATATCGCCCTTGCCGGGCTGGCTCTTGCGCTTGTCCCACAGGACGTGCTCGCCCACCACCTGCGTAATCGGCAGGCGCTGGCGGATCTCGTCGAGGAACTGATCTGAAAAGCGCATATGTGCTATCTAGGCACTCCTGGCGGCCAAGTCACGAACAAGGAACTTATCCACACCATGCCACAGGCAAACCGGTTTTCCCTGCCCGCCCTTCTGGCCCTCACCACTCTGCCAGCCCTGGTCGTCGGCGCGGGCCTGTGGTTCCTGGGCGACCTCGCCCCACAATGTCAGATCAACGAAACCAGTCGCCTGCCCGCGCCGAACGACACATTCGACCTTGTAGTCTTCTCGCGCAATTGCGGCGGCACCACTCCGGCAAATGCCCAGGCCGCCTTGGTGCCCATGGGCGAAACCATGCCGGAAGACGCCGCCAGCTTCGTGTCGGTCGGCCAGGCCACCGACTTCGCCGCCGCATGGACCGCTGACGGCGAAATCGCGCTGAGTCTGCCGCCTGGCGCGAAAATCTACCGGAACGATGACCACGTCGCCGGGGTCACCGTTCGCTATCGTTAGGTCTAGGCGACCTTGCTCGACTGGTAGAGGCGCCAGGCCCAACCAAACAGACCCACCGCGAAGAAGATCAGCAGCACGCCGCCCATGACCATGCCGACCGAGGCACTGAGCAGCGGGAAGAGCAGGAAGACCAGGCCAAGCAGCACATAGGATACACCCGACAGCACCACAGGCCAGATGCGGGCATAGCTCTGCCGCTCGCGCACGATCACCACGATCTGCATGACGCCCACGAACACGGCCGCGATACCGACCATGGTTGACATGACCGTGACAGTGAAAATTGTCGCCAGCAGCGGACTGATCAGGATGAGCACTCCGAGGATGAGAGAGGCCGCATTGGCCACCACGTCGAACCAGTAATTACCGGATTTGCCACCGCCAAAGGTCAGGCTCCACAGGCCCAGCACGCCGTCGATGATGAGCAGGATACCGCCAAACAGCACCAGCACCGCCAGTGCCTCCAGGGGCCAGATGATCGCGTAGATACCCGCGAGCAGCATCAGCACGCCACGCAGCGCCGTTGCCAGCGCGAACCGTTTTTTTGTCTGGGACGAAATAGCCATCACACATCTCCATGACGGGGCATGAGCCTCCGATCTCCGAACTCTAGCGCAGGCCCCTGCCCCCTGCCATAGCCTGATCACTTTAGAGTTTCTAAAGTCGGCAAGGAATTTTGTTCATTGCCGCGCACTTCCGCATGTGGGATGAGCGCGCCTCCGGCCCTGCTCCATGCGCGGAAATTCTCCATGTCGCTCCCCCTTCTCGCCCTGTTCCTGGCTGCTTTTGCCTTTGGTACCGCTGAATTCGTCATTGCCGGCGTGCTGCCGGACGTGGCGGCAGGTCTGGGCGTCACCGTGCCGGTGGCCGGCTATCTGATTTCGGGTTACGCCATTGGCATCGCCGTCGGCGGTCCGCTTCTGGCCGTCGCCAGCAAGAAGATGAGTCGCAAGACGTTGATCATCCTGCTGGGGGCAGTCTTCACTCTCGGCCAGGTCTTGTCTGCCCTGGCGCCCAATTTCGAGACGCTGATGCTGGCGCGTCTCCTGGTCTCGGTGGTGCACGGCACCTATTTCGGCATCGCCGCCATTGTCGCCGTCAGCATCGTCGCCCCCGAAAATCGCGGCTTCGCCGTCGCGCTGATCCTGTCCGGCCTCACCGTCTCCAATATTCTGGGCGTGCCCGGCGGCACCGCCATCGGCAATGCGCTCGGCTGGCGCGCCACTTTCTGGGCCGTCGGCGCGCTGGGGCTCGCCGCCACCCTGGCCATAGCCATCTTTCTGCCTGCCAAGGCAGGCGCCTCTGCCGCCATCGGCAGCTTCCGTCGCGAGATCAAGGCCCTGGGCCGCCAGCAGATCGTCACCTCGCTGATCATCGTCATCCTGGTGATGATCGGCCAGTACAGCCTTTTCACGTATATCGCCCCGCTTCTTTTGCAGGTCACAAAGCTCGATCCGGGCGTCGTGCCATGGATCCTGCTGCTCTACGGCGTCGGCTCCACCATCGGCGTATTCATCGGCGGGCGGCTCGCCGACTGGAAGCTGATGCCGTCGCTGATCACCATTCTCGCCCTGCAGGCCATGCTGTTCGCCGGCCTCTACCTGGCCAGCCCCTATGCCCTGCCCATGGCCATTCTCACCGTGCTCTGGGGCGGCGCCAATTTTGCCTTCGGCTCGCCGGTGCAGTCGCGCGTGCTCGCCTGGGCTGGCGATGCACCCAACCTCGCCTCGGCGCTCATCCCCACCGGCTTCAATATCGGCATCGCCATCGGCGCCATTCTGGGAGCGCACCTGCTCGAGAGCGGCTTCGGCTATGCCAGCCTGCCGCTGATCGGCACGGTATCGCTGGTGCTGGCCGTGCTGGTCGCTATCTTTTCAGGCGTCTGGGAAAAACGCAGCGGCGTCCTGCCGCCCCAGTCACAGGCACTTGCGGCGGAATAACGGTTTCCGGTTAAGGTCTCGGTGACTATTTCGGCATTTGTGTTAATGCAGGTAAGAAACCTTTTGCCCTTTGCATCCTATGAGCGAGCTGCCACGTACAGGTAGCCGCATGGTCATAGACAACGCGTCATTGCTGATTGCCATCGCCTTCTCCAGCGGATCGTTGATGATCGCCCTGCTTATCGGCTGGATGAACAGCAGGCGCGAGTCCTACCTTCTGTTCGGCGCCGGCGGCATTGGCCTTGTTGTCATCGCCATGGCTGCCATGGGCCTGCGCAACGGCGCCTATGACATGTTCATTCAGCTCGTGCCCTTTGTGCTGCTGCTCATCGGCTTCGCGCTGATCTATGCCGGATCCCGGATTTTTCGCGACGAGGCGGCCAGCACCATTCCTGCCCTCGTCATTGGGATGGTGGCGGTAATCACCACCGCCGTGCCGATCATCGTCGGTCTCTCCGGCATCGGCACCATCATGCTCAACATCGGTGGCGCCGTGCTCATGCTGCTGTGTGGGCGCGAATACTGGCGCAGCCGCAAGGAGGCCCGAGGCGCCTTGATCGTCAATGCCGTGCTTTACACTCTCACCGCGATATCCTTCGCCTGCTGCGCGCTGGTCTTGCTGCTCGAAGGACGTTGGGTGCTCGATGGCCCGCCCAATAACTGGGCGGAGGACTTCAATTCCATCATGTCCCTGGTGGGGCTTACCGGCATTGGCGCCATTACCCTCACCCTTCACCACGCGCGCAATGCGCGGCATCACCGCATGGAGGCGCACACAGACGCCCTCACCGGCGTGCTCAATCGGCGTGCCCTGTTCGACATCTATCCCGAGGGTCACATCGCCACCGGCCTGGCCGTGCTGATGTTCGACCTCGACCATTT
The DNA here is from genome assembly GCF_900631955.1 of Devosia equisanguinis. Classification (GTDB taxonomy): domain Bacteria; phylum Pseudomonadota; class Alphaproteobacteria; order Rhizobiales; family Devosiaceae; genus Devosia; species Devosia equisanguinis. Next base: position 49,273 of record NZ_UZWD01000025.1, on the reverse strand, counting down.
CAAGCAGATCAATGACCGTTTGGGCCACGCTGCCGGCGACCATGTGCTGCAGCAATTCGCCGATGTCATGCGTGAGGAATTGCGCGCCGCCGACACCATTGCCCGCCTCGGTGGCGAAGAGTTTTGCGTCATCATGCGCGACATGGATGGCGAGCGGGCCAAGGCGATTGCCGAGCGGATCCGCACACGTTTTGCCGGACTCAACCTGTCGCGCGGCCAGGATGGCCAGGTGGCCACCGTCAGCGCCGGCCTGGCGGTCGGCGGCCAGGACGAGCCATTTTCATCGGTGCTCAGCCGCGCCGATGCGGCCCTTTACAAGGCCAAGAGCGCCGGCCGCAATCAGGTCCATATCGCGGCCCTGCGCCTCGTCGCCTGACCTTAGGCGCTGAGCGCCGCCCGCACCTGCCCGCTCACCTTGCCGAAATCGATCCGCCCCGGATAATCCGCCTTGAGCTGGGCAATCACCTTGCCCATGTCTTTCGGCCCCTCGGCGCCCGTCGTCGTAATCGCGGCAGCGATGGCGGCGGCCACTTCCTCTTCCGAAAGTCCCTTGGGCAGGAACTCGTTGAGAATGTCGATTTCTTCCTTTTCCACCGTGGCGAGATCGGCGCGGCCGGCCTGGGCGTAGATGGCAAAGCTCTCTTCGCGCTGCTTCACCATCTTCTGGATGATCGACAAAATCTCGTCATGGGTGGCCGGTCCCTTGCCATCGCCACGATTGGCGATGTCGCGATCCGTGATGGCCGCATTGATGGCGCGCAGCGTGCCGGTGCGCCGCTGGTCGCGGGCCTTGAGCGCCTGCTTGAGCCCTTCACTGATGTCTTCACGCATGGTTGCGGCTCCTTGCTTCGCCTGGAATTGCCCCCATATAGCGATGAAACGCGGCCAACGCCACTTGCGCAGACCGCCCGGGCCCCCTAAGAGGAGGCCTCAACCGACATCATCGCCGCGACATATGGCAGGCCTCCCAGCCACCGTTCTCGTTGCGCGACCATAGAAAACCGAGCTTGGAGACCCAAAGTGACCGGCTGGCAGCAGACCCCCGCGACCGCAGTTCTGATTCTGGCAGACGGCACGCGCCTGAAAGGGCACGGTATTGGCGCAGTCGGCCACGCGGCCGGCGAAGTCTGCTTCAACACCGCCATGACCGGTTACCAGGAAGTGCTGACCGACCCATCCTATGCCGGACAGATCATCACCTTCACCTTCCCCCATATCGGCAATGTCGGCGCCAATGACGAAGACATCGAGACGGTGAACATGGCCGCGCTTTCGGGCGTGCGCGGCGTCGTGCTCAAGGCCGACATCACCAACCCATCCAATTATCGCGCCGCCGAAAAGCTCGATGCCTGGCTCAAGAAGCGCAATATCGTCGGGATCGCGGGCGTCGACACCCGCGCCCTCACCGCGCTGATCCGCGAAAACGGCATGCCCAACGGCGTCATCGCCCATGAACCGAGCGGCCAGTTCGACGACGGCTCGATCATGGCGGAACTCAAGGCGTTCCCAGGCCTCGAAGGCCTCGACCTCGCCAAGGAAGTCACCACGGCCCAGACCTATCACTGGGACCAGACCTCCTGGGTCTGGAACGAGGGCTATGGCACGCTCGAAAAGCCCGACTTCCACGTCGTCGCCATCGATTTCGGCGCCAAGCGCAACATCCTGCGCTGCTTGGCCGACCAGGGCGCCAAGGTTACCGTCGTCCCTGCGACAGCATCGGCTGCTGACGTCATGTCGCACAACCCTGATGCCATCTTCCTGTCCAACGGCCCCGGCGATCCGGCGGCAACCGGCAAATATGCCGTGCCGACCATTCAGAAGCTGATGGAAACCGGAAAGCCGATGTTCGGCATCTGCCTGGGACACCAGCTGCTGGGCATCGCCCTGGGCGGCACGACGTCGAAAATGCATCAGGGCCATCACGGCGCCAATCACCCGGTCAAGGACCTGACAACAGGCAAGGTCGAGATCACGTCGATGAATCACGGCTTTGCCGTCGATGCCGAGACGCTGCCCGCCGGCGTCACCCAGACGCATATTTCGCTCTTCGACGGCTCCAATGCCGGCCTGGCCGTGGACGGCAAGCCGATCTTCTCGGTGCAATACCACCCCGAAGCCAGCCCCGGCCCGCAGGACAGCCACTATCTCTTTACGCGCTTCCTCAATCACGTCCGCAGGGAGAAGGGCCTCCCCGAAAAGCCCGAATATGTGGCTCCTGGCGCAGCGGCGTAAAAATCAAAACCCCAGCTCCAAGCTGGGGTTTTTCTTTATCTAGACACTCCCCGAGAATGTATCGCACTGGTTCGGGTCGCCGGAGCTGTAGCCGCGCTGGAACCAGGTCTTGCGCTGTGCGGAGGTGCCATGGTTGAAGGTTTTCGGCACCGCAAAGCCCTGCATGCGCTTTTGCAGCGTGTCGTCGCCGATCTGGTTGGCGGCGTTCAGCGCTTCCTCGATATCCTCCGATTCGAGCAGGTTCTGCTGGCCGGCATAATTGGCCCACACACCGGCATAGCAATCGGCCTGCAGCTCGACGCGCACCGAATAGGCATTGGCCTGTTCCTGGCTCATCGCCTGGCGACGGCGATTGAACTCTGGCAGCACGCCGGTGAGGTTCTGGATGTGGTGGCCAACTTCGTGCGCCAGCACATAGGCCTGGGCGAAATCGCCCGGCGCTCCGAACTTGCGGTGCAACTCGTCATAGAAGCTGAGGTCGATATAGACCTTGGAATCGCCCGGGCAATAGAATGGACCAACCGAAGCATCGGCCATGCCGCAAGCGGTATTCACCTGATCGGTGAACAGCACCACCTTGGGCTCGGGATAGTTCTGGCCGGACGCGGCAAACACGTCGGTCCACAGGTTTTCCGTCTCCTTGACCACCACGCCGACGAAATCGGCAAGCTCGTCCTCGCCCTGGGCTGGCAATTGCCGAGACGAGGCGCTGCTGGAGGAGGGAATCGTGCCGGAATTGCCGCCGGTCATCATGTCGAGCGGATTCTGTCCGGTGACGAACCAGATAATCCCCAGCACCACGACGATGCCGATCAGGCTGGAAATACCGCCCTTCGACCCACGCCCGCCGCCGCCAGTGGGAATGCGAAAGCCGCCACCACTGCCGCCCAGGCCGCCGAGCCCCCCAAGTCCGCCTCCGGACCGCTGGCCCCGACGATCCTCGATATTAGAGCTACGCTCCCGACCCTGCCACTTCATGATAACGACGCCTTTTCGATAGTCCTGCGGACGCTAGCAGTAAGTGTGGCGCGGGGGAACGGGTTCCACTCAGGCGCAAAGGTTCACCCCGACCCGACCTCGCCCTGTAGAAGAGGAGGAGAAGAAGAGTCCCCTCAAGGGCGAGGAAGGCGAAAGAGCCCTGGTTCCACCTCCGTTTGAAATGGCCTAGCTCGCCACCTTCGCGACGGTCGCCCGCGCGCCCTCCTCGAACAGCATGGTCAGATGGCCGATCACCGCTTGGCGAAAAATCGCATTGTTCGGCAAGTCGGCACCGAACACTTCGCTCATGCCGACGAGCCCATCGAACAACGCTTCCGGATCGTCGCCGGCATCGGCCGCGATCGCCATCATCTTGAGCGCATGCGGATCGCGCACATCGATTTCGCTGCCATCCTCGGCTATGCCGGTCACATAGCGCATCCACGCCGCGACGCCCAAAGCCAGCCGCTCGATGCCCTGCCCGGCCTTGAGTCGGTCGCGAATGGTGCCGAGCAGACGCTGGGGCAGCTTCTGGCTGCCGTCCATGGCGATCTGCCAGGTGCGATGCTTCAGGGCCGGGTTGCGGAAGCGCTCCAGCAGCTCGTCGCGATAGGCGCCGAGGTCGACACCGGGCATGTCGAGCGTCGGCATCGCCTCCTCGCTCATCAGTCCATGGATGAGCTTCACATAGGCCGGATCGCCCATGACCTCGGCGATATATTCGTAACCGCCGAGATAGCCCGAATAGGCCATGGTCGAGTGCGAGCCGTTGAGCATGCGCAGCTTCATCAGCTCGAACGGCTCGACATCGGCCACCATCTGCGCACCCGCCCTCTCGAAAGCCGGCCGGCCGGCGGGGAAGTCGTCTTCGACCACCCACTGCGTGAAAGGCTCCGTCATGATCGGCCAGGCATCCTCTGCCCCGATCAGCCGCGACACCTCGGCGCGATCGGCATCAGTGGTGGAGGGCACGATGCGGTCAACCATGGTTGACGGGAAAGCCACGCTCTCCGCCCAGGTGCCCAGCTCCGCATCGCGCAGGGCCGCAAATTTTGTGACGATGCGCTTGGCGGTGTGGCCATTGCTGGGCAGGTTATCGCAGCTCATCACGGTGAACGGCTCCACCCCCGCAGCCTTGCGACGCGCCAGAGCTTCGACAAGCATGCCCGGTGCCGACCTCGGAGTTTTGGGATTGGCCAAGTCATGCACGATATCGGGATGGCGCTGGTCGAGTTCGCCAGTGGCCGGATCGTGACAATAGCCTTTTTCCGTGACGGTCAGGGAAACGATCCGGATAGATGGATCGGCCATCAGTGCAAGCAATTCCTCGCGCTGCGTATTGGCATCCATCACCGACAGGATCGAGCCGATGACGCGCGGATGCGTGCCTACCGCGTCGCGTACCGCAATGGTGTAGAGCCCATCCTGCGGCTCCAATGCCTCCTTGGTATCGGGGCGGCGCAGGCTGGCGCCCACAATGCCCCAGCTCGGATCGCTCGCCAGCAGATCATCGACATAAACAGCCATATGCGCCCGGTGAAACGCACCAATGCCCAGATGCACGATACCCGGCGTCACCGTTGCGCGATCATAGGCGGGCAGTTTGGTGCCCTTGGCGAGGCTGGCCAGCGTCTTGGAACTGAGGCGCGGATTGGTCACGGCGATCTCCCATGCGACACGCGCCATCTTGTATGGAAGATACGCGTAAGATAGGAGCCTGTGTAGTCGCAAGCCCTTGCCGGGGCAAGCCCGCACCGGCATAACCGAACCAGGGAATTTGGAGGACAAGCCCGTGACCAGGCGTATCGTTTCCATCGGCGAATGCATGATCGAGATGAGCGGCGGTGAAGACCGCACCTATCGTCTCGGCTATGCCGGCGACACGCTCAACACCGCCTGGTACCTGCGCGCCTTGCTCGGCAAGGACTGGTCGGTCGATTACGTCACCGCCCTGGGTGAAGATCGCTATTCCAACGACATCCGCGCCTTTCTCGACGACAACGGTATCGGCACCGGACACATCCAGACCATCCCCAGCCGCCGCCCCGGTCTCTACATGATCCACCAGGAAAAGGGCGACCGGCACTTCACCTATTGGCGCGACCAGTCCGCCGCCAAGCTCTTGGCCGACGACAAAACTGCCCTGGCCAAGGCAGTCGAAAAGGCCGAACTGGTGTATTTCTCCGGCATTACCCTTGCCATTCTCGCCCCGCGCGCCCGTGGCCGCCTGCTCGGCGCCATCGTCAAGGCGCGGGACAATGGCGCGAAAATCGCCTTCGACACCAATATTCGTCCGGCTCTGTGGACCAACCAGCGTGTCATGACCGGCGTGTTGACCGCCGCCGCCAGCCTCTGCGACATCGTCCTGCCCACCCACAGCGATGAAGCCCCCCTCTTCGGCGACAAGACCATCGACGATACCGCCGACCGCTATCTCGAACTCGGTGTCGAGGAGGTCGTGGTCAAGGACGGCAGCAAAGATGCTTTGATCGCTACCGCCCATGAGCGCGTGCGCCTGGCGCCGAAGCCGGGGGCCAAGGTGGTCGATGCGACCGGAGCGGGCGACAGTTTCAATGGCGCCTATCTCTCCGCCCGCCTCACCGGCAAGAGCCTGGGCGAAGCCGCCGAAGCCGCCCACCGCGCCGCGGGCATCGTCATCGGCCATAAGGGCGCATTGGTCGATCCCAAACTCGTCAAAGGCTGACCGTCCCCCGACCAAGGTTCTCCCCTCCCCGGACGTCACATTTTCAGTGATACCGAAGGAGAACCCAAAATGGTCTTGCCGTTCAATCGTCTGCTGAAGGCTGCGGCCGTGTCTGCGGCTTTGCTTCTGGGCCCGGCAGCCTATGCCGCGGAAGCCGACACGCAGGTGCTGGCCGAGGGCGACACAAACATAGCCCAGCTTCGCGACTTGGGGCGCGATCTGCGGGCGCTCCTGCGGCCCGAAATCGGCTTTCCAGAGGCCTATGTCGGTGCCTGGCAGAGCGCGGTGGACGAAGCCTTTGCACCAGCCCTGCTGGAAGCCGACTATCTGCAGGCACTCGATGCAGCCCTTATGCAGGACAGTCGCGCCGCCGCCGTCGCCTATCTTCAATCTGACCTGGCCAAGCAGCTGGCAGCACAGACGACCACGATGGATCCCGACGGAACCTTGTCCTTCGAGGAAGAAGTGGCCAAGGCAGCCAAGATCATCGAAGCCGCCTCCTCTGCCCAGAACGCCCTTTACGTCGATCTTTTCGAGCGCCAGCATGGCCCCGAGACAGCCAATGCCATCATGGACGCATATTATCGCATGATGAAGACCGGCGCCGAGCCCATCATCGGCGCCGAAGCGGCAGACGCGTGGGTGGCCGGCATCGGCAGCACTCTGCGCGACCAATATGTCGAGGGCTACTTTGCCGCTACATCCGCCGGTTACAGTACAGTGGACCCCGTTCTTCTGCGCGAACTTGCCCAGGCTCTGGCTGAGCCCGATCTTGCCGCCTATTCCCTGCAGGCGTCACAGGCTTTCTCGCAGGCGCTCGATGCGGCGGCAGACCGCCTGGCAGTGGCCTATGCAAAAGCCGTCGCCGACCTCTAGGCCTCGTTGTCACAATTTGACCGCATGGTAAAATCCTCATAGCCTCACGCTTTGTCGTCATGCCAGCGTCACCTCCATTCGGCATGAGCGAGCCCGCTCCGGTTCGCCCGGCGCGCACGAACCGGCGACATGCCGGGTACCATGGGAGCGCGGCCCCCATGGCTGAGGCGTTTTCACATGGAGAAATTCGATGAACTTCCTGCCATCTATTTCCCGGCGCAGCTTCCTCGTCGGCTCGGCCAGTATGGGCGCCATGGTCGCCATGCACCCCTTCGCGGTCATGGCCCAGGCGAACCAGGCGCATCTGCGTATCATCGAGACGACCGATATCCACGTCGCCATCCTGCCCTATGACTACTATGCCGACGCCCCCAACGACACGATGGGCCTGGCGCGCACCGCCTCCATCATCGAATCCATCCGCGCCGAGGCCGGCAATGCGGTGCTGTTCGACAATGGCGACCTGATCCAGGGCAATCCGATGGGCGACTACTACGCCTATGAAAAGGGCCTTAACCAGGGTGACATCCACCCCGCCGTCGCAGCACTCAATACCCTCGGCTACGATGCCGGCACGCTGGGCAACCACGAGTTCAATTACGGCCTTGAATTCCTCGATCGTGCCCTGCAAGGCGCCGGTTTCCCGGTCGTCTGCGCCAATCTGGTGCGCGGCGACGAGCTCGGCGAAAATCCCACTGCCGATGATACCTATATCGAGCCTTACCGCATCATCGAAAAGGAACTGGTGGACGGCGCCGGTGCAAAGCACACCATCAAGATCGGCGTCATCGGCTTCGTGCCGCCGCAGATCCTGACCTGGGATGCCTCGCACCTCACCGACAAGGTGGTGGTCCGCGACATCGTCGAGACCGCCGAAGCCTGGGTCCCGGCCATTCGCGAGGCGGGTGCCGACATCGTCGTCGCCCTCTCCCATTCCGGCATCGACACCGGCGAATATGTGCCGGGCATGGAAAACGCCTCCTTCCACCTGGCCGGCGTCGAGGGCATCGACGTGGTTCTCACTGGCCACAGCCACCTGGTCTTCCCCAGTGCCACCTATGATGGCCTTGACGGCGTCGACGTGGCCAGCGGCACGCTGCAGGGCAAGCCCGCTGTGATGGCCGGCTTCTGGGGCTCGCATATGGGCCTGGTCGATCTGCTGCTCGAGATTGATGCGGATGGCAAGTGGACCATTGCCTCGCATACTGTGGAAGCCCGCCCCATCGTCGAGCGCGTCGACAACAAGAATGTGCCCACCGTCGAATCCATGCCCGAAGTCGAGGCCGTAGTGGCTGAAGCTCATGCCGAAACGCTCGACTATATCCGCCGCCCGGTCGGCGAGACCGCTGCACCGCTCTATTCCTACTTCGCGCTCGTGGCCGACGATCCGTCGGTGCAGATCGTCTCTCAGGCCCAGTCCTGGTACATCGCCCAGATGATGAAGGGCACCGAATGGGACGGCCTGCCGATCCTGTCGGCGGCTGCGCCCTTCAAGGCCGGCGGTCGCGGCGGTCCGGACTATTACACCGACGTGCCTGTCGGTCCGGTCGCCATCAAGAACGTCGCCGACCTCTACCTCTATCCCAACACCATCCAGGCGCTGCTGGTCACCGGCGCCGACGTGAAGAACTGGCTCGAGCGTTCGGCCGGCATCTTCAACCAGGTCGAAGCCGGCGCCAAGGATGCTGCTCTGATCAACCCGGACTTCCCATCCTACAATTTCGACGTCATCGACGGGGTCACCTACAAGATCGACCTTACCCAGCCCTCGAAATACTCGTCGGACGGCAAGGAAACGCTCAACCCGGATGCCAACCGCATCGTCGATCTGATGTATAACGGCGCGCCCATCGACCCCGAGGCCAAGTTCGTCATCGCCTCGAACAATTATCGCGCCGGCGGCGGTGGTTCTTTCCCTGGCACCGGGGCCGATAACGTGATCTTCGTCGGCCCGGACACCAATCGCGACATCATTGTGCGCTTCATCATCGAGAACGGCACGATCGATCCCAAGGCTGACAGCAATTGGTCGCTCGCCCCAATAGGCGATACCACCGTGCTGTTCGCCACCGGCCCCAAGGCAGCGTCCCACGTTGCCGACGTCACCGCGGTCAAGATCGAAGCCACCGGCCAAACCGACGAAGCCGGCTTCGGCATCTACCGCATCGTGCTGTAGGGCCAGCACCTGACAATCCGCTCCGTCCTCGGGCTCTACCCGAGGGCGGCATCTTGTGCGTTGGCACTCTTAAAGAGTAGCAACGCTTCCATTCTGCCTCCCCCGTAAATCGGGGCTGGCGCGAGCATATTGGCTGGTTACGCTCTGACCATGAGCGCCATTCCCATGCCCCTCTTTATTGCCCTCGCTGTGGCCTGCCTCCTGGCGCTGGTCGTCTTCGGCCTCTTGCAGTTTCGCACCATGCTCAAACCTGCGCCGCCAAGTCCGGCGCAGACGGCCAGCAACGACCTCAATGCGCGCCTCAAAGCCACCAACGACCTGCTCAAGAGCGTCATTCATGCCGAAAACAGCGCCGTTCAGTCGCTGTTGTTATTGCCGGATGATGTGTCTCCGGCCGAAGCCTTTCGCATTCTCGAAGCGGCCATGCCCAGTGCCGATATCTACGACAGGTCCAATCTACTCGAGGCCGCCTGGATCAAGCACAAGCGTCAACCGATCCTGGCTGCCATGGCCGGCATGGCCCTGGCTTTGCCCGAGCAGAAGCATTCGATTCTGCGCACCCGCCTCAGTCAGGCGATGAACCACGCCGCCGCGCCCCTGCTCCTGCAGATCGCCGAGCTGCTGCTGGAGAGACAGGACCAGCTCTCTGATTGGCTCCCTCCTGGCGGCGTCCTGACCTATGTCGAGCGCGGCTCACGCAAGGCGGCTGCATCGGCGCCAGAGATTGCGGCCCGCCTCGACGAAATCGCCGCGCTTTTCGCGCCGCGCACGCTTGAATTGATGCTGAAGACGCTGCGCTTCGAAATCGCCAGCGCCGGGGAGGTGCCGGACATCTCCCCTGAGCAGATCGCCAATCAGCTGGCGCCCTACTGTTTTCCGCGCTTCCCACAATTGCTGGCCGAAGCCCATATGGAACTCGACCGACATCCGGCGCCGTCGCGTCAAATTGCGCATCTCACCCTCGACGCCGCGGTGCTGGAGCATTTTCAGGGCTTTGGCAGCCTCAACTATTTCGACATGGGCAAGTCGCTGTCGCGTCTTTGCGACGCCATCGGTTCACCCGACGCCTTGGTGTCCCGCCGCGCCGCAGAGATTGCCGCCTCCCAGTTGGCCGATTATTTCTATGGCACTCCCGAAGCCCAACTGGCTTTTCAAAGTGCGCTCGATTGGGCCATCGCTCAACACGGCGAACATACCGAATATGATTGGCTCGCTGCCGAGCTCAATCCGCCCGAGATCACCGAGACAAAGCTGCGCCAGGCCCAGGCAAATCTCGAACATCCGCAAAAGTTGCGCGATGGCGCCCGCCGCTTCGGCGACACCACCGCCAGCCTCGATCCCGAAACCGCGCTCGCTGAGTTGCGTCTCGCTCTGCCAGACATCCCGGCCAACATGCTCTCTGCGGCTCTGATCGAACAGTGGCGCGCCAGCCAATCGGAGATCTGGCTCGCCGGCCTTGCCGGGCTGGCCATTGAACAGCTCGACATCAGCCAGAACGCCGAAGCGCCGCTCGACTGGTATCTGCATTGGCCGCTGACAGAAGGCTCGCCGGCGCTGATCGCCAGCCTCGTTACTGCCTTCGATGCGCGCTTTGACCGGCTCGATGGCTACATCCGCAGCCTGCGCGGCCATCGCGACCTGCATATTGCCGTGCGCCGCCTACGCTTGGCCGACAGGCCCGTCGCGACCGTTCTCGAAGCGTTCAAGGACAAGATCGATCGGCGTCGGACACCGCTGATCGAGGCCGATATCGCCGCTCGGTTCGCCCGCGAAGCGCGGGCAACGGACGACAAAGGCGCGGCGCAATTGGTGCTCGATCTCTACCGGGTCTGCGTCCCGGGCGAACCACGCCTGATAGAGCCGGTGCGCGCCTTCCTCGCCGCCCGCGCCGAACGGCGCTTCTGGCACTGCGCGCAACTCGATTTCGAATGCATGGTGTTGATCTATTTCGGCGGCATGGACGCGCTGGCTGGCTACGACTTCAGCTACTTGCGCCAGCTCTACAAGGCTGGTCTGGCCGACGCAGACCCCGAAGTGGTCGATCGGGCTGCCTTCGACGCCCTGCGCCTTCTCAAAAAGGGCATCGCCACCACTGACAGCGATCTCGCGGCGTTCTCGGCGGGTCTTTCAGCAGCGGGCCCTCGCGCAATGTGGACGGACAATCTCATCGAGCTCGAGCGCGCCATCGCCGTGGCCCTTGTGGCGAACAATAGCTGACCGCGAAAATCGCCTTCCAACGGCCTGCAAACGCCGCAAATACACGGCCTGTTAAGCTCGACACCGCCAATATGCGACCGCGGTCCGGGCAGACTTCACCAGGGCGCGCAACCTAGCGTCTTTGTTCGAGTGTCGCCTCCATGCGTCTGATAATTGGTGTGATCGTCGTTTTCGCCTGCGTGTTCGGCGGCTATTCCGCCATGGGTGGACACGTCGAAGTTCTCTGGCAGCCCTTTGAATTCGTTATTATTCTCGGCGCTGCCATCGGCGCCTTCATCATCGGCAATACCGGCCCGGTCCTGAAAGCGGTGCCCTCCATGTTCGGCACGCTGATCAAGGGACCAAAATTTAACAAGGCGGCCTATGTCGAGCTGCTCGGCGTGCAGTTCGCCATGTACAAGCTGATCCAGCAAAAGGGTATTCTGGGCATCGAGCCGCATATCGAGGACCCGCACAACTCCACCCTATTCAACGCCTTCCCGTCCTTCGCCAAAAACCACCATGCGGTGGAGTTCGTCTGCGACTACATGCGCATGGTCACCATGGGCTCCAACAATGTGCATGAGATGGATGCACTCATGGACGAGGAACTGGAAACCCATCACCAGGAACAGGAACGCATTGTTTCCTCGATGCAGTCCATCGCCGACGGCACCCCCGCCCTGGGCATTGTGGCCGCCGTGCTGGGCGTGATCAAGACCATGGGCGCCATCACCGAACCGCCTGAAGTGCTGGGCCACCTCATCGGCGGCGCTCTCGTGGGTACCTTCTTCGGCGTGTTCGTGGCCTATGGTTTCTTCGGCCCCATGGCTCAGTCGCTCAAGAACATCTTCGAAGCCGAATCCAAATATTACCTTTCGCTCAAGGTCGGCCTGCTTGCCCATATCGGTGGCCAGCCGCCGGTCATGGCCGTGGAATTCGCCCGCAAGGCGCTGATGAGCGAAGTGCGCCCGACCTTCGCCGAAGTCGAAGCCGCGACCGCCAACCTGCCCGCCACGGCCTGATCCGCCAGCTAGAAAGTCGCCGCCATGGCCAATTACGACCAGCCGATCATCATCAAGAAGGTCAAGAAGGCCGCGCACGGACACCATGGCGGTGCCTGGAAGATTGCCTATGCGGACTTCGTGACCGCCATGATGGCCTTCTTCCTGCTCATGTGGCTGATCAGCATGACCACGCCCGAGCAGAAGCAGGGCCTGGCCGAGTATTTCGCTCCTGCTGCGGTTAGCCTTTCCAATAGCGGTGCCGGCGGCATTATGGGCGGCAATGCCATGGACTCGACCGGCAGCCAGATGTCGGGCTCGGCCACCGATATCTCCGCCACCGGTCCGGTATCGCCGCAGACCGAAAGACAGGCTGATCTCTCAAACTCCGAAGCCGACCAGGTGGGCGGCCAGGCCCGCGAGAACGGCAGCGAACAGCAGGCGTCGAGCGACAACGAGTTCAATCTCAAATCCGTCGATAGCCAGAAATTCCATAGCGCCGCCGCCAGCATTCGTCAGGCTTGGCAGTCTCTGCCCGAAGTCACCCCATTCATGGACAATCTGTTGATCGAGCAGACGGAAGACGGTCTCGATATCCAGATCGTCGACCAGCAGGGAAAGCGCATGTTCCCCGAGGGTTCGAAATATCCGCTCGAGCAGACCCGCGCCGCCATTGCCGCCATCGCGCCCATTCTGCAGCAGCTCAATGCGCAGATCACGGTGTCAGGCCACACCGCCGCCGGCGCCCGTTACGACAACCCCCGCTATGGCGCCTGGGAACTGTCAGCCGACCGCGCCAATGTCGTGCGCTCCACGCTCGGCGAATTCGGCCTCGGTAATGACCGCGTAAAATCGGTGGTCGGCCGCGCCGACGACGATCCGTTCTTCCCCAATGACCCCTATATGGCGGCCAATGAGCGGGTGAAGATCACCGTCATGCAGACCCCGCCGCCGATCCCGGTGGGTCTCGCGCCCTGACCCTCAAGCACGCCGGCGGAACGCGCCGGCGCAGCGCGGCGTTGATAGGCAAATAGCGTCAAGCGAGTTTTGCCATGCTGCAACTTCTCATCATTCTGGTCATCATCGCCCTGGTCGCCGGCGCCATGGGCTTTTCCGGCGTCGCCAGTGTCGCGGGCGGGCTCGCCAAGGTCATCTTCGTGCTGATGCTGCTCGGCATCGGCCTGATGCTCCTGCTCGCCGTGATGGGGCTGATCATCATTTTCTAAATGGCGTCAGCTAGAAAAAAGCCCGGTCAGTGACCGGGCTCATGTACTGGATCAGACCAGCCTAGTTCATGCGGTTGGACCAGTCGTCGATATCCTTGCGGACTTCGTCCTTGGCCTTGCCGTAGCGCTCCTGGATCTTGCCTTCGAGCTGCTCGCGATTGCCGTTGATCTGGGCAATGTCATCGTCAGTGAGCTTGCCCCACTGTTCCTTGACCTTGCCCGAAAACTGCTTCCAGCTGCCTTCGATACGGTTCCAGTCCATTTTCATATCTCCTCGAAAATGCGTGTGAAAGGTGAACGCCCGCTGTCCCTCACCGTTCCATCACATCGAGAAACACACCCAGCCTACAGCACGCCAGTCCGATACAGCGCCACGCGAATGCCCCCATGCAGCACAGGCGGCAACATCGGCTCGAAGCTCAGCCCGGTCGCCTGGGCCAATTGCTTGTCGGCGGTGATGATCGCCACACGCCAGCCGGCAAAGCGCGTTTTCAACACGGTCCCCAGGGTGCGGTGCACCGAGATCAACGGCCCCTTGCTGCCGATGCGGCTGCCATAGGGTGGATTGACGATCACCAGCCCCGGCGGCCCCTCCGGAGGCGTCAGGTCCTCGATATTGCCCTGGCTGAACTGCGTCGCCGCCGCGACCCCGGCTCGCACCGCGTTCTCCTCCGCCATGCGGATGGCGCCGGCATCGCGATCCGACCCATAGAATCGCTGCATGGTCGGCTGCACTTTTGCCACGCCCTTGGTTTTGTCCCAGGCCTTTGCGTCGAAACTGGGCAAGTGCTGAAAGGCAAAGCCACGCTCGCGTCCCGGCAACAGTCCCAGCGCAATCTCCGCCGCCTCGATTGGGAAAGTCCCCGAGCCGCACATGGGGTCGAGGACCGGCTCCGTTCCGGAGAAACCGCATTGGCGCAAGAACATCGCCGCCATGGTCTCGCGCATCGGCGCCTTGCTCACCGCCTCCTTGAAGCCGCGCTTGTGCAGTGAGGCGCCGGTGGTGTCGATGCTGATGGTGACGAGATCGTCCTCGATCCGAACCATCACCCGCACCTCGGCTTCCTCGGCAATCGGCGCGCCCAGCGTCTCTGCGATCGCCGTGGCCACCCGCTGCGCCGCCGCGCCCGCATGATAGATGCGCGAACGCTTGCACGCCGCCTCTACCTGCACCGACACATCGGGCCGCAGGAACTCCGCCCAGTTCACCTTACGCGCCCGCTTGTCCAACTGCGCCAGATGCATGGCGCGGAACGAGGCGATGCGTGCCAGTATCCTTGTCGCGCCCCGCAATGCCAGATTGGCCCGCCACACATCCGGCCAGCCACCGTCAAACCGTACGCCCCCATCCACGACCTTGGCATCGGCGAAACCGGCCGCGCGCGCCTCCTCGCACAGCGGCGCCTCAAGGCCAGGCGTGGCAACCAGAAAGATTTCAAAGGGGGCTGTTGTCATGGGCGACGATTAGCGGGGCGCGTGAATGCGCGCAATGCCCCGCTTTGCAATCGACGCATCAAGACGCTAGAGCAACAGGTCAGAAGGCAAAGGAGTTGGGCAATGACACGTTGGGTTTTCGTGTTCCTATCCATGCTGTTGGCCCTGCCGGCCCAGGCCGAAACCCCGCTCGACGGCTATTTCACTGCCACCAAGGCCTGCCCGGCCTACCAATCCATCAGCCGTCAGACCAATCCCGGGAATATCACGCTGCGCCCAGGAACGGCCTATAGCCTGCTCGCCGGCAACAAGGATCGCCCCACCCATCTCTGGATCGTGGTGCCAGGCGCCGAGCCGGACCGCCGCTGGGTCGAGGTCGATTGCGGCACCCGCGCCACCGACGCCGAAGGCAGGGTGGACACGCCGCCCCCGGCGCCCGTCCCGCGCACCTATCGCGGCACCCAATATATCCTTGCCGTCAACTGGCAGCCGGCCTTCTGCGAAACGGTGCCCCGCGCCGGCGAGTGCCGCAATCAGAAGCCCAATAGCTTCGAGGCCACCAATTTCACCCTGCATGGCCTCTGGCCGCAGCCACGCGACAATCAATATTGCGGCGTCTCGCGGGCCGACCAATATGCCAGCGAGGATGGACGCTGGCGCGACCTGCCGCGTGTCGACCTGCCTATCGCCCTCACCCGTGATCTCGAAATCGTCATGCCAGGCGTGCAGTCTCAACTGGACCGTCACCAATGGACCAAGCACGGCTCCTGCTATGGCGCCAGCCAGCGCGACTATTTCAGCGATGCCCTCGACATGATGCTGGCGCTCAATGCCTCCCCAGTCGCCGAGCTCTTTGCCGCAAACATCGGCAAGCGCATCACCCTGTCGCAGGTGCGTGACGCCTTCGATGCCGCCTTCGGCCCAGGCGCCGGCGAGCGCGTCAGCATGACCTGCGCCGCAGATGGCAATCGCACCTTGATCACCGAGCTGCGCATTGGCCTCACCGGCGACATCACCGGTCCCGACGATTTTGCCAGCCTTATCGCCGCCGCCAGCCCCGTCGATGGCGGCTGTCGCTCCGGGCAGGTCGATGCGGTGGGCTTGCGCTAAGCGGCTACTTGTCGCCCAGCGCCGCGTCGAGCCGGGACCTTAGGGCCAGCAGCTCCTGGCGCAGCGCATCGGCCCCATCCAGCCCCATTCCCGTGCCCTCGATTACCGCCAGTGGAATGGACAGCGCCTGCTTTTCCAGCGCCTCGCCTTCTTCGGTCAGCTGGATACGCACCTGCCTCTCATCGTCGGGATCGCGGTGCCGCGACACCAGCCCCCGCGCCTCCAGCCGCTTGACCAGTGGGGTAATGGTTCCAGAATCGAGAAACAGCCGCTCGCCGAGCGCTTTGACGGTAATATCGTCCCCCTCCCACAGCACCAGGAATACGAGGTATTGTGGATAGGTCAGCTCCAGCGCGTCGAGCCGCGGCTTGTAGAACCGCGTGAAGGCATGTCCGGCCGCGTAGACGGCAAAGCACAACATTCTATCGATGGAAGGCATCGTTTCTGGCGTCATCGCGTTTCCCTGTCTTCGGCACGGCAATTCTATGCCAAAAATTTATATTGCGCACAATCGAATTGTGCACTAAACAAATTCTACCCAATGCAAGGAGAGCTTCCGATGAGCATCAAATCCGCAGTCTACACCGCCCACGCCCACACCACTGGTGGCCGCACCGGCACCAGCAAGACCGATGACGGCCGTCTGGAAGTCACCCTCGACACGCCCAAGGCCATGGGCGGCAATGACGGCCCGGGCACCAATCCCGAGCAGCTTTTCGCCGCCGGCTACTCCGCCTGCTTCCTCGGCGCCATCAAGGCCGTGGCGCGCGGCGAAAAGATCAAGGTGCCGGACGAGACCACCATCGACGCAGCCGTGTCCTTCGGCGAAAACGCCAATGAAGGCGCCAAGGGCTTCAACATCGCCGTCGAGCTCAAGGTGACCCTTCCCGGCTTCTCCAAGGAAGACGCCGAAGCCCTGGTCCACAAGGCCCACGAAGTCTGCCCCTATTCCAACGCCACCCGCGGCAATGTCGACGTCAAGCTGACTGTCGCCTGATCGCCGTTGGTTCAATCCCGGGCATGGCATCATCCCGTCGGCCCGGGATTTTGATTGGGAAAAGCCAGAGAGCGGCTTGCTGCCCCTGCCCCCTGCCCACACGCAGAAACTTTAACTCTGTCCATAAACGGCCGGGAAAGGCCTGCACCCTAGGCTGGCGACATCCTTAGACAGGTATGCCATGCCCGCCGCCCTCAGCCTTTCCGGCCTCACCAAAGCCTTCGACCGCCCGGTGGTCAACGGGATCGATCTCAGCATCGGTGCCGGCGAATTCTACGCCCTGCTTGGCCCCAACGGCGCCGGCAAGACCACCATCCTGCGCATGGTCGCGGGTCTGCTCAAACCTGATGCGGGCAGCATTTCCATCTTCGGCATCGACGCGCTCGCCGACCCGGTGGCCGCCAAGCGCCTCACCGCCTGGGTCTCCGACGAGCCGATGATCTATGAGCGGCTGACCCCGCTCGAATATCTCGAATTCGTCGCCGGCCTCTGGCAGGTCGAGCCGGCGCGCGCCCGTCAATCGGCGCATGAACTCATCGATTGGCTCGGCCTTGGCCCGCATGCCAACGAATTGTGCGGCGGCTTCTCCAAGGGCATGTCGCAAAAAGTCGCCCTTGCCGGCGCCCTGGTGCACGACCCCCAACTGATCATTCTCGACGAGCCGCTGACCGGCCTCGATGCCGGCTCCGCCCGTCAGGTCAAGGACGTGCTGCGCGGCAAGGTCGAAAGCGGCGTCACCGTCATCATGACCACCCACATTCTCGAAGTCGCCGAACGCATGGCCGAGCGCATCGGCGTCATCGCCCAAGGCCGATTGATCGCTGAGGGGACTCTCGCCGAGCTGCGCACCCGCGTCGGGCGAGAGACGACGCTCGAAGAAATATTCCTCGATCTCGTCGCCCAGCAACAGGACGCGGCGTGACTCCCGCCCCCGCATCCCTGCTCTGGTTCGCCCGCCACGAACTGCGCCTCAACTGGCGCGATACCATCGCCATGCTCAGCGGCGGCCACCGCGTGCGCCTCCTCGGCTTCGCCCTGGGCGGCATTGCCGTCTATGCCGTCATCGCGCTGATCGCCTGGTTCGCCGTGCGCCCCTGGCTCGATGCCGGCGCCGTCGTCGACAAATCGACGCTGATGCTGGTCAGCGGCATGGGTTTTCTGTTCTGGATCGTCACCCTCTCCCAGGCCCTGGAGGCGGTGACGCGGGTCTATTATTCCCGCTCCGATCTCGATCTCATCCTGTCCTCGCCCGCCTCCAGCCGCAGGCTCTTTGCCGTTCGCGCCGGCGGTGTCGCCGTCTCCACCGCACTGCTCGGCATGGCCTTGATAAGCCCACTGGTCATCGTGCTGGTGGTGCAGGACGGCCCGCAATGGTTCGCTGCCTTCCTCGTGCTCGCCGCCCTGGCCTGCCTGTCGACGACGCTGGCCATGCTGGTCACGTTGCTGCTGTTTCATGCCGTGGGCCCGAAAAAGACCCGGCTCATCGCCCAGATTCTTGCCGCCATTATCGGCGCTGGCTTCGCCATCGGCATTCAGGGCGTCGCCATTCTTTCCCATGAGGGCTTTTCGCGGCTAGCCCTGTTCCAGTCCGCCGAGTGGATCGATGCCGCCCCCAGCCTTGACAGTCTGCTCTGGCTGCCCGCCAGGGCCGTGATGGGCGATATCGGTGCCGCTGGCACCGCCCTCGTCGCCGGCCTCGCCCTCCTTGCCATCGCAACCCTGCTGACAGCTCCGTCCTATGGGCGATTGGCAACCGCTGCCGCCGGCCTCAGCCATGTGCGCAGTCAGCGGCGGCGGCGTGGTGCTGGCTTTGCCCCGATCAGTCAGCGGCAAGCCCTGCGCCGCAAGGAATGGCGGCTGCTCCAGCGCGACCCCTGGCTACTGTCGCAGACGTTGATGCAGTTGCTCTATCTCCTGCCCCCGGCCCTGCTGCTCTGGGTCAATTATGGCGGGGGCGACGGCAATTTCGTCGTTGCCGTACCGGTGCTGGTCATGGCGGCAGGTCAATTGGCCGGGGGCCTCGCCTGGCTCGCCATCTCCGGCGAAGACGCCCATGATCTCGTCGCCACTGCGCCGCTCCTGCCTTCCACGATATTGCGCGCCAAGGTCGAGGCGGTGCTTGCCGTCATCGCCATCGTCCTGGCGCCCATCCTGCTGCTGATGCTCGTCATGTCCTGGCGCATGGCGCTGATCACGGCGCTTTTCGCCGGTCTCGCTGCCGCCGCCAGCACCGCCATTCAGCTCTGGTTCCGCGTCACCGCCAAGCGCTCCATGTTCCGTCGCCGCCAGGTCGCCTCGCGCGCCGCCACGCTATCGGAGGCCTTCTCGTCGATCATGTGGGCGGGCAGCGGCGCGCTGCTTGCCGCGGGCTCCCCCATCGCGATCCTTCCCGCGCTTGTCGCCATCGCCGTGCTAGGCTTGGCCCGACTCATCGCACCCAAGTCAAACTGACCATGCCCCACCTCGACATTCGCGACGCCACGCCCGATGATATCGCCACTATCCTGACGCTCGGTCATGCCGGCGACTCACGCGGCAAGGACACCCCGCCGCTCGATCCGGCCTCACTCGGAGATCCGCGCTACCGTGCCGCTTTCGAGGCCATCGCGGCCGATCCCAACCAAAGGTTGGTGGTGGCCGAGCGCCGAGGCGAAGTCGTCGGCACCCTGCAGATCAGTCTTATCCCCGGCATGCCGGCGTTCGGCATGAAGCGGGGCATTCTGGAAAACGTCCATATCCGCGCTGATCAGCGTGGCAACGGTCTCGGCGGCCAGATGGTCGAATGGGCTATCGGCTTTTGCCGTGACGCCGGCTGCGGAATGGTCCAGCTCACCTCCAACAAGCTGCGCGCCGACGCCCACCGATTCTACCGACGGCTAGGCTTCGTCCAGTCCCACGAAGGCTTCAAGCTGCCGCTCTAGAGGGAAAGCCACTTCGCGTCTTGCCAACGTACCCAAAGCGGAAGCGGCTTTGCAGACTTTTCCACAAAATCCAATTGCACCATGGCCATTTCCGCCCATGGCTGATAGACCGGCGCGGTCGAGCATCCGTTCGATCCCGCCTGCCCCCGTGGTGAGGCGTGCAGCAAGTCAGGAATTTTGAGTGCAGGTACAGGTACGCGACAATAATGTCGACCAGGCCCTCCGGGTCTTGAAGAAGCGTCTTCAGCGCGAAGGCGTGTTCCGCGAAATGAAGCTCCGCAAGTATTTTGAAAAGCCGTCTGAAGAGCGCGTCCGTCGCAAGGCCGAAGCTGTGCGCCGCGTTCGCAAGAATGCCCGCAAGCAGGCTATCCGCGAAGGCCTGATCGCTGCTCCCAAGCGCGTCGAGCGGACTGGCGCCCGCTAAAGCGGGCCTACCCCTTCATAAACTACTGCTGCTCCCAGCCCAGCCCGCATCCTGCCGGGCGAGGCTGGCGCTGCGCATTGCCGCGGCTTCGACCGCCTTCATGTCCAGATGCAGCATGCGGATCTGCTCACGATCCAGCACCACTCCGCCCACCTGCAAGGCAGCGCCGCGCAGGCTGACGGGTGCTGCCTGCTCCATGGCGAAGCGTATTGCCGCCGCCGCAGAGCGGAAATGGCGCGGCCCAGACAATTGCGCCGCTACCACATCGCTTCCCAGATAAAGCGCGCCCGGCGCCTCGAGCAGTTCAGTTCCCATCGCATTTCACGCCGCCCGGCACATATCCGGTCTCGGCGTCCTTCCGTCATGCAAATCACCTGGGGCCGATCCTATCGTCCCTATTGCATCACTGTGATGTCATGATTTGCCCGCGCCTGGCCAGGCGCGTTACACTCCCCGCCCCGGAACCAGGACAGGTCATGCGCCATGAACGGCCATCGCATCTATGCCATGAGCGTTGCCAGCGTTTACGTCCACTACGTCGCCAAGGTGGAGCGCAAAGGCCGTACGAAGGAGGAGCTCGACCAGGTCATCCGCTGGCTGACCGGCTACGATCAGGCTGCGCTCGAGGCCGAACTGGCCAACAAAACCACCTTCGAGGAATTTTTCGCCAAGGCCCCTGCCCTCAATGACAATCGTGCCCTCATCACCGGCAAGATCTGCGGCGTGCGCATCGAGGAGATCGAAGAACCGCTGATGCGCGAAATCCGCTACATGGACAAGCTGGTCGACGAATTGGCGCAGGGCCGCAAGATGGAGAAGATTTTGCGCGCCTGACCAGGCCGCGCTGAGCTCCAAACGGCGCCGGTATCACCCCAATTCGCCGTCAGTGCATTGGGCGTCACTTCCGCTGGTCGCCCGCTGCTCCAGGCAGTCGCACTGCGCCTCGAAGCGCGCAACCTCTTCCTCCGTCAGCTTGCCGCCGTCGATCAACAGTTCCAGCTGTGAACGACACAATTGCGCCTCTGCCGGACCATGGCTGGGCGGCACCTGCGCCAAGGCGACGCCAGGCGCGAGCAGCATCAAAACGAGGGCAGGTCGAAGAAATCGCATGCACATCACCATCTGAATTGCCTGAAGGACAGTTCCCGCTGGTGCCGCGCAAATGCGGACATTCCATGACCCGGCCGATCACCCTTTGCGCGTGAACATCATGTGCACCACCCCACTCGGCGACGGCGTGAGTTCGATGTCGTACCTTTGCTCGATGCCCTCGAGGCCGTCCCACAGGCGCTGCCCGCGCCCCAGCACCACCGGCACCTGCACCAGATGCATGTGGTCGATCAGCCCTTCTGCCAGGAACGCCCGCAGCGTGCGCACGCCGCCTCCGATCCGCACATCGCGCCCGCCTGCCGCCTCTTTGGCCATTGCAAGCACCTCGGCCGGCGGCGCATCGGTGAAATGAAATGTCGTGCCACCCTCCATGGCCAGCGGCGCCCGCTTGTGCCGGGTCATCACGAAAACCGGCGTGTGAAAGGGCTGATCTTCGCCCCACCAGCCATCCCAGCCGGCGTCGTCCTGCCAGCCGGGATAGCCGAACTTGTTCGACCCCATGATCTCGGCACCGATGCCGACATCGAAGGTGCGCAATATGGCGTCGTCGACGCCGCGCGTGCCCCCAGCCTGCCCGAACATGGTTTTGCCCCAGCGCGTGGCGAACATCCACTGATGCAACTTCTGCCCGGCGTGGCCGAAGGGCGCCTCTTGGCTCAGCCCTTCCCCGGTGCCGAACCCGTCGAGCGAAATCGAGAAATGCTGCACCCGCGTCTGCGCCATGGCGACCTCCTGCTTCTACTGCACTATCGCGCGCCAGGCACCGTCGCGGAAGCCCCAGCCAAGCCTTGACTCCCCACCTTTTCCGGGCGGATGCTCAGGGGGCAGACGATGCATATCGTCACTAAAAAGGACATGGATATCATGCGCTTGAGCAAGTTTGGCAGGATTAGCCTCGCTGTCGCTTCTCTCACCTTGGCCGCCATCCCCCTGGCAATGGCCGAAACCTCCACCGACGTTACCTTCAAGAATGGCGATCGCGACGTGCCCGCGACCGTTGTGGTTCCGGATGGCGAAGGCCCGTTCCCCGTCGTGGTGATGAATCACGGCCATGGCGGCGGCCGGCAGGAAAATGGCGGCTTCGGCCGTATCGCCAAGGCCCTCGCCGACAAGGGCATCCTCTCGGTGCGCATGGATTTCCCCGGCACCGGCGACAGCAAGGAGCCTTTTACCGAGGGTTACCTCTCCAACATGATCTCGGATTCCAATGCGGGCCTGGCCTATGTCGAGGCCAACTATCCGGTTGATACCGAAAAACTCGGCATTTTCGGCTATTCCATGGGCGGCCGCATTGCGCTGACCATCGGCGGCTCTGCCGATAACCCCTACAAGGCCATGGCCCTCCTCGCCCCCTCGGCCGATCCTGGCGCTGAAATGGTGGTGGGATTCATGGGTGGCCAGGCCGAATATGACCGCCTCTACGCCGAAGCCAGCAGCGACAAGGGCTATGCCGAGTACAAGACCCAGTGGGGCCAGACGCAGAACCTCAGCAAGACCTGGTATGACGAGATGAACGCCTCCCGGCCGCTCGATGCCATCGGCAATTACAAGGGCGCCATTGTCGTGCTCTATGGCGACAAGGACACCGTGGTTCCCCCGGCCGTCTCTCAGTCGGTCGGTGCCGCCTACCCGGCTGCGACCCTGGTCGAAATCCCTGATGCCGATCACGGCTATGGCTTCTATAGCGATCAGCCCGACGTCACCGCCAAGGTCGACACCACCATCGCCGACTTCTTCGCCGAAAACCTCAAGTAATTCCTTAGGCGGCGGTCCACCCGCCGCCTTTCCATCCCGGCTTGCGCTCGCGAATTGCCGTTGCCCATCGAACACATGTCCGATGCCGCCTTGATCGGCGTGGCTAGAGTGTCCCTCACACGGGGACCACAGATGAACAATTTTGGCAAAATCGCCTTCCTGGCGCTGGCATCGACACTGGTCGTGGGCCAACCCGTAAGCGCCGCAAACAGGACGATCATCGAACGGCTCGAGAGCCACACGCCGGAACAAGCCGCCAAGGTGTTTGTCGGCGCCTTCATGGCGGAAGACTATGTCGCTGCCTATTTCCTTCTCTCGCCCCGCGCCCGTCGCGGCTTTTCCGAAGCGATCCAGAGCTTCAGCCTCGATACGCTATTCGTCGGCCTCGACAATGGCGGGCAGGTCCCCGGCTCCGTGCTCGCCGAAGGTGCCTCCGTCAGCGATGATGACAATTATGCCGTTCTCACCGAGCCAGTCCTGACCTTCGACAATCTGGTCTTTGCGGCCAGCCAGGGTGGCTTTCTGCCGATCAGGCTGGTCGCTCCGCATCTGGGCGCCCCGACAATGTCGAGCGAGGGCCTCCTCATCATCCCCGTCACCAATGACGGCGAACCCAAAGCTCTGTCGCTGGAGCTGGTGCCGACAGCGCGTGGCACCTGGCTGGTCGATCGTATCTCCTGGGCAGGTTCGGCTCCGGGCATGCGGCCCTGGGGCGTGGCGCAGTGATCGGCTAGAGCTGATCCATCAGCATGCGCACCAGCTCCGCCTGCCGGCGCACCCCGGTCTTGTCGAATATGCTGGTGAGCTGGCTGCGCACCGTGGCGATGGAAATGCCCAGCCGCTCGGCCAATGCACTGCGGTCGCCACCAATGGCGAGCTCAAGTACCACATGGGCCTCCGCCGGCGTAAGGCGATAGGCTTGACCGAAACGTTCCGCCTTGCGCCGCAATCGTTCTTCCGGATCGCTGACGATGAGCATCAGCCGCACCGATCCGGCACGCGCCTGTATGCCGCTTTCGTCGGTCACTGGTAGGCAGGCCAGTTGCAATGGCGCGCGATTTGGTTCGCGGGCAATGTCGAGCGTCGCATTAGGCTGAGCGAGCCGGCCGGACAGGCATTGCTGCACCAGCCCCTGCAGCCGCACCGTGTCGGCAGGCGCATGGCAGGCCAGCCGCCCCCTGCTCAGCACCAGGCTCTTGCCCGGACCAACCAGGTTCTCGGCCAAGGTATTTCCGGCCGAAATCCGCCCCTCTGCATCGACCAGAAACACCGCCCGCTCCGTCATGTCGAGCGCGGAAAAAGCGCTCAGCGTCGCCGCGCGGCTTTCCATCAGGAGCTGATTGATGCGTAAGGCGCGCGACAGATGCGGGGCCACCTGCTGAAAGGCGACAAGCTCGGCAGTATCGAGCGCCTGCACAGAATTCACCATGATCGTGCCCAGGATGCCGCCCGACGCGACATTGACCGCTGCGCCATGAAAAAAACCCTGCACGACGCACCATTCGTTGAAAAAAGCACTGCGCCGGAAGGCTTCGATATCGGTGAGTTCGTCGTCGCTGCGCACCTGGTTGAGCCCCTGGCCCCGCATGGCGGCCGGAACCGGATTCTGCGCGTGGTAATGGGCGACATAGCTTTCGACCATGACGGGGTCGGTGCGGGGCGCCACGAAGAGCGGCGTCCGCCCCAGCGCGAGGCCCCCCAGCACCGCCTCGCGGGCGCCAAGAGCATCGGCGAGATGCGCCATGACAGAAGGCCAGAGTGCGGGATCAGCTCCCGCCTCATAGACATGGTCGAGCATCTTCAGAACATCGGTCATCGTCCGGTCCCGTCTATGACTTGGGAAAGTGTGGGGCGGAGGCGCTTCTGTCAATCGCCAGCCACTGCAACTTTCCTACTCAGCTCCCGCATGCGCAGCTGTTCCGTGCGGAACAGCGCCATCCCACGGCCTCTCCTAGAAAGGGTGCATCCAAACCCCGCCGCCCAGGAGGCTCACATGATCCGCTTCGCCATCACCCTCTTCGTTCTCGCGCTGTCATACCCCGCCTTCGCCAATCTGCCCGACCCTGACGCCATCAGCGCCAAGGTCCCTGCCCATACCGCCGATCGTCAGGATGACGCCAAGATCCTGCGCGGCAGTGCCGATCTGCCCATCCGCCACCGCGCTCCGGCGCAGAGCGCTTTCGCCTGAACCGCACCATAGAGATCGGAGGCTCCAACATGTTCACCCGCACCCTCGCCAGCCTGGCCATCGCTTTGGCTCTTGCCGGCTCATCCCATGCCGGCGAATTCAACACGGCCGAAACCGCCTGCGCTCTCGAGGCCGCGAGCCCCTTCGAGCCCGGCTTTGAAACCACCGGCAAGGCCGTGGAGATGATCGACCCACACCGGGCCATCGAGACCTGCTGGGCGGCCCTTGGTACCGGTGACAACGACTATCGTCTCAATGCCTGGATGGCCCGGGCCTATTACGCGGCCGGCGCTTTCGAAGACGCCTTCTACTATGCCAATCGCGCCGCAGCCGAAGGCATCCCCCTCGGCCAATACATTGCCGGCATTCTCTATTCCAACGGCGAAGCCGGTCCGTTGCAGCCCGAATATGGTGCCCAGTTGCTGGCCAAATCGGGTGAAGCCGGATTCATCCCTGCCCTTCAGGGCCTCGCCATCAGCCTTCTCAATGGCACCGGCGTGGCGCAGGACCCTGCTCTGGCAGTCGAATTCCTGCAACTGGCCGCCGATTCAGGTTTCGGCCCGGCGGCGACGACGCTCGGCAAGCTCTATTTCGATGGTATCGGGGTGGACCAAAGCGATATGGAATCGGCTCGCCTGCTGCGTCTCGCAGTTCATCTGGGCGATGCGTCCGGTGCGCATGAACTGGCCCTTTATGCCGAAACCGGCATTGGTGGCCCAGTCGACAAGGCCAAGGCTGCCGAGTTGCACGAAACCGCTATCGCCCTGGGCAACCGCGCCTCGCTCACTAGCCTCGCAATGCTCTATGTGCGCGGCGAAGGCGTAGCGCAGGACCTGGCAAAGGCGGGCCAACTGCTCGAACGGGCCGCAGATATGGGCGATGAAAAAGCCCAGCAATTGCTGAGCCTTATTGTATCCAGTTCTTGATTCCTAAACATGCCACAAGGGGGCGCTCAACGGCGCCCCTCTCCACCTCTTAAGGCATATGGTCAAAATAGCGGCGCAGAGCCTCGAGCGTTGCGGCATCGACCACGCCACTTGCCGGTACCCCCAGCTCACCCTGAATGGCTTTGACATTGCTTTGGCTGATGCCGGTTTCACTCTGCTGCAAGAAACGGCCGAGCTCGAAATCCCGGTCGCGCAACGCCGCCAGAACCAGCGTCTCGCTTTCCGCCTGCTCTGCCGCGCTACCGTCCTGCAGCATCAGCCCCAGTTGCAACCCGGCATTGATGTCGCCATCCTCTTCGGCAGCCAGTCGAAACAGCGCCAGCGCCTCTGCGCGCGCCTGCTCGTCCGGCTCGCCCTCGAGCAGCAGGTAGCCCAGATTGACGCGGGCGAAGCTATGCCCGTCGGCCACCGCCGCCTCATAGAATTGCCGCGCCTTGCCGACGTCGCGCAGCACCAGCTCGCCCTCATCATAAAGCACACCGAGATTATAGGCTGCCTCCGCATCGCCTGCCGCGGCCGAGGCTTCGAACAGTGCAATGGCGCCGGCGATATCCTGCGTCAGCCCGTCGCCGTCGCGTTTCAGCACCGCCAGATTATAGCGTCCGATCACGCTGCCAGCCGCACTGGCCGCTTCGGTCAGCGCGGCACTTTCCTCGGCGCTCTTCTGGCGGCCAGCCTCGGCGAGACCGACCATGGCCTCGGCATGGCCCGCGTCAACGGCCTGCAGGTAGTAGCCGATGGCATCGTCCAAGGCGCCGGCCCGATGAAAGGCGCGACCAAGCTGAAAGGCAATGCGGGGCGACGGCGCTTCCGCCAGAGCCGCGAGACACGCCTCTTGCGCCGCCGCGACATCGATGGCGTCGAAGGGCACGCCGGGAACCCCGTCCGGTCGCGTCTGGTCAAAGGCACTGGCCGCCAGTGCATCACATGTCTGGGCCGCATCCTCGGCCAGCGCGGGTCCACTCAGCGCCCATGCCAAAGCCAGCATCGAAGTCGCAGCGAGAATGCGGTTCAAAACCACGGAAAATCCCCTTTGCCGTCAGGTCTGGTGAGAGCTCAGTCGCAGGCGAGCAGCAGCGGCGCCCGGTGATAGCCGGTATGGGCCTCGAACAGCGTCCCACTGACCGCAATCGCCTCACCTGCCGCAAGCGGCGTGTCGGCACAGGCAAGCTGCACAATTTGCAGCGGCCCGACTGCACCGGTGCAGACCGGCTCGAGCATGTAAAGGAACTGCGCCTCGTAGGGCGCGTCGCCCTTCTGCACGCTGCCAAATTCAGGCGGTCCGGGAAAAATGCCGGTCACCAGGAAACCCGTCAGCGTGGCGGGAGCGTCGGCGGCGAGGCATTGCTCCTGCCCCTGTGTCGGCGCCCCAGCCAAAACGGCCATCGTGGCGCCGATCACCACGCCATGGAACCGCATCGCCGCCACCAGCTTAATACCCCGAGGGCTTGCGATAGACGCCGCCGGAATTATTCGAACCGCAATAGTCGGCATCCGCACTGATATAGCGCCCCGAAACCCAGCCCCAACGACCATTCCAGGAAATGCGATACCAACCATATTGCTGGTCGGTGATTTCGACCTGCACGCAGCGCGCAATGGTGCCGAGCTTGGCGTAATTGGTGCCCGGACCGTCGCGGAAATTGACCGAGCCGGTGGTCCAGGCGGCCGAAGCCAAAGCGGTGCCGGACAGCGTGAGGGCTGCGGCAAGGACGAAAGTCTTGAACATGGGATAATCCCCCCGATGGATGTTATCCCGACCTTAGTTGCCTCATGCCGCGTGTCATCGAACGTCTGTTCGATGACTGGAGCGCTCGCGCGCGCTGTGATGGCACATAGAAAATCACCGGGGATTTGGCACGTGCGCGACAACAACTTCCTGCCCTTGGACAGACGCCAGGCTCTGTGGCTACTGGCAGTAGGCGCCGCGGGCCTCGTTGGCCGGCGGGCCTTCGCTGCCGTCCCCGTCGGCAAGGCCGTCAGCATTGACGGGCCGGTCGCCATCGAGCGCGATGCAGCAAGCCGCGACCTGCTCGTCGATGACGTGCTGATGCTCGACGACAATGTCACCACACGCGAAAACGGCTTTGCTGCCCTGCTCCTGGCCGACAAGACCCGCATCAATCTCGGTGCCGATAGCCAGTTGATCATCGAGCAATTCATCGTCGATCAGGGCGGCGAGATGTCGATCGGTGGCGCCATGCTATTCGACCGTCCCGAGGACCTGCCCAAGCTGGACATGACCATCAAGACTGCCTTCGGGCAGATCGGTGTGCGCGGCACCCGCTTCTTCGCCGGCCCGACTCGCGGGAAATTCTCCGTCTTCGTCGATCGCGGCAGCGTCGAGGTTACTGGTGCCGGCATTTCGCGCACCCTCAATGCTGGCGAAGGCGTCGAGTTTGCAGCTGTCGGCGCACCGCCGGGCGAAGTCGTCACCTGGGGTCAGGGTCGCATCGACGAGGCCTTCGCCCTTGTCAGGGTGGCGCGCTAGATGCCCGATCGGGGTAAACACCTCGACCATTCCGAAACTGCGCACCTCGATTTCCCCCAGCGCCCGCAAAGGCATCTGCGTCAGCTGTGCCGCTTGCGGGCCGATGCAGATGCTTGTGCCCAATTGCTTATTGGCCTGTTCCAGCCGCGCCGCCAGATTGATGGCGGCGCCATGGGCCGTGTAGTCGATTTTATCCGCCGCTCCCACATCGCCGAGGATGGCGCTGCCGGTTTCGATGCCAATCCGTGTCCGCCCGAAGCGAATATCGACCATTTCCGGCCGCTGCCGAAAGGCTTCGGCGAATTCGTGCAATTGCAGCGCGCAGGCCACGGCCTTGTCGACATGATCAGGCAGATCCGCCGGCGCGTTGAACAGCGCATGCACCGCATCTCCCACCAGCTTGTCGATCATGCCGCCATGCGCCAGAACAATCTGTGTCATGCCGGTGAAATAGGCGTCGAGCACCCGCACGAACAGTTTTGGCTCGATGCCCGAAATCGTCTGTGTGAATCCCTCGACATCGGTGAAAAGCGCCGTCACCACCCGCTCCTCGCCCTCCAGCCGCATCAGGCTTGGCTCGCGCACGAAACGCGACACCACGTCGGGCGGCAGCAATTGCCCGATGCGCCGCCGCAAGGCGATCTCAGCCCGCCGAGTCCGCGCCGCCTGCAGGATCATTGCCGCCAGGCCCGCCATCGTGACCACCGCCGGCACCCCGACCGGATCGAGCAGCACTTCGGCCAATATCGCGGTGACGACGGCCCCCCCGATCCAGGCGATCACCAGTGCAAGCCCGATCAATCCCGCCAGCACCGGCGCTAGCAGGGCTCCGGCGACACTGGCAACCAGTCCCAACGCCACGCCGGCGCCACCCTCGATAAAAGGCGCCCATACCGGTCGGAGCGGTAGCCGACCGGCCAGCATACCCTCTGCCAGATCAGCATGGATCTGCACCGATGGATAAAGCGGGCTTTGCGCCGTCGCCCGCAACGCCCCAGCTTCGGGCGCACTGTCGCCGACGAAAACGATCTTTCCCGCAAGAAATGTCCGCGCCGCGCCGCCCGACATCACCGCATCGGCGATGACGGTACGGGCCATCTGCGTTTCGTCCGTGCTCGGGCGAAAGCGCAGGCTGGCAGCTGGCCCGATCGTCAGCTGCAACGGCCCCAGCCGCATCTTCGCCGGATCACCCGATAGAATGATGGTCCCCAGCTTCTGATGCAGCCGCACCGCATCGACAGCGAGCCCCGGATAGGCCCGTTCCCCCGCAACCGCCAAAGCCGGGATCGCGCGGACCACGCCATCGCTCCCCCCGGCAAGCGAGGCCACGCCACTGCCCGTGGCCGCCGCTTCGAACTGGGCACAGGCATGTTCTGCCCCCGCCGCCACCCAGATATCGGGCAGGGCCAGGCCCTCGGTCGCGGCGATAGTCGGCGTCGGCCGAGGCACCCCTCGATCATCGCCAGAGAGCAGAATGCCCAGCGTCGCCGGCACGCGCCCCAGCGCCGTCGCCAGTGCCGTGTTCTGAGCGGACATGCGGCAATCGGCGCTGAGCACGATATCGAGCGCCACAACCGAAGGCCCGGCCTCGGCAATCGCCGCCACCAGTCGTTGCGTATCCTGACGATCCCAACCATCGCGTCTGGCCGAGGCAATATCGACCACCGCCACCGCGCCGGTTTCAGCTGCAGGCATCAGCAGCACCAGCCGGTCCAGCATCGGTTCGCGCCAGAACGCCCACGGCTCCGGCAACATGGACACCAGCCCTGCACCGGCAATCGCCATGGACAGCGCCACACCCAGCGGCAATGCGCGGCGCCAGTCGCGTCTCATTGCAGGGCCGGATCGGCGATCAACATCAGCCGTTCGAGGTCGCAGCTGAGCACATCGCCATTGCGGCTGATTGCCCTTGCAGCCTCAAGCGCCTGGATGGCCTTGTTCACCTTTGGCCGGCTGGCGCCCAGCATTGCCGCCAGTTCCGACTGGTTCAATGCCAACCGCAATTGCGGCGTCTCGGGAATATCGTCCTCGAAATATTGTCGTAGCGTCAGCAACAGAAAGCGGGCCAGCCGCGCCTCGATCTCAAACATGGCGATCGATTCCAGCTGCTCGGTTGTGTCGCGCAAGCGCCCGGCAAGATAGCGGATCATCGCCCCGGCAATATCGGGAAACCGCGCCTGCAGCCGCTCGAAATCGGCCCGCCGCAGGACCAGTCCCTCCCCCGCCTCTGCCGCCGTCGCATCGGCCGAACGCGCCTGCCCATCGAGCAGTGACAATTCGCCCAGAATATCGCCTGGCTCGGCATAGCGCAGCGTCAGCTCGCGCCCATTGGCGGTCAGCAGCGACAACTTGATGCGCCCCTGATGCACGAGGATAACATAGTCACCCTCATCGCCACGCTGGAACAGGGTTTCCCCCGCCATCCAGCGCCGTGGGATGGCCATGGCATCGAGCATGGCAATCGGCTCTGCCGCCAACCCCTCGAAGATCGCGAACGATCGCCAGAACACCGCGCCGGACCGGATCGCGCTCATCTGAGCCCCCAAAGCCCTGTTCCCTGCGGGACAGCGTCTGCCGGTCGAGTGCGCCACTCTGCTTGCCAACGGATCGCACAGGGCGAGACCGGAGAGACAAAAGGATCTGCACCATGTTCAAGAAACTGCTTGTGACCGCTGCCGTCATCGCCGCCACCACCACCGCCGCCATGGCGGCCCCGGCCTGGACCACCGGCTCGGTCAATTTCCGCGATGGCCCGGGCACCTATTATGCCAAGCTGGGCAGCATCTATGCCTGCACCCGCGTCGAAACCGACACCGTCGAAAACGGCTGGTATCGCGTGCAGTGGAATGGCCGCTGGGGCTGGGTGTCGGGCCGCTATCTCAGCTGGAACAACAATTGTTCGAACAGCTATTCGCCCAAGCCGACCTATAATGCGCCTTCGCGCGGCGGTTACTGATCGCCCCAAACTGGCCTCCAGCCTCTGACCCTTGCCCACCCCGGCCTATGCCGGGGTGGGCAAATGCCATTCTGGCGCAGTCCATACCCCATCGGCATCGAACACAAGTTCGATGCGTCTCCGCACCACCCTGTTGCCAAATGCAGCTGCCCTGTTTCGCAGGGAACAGCGCCCAGCCTCCAACGCGGTCAAAAGTGGCGTCAGTCGAACGCACCGGGCGATCGGCACCAGCATAAAGGCACTCCACCATGTCCCTCCCGCGCACTCTCACCGCCGCCGTCACCAAGTCCTGCCGCCCGCTGCTCTTCGGCCTCTGCGCCTCGGTCAGCCTTGCCGGCGCGGCCCTGGCGCAACAGGCGCCGGTCCCCAATCCGTTCGAAGCCGAATTGATGCAGGCTGCGCCCGAACTTTTCGGCTTCCTCAAGACCAATTTCCTCAGCGAGTTTCAGGACCTCGTCGTCAATGCGCAGATGACCCATGCCAGCGGCGGCGACCTCTCGGGGCTCGTTCAGGGCCACTTGCTGCAATTGCGCAAGAGCTATGCCGCCAAGGTTGCCGTCGCCTCCGACGCCACTCTCGCCGCCCTCGGCGATGCCACCATCAGCCTCACCAATGCGGTGCTGGAAGGGGAAGGCGAACTGGCCTGCGCCAACTACAGCGTCAATGGTCCCGCCGTTTTCGACGGCACCCCCGCCGCCGCCAAATATGAAGACCTGCTGCTGGCCCAGATCGTCCACGTGCTCGTCGCCGCCCGCGACGGCATCACCG
The DNA here is from genome assembly GCF_900631955.1 of Devosia equisanguinis. GTDB lineage: Bacteria > Pseudomonadota > Alphaproteobacteria > Rhizobiales > Devosiaceae > Devosia > Devosia equisanguinis. Next base: position 16,780 of record NZ_UZWD01000025.1, on the reverse strand, counting down.
CCCCCACGGCCCGGCAGGACGCCAGCGACGCCGATTGGCAGACGCTGATCGACCACATGATCGCCCTTGGCATGAGCAACGAGGCTCTCGCCGGCCTCGCCCAGCAGGACCCCACCAATCCGGCGCTGTGCGGCACCATGATCAGCCTGTTCCAGGCCATGGCCAGCGAACCCACTGGCGCCGGCGCCCGCGTGCGCGCACAATTCTTCAGCCAGGTCGCCGCCCTTTAAGCCACGCGCTCACATCCGGAGGAAACCATGTTCCCAAAGAAGACCCTGTTTCTTGGCACTGCCCTGATCCTCTCCACCCTTTCGGTCGCCGCCGGCGAGCTCGACGCCTTCGTCCAGGCGCGAGACGGCGCCACCGCCTGCTGGTCCCGCAGCTACAGCGCCCAGCATCTGCGCGAGCATCCGCACCAGCAGGTCACGGCCATGGACCTCACCGTCACGTATATGGAGGAGACCGCAATGAGCCCGGATCAATATGTCTTCCGCCTGGAAGCCCAATTGCGCGACGGCACTGAGGGTTACGCCGTCGGGCCCTGCATGGCACAGGGTGGCAAGATGTGGTGTGGCGTCGAATGCGATGGCGGCGGCGTTCTGGTCAGCAACCGCAATGGTGGCGACATTCTCGTCGATCTCGCCGCCGTCGGCGCCATCGCCATGTCCACCAGCTGCGGCGAAGACGATTTCGACTCCGGCTTCTCGCTCCAGTCCGGTATCGACGACAAAACCTTCCTCCTCCACTCCCAGCCCGTCCAGATCTGCGAACCCGCCCGTTACTAGGAGAGCAGGCGCCGCCGGAGTGCACCATGGCAGATGACATCTGGAATGCACTCTACGACGCCGCGTCCGAGGCCTATGACGAGGAAGGCCAACGCATCGAGCCCGAAATCTCGCGCCTCGGCGGTCCCATCGCCATCGACGGTGTGGTGATCAAGGTCCTTATCATGCGGGTCGAGCTGTCGCTCGATCCCTGGCACGTCGAGATCATCTATGGCCAAAATCCCTACCAGCATTCCGATCGCCCCAAATCCTGCCTCCTCCAGCGCTTCTGGGACGACAAGGAGGCTTGGGAGGCGGTGAAGGCAAGAATATACGAATTAGGGATCAGCAATATCTGAATGCAGCCGCCAGCCCCTAAGGCGGCCAATGGACCACGGCGGCGGCTGGAGGGATCATCCAAGTTGCCGGAAAATGAGATCTGCAGAGAGAAGGTCTCGGTTACGAGACGCTCATCGGGGAAGATCGCCTTGCGCAGATGCCTCAGTCGCCGCAACCCCTTCCCTTTCCGCTCCGCTTCCGTTACACCGCCCGCTTAACCACCATGTTCAGTCTTTTTCCCTGCGCTGCTGTGCTCAACGGCAACGCGGGTTTCGCGCGGACAGGTGTGTTCGGGCGATTCTCCCTCGCCCGCAATTCCGTAGAGATAGCCAGAGCGAGCCCCGAATGCCGAAGCGTACCGACATCAAATCGATCCTCATCATCGGCGCGGGCCCCATCATCATCGGGCAGGCTTGCGAGTTCGACTATTCCGGCACGCAGGCCTGTAAGGCGCTCAAGGAAGAGGGCTACCGGATCATTCTGGTGAACTCGAACCCGGCGACGATCATGACCGATCCGGACCTGGCCGATGCCACCTATATGGAGCCGATCACCCCCGAAGTGGTCGCCAAGATCATCGAGAAGGAGCGCCCCGACGCGCTGCTCCCGACGATGGGCGGCCAGACGGCGCTCAACTGCGCGCTGTCGCTGCGCAAGATGGGCGTGCTCGAGAAATACAATGTCGAGATGATCGGCGCCACCGCCGAGGCCATCGACAAGGCCGAGGATCGCGAACTGTTCCGCGACGCCATGAAAAAGATCGGGCTCGAAACCCCGCGTTCCATGCTGGCCCACAACACCATCGAGGCCCTGCAGGCGCTTGAGGTCATCGGCCTGCCGGCCATCATTCGCCCCAGCTTTACCCTCGGCGGCACCGGCGGCGGCATTGCCTACAATCGCGAGGAATATCTCGCCATCTGCGAAAGCGGCATCGACGCTTCGCCCACCAACGAAGTTCTGGTCGAGGAAAGCGTGCTCGGCTGGAAGGAATACGAGATGGAGGTTGTCCGCGATAAGAAGGACAACTGCATCATCATCTGCTCCATCGAGAACATCGATCCTATGGGTGTCCATACCGGCGACTCCATCACCGTTGCCCCGGCCTTGACGCTGACCGACAAGGAATACCAGATCATGCGCGACGCCTCGCTGGCGGTGCTGCGCGAGATCGGTGTCGAAACCGGCGGCTCCAACGTGCAGTTCGGCATCAACCCTGCCGATGGCCGTATGGTCGTCATCGAGATGAACCCGCGCGTCTCGCGCTCCTCGGCGCTGGCCTCCAAGGCCACCGGCTTCCCCATCGCTAAGGTCGCTGCGCGTCTGGCCGTCGGCTACACGCTCGATGAACTCGAAAACGACATTACCGGCGGCGCCACCCCGGCCTCGTTCGAGCCCACCATCGACTATGTCGTCACCAAGATCCCGCGTTTCGCCTTCGAAAAATTCCCCGGCGCCGACAATCGCCTGACCACCTCGATGAAGTCGGTCGGCGAAGCCATGGCCATCGGCCGCACCTTCCAGGAATCGCTGCAAAAGGCGCTGCGCTCGCTCGAGACGGGTCTCACCGGCCTCAACGAGGTCGGCATTCCGGGCCTCGGCGAAGGCGAGGACAAGAACGCCATCAAGGCCGCCCTCGGCACCCCAACGCCGTCTCGTCTTCTCCATGTCGCCGAAGCCATGCGGCTGGGTGTTTCTAACGAAGACATCTTCGAAGCCTGCAAGATCGATCCATGGTTCCTCGAGCAGATGCGCGGCATCGTCGACATGGAACAGAAGGTCAAGGAATTCGGCCTGCCCAAGGACGCCGTCAATCTGCGCCTGCTCAAGTCGATGGGCTTTTCCGATGCCCGCCTTGCCCAGCTCGCCGGCCTCAAGACCGCCGACGTCCGCAAGCTGCGCCATAGCCTCGAAGTGCGTCCCGCCTACAAGCGCATCGATACCTCCGCAGCCGAGTTCGCCTCGCCCACAGCTTATATGTACTCAACCTACGAAGCCCCCTTCGCCGGCAAGGTCGATGACGAAGCTCGCCCCTCCGACCGCAAGAAGGTCGTCATTCTCGGCGGCGGCCCCAACCGGATCGGACAGGGCATCGAGTTCGACTATTGCTGCTGCCACGCCGCGTTTGCGCTGGCCGATGCCGGTTACGAGACCATCATGGTCAACTGTAACCCCGAAACCGTCTCGACCGACTACGACACCTCGGACCGTCTCTACTTCGAGCCGCTGACCGAAGAAGACGTCATCGAAATCCTGCTCACCGAAAAGCAGAATGGCACCCTTCACGGCGTGATCGTCCAGTTCGGCGGCCAGACCCCGCTCAATCTCGCCGAAGCCGTGCAGAAGGCCGGCGTGCCGATCCTCGGCACCCAGCCCGACGCCATCGACCTCGCAGAAGACCGCGACCTGTTCATGAAGCTTCTGAACCGTCTCGAGCTGACCCAGCCCAAGAACGGTATTGCCTATAGCCTCGAACAGTCCCGCCTCGTCGCCGAGCGCCTGGGCTATCCGCTGGTCATTCGCCCGTCCTACGTGCTGGGCGGCCGCGCCATGGCCATCGTGCACTCGGCCAAGGAATTCGAGAGCTACATTCAGGATACCCTGACCGGCCTCGTGCCGCCCGATATCCTGCAGCGCTACCCCAACGACCGCACCGGCCAGATCAACTCGGTGCTGTCCGATAACCCGCTGCTGTTCGACGCCTATCTCTCCGGCGCCACCGAAATCGACGTCGACGCCCTGTGCGACGGCGAAGACGTTTTCGTCGCCGGCATCATGGAGCACATCGAGGAAGCCGGCATTCACTCCGGCGACAGCGCCTGCACCCTGCCGCCGCGCACCCTGCCGCCCGAGATCATTGCCGAACTCAAGCGCCAGACCCGCGAACTGGCCTTCGCGCTCAAGGTCGGTGGCCTGATGAACGTGCAATATGCTTATAAGGACGACACGATCTACTTGATCGAGGTCAATCCACGCGCCTCCCGCACCGTGCCCTTCGTTGCCAAGGTCATCGGCGAGCCCATCGCCAAGATCGCCAGCCGCATCATGGCAGGCGAGAAGCTCTCGAGCTTCGGCCTCACCGAAAAGACGCTCAAGCATATCGCCGTCAAGGAAGCCGTGTTCCCGTTCAACCGCTTCCCCGGCGTCGATACGGTCCTGGGCCCGGAAATGAAGTCGACCGGCGAAGTCATCGGTCTCGACACCAATTTCGCCATCGCCTTCGCCAAGTCGCAGATGGGCGCCGGCCAAAAGGTCCCGACCTCGGGCAAGGCCTTCATCTCCGTGCGCGACGACGACAAGCAGTACATTGTCGACATGGCCCGCCACCTGGTCGAAGCCGGTTTCGAAATCCTCGCCACCGGCGGCACCCAGCGCTATCTCGTTGATAACAACGTCCCCGCGACCAAGATCAACAAGGTGCTCGAAGGCCGTCCGCATATCGTGGATTCGATGAAGAATGGCGGCGTGCAGCTGGTGATCAACACCACGGATGGCCTCAAGTCGATCTCCGACAGCCGCGACATCCGCCGCACCGCGCTCCTGGCCAAGATTCCCTATTATACCACCATCGACGGTGCCCTGGCCGCGGTGGAAGGGATCGTCGCCCTGCGCCAGGGCGGCCTCCAGGTCCGCGCTTTGCAGGACTACTTCGCCGCCTGACCGCACTCTGGGCTGGCAACTCAGCTCCTTCAAACGCGATGCAATTCCTCCCCCTTTCAGAGGGGGAGGCCAGGTGGGGGTAATTTCCACCTCCCCGCCCAACCTTGACGCCCAGCACCCATCCCCTATCCTCCACCGACCCTGGAGGACCACATGAAATCACTCCCCATCGCCCTCGCAGTGCTGACCCTGGTTGCGCCCGCCTATGCCGCCGAGCCCGTCAACATGTTCAACCTCGACGGCACATGCCAGTCTCTGGAGGTCGACGGCATCGATCTCACCGACGAGTGCAAGGGCAGCGTGCTGCAGATGGTCTATGACATCGGCCGCGTTGGGCTCTACGCCTTTTCCGGTGACACCATCCTCACCTTCTCCGGCATGTCCGACGAGGTGATCGGCAACGAAATCCACCAGGAGCTCGACAAGGTTCTGATCGGCACCTCGGCCGATGACATCGCCGATATCCCGGCCCGCGGCACCTGCGTGTTCGAAAATCCCTTTGAGGGAAAACCAGCCCAGATCACCTGTTCGGCCCGCGCCAAATCCGGCGCCACCTACGAGCTGAGCTTTATCACCGACGGCAAACCGCCGATCGATTCCATGGCCAAGTAAGGCGCTGAGGCGTCAGGACGGCGCTTTGCTTTTTCGCGGCGAGGCGCCCCTTGGCTGGACCTCCGCCGCGATCCCGGCTATGGCACTCCCACCATGAAGATCGCAGACCGAAGCCCCTGCATAGCGTTTCCGCGCGCCTGACACGCGCCGAGGAAACGCCCTTCGACCGGCCGGCGCGCCGGCGCTTGCCGCTGCACGCCCGTCGGTTCTCTCACACAATCTGCATTCGCTTGCGCCGTTTCGCGGCTGCAACCTCATGGAAAAGCCATGTCGAACTTTTTCGAAAGTCCCTTTTTGGGCATCCCGCTCGACCGCCAGGTCACCAATCCCAACATCGTCGTGGGGCGCTACAGCTACTATTCCGGCTATTATCACGGCCACGGCTTCGACGACTGCGCCCGCTATCTGATGACCACGCCAGGCGTCGACCGGCTGATCATCGGCGCCTTCTGCTCAATCGGCTCGGGCGCGGCCTTCATCATGGCCGGCAATCAGGGCCACCGGAACGACTGGGTCTCCACCTTCCCATTCGCCTTTCTCCCCGATGCGCCAGAATTCGCCAATGCCAACAACGCTTTCCAGCCGGCAGGCGACACCGAAATCGGCAACGACGTCTGGATCGGCTCCGAGGCCATCATCATGCCCGGCATCAAGGTCGGGCATGGCGCGGTGATCGGCACCCGTGCCCTGGTGACCAAAGACGTCGAACCCTACACCATTGTCGGCGGCAATCCGGCAAAGCCCATCCGCAAGCGGTTTAGCGACGATGAGATCGCCATGCTGCTCAACATGGCATGGTGGGATTGGTCCACCGAGCGCTTGTCGCAGGCCATGCCGCTTCTCACCTCCGCCGACATCGCCGGGTTGCATGACTTCTGGCGTAAAGGTTGAATAGCGGGGAGACGGATTGCTCCGTCTCCCTATTCGCTCAGCTTGCGTTCATGTTGCGCCGCTTAGCATGGACCGATATTTCGACTGGGGGCAGACATGAAACAGTGCGCCGTTCTTCTTACCATTCTGCTGGGCACCACCGGCCTTGCCCATGGGCAAGACCTTGACGAGCAGATCAACGCCTTTATCGGTGCCGAAGGCTTCGAGCGGCAGGATCTGCTCGCTATCGAAACCGGCCTGGCCAATGAATGGCTCGACCGCACCGCCATTGCTCCCGGCGGCGCCGTTGGGCCGCTGGAAAAGGCGGCGATGATCGCCACCTCGGCAATCGATTCCGTGCGCACCCGCACGGCCATTTCCTATGGCGAACTGCAGGTCGAGGAAGATGGCGCGCCCATGCCGGTCAGCTTCATCGAGGTGCGCCACTATAACCTCGGCCAGCTTATCCGCGCAGAAACCATCGAAGCCTATGGCGAAGGCGACGTCGCCGACGAAGCCGCCTTCGGCCTGGGGCAGCACATGGCCTGGCGCTTCGTGTTCCAGCCGATCATGGGCAACACCGCCATGCTGGTGGACGCCAGCCGTCGCGTCATCTCCGATAAAGAGGCCACCAAGGACCGGTGCAACGACCGGCCCTGCCTCGACACGGCCGCCCTGTTTGATGACATCGCCCAATGGGACGACATCGCCGGCACATTGCCCATCTGGCCCGATCTTTACCCGGCCGATATGGGCGGCGTCGCGACCCCTGCCCACGCCATCGCCGAACTCGCCGTCCTCGGCTACTGGGCCAATGCCGAAGCGGGCACCTATGCCTGGACCGGCGGCGAACATCCCGAGGCCGCGCAAGGAATCGCGCCCTATCGCTTCATCGGCATCGACCGCAATCTGGGACAGGAAGACGGCATCGACACGGTCTGGCAGGAAACCGCCCTCAACGACGACGCCATCGCCTCCATCGCCTTCCGCCGCATCGACGTCGCCGGCACCGTCTACTACCTCCGCACCGCCACCCCGCGCCCGGGCTACTAGGAGGGTGCGCGCCCCGACGCAAAATACCCGTCCACCACAGCCAGCGCTGCCGTCACATCCTCGTCGCCGATATCGAGATGGGTCACCCAGCGCTGTTTCTGCCCATAGCCACCGGTTACCCCGACGCCGTGCTCCGCGAGATAGACGGACAGGCCGTGCGCCAGCTCAGGCGCCGAATCGACCCAGATGATATTGGTGTCCGGCATGCTAACGCTTAGCGCCCCATGCCGCGCCAGCCCCTCGGCCAATTGCCGCGCTCGCCTATGGTCATCCGCCAGCCGCGCCACATTATGCTCCAGCGCATAAAGGCCGGCCGCGGCCAGCACGCCCGCCTGCCGCAGCCCGCCTCCCAGCATTTTTCGTGTACGCCGCGCAGACGCGATCAGGTCCGCGCGCCCCACCAGCACCGAGCCCACCGGCGCGCCAAGCCCCTTGGACAGGCAGATCGACACCGTATCGAACCGGGCTGCAAGGGTTCCGATGTCGATATCGAGGGCAGTGCAGGCATTGAACGCGCGGGCCCCGTCGAGATGCATGCCCAGCCCATGCCGCTCGGCAATATCGGCCACGGCGTGCATATAGGCGAGCGGCAGCGCCCTGCCGCCAAAGGTGTTCTCGAGCGCGATCACCCGCGTGCGGGCATAATGGCTGTCGTCCGGCTTGATCGCCGCTTCGATCTCCGCCAGCGCCAGAGTGCCGTCTGCCTGATGCGCGATCGGCTGCGGCTGGATCGAGCCCAGCACCGCCGCGCCGCCGGCTTCATTGACATAAAGATGCGCCTTCTGGCCGGCGATATATTCGTCGCCGCGACCGCAATGGCTCATCAGCCCAAGCAGGTTGGACATGGTGCCCGAAGGCACGAACAGCGCTGCGTCCTTGCCCAGCAGTCCCGCCATGCGCTGTTCCAAAAGCTTGACTGTAGGATCGTCGCCAAAGACGTCATCGCCCACCTCGGCCTCGGCCATGGCCGCGCGCATGCCCGGCGAGGGCCGCGTCACGGTGTCCGAACGGAAATCATGGCGAATGGCATTCATGGGGAGGCTCCGTGCTGCTGTGCCCCTTTCTGCCATCCGCCAAGCACTTTGGCTATGCGGCGACATCGCCCCCGGCGCTGCCATCATTGGCCGCAGTCAGTTCCACCGGCGGCTTCTGCGCCACCACCAGAATGCCGATGATCGGCGCACCCCGATCGAAGCGGAGTGTTGCCGTCTCGAAGCGCAGCACCTCAAGTCCGGCTACCACCAGCGCGTCGCGGGTTGCGGCAACGCCATGGGCATAGCGCAGGCTCGGACGCAGGAACAGTGCCTCCGGGCCATCATGGGCTTCGAGCGAAAACGCCACCAGCCCGCCCGGCTTCAGCGCCGGCACCAGCGCCGCCAGCACCGGCTGCAAGGCGCCACAATAGATGAATACATCCGCCGCCGTCATCAGATCGGCCTCGGCCCGGCGCGCATTGAGCGCGGCCACCAACTCGGCCTTTTGCAGGCTGTCGTAAATGCCCTTACGCGCCGTCTCGGCGATCATTGCCGCCGAAATATCGACGCCTTCGAGGAAGCCAACCTTTTTGCGCAGCAGTGAGCCCATGAGCCCGGTGCCGCAACCAAGATCGACGGCCTTGTCGAAGCCTTCGATCCCCAGCCGCGCCATTTCGGCTTCGACCATGTCGTCGAGCATTTCGGGCACGCGATAGCCGAGCTTGCCGACCAGCGCCTGCTCGAACTGCGGTGCATATTGGTCGAACAGCGCCTCGACATAGCTTACCGCCGTGCCCTCGTCGGCTGCCGCTGCATTATGCGCCGCCAGCTTCAGCCGCGCCCCGAACACGCCTTCGTCATCCAGCGCCTCGAGCCGCCGCCATGCAGAAATGGCCTGGGCCAAATTGCCGCGTTTTTCTTCAAAGCCGCCGAGCAGGTCCCAGCCGGCCGCCCAGTCCGGTGCCAGTTCCAGCGCCTGCTCCATCAGTTCGGCCGCGGCGGCAAGGTCGCCGCCCTCGGCCAGCATGCGGGCATAGTCGGCCCGGCGATCGGCAATCACGTCGCCCGAAGAATGGAACGCCTTGTTCAAGACGGATACTGCTTTCGTAAGGTCCGGCCCTGCTGGCGCCGTGCGCGGGATTTGCCGCAAAACCGGGGTCGACGCAAGAAAAATGCATATGCGTTCGGGATAACCGGGTCATGCATTCACGAGGGTGCTTCCATCACCGCCGAACTTGGTTATCATTGTCGCCATGTCCGACGCCGCGTCGGGCATCCGCGCGCAACGTTCCCTCCCTGACCGGTGCGCCTGTTTCGGCCCAATGCGGACCGAAGCATCCTGCGATATCGCTTCAATCAGCCTGGCCGAACGCCTGTTCCGCCGGGCGTTTCGTCGTGCATACGGGGCATATTGATGCGGCTTCGGTTTCAGGCTAGGCTGATCGGATCGAATATTGCGGCCGACTGATCTGAAGACGCGAATGCCATTCGCCATTGCTGACGACATCTTCCGATATTTCGATATCTTTTAGGTTCTGGCCAGGTGCAATGGCCCGGACCGCACACCAGCAGCGACTGCACGAGGGAACGCGCAATATGGCAACTGGCACCGTTAAGTGGTTCAACGGCCAAAAGGGATATGGCTTTATTCAGCCGGACGAGGGTGGGGCCGACGTGTTCGTCCACATTTCCGCCGTCCAGCGGTCCGGTCTCAATGGCCTGGATGAGGGCCAGAAGGTCACCTACGAAATCGTCAAGGACAAGCGGACCGGCAAGTCTGCCGCCGACAATCTCGTCGCCGGCTGATTTCACCGCTTCTGACCTGATCACGATGGGCGCTTCCAAAACTGGAGGCGCCCATTGTCTTTGGGATTGGTGGTGAGGCGACGGACGTCCTCTTGTCCGACGCCCCGCCCCTTCACAATTCCGCTGCTGGGGCTTGCCCGAGGGCCTCCCGGAACACCACGATCTCAAGGCAAAGCACTAAGCTATTGTGCTTCGGATGCGCCCTATTTCCCCTCTGGCGCCAAGCGAAGGAGTTTTCCGTTGCTGTCATCCGTCAGCAGGTAGATGGCTCCATCGGGTCCCACGCGCACGTCACGCACACGGCCCAATTGCTGTTCGAACAGCCTCTCCTCGCCGACGATGGTGTCACCCTCGACATCGAGCCGCACCAGCACCTGCCCGCTGAGGCCACCGCTCAACAGGTCGCCCTGCCAGGCCGGGAAAAGTTCGCCTTCGTAGAAATCCAGCCCCGAGGGGGAAATCGAGGGGTCCCAATAGTGCAGCGGCTGTTCCATCCCCTCCGCCTCAGTGCCCTTGCCGATAGCCAGGCCCGAATAGTCCCGCCCATAGGTGATCACCGGCCAGCCATAATTGCGCCCGGCCTGCACCAGATTGACCTCGTCGCCGCCTTGGGCGCCGTGCTCGACAGTGAACAAGGCCCCATCAGATGGCCGTAGCGTCGCGCCCTGCTGGTTGCGATGGCCGATGCTCCAGAATTCGGGGCGCCAGCCCTCGACCTGCGGATTATCGGCCGGCACCGAGCCATCGGCAGCGATGCGGACCACCCCGCCGGCGAGGTCCTGCGGATCCTGCGCCCGATCCATGTCGCCGCGATCGCCCAGCGTCACGAACAGGGTGCCGTCCTTGGCCACCGCAAGACGCGAGCCGAAATGGCGGGTCGAATTGTTGAAATTGTTCATGCGGAAAATGACGTTCTGATCTTCCAGCCGCCCCGCGCCCTCCTCCAGCACCAGCCGCGCCGCCATCACGGCCGTGCCGGCGCCGCGCTGCAACCCGGCATCTTCCGCCGGCTCGGCAAAGGTCAGATAGATGCGTCCGCTGCTCTCAAAATCCGGCGCCAGCGCCACATCCAAGAGCCCACCCTGGTCGCGATCCACCACATTGGGCACACCATCCACGGCAAAAGAGCGTCCATCCTTGACCACCAGCAACTGCCCGCTGCGCTCGGTCACGAGAAACCGCCCATCTGGCAGAATGGCCAATGCCCATGGATGCTCCAGCCCTTCGGCAAGAACAGTGGCCGCAACCATGCCGGCGCTGCTGTCGATAACGGTTTGTGCCATGGCGGGCCCTGAAGCCAGCATCAGGCTGAGAGCGGGAAAAGCGAGTGTGGCTGAAGAAAATCTGGTCATGGACTGGGTGTCACCTGCAATGGTTGTGCGAAACTATTGAATTGACGGGGAGAGGAGCTGGGCTCCGCCCCCACACTGACTTGACCGAAACGCATGAGCCGGGCAAGTTGCATCACATCTCTTGGAAAACTTGTCGTGAAGCCGTGGCCGAACGCAGTTTGGCGGAGATGCAGCACGCCGGTTGCGACCGGCCTTATCATTTTAATGGCGCGCCGCGGCCTCCGTAAGGAACCAGCCCTGCGCGCCGGTTTATTTTGCCGACGCGAATGGAGGCGAGACGATTATGGACAAGATTCCGATGACGGTTCAGGGGCACAAGGCCCTTTCCGCGGAGTTCGATCACCGCACTGCCAATGAGCGCCGCCGCATCATCGACGCCATTGCCGAAGCGCGCGCCCATGGCGACCTCTCGGAAAACGCTGAATATTCTGCCGCCAAGGAGCAGCAGAGCCTCAACGAAGGTCGCATCAAGGAGCTCGAGACCATTCTGGCGCTCGCCGACATCATCGATGTCACCAAGCTAAGCGGTGACAAGGTCAAGTTCGGTGCGACCGTCACCTTTGTCGACGAGGACACCGAGGAAGAAAAGATCTACCAGATCGTTGGCGATCCGGAAGCCGATGCCTCGGCCGGCCGCATCTCGATTTCCTCGCCCATCGCCCGCGCCATGATCGGCAAGGAAGAAGGCGATTCGTTCGAAGTCGCAGCCCCGGGTGGCTCGCGCAGCTATGAGATCGTCAAGATCCAGTTCATCTGATGCCCATTTCCTAGGCATCCCAGCCCGATCCTGTGATTTTTCTGTACACTCCCGCGTGGTTCTGTCGCGCGGGAGTGAGTTTGCCTTGAAACCATCCCGCTTCGACCCTTAACTAGAGGGCGAGGGAGCATTCCTGTCATTTGGAGAAGCGTCGCGATGCACGCGAAAGTCGTCATCATTGGCTCCGGCCCGGCCGGCTATACTGCGGCCATCTATGCCGCACGCGCCATGCTCGAACCCTTGATGATCCAGGGCCTGCAGCCCGGCGGCCAGCTCACCATCACCACCGACGTGGAAAACTATCCCGGCTTTGCCGATGTGATCCAGGGCCCCTGGCTCATGGATCAGATGAAGGCGCAGGCCGAGCATGTCGGCACGCGCATCGTCAACGACATCATCACCCATGTCGACTTCGACCGCCGTCCCTTCGTTTTGACCGGCGATAGCGGCGACACCTACACGGCCGACAGCGTCATCATCGCCACCGGAGCCCAGGCCAAGTGGCTGGGGCTGCCCTCCGAGCAGAAATTCCAGGGCTTTGGCGTCTCCGCCTGTGCGACCTGCGATGGCTTCTTCTATCGCGGCAAGCAGGTGCTGGTGGTCGGCGGCGGCAATACTGCGGTCGAGGAGGCTCTGTTCCTCACCAATTTCGCCGAAAAGGTCATCGTCGTGCATCGCCGCGACGAATTCCGCGCCGAGCGCATTTTGCAGGACCGCCTGTTCAAGAACCCCAAGATCGAAGTTCGTTGGAACACCGAAGTGGTCGAGGTCGGCGGCGCGCCGATGCCCCCCTCGGTCAATACCGTTACCCTAAAAAATCGCCTCTCCGGCGAAGTCTACGAGCAGCCGATCGACGGCGTCTTCGTGGCCATTGGCCATGCTCCCGCCACCTCGGTCTTCTCGGGCAAGCTCGACATGAAGCCCGGTGGCTATCTTCAGGTAAAGCCGGGCACGACCCACACCAATATTCCGGGCGTCTTCGCCGCCGGTGACGTTACCGACGACGTCTATCGCCAGGCCGTAACTGCGGCCGGCATGGGCTGCATGGCTGCGCTCGATGCCGAGCGTTACCTGGCCGAACATGAACTGGCCGAGGCGGCGGAATAGGCATCGAAATGTCCGCGATAATCGCCTCGGTTGTCACAATTTCTTCCCGCCGGTCGCCTAAGGCCGGTGGCATGGCTCGGCCTGGCTGATCAACGAGAAAAGAAAGCGTCAACAATGCTCGACTGGGACAAGCTCCGGATTTTCCATACCGCCGCCGAGTCGGGCAGTTTCACCCACGCCGCCGAAAAGCTGGGCATGAGCCAGTCGGCCGTCAGCCGCCAGATTTCGGCGCTCGAAGACGATCTGGGGCTGAAACTCTTCATCCGCCATGCCCGCGGACTGGTCCTCACCGAAGTCGGCGAACAGCTGTTCCGCACCGCCCACCGGATGCATTGGGAACTGCAGCAGGTCGAAACCCAGATGTCCGAAAGCCAGGACGTCCCCACCGGCCCGCTGATTGTCACCACCACGGTGGGTATCGGCTCCACCTGGCTCAGCTCGCGCCTCGACGAGTTTTTGAAACTCTATCCACTGATCCAGCTCGAAATCCGCCTCAACGATGCCGAGCTCGACCTGGCCATGCGCGAGGCTGACGTGGCCATCCGCCTGCACCGCCCCAATCAGTCGGAAATGATCCAGCGCAAGCTGTTCACGGTGCATAACCACTTTTATGCCAGCAATTCCTATATCGACGAACACGGCATGCCGTCCTCGGCCGAGGATCTGGACAATCACCGCATCATCTCCTTTGGCGAACCGGTCCCCTCCTATCTCGGCGACATCAACTATCTCGAGCGCATGGGCCGCTCCGATTCCAGCCCGCGCCGCGCCGTGCTCAAGGTCAACGCCATCTACGGCATGATGCAGGCCGCCCGCGCTGGCATCGGCATCGCCATGCTGCCCGCCTATGTGACGGAAAAGGAAGACGGTCTGGTCCAGGTTCTCCCGGAAATCGAACTGCCCGCCTACGAGGCCTATTTCGTCTATCCACCCGCCCTCAAGAACTCCAAGCGCGTTGGCGTCTTCCGCGACTTCCTCGTCTCCAAGGCCCGCGAGTGGTCGTTCTGACCCTCGGACACCAGCGACGCGCAGCGCGATAACCGGCGCTACGCTCGCCATGCCCATCTCGGCGCCCGTCACACCCACCGCGCCGCCCTCGGACTTGATCCGAGGGCCACTCGACGCGGCAGATTGTGCCTGGGTTTTTACGTCAGCCGGAGCCTAAATGCCCCGTATCACCACCGTCGCCCTCGATGCCGACGACACGCTCTGGCAGAACGAGCATTTCTTCCGCCTCACCCAGCAGCGCTTCGCCGATCTGCTCGCTGAGTACACCGACATTCCAGATCTCAACCAACGGCTGATCGATGCGGTGACGCGCAACCTGCGCTTTTATGGCTTCGGCGCCAAAGGCTTTGCCCTGTCCATGGTCGAAACCGCCCTCGAGGTCACAGACCACCGCGTCCCTGGAACGGTCATCGCCGAAATCCTCGCCGCCGGCCGCGAGCTCCTCAACTTTCCCATCGAAACCCTGCCCCATGTCGATCAGGCGCTGAAGACGCTGGAAGCCCGCTATCGGCTGATCCTCGTCACCAAGGGCGATGTCTTCGACCAGGAGCGCAAACTGGCCGCCTCGGGCCTAGCCGACTATTTCGCGGCGATCGAGATCGTCGCCGACAAATCCCGATCCACCTATGAACGCGTCTTCCAGCGCCATACCGAGGGCCCCGACCACACGGTGATGGTCGGCAATTCCCTGCGCTCCGACATAGTGCCGGCGCTTGAGGCCGGCGCCTTTGCTATCTATGTCCCCCACGACCTCACCTGGGCCTATGAGCAGGCCGACGAGCCGCTCGATCATCCTCGCTATCGACGCGTGGCCCATATGGGCGAAGTCTCCGCCGCTCTCGCCAGGTTCGAGGCCATGCCATAAACTGTCCTGCAATCACAGCGAGGACTGTTCCATGCTCCGCCAAGCCGCCGCTTCTTTGTCCATGCTCGCAGCCGCCAGTCTGCCGCTCATGGCCGCAGAAACAGCCCCTACCCCGCTCGATATCGGCGCAATCTTTTGCACCGCCGCCATTGCCGGTGACATGAGCCCCATCGTGCCCCTGCTCACGCCCGATCTCGCCGCCACCATCGCCGATGCCCAGCAACGCAGCGACGCCATCCAGGCCGCTGCGCCGGACGAAAAGCCGCCGCTGGGCGATGGCGTGCCCTGGTCGAGCTGGACCGATCATGCCGATGGCTGCGAAGTCGGCGTCCCCAAAGGCGACGAGAGCAGGACCGTGGTGCCCATCGGCCATCGCTTTGCCGACAGCCCTGGCGCCGACTATACCGACCGCCTGCTGCTGGTGCCGGTGGTGGTGGAAACGGGAAAACCGCCGATCTGGCGCCTCGACGACATCCAGTTCACCGACTCCACAATGCGCCAGGCGCTGGCCTCGGCTTTCGAGGGCCACAAATAGGCAGAACGGCGAAAGAACAGGCGCAAAGCCCTCAAATTGGGCGATTTCTTCGACAATCGCCCACCCCAAAACAGCTCCGATTCTTTGATTTCATTATCGAATTTCCCGAGCCACGCAATCCGCGCATGGCTGACATGTCAGCTCCCGGGTTGGCAGGCACCGCGGGTCTGCCTATATCGGCATCACACAGCGGATGTTTCTCCTCCCTCCCTTGCTTCCGCTGCGTTCCCTCCTAGCGAGCTTCGCGCTCGCACCCTTCAGGGCTCCGCTCTCCCCTCGAGCGGAGCCTTATTTTTTGTTCACTCCCTTCCGAAAATGCATAGCTGGCATGTCAGGCGTTGCATTGCCTACCGATCCGGTAGAGTTCATATTGCATTTGTCGCTGAGGCGCGCTCCGAAACTCCTCCTCCCTTCGGACCCCGTATCGCGACACCGAGCTGCGGATCCTCTCCTCCTCCCTGGATCCAAGGCTCATGGCAGAGCGCATATCCTCCTCCCTTGCTCTCTGCCCCACTTTCGATTTGGCTTCGGCCCTATCATCAGGCCCCAACTTCGGTTGGGGCCTCTTTTTTTGCCCGATCGCCCGCGCACATTTTCGCCGAACCAATCCTGTCACCAAGCTGTCGGCTTGCCCCGAAAATGGACAGAATGTCGCTGTGCCTAATGCATAGCTGGCATGACCACTCATGCATTGCTGACCAAACGGTCAAAACCTATATTCGTCCTTGTCGACGCGACGCCGCTCCGTATCCTCCTCCCTCGGACCCGCGTTACTCGACACCGGGTTTTGGCCGTATCCTCCTCCCTCGGCCAGGGCCCACCCGGTCGGACGCAAATCCTCCTCCCTTGCGTCGGGCCACACTTTAGATTTGGCTTCGGCCCTATCATCAGGCTCCAACTTCGGTTGGAGCCTCTTTTTTTGCGCGCCAATCCTGGTTTTCCTGCCCAGCGTTTCTGCATGGCAGCACTTCCCATTGAGCGTTTGTGGTCCGCCTGCCGCTCGCAGATACTGCATTCAACGGCGGGTTCGTGGTGACCCGCCCCCTCCAAGGTTAGCGGCCCCGGCCGAAAACCTCTGGCC
>NZ_UZWD01000047.1 GCF_900631955.1 Devosia equisanguinis | reverse complement strand
GGGTGGGGGTCGTTTAGCGATCCACTGATGGACCCCCTCCCTCAATCCCTCCCCTCAAGGGGGAGGGAGGCGAAAGCGACCAGAGTCCACATCAAGTTGAAATGATCTAGTCGGCGATGTGGCTCCTCACTCGCCTTTGTGGCAGGGCTATCGCATGTGGGTTTGAGCCTGCTACACACCCCCACCCGGCCTCCCCCTGAAGAAGGGGGAGGAGCGGCATTTGGCGCTGGGCGAGAGTTGTTCAGAAGCACCGGCCGATGTCTTTCCCCTCAACCGGGTTCGGACATGCTGTCCATGAAGGCCTGTTCGATGTCGAGTTTTTCGAGCATTTCGCGGACGATGGTGTCGTCGAGTTCGAGATTGTCGCGGGCGGCGACGAGGCGGATGCGGCGGGCCTCGAGCAGCACCTTGCCCAGGGCCAGAGCCTCGCTGGCATCGCGTTCGCTGGGCCGGGCAAGATTGCCTTCATGGCGCAGGCGCCGGTTGGTGGCGGCGATCAACCGCTGGGATTCGCGGCCGGGGTGGCTGGCGCTGTAGCTATCGAGCGCTGAAGTGGTCGCCTCATGCACCAGCGCCTCGGCGAGCTGGCGCTGTTCGGCGACGAAATCGCGCTGGCTGGGGTCCTCGAGCTTGAGCAGGCGGATCAGGCCGGGCAGGGTGAGGCCCTGGATCAGCAGCGTGGCGATGGTGAAGAGGAAGGCGACGGCGAGGATGGCGTCGTCGCCGGGGAAGGGGCTGCCATCGGCGAGGAAGGCGGGGACACCGGCGGCTGCGGCCAGGGTCACGACGCCGCGCATGCCGGTCCAGCCCAGGACGATGTTTTCCCGCCAGGTCAGGGGGCGCTGCGGCTTGCTGATCGGGGTGCCGTCGAGTGAGCGGCGATAGCGCTCGAGATGGCGGCGATAGGTCAGCTGTCGCACCCCGGCGGTGGCAAACACCCAGATGAAGCGCATGAGGACGCTGGCGAGGAAGACGGCCAGGGTGGTGATCGCCAGTTCGCCGATATCGAAGCCGGCCCGGTCGGCATCGGTGATGACGAAGCGCAGCTGCACCGCGATATAGGCGAAGACGAAGGTTTCGAGCAGGGTATCGGTGGTGCGCCAGAAGGCGCCCTCCTGCATGCGCTCCTTATAGCCGGCCTGCACCCCGTGATGGCCGACGGCAAAGCCGGCCGCGACCACGGCAAGGACGCCGGAGGCATGCAGTTCCTCGGCGGTGAGATAGGCGGCAAAGGGCACGATCACCGAAAGGGCGGTGGAGAGCGCAGGACTGGCCAGGCGCCTGCGGGTCCATTGCACCAGATTGCCGATGAGAACGCCGACCACGATGCCGACTATGGCGGCGTAGAGGAAATAGAGTGGCAGGCTGTCGATGAAGGCATGGGTGCCGGTGGCGGTGGCGATGAGGACGGCGAATAAGGTGAGCGCGGCGGCATCGTTGATGAGGCTTTCGCCCTTGAGTACGGACATGAGCCCGGTGGGCAGGCCGGCGCGGCGGCCAATGGTGGTGGCGGTCACCGCATCGGGCGGTGCCACGACGACGCCCAGGATCAGCGCGGCAATGGGCACCAGTTCGGGCAAAGCAAGCAGCGCGGCGCCGGCAACGACGAAGGTGGTGGCGAAGACGAGGAAGACGCCGAGGCTCGTGATCGGTCCCATCTGGCGACGGAATTCTGCGAAGGAAAAGTCGCGGGCCGCCGAGAACAGCATGGGCGGCAGCACGATGGAGAGGATGAATTCGGGCTCGAGCTCGAGGCGCGGAATGCCCGGAATATAGCTGGCGGCCAGCCCCACCATCACCACCACCAGGGCAGGTTGGAGATTGCGGCGTTCGGCCAGGGCGCTGATGGCGATGGCTATGGTGACGACGATCAGCACATAGGCGAACATGAGGCCCCTCCAGGGCTTCCCCATTAATGGGTGCAATTGTGCTGTGCAATCGGGCAGGATCATGCCGCCCGGCCTTTGCAGGCGGCGGCGAAGCGCCTATATCTGTTGATGCTGCCCGGTGCGTGAGGACACACATATCCCCGGGGCCTTAATCGATCCTAAGGGAGCTGTCCCTGACCGGGCCCGTGGGCTCGGACATACGGCGCCCACCTACGTATGTAGGTTCCCGGGATCGCAAGTCCCACGGCCAGGGTGGCACCTGATTTTCTTGCTGGAAGAGGCGTATGGCGGACCAGGCAATCGAGGAAGCGAAAGCCGGACTGCGCAAGGCGGCCCATGCGGCCCGCGCCACACTGTCAGCAGATGAACGCAGCGCCGCGGCCAAGGCGGTCGCGGCGTATTTCTTCGACAAGATCGCCTTTGAACCCGAGCAGGTCATCGCCGGCTATTGGCGCATTCGCGACGAGCTCGACTGCCAGCCGATCCTGATCCGGCTGATGGATGGTGGGCAGCGCGTGGTGCTGCCGGCGGTCGATGGGCCCGACAAGCCGCTGGATCTGCGAGTTTGGGAGGCGGATGCACCACTTTACGAGGCCGGTTTCGGCACGCTGGCGCCGTCGGACCTGGCGCCGCGCGCGGTGCCCGACATCGTGTTGATGCCGCTTCTGGGTTTTGATGCGGCCGGCACGCGGCTGGGCTATGGCGGCGGCTATTACGATCGCACGCTGGCGGCCCTGCCGCGCAAGCCCTTGCTGGTGGGCCTCGCCTTCGGGGTGCAGGAACTGGACGCCATTCCGCGGGAAGAGCACGACGTGCCGCTGGATGCCGTGATCACCGAAGCGGGCGTGCGCTTTTTCGGAACCCCTTCATGAGACTGCTTTTTCTGGGTGATGTCGTTGGCCGCTCCGGTCGCGACGCCGTGGCCGAGCACCTGCCGGGGCTGATCGCCCGCCACAAATTCGATTTCGTCGTGGTCAATGGCGAGAATGCCAGCCATGGCAAAGGGTTGATCGAGAGCCATTTCCAGGGCCTGCGCGATGCCGGCGCCGATATCGTCACCCTGGGCGACCACGCCTTCGACCAGCGCGAGGCGCTGAGCTATATCGAGCGCGAGCCGACGCTGATCCGGCCGATCAATTATGCGCCGGGCACGCCGGGGCGCGGGGCGATGATGGTCGAGGGGCGCAATGGCCATCGGGTGCTGGTGGTCAATGCGCTGGGCCGGGTGTTCATGCCGCCGATCGACGATCCGTTTCGCGCCGTGGCCTCGGCTATCGAAAGCGCGCCGCTGGGCGAGGTGGCCGATGCCATCATCGTGGATTTTCATACCGAGGCGACGTCGGAAATTCAGGCCATGGGGCATTTTCTCGATGGCCGGGTGAGCCTTGTGGTCGGCACCCATACCCATATCCCCACCGCCGATTACCGGGTGCTCAAGGGCGGCACGGCGTTTCAGGCCGATGCCGGCATGTGCGGGGATTTCGACAGCATTATCGGCACCGAGACGGATGAGCCGCTCAACCGCTTTCTGACCGGCATTCCCAATGGCCGCTTCACCCCGGCGGAAGGGGAAGCAACGCTCTGCGGCATTGCGGTGGAGACCGATCCGCGCAGCGGGCTGGCCCGTTATGTGGCGCCGCTGCGGCTGGGTGGCGTGCTCGCACAGGCCGTGCCGGATTTTCCGACCGCCTGACAGCCTCCAGATTTTTCGCTTGCCGGAGGCGCCGATCTGCGGTCGGATCGGATGGTTGCGCCTGGGGCGCAGGTCCTGCTGGTCAGCGTGAAGCGGACAATGGCCCCGGATGCGGCATGACGTGCCGATCCAAAGTCACGCGCAGAGGGCCAGGGCCATGCTCGATCCGATCATCAATTTCCTCAACGACATCTTCTGGGGCTATATCCTCATCTACGGCCTTCTGGCGGTGGGTATCTTCTTCACCGTGCGCTTGGGCTTCATCCAGTTCGTGCATTTCGGCGAGATGTTCCGCGCCGTAACGGGCGGCAAGAAGAATGACAGCGCCGGGATCACCCCATTCCAGGCGCTGTGCACCTCCTTGGCGTCGCGCGTCGGGACGGGTAATCTCGCCGGCGTTGCGGTGGCGCTCTATTTGGGTGGACCCGGCGCAATCTTCTGGATGTGGATGGTGGCGCTGGTGGGCATGGCCACCGCCTATTCGGAATCGACGCTGGCCCAGCTCTATAAGACCAAGAACGACAATGGTGAATATCGCGGTGGGCCGGCCTTTTACATCGCCAAGGGCCTCGGCGCGCCCTGGGCCGGGGCGATCTTCTCGGTCTGCCTGATCCTGGCCTTCGGTCTCGTCTTTAACGCGGTGCAGGCCAATTCGATCGCCGATGCCTTCCAGGGCGCCTTCGGCTTCGACAAGCTCTGGGTCGGGGTGGGGCTGGCCTTGTTGACCGCAGTGGTGATTTTCGGGGGCATCAAGCAGATCGCGCGGGTGGCCGAAATCATCGTGCCGTTCATGGCAGTGATCTATCTGCTGGTGGCGCTCTATGTGGTGATAATCCATATCGGGGAAGTCCCCGGCATGCTCGGCCATATCGTGCAAAGCGCCTTCGGGCTCGATGCGGCGGGCGGTGGCATTGCGGGGGCCTTGCTCAATGGCGTCAAGCGCGGACTGTTTTCCAACGAGGCGGGCATGGGCTCGGCGCCCAATATCGCCGCCGTGGCGACGCCTGATCCGCACCATCCGTCCTCGCAGGGTTTCGTTCAGGCACTGGGCGTCTTCATCGACACCATTCTGATCTGTACGGCAACGGCGCTGATGATCCTGCTCTCTGGCGTCATGGTGCCGGGCAGCGAATTGACCGGCACGCCGCTGACGCAGGCGGCGATGAGCGTGCATATTGGCGGGGCGGGGCAATATTTCATTGCCATCGCCATCCTGTTCTTCGCCTTCACCTCGATCATCGGCAATTACTCCTATGCCGAAAATGCCATGACCTTCCTCCGAATTGGCAATCTGCCAGGGCTGACGGCGCTGCGTATCGGGGTTTTGGGCATGGTGATCTGGGGTGCCTATGAGAGCGTCGCGACAGTGTTCAACGCCGCTGATGCGTCCATGGGGTTGATGGCAACGGTCAACCTCATCGCCATTGTGCTGCTCTCGGGCACGGTGGTGAAGCTGACGCGGGACTATACCAATCAGAGGAAAGCCGGAAAGGAACCACTGTTCCATGCCGCCGACTATCCCGAACTCAGCGGCAAGATCGACCAGAGCATCTGGAACAAGCACGATCCGGGCTGATTTTTCCGCCCTGACAAGCGCCCGTTCCGCGATCACGCCGCGGGGCGGGCGCTTTATTTTTGCGCGTCCAGCCCCTATAAGCGGCCCGATTTCAGAAATTTACCCATCGAGGGACACATGGCTGGCCATTCCCACGCCAAGAACATCATGCACCGCAAGGGCAAGTCGGACGCGATCCGTTCGAAGATCTTTTCCAAGCTCGCCCGCGAAATTACCGTTGCCGCCAAGATGGGTCAGCCCGATCCGGCGTTCAATCCGCGCCTGCGCCTGGCCATCACCAATGCTCGTGCCCAGTCCATGCCCAAGGACAATATCGAGCGCGCCGTGAAGAAGGCCGCCGGTGGCGATGCCGAGAACTATGACGAAATCCGCTATGAGGGCTATGGCCCCGGCGGCGTGGCCGTC
Organism: Devosia equisanguinis; assembly: GCF_900631955.1. Classification (GTDB taxonomy): domain Bacteria; phylum Pseudomonadota; class Alphaproteobacteria; order Rhizobiales; family Devosiaceae; genus Devosia; species Devosia equisanguinis. The sequence goes on along the minus strand of NZ_UZWD01000047.1, from coordinate 13,551 downwards.
ATCGTCGAGGCACTGACCGACAACCGCAACCGCACCGCCTCGAATGTGCGCTCCTATTTCTCCAAGAATGGCGGCGCGCTGGGTGAAACCGGCTCGGTCGGCTTCATGTTCGATCGCGTCGGCGAAATCACCTATCCGGCCGCGGTCGGTTCGGAAGACAAGGTGATGGAAGCGGCGATCGAAGCCGGCGCCGACGATGTCGAGAGCGACGACGAGGGCCATTATATCTACACCTCCTTCGAGGCGATGGCCGAAGTGGCCTCGGCGCTCGAAGCGGTGCTGGGGGAGGCCGAGTCGGTCAAGGCGATCTGGAAGCCGCAGAACGTCACCCCGATCGATGCGGAAAAGGGTGCGACCCTGATGAAGCTGATCAATACGCTCGAAGAAGACGATGACGTGCAGAACGTCTATTCGAACTTCGACATGAGCGATGAAGACGCGGCCAAGCTGGCGGGCTGAGGCGCCCGGCCTTGCCGACGATATCAGGGCGGCTCCGGCCGCCCTTTTTCATGCGTGCTGGCGCAGGGCGATGTCGGGTGCGTCGCCCACATGCACGATGGCGGCAAAATTGCGCCCGGCCTTTTTGGCCCCATAAAGCTGGCGATCGGCAATGCGGAACAGGGCCGAGAAACTGGTGCGATCCTCGAAGGCCGCGCCACCGACGCTGACCGAGAGGGGATGGGCGCGACCCTCGGGGTTGAAATCGGCGGTGTTGACGCAGTGGCGGATGCGCTCGGCAATGCGGGCGGCCTGGCGCTCATCGACCTTTGGCAGGAATACCGCGAACTCCTCGCCCCCCATGCGGCCCACCAGATCGCCCGTGCGCAGAGCGGCGCGAATGGAGCGGGCGATAATGGTCAGCGCCTCGTCGCCCATGGCGTGGCCATAGGCATCGTTGATCGCCTTGAAGTTGTCGGCATCGATCATCAGCAGCGCGCCGGAGAAGTTTTCCGGCGCCTCGGCGAGGAGCGCCTCGATGCGGGCGGTGAAGGCGCCGCGATTGAGGCAGGAGGTGAGGCTGTCGGTGCGGGCGATGAAGCTCAGCCGCCGATTGACACTCTCCAGATCGCGTACCTTCAAGCCGAGATAGAGAAAGAGCGGGAAAGCAAATATGACGGGCAGCAGCACGGCGCTGACCAGGGCGCGCAGGCGCGCGTCATTGTCGAGGCCCTGAAACAGGGTGAGGTTGACGGCTATGGAAACGATTGCACAGACAAACGTGCCTAAAAGGGTCCATTCGGCGACTTGAGCCCAGGTCTGCAGGCCTGACTTATGTGGTGTTTGCATCAGGGCCGACCTATCCAAACGAAAGTGACCATGCCCCGGGGCGTTCCGCGGGGCATGACGTGCGGCTGGTCTCGTCAGGGGAGGTCGTCACGCCGCCGACCACAGGGCCACGCGATCGCGCCCCGCATTCTTGGCCAGGTAGAGCTGATCGTCGGCCAGGCGATAAAGGGCGCGGAAATCGGAATTGCCGGCGAAGCTGGCGCCGCCAATGCTGACCGAGAGAGCGCAGCGCGCGCCCGAGACGATGAAGGCGACATCGGCCACGGCATCGCGAATGTTCTCGGCGATGCTGCGGCTTTTGTCTTCGGTTGTGTTGGGCAGGAACACGCCAAACTCCTCGCCGCCCAGGCGGCCGATCAGTGCGCGCTCGCCGGCAGCGCGGGTAATGGCATCGGCGATCAGCCGCAGGGCATCGTCGCCGCGGTCATGGCCGTGCTTGTCGTTAATGGCCTTGAAGTGATCGACGTCGATGACGAAGAGCGCGCCTTGCCAGGTGGCAAAGCGCAGGCGGCGGGACACTTCGGCGGTAAAGGCGCCGCGATTGAGGCAGGAGGTCAGCCAGTCGATGGTGGCCATCTGCTGCAATTGCGCATTGGCATGATGCAATTGCTCCTGCTTGTGGAACAGCAGCAGCAGGATGGGGCCGCCCAGGACGATGGGCATGGTGATGGCGACAAGCAATCCCTGAAGGTTGATGCCTTCCGAGAACATTTCCATGAATACATTGGTGAGGATGATCGAACCGGCGACAGAGGCCGCCAAGATCAGCCCTGTGAAGCGGGCTATTCGCATCCATGCGTGCCGCGAAAGCCTGGAGTTCGGCCCCGAAATCATGACTATTTGCCCCTGCATTCCCGCGCGGACGGTAGGCGCTGTCTCGTGAAGGATGGGTTTTCCCAGTTGGTAAAATTTGAATGACCGAGACCGGCTGACGGTTTGTTGCTCATTTGTTCACTTTGACGCTGGTATGTTGCCCAAGGCTGCGTACAAGGTAGAGCATGAGCAAAGCTGTTCGAATCATCGGTATCGACCCCGGATTGCGCCGCTGCGGCTGGGGGATCATCGAAGCTGTGGATAATCGCCTGCGCTTCGTGGCCGGCGGTACGCTGACCCCGCCGGTGGATGGCGCGCTGGCGGAACGGCTGGCGGTGCTGGCGGTGGGGATCAACGGCGTGCTCGACGAATTTTCGCCCGATGAGGCGGCCGTGGAAGAGACTTTCGTCAATGCCGGGGCCCGCTCGGCGCTGATCCTGGGGCAGGCGCGCGGGGTGGCGCTGGTGACCCCGGCGCTGCGCGGCATGCTGGTGGCCGAGTATGCCGCTAACCTGGTCAAGAAATCGGTGGTGGGGACCGGCCATGCCGAGAAAAACCAGGTGGCGCTGATGGTCAAGACGCTTTTGCCCAGTGCCGTCATCAAGGGCGCTGACGCCGCCGACGCGCTGGCAATCGCCATCTGTCACGCGCATCACCGGGTTTCGGCGGCAAGAATGAGGGCCTTGGCATGATCGGCAAGCTCAAGGGTCTGGTGGACAGCTTTGGCGATGACTGGGTGCTGATCGATTGCGGCGGGGTCTGTTACGAGGTGCATTGCTCCTCGCGTACTCTGCAGGCCTTGCCACGGGTGGGCGAGGCAGGGGTAGTGTTCATCGAGACCATCGTGCGCGAGGATATGATCCGGCTTTATGGCTTTGCCAATGAGGCGGAAAAGAGCTGGTTCACTCTTCTGACCACGGTGCAGGGGGTCGGGGCGCGCGTGGCGCTGGCGATTTTGTCGGTGATGTCGCCGTCCGCGCTGTCGAGTGCTGTCGCCCTGCAGGACAAGGCCATGGTGGGTCGTGCCAATGGGGTGGGTCCGAAACTGGCGACCCGCATCGTCACCGAACTCAAGGGCAAGGTGCCCGCCATCGGCGCGGTGGATGCCGACACGCTGGGCCTGCAGGCGGCGCTGGGCGAGGGCGTGGCCTCGGGCAATATTGCCGACGCGGTCTCGGCCCTCACCAATCTGGGCTATTCCAGTGCCCAGGCCTCAGCTGCTGTCGCGCGGGTGGTGGCCAAGGAGGGCGACGACACGGCGACAGAAAAGCTGATCCGGCTGGGCCTGCGGGAATTGAGCCAGTGATCCTTGTTTTTGGTGTGTTTCCTTACTAAATTTTAAAAGTAAGGAATGGAGGCTGCAATGGCAACTGCGACACTAACGAGCAAGGGGCAGATGACCTTGCCCAAGGATGTCCGGGAAGATTTGGGGCTTCAGCCCGGCGATAAGGTCGATATTATCAAGGACGGCAATCGTTATGTGCTGATGCCACGCACTGTCCGAGCAGAAGATCTCTATGGCATTTTGCATCGGCCGGGCGATCATGCCATGACGGTTGGGCAAGAAGATGAGGCTTATGCCGCGGCACTGGCCGAAGAAGACGAGCGTATTCGTGCTGGGCGTTGATACCAATGTGCTGGTGCGGTTTCTGACGCGGGATGATCCCCTTCAATCGGAAATTGCCCGCCGCATAATAACGGCAGCTGAACATCATCCCATCCATATATCCCTGGTCGCGCTGGTTGAATTGGTTTGGGTGCTCACCAAACTCAAGCGGTGGCCGAAATCCGATGTATTTAGGGCCTGTCGTGGCCTTTTGCGTAGCGAAGACTTCCTCATCGAGTCAGCGGCTTTGGTCGAGCAATGTCTGTATGAGGCAGAAAATGCCAGATGCGACCTGGCAGATGCACTGATCGCAGCAACCAATTTGCGGGCAGGCTGCTCCACCACAGTTACTTTCGATCATGATGCCCAGGCGCTGGCCGGCATGACGGCAGCGGAGACTTTTTCGTGACCTCTCTTACTTCCGCATCCGCCGGACGCGACGATAATCTCGATGTCTCGCTGCGGCCGTCCGGTTTTGCCGATTTCGTCGGCCAGGCGGCGGCGCGGGCTAATCTGGAAGTGTTCATCCAGGCGGCCAAGCAGCGCGGGGCAGCGCTCGACCATGTGTTGTTCGTCGGCCCGCCCGGGCTGGGCAAGACCACTTTGGCACAGATCATCGCCAAGGAGCTGGGCGTCGGTTTTCGCGCTACCTCCGGCCCGGTGATCGCCAAGGCGGGGGACCTCGCCGCGCTGCTGACCAATCTCGAGGAACGCGATGTGCTGTTCATCGACGAAATCCACCGGCTCAATCCGGCAATCGAGGAAGTGCTCTATCCGGCGATGGAGGATTTTCAGCTCGACCTGATCATCGGCGAGGGCCCGGCGGCGCGCTCGGTACGCATCGATCTGGCAAAGTTTACCCTGGTGGGGGCGACGACGCGCGCGGGCCTCTTGACCACGCCGCTGCGCGACCGTTTCGGCATTCCGGTGCGGCTCAATTTCTATACGCCCGAGGAACTGGTGCAGATCGTGACGCGCGGGGCACGGCTCCTGGGCATGCCGATGGCGGCCGATGGCGCGATGGAAATCGCCCGTCGCTCGCGAGGGACGCCCCGTATCGCCGGGCGCCTGTTGCGACGTGTGATCGATTTTGCCCAGGTGGACGGGGCCAGGGAAGTGAACAGCGCCATTGCCGACAAGGCGCTGATCCGGCTCGATGTCGATGCGCGGGGCCTCGACCAGCTGGACCGGCGCTATCTCACCACCATTGCCGATTTCTACAATGGCGGACCGGTGGGAATCGAGACCATTGCGGCGGCGCTGAGCGAACCGCGCGACGCCATCGAGGAAATCGTCGAGCCCTATCTGTTGCAGCAGGGGTTCATCCAGCGCACCCCGCGCGGCCGCATGCTGACCTCGATCGCATTTCAACATATGGGCAAAGTGGTGCCGCAAGGCTTTGTCGGCATCCAGTCGAGCCTGTTCGAGGAGGGCGAGGAATGAGCCGCCAGGTGATCAGTTTTCCGATTGAGGGGACGACCTTCAACTACCGCGTCGCGGCAGTGATCGTGGTGGATGGGCATGTGCTGGTCTGTCGCGAGGATGACGATCACTATGTGATGCTGCCCGGCGGGCGCGTCGAAATGGGCGAGGCCAGCGCGGTGGCGCTGGGCCGGGAGATCGCCGAGGAGCTGGATATGCCAGGGGTGGTCGGGCCGCTGCTGGCGACGTCAGAGAGCTTTTATGCCGGGCGGGGCGAGGCCTATCACGAGCTGGGGTTTTTCTATGCGGCAGTCCTTCCCGGGCAGGGGCCGAACGGGCAATCACCCTGGCTGGTGCGGCAGGACGAAGGGCACGAGCTGCAGTTCTCCTGGGTGCCGCTTGCCGGCGACGCGCTCGAAACCGTCAACCTGCTGCCTCCCTGGCTGCCGGAATTTTTGCGGCAACAGCCGGGAAATCCGGTGCATGTCGTGCATGACGAGCGGGAGATGTCGTGACCATCCACCGCTTCCCTATCCGCATCTATTACGAAGACACCGATTTTTCCGGGAACGTCTATCACGCGGCCTATCTGAAATTCTTCGAGCGCGGGCGCACCGAGTTTTTGCGCGATCTCGGCGTGCATCATTCCGAACTGGCGGGGCAGGGTCTGGCCTTTGCGGTGCGGTCGATGGAGATCGATTTCGTCGCCGCGGCGCGGATCGATGACCTGTTGGAGGTGACCACCGAGGTCGTGGCCATGACCGGGGTGCGGCTGACGCTGGCGCAGGGCATCTTGCGGGATGGTCAGGTGCTGACCAAGGCCAAGGTGGTGGTGGTGTCGATCCGCACCGAAGGCGGCGCGGCGCGGCTGCCGGCAGAATTGCGAGCGCGGCTGGCGGGGGGATAGACGGTTTCAGGTCCTGTTGGCGGCGTCATCGCGCCGAGGCCTTTGGGGGCAGGGTTATTGCATTTGGGTTTGAGCCTGTTGCACACCCCCACCCAACCTCCCCCTGAAGGATGGGGAGGAGCCGCGTTGAGTACTGGGAAATATGATGCCAAAAGCACCAGCCGGCCCCCTTCTCCTTGAGGGGATGGCCGGCGCGGGTGTTGTTAGCAATCCACTGATAGACCCCCACCCTCAATCCCTCCCCTCAAGGGGGAGGGAGGCGAAAGAGCACAGACATCTGTTATCAATTCGCCAAGAGGGAACACTCCCGCTCAAGGGGGAAAAGCTGCATCGTGTCCGGGTTGAGAACTCATGCTGCGCGGCGTTGTGCCTGTGCCGGGCTGCCATCCAGCTTGAACACGGCGACGATGCGGTCGAGTTCGCTGGCTTGCGCTTCGGTCTGCTCGATGGCGGCGTTGGTTTGTTCGACCAGCGCGGCATTGTGCTGGGTGATCTCGTCCATCTGGCGGACGGCGACACTGACCTCGTCGATCGAGACGGCCTGTTCGCGGCTGGCGGCGGTGATCTGGCCGATCAGGGTAGCGCTCTGGGTGACCGAGCTGTTGAGGGCGGCGATGCGCTCGGCGATCTGCAGGACAACCTGGGTGCCGGATTGCACTTCGCCGGCCGAGATGTCGATCAGCTGCTTGATTTCGGCGGAGGCGCCGGCTGCGCTCTGGGCGAGGCGACGAACTTCGACGGCGACCACGGCAAAGCCCTTGCCGGCTTCTCCGGCGCGGGCGGCTTCCACCGAGGCATTGAGGGCCAACAGATTGGTCTGGAAGGCAATGTCGTCGATCAGCCCGATAATGTTGGAGATTTTTGCCGAAGAGGTGGAAATCTGCTCCATGGCGCGCTTGGCCGCATCCATGGCCTTGCCGCTCTCGACGGCGATACGCGAGGCGTCGACCACCGAACGATTGGCATCCTCAGCGCGGGTGGCATTGGCGCCCACGGTGGTCGCCAACTGTTCGACGGTGGCGGTGGTTTCTTCGACCATGGCGGCCTGGCGGCTGGTGCGTTCGGACAGGTCGTTTGAGCCCGCAAGGATTTCGCCGGTGGCGGTCTTGAGCCGGTGCGAGGTGGTCTGCAGATCGCCCATGACGCGGGCAAGCCGGTCGGCCACGGCATTGGTATTGTCGCGCAAAGCGGCGAAAGCGCCGGTAAAATCGCCGGTGACGCGCTGCGAGAGGTCGGCGCGGGCAAGAGCGGAGAGGACGTGGCCGGTGCCGGTCAGGCCCTGGTCCATGGCGGTCAGGAGCGCATTGACCTCGCCGGCCAGTTGACGCAGTTCGGCCTGCTCGTAGTCGCCGGCGACGCGGCGGGAGAGATCGCCCTGCATGACGGCGCGAATGGTGGACTGAAGCTCTTCGGTCAGCCGATCGGCGGCGCGGCGGCGCTGGCCGGTTTCGGCATTGTGCTGGCGATCGGCCTCTACGAGGGCCTGCTGTTCGAGCAGGGCCGAGCGGAAGCGTTCGAAGGCCTCGAACATGACGGTCAATTCGTCATTGAGCGTCTGGGGCGGGATGGCGACAGCGGTGTCGCCCGCGGCCAGGGACCCGGTAATGCCGACAAGGGTGCGCAGGCGCGCGGCGACGAGGCGCTGGAACAGGAGGAAGACGCTGAGACAGCCCAAGGCCGCAGCGGCGCCGGCCACCATCAGCATGGCCATGGCGGTGGTCTGCCCGGCCTGGAACAGCGCATGGAGCGCCAGGCCGCCGAAGATGACCACCGGAATGCCGAAGACCAGAAAGGCGGCGACGAGCTTTCCGGGAATGGAAAGGGTCTGGAAAAGTCGCATTGTTGACGCTCGACTGTTCGATTTCGGCGCCAACACTGCTCCCCGTATCGTTAAGGCAGTTTTACCGTCGAGGCCGCCGCGTCGGCAAAAAACTGCGCCAAATAGCCGCCCATGCGCGCACTGTCCGACGCCTTGGTGAAGGAGCTTTCGGCGGTTGCGACGACAGTGTCCGGGGCCCGCCCACGGCGCAGTTCGGCCAATGCCCTGGCATAGGGCTCGTCGAATTCCGGATGCGGCTGGAAGCTGAGGGCGCGGCCGCTGCGATACAAGAGGCCGGCATTGGGGGTGAAATCGGAGGCGAGGATGACCTCGGCCTCAGGCGGGGTGCCAATCACCTGGTCCTGATGTGAACAGGCGACGCTGAGGGTTTCGGGGGCGTCGGCCATGAAGCCGGGGCGGCTCACGACATGATAATCGTGGCGTCCGAGGCCCCAGCCCTTTTCGGATTTGCGCACATCGCCGCCCAGCGCATCGGCCATGATCTGGTGGCCGAAACAGATGCCGAGCATCGGTGTTTTGGCGGCATAGGCCGAGCGGATGAAATTGCGCAGCGGTTCGAGCCAGTCCAGGTCGTCATAAACGCCGGCGGCAGAGCCGGTGATGACGATGCCTTCCAGCTGGGATGGATCGGGCAAAGCATTGCCGTCATAGCTGGTCACCATCTCATAGGTGAAGCCGGGACGGGCCGCGTCGAACATGCGCTCGAACATCTGGTAATAGGGCCCGTAAGTGGGGCGCAGCGGCTCCGGCACGTCGCCGGTCTGGATGATGGTGAGTTTCATGAGTCTGGTGCTTGGCGGGATTTGCCCAGCCATATCGCCATTGGCGCGCATTGTGCAATGCGTCAAGCCGCCACGAAACTGAGCGCCACCCCATTGATGCAATAGCGCAGGCCGGTCGGGGCCGGGCCATCGTTGAAGACATGGCCCTGGTGGCCGCCGCAATTGGAGCAATGCACCTCGGTGCGGGTCATGCCGTAGCTGGTATCGACCGAAGTGCCGATACTGGCCGGAATGAAATCGTAGAAGCTGGGCCAGCCGGTGCCGCTGTCGAATTTGGTGGTGGAGTCGAAGAGCGCCTGATCGCAGCCGGCGCAATGGAAGATGCCGGCGCGCTTTTCGGTGTTGAGCGTCGAGGTAAAGGGGCGCTCGGTGCCTTCGTGGCGCAGCACGTCATAGGCCTGGGGCGAGAGCTTGACCTGCCATTCCGCGTCGGTCAGCTTGAAGGGAAAATCATTTTCGCTGGCCATAACGGCATCGGGCCGGCGGGAAAGCGCCAATGCCGAAAGAGCCAGGCTCGCGGCCCCGGCCACCATAAATCCCCTGCGCGACATCTGCATTGACCAACTCCCTGAGCGTTTCGTTGGATCATAACGCAGCGGCGGGCGGATGCATCGTCAATCCTGCGTGACGGATGGGGGGAGGGGTGCGAAGGCGCATGACAAGACCTAGCACTACCCCATGCCTGCCAAGAAGGTGGGTTTGAGAGTGCTGCACACCCCCACCCCACCTCCCCCTGAAGGAGGGGGAGGAGTACCATCGCGTTTGTGTGACCTGCCGTGCGCTTAGCTGCGCAGGCCGGACCAGGCGGGGTCGGAGGCGTAGGTTTCGGTGGGGATGGTGATGGCGTTGCGGCCCCAGATGTCGACGCTCATCAGGCGCGGACCGTCATTGCCGCCCGGATCTTGGAAGAACATGATGACGCGACCATTGGGCGCCCAGGTGGGGCCTTCGGCGTGGAAGCTGGAATAGAGCAGGCGCTCTCCCGAGCCGTCGGGGTTCATGATGCCGATGTGGAACTGGCCGCCGGACTGGCGGGTGAAGGCGATGAGGTCGCCCTTGGGGGACCAGACCGGAGTGGAATAGCTGCCCTGGCCGAAGCTGACGCGCTGCGCGTTACCGCCGCCGGCACCCATCATATAAATCTGGGGCGAGCCGCCGCGGTCGCTTTCAAAGACGATGCGGCTGCCATCGGGCGAATAGGAGGGGCCGGTATCGATAGCCGCGCCCGAGGTCAGCTGCAGGGGCTGGCCGCCGCCGGTGCCCACCGAATAGATATTGGTGGCGCCGCCCTGTTCGACCGAGAAGGCGACGGTGCTGCCATCGGGCGAGAAGCGCGGAGCGAAGGTCATGGCGCCGACCGAGGCCAGGCGCTGCTGACGGCCGGTGGCCAGCTGCAGGAGATAGACCTGTGGATTGCCATCGGCAAAGTTCATATAGGTGACCATGTCGCCGCGCGGGGAGAAGCGCGGGGTGAGGGCCATGGAGGAGCCATCGGTGAGGTACTGCGCATTGGCGCCGTCCTGGTCCATGATGGCCAGGCGCCGCACGCGATTGGCCTTGGGGCCGCTTTCGGCGACATAGATGACGCGGGTATCGAAATAGCCGGAGCCGCCGGTCAGCTGCTCATAGATGGCGTCGGAGACCTGGTGGGCGATGCGGCGGGCCGAATTGGGATCGGTATTGTAGCTCTTGCCGACGACCTGGCTGGCCTGCTGGGTATCCCAGACGCGCACTGAAGCCGAAATCTGGCCGCCGCGCTCGACGGCGCCCATGACCAGGGCATCAACATTGGCGGTGCGCCAGGTGGCGAAATCGGGCGTGTTGTTGACGTCGCCCACCTGCACCGGCAGCGAGGCCGGATCGAGCGGCAGGAACAGGCCGGAGCGGCGCAGATTGTTGCGCACGATCTCGGCGATTTCCTTGCCGAAATTGGGATCGGCCGAGGCGAAATTGGGGATGGCGATCGGCATCGGCTGGAAATTGGCGCCTTCGACGACGATGCGCAGCTGCGCCATCGACCAGGACGAGGTGGCCAATAGGGCGCCGCCAGCGAGGCCAAGTTTGAGCGCGTTGCGTCGGGAAAGCAGGGTCATCTTGTGTTTTCTCCGGTCTGGCCGTTTGCGCCAATCAAGGCCGGCAAACGGGCAAATTCAAGGTCAGGGTCGCAGTTCAACATCGATTTGCCGCCACTCGTCATAAGCGTTGGCGGAGAGGGTATAGGGGCCGCAGCTCATGACGGCGCGCTGGGCGGCGCGGGCGATCTGGCCACCGGCCGGGGACGGATCGGCGGAGATGATCTGCGGCGTGCCATTGACCGACCCGTCGCGATTAAGGCTCACCATCAGACGCACGGTCATGCCCGAATTGAGATCGCTGGGCAGCAGGTTCCAGCAGTTCTTGATCTGGCCCACCAGCCCGTCGATTTCCGAACGGCTGAGACGGGCGGATGTTCCGGTGGTGTCGCCCAGGGTGGGTGAGCCGCCCTGGCCGGTGGTGCCGCCGGTGGTGGGCGCATTGTTGATCAAGGCGGCGATATCGTCGGCCTGGCTGGCATTGGGCGCGGTCGGGCCTGGGCGCGGCGTCGGCGTGCTGCCCTGGGTCTGGGTCTGCTGGGCAGCGGCCTGGCGACGGCGCTCTTCTTCCTCACGCTTCTTGCGCTCGGCTTCGGCGGCGGCGAATTGCTGGCGCAACTGCGCCAGATTGCTCGGCCGTGCGGCTGGCAGCGGGGCAGCGACGCTCGGGGTTTCCGGGGGGGGTGGCGGCTCAGGGGGGGGCGTCGGCTCGGGCGGGGGCTCAGGTGTCGGCGCCGGAGTCGGAGCGGGCGTCGGCGTGGGGGTCGGTTCTGGCGTCGGGGTCGGTTCTGGAGTCGGCGTGGGCTCGGGCAGCTGCGGGCGCGTCATCGGCACCGGGGCGACGCGCACCGGTTCGGGTGTCGGCTCGGGCGCAGGTTCGGGCTGCGGCTGCGGTGTTGGCGTCGGCTCGGGCGTGGGCTCGGGTTCCGGGGTTGGTTCCGGCTCAGGCGTCGGTTCGGGGGTCGGCTCAGGCTGCGGCGCGGGCTCGGGGGCCTGTTCGGTCACCGGCTGGGGCGTCGGCACATCGGCCGGCGAGGGTGTCACCTGGTCCTGTTCGGTATTGCCGGTGGGCTGCGCCAGTTCGGGCGGCTGGTCGCTTTCGACCACGGAGGGGGTATTGGTTTCCACCGCCTCGCTATCGAGCTGGCCCATGCGGATATTGGTGTATTCCTCGATCGGCACCAGATCGACCGAGATCGACTCGACACTGGGCTGCAGCGGCTCGGTCCAGCCCAGATTGAGCAGGCCGAGAGCAATCAACAGCACGTGTGCGGATATCGATACGGTGAGGCCGGTGCGCATGTCGTGCCGGCCTATCGCTCACGCTCGGTGACGAGCCCGATCTTGGTATAGCCGGCGGCCGAGAGCAGGCCCATGACGCGCATGACAGTGCCGTAATTGGCGGTGGTGTCGCCGCGCAGGAAGATGCGGTCTTCCGGGGTGGCCAATTCGCTCATGGCCGAGACCAGGGTCTGTTCGGTGACCGGGGTCTCGTCGATGAACAGCGTGCCTTCGGGCGTGACCGCGACGGTGATCGGCCGGGTCTGGCTCGGCATTTCGCTGGCGGCGGTGCGCGGCAGGTCGATGGGCACGCCCGAGGTCATCATCGGGGCGGCCACCATCATGATGATCAGCAGCACCAGCATGACGTCGACCATCGGCGTCACGTTGATCTCGCTCATCACCGCGTTTCTCTTGCGGCGCCGACGGCGGCCACCGCCGCCCCCTCCGCCCGATGAAACACCCATGCCCATGTCAGCGGCTCCTGGCTTCGAGCTGGCGGCTGAGAATGGTAGAGAATTCGTCGGCAAAGCCTTCGAGCCGACCGATCATCTTGCCGGCATCGGAGGAGAGCTTGTTATAGGCGATAACGGCCGGAATGGCGGCCACGAGGCCAATGGCGGTGGCGAACAGGGCTTCGGCGATCGGGCCGGCGACGACGGCCAGATTGGTGTCGGAGGAGGCCGCGATATTGGTGAAGGCGTTCATGATGCCCCAGACCGTGCCGAAAAGGCCGATAAAGGGACCGGCTGAGCCGACCGTGGCCAGGAAGCCGAGATTTTTCTCGAGATATTCGCTTTCACGCGCGATGGCGACATCGAGCACCTTGTCGAGGCGCTGCTGCATGCCCACGAAACTGGCCGCGTTCTGCTCGTGGCTGCGCTTCCATTCCTTCATCGCGGCGACGAAGACGGCGCCGAGGCCCCCCGAGGGCTTTTCTGCCTGCTGCTGGTAAAGCTCTTCCAGCGACTGGCCGGACCAGAAGGTGCGCTCGAAGCGGTTCATCTCCGCCTTCATCCGCCGGTAGGAAATGGACTTGTCGACGATGATGGACCAGCACCAGATCGAGGCCGCGAGCAGGCCGAGCATCACCGACTTCACGACGATGTCGGCGGCCCAGAACAGCCCCCAGATGGAGAGGTCCGCATGTGGAGCGGCTGCTCCCACTGCATCCATGGCTTCCATGAAGTGATCCTTTTCGGCCCGGCTCAAGCGCCCGACCCCAGTGCGGAAGGCGATGGGGTCGGAATCTGTCAAAATTAAGAGAAATGCCCGGCAATCCGGTCCCCTGCGGGACAAGCAGCCAGCCGAACTTCCCTTTGCCGCCTTTATGGTCACCAAAGAGTTAAAAAACAGAAAGCGGTGCCGGAAGTGTGATCTGGGGCAGGGGCGGTGAACCTGCTGCACTTCAGTGGGGCTGGGCCGAGACGGTTTTCACCGGACGTCACCCTCGGTCTTGAGCCGAGGGGTCTTGCTTGTGGCGATATCGCGAAGTGCAGAGCCCTCGGGTCTTCGCCCGAGGGTGACGAGCGGTGGGTGGT